>RQJH01000002.1 GCA_014156375.1 Enterobacteriaceae bacterium 89 | reverse complement strand
AACGCCGTAGCGCCGATGGTAGTGTGGGGTCTCCCCATGTGAGAGTAGGGAACTGCCAGGCATCAAATTAAGTAGTAAACCGGTGATTTTACCCGGTGGTTACAGAAGTATTCGGTGGAGCGGTAGTTCAGTCGGTTAGAATACCTGCCTGTCACGCAGGGGGTCGCGGGTTCGAGTCCCGTCCGTTCCGCCACTTATTAAGAGCCCTGAGCATTTGCTCAGGGCTTTTTTGTTTTTGTAATACCTTCATTATTGCCAAAATCGCAAAAATCCTCTGCTGTTTTCCCTCTTTTTCGATCCTGCCCAGATCCTGATAATCCTCTGATTACACAAACAAAGACTGTAAAGAGGAAGAAATGACAATCCCTGCATTTGGTTTAGGCACATTCCGTCTCAAAGACGACGTTGTTATCGCATCAGTAAAAACAGCTCTGGAGCTGGGCTACCGGGCTGTAGATACGGCTCAGATTTATGACAACGAAGCCGCTGTCGGCCAGGCCATCGCTGAGAGTGGCATTCCGCGCGAAGAGCTCTATATCACTACTAAAATCTGGACGGCGAATCTGGGTAAAGAGGCGCTCATCCCGAGCCTGAAAGAAAGCCTGAAGAAACTGCGTACTGACTATGTGGATCTGACTTTGATCCACTGGCCATCTCCTGAAGATGCCGTTTCCGTAGAAGAATTTATGCAGGCGCTTCTGGAAGCTAAAAAAAGCGGATTAACTCGTGAAATCGGCATCTCCAATTTCACCATCCCATTGATGGAGCGAGCTATTGCGGCTGTCGGCGCTGAGAATATCGCCACCAACCAGATCGAGCTTTCTCCCTACCTGCAAAACCACAAAGTGGTGCAGTGGGCTAAGCAGCACGGTATTCACATCACATCCTATATGACGCTGGCCTATGGCAAAGCCCTGCAGGACAAAGTGATCAATCAGATTGCTGATAAGCACAGTGCTACTGCGGCGCAGGTGATCCTGGCCTGGGCAATGGGGGAAGGGTATGCCGTGATCCCGTCTTCCACTAAGCGTGAAAACCTGGCGAGCAACCTGCTGGCGCAAAACCTGCAGCTTGATGATTCTGACAGAGATGCAATCGCCGCTCTTGAATGCAACGATCGTCTGGTGAGTCCGGAAGGCCTGGCGCCTGACTGGGATTGATCAATATTGGGGGCTGATGCCCCCTTTATCATTTTCGGCGTGCGGCTTCGTGCTCGCTCAGAAAATCAATAAATGCGCGGATTCTGGTGCTCACTGCACGATCGCTGTAGTACACGGCGCTGAAAGGCATTTCTACCGGTAAGCGCTTATCGGCCAGCAGTTCGACACACTCCCCGCGCGCAATCTCATTATCGACCATGAAGTCAGACAGGCAGGCAATGCCGTTGCCGCTGAGGCAGAGCTGCTTGAGCGTCTCACCGCTGTTTGACAGCATGGCGCATTCCACTTCATGAAGCTGCCCGTCACAGCAGGATACCGGCCACATGTTCAGTGAGACAGGCTCGGTAAAACCAAGACAGATATGCTGCTTTAAATCCTCGACGGTTTCAGGCTTGCCATAACGAGCAATATAATCAGGTGAAGCGATAATCTTGCGATAGCTCGAAAACAGTGGCCGGGCACGCAGGCTTGAATCTGTTAACGTTCCAGCGCGGATGGCGACATCCACCTTACGCTCAATCAGATTAATGAACGTTTCGGAAGACACCAGCGACAGCGTGATTTCCGGATACCTTTCGCGAAAGGGTTTAATCAGTGGCATCAGATAATGCAGCACAACCGGCGTAGCAGCATCGATGCGTAGCAAACCACGGGGCGTATGACGCGCTTCCATTAGTTCGTTCTCTGCTGCCGCCATCTCCTGCAAAACACCCTGCATCCTGCGAAAATAGCGCTCGCCTTCCTCAGTCAGACTGAGCTGGCGGGTGGTCCTGTTCAGCAGGCTGACACCCAGCTTTGATTCCAGCTTTTTCACAGCCCGGCTAACGGCCGAATTCGCCTGATTCAGCTGTTCCGCAGCCCGGCTGAAACTCCCGCTTTCGACAACGGCGACAAAGATGGCGATCTCGTCAGAGGTGGCTCGCATTGTTGCTCCTGATGCAAAATTCTATTGAGATTTTGATGGTTTTTGTTATTTAACCATCCGCGCATACTACGTGTCATCTTAATCCTGATGATACGGAGTAAATTATGCCACTGGCGCTACTTGCCCTGACGATCAGTGCCTTTGCAATTGGCACGACCGAGTTTGTGATTGTGGGCCTGGTCCCAACGATTGCTGAACAACTTTCTGTTTCTCTTCCTTCTGCCGGCCTGCTGGTTTCTATCTACGCACTTGGCGTAGCGATTGGTGCTCCGGTGCTGACCGCCCTGACCGGGAGTATGCCGCGTAAACGGCTGCTGCTGGCACTGATGGTGCTGTTTACCGCAGGTAACCTGCTTGCCTGGCAGGCACCGGGCTATGGCACGCTGGTTCTGGCGCGTCTGCTGACCGGTCTGGCCCATGGGGTGTTCTTCTCGATTGGTTCAACCATTGCCACTAGCCTGGTACCGAAAGAGAAGGCTGCTTCCGCAATCGCTATTATGTTTGGCGGGCTGACTGTTGCACTGGTAACCGGTGTGCCTTTGGGCACCTTTATCGGTCAGCACTTTGGCTGGCGCGAAACCTTCCTGGCCGTTTCCATGCTGGGTGTGATTGCGCTGGTAAGCTCAGCCATCCTGGTGCCGAAAAACATCCCTCAGCGTGCGACCGCCACTCTGCGCGAGCAGCTGCAGGTACTGACTCATCCACGCTTGCTGATGATTTATGCGATTACCGCACTGGGCTATGGCGGTGTCTTTACTGCTTTCACCTTCCTGGCTCCGATGATGCAAAACCTGGCTGGTTTTTCTCCAAGCGCAGTTAGCTGGATCCTATTGGGCTACGGTGTTTCAGTGGCAATTGGTAATATCTGGGGTGGTAAGCTGGCAGATAAACACGGTGCAGTCCCGGCGCTGAAAATTATCTTCGCCGCACTGGTTGTGCTGCTGCTGGTCTTCCAGTTCACGGCTTCCGTTCAGTATGCGGCGCTGGCCACGGTGCTGGTGATGGGGATCTTTGCCTTTGGTAATGTCCCGGGTTTGCAGGTGTATGTTGTCCAGAAAGCTGAACTGTACACGCCTGCTGCCGTTGATGTGGCATCCGGTCTGAACATTGCGGCCTTCAACGTGGGTATTGCATTAGGCTCGATTATCGGTGGTCAGACGGTTGAACATTATGGCCTGGCGCAGACCCCGTGGATTGGCGCATTCATCGTGATGGTCGCTTTCCTGCTGATTGGTATCAGCGGCCGACTGGATAAACCTGCGCGAGTGGCGCTGAGTTAAAAAGATCCGCATTTGCTTACAGTCCGGGCGATATCTTTCTGGAAAATGGCGTTGAAACTGTAAGCAAAAATCCCTATAACAGAAGAACCACTTCGTGATGGCGACGTGGTTTTTCTGTTATTGAGGCCAGACATCCAACGTGCGAAAAAATACCTATGCCATGCGTTATGTTGCCGGACAGCCGGCCGAGAGGATCCTGCCTCCCGGTTCGTTCGCGACTATTGGTAAGGCGCTGCCAGCGGGCGCACCGCTCAGCAGCGAAGAAAAAATTCGCGTGCTGGTCTGGAATATCTTCAAGCAGAAGCGGGCAGAATGGCAGTCAGTTTTGCAAAACTTTGGCAAAGACGCCCATCTGGTGTTATTGCAGGAAGCGCAAACCACGCCAGAGCTCGTCAGCTTTGCCACCAGTAACTATCTGGCGGCCGATCAGGTTCCGGCTTTCGTTTTGCCGCAAAATCCCTCTGGCGTGATGACGTTGTCATCGGCCCATCCGGTTTATTGTTGCCCGCTGCGTGAGCGTGAACCTATTTTGCGCCTGGCGAAATCCGCACTGGTGACGGTCTACCCGTTGCCGGATTCGCGCCTGCTGATGGTCGTGAATATCCACGCGGTCAATTTCAGCCTTGGCGTAGATGTTTACAGTAAACAGCTGCTGCCGATAGGCGATCAGATTGCCCATCATAGCGGGCCTATTATCATGGCGGGTGATTTCAATGCCTGGAGCCGCCCGCGCATGAACGCGCTCTATCGCTTTGCGCGCGAAATGTCGCTGCGTGAAGTCCGCTTTACCGACGATCAGCGTAAACGTGCGTTTGGTCGCCCCCTCGATTTTGTGTTCTACCGTGGTCTGAACGTACATGAAGCCTCCGTTCTGGTGACGCGTGCTTCCGATCACAACCCACTACTAGTGGAATTCAGTCCCGGCAAACCTGAACGATAAAGGTAAGTCAGGTCTGCCGTGGGGCAGGCCTGTGCACGTAAGGTGCTGCCCTTTATTCATTCAACCACCCGAAGGACAACACAATGACAACCAACACGCACCACGACAATATCGACAAGCAGTTTGGCTCTCAGGCCAGCGCCTATTTAACCAGTGCGGTCCACGCTTCCGGTCGCGATTTACAGCGTCTGGCTGAACGTCTGGCTTCATTTCCACAGGCCAGCGTTCTTGATATGGGCTGTGGAGCAGGGCACGCCAGTTTTGTTGCGGCGGGAAAAGTCGCTGCGGTGACGGCCTACGACCTGTCAGCACAAATGCTGACCGTGGTGAAACAAGCTGCCATTGATAAGGGACTGACAAATATCACGACCTGTCAGGGATACGCTGAAGTGTTGCCTTTTGAAGATGCCAGCTTTGAGGTGGTGATCAGCCGCTATTCCGCGCACCACTGGCACGATGTGGGACAGGCGTTACGGGAAGTGAGGCGCGTGCTGAAGCCCGGTGGCGTGTTCATCATCATGGATGTGATGTCGCCAGGCCATCCACTGCGTGATATCTGGCTGCAGACGGTAGAAGCGCTGCGTGACACCTCCCACGTTCGTAACTACTCAAGCGGTGAATGGCTGGGATTGATCAATGATGCCGGGCTGATTACTGCCAATCTGATCACCGATCGATTGCCGCTGGAGTTCAGCTCATGGGTCACCCGTATGCGCACGCCGGAAGCGTTATGTCGGGCAATTCGTCTGTATCAGGATAGTGCTTCGCAGGAAGTGAAAGACTACTTTGCACTGGAGGCCGACGGCTCGTTTACCAGCGATACGATCATGGCCGAAGCCGTTAAGGCGGGATAAATAAAAAAGGCACCGGGGACGGTGCCTTTTTTGTCAGACAGGTTTATCAGGAGTCTGGTCTGTCGCTGTTTTTCACATACAGCGTCAGCTGGTCGCCAGGCTTCAGGTTGTCAGTATCGCTGTTCCAACGCACTACGTCGTTAATATTGACGCCGTGGCGTTTTGCAATGCTCGACAGCGAATCACCCTTGCGTACACGATAGGTAATGCTATCGCTGTTTTTCGCAAGACGCGTCGCGCTGCTACCTGCGCCCACCGTCAGGTTTTGACCGACTTTCAGATGTGCGCCGCGCAGTGAGTTCCACTGCTGCAGATCTTTTGACGTCACGCCAAGGCGTGCGGCAATGCCTGAAAGGGTATCCCCTGAACGTACCTTGTAGCTACGGCTGGCCATCGGCGTGTTATCTGCCACCAGAGTCGGCTGAACGGCGGCGATTTCGCCAGACGCCAGAGACTCACGCAGCTGATCGGCATGCTTCTGTGGTATCATCACGTACTTTGGGCCGCTGGCTCCAAGGGTTGACCCCTTCACGCCGGCATTGAATGCCTTCAGTTTGGTGACGGAAATACCTGCCATATCCGCAACCTGCTTCATGTCGACTGGATTATCCAGGCGAACACGCGCTAACGCACGGCTTTCATCTGCGGTTGGCAGCTTCACGCCATAGCGTTTGCTGTTTTTGAGAATATCACTCAAAGCCAGCATCTTAGGTACGTAGACCTTGGTTTCCTGAGGCAAAGAGAGCGACCAGAAATCGGTCGGTTTCCCGCGCGATTTGTTCGCTTTCACTGCCTTCATGACCCGGCCTTCACCGCTGTTATAGGCGGCAACGGTCAGTAACCAGTCGCCGTCAAACATCTTGTTCAGACGCTGCATCATGTCGAGAGCTGCCGTTGTAGAGGCAACCACGTCACGACGTGCATCGTACGCCCGGGTCTGTTTTAAACCATAATTGCGCCCTGTGCTCGGAATGATCTGCCAGATGCCTGCGGCATTGGCGCCAGACGTTGCATGGGGGTCAAAAGCGCTCTCCACTATGGGTAGTAGTACCAGTTCCATAGGCATGTTACGTTTCTTAACCTGCCCGGCTATCCAGTACATATACGGCTCTGCCCGTAAAGTTACATCGTGGAGATAGCTCTTATTACGTAAATACTTTTGTTTCTGTTCGCGAATCCGGTTGTTTTCCGGAATTCCCATCTTTAGCTCGTCGCCAATAGAAGCCCACAAGTCCTCATTCTGCGCGTAGAACGTCCCATCGTCCATCCATCGCGCCTGACTTGCAAACTTCCCTGCTTCCCCTTGACTAGCCGCAGAAAGGCTCTGTGCATGCTGCTGTACGTTACCATCACGATTGGCCTGGCACCCAACAAGCAGGACAGAGGCGAGTAATATCGCTCGTGCCTTCATGTGTGTGGTCAATAGTTGCTTAAAAGACGAGCAATCATAACGGCGAAGTTTTAAAAAGGCAACCCTGAAGTTTTAGAAGTCATCTTTCTTTGACCTTAACCATGCAAATCGCTGTTCAGGTTGTTGCAAATTTGTTTCTCTTGGAATTTTGCTAATAAAATCAGCATCATCTGTTCTCAGAAAAACATTAATTTTGCGCTCATTTTTCAGAATTACGGGCAGTGTCTTTTGATTTTTAGCACGTAACTCCTTAACTTCCATGAAGTAATCATTTACCGCAGGATCGTCCGGTAAAACGCTTAGCGCAAACTTCATGTTTGCTAAAGTATATTCATGGGCACAGCAGACGATCGTTTGATCGGGTAGGGCCGATAATTTCTGAAGTGACTGATACATCTGGGCTGGTGTCCCTTCGAACAGACGCCCGCAGCCGCCAGAGAATAACGTGTCACCAGATAAAAGGTAAGGAGCGCTAAAGTAGCAGACGTGGCCAGAAGTGTGACCAGGTGTAAAAATTACAGAAAATTCGCAGCCTAAAACATGAAGCTTATCACCCTCTTTAATGACCTGAGTCGTTCCCTTATCTTGTGTCTCTTCAGGGCCATACACCACTAATTCGGGAAAGTGTTCTTTAAGTTCTTTTACGCCGCCAACGTGATCGTGGTGATGGTGAGTCAGTAAAATAGCGACCGGCTGCCACTGATTATCTGCCACCGCGCGAAGTACCGGAGCCGCTTCGCCGGGATCAACAATCAGGCAACGGCCATCATCCTGACTCAGAACCCAGATGTAGTTGTCCTGAAACGCTGGAATACTGTTAAGATTCATGAATTACCTCTCAAATTAAGCGGAAGGTTGTGATGAAACCGGCAAGGATACCTCTGACTGTCACAGCGCCAGGCCACTGGTCTGAAATGCCCTGGGGTGAATATTACCGCGAGGCTCTGGAGCAACAGCTTAAGCCATGGCTGGCAAAACTGTACGGTTTTCATCTGCTTAAAATTGGCAATTTAAGCGCTGAAATCAATACCGATGCGTGCGCTATCTCTCATCAGGTGAATGTTTCTCTGAACGGCAGCCCGATGCAGGTCAAAGCCGATCCGCTGTATCTGCCGTTTGCCGAGAAATCGGTTGATGCCTGCCTGCTGGCTCATACCTTGCCCTGGTGCCAGGATCCGCATCGTTTACTGCGCGAAGCCGACCGTGTCCTGATCGACGATGGCTGGCTTATCATCACGGCATTTAACCCGATAAGCCTGATGGGGCTGCGTAAAATGGTGCCGGTTTTACGTAACAAAATGCCTTACAACAGCCGAATGTTCAGCCTGATGCGCCAGCTGGACTGGCTCGGCCTGCTCAATTTTGAAGTGCTGCATCAGGGCCGTTTTCAGGTACTGCCGTGGACTCGTCAGGGGGGGCAGTTGCTGAGCACACACCTACCTGCTCTTGGTTGCTTGCAGGTGATCGTTGCCCGCAAACGCACGGTGCCTCTGACGCTTAATCCGATGAAACAGAGTAAAGCCAAAACGCAGCTACGCCCGGCGGTGGGCGCAACGCGGCATTACCGCAAACCTCAGGATTAACTTTCTGGCTGATAGCCAGTGTCTTCGTGAGTAGGATTCATGGCCGCCGAACGCGCCAGTTCATCGCAGCGTTCGTTTTCCGGATGCCCGGCGTGGCCTTTGACCCACTCCCAGCGAATTTCATGCTGGCTAAGCGCGGCGTCCAGACGCTTCCACAGATCGACGTTCTTCACCGGTTTTTTATCCGCTGTTTTCCAGCCGCGTTTTTTCCAGTTGTGGATCCACTGGGTGATCCCCTGACGAACGTACTGACTGTCGGTGCTTAGCACCACTTCACAGTGTTCCTTTAAGGCTTCCAGCGCGACGATGGCGGCCATCATCTCCATGCGGTTGTTGGTGGTCAGACGATAGCCTTCGTTGAACTCTTTTTCATGGCCGCGATAGCGTAAAATCGCGCCGTAGCCGCCCGGTCCTGGATTACCGAGGCAAGAACCATCGGTGAAAATTTCTACCTGTTTAAGCATCTCTGGTAGACTTCCTGTAATTGAAATCGACGTAAACGGTAAGTCTGACATAAATGAGCGATATGAGCACTGCAATTACCCGACAGATCGTCCTCGATACCGAAACCACGGGGATGAACCAGATTGGCGCGCACTACGAAGGGCATAAGATCATCGAGATCGGTGCCGTGGAAGTGATTAACCGCCGCCTGACGGGTAACAATTTCCATGTCTATCTGAAACCAGACCGGCTGGTGGACCCGGAAGCCTTTGGCGTTCACGGGATTGCGGATGAGTTCCTGCTCGATAAACCGACTTTCGCCGATGTTGCTGATGAGTTTATCGAATACATTCAGGGTGCTGAGCTCGTCATTCATAACGCGTCGTTCGATATTGGCTTTATGGACTACGAGTTTGCCAAACTCAACAGAGGCATTGCTAAGACCAACACCTTCTGCAAGGTGACGGATAGCCTGGCGCTGGCGCGTAAGATGTTCCCCGGCAAGCGTAACAGCCTCGACGCCTTGTGTTCGCGCTATGAGATAGACAACAGCAAGCGAACGCTGCACGGCGCATTGCTCGATAGCCAGATCCTGGCGGATGTTTACCTGCTGATGACCGGCGGGCAAACCTCAATGACCTTTTCGATGGAAGGCGATAGCCAGCAGCAGCTGAATACAGGAATTCAACGCGTTGTGCGCGCCGCCAGCCGTTTAAAAGTGGTTTCGGCGACGGATGAAGAGCTGGCCGCGCACGAATCGCGCCTGGATTTGGTGCAGAAGAAGGGCGGGAGCTGTCTCTGGCGCGCCTGAAGATAGCCTGATGCAGCGAAAAGCAGCGAATGGGCGATTTTTGCAGCAAACGATTCAAAAACAGAGAAAAAGCGTTGACGCAGGATCGGGGAATCCGTAATATTCGCAGCGTTCCCAAGGGAACAGTGGAGCGGTAGTTCAGTCGGTTAGAATACCTGCCTGTCACGCAGGGGGTCGCGGGTTCGAGTCCCGTCCGTTCCGCCACTATTCAGAAAGCCTGAATCAGCAATGATTCAGGCTTTCGTCGTTTTAGGGCTTCGGTAAAATTTTCACCCTCCCGAAAGCGAGAGGGCGATATAGCATTATTCCAGCGTAAACCGATCCGCATCCCGCCAGGCAGGAAACTTCTCGCGATACTCCCGCAGCGCCGTCAGCGACAGTTCCGCATCAATTCTGGTGGCCTGATGAGCTTCGGCAGTGCCGATTATCTCGCCCTGAGGATTAATCACCCGGCTGTCGCCACGGTAGTGATGGCCGTTACCATCGGTGCCGACGCGGTTACAGCCAGCGACGTAGGCCTGGTTCTCAATGGCACGTGCGACCAGCAGCGCCTGCCAGTGCAGCGAGCGCGGGGCAGGCCAGTTGGCAACGTAAAGTGCCAGATCGTAATCATCCCGGTTGCGCGACCATACCGGGAAACGCAGGTCATAGCAGACCAGCGGCAGAATACGCCAGCCGCGCCACTCGAAAATAACCCGCTCGTTGCCGGCTTCGTAATGATGATGCTCATCGGCCATGCGGAACAGGTGTCGCTTGTCATACTGATGCACTTTGCCTTCCGGCTCAACCAGCAGGAAGCGGTTGACCGGACCGCGTTCAGTTTGCAGCGCGGCACTTCCGGCAATCAATGCCCCCGTCTGAGCTGCTTTTTCCCGCATCCACGCCACGACTTCTTTTTCCGGTAAAGACTGCACGGCTGCTTCCATCGCAAAGCCAGTGGTAAACATTTCCGGCAGGACAATGACGTCGCGCCCCTGAATTTGCTCAAGCTGACGGTCGAAATGACGCAGGTTGGCAGGGCCGTCCATCCAGACTAAAGGTTGTTGCAATAGCGTTATTTTCAGATTGGGCACAGTCAGAAACTCCTGAGTCATCGCATACAAATCACCTTACTACCTTATCAGGGTGGATAGCAGGTTTGTAACAATTCGATAAAAAAAAGCGGAGAAGATCTCCGCTTTTGGTATGAACATCGTGATGTGATTATCTGACCAGAAAACTATCCAATCTTATTGTTTTAAATATCGATTAAGCCGCTTCAACCTTACGAACTTTCTCCGGCAGCTTTACCGGCTTAGTCGCCAGTGCATCAGGCTCGAAGTCATCGACGTTGATGCTGCGCAGACGGCTTTCTTCGGCTTTCACCAGCACGTCAGCTTCGTTCTGATCGATAATCCCTTTCGCCAGTGCGGTACGGGCCAGCTCGTCAAGACGGGTGAACGGCAGGTTTTTACCGATCTCTTTGCAAATGCGCTGATGGATCGGATCGGCTGCCATCACTTCAAGCAGGGCTTCTTCCAGCAGGCCCACCGGGTTGTGCTCGCTTGGCGTCAGGTACTGACCACGGCCAATGCGGGAACGGGTGGCGCTTGGGGTTTGCAGGATCTTCGCAACCACGTGATCCAGCTTGTCCGATGGTGCCGCGTAGTGACGACCGGTTGGGAAGATCACAAAGCTCATCAGTCCTGCAACAAAGCGGTTCGGGAAGTTACGCAGCAGATCGTCAATCGCCTGTTCTGCCTGATACAGCGCATCCTGCACGCCCCAGTGAACCAGCGGCAGATCCGCTTCGTTACGGCCTTCATCGTCATAGCGTTTCAGCACGGCTGATGCGAGATACAGCTGGCTCAGCACATCCCCCAGACGGGCAGAGATACGCTCGCGACGCTTCAGGCTGCCGCCCAGTACCGCCATCGACACGTCAGACAGCAGGGCCAGGTTGGCGCTCAGACGGTTCAGATGCTGATAGTAGCGACGGGTCGCATCGTTGGTTGGCGTGCTGCTGGTCAGGCCGCGAGTCAGACCCAGCCAGAAACTGCGCATTTTATTGCTGCCGACGTGGCCAATGTGCTTGAACAGCAGTTGGTCGAAGGCATTCAAATCTTTATTCTGTGCTGCAGCCATCTCTTCCAGCACGTACGGATGGCAGCGGATCGCGCCCTGGCCGAAGATCATCATGCTACGGGTCAGGATGTTGGCCCCTTCCACGGTGATGGCAATCGGTGCGCCCTGATAGGCACGAGCGAGGAAGTTGCCTTCGCCCAGCATAATGCCTTTACCGCCGGTAATATCCATCGCGTCGATGATTGACTGCTGACCACGGTGAGTACAGTGATATTTGACGATAGCGGACAGAACCGCTGGTTTCTCGCCCAGCATGATGCCGTAGGTAATGAGCGATGCAGCAGCATCCATCACGTAGGCATTACCCGCGATACGCGCCAGCGGCTCTTCAATCCCTTCCATCTTACCGATAGAGATTTTGAACTGACGGCGAATGTGGGCGTAAGCACCGGTCGCCATAGCGACAGATTTCAGACCGCCGGTGGCGTTAGAAGGCAGGGTGATGCCACGGCCAACGGAGAGGCATTCCACCAGCATACGCCAGCCCTGACCGGCCATTTTCGGTCCACCGATGATGAAATCGATTGGGACGAAAATGTCCTGACCGCGGGTTGGACCATTCTGGAACGGCACGTTCAGAGGGAAGTGACGACGGCCAATTTCCACACCCGGCGTACCGGTTGGGATCAGCGCACAGGTAATGCCGAGATCTTCTTCGCCGCCCAGCAGTTTTTCCGGGTCAGAGAGTTTGAACGCCAGGCCCAGCACGGTAGCGATAGGCGCCAGCGTGATGTAACGCTTGTTCCAGGTCAGGCGCATACCGAGCACCTGCTCGCCCTGCCATTCGCCCATGCAGACGACGCCGGTATCCGGAATCGCACCTGCATCAGAGCCTGCTTCCGGGCTGGTCAGCGCGAAGCATGGGATTTCCTGACCACGGGCCAGACGCGGCAGATAGTGATTTTTTTGCTCGTCGGTGCCGTAATGTTGCAGCAGCTCGCCCGGGCCTAAAGAGTTTGGTACGCCGACGGTGATCGCCAGAATACCTGAAACGCCGGACAGCTTTTGCAGCACGCGGGACTGTGCGTAAGCGGAGAATTCCAGCCCACCGTACTCTTTCTTAATAATCATCGCGAAGAAGCGATGTTCTTTCAGATACGCCCACAGCTCCGGAGGCAGATCGGCCATTTCATGGGTGATGGCGAAGTCGTTTGCCATGCGGCAGGCTTCTTCCACCGGACCGTCGATAAACGCCTGCTCTTCGGCCGTCAGGCGCGGCTGCGGATAGTTGTGCAGTTTTTTCCAGTCCGGGTTGCCCTGGAACAGGTCGCCTTCCCACCAGGTGGTGCCCGCGTCGATCGCTTCTTTTTCAGTGCGCGACATCGGCGGCATCACTTTGCTGAAGGCACGGAATGCCGGGGCGGAAATCATCGATTTACGCATTGGCGTCAGGTTGAACGGCAGCAGAATAATAGCCAGCGGCAGCAGCAGCCAGATATTCCACAGGCCAGCTGCGCCCAGCGCGCCGGTCCAGACCAGCAGGATAAGGCTGCTGAGCAGCAGATTTACCCGGTGATAGAACAGCACGCCAAGGAGGGCGATGGTGGCAACAATACTCAAAATCATCATAAAAAATTTTCCCCTGCTTGTAGGAGGTCTGACCACTTGTGATGATATGGTTGTAGTGGATGTTATTTCTTTTATCAATGTGTTCACAAAATAATTACAACACAGCTCACACTGTTGCCGCTTTCGTGCGCACGGAAAAGCAAAAGGCGCAGGGATAACGGAGCTGAATGCTTCTCGCTTTACCTGCTATCCGTTACACTGCAAAGGTTAATAATCAAAGCGGAAGGATTATCCTCATGTACCAGGATCTGATTCGTAACGAACTGAATGAAGCGGCTGAAACTCTGACTAATTTTCTGGCGGACGAAGCAAATATCCATGCCATCCAGCGCGCAGCCGTGCTGCTGGCAGACAGCTTCAAAGCAGGTGGCAAAGTGCTTTCCTGCGGCAACGGCGGCTCCCATTGTGACGCGATGCACTTCGCCGAAGAGCTGACCGGCCGCTATCGCGAAAACCGCCCGGGCTACCCGGCGATCGCGATTTCTGACGTCAGCCACCTGTCCTGCGTCAGCAATGATTTCGGCTATGAATATGTCTTCTCTCGTTACATTGAGTCCGTAGGTCGCAACGGTGACGTACTGCTCGGCATTTCCACTTCCGGCAACTCCGGTAACGTGATCAAAGCTATCGAAGCAGCGCGCGCGCAGGGCATGAAAGTCATCACCCTGACCGGCAAAGACGGCGGCAAAATGGCAGGCTCTGCCGACGTGGAAATTCGCGTGCCGCACTTTGGCTACGCCGACCGCATTCAGGAGATCCACATTAAGGTGATCCACATCCTGATCATGCTTATCGAAAAAGAGATGGTGAAGGCTTAAACCTGCCATTGCCCGGCGGCGCACCGCTTGCCGGGCCTACGCTGAACCTTGTTGTAGCGTTGTGTGAGGTGAACTATGTGTGAACTGCTCGGGATGAGCGCCAATGTGCCAACGGATATCTGCTTTAGCTTCACCGGGCTGGTTCAGCGCGGGGGAGGCACCGGCCCGCATAAAGACGGCTGGGGGATCACCTTCTACGAGGGAAAAGGCTGCCGCACATTTAAGGATCCTCAGCCCAGCTACCAGTCGCCGATTGCGAAACTGGTACAGGACTACCCCATCAAATCCTGTTCTGTCATTGCCCATATCCGCCAGGCTAATCGCGGCGAAGTGGCGCTGGAAAACACCCATCCTTTTACCCGCGAGCTGTGGGGCCGCAACTGGACCTACGCGCACAATGGGCAACTGACGGGCTATAAATCTCTCGAAACCGGCCAGTTCCGCCCTGTAGGGGAAACCGACAGTGAAAAAGCTTTCTGCTGGCTACTGCACAAGCTCACCGCACGCTATCCTCGTACGCCCGGCAATATGACCGGCGTCTTCAAATACATTGCCTCGCTTGCCGCTGAACTGCGGGAGAAAGGGGTCTTCAACATGCTGTTGTCGGATGGGCGCTACGTGATGGCGTTCTGCTCGACCAATCTTTACTGGATCACCCGTCGGGCGCCGTTTGGCGTGGCTACATTACTGGATCAGGACGTGGAGATTGATTTTCAGCGAGAGACCACACCGAATGATGTGGTCACCGTGATTGCGACGCAGCCGCTGACGGGCAACGAAACCTGGCACAAGATTGAGCCAGGCGAGTGGGCGTTATTTTGTCTCGGGGAGCGTGTAGTTTGACGCCAGCTGAGAGCGCTGAATTTCGTGGCTCAGCGGCTTGCTGACCACGTAGCGTCCGTTCTGCACAGAAACCATCGGCGGTTTATGAGTTTGCTCGAAGTAGTCATAACCCGGTTTCAGCTGCGACCAGAAATCTTTGTAGTAAGAGTATTTATGGCGTTCCATGTTGGCATCAGTCATGCGGAACGGGTAAATGCTTACCTGCACGTTTGACTGACCAAACACCAGCGCACCGGTGACAAACTGGAAGATCTCATCAATGCCTGAGTCGGTCATGGCGTAGCAGCCAATCGACACGCAGGCACCGTGGATCATCAAGTATTTGCCTTCATAGCCGTGCGCCTGATCGTAGGCGTTCGGGAAGCCGATATTGATGGCTTTATAGAAGCGGCTGTCAGGCTTGAGCTGGCTGCGGGAAACGTTGTAGAAACCTTCCGGAGATTTGAAATCACCCTGCCGCTGTTTTGGCCCTAAGCCGCCGGAGTAATTACAGATTTTGTAGCTGTCGAGCAGTTGATACTGCTCGCCCATCTTCACGTAGAGATCAAGGGTGCGTTCTTCTTTAAAGATCTGGATATAAACCGGAGACCCCATAAGCTGCTGCTTATATTCTTTGCTGACCGGCGTGGACGGGCTATTACTGCTAAGCAGACCGGCAAAAGAAACGCACGGGATCAACAGCATCGCAAGTAACAATGCGATTTTGCGCATACTACATGTTCCTTGATAAAACGGTGAAGAAGGGCCGGGATGGCCAAAATAAAACCGAAATCAGAATTGTCTCGATTAGGTGCGCTCACATTAGCATCACCAAAGTTTTTCGCAAGTCCGGACTTCTGGGTTTACAAAATAGTTTTACGTTATAAACCCTTTTTTTTCCTCAATCAGTCAGAACTTTGCGTATTTGCTCGCAAATACCGACCTGTGGGCCGCGCAAAGGCTGCGTTTGGCTTTTGCTTCCTGTAAACTTACCCCGCCTCAAACCAGGTTAAGAAAGGATGCTTTACTCACCTCATACTGTCGCCAGCAGCGCGCTCTGGCACCGGATTTTCCTTTCTTATTTACGCTTAATACGCTGGGTTTCACGACAGTAACGGATACTGGCTAACGACATGATTAAAATCACTAAAGGGCTTAATTTGCCCATCGCTGGCACCCCGTCCCAACAGATTGCCGAAGGCGCCGCGGTCACGCGCGTGGCGGTGTTGGGCGATGACTACATCGGCATGCGCCCGTCGATGGCGGTCCAGGAAGGCGACCGCGTCAGCAAAGGGCAGGTGCTGTTTGAAGATAAAAAGAACCCTGGCGTGCGCTTTACTGCGCCTGCCAGCGGCATTGTCAGCGCCATTCATCGCGGCGAACGCCGGGTGCTGCAATCCGTGGTTATCGATATTGATGGCGAAGAGGCGCTGAGTTTCCCTCGCTTTGAGCGAGACGAACTGGCCACGCTGAAACGCGAGCAGGTCCAGCAGCAGCTGCTGGAATCGGGCCTGTGGACCAGTCTGCGCACTCGTCCGTTCAGTAAAATCCCGGCACCCGCCAGCGTGCCAGCGGCGATTTTCGTCACCGCCATGGATACCAACCCGCTGGCGGCAGATCCCCAACCGATTATTTATCAGCACCGCGAAGCCTTTAACGCCGGGCTGACGGTGCTGACACGCCTGACGGACGGCAAAGTCCACGTCTGCCAGGCCAGCGGCGGTAAGCTTGGCGGCCATCCCGTAGGCCAGGTGACGTTCAATGAATTCACCGGGCCGCATCCGGCGGGCCTGCCGGGCACGCATATCCACTTCCTTGAGCCGGTCAGCCTCAACAAGCAGGTCTGGCATTTGAGTTATCAGGATGCGATCGCCGTCGGCAAGCTGTTCCTTGAAGGTGAGCTGTGGACTGAGCGAGTGATTGCGCTTGCCGGGCCACAGGTGAGTTCACCGCGGCTGGTGAAGACGCTGACAGGCGCAAGCCTTGAGCAGCTGGTGGCCGGTGAACTGCTGGAAGGTGAAAACCGCGTTATCTCCGGTTCCGTACTCAGCGGAACTCACGCACAGGGGCCGTATGCGTATCTCGGTCGTTATCACCTACAGGTGAGCGTAGTGAAGGAAGGGCGCGAAAAAGAGCTCTTCGGTTGGGTGATGCCGGGGAAAGAGAAATTCTCCGTCACGCGCACCACGCTGGGTCATTTCCTCAAACGCAAGCTGTTCAGCTTCTCCACCGATACCAACGGCGGCGAGCGGGCGATGGTGCCGATTGGCAGCTACGAGCGCGTCATGCCGCTCGATATTCTGCCGACCATGCTGCTGCGCGATCTTCTGGCAGGTGACACCGACAGCGCACAGGCGCTGGGCTGTCTTGAACTCGATGAAGAAGATCTGGCGCTCTGCACCTACGTCTGCCCGGCCAAGTATGAATACGGTCCGGTGCTGCGTGAGGTTCTCACCCGCATTGAGCAGGAAGGATAAGTGATGGGTCTGAAAAATCTGCTGGAAAAAATGGAGCCGCACTTTACTCACGGCGGCAAACTGGAAAAGTACTACCCGCTGTATGAAGCGGCAGCGACCATCTTCTACACGCCGGGTTTGGTCACCAAAGGCGCAGCGCACGTGCGCGACGCTATTGACCTCAAGCGTATGATGATTCTTGTGTGGCTGGCGGTATTCCCGGCGATGTTCTGGGGCATGTACAACGTCGGCCTGCAAACCATTCCCGCGCTGCACAAACTGTATGGCGCAGAACAGCTGCAGCAGGTGATTGCCAGCCACTGGCACTACAGCGTGGCGCAGGCTATCGGCGTCAACTTTGGCGCAGATGCGGGCTGGCTGAGCATGATGGGATTAGGCGCGGTATTCTTCCTGCCCATTTACCTCACGGTGTTCATCGTCGGCGGGTTCTGGGAAGTCCTGTTCGCCATCATCCGCAAACATGAAATCAACGAAGGCTTCTTCGTTACCTCAATTCTGTTTGCGCTGATTGTCCCGCCGACCATGCCGCTGTGGCAGGCCGCGCTGGGCATCAGCTTCGGGGTGGTGATTGCCAAAGAGATATTCGGCGGCACCGGGCGTAACTTCCTCAACCCGGCACTTGCAGGGCGCGCCTTCCTGTTCTTCGCCTATCCGGCGCAAATCTCCGGTGATCTGGTATGGACGGCTGCAGATGGCTTCTCCGGCGCAACCCCGCTTTCACAGTGGGCGAGCCACGGCGGCGAGGCGTTGGTGAACGTTGCCACCGGTCAGCCGGTGACGTGGATGGATGCTTTCCTCGGGAATATTCCAGGCTCGATTGGCGAAGTTTCCACCCTGATGATCCTGCTTGGTGGGGCGATCATTATTTTTGGTCGCGTCGCGTCCTGGCGCATTGTCGCAGGGGTGATGCTCGGCATGATTGCCACCGCCACGCTGTTTAACTTTGTCGGCTCAGCCACTAACCCAATGTTCGCCATGCCGTGGTACTGGCATCTGGTGCTGGGCGGCTTTGCCTTCGGGATGATGTTTATGGCAACCGACCCGGTGTCGGCGTCGTTTACGGATAAAGGGAAATGGGCCTATGGCGTGCTGATTGGTGCGATGTGCGTGCTGATCCGCGTGGTGAACCCGGCATATCCGGAAGGGATGATGCTGGCGATCCTGTTCGCCAACCTGTTCGCACCACTGTTCGATTATCTGGTGGTGCAGGCCAACATCAAGCGGAGGAAGTCGCGTGGCTGAAGTGAAAAGTAACGATAGCATCGGCAAAACGCTGCTGGTGGTGCTGGTGCTTTGCCTGGTGTGCTCGGTTGTGGTGGCAGGCTCTGCGGTCGGGCTTAAGTCCCGTCAGCAGGAGCAGCGGGCGCTGGATAAACAGCGCAACATTCTGTCCGTCGCCGGGCTGATGCAGCCGGATATGAAGCAGGATGAAGTGGCGTCGGTATTTGCCGAGCGCATCACCCCGAAGCTACTGGATCTGAAAAGCGGCGATTTGCTGGACAAAGACCCGGCTACGTTTAACCAGGGGCTGGCGCTGAAAGATCCGGCGCAAAGCGTACAGCTGGAAGCGAATCAGGATCCGGCGGGCATCAAGCGCCGCAGCAATGTGGTGGAAATCTACCTGGTGAAAGACGCGCAGAAAAAGATTCAGGAAGTCGTGCTGCCGATTTACGGCAACGGCCTGTGGTCGATGATGTACGCGTTTGTGGCGCTGGACACCGACGGTCGCACCGTGAAAGGCATCACTTACTACGACCAGGGGGAAACCCCGGGACTCGGCGGTGAAGTGGAAAATCCGGCCTGGCGGAAGCAGTTCATCGGTAAAAAGATACTGGATGATAACGGGATGCCTGCGCTGAGAGTGGTGAAAGGGGCTGCGCGCCAGGGTGATGAATACGCCGTTGACGGCCTTTCTGGCGCAACGCTGACGTCCAACGGCGTGCAGCACAGCTTTGATTTCTGGATGGGGGAGCAGGGCTTTGGTCCCTTCCTGAAGCAGATTCGTGAAGGAGGCCTAAACAATGGCTGAACTCGGTGAAATGAAAGAAGTAAAACGGGTGCTGGTGGGGCCGCTTATCACCAACAACCCGATTGCCCTGCAGGTGCTGGGCGTCTGTTCGGCGCTGGCGGTGACCACCAAGCTTGAAACCGCCTTCGTGATGACCATCGCGGTGACGCTGGTGACGGCGTTCTCCAGCATGTTTATCTCGATGATCCGCCACCACATTCCGAACAGCGTGCGCATTATCGTGCAGATGGCGATCATCGCCTCGCTGGTGATCGTGGTCGATCAGCTGCTGCGCGCGTTCGCTTATGAAACGTCAAAGCAGCTGTCGGTGTTCGTTGGGCTTATCATCACTAACTGTATCGTGATGGGCCGCGCGGAAGCGTACGCGATGAAAGCGCCGCCGCTGGCGAGCTTCATGGACGGCATCGGCAACGGTCTGGGCTATGGCGCGATCCTGATGATTGTCGGCTTCCTGCGCGAGCTGATTGGCAGCGGCAAACTGTTTGGCATCACCGTGCTGCAAACCGTGCAGAACGGCGGCTGGTATCAGCCGAACGGTCTGTTCCTGCTGGCTCCAAGCGCGTTTTTCATCATCGGTTTGCTTATCTGGGCGCTGCGCAGCTGGAAGCCGGAACAGCAGGAGAAGGAGTAACCGACTATGGCTCATTACATCAGTCTTTTTGTTCGCGCGGTGTTTGTGGAAAACATGGCGCTGGCCTTCTTCCTCGGCATGTGTACTTTCCTTGCGGTATCGAAGAAAGTCTCCACCGCGTTTGGTCTTGGCGTGGCGGTCACCGTGGTGCTGGGCATTTCCGTTCCGGTGAACAATCTTATCTACAACCTGGTTTTGCGTGACGGGGCGCTGGTGGAAGGCGTGGATCTGAGCTTCCTCAACTTCATCACCTTTATCGGGGTGATTGCGGCGCTGGTGCAGATCCTCGAGATGATCCTCGATAAGTACTTCCCGTCGCTGTACAACGCGCTGGGGATCTTCCTGCCGCTGATTGCCGTGAACTGCGCCATTTTTGGCGGTGTCTCCTTCATGGTGCAGCGTGACTACAACTTCCCGGAATCGATCGTCTACGGCTTTGGCTCTGGCATCGGCTGGATGCTGGCAATTGTGGCGATGGCGGGGATCCGCGAGAAAATGAAATACGCCAACGTGCCCGCAGGACTGCGCGGCTTAGGGATCACCTTTATCACCACCGGACTGATGGCATTAGGCTTTATGTCGTTCTCCGGCGTGCAGCTATAAGGGCGCAATAATGGAAATTATTCTTGGCGTGGTGATGTTCACGCTGATCGTGCTGGTGTTGTCGCTGCTGATTCTGGCGGCGCGCGCGAAGCTGGTGAACTCCGGCGACGTGATCATTGAAATCAACAATGAAGCGGATAAACAGATTCGCACCCCGGCGGGCGACAAGCTGCTGAACACACTCTCCAGCAACGGGATTTTTGTTTCTTCCGCGTGCGGCGGCGGTGGCTCCTGCGGTCAGTGCCGGGTGAAAGTGAAAGAGGGCGGCGGCGATATTCTGCCAACCGAGCTTTCGCACATCACGAAACGTGAAGCGAAAGAGGGCTGCCGTCTGGCCTGTCAGGTAGCGGTGCGTCAGGACATGAAAATCGAGCTGCCGGAAGAGATCTTCGGGGTGAAAAAATGGGAGTGCGAGGTTATCTCTAACGATAACAAAGCGACTTTCATTAAAGAGCTGAAGCTGGCGATCCCGGCAGGGGAAAGCGTGCCGTTCCGCGCGGGCGGCTATATTCAGATCGAATGCCCGTCCCACAAAGTGGCCTATGCCGATTTTGACGTGCCGGATGAATACCGGGGCGACTGGGATAAATTCAACCTGTTCCGCTACGTTTCGGATGTGAAAGAGCCGACGCTGCGTGCGTATTCGATGGCGAACTACCCGGAAGAGAAGGGCATCATTATGCTCAACGTGCGTATCGCTACGCCGCCGCCTTCCGCGCCGAATGCGCCACCGGGGATCATGTCCTCTTACATCTGGTCTCTGAAAGCGGGCGACAAGGTCACCATCTCCGGGCCGTTTGGCGAGTTCTTTGCCAAAGAGACTGACGCGGAAATGGTGTTTATCGGCGGCGGAGCCGGAATGGCGCCGATGCGTTCACATATTTTCGACCAGCTCAAACGGCTGGGCAGCAAGCGTAAAATCAGCTTCTGGTACGGCGCGCGTTCACTGCGCGAAATGTTCTATGACGATGAGTTTGAGCAGCTGGCGCGGGAAAATACGAACTTTACCTTCCACGTGGCGCTGTCCGATCCGCAGCCGGAAGACAACTGGACGGGTCACACCGGGTTCATCCACAACGTGCTGTATGAAAACTACCTAAAAAACCACGCTGCGCCGGAAGACTGTGAGTTTTACATGTGCGGGCCGCCGGTGATGAACGCGGCGGTGATCCGAATGCTGAAAGATTTGGGCGTGGAGGATGAAAACATCATGCTGGACGATTTTGGAGGCTGATGATGCTGACGGTATTTCTCGCGACCTTTGCGGTGTTTGTGCTGGTGGTGTTCGGCATGTCGCTGGGTTACCTGGTAAAGCGTAAAAGCATCCAGGGAAGCTGCGGCGGGATTTCTTCGCTGGGGCTGGAGAAAGTCTGCGACTGCCCGGAACCCTGCGATGCACGTAAGAAGCGGATGGCGCGGGAAGCACGGAATCAGCAGAACCGGATTTTGTAATTATGCCCGGCGGCGCTGCGCTTGCGCGGACCTACGGATCTTGTAGGCCGGGTAAGGCGTAGCCGCCACCCGGCAGTTTCATCCGACACTTCTCAGTACTCATAATTTTACTGTATACTTGTCCAGTATCATCGGAGGGGAAGTATGCGCAAAATTATTCATGTCGATATGGACTGCTTTTTTGCCGCAGTAGAAATGCGGGATAATCCAGCCCTGCGTGACATTCCCATTGCGATTGGCGGCAGCAGGATCCAGCGTGGCGTTATCAGCACCGCGAACTATCCTGCGCGTAAGTTTGGCGTGCGTAGCGCCATGCCTACTGCGATGGCGCTTAAGCTTTGTCCTCATCTGAAACTGCTTCCCGGACGTTTTGAGGCTTACAAAGAGGCCTCTGCGCATATCCGTGAAATCTTCTCCCGCTACACCTCACTGATTGAACCGTTATCGCTGGATGAAGCCTATCTGGACGTTTCCGACAGCGTACACTGCCACGGCTCTGCGACATTAATGGCTGAAGAGATCCGCAGAACGATCCACAAAGAGCTGGATCTAACTGCCTCCGCCGGTGTTGCGCCGGTGAAGTTCCTTGCCAAGATTGCCTCTGACCTGAATAAGCCCAACGGGCAATACGTGATAACCCCCGATGAAGTTCCTGCGTTTCTGAAAACGCTGTCGCTGGCCAAAATTCCTGGCGTCGGCAAAGTTTCTGCCGCAAAGCTGGAAGGCATGGGATTACGCACCTGCGAAGACGTGCAAAACAGCGATCTTGCCATGCTGCTTAAGCGCTTCGGTAAATTTGGCCGTGTGTTATGGGAACGCAGCAACGGCATTGATGAACGCGACGTCAATAGTGAACGTCTGCGTAAATCCGTCGGCGTAGAGCGCACGCTACTCGAAGATATTCACGAATGGGCAGATTGCGAGGCGATCATCACCGGCCAACTCTATCCGGAGCTGGAACGCCGTCTGGCCAAGGTAAAGCCGGATTTACTCATCGCTCGTCAGGGCATCAAGCTTAAATTTAATGACTTCCAGCAAACGACTCAGGAACACGTCTGGCCGAAACTCAATCAGGATGATTTAGTGGCCACAGCCTATAAAGCCTGGCAGGAAAGACGCGGCGGGCGCGGAGTAAGGCTGGTGGGGTTACATGTGACGCTGCTCGATCCGCAGCTTGAACGGCAGCTGCTATTGGGGCTTTAAAAAACTGCCCGGCGGCGCTTCGCTTGCATGGACCTACGTTTGCCTCTCAATCCCCCCAAAAAAAAACCTCCCATGCAGGAGGTTTTTGTAGGTCCGGTCAGCGCAGCGCCACCGGGCAATCTGTTATTTAACTTACTTAGCCGGAATAGATTTCAGCAGTTCAGTCAGCAGGATCCAGTACTGGCCCACGCTTTCGATATGAACCTGCTCATCCGGAGAGTGAGGACCGGTAATGGTTGGGCCAATGGAAACCATGTCCATGTCTGGGTAAGGTTTCTTGAACAGGCCGCATTCCAGACCCGCGTGGATCACCTGGATGTTCGGGGTTTTGTTGAACAGACGCTGATAGGTTTCACGCACCAGGTGCATCACCGGAGAGTTCGCGTCTGGCTGCCAACCTGGGTAGCCGCCTTTCGGTGCGGTCTTCGCGCCGGCCATTTTGCCCAGAGACTCCAGCATGCTCACCACGTAGTCTTTGCCGCTGTCGATCAGGGAACGGATCAGGCAGATGATTTCCACGTTGTCGTCATGCATGCTCACCACGCCGACGTTCAGGGAGGTTTCCACCACGCCTTTTGCTACGTCAGAGTTGCGGATCACGCCGTTCGGGGTGGCATTCAGCAGCTGAATAAAGCTGTCGCGGGACTGAGTGGTCAGCGCGGCTTTATCCGCAGTCACGGATTCCAGCACCACGGTCAGGTTCTTCTCTTTCGCTGACAGTTCGTTTTTCAGGATATCCAGATAAACGTTAGCCAGTTTTTTCAGCTCGTCTGCTTTCGCCGCAGGGACGGCTACGGTCGCGAACGCTTCACGAGGAATAGCGTTGCGCAGGGTGCCGCCGTTGAAATCAACCAGACGCAGATCCAGCTCAGCCGCGTGGCCCGCCAGGAAGCGTGCCAGCAGTTTGTTAGCGTTGCCGAGACCCAGATGGATGTCGCCGCCGGAGTGGCCGCCCTTCAGGCCTTTCAGCGTCAGCTTGAAGCTCTCGAAGCCAGCAGGTACTGCTTCACGGGACAGCGGCAGAGTGGTGATGAAATCGATGCCGCCTGCGCAGCCCATGTAGATCTCACCTTCTTCTTCGGAGTCGGTGTTGATCAAGATATCCGCCTGCAGCCAGCCAGCCTGCAGACCGAATGCGCCGTCCATTCCTGCTTCTTCGGTCATGGTCAGCAGCACTTCCAGCGGGCCGTGCTCAACGGAATCATCCGCCAGTACCGCCAGGGCAGAAGCCATACCGATGCCGTTATCCGCACCCAGGGTGGTGCCGCGTGCTTTTACCCACTCGCCGTCGATGTACGGCTGAATCGGATCTTTAGTGAAATCGTGTACGGTGTCGTTGTTTTTCTGCGGCACCATATCGAGGTGCGCCTGCATGACAACCGGTTTGCGGTTTTCCATTCCCGCCGTTGCGCCTTTACGGATCAGGATGTTGCCAACCTGGTCGCGCTCTGCATGCAGACCTTTTTCCTTCGCCCAGCCCATGATGTGTTCGGCAAGCTGTTCTTCGTGATAGGACGGGTGTGGAATGGAGCAGATTTTGGCAAAAATGTCCCACAGCGGCTGCGGGGACAGTTGAGACAGTTCAGACACGGTAAGTCTCCTTACGGCACCTGCAAAAACTACTTACAGGTAATGGGTTAGCGATGGCAAACAGGCATGGAGCCTGAATTGCGAGATGGGGTTGAGAATACCACTTTCTGCCTGCTCTGGTAGTACATCGCGCGCAAAAACTCCCGGCGAGGCGGTTAAACACTGGTTTTTAGTGCGCCAGATCTCTATAATCTCGCGCAACCTGGAATCACCCTGAACAATTTTTAAGCCGCGTTTGACAGGCTGGGAATCAAATCACATGAGCGAAAAATACGTCGTCACCTGGGACATGTTGCAGATCCATGCACGCAAACTGGCCGCGCGCCTGATGCCGTCCGAACAGTGGAAAGGCATTATTGCCGTTAGCCGTGGAGGCCTGGTACCTGGCGCTCTGCTGGCCCGTGAACTGGGTATTCGTCATGTGGACACCGTCTGCATCTCCAGCTACGACCACGACAACCAGCGCGAGCTGAAAGTCCTCAAACGCGCCGAAGGCGATGGCGAAGGCTTTATCGTTATCGACGATCTTGTTGATACTGGCGGCACCGCAGTAGCTATCCGTGAAATGTATCCAAAAGCACACTTCGTCACTATCTTCGCTAAACCAGCCGGTCAGCCGCTGGTCGATGACTACGTGATCGATATCCCGCAGGATACCTGGATTGAACAGCCATGGGATATGGGCGTGGTATTCGTACCGCCAATCTCCGGTCGCTAAAATATTCGGCGCCTTTCTGCCCACAGGTGCGTTGCCTGAGTTTACTCACCTCAGTCACTTACTTTAGTAAGCTCCTGAGGACTCATAAACTTGCCGCCTTCCTGTGAACAGAAATTCTTGAATATTCTCAGTTCTACAACGCCCGGTTTACCGGGCGTTGTCCTTTTTGTCTCCGGACGAGGTACAATAGACACCATGTCGTATTTATGGAGTCTATGCGATGCCAGAAGCCAACCTCAGCGAAGTTCTTTTCAAACCCCGTTTTAAGCACCCGGAAACCTCAACGCTGGTGCGTCGGTTTAATTCGGGCGTACTGCCTTCGGTACAGTCAACCCTGGATGGGCAAAACGTACCCCACTGGTATCGGATGGTGAACCGTCTGATGTGGATCTGGCGTGGCGTCTCCCCACAGGAAATTCTCGACGTGCAGGCGCGCATCGTCATGAGCACTAACGAGCGCACTGATGAAGAGCTTTATGACACCGTAGTCGGGTATCGCGGCGGCAACTGGATCTACGAATGGTCGAAGCAGGCGATGCTCTGGCAGCAGAAAGCCGGGCAGGAGATGAACGACGAGCTCAGTGGTCGCCACTGGCTGCATGCTTCTAACCTCTATAGCATTGCCGCTTACCCGCATTTAAAAGGCGATGAACTGGCCGATCAGGCTCAGGCGCTCGCGAACCGCGCTTATGAAGAAGCCGCTCAGCGCTTGCCGGGTTCGATGCGTGAACTGGAGTTCACTATTCCGGGCGGTGCGCCCGTCAGCGGATTCCTGCATATGCCTCCTGGCGATGGCCCGTTCCCGACGGTGCTGATGTGCGGCGGCCTGGACGCGCTGCAAAGCGACAACTATTCCCTGTTCGAACGTTATCTGGCTCCGCTCGGCATCGCGATGCTGACGCTGGATATGCCTTCGATTGGTTTTTCATCGAAGTGGAAACTGACCCAGGATTCCAGCTTCCTGCATCAGCACGTGCTGAAATCACTGCCAAACGTGCCGTGGGTCGATCACACGCGCGTGGCGGCGTTTGGCTTCCGCTTTGGTGCCAACGTGGCGGTACGTCTGGCCTATCTGGAATCTCCACGCCTGAAAGCGGTGGCTTGTCTGGGGCCGATGGTCCATTCGCTGCTCAACGATCCGCTGCGGTTGGGCAATATTCCCGAAATGTATCTCGACGTGCTGGCATCGCGCCTGGGCATGCACGATGCCTCTGATGAAGCGCTGCGTATTGAGCTCAACCGTTACTCGCTGAAAACCCAGGGGCTGCTTGGCCGTCGTTGTCCGACGCCAATGCTGTCAGGTTTCTGGCAAAACGATCCGTTCAGCCCGGAAGAGGAATCGCGTTTAATCACCTCGTCATCTGTTGATGGCAAGCTGATGCAGATCCCGTTCAAGCCGGTTTACCGGAATTTTGACAAGGCATTGAAAGAAATTGCCGGGTGGATCAACCAGAGAATTGGTTAATGGATTGCTAAATTCTATTGATTTGGTAAAACAGTTGCATCACTAAAGGAGATCGCAATGACGTTACCGAGTGGACACCTGAAAAGTAAACTGATCAAGAAATTCACGGCTCTTGGCCCCTATATCCGGGAAGAGCAGTGCGAAGAGAATCGCTTCTTTTTCGATTGCCTGGCCGTGTGCGTCAATGTCAAACCGGCCCCTGAGAAGCGTGAGTTCTGGGGCTGGTGGCTGGAAATGGAGGCGCAGGAGAAGCGTTTTACCTATAGCTATCAGTTCGGTTTGTTTGATAAGGATGGTATCTGGCAGCCTACGGCTATCAAAGATAAAGAGGTGCTGGATCGTCTGGAGCACACGCTGCGTGAATTCCATGAGCGTGCCCGCGACCTGTTGAAAACGTTCGACCTGGCGCTGGAACCTGCGGAAGATGTGGTTCAGCCAGTAAGACTCTCTGCGTGATAACGACAAAACCCTCGGCTTCGAGGGTTTTTTATGTCGTCTGTGTAACAAAACAAAACCCCTCGAAAGTGAGGGGTTTTTTACATCTGAATTAAATCAGAACTGATAAACCAGACCCAGAGCAACCACGTCGTCGTTGTTCAGAGCAAGTTTATTGTCATCGCTCAGCTGGTTGATTTTATAATCAACGAATGCGGACATGTTTTTGTTGAAGTAGTAAGTTGCAGCAACGTCGATATATTTCACCAGATCCGCATCGCCTACGCCTTCAATATCCTTGCCTTTAGACTGGATATAACCGATGGACGGACGCAGACCGAAATCAAACTGGTATTGTGCAACCACTTCGAACGCCTGGTTTTTATTCGCAAAGCCGCTCACTTTGGTGCTGACGTCGTTAATTGTCGCAGTACCAGAGATTGGGGTCATATTGCGGGTTTCAGCGTAAATAGCGGCAACGTAAACGCTGTTAGCATCGTATTTGAAACCGGTGGTCCAGGCTTCAGCATCGGTACCTTTACCGAAGGTGCTGTCCTGCTGGTTCAGTGTACGGTTAGAGTTGGCATAGGCTGCACCCAGGGTGAAACCAGAATCGCCGAAATCGTAGCTCAGAGAGGTACCGAAACCGTCGCCGTTCGCTTTGCTGGTGACGCGGGAGTCGTTCTCGTTCTTGCCCTGATACTGCAGAGCCAGCTTCAGACCATCAACCAGACCGAAGAAGTTGTTGTTACGGTAGGTTGCCATGCCGTTACCACGGCCAGTCATGAAGTTATCGGTTTTAACGAAGGAGTCGTCACCGAATTCTGGGATCATATCCGTATACGCTGCGACGTTATACAGGATGCCGTAGTTACGACCGTAGTCGAATGAGCCTGCATCGCCCGCTTTCAGACCAGCGAATGCCAGACGGGTTTTCGCGGTGTTTGGGTCACCTTCTACTTTGTTCGCGGCAACCTGATATTCCCACTGACCAAAGCCGGTCAGCTGATCGTTAATCTGAGTCTGACCTTTAAAGCCCATACGAATATAAGACTGATCGCCATCCACGGCGTCATTGTCACTCATATAGTGTTCAGCTTTCACACGACCGTAAAGATCCAGTTTGTTACCGTCTTTGTTATAAATCTCTGCGGCCTGTGCAGCGGTGGAAGACATTACGCCCAGTACCATTAATGCCAGTGTGCTCTTTTTCATTTTTAACCCTGATTGAATTACGCGCTTAAATTTTGGGGACTCGCCCGATGTAAAAAACAGGAAGGGTTGTAACGCCCAGAAATGAAAGTTTTATGACAAAGTAAGAATAATTTTAAATATCTGTGTTTATCTGTTTCTGTCATAAAAAAGACATAATCTGCCGCTACGCTTGCCGATCCTTCATCCCTGATCCCGCGCAATAAAGTGCTCTGCAACCCGTGCCAGGTGTTGGCAAGCGGCCTGAGTCCTGTTACAACGTCTTTTTCCTTATCATTTAATGGCAGAGCAACATGAGTGACAGTCAGACGCTGGTGGTAAAACTGGGTACCAGCGTTTTAACCGGGGGATCGCGCCGCCTGAATCGCGCCCATATCGTCGAGTTAGTGCGTCAGTGCGCGCAGCTGCATGCCGCAGGGCATCGTATTGTGATTGTGACCTCCGGGGCGATTGCCGCCGGACGTGAACATCTTGGCTACCCCGAACTTCCTGCCACTATCGCTTCTAAACAGCTGCTTGCGGCCGTAGGTCAGAGCCGTCTTATCCAACTGTGGGAACAGCTCTTTTCTATTTACGGCATTCATGTCGGGCAGATGCTGCTGACGCGCGCTGATATGGAAGATCGTGAGCGTTTTCTTAACGCGCGAGACACGCTGCGTGCGCTGCTGGATAACCACATCGTTCCGGTGATTAACGAAAACGACGCCGTGGCTACCGCTGAAATTAAAGTCGGCGACAACGACAACCTTTCTGCGCTGGCGGCAATTCTGGCCGGGGCGGATAAACTGCTGCTGCTGACCGATCAGCAAGGGCTGTTCACCGCGGACCCGCGCACCAATCCGCAGGCCGAGCTGATTCAGGACGTTCACGGCATTGATGACGCACTGCGCTCAATCGCCGGTGACAGCGTGTCTGGCCTGGGAACCGGCGGAATGGGCACCAAATTGCAGGCCGCAGATGTGGCATGCCGTGCGGGCATCGATACCATCATTGCCGCAGGCAGCCGTCCAGGCGTGATTGGTGACGTGATGGAAGGCATCTCAGTCGGAACTCGTTTCCATGCCCAGACTTCGCCGCTGGAGACCCGTAAACGCTGGATCTTCGGCGCGCCACCGGCAGGCGAAATCACCGTTGATGAAGGTGCCGTTGCGGCAATTCTGGAAAGAGGGAGTTCATTACTTCCAAAAGGAATTAAAAGCGTGACAGGCAACTTCTCCCGTGGTGAAGTGATCCGTATTCGTACGCTGGATGGTCGCGATATCGCCCACGGCGTAACGCGCTACAACAGCGATGCAATGCGTCGTATCGCCGGTCACCACTCGCAGCAAATAGATGCCATTCTTGGCTACGAGTACGGCCCGGTTGCCGTACATCGTGACGACATGATCACCCGTTAAGGAGCTTTCAATGCTGGAACAAATGGGCATAGCTGCCAAAGCGGCCTCGTACAAGCTTGCGCAGCTCTCCGCGCGTGAGAAAAATCAGGTTCTGGAAAAGATTGCTGATTATCTGGAAGCGCAGACCGAAACTATCCTCAGCGCCAACGCGCAGGATCTGGATGAAGCGCGCAGCAATGGGCTCAGCGAAGCAATGCTCGATCGCCTGGCGCTGACTCCGGCGCGTCTGAAGGCAATTGCTGATGACGTTCGCCAGGTTTGCAATCTTGCCGATCCGGTCGGGCAGGTGATTGACGGTGGGCTGCTGGACAGCGGCCTGCGCATCGAGCGTCGCCGTGTGCCGCTTGGCGTAGTGGGCGTCATTTATGAAGCACGTCCGAACGTGACGGTCGATGTCGCCTCGCTGTGCCTGAAAACGGGCAACGCGGCAATTTTACGCGGCGGCAAAGAGACCTGGCGCACTAACGCTGCGACGGTCAAAGTTATCCAGCAGGCGTTGCAGGAATGCGGGCTGCCAGCCGGAGCGGTTCAGGCAATTGAAAGCCCTGATCGCGCGCTGGTCGGCGAAATGCTGCGGATGGACAAATACATCGACATGCTGATCCCACGCGGCGGCGCGGGCCTGCACAAGCTGTGCCGCGAAGAGTCGACGATCCCGGTGATCACCGGCGGCATCGGTGTTTGTCACATCTATGTAGATGATTCTGCTGAGATTAAACCGGCGCTGAAGATTATCGTTAACGCGAAAACCCAGCGTCCGAGCACCTGTAACACCGTTGAAACGCTGCTGGTGCATCAGGGCATCGCTGATAAATTCCTGCCTGCTCTGAGCAAACAAATGGCAGAGAGCGGTGTGACTTTGCACGCTGATGCTAACGCGCTGGCGCAGCTGCAAAACGGCCCGGCCAACGTGGTGGCGGTAAAAGCTGAAGAGTACGACGACGAGTTTCTGTCGTTAGATCTGAATGTGAAGCTGGTGGATGACCTCGATGGCGCAATTGCGCACATTCGCGAGCACGGAACTCAGCATTCAGATGCGATTCTGACCCGCACCCTGAGCAATGCCAATCGCTTTATCAATGAAGTCGATTCTTCAGCGGTGTACGTCAACGCCTCAACGCGCTTCACCGACGGTGGACAATTTGGCCTGGGCGCGGAAGTGGCCGTCAGCACGCAAAAGCTGCACGCCCGTGGCCCGATGGGTCTGGAAGCGCTGACCACCTACAAGTGGATCGGCTTCGGCGATGATACGATTCGTGCGTAACTGAAAAACGGGTGGTGCAAAAATAGCCGGTTGATTCATAAGGCCATTGACGCATCACCCGCAGAGTTTTAAGCTTTTTCCCCGTAGCACAATCCTCTCCAGTGCCGATATAGCTCAGTTGGTAGAGCAGCGCATTCGTAATGCGAAGGTCGTAGGTTCGACTCCTATTATCGGCACCAGTAACCACGCGGGTTCACGCGATATTCACCAGTTCAGCAAAAGCGCCTTGTGCCATATTTGTGCCATTCCCTGCCAGGAATGAGTCGATTTGCATGGCATACTGCGTCAGGTGATTTGGCGCAAAATGTGCATAACGCTGCACCATATCGATACTTTCCCATCTGAGCGACACGCCGGACTGTACTAGCCAGTTCGCCCAGGTGTGCCGCAGGTCATGGAAGCGGAAATTTTCTATTCGTAAACATAATTATTATTTAATTCAATGGATTAGCTGTTTTTGCTTTTCATGTTCTGTATCAAATAAATCCACCGAAAGTAATTTATTTGTTTAATATCAATTAGTTGCTTCTTCAGTGAAAGATGTTGAAGCAAACCAAAACCGAAAAAAGCTGAAATCCTTTTCACTTTTTTCAGTTTCTACTTCGCGGAACACCTTCAGTACTGGCGCAGTCTGGTGCTATTGTTTGTAAAAAATCCCAACTGCAAAATTTTCGTGATCTGAAAACGGCAGGCGGGTGCGGTGTAGTGCGATTTTTGTCACTTTGTTGATTTGGTGGTGTGGTTTATAGTGCTGTCATATTGATTCTAATCATCTTGCAAGGGATTACACGAGGTCTGTGGTATGAGCAGAGGGACTACAAGAAAAACGACGAACACGGGGCAGAGCGTACTTAGCCAACTTGAGAATCTGTCGCCTAGTAAGGCTCTTTGTGAGTATGTATGGAACGCATTTGATGCTGGGGCTAAAAATGTTCATATAAAAGCAGCTGCCAATGGTATGAGTGGGCTGACTGAGATTTCCATTTTAGATGATGGAGATGGCATTAAATTCGCGGAATTAGACAAAACGTTTGATCAATTCTTAGACTCCCAGAAAAAAATATTTAGAACCCCTGTTACTAGAGGGCGGAAAGGAAAGGGGCGTTTTTCATTCGTTAAATTTTCAGAAAGAGCATTCTGGAATACATGGAATAATGAAGGGGATGAGTATTCAATAGAGCTTTTATCAAGTCATGTAAATGAATATTTTGTTACTCCTCCTTTGAAGAAGGATAAAAAAATAAGTGGTACAGTTGTTACATTTTCTCCAGTCAAAATTGGTGAGGATGTTTTTGAAAAAGAGATGCTTTCATATATACAGAATGATACATCATGGTTATTACTTGCACATACTGATTTAAATGTATATGTTAATGGCGAAAAAATTAGACCGATCGACTATCGTAGTCAACTGTATACAAAGAGCATAAATGACAGTAAGTTTGATATCAAAACAGTACAGTGGGCTATCAAGCCTGTCGTTGAAAAATCATATGTGTATTTCTTAAATAGTAATGGTCGTGTCGTACATAAAGAGCTATCAGAATTAAATGGTAAGCAGTTTTATTGTTCTGCGTATGTAACCTCGGAATGGTTTGATTCTTTTGATATTAACAATGATTTAATCAGCAATTCTGAACATTGTTGCGAGTCAGAAGATTTTAAATTTATACTTTCCCATGTGAAAGGTTTATTGCGGGAAGAGTATAGGGTATTTAAAAGCAATGTCGCGGATCAATTAATTAACCAATATCTATCGGAAGGGATATTTCCTGAGTATTCTGGTGATAATATAGTTTACAATGAGTTTAGGAGAACTCAGTTAATTGAAACTATTAAAGTTATCTATGAGGCAGAACCAAGTGTTTTTTCTAGTTTGGGAAAAAAACAAAAGAAAATATTTGTCAAATTACTTGACCGTATAGTTGAAACAAATAACTTGTCTAATCTCTTTGACATATTTGAAGGTATTATTGAATTATCAGACTCTGAAGTTGATAAATTATCTAGTGTTATTAGAAGATCGTCACTCTCAAATATAACTAAAACAATATCTTTTATAAATGATCGACTAGATGTACTGGATTATTTCAAAGCGTTAATTAAGGATGTGCAAAAAGACACCTATGAAGTAAAACATATTCAAAAAACAGTTGAGGAAAATTTGTGGTTGTTTGGAGAGCAATACACTCTTCTCGCCTCAGAAGAAGATAAGTTTGACTATGCATTAAGACAGTTTTTAAAGGATGTTAAAGGTTTTGAGGAAGAGCATTATAGCAAGTTATCTGTAGAGCATCCAGATAAGAAAAAAGAGATGGATATATTTGCAGCCCTAAAAGGTGTAAGGTACGATGATAGCGGGAAAGAGTATTTTCATTGTGTTGTCATTGAGTTAAAAAGGCCAAGCATTAAGCTATCTGATACAGAATATAGTCAGGTTAAAACCTATAAAAATGTTATAAGTTCAAGCTCTGAATTTACATCGGATAATACTCGTTGGGATTTCATCTTAGTCGGTAACGATATTTCAGATAATCCAGTGAGAACTGCAAATATTCGTGATGAACTTGAGAGTAATAGGCACCATGGTGAGTATGGATTACTACAGAAAAGCGGAAACAAGCGGATCTACATTAAAACATGGAAGCAGATTATTAATGAGTTCGAGCTTCGCTATAATGATTTGACAGATAAACTAAAATTAAAAGAGCTAGATATTAGCCAAGATACACCTGATGCACTGACGAAGAAGATATTAGAAATCAGTGATTCAAGTAGTGTGCATTGATTTGTGAATAATGCCCCCAGACTAGCAGTGTGTTTGGGGGCATTTTAGGGGGCATTTGGTTTGTTTGTATTTGTTTTTTTCTTATGAAACATTAGGTTGGGTGTTTATTTTGTTCCTATTATCGCACCATTTCTCCAACTCCTATTTCATTCACAAAATGACTTCCAAGAATGACTACTCTGTAGTGGCCACACTGAATTTCACTACCTAAATAGATATAAACTGCTCACTCTCGAACATCACAAAAGCGCTAACGAAATAATATATTTTAGCTCCGGCTTAAACATGAATTCGCTCTGATTCTTCATGAACTACCCAAGAACAAAAACATCACCTGTTGCTGGCGTTACGGGGTCTGGTAACCATAAGCGTCCCCATGTCCCCGTACAATGGCAGCCCATAATGTTGTCAGGCTTTTGCTCAAGTAGAAATTGCCTGATTTCCCAAAGCTTGCCGGGAGAGGCTGAGCGAAGATGAAAACCGCCGAACAGAGCATGTATATGATTGATTCCGGTGATTTTCTGGCAGTGCCGAACAATATCAATGAGCCCGCGATGTCCGCATCCGATAAATATGATCAGCCCGCGATCGGATTTATAAATCAAAACACCTTCATCTTCTACATAGTCAATATCGGGTTTGGATCCCTTCAGCACACCGTATGCTTTGGGCTTAGTCACAGGAATAATCCCGGACCAAACGAAGCGGTCGCTAATTTGAACAGGTTGGCTGTGGTATTCCATGCGCTGACGGCAATAATCAACATTGGGAGATAATTTCTTAATTTTGACCGTAAAACCAGCAAATTTAACGGCAGAGTAGCGTTCCACTGCGATTTGGGGATGGCAGATTATTCGGCAGCTTTCTGGGATCCAGGGAACACCGCCGCTGTGATCGTAATGCCCGTGTGAAAGAACAACGGCGGTCAATTTTGTCAGATCAACGCCCATCTGTGCGGCATTATGCAGAAAGCTGTCGTCTGGGCCGGTATCGAAAAGTATTGCGTCATTTTCGTCCTGGATAAACAGGCTTAACCCGGCTTTCGCATGCAGAGTATTTTTCATGCTGCGATTTCGCTGGTTTTCCAGCAATACGCTGACTGATACAGACATGTTGGCACCTTCTTTCCATGAAGCTATCAGCTGCTAAAGATAGCTTAAAAGGAAGGGACTACCATGACCTGTAACATATTTACCTATTGATTTTGTGAATCTATTTACGCCCAGCAAATCCGGTCGCGGCCAGATTTTTTAGCCTGATATAGGGCGGAATCTGCAGACTTGAGCAGCTCTTCCACGGGAGAATCATCGACCTGAACGGCGCCGAAGCTGGCGGTGATCGCCACCGTTTCATCTTCGGCGGTGGTAAAACGCAGCGCTCTGATATTCTCCTGAAAGCGTGCTAGCGCTTTCTTTGCCTGTGTTTCTGAATCGGCATGAAACACCATCACAAACTCTTCGCCACCCAGGCGGGCAACGAAGTCGCTTTCGCGGCAGGTGCTTTGCAGCGCTCTCCCCAGGCCAACAAGGACCTTATCACCGAAAGGATGGCCCCAGGTGTCGTTAATCGATTTGAAGTGGTCAATATCAATCATCGCCAGCCATTTGATTTGGTTTTTCTGCATGCCGGTGAGCATAGTCTTTGAGAGCTCATCAAAGCCGCGACGGTTGTTGAGCCCGGTCAGCGGATCCTCATTAATTTTCCGGGTCAGATCTTTAGCCTCTGCTTTTTGCTCTTTAAACGCATCGTCAAGGATATCGATCGACTGGAACAGGCACTGGATCTCGGCTGCACCACCTGCACTAAGTTTACTGGCATGAATATTTCCGCCAATCACGTTGCGAACGGTCTGATTGAGCATCAGCAGTGGGTTCAGCACTTTGATATTAATAAACGCACAGATAGTGATGATGATACACAGCAGAACCAGCAGCGAAACTATCACCGTAATCAGCTGTGAAAGGGAACTGGTCGTCTGAGTGTGGAAAATACCATTTAGGTGGTCCAGATAATGACTTTCGAGCGAGTAGAAACTGCTTAGCCCCTCGCGATACTGAATCAGGAACAGATCGATGTCCTTCGGCCTGGATACATTATCTGAAGATTCATCATCTGAGGTGTCAACCAGATAGTTGATTTTGGTGTTGTAATCTCTTTTGGCCGTCAGCAGGTCACCGCTCAAATCCTTGTTGTATTTCAGGCCATCAAGCAGCGTCCACAGCAGGCTTAGCCGGGTCTCACGTTTGGTGGTCAGAGAGATATCTTTGGCCGTCAGCGGTTTGTCGAAACGTAAGGAGTAGATATAAGGCGTTGCCATGCGGCCCAGGGTGTCGCGAATTTCCCCCAGCGCCAGCAGGTTATAAAAATAGCCCGCCACGGTAACATCGCTGCTGGCGTAGCCAACGATAGTGTTGATCATCAATTGGTTAAACACATCCGTTGATTTCAGTGAGACATCCAGATTGTCTTTGATATCCTCAGGCGATCTTTTGGCATCGTTCATCACTGCATCAATGCTGTGTCTGGCGCGGTCGAGTTCATTTTCGAAGTTATTGAGCTCAGGGATAAGTTCGGGGATCTCTCTTATCTGTGAGAGCGAGGCGTCAGTTTTACGACGATTGATCTGCAGTGCATTTTTGGCATTCTGCTCATTGCTTGCCGTGCTCAGCAAATATTCGTTGGTGTAGCCTCGTTCGTTGCCGATTAAATGTTCTGTGGTCAGAATTAGCTTAATGGTGTTGAATTTTTGCGCGCGTTCCAGCGCTGCTGAATAGTTGTGAGAAACTGAGGTAATTTGCCACCAGCTCAGTGCGGCGGCGATTAGCGCCAGCGCACAGGACATGAAAATCATGATCCTCATGATTTCGGCATTTTTCAGGATCTTTTTGCTATTCAGTTTCATGTCTTTCTGTATCAGGCTTTCGAACGGTACGGCAGAATGGCTCTCTCACTAAAAAAATGAATGAGAAAAGTAAAGCCGTGGACTTTAACAGTCCGCAAAAAGACATGACAGGCTGGGGTTATGCAAAAATAAATTAGCCGCTGATTTGGTGTAAACCATCGAGTAAACGCTGCACCTCAGGATTTTCCGTCGCCTGAATGGCGTAGCAGATGCCCACCCGACGCATCAGCGGGTAACCGGGAAGAGGGCGGCACGCCAGGTCGCAGCGCGATTCAACCAGCAAAGCCGGTGCGATGGTCAATCCGAACCCGGCTTCCACCAGATCCAGCGCCAGCGTAAAGCTGCCTGCGTTGGCCGCCGGCATCTCAGCATTAACGCCGTAGAAGGGTAAAAATCGCTGATGCGAATCGTGGCCTGGCGTCATGATCCACTGCTGGTTACAAAGTTGTTCTGCGGTCACCTCGTCGAGCGTGGCGAAGGGGTGGCTCTCCGGAAAGGCCAGCACGTAGCGCTCTTCAAACAGCGGCATAAACAGTTCGTCTTCACAGCGCAGGCTTTCACAGCCAAAGCGGATATCGCCGGTGCAGCCAGGATCCAGGGTGATTAAAGCATCCGGCAGCTCTGCGCGGCATTTTTCCAGTAAAAACTTAAGGCTGGCGGCGGCGATGTCCTGCTCAATCCCTATCGTCAGCGGCGCTTTGTCACGACGCTGGCGAAAGCGTGAAGTCAATGCCGTCATTTCGTCGATCATCCGTCTGGCGTGCGGATAAAGCGCCCGCGCATCTTCCGTAACGTCCACGCCACGCGGCTTGCGCACGAAGAGCAGGGTGCCCAGCTCCTCTTCCAGTGCCTTGATAGTGGCGGATAACGCAGGCTGTGTCAGACTTAACTGTTCAGAGGCCCGGGTAATGTTGCGCTCTTCAAACACACAGATGAAGGCGCTGAGTTGTCGTTTATCCATAGAAATTTATTATGGCTGTGAGAAAAATAAACCATTTTTCACCGTATTCGTTCAGATTTAAAGTGTCGACATCAATTTTTTTTATCAGGAAAAACTAATGAAGACTGAAATCAAACCTTTAGTTGTGATCACTGGTGCCAGCTCAGGCATTGGTCTGGCGACGGCTAAACTGCTTTCTGCAAAGGGTCATGCGCTGCTGCTGCTGGCTCGTCGCGTGGATCGTATGACCGCGCTGAATCTGCCAAACACCCTTTGCCTGTCCGTTGATGTAACCGACCGCAAGGCCGTTGCCGCAGCGATTGCCGAAGCGGAAGCCAAATTTGGTCCGGTTGACGCGATGGTGAACAACGCAGGCGTGATGTTGCTGGGCAACGTGGATGAGCAGAATCCGGACGAATGGGAGCAGATGCTGGACGTTAACGTCAAAGGCCTGCTGAACGGCGTTCACGCGGTGACCAAAGGGATGATCGAACGTAAAGCCGGGACCATCATCAACATCAGCTCTATTGCCGGGCGTAAAACTTTCCCGAACCACACCGTGTATGTCGGAACTAAGTTTGCGGTTCACGGCCTGTCGGAAAACCTGCGCGAAGAGCTGTCCGCCCATAACGTGCGTGTGGTTGTGATTGCGCCAGGTGCCGTTGAGACTGAACTGCTGAGTCATACCACCAGTGAAGATATCAAAGCGGGCTACCAGAGCTGGAAAGAAGATATGGGCGGTAAAGTCCTGAGCCCTGAAGATGTGGCTCATGCAATTGAGTACGCCTACTCTCAGCCGAAATATGTCTGCATCCGTGAGATCGTTCTGGCTGCGACCCGTCAGGGAGCCTAAGCCGGATTTCCTCTGGTCCGGCTTCGGGCCTGAGGAATGCTCTGCGCCGTAGCAATGCGCTTCAATGTAGTAAAAATTATTCCCTCCGTTTGTTAAGTCTTCGCGTTAATTATTCAGTTCCGATATAGACTTAGAGCCATTGAACAGATGGTTTTATCAGTCATGGCTTGCCTGAATAATGAAAACAGTAAACAAAACCTCGTCTTCCTCCAACGTTCTCCGCTATCTGTGGGGGTCGGCGGCAGCCACGATTGTGCTGACATCCATACTTTCCTGGTGGCTGGTTTCAGGGTCGTGGAACGCCTGGCATCTTGCCCGTTCCGATGTCACTCAGTTTGATAACTTTTACCTTGTGCTTCAGACCTCTAACGACCTGGCAAGCGAGCGGGCCTATGGCAATGAGCTGGTGCTGAGTCCTGCGGCGAATAAAGAGGCGGCCTGGGCTGCACTGGAAAAAAGCCGCCAGTTGACCGACAGGGATATAGCGAAAATCCCCAAAAATTTGCTATCCCCGGCATTAATGGCCGCAACGGCAGACCAGCTGCGGCATTCCCGCGAAAGCATCGATTTTTATCGCCACGCTGAACTTAGCGATCCCGTGCGGGCTCAGCAGACCATTGACGAGATGGTGGCGACGACCGATTTTTATCACGAAGCCCTGTTTCGCCATACCCGCGAGTTTTTACTGCTCGAACCTTCGGCGCTGGGGCCCATTTTACGGGCTCAGGCTTTGGGTGAATTGCGCGATTCTGCTGGGCGATTGGGCTCGCAGCTGCTGATCCCGCTGGCGACCAAAACGCCGATCCCTCTTGAGAACGTTGAAGCGCTAAGTCGGGGGATGGAACGTATCAATGTACTGTGGTGGATCCTTCAGACTCAGGGAGACGAGGCCGGTTTTCTCAGTGATTTCCGCCCGCTGCTGAACACCACTCATCAACAGTTTCAAAAGGAAGGGGCTACGCTCATCACTCAACTGATGGATGAAAGCAAAAGAGCGATGCCGTACAGCGTGGATGCTGAAAGCTTTGCCGTTCGCTATCACAACAGCCTGAGCACTTTCGACGAGCTGCTTGAGAAGTATCTCACGGGGGTCAAAAAGCACTTTCAGCAGACCGAAAGAGAAGCCCTCCTGCATCTGGTCCGGGTGATTGCCATTCTAATTGCGCTTTGTGCCCTGACCGCTGGCCTGATTTACTACATTCGTACCCGCGTTCTTCAGCCGATCCTGAGGCTGAATCAGATTGCTACCGGGTTCATTAGCGGTGAACAGCACGATACCCTGATGAACGAAGGTGATGCGGAAGAAGTGCAGGAGCTCTTTTCGTCGCTGGGGACGCTGGGCAATAAGCTGCGTGAGCAAACCAGCCTGAGTAAAAAACTTCAGCGCCAGTCAGAGGAAGATCCGCTGACTCATCTGTTTAATCGCCGGGCGTTTGATGCCCGTGCCGGTGAGCTGCTGCGCCAGGCTAGCGCCGATTTCCCCGCCTGGCTGGTAATGCTGGACGTTGATCACTTCAAATCCATTAACGACACCTGGGGGCATCCAACGGGTGACAAAGTGCTGGTTAAGCTGGCAACAACGCTGAAGCAGTACAGCCGTCCGGGCGACATCATCGGACGTCTTGGAGGAGAAGAGTTCGCCGTGGTGTTCCGTACTCAGGGTCACGAAGACGTTTCTGGCTATACCAACCGTATTCAGAATGAGATCCGCAGGCTGCAGTTTACTGGCCCGCAGGGAGAACCTTTTACTATCACCGCCAGCTTTGGCGTGGCTTCAGGATGGAAAAAAGAGCTGAGCGATGTGCTGTCGCAGGCCGATGCGGAGTTATATAAAGCGAAGAACAGCGGAAGGGACAGGATTTGCGGATTACCTGAGAGGGGCTAAGGATCCCCTCCGCGTGCGGAGGGGAAAAGCATTAGTGATCGAGGTAAACGTAGTTTTCCCAGCTGCTCATACGAATCAAAATTTTACGTATGATCGAGATCTCTTTGAGATGGTCTGAGTACACCGCAATCTCAACCTGAGCGCCCTGCGGTAATTTGTAATCAGCCAGCCGTGGATCGGTGGCTTTGACCATCACCAGCACGCGTCCCTGATTGGCGACATCTGCGGTGGTCAGCAGTTTGCCCTGGCCCTGGAACTGGCTTTCGCCAATCGCAGGCAGCACCTGTTCCACTTCACCGCTGAATACCGTACCCGGAATCGACGGGAACAACAGTTCGGCTTTGTAGCCCGGCTTCAGGCGCAGGGTGGCATTCTGGCGAAACGCGGCGACATAGGTATTTTTGCTTTGCTCGTCGTCGGGAACAAACGTCATCACCGGCGCTAAACCGAGCGCGGTGGACATCGTCCCTTCCCGCAGACCGACCATACTTACGTAGCCCGCAGAAGGCGCTCTGACGACGGTATTTTCGAGCTTAAACTCTGCTCTTCGTAACTGTGCCATCAGCGAGGCAACCTGAGTGTTTTCGCCGTTGATCACCGAATTCACACTATTTTTAGCGTGTTCAACCTGTGCCTGAGCAGCGGCAACCGTAGCTTCAGCGGCTTTATAAGTCTGCAGCCGGGTGTCGACCATCTGATCGGAAAACGCGCCCTGAGCATGGCCTGCGGCGTAACGGGAGTATTCACGTTTGGCCTGATCGCGATCGGCAATGGCTTTGTTCAGATCGGCGGTCGCCTGGTTGAGGCTGGAATCAAGGGAGAGCGCATTCTGGCTGGCCTGCTTGATTTCAGCACGCAGTTTGTCGACTTTGGCCTGGAACGGCGTCGGGTCGATGCGGAACAGCACATCACCTTTGTTCAACGGCATATTGGCTTTCACCGGCACGTCAATCACGCGGCCGCGAACCTGAGAGACTATCGGTACGGTACGGAAAGCCTGTTTACCGTCTTCGCTGAAAGGAAAGTTATAGTTCATCCCCAGAATGATCAGAGTGATGAAAATAATACCGCCCAGCACGGCCGTTGGCACGGTCCACTTATTGAGAGGGATTTTAAAGACTTTAAAGATAATGACGCAAAGTGCTGCATAGGTCAGCAGTAATAAAGTTTCCATTATTTTGCCTCTTCAACCACTTTGGCTGCTGTTGCTTTCTTGCTTTTTATTTCATCAAGCTCTGTCTGCAATGATTCCACTTTGACGAGCAGGCGGTTCATCTGCAGATGAATATCATGCTGATCTTTTTCGATACGCTGCATGCCCCAGCCGCGGTCTTCGCGCCAGAGAGTGGCCCAAATCCACAGGAAAGGCCACAGAACGTGCAGCGTGAACAGGCTGATCCAGCCGGCATAGTGGATGGCATCCTGATGAGGGTGATTGCGCTTTTTGGCAATCTCATAAGGAATGTCGTGAACGGCGATAATGCCGTAGAACAGCATGATAATAACTACGCTAAGTATTGCCAGCGCAACATAATCCAGAGTCATAATGAAAGCTCCAGCGATAAGGGCCAATATTACAGGTAATAATTTCTCAACCTGAAGAAGACCATAAATAAAAAATGTGGGCAAACTCTTAACGATGCAATTTTAAATTTTCAGCAGTTTGTTATTTTCTGCAAATTTAATTTTGGAAAATAGCGTGTTTTGATGCTTTCCAGCATAAAAAAACGCCTTCATTTCTGAAGGCGTTTGTTGGGCAGAATAGAAGGATCAGAAGCGGTACTTCACACCGACCATCGCCGAGGTATCGCTGTAACCGCTGTCGCCGATCTGCACGGCGGTGCCACCCCAGAGATTCAGGGCAGGGGAGAGTTGCCCCTGAACGCCCAGCTTCAGCTCTGCAATATTGCGTGCGCCGTCAATAGATACCGTCTCGCCGTTCATTCGCACACCGAAGTTTTCGGTGTTGTGCAGCCAGTTGGCCTCAACGTAAGGCTTAAACTCGCGCTGCTTATCATCGTCGAGCTGCGAATGACCTTTCAGGTAAAGGCGTACGCCCAGACGGGTCTGAATGTTGCCCTTATTCACGTCCTGTACGGTGGTGCCGTTCTGCTCGGTCAGATTGCTGTTGTTCTTCACTCCCATCCAGATTGCCTGCGCCTGGGGCTGAACGTACAGCGCGGTACGCGTATATTGCGCCAGCTGTGATATATGGCCGGTTTCCAGCGAGGCGGTGAAACCACGGCTTTTCCAGGATTCGCCCGGCTGTCCGGGGCTGCTCAGGCTGTTGTTGAACCAGTTATAGAGCGCCCAGCTGTCGGCGTACCAACCGGATTTAGTTTCCGCATTTTCAAACCAGGTGGCATACAGCCCGGCGCTATAGCCGTCGACGCTGGAGCTGGCTTTATAGCCCGTCAGTTTCGAATGGGTGTTGGCCTGCTGATTGGCGTAACCGCCCATCACCCCGATATCCCAGCGGTCGCTGCCGTTGAGGCTGCCGTTGGCTAATTCTCCGCCCAGCTGCACCACGTAACGGTTAGCCTGGGTTTTCAGCTGATCGCCAGCCGCCGAGAAGCGGTTATGCCCGCCGACCTGGCGTAGCCACATTGCCGTCTTCTTCATTTCTCCGCTTACCGGATCGAAATACTCCGTTCCCCCTTCACGATCGTCGAGAGTCAGTGAGAACATCGTGTTCGCAGCCTGCAGGTTCGCCAGATAGCCGCCGATCTCAGGACGGTAAGCTTTTGAGCCTTTAAATTCCGGCTTCGGATCGGGTTGTGGCTCTGGATCCGGAGGAGTCACTACCGGTGGCTTGGGATCTTCAGGCGTTGGTGGATCCTGCGGTTTTTCCGGTTCCGGCGGAGTGATTTCTGGCTCAGGATCGGGTTCTTCCACTCTGTTGGTTAAATACCAGTTTTTTCCTTTCTGGGTCAGGAAGTAGTCGAAAGCGCCAGCGGTGATGCGCCCATTTTGCGTGAATGCACTGCTGGACGAGGTTCCCTGCACGTCTATCACTTTGATCCCGTTCAGCGCCTGCTCACCCTGGCCGCCGACGTTGCTGACGCTCACGCTGGTGGCCCCGCTGGTGCTGCCGGTAATGGCCAGCAGGTCGGAAGGGGCGTTATCGCCCGCCAGCAGGGTGTTCATCAGCAGCTGGCTTCCTTCGCCGCCGTGGTAATCCCCGTTGACCTGAAGCCTGTTGCTTAGCGTGCTGTCATTTTCTTTGTACAGCTGAACGGTGCCATTATTTGTTAATGAACCGTTGACGGTGAGCTGGCGCGGCCCGGAGGTGCTTTGATCGGCCAGGCTACCAACAATGAGGGTTGAACCCTGCTCAAGGGTCGTGTTACCGACGCTGCCGTTCCCCGAAAGCAGCGCGCCATCCTGCACATTCACATTACCGGCCATCGCGCCATCAACGTTCAGCACACCCTGCTGCACGGTGGCACTCCAGAGATCGCTGCTGGTGCCGCTGAGATTCAGCAGACCTTCACCCTGTTTACTCAGGTTGCCGCTGCCGTGGATGGTTTGCGCGACGGTGGAGCTGTAGCCCTGGGTATTGATAAAGCCATTGTTGCCGGTCACCGTCAGAGCACGGTCAGCCGACAGATCCACTGAATCATTCAGGATCACCCCACCGCCGTCCAGAGTCAGCGATCCGCTGCTGGCGCCCAGCTGATTGTCCTGGCTGATGGCGATCGCCCCTTGTTCAATGGTGGTGCCACCGCTCCACAGATTCCCTGCGCTGGCCTGCGGCGTCAGGTTGAGGATCCCTTCGCCTGTTTTGATCACCTGCCCGCTGCCGGTGATCTGCCCGATATAGCTCTCATCTTTGTCCTGGGTAAAGCGCAGGATCCCGTTATTGACCACGTTGTTCAGGTTGTTGTCGCTGCGGGTTGGCAGGCTGCGAGCCGGAGCTTCCACCGTGGCGGTAGCATCGTTATTGCCGTCAGGATTGATCACCAACTGCCCGCTGTAGCGGGTGTTATCGCCAGAAAGACCCAGTGTGCCCTGGTTGACGCTGACAACCGTAAATCCGTTCAGCGTGCCGGTGACATCCCAGCGCCCCTCACCGTTTTTGGTCAGCGTACTGAAGTTTGAGATATCCCCGCGCAGCGTATCCTGCGAGTTAGTGGCGCCGTTGAGCGTCAGGCGGTTTACCCCGCCGCCGCCGTTAATATTGCCGGTGACCAGTGAGTTGCTGTAGAACTCCAGGTCGTCATCGCCGCGGCCAAAAGAGAGGCTGCCGATGACTTTGCTGTTGGTGTGGTTGACGAAAACAATCCCCGCGCCGCCGGTTCTGGAGCTGGTGCCAAACACGGGAGCCGTGCTGCTCTCTTCGTTGCCCCGCGCAATCACGCCAAAGTTTTCAACTTTGTTTCTGACCGTTGGCGGCCCGTAGCTGCGCTCGTCGTCCTCAAACCATAACGCGGCTGAGTTGCCGCTGGACTGGATGGTTCCGCGGTTAATGATGGTGTTGCCAAAGCCCATCACGTTGATGGCCTCGGCGTTACCGGAAGTGCCGTTCGCCAGCACCTTGCCGCCCTGCTCAACGGTAATAGTGCTGTTGGACACCACTTCGATGGTATTGGCCCCCGCATTGAGCTTACCGGCCGATCCCGGCCTGGCGCTATTTTGCACCGTACCATTCACGGTAATGATGTTTCCGTCATTGAGGCTGATGGCCGGAGCATTGCCGCCATCGAGCGTAGTTTCGCCGTCGATTTGGATTTCTGCGCTACTGGTGTTTCTGCCGTCTCCCAGGCTTTGCGCGACGCTGCCTGCTCCCTGGCAGAGGATCTGGTTAGAGGTGGTATCACATTGCGCCGCAGAGGCTGAAGAACTGGCGATCCCAGTGAGTAATGCTGTCTGGATAAGCATTCCCAGGTATTTTTTTTGCATAGAGGCATTCCTTGCAGCAAGGTATCTGCGCCTTGCTCGTATTTGTCAGTGATTTATTCAGAGATATGACTTAGGAGTAGCGAATTATGTTTACTGATTACGGATTAGCCAATGTAATAGTCTGCGTGCTAAGTATTTATTCGTGTTAATGATATGTTCAGATAAATTTACAGGTCGGATGAGTGGGTATTTTCTTAAGGTGAGACAAAAGGGTGAGGTGAAGGGAGAGGATCAGGCTTTTTCCTGACGGAAACGGAGACGTTCAGCAAGCATGCTGAAAGAAAGCTAAGCAGGAGGACATATGGCCTGGCGACCCTTTCTGTTTCTGATAACCAACCAACATCCACAGCTTTCACGCCGTCGGGGGAAACTGACTCTTGTCAGATAGCCCGCGCGTAAGCCCCATCAGCAACTAAGCTTTGCCGGTTTTTTTCTAAAAACAGATCGGTATTAGCCAGATGTTTTAATTCCTTTATCAAAACGGGACTGCCGGAAATACTGCGCTCATGACAACAAGGGGAGCAGGCATCATGGCACGTACATCGTATTTTTCCTTCCTGGCCGCATTGGCTTTAATCACCTTTCAGACGCAGGCGGTTGAAGTGACCGTGGCGTATCAGACCTCCGCTGAACCTGCCAAAGTGGCGCAGGCAGACGACACCTTCGCCAAAGAAAGTGGCGCGAAAGTGGACTGGCGTAAATTTGACAGCGGAGCAAGCGTGGTCCGTGCGCTGGCCTCCGGCGATGTGCAGATTGGCAATATTGGCTCCAGCCCGCTGGCCGTTGCGGCCAGTCAGCAGGTGCCGATCGAAGTGTTCCTGCTGGCCTCGCAGTTGGGAAACTCTGAAGCGCTGGTGGTGAAGAAAAACATTAGCAAGCCTGAAGATTTAATTGGCAAACGCATTGCGGTGCCGTTTATCTCGACCACCCATTACAGCCTGCTGGCGGCGCTGAAACACTGGGGCATCAAGCCTGGTCAGGTGCAAATCGTTAACCTGCAGCCACCGGCGATTATTGCCGCCTGGCAGCGGGGCGATATTGATGGTGCCTATGTCTGGGCGCCTGCCGTCAACGAGCTGGAAAAAGACGGCACCGTGCTGACGGACTCATCAAAAGTGGGGCAATGGGGCGCGCCGACGCTGGACGTCTGGGTGGTGCGCAAAGACTTTGCCGAAAAACATCCGGAGGTGGTGAAGGCCTTCGCCCGCAGCGCGTTAGCGGCACAGCTTGGCTACATCAATAATCCAGACGGCTGGCTCCAGCAGCAGGCGAACCTGCAGAAGCTGTCGAAACTGAGCGGCGTGCCTGAAGCTGACGTCGCAGGGCTGGTAAAAGGCAACACCTATCTGACCGCCGCACAGCAGGCCCAGCAGCTTAACGGTCCGGTAAATAAAGCGATCGTCGATACCGCTCAGTTCCTGAAAGAACAGGGCAAAGTTCCCGCGGTGGCGACCGATTACAGCCAGTATGTGACCGATAAGTTCGTGCAATAACGGAGGCCATCATGCTGCAGATTTCCCATCTGAATGCTGATTTCGACGGAAAGCCCGTGCTGGATGATATCTCGCTGAGCGTCGATCGCGGCGAGCTGCTGGTAGTGCTCGGTCCGTCGGGCTGCGGCAAAACCACCCTGCTGAACCTGGTAGCCGGATTTGTTCCTTATCGTTCCGGCAGTATCACTCTCAACGGTGAAGCCGTGCGCGGGCCGGGCGCTGAGCGCGGGGTGGTCTTTCAGAATGAAGGATTGCTGCCGTGGCGCAACGTGCAGGACAACGTGGCCTTTGGCCTGCAGCTGGCAGGCGTGGGCAATGCGGTGCGGCTGGAAATCGCGCGCCAGATGCTGAAAAAAGTGGGGCTGGAGGGCGCTGGCTCCCGATTTATCTGGCAGCTGTCAGGCGGACAGCGCCAGCGGGTGGGGATTGCCCGCGCGCTGGCGGCCGATCCGCAATTACTGCTGCTGGATGAGCCTTTTGGCGCGCTGGATGCCTTCACCCGTGAGCAAATGCAGACCCTGCTGCTGCGCCTGTGGCACGAAACCGGCAAGCAGGTGCTGCTGATCACTCACGATATCGAAGAAGCCGTTTTCATGGCGACGGAACTGGTCCTGCTGTCCGCCGGGCCTGGACGAGTAACCGAGCGCCTGTCGCTCGATTTTGCCCGCCGCTTTGTCGCCGGAGAAGCCTGCCGCAGAATCAAATCAGACCCTGAATTTATCGCCATGCGTGAATACGTACTGAGCCGTGTGTTTGAACATCGGGAGGCATTTTCATGAGCCTGGTCGCCAATGATAAACCCCGTCGGTTGTCCGTCAGCTGGCGCTGGCCGCTGTCACGACAATTGACGCTGAGTCTTTCCACGCTGGCGGTGCTTCTGGCGCTGTGGTGGTCCGTCAGCGCGCTACAGCTGATTGCGCCGCTGTTCTTACCGCCGCCCGGTCAGGTGCTGCACAAGCTGCTGACCATCGCCGGACCGCAGGGCTTTATGGATGCCACGCTGTGGCAGCATCTGGCCGCCAGCCTGACGCGGATCCTGATTGCCCTGTTGGCCGCCGTGATTATCGGCATTCCGGTGGGGATCGCGATGGGATTGAGCCCAACAGTGCGGGGGATCCTCGATCCTTTGATCGAACTTTACCGCCCGATACCCCCGCTGGCGTACCTGCCGCTGATGGTTATCTGGTTCGGGATTGGCGAAACGTCGAAGATCCTGCTGATTTACCTGGCGATTTTCGCGCCCGTGGCGATGTCTGCCGTGGCTGGCGTGAAGAGCGTCCAGCAGGTCAGATTACGCGCCGCGCAGTCGCTGGGAGCCAGTCGGGCGCAGATCCTGTGGTTTGTGATCCTGCCAGGCGCATTGCCGGAAATTCTGACCGGACTGCGCATTGGGCTTGGCGTTGGCTGGTCGACGCTGGTGGCCGCCGAGCTGATCGCCGCCACCCGGGGATTAGGATTTATGGTGCAGTCTGCCGGTGAGTTTCTGGCCACCGACGTGGTGCTGGCCGGGATCGCGGTGATTGCCGTTATCGCTTTCATTTTAGAAATGGGTTTGCGCGCGCTGCAGCGTCGCCTGACGCCATGGCATGGAGAAATAGCATGAGTGAACGTCTGAATATCGTCCCGCTGGGCCCGTACATTGGCGCTCAGGTCTCCGGGCTGGAGCTGAGTCGTCCGCTCAGCGATAACCAGTTTGAGCAGCTGTATCATGCGGTGCTGCGCCATCAGGTGGTCTTTCTTCGCCAGCAAACGCTGACCCCGCAGCAGCAGCGCGGGCTGGCGTTGCGCTTTGGTGATTTACATATTCACCCGGTTTATCCTCACGCCGAGGGCGTGGAGGAAATTATCGTGCTGGATACACACAACGATAACCCGCCGGATAACGACAACTGGCATACCGATGTCACCTTCATTGAGACGCCGCCAGCAGGCGCTATCCTCGCCGCTAAGCAGCTGCCGGAAACCGGTGGGGATACGCTGTGGAGCAGCGGAATTGCCGCTTATGAAGCGCTGTCAGCTCCGTTGAAAACGTTGCTTGGCGGGTTGTATGCCGAACATGATTTTCGTAAATCATTCCCGGAGCATAAATATCGCGCCTCGAAAGAAGAACATCAGCGCTGGCTTGATGCGGTGGCAAAAAATCCTCCGCTGCTGCATCCGGTCGTACGCACTCACCCGGTCACCGGCAAACAGGCTCTGTTTGTGAATGAAGGATTTACTACCCGGATAGATGGTCTCAGTGCCAAAGAGAGCGAGGCGTTGCTCGGGCTGCTGTTTGCCCATGCGACAAAACCCGAGTTTCAGGTGCGCTGGCGCTGGGAAGAGGGGGATGTGGCGATTTGGGATAACCGCGTGACGCAGCATTACGCCAACGCGGACTATCTGCCGCAGCGACGGATCATGCACCGCGCCACCATTTTGGGGGATAAGCCTTTTTACCGACCTGCCTGACAAGATTTGCCTGGCGGCGCTGCGCTTGCCGGACCTGTGATTCCTTGTAGGTCCGGCAAGCGTAGCGCCGCCGGGCATGATGGCTTTAGCCATGAACCCCGATATAGCGCTCAAAGCGGCTGGGCTTAATCTGCGTCAGATCCACCAACACCAGCCCGTCAATACAGTGATTAAACGCCGGATCGCTGCCGAAATCGATAAACTGCACGCCGCCTGGTTCGCACAGTTCTGAATACTGCTTATAAAGCGGGGGAATAGCGCAGCCCAGATTATTGAGCAGCGATTTCAGGCGGGTTAAATCCTCGGTATAGCTCTCGCCGCCGAACTGCGCCAGCACGTCCGGAAGTGACGCCGGATAAGGGCTACGCGAAACGGCCAGCGCATGGCTTGCCGGGAACCACAGACGGTAGAAGGCGACCAGCAGATCTCGTGCAGCAGGCGGCAACCCTCCGGAAATGGAGACCGGGCCGAACAGATAGCGGTACTGCGGATAGCGTGCCAGATAAGCGCCAATGCCGGACCACAGATAATCCAGCCCACGGCGTCCCCAGTAGCGCGGCTGAATAAAGCTGCGCCCCAGCTCAATCCCGCACTGTAAAATGTCGGCCATTTTCTCGTCGTAATGGAACAGGCTGTAGCTGTACAGACCTTCAATGCCGCGCTGGTTGATTTGCTGCGCCGTTGGCATAAAGCGATAGGCACCGACAATCTCCAGATCGTTTTCATCCCAAAGGATCAGATGCAGATAATCATCGTCAAAACGATCGATATCGCGACGTTTTCCGCTGCCTTCGCCCACGGCGCGAAAAGCAATTTCACGCAGGCGGCCCAGCTCCCGCAGCAGCGGTGCGTCGCTTTTGCTGTCCTGACGCTGCCAGAGATAGATGATTTTTCCGTCGGCGGTGGTGCCCAGACATTCGGCCTGCGCCAGTTCACGGCGCAGTACGGCCCGGTCTTCCGCACGGGCAATCGCGCTTTCGGTTTTAAACTTTCCGCCGAGTCCTTTCCCGAGCAGCTGTACGTGCTGGCGGCAGAGTCTGGCCTGCTCTTTGGACGCCAGCTGCGGCTGGTGCCAGTTTTCCCAGGGAATACGCTCGCCAATCGTCATCGACAGGCTGGAGTTACGGCGGCGAAACATTTGCTGCATCAGAAGTAATAGCGGCAGCATCGGGGAGATCCACGCGCTGGCGTAGAATAGCGGACTGTTGAACGCGTGGATAAATGCAGGCAGCAGCGGCGCGCGAAACTTTTCAGCCATCCGGATAAAGCCCGGATGCCAGTGTCCATCAGCAATCCCTTTGCGGGTCAGTCTGGAGACTTCCCCCGCCGGGAAAAAGATCAGTACACCGCCGTTTTGCAGCTGGCTTTCCATCAGCGCCAGGGAAGACTTTTGCGTGCGACCGCCGATATTATCGACCGGAATAAACAGCTCGCTCAGCGGCTCAAGGTGATTCAGCATCCGGTTGGTCACCACTTTCACATCCCGGCGAACTCTGGAGACGGCATACAGCAAAGCAATGCCGTCCAGCGTGCCGGTTGGATGGTTGGCAATCAGCACAACAGGGCCTTTTTCGGGGATATTTTCCAGTTCGCGCGGAGCGATATCACAGCGGATCTGCAGATGCTCGAGGACCTGTTCAATCATATCCAGGCCGCGCAGGTGGGGGTGATCGCTGGCAAACTGCTGAAATTCTTCTTCGTGCAGGAGTTTCCGCAGCAGATTTTTTTGCCAGGGGCTGGGTTTTGCCTGCGGCCAGAGATCGTCGAGGACATTATCGAGACTGAACATAGCGGCTCCTTTTTTCGTCCTGATGACGAAAGTAGAAGCGCGGCATGACGTTTGCGTGTCAGGCAGATGATGTTTTGGGGAAGAAAACACCCGGCAGCAGGGGCTGCCGGGAGAGGGGATCAGCGCAGAATTTTCTTCTCGGCCAGATCGAGGGCGAAGTAGCTGAAAATCAGATCTGCACCGGCGCGTTTGATGGCGCCAAGGCTTTCCAGAACGACTTTCTCTTCGTCAATGGCTCCGGCCTGCGCGGCAAATTTGATCATCGCGTACTCGCCGCTGACCTGGTAGGCGCCAATCGGCAGCTCGGTGCGCTCGCGGATATCGCGAAGGATATCGAGATAGGCGCCAGCCGGTTTAACCATCAGGCAATCGGCACCCTGCGCTTCGTCGAGCAGCGATTCACGAATCGCTTCACGGCGGTTTAGCGGGTTCATCTGATAGGTTTTACGATCGCCTTTCAGCGCCGTGCCCGCAGCTTCACGGAACGGGCCGTAGAAGGAAGAAGCGAACTTGGTGGAGTAGGACATGATCGCCGTGTCAGTGAATCCTGCTGCGTCCAGCGCCTGGCGAATCGCCTGAACCTGACCATCCATTGCCGCCGATGGGGCTATGAAATCCGCACCTGCCGCAGCGGCAACAACGGCCTGTTTCCCCAGATTTGCCAGAGTCGCATCGTTATCGACGCCGTGTTCACAGAGCACGCCGCAGTGACCGTGCGAGGTGTATTCGCAGAAACAGGTATCCGACATCACGATCATCTCAGGCACGGTCTGCTTACAGATGCGTGACATGCGTGCCACCAGACCATCTTCTTTCCACGCATCGCTGCCGGTGGCATCGGTGTGGTGAGAAATGCCGAAAGTCATCACTGAGCGGATCCCGGCATTGGCAATACGCTCAATTTCACGCGCCAGATGTCTTTCCGGAATACGCATGACGCCAGGCATCGCTTCGATGGCCTTGTAGTCGTCAATCTCTTCTTCAACAAAGATAGGCAGCACCAGATCGTTGAGGGTCAGTGATGTCTCTTCAAACATAGCTCGCAGCGCTGCGGATTTGCGCAGGCGACGAGGACGAGTGATCAAATCTGTCATGATAGGCCTGATGTTAAGGGAACACGGTGAAGAGTTTACCTGATTTATGGATCCGGTGTTTCACTAAAGTTGTTGTTATGTTTTTGAAGAAACGCTGACGTCGTAATGGGATATTAATATTCAGGGTGAATAAATAGAAAGTTTAATAATGGAATTAATAGCGCGAGCTGTATAAATCACGAAGGATGTATTTGTGAATTAAATAATGTCTGCATCGTGTTGTCTGGGGGGGTATTGTTCTTGTGTCTGTCCGTATCCAGACTTTTACCAGAGATTAATTGAACTATCACGTTACAGGAAAGCATAATCTCTCCGCAAAGTAATATTTATTGATGGACCAACTTTATTACGTCCCTGAGGAGGGATGACGAATGCACTCGTGGAAAAATAAGCTAGCTGTATCAAAAATTGCCGTAGCCTGCACATTAGCTATCGCTTCTCAGGCAAACGCAGGAACCGATATCTCTAATTCAACGTACAATACTTTTGTTCACTACAACGACGCCACCACCGCCGATGGTGTCTACTATCAGGGCTATGTTGGCTGGGATAACTACAGCTCAGACAGTATTTATGGCGGTGATATTTATCCGGTCATTAATAATTCTGTCGTGAATGGTGTGATCTCGACTTATTACCTGGATGATGGTCTTGCGTCGAATACCAATCCTAATTCGCTGAATATCAGCAACAGTACAATTCATGGCATGATTACGTCTCAGTGTATGACCACCGATTGTACTAACCGCAGCGATACCGGATATGTTTACGATCGTCTGGCATTAACCGTAGATAACTCCACGATTGATGACAACTATGAGCATTATACCTATAACGGCACGAATGCTGACGGTACTCCAGATACCCACGTTGTAGATACTTACGCGCTGGGAACGGCCATCACTCTGGATCAGGAAGTCGATCTGGCTATTCAGAATAACTCCCACGTGGCAGGTATCACCCTGACCCAGGGTTACGAATGGGAAGATATCGACGACAATACCGTTGAAACCGGCGTAAACAGCAGCGAAGTGTTTAATAACAACATCGTTGTTTCTGACTCCGTCGTGACTTCGGGCTCATGGAGCGATGAAGGCACCACCGGTTGGTTTGGTCGCAGCGGCAACGCCAGCGATTACGCTAACAAGATGACGGCGGATGACGTCGCTTTAGCGGTGATTGCTGATCCAAATGCGGACAATGCGATGCAAACCACGGCCACCTTCAGCAATTCTACGCTGACCGGCGACGTCGTTTTCTCCAGTAATTTCGATGAAAACTTCTTCCCGAATGGTGCAGACTCATGGCGTGATACCGATGCGACCCCTGATACCAACGGCTGGGATGGCACCGATCGTCTGGATCTGACGCTGGATAACGGCAGCAAGTGGGTGGGGGCCGCCATGTCTGTACACCAGGTCGACAGCGATGGCGACGGCGTGTACGACAGTTTCGCAGCGGGCACTGAAGCGACCGCAACTCTGATCGACATTGCAGCAAACAGCCTGTGGCCGTCCTCAACCTATGGTGTTGATAACCCAGACACCGCTTTTGCTGAAGGCGACCATGTGGTGGGTAACGAAGTTTACCAGAGCGGTTTGTTTAACGTGACCCTGGACCACGGTTCAGAGTGGGATACCCGTAAAGCATCCCTGATCGATACCCTGACCGTGAATAACGGCTCTCAGGTTAACGTTGAAAGCTCCGATCTGGTGTCTGACTCTATCACCCTGAACAATGCTTCCAGCATGAATATTGGTGATGGCGGTTACGTGGCCACTGACAGTGTTAATCTGAACAGCTACAGCGCTCTGAACCTGACGGAAGAAACGGCCGAACTCTATGCCAACACCGTGAATGTTGATGGCTATGCACAGCTGAATCTGGGCTTAGGCCAGTTGGATACGGCTAATCTGCAGCTGACCAATGGCGGTACCTTTGATATCAACAGCCGCGATTACGTGCTGAATGGCAACATGGTCAACGGTCATACCAACGATAAATCTCAGGCCAACTATGGCTATGGTGTCGTGGCGATGAATTCCGACGGTCATCTGGCGGTTAACGGCGACGTGGCGGGTAACTACAAGGTTCGTATTGATAACGCAACCGGTGCCGGTTCTGTTAAAGACTACAAAGGCAACGAGCTAATTCGCGTTTATGACAACAATGCAGACACCAGCGCTACCTTCACTGCGGCAAACAAAGCGGATTTGGGGGCTTATACCTATCAGGCACAGCAGGTTGGCGATACCGTTATTCTGCAGCAACGCGAGCTCACAGATTACGCCAATATGGCATTGAGTATTCCTTCTGCAAACACTAATATCTGGAACCTGCAACAGGATACTCTTGGAAACCGTTTAACCAATGCGCGTCATGGCCTGGTGGACGATGGCGGTGCCTGGATCAGCTATTTCGGCGGTCACTTTAATGGCGATAATGGCACGATCAATTACGATCAGGACGTTAATGGTATTATGGTGGGCCTGGATACTCAGGTTGACGGTAACTACGCCAAATGGATTGTCGGTGCTGCAGCAAGCTTTGCTAAAGGCGATATGAGTGATCGCACCGGTCAGGTCGATCAGGACAGCCAGTCGGCTTATATCTACTCATCTGCACGCTGGGATAACAACGTCTTCCTTGATGGCAACATGAGTTACAGCCGCTTCAACAACGACATCTCTGCTAACATGAGCAATGGTCAGTATGTTGATGGTAATACGTCGACCGACGCCTGGGGCTTTGGCCTGAAACTGGGTTACGACTGGAAATATAACGCAGCGGGTTACGTGACTCCGTACGGCGCAATTTCCGGCCTGTTCCAGTCTGGTGATGACTACCGTCTGAGTAACGACATGCGTATGGATGGTCAGTCCTACGACAGCATGCGTTATGAACTTGGTATTGATACTGGCTACACCTTCACCTACAGCCAGGATCAGGCTCTGACGCCGTACTTTAAACTGGCTTACGTGTATGACGACGCCGGTAACGATGCTAACGTCAACGGTGATAGCATCGACAACGGCACCAAAGGTTCTGCGGTTCGCGTAGGTGCTGGTGCGCAGTTTAACTTCACCAAGAAGTTTAGCGCCTATACCGACGCCAGCTACCTCGGCGGTGGCGATGTTGACCAGGACTGGAGCGCCAATGTGGGCGTGAAATATACCTGGTAATACAGATCAAGCAGGGGACGATGTTCCCTGCTTTTTTCTACACGATGCTGACACAGGAAGTGACTATCGTATGCAGGCAGTAAAACCCTTAAATGATTTCTCGCAACTGGATAAGTACTTATCTTCTTCAGCAGTAAAGCAAACCATTCCTCCCCTGACTAAGCTAATTTACGCGGCTGATGAGCCAAAAATTATTGTGTTCAGCCAGGGCATAGTCAAAATTGAACGTTCAAAAGAAGATCTGCTGGTGGGAATGTGTTCTGCGCCGATGATCCTCGGTTTGCCCGGTCTGTTCAGTCCTAGCCGGGAAAGGCATCAGTTCACGGCGCTGACTTCTTGCCAGATGTACCAGCTGGAAATCAGAAAATGCAAAGAGGTATTGGATAAGCACAAGCTTTGGCCATATGCCTTTAACTGGCTGAGCTGGCAATACAGAATGCAGGAGCTGCGCGATGTGCAACTCATCGGCAAAGGGTCCTACAGCCAGATCAGAGCCACGCTGCAAAGCATGGCCCAGTGGGATGAAACGCTGCTGGGCAGAATTGGCGTGATGAGTTACATCCAACAAAGAACTCGTATCTCCCGCTCTGTGATCGCGGAGGTGCTGGCGGCTTTGCGGGAAGGAAAATACATCGAAATGGAAAAGGGCAAACTTTTGTCCATCAACCGTTTGCCCCTTGAATACTGAAATCAGGACGCCGGAACAACCTGCGGTTTATTCTCGCTAAGTTCGGTCACCAGCTCGTTGATCCCATCGCTCATATTAACGAAACGCGTAAGTGGTGAACGGGTGACCACCACAAATGCTCCCACGTTGTGCTGCGGGATCATCGCCATATAGGTAATGAATCCACCGCCACCGCCGGTTTTTTGAATAATTCCCGGACGGCCGTTCTTCGGCGCCATGTAAACCCAGCCAAGACCTAACGCGTCGGCCTTACCCGGCACGTCCATCCCAATCACTTTGGTCAGTTGGCTGCGCTGGTAAATCAGCGTCTGCATCCGATCGGCCTGCTGGTTGCGGGTGTAGAAGTCAGAGGACAGGAATTGCTGCATCCAGCGCATCATATCCCCCGGCGTTGAGTAAACGCCGCCGCTGCCGATGGCCGCCAGGGTATTATCACACGGGCTGGCTCCTTTCTCGGCGACCATCAGCCGCTGGCACTGGTCCGGAGAAGGGGTAAAGGTAGTGTCTTTCATGCCCAGCGGTCGGGTGATCTGTTCTTCAAACAGCTGCGGATAGGGCTTACCGGCTGCGGTGCTTAAGGCGTCCGCCAGCAGATCAAAAGCAAGGTTCGAATAAGCGGCCTGCGTCCCTGGCGCTGTCTTTAAGCTGGCGGTCGTTAACCAGTTCCAGCGCTGATTGTGCGTCGGCCAGGTAAAGACCGCTCTGTGAGCAGCGCCACCGGGCTGTTCGCGCGGCAGGCTGCTGGTATGCGTTGCCAGATTCACCAGTGTGATTGGCGTCCCGTTATAAGCCGGAACGCTGGTACCGGGAGGAGCGTACTTGCTCAGCGGGTCGTTCAGCTTCACCACTCCCTGATCCAGCATCTTCACCAGCATTTCGCTGGTCATCAGCTTGCTGAGGGAAGCAATGCGGATAACCGAGTCCAGCTGCGGATGCACGTTGTTACCGGGGCGGGTCTCGCCAAAACTACGGAATACACGCTGGTTTCCATCGATGACAACCAGCGCCATGCCGGTGGCGCCGCTGCCAAAGTAGATATGGTTGGCAACACGATCGACAATATCAGAAGCAAAAGCCGGATCCGGAGAGGTTTGCGCAGCCTGGACAACAGGCACAGAAGCAGCACACAGCGCTGCGAGCAGAAGCAGACGTTTCAAGAAAGCATCCATGAATTGAAATGGAAAGATAATGCGTATTTATACTATTAAACGGCCGCTTGCAAAGCGCCTTTCAGCGTTATTGGCGCAAGAAAAACGTAACGACGGGTAAACAGAGCTTTTTTTACGTTTCCCTTTACGCGCTTTTGTGAACTCGCGCGTATGATACCCTCATTCTTACAAACTGTTATGGAGTCAATGATGGCGGATAAACGCGTTGTGATGGTGGTGGATATGCAAAACGGTGTTTTTGCCACACCCCGCCGACAGCAGCAGGAGTGTGTGGCTCAGGTTAACCGCCTGATTCAGGCCGCCGATCGCGTTATCTTTATCCAGCACAGCGAGGCGGGAGGGCTGGAGGAGGGCAGTGAAGGCTTTGCTTTGCTGGCTGAACTCGACCAACCTGAAGATGCTCTGTATGTCACGAAAACCGCCTGCGACGCCTTTTACCAGACTGAACTGGAGAGGGTACTAAGCGAAAACGACATCGATCAGTTTGTTATGTGCGGCTGTGCAACGGATTACTGTGTTGATACCACTCTGAAAGTGGGGGCCAGTAAAGGATATAAAATTACCGTCGCAGAAGACGCTCATACCACCGCCAATCGCCCGGCAGCCGAGGCTTCCACGCTGATAGCTCACTACAATGAGGTTTGGCGAACGCTAACGGTACCGGGGAATCCCGTCAGCGTGAAATCCGTAGAAACAATTGTCGCGCAATGGGCGTCGAACTAAGCGTGACCCCATTGGTCTGATGGTAAGTTCTGGTTCAGCTTCATCTTTTGTCGCGCTGACTGGCGCGACGGCTTTTGTGGTACACAGCAACCTCAAAACGATAAGAATTCAGCAGGAGAGTAGTGATGTTTAAGTCTTTTTTCCCTAAGCCGGGGCCTTTTTTTCTCTCGGCGGCTATTTGGGCGCTTATTGCGGTTTTGTTCTGGCAAATTGATGGCGGTAAATGGCTGCTGCATTTAGCTGGGGCAAAAGATGACGTGCCGATTGGCGCTTCGCGCTTTGTGTCGATGAACTATCTGGTGTTCTACGCCTACTACCTGTTTTTCGTCGGTTCGTTCAGCCTGTTCTGGTTCCTGTACCGTCCGCACCGCTGGCAGTACTGGTCCGTGCTGGGGACCGCGCTAATCATCTTCGTGACCTGGTTCCAGGTTGAGGTCGGCGTGGCCATCAACGCCTGGTACGCCCCGTTCTATAACCTCATTCAGGAAGCGATGGCGTCGCCTCATAAAATCAAAATCGAGCAGTTCTACTCTGAAATCATGGTGTTTCTCTGCATCGCGTTGATTGCTGTGGTGATTGGCGTGCTGAGCAACTTCTTTATCAGCCATTACGTCTTCCGCTGGCGCACCGCCATGAACGATCACTATATGGCTCACTGGTCACGCCTTCGCCACATTGAGGGCGCTGCCCAGCGTGTGCAGGAAGACACCATGCGTTTTTCCTCCACGCTTGAGGATGTCGGCGTTGGCTTTATCAATGCGATCATGACCTTAATCGCCTTCCTGCCGGTGCTGGTTGCACTCTCGCCTAACGTCAAAGAGCTGCCGGTTGTCGGCTATATCCCTTATGGACTCGTGTGGGCGGCCATCATCTGGTCCATCCTGGGAACCGGGCTGCTGGCCGTGGTGGGGATAAAGCTGCCGGGGCTTAACTTTAAGAACCAGCGCGTGGAAGCCGCTTATCGTAAAGAGCTGGTGTATGGTGAAGATCACGCTGAACGTGCGACCCCGCCAACGGTGCAGGAGCTGTTTGCTGCCGTGCGACAGAACTATTTCCGTCTCTATTTCCACTACACCTACTTCAACATTGCCCGCATTCTCTATCTGCAGGCGGATAACGTGTTTGGCCTGTTCCTGATGTTCCCATCGATAGTGGCAGGTACCATCACCCTGGGTCTGATGTCGCAAATCAACAACGCGTTTGGTCAGGTCCGGAGTTCGTTCCAGTATCTGATCAGCTCCTGGACGACGCTGGTGGAATTGATGTCCATCTACAAACGTCTGCGCAGCTTTGAGCGCGAGCTGGACAACGAGCCTGAGCAGGAAGTGACGCAATCTTTTAGCTAACACAGGGAAGCACAATGGCGATAGCCACAGTACGAAAAGTTTCCACTTCGCTGACTTTGCTCGCCGGTTTGATTCTGGCGGGCTGTAGCAGCCAGAAAGCGGTACTGAAGGAAGGCGAAAAGCCTGTGGATGTCGCCACCGTGGTGAAGCAAAAAATGCCCGCCAGCGTGAAAGACCGCGAACAGTGGGCGCAGAGTATTGCCAAAGCGTTTGAAAGCCAGAAGCTGGCGCCGACGGAGGAGAACATCTGTTCGGTGCTGGCTGTTGCTCAGCAGGAATCCAACTATCAGGCGGATCCTGCGGTACCCAACCTGAACAAAATCGCATGGCAGGAAATCGACCGCCGCGCGCAAAACATGCACGTCCCCCTGTTTCTTGTTCATACGGCGTTAAAGCTTAAATCGCCGAATGGCAAGACCTACAGTGAGCGCCTGGATACTGTGAAAACGGAAAAACAGCTTAGCGCTATTTTTGATGATTTCATCGGCATGGTGCCGATGGGGCAAACGCTGTTTGGCTCGCTCAATCCGGTGCATACCGGCGGGCCGATGCAGGTGAGTATTGCCTTTGCGGAGGCTCACCAGCGCGGCTATCCATGGAAGATGGAAGGAACCGTTCGTCAGGAAGTGTTCACGCTGCGGGGCGGAGTGTGGTTCGGCACTTATCATCTGCTGAATTATCCGGCCAGCTACACGGCGCCGATCTATCGTTTTGCTGATTTTAATGCGGGGTGGTACGCCAGCCGAAATGCGGCGTTCCAGAGCGCCGTCAGTAAAGCCAGCGGCGTGAAACTGGCGCTGGACGGCGATCTCATCCGCTATGACAGCGATGAGCCGGGCAAAACCGAGCTGGCGGTGCAGAAACTTGCCTCTCAGCTTCGCCTGAGCAACAGCGAAATTCACCATCAGCTGCAAATGGGCGACAGTCACGACTTTGAGCAAACGGCGTTGTACAGCCGCGTTTATCAGCTAGCAGAAAAGAAAGCGGGGAAAGGATTAGCGCGTGAAATTCTGCCGGGGATCCAGCTGGAGAGCCCGAAGATCACCCGCAATCTCACGACGGCCTGGTTTGCCAAACGTGTGGATGACCGACGAGCTGCCTGTATGGCGCTGGGTCAGAAATAGCGACGTATCCGCAGGATCAGCGCCACGACGCCAAGGACAGCGCAGCCCGCCAGGAAAGGAACGAGGCCAAACAGTGTGCCGACGGCCAGGCCCATCTCGACGCGGGGACGCCCGCTGTCCTGAACCTGCATCAAATGTTCAAACACGCCCGGAGCGTGCACCAGCAGAGTCAAAAGCTGAGCGCCTGCCCAAAAGCAGAACAAGACAAACAGCACATAGCCGATATTCCCCCTGCCGGAGGAGGTTTTTCCTTTCCCGCTAAAAATGGGTTTTGATAAGGTGAAATCAGCCATAAGACCTCCTGAGACTTCTTTAGCGCCGGGCCTGCCAGACCTTTAATAAAATGAGCCATTATCAGAATGACCTGCGAGAAGTCTGACAGCAGATGCCCGCTGTCAACATCAGATTCGTGGTAATTTTGCGCAGAGAATGGTCCGAAAATTTGCTTTTAGGCGCTCAGTCACAAAATGAAAACTTAAGTAAAATTCGGCTATGTTAAAAATTTGCAAACAACTACGCAGACGTAGCGAAAAGATTATGCGAGGATGTTTCTTTCTATTGCGGAGTGGTTATGAAACTGCCTGATAAAATTCGCCGCGACTGGCACTACTATGCCTTTGCCATTGGTCTGATTTTTATTCTTAACGGGGTGATTGGGCTGTTGGGTTTCGAAGCCAAAGGCTGGCAAACCTACGCCGTCGGGCTGGTCACCTGGGTCATCAGCTTCTGGCTGGCCGGCTTTATTATTCGCCGTCGCCCTGAGGAAGAAAAAGAGAGCTCTGAAGCCTGACCGGGCAACATGCTGATTACCCGGTCAAAGACAGACTTAGTCGTTCATTGAGGTTTTCAACGCCGCATTAGCCTGGTGACGTTCAATCGCCAGTTCAATCAGGCGAGTGATGAGGCTGGTGTAATCCAGACCGCTCGCCTGCCACAGCTTCGGATACATACTGATATTCGTGAACCCTGGCAGGGTATTGATTTCATTAATGATGACTTCGTTTTCAGGCGTCAGGAAAACGTCCACTCGCGCCATTCCGCTGCAGCCGAGCGCCTGATACGCGGCCACCGCGATCTGGCGGATCTTGTCGTTTACCGCAGATTCAATGTCCGCCGGAACCACCACTGACGCGCCTTTATCATCAATGTATTTGGTATCGTAAGCGTAAAACTCGCTGTTCAGCACAATCTCGCCGCAGGTGCTGGCCTGAGGATCGTCGTTGCCAAGCACCGCACACTCAATTTCACGGCCGTTAATGCCGGTTTCCACCACCACCTTATGGTCGAATTCAAAGGCTAAATCCACCGCACGCTGGTAGTCGGCTTCGGTTTTGACTTTGCTGACGCCTACGGAAGAACCCTGGTTTGCGGGTTTCACAAACAGCGGAAGACCGAGGCTGGCTTTCACCTCCGCGAACGTCATTTTATTGCGGTTAACGCGCGTCAGAGTGACAAACGGCGCGATAGCCAGGCCTGCATCGCGCAGCAAACGTTTGGTGAAATCTTTATCCATGCAGGCAGCGGAGCTCAGCACATCGGAGCCAACGAACGGCAAATTCGCCATTCGCAGCATGCCCTGCAGAGAGCCATCTTCACCGAGCGTGCCGTGAACAATCGGGAAAATGACATCGACTGCCGCCAGCGGTTCGCCGCTTTCAGCATTGATCAGCTGCTCAGATGATTTGCCTGGGATTTGCGCGAGGGTAATTTCAGAAGGACGCAGGGCAATGTGGGCCGGATCCTGAGCATTCAGCAGGTAGTTGCTGGCATCGTTGATGTGCCATTGCCCTTGCTTATCAATGCCCAACAGCACGACGTCAAAACGCGTTTTATCCAGCGCTTCGACAATGTTCTTTGCCGACTGCAAAGAGACTTCATGCTCAGCCGATTTGCCGCCAAAAACGACCCCTACCCGCAACTTAGCCATTTCTACACCCATCCACAAAAATACAAAGCCGATACCATAGCACGCCGTTTCTGCCTGCATCGACCTTTTTAGCGAGAGAAAAACAGGAGGGGCGGGCGAGCATAACCCACTGCTGAAGTGAGCCTTTATCGTGATAGCTGTCACATAAAATCGTGATGAAAAGATAAAACACTAAACTCGCCTTAAGCGCACCTCTCGCCGCACGAGGCGGGCGGCAACTTGCTATGCTGGCAGAATGTATTGAAAAAAAATGATTATGCGTCGTTATGGAATCCTGGAAAGTTAATCTCATTTCCGTCTGGTTTGGTTGTTTTTTCACCGGGCTTGCCATCAGTCAAATTCTGCCTTTTTTGCCGTTGTACGTCGCCCAGCTTGGCGTGACGTCACACGAAGCCCTGTCGATGTGGTCGGGATTGACCTTCAGCGTCACTTTTTTAGTTTCAGCCATTGTCTCGCCGATGTGGGGCAGCCTTGCCGATCGCAAGGGGCGCAAGCTGATGTTATTACGCGCCTCGCTGGGGATGGCGATCGCCATCCTGTTACAGGCCTTCGCGACCAACGTCTGGCAGCTTTTCATCCTGCGCGCGGTGATGGGGCTGACTTCCGGGTATATTCCAAACGCTATGGCGCTGGTGGCATCGCAGGTGCCACGCGAGCGCAGCGGCTGGGCGCTGAGTACGCTGTCAACGGCCCAGATTAGCGGCGTGATCGGTGGCCCGTTATTAGGTGGCTTCCTGGCCGACCACGTGGGGCTGCGGGCCGTATTTTTCATCACCGCCTTCCTGCTGACCGTCAGTTTTCTGGTCACTCTGTTTCTGATAAAAGAGGGCGTCCGTCCGCAGGTCAGTAAAGCTGACCGGCTCAGCGGTAAAGCTGTGTTTGCCTCACTGACCGCGCCGGGACTGGTGATAAGCCTGTTCTTTACCACTCTGGTTATCCAGCTCTGCAACGGGTCGATTGGCCCAATCCTTGCGTTGTTTATCAAGTCGATGGCTCCTGAAAGCAACAATATTGCGTTTCTGGCCGGGATGATCGCCGCCGTACCCGGCATTTCAGCGCTGATCTCAGCGCCGAGGCTGGGTAAACTGGGCGACAGAATCGGTACTCAGCGTATTTTGCTGGCGACGCTGTTCTGCGCGGTGGTGATGTTTTTCGCCATGTCGTTTGTGACCACTCCGTTCCAGCTGGGCGTTTTGCGCTTTATGCTGGGTTTTGCCGACGGCGCTATGCTGCCTGCGGTGCAAACGCTGCTGCTGAAATATTCCAGCGATCAGGTTACCGGGCGCATCTTCGGCTATAACCAGTCCTTTATGTATTTAGGTAACGTGGCCGGGCCGCTGATTGGCGCCTCCGTTTCTGCGATGGCTGGTTTCCGCTGGGTATTTGTTGCGACGGCGATTGTGGTGCTGATTAATCTCATCCAGCTGGCAATAATGCTGCGCCGACAGCCGCGCATGGCTAAAAATTAAAAACCAAAAGACCAGGGCGAAATGAGAATACATCGCCCTTATTCTTTCTTTATTGGCGAAAGAAACGTTTCGCTGACAAATCAATTTGCATAAACTGGAATTTATCAAATAATTCTTATACTAACTATGCAGTAAGGATCATCGGTGCTACCGTCTTGGGCATTCTCATAAGGAAGTCTCGCCATGAAAAATCTGATTGCAGAATTGTTGGTTAAGCTTGCGGAAAAAGAAGAAGAATCAAAGGAGCTCGTGGTTCAGGTTGAGGCGTTGGAAATTGTTGTGACAGCTTTATTACGCCATATGCAGGCTGGAGAACAACAGGCGCTGATTACCGATATTGAATCAGCGCTGAGCGAGGCTAAGCCTGAACCCCAGGTTCCCGATCGCGACACAGAATTATTACACCAGTATATAAAAAAGCTATTACGGCATCCGCGTAGCTAAAGCGTATGCCTAATTCTGAGCGGCGAGGCAAGAGCCCTCGTCGTATTTCCCCTTTGAAAGACCTTTTTCCACTGTGAGAGTGGTTTTTTCCGCGCCAGCGACCAGACTTACAAAGATCCCCTCACAGAAGGATGGTGCAATGAAAATAACATTACTGGTTACTCTACTGTTTGGCCTGGTGTTTCTCACAACGGTGGGAGCAGCGGAAAAAACAATGACCCCGCAACAACAACGCATGACCACCTGTAATCAGCAGGCAACGTCAAAAACGCTGAAAGGTGATGCGAGAAAAACCTATATGAGCGACTGCCTGAAAAACAGCAGCTCAGCGCCGGCGGATAAGAGCCTGACCCCGCAGCAGCAGAAAATGAAGGACTGTAACGCGACGGCGACTCAGAAAACGTTGAAAGGTGACGAGCGTAAAACATTTATGAGCAGCTGCCTGAAAAAATAGGGCTAACCGCGCAGTAACGAACGAGGGGTGAGAAGCCTGATAAGCTGCTCACCCCTTTTATTTTATGACTTACTCAACTGCTCTGATTTTGCCATGCAGCTCGCCATCGCTTCGATGACGGCTGAACGGAAACCTTTTTCTTCCAGCACCCGCACGGCTTCAATGGTGGTGCCGCCCGGTGAGCACACCATATCTTTCAGTTCGCCAGGGTGGATCCCGGTTTCCAGCACCATTTTGGCTGAACCCATCACCGCCTGTGCGGCAAACTTATACGCCTGCGCGCGCGGCATGCCGCCGAGCACCGCTGCATCCGCCATCGCTTCAATAAACATAAAGACATAGGCCGGAGCAGAGCCGCTGACGCCGACAACCGGATGGATCATCGGTTCGGCAATCACTTCCGCTTCACCGAAGCAACGGAAAATGGTCACCACGTCGGCGATATCTTCAGGGGTGACCAGCGCGTTTGGCGTGACTGAGGTCATCCCGGCATTCACCAGCGAAGGTGTGTTTGGCATTGCGCGGACGATTTTGCGATCGTGGCCCAATGCGCGCGCAAGCTGTTCAAGCGTCACGCCTGCGGCGATAGAGACAACCAGGGTGTCCTTATTGAAACTGGAGGCCACGTCGCCCAGCACTTTGGTCATAATGCCGGGTTTTACCGCGCCAAAGACGATATCGGCGACCTGAGCCACTTCCTGAGCGCTCTGCGCCGCATTAATGCCATACTGGTCGTGCAGGGCCGCCACTTTGTCCGGCGACGGGGTATAGACCCAAATTTGCGCTGGCTGCACCTGACCGCTGGCAATCAGCCCTCCGAGAATGGCTTTGCCCATGTTACCGCAGCCGATGAAACCGATTTTCTTATCCATTATGTCTCTTCCTCAGCGTGTTTCAGATAGTGCGTATTAGCTTATCATCTTGTGGCTTTGCCTGAAGGAGAAAGCAGGCGACAATACCCCGGTTATTTTTTTCAGGAGTGAGTATGGCGATTTGGGTGGATGCGGATGCGTGTCCGAACGTAATTAAAGAGATCCTGTTCCGCGCTGCGGACAGAACGCAGACTCAGGTCACGCTGGTGGCCAATCAGAATATACGCGTACCCCCTTCGCGGTTTATCCGTTCACTGCGGGTTCCGGCCGGTTTCGACGTGGCGGATAACGAAATTGTCCGTCAGTGTCAGCCGGGTGATTTGGTGATCACTGCGGATATCCCGCTGGCGGCAGAAGTACTGGCGAAGGGCGGCGCAGCACTGAATCCACGCGGCGAACGTTACAGCGAGGCCACCATCCGTGAACGCCTCACCATGCGTGACTTTATGGATACGCTGCGGGCCAGCGGCATTCAGACCGGAGGCCCGGACAGCTTATCCCAGCGCGATCGCCAGCAGTTTGCCGCAGAGCTCGACAAATGGCTGCTGGCCGTACAGCGCGGGCAGAATTAAACCCAGCTGTCGTCGTCGCTGCCAAAATCATCGTTGCTGAAATCGTCGTTGTTCCAGCTGTCGTCATTCTGCGTATTGGCGTAGTCGCTGCTGCCGTCATCCGGCAAAAACTGTGAGTCGGATGCCTGGCTGAGATCGTCAGCGGCCGGAACCGGCGGCTCTTCGATAATATTGACGATCTCCTGCGGATGGGTGCCGGAGAACATGTTCATCAGCATGTTGCCGAGCACCACGCCGCCTGCAACGCCAGCTGCAGTTTGCAGCGCACCGGCCATGAAACCACCGCCGCTGCGGCCGGGTGCGTAGTTTTGCGCCGCAGGTGCGGCATAGCCCGCCTGAGGAGCAGCGCCTGGTCGGCCATAATTCTGTGCGCCTGGAATCGGATCATTCACCTGTGAGGCTGGCTGACCGCCGCCAAACAGCCCGGCCAGAAAGCCGCCGCTGCTCTGCTTGCTGGACTGCAGCTGGGTGACTTCGCTCTGCAGCGCCTGAATTTTCTCATTGAGCTGTTTAATCGCCGCTTCCTGAATCAGGATGGTCTGAGCCATGTAATAAGGGGCAGCGGGCTGGGCCTGAATGTGTTGCGCAATAACGCCCTCGGCGGTAGCATCGCGCGGCGCGCTTTGCGTTTCGGCCTGTTTCAGTCGGGAAAAGAGTCCATCAATAAGGCGTTGTTCTTCAGCTTGCATGGGTTTAGCCCTCAGTCATACGAACGATTTACGGCTCTAGTGTGTCTGAAACATTGATACTGTAAATATACGCTACGTAAAGATATGAACAGATGTGTTACCGATTGCAGCCGGGCAGGGGTTGTCAAACCGCGATGCTTTCATGTAAGGTTGCCGAAACACAGATTGACACTTTTTCTTTACACCTTTATCGGGTTAACAACCTTTAAACACAAGCATAGCGGCAGAAACTTCGATAAATGTGTACCTTTAAATTTACACTTACTATGTGTACTAGTTTGGTGATATTATCTTTCGCTCACACGCAAGACCAATAACGCTGCGGTCGCAGGGGGATTTCCAGTTGATAACAAAGCCCATTTTTCTGATTGGCTCCCGTGGCTGTGGCAAAACGACGGTAGGTCAGCGCCTGGCTGAAGCCTGCCAGTTTGCTTTTCTTGATACCGATGTGGTGTTACAGCAGCGCGCTGAAAAGAGCATTGCAGGGATTGTTGCGGAAGAGGGATGGCCTGCGTTTCGTGCGCGAGAAACCCAGACGCTACAGTCCGTCACGGCACCACAGACGGTGATTGCGACCGGTGGCGGCATCATTCTTGCTGCGGTGAATCGTGAGTTCTTACGCACGCACGGCATTGTGATTTACCTCAAAGCCCCTGTTGCGGTGCTGGCAGGGCGACTGGAAGCCTTCCCGGAAGAGTCCCAGCGTCCATCACTTACCGGAAAACCGATCAGCGAAGAAGTGCGCGAAGTGCTGGCAGAGCGTGACGCGCTGTACCGCGAAACCGCGCATTATGTCGTCGATGCCGCCTGCGAGCCGGATGACGTCGTGGCGCAAATTCTGGCTGCCATCAACGCTCCTCATTCTCAACGCATCGAAACCAATCCGGCTACGGCTGATTAATCTGCCATTTCTGAATCCTCGTTGCGCAACGCCCACCATCAGTGGGCGTAAATCACACTTTTTAGCTAAACTCATTGTTAAGAAAAAGTTAACCTCAGGATATTACTGGAGTGCACAGGCGCTATCTGGAATCTTTACAAACCGCCCGATGACGTAGCTGCTACGCTTCTGAACGGTTGTTTTATAGCCATCCAGGGGGCTGTCACCGGTAACAGGCCTGTATATAAGCAGTGGTTGTAGTGAAAAAGGTAAATAACATGAGTGCGACATTGGCCATCCTGACCATCGGCGTAGTGCCGCTGCGTGAGGTGATGCCGTTATTAACGGAGCACATCAGGGAAGATCAGATAACCCACGTCAGTTTGCTGGGAAAAATGACTCGCGAAGCGGTAATGGAAGAGTATGCCGTGAGTCCCGGAGACGACGTTCTTATTGCCCTCCTCAACGATAACCGCCTGGCCGAACTCTCCCGGCAGAAGGTTGAACGCGACCTGCAGGCGCTGGTAGAGGTACTCGACAATCAGGACTACGACGTCATTTTGCTGATGAGCACCGCCCCCGTCAGCGGCCTCGTCGCCCGTAAGGCGATTCTGATTGAGCCACAGCGCATCATCCCTCCGCTGGTTAACTCTATCGTCGACGGACACCAGGTTGGCGTCATCGTACCGATCCCTGAACTGATGAAAACGCAGCGTATCAAGTGGCAGGCGTTGCAGAACGCTCCGCATTATGCGCTGGCGAATCCGATCCACGGCAACGATGAAGAGCTGATTTCCGCCGGGCAGAAGCTGTTGGGCGAAGGGGCGGACGTGCTGATGCTGGACTGCCTCGGTTTTCATCAGCACCATCGCGATGTATTGCAAAAAGCGCTGGATGTTCCCGTCTTATTGTCGAATGTGCTGGTCGCAAGGCTGGCGGCAGAACTGCTGGTCTGAGGCTGATTTTTTGCGTGACAGTTCGCTGTCACGCCCCCTATATTGGGTTGATACACAACAACGACACCAATAAGGGCCAGTTATGCTTCAGAGTAATGAATATTTTGACGGGAAAGTGAAGTCCATTGGATTTACCAGCAGCAGCACTGGTCGCGCCAGCGTAGGCGTGATGGCGGAAGGCGAATACACATTTGGCACCGCACAGCCTGAAGAGATGACGGTCGTCAGCGGTGCGCTGCACGTGCTGTTAACGGGTGAAACCGAATGGAAAACCTACACTGCAGGCCAGAGTTTCCACGTGCCGGGGCACAGCGAATTCTATCTGCAGGTGGCAGAGCCAACCTCTTATCTTTGCCGTTATCTTGCTGATAAATAAAAACAATTCCCGGCGGCGCCTTTGCTTGCCGGACCTACAACATCAACGATTCATGATGCTTTTGTAGGCCCGGTAAGCCTGCGCCACCGGGCAGTTCTTTCAGCTTTAGCGCTGGGCTTCGCCGCCCAGACCTTCCACCAGACTGGCAATCAGCGCCGCCAGTTCACCGGTCATCAGGATGAAATCAGCATCGAAACGCTGATCGTAATTCTCACGCTCAATATCTTCATTCTGATCGCGCAGTTCATCGCAGAACTTCAGACGCTTAATTGACGCATCGTCGCAGATCATAAACTGAATGCGCTGCTGCCAGTCCAGCGCCAGCTTGGTCACGACTTTTCCGGCTTCAATGTGAACCGCGATCTCATCGCTGACCAGATCCTGCTTCTTGGCGCGGATCACGCCGCCATCTTCGAGGATCGCTTTCAGTTCAGCTTCGTCCAGCAGCTGGAAGCCCTGTGCCACGTTGCCGGAACGAACCCACTCAGTCAGCGTCAGCTCGATTGGATTTTCCAGCGCCAGCGGAACCACCGGCAGCGAGCCCAGCGTTTTACGCAGCAGCGCCAGAGTATCTTCGCCTTTCTTGGCACTGGCGCAGTCGACCATGATCAGGCCGTTGACCGTGTCGATCCACAGCATGGTCTGGCTGAAGCGGCTGAAAGCACGCGGCAGCAGCGAGTGCAGCACTTCGTCTTTCAGCGAATCTTTTTCGGTTTTTTTCAGCTTGCGGCCCTGATCGGCTTCAAGCTTGAGGATCTTGGCTTCCAGCGCCTGTTTGATCACCGGAGACGGCAGAATTTTCTCTTCTTTGCGGGCGCAAAGCAGGATCTGACCGTTAGCTTCATGAGTGAAAGCATCGCTGTGTGAGCCCATTGGCGACACCCAGCCGGTTTTTGCCATATCCTGGCTGCCGCAGGGGGTAAACGCCAGCGAGGCCAACTGTTTTTCCATCTCGTCAGCACGCAAAGAAATGTCGCGGCTAAGACGGTAAACCATTAAATTTTTGAACCACAGCATGATAATTTCCACGGCTTTGTCGTTAAATCCAGCGCGCATGATAGCGAATTGTCGCTATGCTTGCATTGATAAATCAGGAGCCGGGGAGGCTGGTGTGCGTATAGGAATCGATCTGGGCGGTACTAAAACAGAGGTCATTGCTCTTAGCGATCAGGGGCAACAATTATTTCGTCATCGCCTGCCGACACCGCGCGACGACTACCATCAGACGATAGAAACTATCGCCACGCTGGTGGAGATGGCGGAAAAGGAAACGGGGCAGAGTGGCACGGTCGGGATGGGGATCCCGGGTTCGATTTCGCCCTATACCGGGGTGGTGAAAAATGCTAACTCCACCTGGCTCAACGGGCAGCCGTTCGATAAGGATCTGAGCAAGCGTCTGAATCGCGAAGTGCGGCTGGCAAACGATGCCAACTGTCTTGCCGTTTCCGAAGCCATCGACGGCGCGGCTGCCGGGGCGCAAACCGTGTTCGCGGTGATTATCGGCACAGGCTGCGGCGCAGGCGTTGCGCTAAACGGCAGGGCTCACATTGGCGGTAACGGTACAGCTGGCGAGTGGGGGCATAATCCGCTGCCGTGGATGGACGAAGACGAGCTGCGCTATCGCGCGGAGGTTCCGTGCTATTGCGGCAAACAGGGCTGTATTGAAACCTTTATTTCCGGCACCGGATTTGCCACCGACTATCACCGCCTGAGCGGACAGCCGCTCAAAGGCAGTGAGATTATGCGTCTGGTGGAAGAACAGGATGCCGTCGCCGAGCTGGCGCTAAGCCGCTACGAACTACGGCTGGCGAAATCGCTGGCGCACGTGGTGAATATTCTCGATCCGGACGTGATTGTGCTGGGCGGGGGAATGAGCAACGTTGAACGGCTGTATAAGACCGTGCCGGGCCTGGTGAAGAAATTTGTTTTCGGCGGGGAGTGTGAAACGCCGATCCGCAAAGCGGTGCACGGGGATTCCAGCGGCGTTCGCGGTGCGGCGTGGTTGTGGCCTTTGTAAACCTGAGTTTGCCCTCTCCCTAACCCTCTCCCACAGGGAGAGGGAACCGATCGAGCCAGTTTTGATTTTCTCCCTCTCTCGAACGTGCGAGCTTGTGCTGTTTTTCTCCCTCTCCATTCAGGGAGAGGGTCGGGGAGAGGGGGAGCAGAGCGCACAAATCTCCCCGTGAAAAATTACTCCACCGCAAACACCTTATCCAACCGGCTATAGCCCAGCCCGTTGATTTTCTTCACCTTAATCTGCACCGGAATACGCTCTTTCATCGCTTCCACATGGCTGATGACACCAATCACTTTGCCGCTGGCGTTCAGCGCATCGAGCGCATCCAGCGCGGTGTCCAGCGTCTCGCTGTCGAGCGTGCCGAAACCCTCATCCAGGAACAGCGAATCGATGCGCGTTTTATGGCTGACCAGGTCTGACAACGCCAGCGCCAGCGCCAGGCTAACCAGGAAACTTTCGCCGCCGGAAAGGGTGCGCGTATCACGCACCGCGTCGGCCTGCCAGGTGTCCACGACTTCCAGCTCAAGCGCCTCACTGGCTTTTCGTTTCAGCAGATAGCGCCCGTGCAGGCGGCTCAGCTGTTCATTCGCCAGCCACACAAGATTGTCCAGCGTCAGCCCCTGAGCAAATTTGCGGAATTTATCTCCCTCTTTCGAACCGATCAGGGCGTTCAGCCAGCCCCAGTCCTCCATCGTTTGCGTGGCTTCGGTGATTTGCGTCATCAGCGCCTGCTGCTGCTGGCGATTTTCCGCATCCTGTTTCTGCTGCTGGCGAATTTCGCCCTGCGCGGCGCTGTTTTCACGCAGCTGGCGGGCAATCTCCGCAAGCTGGGGTTGCAGCTGCTCGTTATTCAATGTCTCCGGCAGATCGTCGGGGCGCTGCTGGCGGTGAGCGGCAAGCGTTGTCCGGGCCTGAGCCGCCAGCGCCTGCTGTTGCTGAAGCTGGCTTTCCAGCCGCTGTTTCAACTGCTCCAGATTTTGCCGGGTTTGTTCATCCAGCAGGGCTGCCTGAAACGCCTGTCGGTCGGTAAACTGGCTGGCGGCGAGTGCGCTTTCAAATTCCGTGCTGGCGGCCTCACAGGTTTTTTCCGCCTGTGCTTTCTGTTGTTGCAGCGTCTGCCACTGGCTTTGCAGCGCAACACAGTCGTGATGCAGCTGCTGCCAGCCTTCAAGCGCCACTGGAGTAAATTCATCGGTCAGTGCTACCACAGGAAGAGTATCCAGCAAAGGTTGAAGCTGAGTGAGCTGCTGCTGAACGCTCTGCAGCTGCTCCGTTTGCGACTGCCATTGCTGATATTCTGCTTCGCGCGCGGCAAGCCATGCGGCTTCTTCGCCGGTAGCAGGGGCTGTCAGACTGAAGGCGTTTAACGTCTGCGCAAATCCTTGCTGGCGTGCGCGGATCTCCTCTTCGAGCGCCGTGCGCTGAGTTGAGGTTTCCTGCTGCTGCTTTTGCAGGTTAAGGCGCTGGCGCTGCTGATAAAGCTGCTGCTCCCGGGTTTCCTGTTCGTTCAGCCAGCCGCTGATATCGTCGTCCGGGGTCAGGGTGATTTGCAGGCCTGCTACGGTGCTTTGCCACTGTGAGGTGAGCGCTTGCTCCTGTTCGGTGATCGACAGCAGCTCGCTCTGTTCTGCCTGCTGCTGCTTCATCTGGGTATCAAGCTGAGCGCGCAGCGCGGCTCCGGCCTCTCTCAGCTGCATCACTTCTTTTTCAAGCTGGTCGCGGCGCGCTTCATTCACGCCGGGTTTCAGCGCCTGATAAGCCTCCACCGCCGGGTGTTCCGTGGATCCGCACAGCGGGCACGGGCTGCCTTGTTGCAGACGATCGCGCTCTTCCTTCAGCCCATTGATGACTTTTTCCTGCTCGCACAGGGTTCGCACATCGATAAACTGCTGCTGCTTCTCTTTATAGCGCAGGCGACGCTGGGCCAGTTCGGCTTCGCCTTTCTCCAGTTCCAGCTGACGCTGTTCCAGCAGCGGTTTAAGCTGTTGGCGACGCTTATTCAGCGGCTGAAAACGGCTCTGTAAGGTATTGAGCTGTTGGCGTAAAGGCCGTGCAGCGGCGTGCTGCTCCAGAGCCTCGCTGACTCCGGCTTCGTTGAGCGTCAGGCTGGTGGCAGGCAGCGCTTGCAGCTGCCGTGTCAGTTCTGCTTCACGCTGTGCCAGCGTTTGTAACTGTGTGGTATCGCGCGCCTGCTGAGTGAAAGCCGCGCGCCATCCTGCGAGTTCCTGCCCCAGAAGACGAAAATGCCCGTTTGCGGCCAGCCACTCGCTGAGTGTTTTCTGCTTTGCATTGATCTGCTCAAACTGCGCATCTGCGCTCAGACGCAGACGCCCGCGCAGCGCCAGTTGACGCTGTAAGCGAGTATTTACTTCTTCGGCCTGCTGATGAGTTTGGGCCAGCGCGGACTGCTGATCCTGTAAGCGAACCCAAAGCGGACGAAGCTTATCGGCAGGATGTGCCAGCGCCAGGGCCGCAAGCTGCGGCTGAGCGTCATTCAGCGCCTGCTGCGCCGTTGTCAGCGCCGACTGGCTGCGGATTTCTGCCTCCTGCATTTCCTTTTCGCGCAGCAGCCACTGCTGCCAGCCCTGAGCGCGAAGCTGCTCCTGCTGCTGGCGTTGTTCTTCGTCAGTAAGTACCTGCAAACGCTGCTGCAGCGCCTGCTGCTGCTCGTCGCTGAGTAATATCATTCCGGAGGCCTGGGCCTGCAGTTTCTCCAGCGCGGTTTTCGCTTCTTTATGTTTCTCAAACACCATCGCCGAAATCTGGCCGTAGATTTCCGTTCCGGTCAGCTCTTCCAGCAGCTCCGCACGCTCTTTCGGTTTGGCATTGAGAAAAGCGGCAAACTGGCCCTGCGACAGCATCATCGAACGGGTGAAGCGCCCGTAGTCCAGCCCGGTCAGCGAGGCGGTCAGCTCCAGCTTTTCTTTCACCTTTTCGGCAAGGATTTCACCGTTGTCGCAGCGTGCCAGCTCCACGCGAGGAGCCTGGAGGTTGCCGTCGGGCTGATTTCGCGCCCGGTTCTGGCTCCAGAAAGCGCGATAGGCCACGCCTTTGACCTCAAACTCGACTTCCGCCAGACATTCGGCGGTATCGCGGGTCATCAGATCATTTTGCGATTGTGACAGGGTGCTGAGGCGCGGCGTTTCGTGATACAGGGCCAGGCAGATGGCGTCCAGAAGAGTGGTTTTTCCCGCTCCCGTAGGCCCGGTAATGGCAAACAGACCGTTGCTGGCAAAGGGCTCGCTGGTGAAATCGATTTTCCACTCACCCTTCAGCGAGTTCAGGTTTTTCAGCCGCAGGCTTAAAATTTTCATGGCTGTTCCTCTTCGGAAAGGGCGCTGAGCGTTTCGCTGAACAGCTGATGCAGCCGCTGCTGCTGCGGCTCTTCCAGAGTTTCCAGCGCCAGTCGACGCTCAAAAACGTCTTCCACCTTCAGTTCGCTCAGGGTTTCACGCTGCTCGCTAGCCATAATTCGTTCACGCTGTTCGCGGCTGCGGCGCACCAGCAGCACTTCGACCGGCAGACCGTCGGTCAGCGCCTGGATTTTGCGCTGAATATCGTGCAGGTATTCGTCGCTGGTAATTTCAATATCCAGCCAGACTGGCGTTTCGCTATCGGCTTCTCGCCACTGTTCAAGCTGAGTGCTGATGCTGCCGAAATCTCCCTTCAGCACGGCCAGTGGCTGAGTGACCGGGACGTCCAGCGGGGTGACTTCTGTTAGTTTTCCCTCGCTGAAGGTCACCAGATTGACACTTTTCGCTTTGCCGGTTTCATCAAAGCTCAGCGAGATTGGGGAGCCGCAGTAGCGAATATGCTCCGTACCGCCAATTTTCTGCGCACGATGAATATGTCCAAGGGCGATGTAGTCCGCTGGCGGGAAGTTTTGCGCCGGGAAGGCGTCGAGGGTACCGATATAAATGTCACGTACCGCGTCACTTTTGCTGGCCCCGACGGTGGTCAGATGACCGCTGGCGACGATGGGTAACGGGCGTTCGCCGCGTAGCTCGCAGGCCTGCTGATACTGCTGCTGATAATAGTCGGTAATGGCCTGTAATAAATGCTGCTGCTTTTCACCCGCCGAGGCACCGGCCTGACTGACGATCACATCACGCGGGCGCAGGAATGGCACCGGGCAAAGGATCGCGCCCGGAGTACCGTCACGGCGCTTCAGCACGCACGGCGGTGTGCCGCTGCCCGCGACCACCAGGGTGTTCAGAAAGGCCAGAATATCGCGGGATTCATTGAGCGTGGACACCGAATCGTGATTGCCCGCCAGCACTACTAACTGGCAGCCCGTTTGCTGGAGTTTAACGACAAAACGGTTGTACAGCTCGCGAGCGTAGCTCGGCGGCGAACCGGTATCAAAAATATCGCCCGCCACGATAATGGCATCCACCTGCTGCGTTTCGGCAGTCTCAAGCAGCCAGTCGAGGAAGGCCTGATGTTCGGCCGCGCGGCTTTTACTGTAAAAGTTCTGGCCGAGATGCCAGTCGGAGGTGTGCAGGAGGCGCATAATCAGTCCCGGGCGTGAAAGCGAGACGCCAGTATAAACATTTAATGATAACAGGGCGATGGCAGTGACTTTTCAGTGTCATAATCAAAAAAATCGCTATCATAAATCTGTCACAAATCTGACGCATACTAGCGCCGCATTGCATACACATGACTATATCCGTCATATTTCAAGCTGCAGGGGTGTTGGCTGCACTCACTCACCCCAGTCACTTACTAAAGTAAGCTCCTGGGGATGAGCTCCCTTGCCGCCTACCTGCAACTTGAACTATTTAGGAAAACTAACACGGGACAAATAATGGCGAGACGTATTCTGGTCGTTGAAGATGAAGCGCCGATCCGCGAGATGGTGTGCTTCGTCCTGGAGCAAAATGGCTTCCAGCCGGTAGAAGCCGAGGATTTTGACAGTGCCGTGAACCAGCTCAATGAACCCTGGCCTGACCTGGTTCTGCTGGACTGGATGCTGCCGGGCGGCTCGGGGATCCAGTTTATCAAGCACCTGAAGCGTGAAGCGTTGACCCGCGACATTCCGGTGATGATGCTGACGGCGCGTGGGGAAGAAGAAGACCGCGTACGCGGGCTGGAAACTGGCGCAGATGATTACATCACCAAGCCTTTCTCGCCGAAGGAGCTGGTGGCACGAATCAAGGCCGTGATGCGCCGCATCTCGCCAATGGCAGTGGAAGAAGTGATTGAAATGCAGGGCCTGAGCCTGGATCCTTCTTCGCATCGCGTCATGACCGGTGAAAATCCGCTGGACATGGGGCCTACAGAATTTAAGCTACTGCACTTCTTTATGACTCACCCGGAGCGCGTGTACAGTCGCGAACAGCTGCTGAACAACGTCTGGGGAACCAATGTGTATGTAGAAGACCGCACGGTGGATGTGCATATCCGCCGCCTGCGTAAAGCGCTGGAACACAGTGGTCACGACCGGATGGTGCAAACCGTTCGCGGCACGGGTTATCGTTTTTCCGCCCGTTTCTGATAATTGACTGGAGTGTGACCCGTGCTTGAACGGTTGTCATGGAAAAGGCTGGTTTTTGAGCTGATCCTCTGTTGTATTCCGGCCCTCATTCTGGGGGCGGTTTTTGGGTACCTGCCGTGGTTTTTACTGGCGGCGGTCACCGGTCTGTTAATCTGGCATTTCTGGAACTTACTGCGTCTTTCCTGGTGGCTTTGGGTAGACCGTAGCATGACGCCGCCGCCGGGGCGCGGCAGCTGGGAACCCCTGCTGTACGGCCTGCACCAGATGCAGATGCGTAATAAAAAGCGTCGCCGTGAGCTGGGGAGCCTGATCAAACGCTTTCGCAGCGGGGCCGAATCGCTGCCCGATGCGGTGATCCTCACCACCGAAGAAGGATCGATGTTCTGGTGTAACGGCCTGGCCCAGCAGATGCTGAATCTGCGCTGGCCGGACGATAACGGTCAAAACATCCTTAACCTGCTGCGCTATCCTGAATTTTCCCGCTACTTTAAATCGCGCGAATTCAACAAACCGCTGAATCTGGTGCTTAACTCCGGGCGGCATCTTGAGATCCGCATGATGCCCTACACCAAAAAACAGCTGTTGATGGTGGCACGTGACGTTACCCAGATGCACCAGCTGGAAGGGGCCAGACGCAACTTCTTTGCCAACGTCAGCCACGAGCTGCGCACGCCGCTGACTGTGCTGCAGGGCTATCTGGAAATGATGCAGGAGCAAACGCTGGAAGGCGCGCCGCGTGAAAAAGCGCTGCACACCATGCGTGAGCAGACTCAACGGATGGAAGGGTTGGTGCGACAGCTGCTGACCCTGTCGAAAATTGAAGCCGCGCCGCATGCTGCTCTCAACGAAAAAATCGACGTGCCGATGATGCTGCGGGTGGTTGAGCGCGAAGCGCAGACCCTCAGTCAGAAGAAGCATACGCTGCACTTTGAGATCGATAACTCCCTGCAGGTGATGGGCAGCGAAGAACAGCTTCGCAGCGCCATTTCTAATCTGGTGTATAACGCCGTGAACCATACGCCGGAAGGGACAGAGATCACCGTGCGCTGGCAGCACGCACCGCACGGGGCTTTGTTCAGCGTCGAAGATAACGGGCCGGGCATTGCCGCAGAGCATATTCCGCGTCTGACGGAGCGTTTCTATCGCGTCGATAAAGCGCGCTCTCGCCAGACTGGCGGCAGCGGTCTGGGGCTGGCTATCGTCAAGCATGCGGTTAATCATCACGAAAGCCGCCTGGATATTGAAAGCACTCCGGGAAAAGTGACCCGCTTCAGCTTCCTGCTGCCGGAACGTTTGATTGCCAAAAAAAGCGCCTGATAGCAGGGCTGTCAGCCTGAGTTGACAGAGGCCGGTGTAAACCGGCCTTTTTACTTTCCGGTTGACGAAACGCTGAATAATTATCAAACGCCTGTTGCTTTTTTGTTCGAATGATAAGCCAGAGGTTTTTCGCATTTCTGGTTATTCATGCCATTTATGAAAACCATCTCGCTATAATCCTCTGGTTTTGCGATCCCTTGTTGCATTAAAACGTTATAAGCGTTTAAATTGCCCACGTTGCAGTCGCAGTCTGACTGCCTTAGCGTGGTAATTCCAATAACAATCCTTTCCACGCGATAAAGGGAAGCATTTCCCACTAATGTATACGCTATTGCCGTTGTTCTGTTCCGCAGGGATTAGCGCGACAATTATAGATTTCCAACACCACATCCACAGGCAGTAAGTAGAGTTTATGACCCATCAGTTAAAATCACGCGACATCATCGCGCTGGGCTTTATGACCTTTGCGTTATTCGTCGGCGCAGGCAACATTATTTTCCCTCCAATGGTCGGTTTGCAGGCAGGCGAGCACGTCTGGATCGCGGCTATCGGTTTCCTGATCACCGCAGTAGGCCTGCCGGTGCTGACCATTGTCGCGCTGGCGAAAGTCGGCGGCGGCGTGGACAGTCTCAGCACTCCGATTGGCAAAGTTGCCGGTATTCTGCTGGCCGTGGTCTGCTATCTGGCCGTCGGGCCGCTGTTCGCGACTCCGCGTACTGCCACCGTTTCTTTTGAAGTGGGTATTGCCCCGCTGACCGGCGACGGCCCGCTGCCGCTGCTGATTTACAGCGTTATCTACTTCGCGCTGGTGATCCTCGTGTCTCTTTATCCTGGTAAACTGCTGGATACCGTCGGCAACTTCCTGGCTCCACTGAAAATCATTGCGCTGATTGTTCTTTCCGTAGCGGCGCTGATGTGGCCTGCGGGCTCTATCAGCCACGCGCTGGATGCCTACCAGACCGCGCCGTTCTCTAACGGTTTCGTCAACGGCTATCTGACGATGGATACGCTGGGCGCGATGGTATTCGGTATTGTTATCGTTAACGCCGCTCGTTCCCGTGGCGTCACGGAAGCGCGTCTGCTGACCCGTTACACCGTCTGGGCGGGCCTGATGGCCGGTGTTGGCCTGACGCTGCTGTACTTAGCCTTGTTCCGTCTGGGTTCAGACAGCGCATCGCTGGTTGATCAGAATGCTAACGGCGCAGCTATCCTGCATGCTTACGTTCAGCATACCTTCGGCGGTGCGGGCAGCTTCCTGCTGGCGGCGCTGATCTTCATCGCTTGTATGGTTACCGCTGTAGGCCTGACTACCGCCTGTGCCGAGTTCTTCTCTCAGTACCTGCCACTTTCTTATCGCAGCCTGGTGTTTATCCTCGGTCTGTTCTCGATGGTGGTGTCCAATCTGGGCCTGAGCCATCTGATTCAGGTGTCGATTCCGGTGCTGACTGCGATTTATCCGCCATGTATCGCACTCGTAGTATTAAGTTTTACCCGCAGTTGGTGGCATAATTCGTCCCGCGTGATTGCGCCGGCCATGTTTATCAGCCTGGTGTTCGGTCTGCTGGACGGCATTAAAGCCTCCGCCTTTGCCGATATCCTGCCGGGCTGGACCACCCACCTGCCGCTGGCAGAGCAGGGGCTGGCGTGGCTGATGCCGACCATTGTGGCCACCGTACTGGCTATCGGCTGGGATCGCGCAGCAGGCCGTCAGGTGACCTCCAGCGCGCATTAATTCGCGTTTCAGGAGTGAAAATTAACCACGGGGCTTACGCTCCGTGGTTTTGTTTTTTGTTAAGGCAGTGGAATTGATGGAAACAGATAACAAGCTAAAACGCGGGCTAAGTACCCGTCACATCCGTTTTATGGCCCTTGGTTCGGCCATCGGCACCGGTCTTTTTTATGGCTCGGCAGACGCCATTAAAATGGCCGGTCCCAGCGTCCTGTTAGCCTATATCATTGGCGGCGTTGCGGCGTATATCATCATGCGTGCACTGGGCGAAATGTCGGTGCATAACCCGTCTGCCAGCTCCTTCTCGCGCTACGCGCAGGACAACTTAGGCCCGCTGGCAGGCTACATCACCGGCTGGACCTACTGCTTCGAAATTCTGATCGTCGCCATCGCGGATGTCACCGCTTTCGGCATCTATATGGGCGTCTGGTTCCCGACCGTGCCGCACTGGATCTGGGTGCTGAGCGTGGTGCTTATCATCTGTTCGATCAACCTGATGAGCGTGAAGGTCTTCGGCGAGCTGGAGTTCTGGTTCTCCTTCTTCAAGGTCGCGACCATCATCGCGATGATTGTGGCGGGCTTTGGCATCATCATCTGGGGGATTGGCAACGGCGGACAGCCGACGGGCATCCATAACCTGTGGAGCAACGGCGGCTTTTTCAGCAACGGTTGGCTCGGTATGGTGATGTCGCTGCAAATGGTGATGTTCGCCTACGGCGGCATCGAGATTATCGGCATTACCGCCGGTGAAGCGAAAGACCCGGAGAAATCCATTCCGCGCGCGATTAACTCCGTGCCGATGCGTATTTTGGTGTTCTACGTGGGTACGCTGTTTGTGATCATGTCTATCTATCCGTGGAACCAGGTGGGCACCAACGGCAGCCCGTTCGTGCTGACTTTCCAGCATCTGGGCATTGCGGCGGCAGCAACAATCCTTAACTTCGTGGTACTGACTGCGTCTCTGTCGGCAATTAACTCCGACGTGTTCGGCGTGGGCCGTATGCTGCACGGCATGGCAGAGCAGGGTAGTGCACCGAAGATCTTCGCCAAAACCTCCCGTCGCGGCGTGCCGTGGGTAACGGTAGCGGTAATGACCGTGGCGCTGCTGCTGGCGGTATATCTCAACTACATCATGCCGGAAAACGTGTTCCTGGTGATTGCATCACTGGCGACGTTCGCCACCGTCTGGGTGTGGATCATGATCCTGCTGTCGCAGATTGCGTTCCGCCGTCGTCTGCCGCCGGAAGAGGTGAAAGCGCTGAAATTCAAAGTGCCGGGCGGCGTGTTTACCACTATCGTCGGCCTGCTGTTCCTGGTGTTTATCATCGTGCTGATTGGCTGGCATCCGGATACCCGCATTTCGCTGTATGTCGGCTTCGCGTGGATTGTTCTGCTGCTGGTAGGCTGGCAGTTTAAGGTTCGCCGCGACCGCCAGCGGGCCGTTACTCAGTCATAAATCTCTTTCCTCTCCCCGTGGAGAGGGTCAGGGAGAAGGCACCAGACAGCGCCGGTGCCTTCTTTCTCCTCCCCCATTCTCCTCCCCCATAAAGCACCATAATGATGAGTAATACGTCATCTGACTGTGGCAAAGTGAAGCCATTTTGAGCAAAGGGGAAAGACGATGTTGCAAGCATGGCATCTGCCGGTTGCGCCGTTTATTAAGCAACAACAGGACCGGCTGGCGATCACGCTGTGGGTGAGTGGAGAGACTCCACCGCTGCGCGTCACGCTGCGGGCAGAGGAAGACAACGAAGAGATTGCGCTGCCGATGCACCGTCTGCGCAACGAACCTCATCCTGGCGTCACGGCCTGGCGGGCGGAGATCAAACTGGAAAGCGGCCAGCCACGCCGCCGCTACAGCTTCAAGCTGCTGTGGGAGAATCGCCAGCGCTGGTTTACGCCACAGGGCTTCAGCGCTTTCCCTCCGGCTCGCCTGGAGCAGTTTGCCGTCGATCTGCCGGATAGCGGCCCGCAGTGGGTGGCCGATCAGGTTTTCTATCAGATTTTCCCCGACCGTTTTGCCCGTTCCGAACCGCGCACACCGGAGCAGGATAACGTTTACTATCACCACGCCGCCGGGCGCGATATTGTCCTGCGCGACTGGGACGATCCTTTAACCGCAGAAGCGGGCGGATCGACCTTTTACGGTGGCGATCTCGACGGTATCAGCGAAAAGCTGCCGTATCTGAAAAAGCTGGGCGTGACCGCGCTGTACCTCAATCCGGTGTTTGTCGCCCCCAGCGTGCATAAATACGATACCGAAGATTATCGCCACGTCGATCCGCAGTTCGGCGGCGATCAGGCGCTTTTGCGGCTACGCCATAACACCCGACGCGAGGGGATGAAGCTGATCCTTGATGGCGTCTTTAACCACAGCGGCGACTCTCACGCGTGGTTTGACCGGCACAATCGCGGGACCGACGGCGCCTGCCATAATCCTGCTTCTCACTGGCGCGACTGGTACAGTTTTTCTGACGAAGGGCAGGCGCTGGACTGGCTCGGCTATGCCAGCCTGCCGAAGCTGGATTTCAGCTCTGAAACGCTGGTCAATGAGGTCTATCGCGGCGAAGACAGCATCGTGCGCCACTGGCTGAAAGCGCCGTGGAGCATGGACGGCTGGCGGCTGGACGTGGTGCATATGCTCGGTGAAGCGGGCGGGGCGCGTAATAATCTTCAGCATATTGCCGGGATCACCAAAGCTGCCAAAGAGACTCAGCCGGAAGCCTATATTCTGGGCGAGCATTTTGGCGATGCGCGCCAGTGGCTTCAGGCTGATGCGGAAGATGCGGCGATGAACTACCGCGGCTTTACTTTTCCGCTGTGGGGCTTCCTGGCCAATACTGATATTTCCTACGATCCGCAGCTGATTGATGCACAGACCTGCATGGCGTGGATGGATAACTATCGCGCCAGCCTTTCGCACCAGCAGCAGATCCGGATGTTTAACCAGCTCGATAGCCACGATACTGCGCGCTTCAAATCCCTGCTCGGTAAAGATGCTGCCCGCCTGCCGCTGGCAGTGGTGTGGCTGTTTACCTGGCCTGGCGTGCCTTGTATCTACTATGGCGACGAAGTTGGGCTCGACGGCAACAACGATCCGTTCTGCCGCAAGCCTTTCCCGTGGGAGAAAGAAAAGCAGGATGCGGGGCTATTGGCGCTGTACCAGCGGCTGGCGAAACTGCGCCACCGCACCCAGGCACTGCGCCACGGCGGCTGTCAGGTTCTCTACGCCGAAGATAACGTGGTGGTTTTCGTTCGTGTACTGAAACAACAGCGCGCGCTGGTGGCAATCAACCGGGGTGAAGCCTGTGAAGTGGTGCTGGATGGCTCGCCGCTGCTGCAGGTCAAAGAGTGGCTGCTGAAAGAAGGCAAAGGCACGCTGGTGGACGATGTACTGACGCTGCCCGCGATTTCCGCTTCAGTGTGGGTGGGTAATTAACGATACAGCAGGCTGAGCGTGTCGCCGGTGAGCAGAGCCTCTCGCCACCAGCGCTGCGCCAGCCCGTCGCTGTGGTTGCGCCACGCCATATAGGCGACATCTTTTTCCCTGAACGAAACCACCTCTTTTTCGACCAGCTCGCCTTTTTCCAGCCACGGACGGGCAATATGGCGCGGCAGAAAACCGCAGCCCATTCCTGCCCTCAGCAACATCACCTTAGAGTGAAAATCATCAACGCGGATCTGCGGCTGCTCTTCCATTAGGTTACTGTTGATCGGCTGACAGCTGCGCGCGCTGTCGCTGATCACTACGGCCCGGTGCAGGCAAAGCTGATCGTTGTTAAGCGGTGACTGGATCTGCGCCAGCGGGTGTCCGGGGGCTACGACAAACACGTTATCCAGGGTGCCGAGCATTTTATAAGACCAGGCCGCAGAGGTCGGCGGCTCGTTAATCGCCCCGAGGATCATATCGGCACCGTGATGGGTCAACTCTTCCCATGATCCCGCCAGTGTGTGGTGGGTGAAGTTGAGTCGCGTCTGTTTGTTTAGCGCGTGAAAAGCTTCAATCAGCGGCAGAAGCGCGGCGAAAGGAAAGGAGTCATCCAGCGCGATCGACAGCTCTTTCTCCCAGCCGGACTGCACCTGCACCGCCTGTTTTTCCAGATCTTTTGCGGCGTCTAACAGCAGACGGCCTTTTTCCAGCATCATTCTGCCAGTATCGGTAAATTTGGCGCGATGTCCGGAGCGATCCAGCAGGGTTATCTCCAGATCGCTTTCCAGCTTCTGGATCATATAGCTCAGCGCGGCGGGCGTTTTGAACAGCGATTCTGCGGCGGTGGCGAAGGAGCCATGTCGGTCGAGAGCATCGAGAATAAGTAAAACGTCGAGGTTCAGTTTCATCAAAGGACATCAGGCTGTTTAGACATACGTAAAGTCTTACGTATTCGGGTATTTAAGGCCAGTGAATAATTTAGAACGCGCTGGCGCATTTTTTTGACTAAGCCTGATAATAATTAAGTGGGGTAATTATCATTCGGCAAATATATTCTCAAGCCGTTGGTCTTTAAACAGAAAAATTTCTTTAATAAGTCGTTAAAAATTTCCGCCTATACTCATCAGGCTTTCTCCTTCAGGATCCCAATGGTTTACAGCATCCTCCGGGTGTTGTCATTTAACTTATTGATTAAGAAGGTGTGATATGTCTATTCGTGAACTGATCGACCCGCAAAATTCCGCTCTTATTTTCATTGATCACCAGCCGCAAATGTCTTTCGGGGTGGCGAATATTGATCGCCAGACGCTGAAAAATAATACTGTGGCGCTGGCTAAGGCCGGGAAAATATTTAATGTGCCGGTGATTTATACCTCGGTAGAAACTAAAAGCTTTAGCGGATATATCTGGCCGGAGCTGCTGGGTGTCCATCCAGATGTGAAACCAATCGAACGTACTTCCATGAACTCCTGGGAAGACGCCAGGTTTGTTGAAGCAGTGAAAGCCACCGGACGTAAAAAACTGATTATCTCCGCGCTGTGGACCGAAGTATGCCTGACTTTCCCGGCCCTGATGGCGCTGGACGAAGGCTATGAAGTTTACGTGGTAACCGATACTTCAGGCGGGACTTCCGTCGATGCACACGAACGCGCTATTGACCGTATGGTGCAGGCCGGTGCGGTTCCAGTGACCTGGCAGCAGGTGCTGCTTGAGTACCAGCGCGACTGGTCACGTAAAGGCACCTACGACGCGGTGATGGACCTGGTGCGCGAACATAGCGGCGCATACGGCATGGGCGTCGATTACGCCTACACTTTGGTTCACGGTGCGCCTGAACGTAAAGCGTAACGCCGGTGGCGGGCTCTGTCCCGCCTGTTTGCGACAGCCAGGAACCCTTCTTCATGACGCAACAAAAACATGTGACGCTGGTGATCACCCACGCTCTGCGGCCCGAAGACAGCGATGCGTATGAGGCGTGGCTGGGCAAAATCATGCCCGTTGCCGCTGAGTTTCAGGGGCATCTTGGGGCGAACGTCATCCGCCCGACGGACGGGCAGGGGATGTGGAATATCATCATTCGCTTCGACACGCTCGAACATCTCTACGCCTGGACGCAGTCGGAAACCCGCAGGCAGCTGGTGGATGAAATCACGCCGCTGCTGACCGAAGGCGATCATACCGAAGTGCGCACCGAAGCCGCTTTCTGGTTTACACCGCCAGCTCCTCACGTGCGTCAGCCTAAGCGCTGGAAGCAGTTTTTGATCACCCTGCTGGTGATTTTCCCGAGCACCAACCTGGTCCCGGCTATTACCGGGCTGCTTTTCCCTGCGCTGAAGGGCTCTTTGCTGCTGCATCTGATTAACGATGCCTGCGTGGTGGCGCTGGTGGTCTGGCTGTGGATGCCCATCGTTACCCGAATTTTCGCCGGCTGGCTGAAAAAAGCCTGAGCCGCTTGAGGAGTCTGAAATGTCTCAACATGCCACACTGATCCTGACCCACGGTGAAATTCACACCCTGGATCGGGAAAATCCGCTGGCGCAAGACGTCGCCATTGCTAACGGTAAGATCCTTGCCACCGGCAGCCACGATCAAATCATGAGCTATGCCACTGACGGCACGCAGATTGTCGATCTGAAGGGACACACGGTAATCCCGGGTCTGAACGACTCGCACCTGCACCTGATTCGTGGTGGCCTGAACTACAACCTTGAGCTGCGCTGGGAAGGCGTACCTTCACTCGCCGATGCGCTGCGGATGCTGAAAGATCAGGCCGACCGCACGCCGTCACCGCAGTGGGTGCGCGTGGTGGGCGGCTGGAGCGAATTCCAGTTCGCCGAACGCCGGATGCCAACGCTTGAAGAGCTGAATGAAGCCGCGCCGGATACCCCTGTGTTCGTGCTGCACCTGTACGATCGCGCGCTGCTAAACCGCGCGGCGCTGAAAGCAGTTGGTTATACCAAAGAGACGCCGGATCCGGTTGGCGGGGAGATCGTCCGCGACAGCAACGGCAACCCAACGGGTATGCTGGTAGCAAAACCGAATGCGATGATCCTCTACGCGACGCTGGCGAAAGGGCCGAAGCTGCCGCTGGAGATGCAGGTCAACTCGACGCGCCAGTTTATGCGCGAGCTGAATCGTCTGGGGCTGACCAGCGCCATCGATGCGGGCGGCGGTTTCCAGAACTACCCGGAAGACTACCAGATTATCGACCAGCTCCACGCCGAAGGACAGATGACGGTGCGCATCGCCTACAACCTGTTTACCCAGCGGCCAAAACAGGAACTCGACGATTTCGAACGTTGGACCGATATGCTCAAACCAGGCCAGGGCACGGATTTCTATCGTGCCAACGGCGCAGGCGAGATGCTGGTGTTCTCGGCGGCAGACTTTGAAGACTTCCTTCAGCCGCGCCCGGATCTGCCGCAGGGGATGGAAGATGAGCTGGAGCGCGTGGTTCGTCATCTGGTCGAGCACCGCTGGCCGTTCCGCCTGCACGCCACCTATAACGAGTCCATCAGCCGGATGCTGGATGTGTTCGAAAAAGTAAACCGTGATATTCCGTTCAACGGCCTGCACTGGTTCTTTGACCACGCCGAGACGATTACCGAGCGCAACATTGAACGCGTGAAAGCGCTGGGCGGTGGTATTGCGGTGCAGCATCGTATGGCATTCCAGGGCGAATATTTTGTCGACAGATATGGCAAAGATGCCGTCAAACACACGCCGCCGGTCGCCAAAATGCTGGAGCTGGATGTGCCGGTTGGTCTTGGCACCGATGCGACCCGCGTTGCCAGCTACAACCCGTGGACCGCGCTGTACTGGCTGGTGTCGGGACGTACCGTTGGCGGCATGTCGATGTACGACGACAGTAACCGTCTGCCGCGCGACGTAGCGCTGGAACTGTGGACTGCGGGCAGCGCCTGGTTCTCCAGCGAGCAGGGGAAAAAAGGCCGTATCGTTGCGGATCAACTGGCCGACCTGGTGGTGCTGTCGAAAGACTACTTCCGCGTGCCGGAAGAGGAGATCAAAGGCATTGAATCGGTGCTGACGATTGTCGACGGTAAAGTGGTGTATGCGGCAGGGCATTTCACCCCGCTGGCTCCGCCAGCTATTCCGGTAGTGCCGGACTGGTCACCGGTGGTCAAGGTGCCGGGTCATTATCGTTCCGCACCGCCTGCTGCGGCAAAAGTAGGCGCGGTGGTGCAGATGCACCAGTGTATCGGCAGCTGTGGCGTGCATGGGCATGCGCATAATATTGCGCGCCAGTCTGGTATTCCGGTTTCCGACGACCAGGCTTTCTGGGGCGTGCTGGGGTGCAGTTGTTTTGCATTCTGACAAGCGCCCGGTGGCGCTGCGCTTACCGGACCTACGGGATTGTGCCTTTGTAGGTCCGGCAAACGGAGTGCCGCCGGGCAAAATAATCATCAAAAACAAAAAAGGCCCGCCGAAGCGAGCCTTTTTCACATCTGAAGCCAATTACAGGCTGGAGACGTTCTCAGACAGGTATTTCGCTACGCCGTTTGGAGAAGCGTCCATACCTTCTTTGCCTTTTTCCCACTGAGCCGGGCACACTTCGCCGTGCTCTTCGTGGAACTGCAGCGCGTCAACCATACGCAGCATTTCGTCGATGTTACGACCCAGTGGCAGATCGTTGACAGCCTGGTGACGTACGATGCCGTTAGCGTCGATCAGGAAAGAACCGCGCAGGGCAACGCCAGCGTCCGGATGTTCGATACCGTAAGCCTGCTGGATTTCACGTTTGATGTCCGCAACCATTGCGTATTTCACCGCACCGATGCCGCCATTTTCGACAGGGGTGTTACGCCATGCGTTGTGTACAAATTCAGAGTCAAAAGAAACGCCAACCACTTCTACGCCACGTTTCTGGAATTCTTCGTAACGCTTGTCGAACGCGATCAGTTCGGACGGGCATACGAAGGTGAAGTCCATCGGCCAGAAGAACAGCACAGTCGCTTTACCGTTGGTGTGCTGTTTGAAGTTGAAGTTTTCAACGATTTCGCCGTTACCCAGTACAGCAGCGGCGGTAAAGTCAGGAGCAGGACGAGTCACCAGAACCATGAGGTTCTCCTCTAAAATTATAAGGTTAATGGAACGCAACGCGGGCCAGTATAGGGAGAGGTTAAAGATGATACAAAGAGGTGCTGACAATCGTTGAGACAGGTTTTACCTATCAATTATTATATTACCAACCGTTTCAGCTTAGCGATTCTGTGATAAAGCGCAAGCTTTATAGCTCTTGCGCCTTCGCCTGGCTCATCATCCGTGGGTAAAACGCCCAAAACGTCTCTTCCAGTTTGTCGTAGTTGGCGTCCAGATCCTGCCAGGAGTCGCGAAGCGCATCGAGACGCGGGCGGCGGCTGGCCATTCCGTTAAGCACGCGCTGAATAAAATCCATATCGCGATAGCGCTCCAGCCAGCGTTCGGACCACAGATAATCATTGAGATTCACGAAGCGCGGCGGAGAGTCCGGCAGAATTTCTGAGACCTGTGCGTGGGCATAGCCAACAAAATCAGGTAGTGAGATTTCCGGCGAGAGTGCGGGCCAGTGCAGCGAGAGAAAATGATCCCACATCACGTCGAGCGTAATGGGCGAAACGCGGCGGGTTTCCGGGCGGAACCAGTCACGCGCCGCTTTAACTTCCGGCAGGTTGTCGGTCAGAACATCGATGCGGCGGTGCATGTAGATCCCGCTGACAATCTCAGGCGAATAAGCGTCGTCGGGATTGCCGCGCACGAAGTCCGCCAGCAGATTCCCCGGCAGCGAGCTGTCGGCAAGATGCGCCAGATGCAGGTGCGCAAGAAAATTCATATGATCAACAATCCTTAATTAAAGGCTTACAGGTTGCAGCTAAAGCGGTGTGGCACTAGACTAGCCGCCTCTTTATTATGTCTCGAGTTACCGTCATGCGCGTCGCTGATTTTTCATTTGAACTGCCCGAATCCCTGATTGCCCACTATCCACAGCCGGAACGCAGTGGCTGCCGTTTGTTGTCACTGGACGGGCCAAGCGGAGCGCTGACGCACGGTACTTTCACCGATCTGCTCAATAAGCTCAACCCTGGAGACCTGCTGGTCTTTAACAATACCAGGGTGATCCCGGCGCGTCTGTTCGGGCGTAAAGCCAGCGGCGGTAAGATTGAAGTGCTGGTGGAGCGTATGCTCGACGACAAACGCATTCTGGCACATATTCGCGCCTCGAAAGCGCCGAAGCCGGGGGCAGAACTGCTGCTTGGCGACGATGAAAGCATCAACGCCACTATGGTCGCGCGCCACGATGCGCTGTTCGAAGTGGAGTTCAATGACGAACGTCCGGTGCTGGATATCCTCAACGCCATCGGCCACATGCCGCTGCCGCCGTACATCGACCGTCCGGACGAAGACGCCGATCGCGAGCTGTATCAGACCGTCTACAGCCAGAAGCCAGGTGCGGTAGCCGCGCCAACGGCGGGCCTGCATTTCGACGAGCCGCTGCTGGCAAAACTGCGTGAAAAAGGCATCGAGATGGCGTTCGTGACGTTGCACGTTGGCGCGGGAACCTTCCAGCCGGTGCGCGTAGACAGCATTGAAGATCACATCATGCACTCCGAATATGCGGAAGTGCCGCAGGAAGTGGTGGATGCGGTGCTGGCAGCGAAAGCACGCGGCAGTAAAGTTGTCGCGGTAGGGACGACCTCCGTTCGCTCGCTGGAAAGCGCGGCGCAGGCGGCGAAAACTGACCTGATTGAGCCGTTCTTCGGCGATACGCAGATCTTTATCTACCCGGGCTATCAGTACAAGGTTATCGATGCGCTGGTGACCAACTTCCATCTGCCGGAATCGACGCTGATCATGCTGGTGTCCGCTTTCGCCGGCTACCAGCACACGATGAACGCCTATAAGTCTGCGGTAGAGCAAGAATATCGCTTTTTTAGCTACGGGGATGCCATGTACATCACGTACAATCCGTCGGCCATTAATGAGCGCGTTGGGGAATAATTCCGCGGCGCAGGTTTGAACCGTCAGACTGTTTTTCTGACGCAGGAGTTTTTAATGAAATTTGAACTGGATACCACCGACGGACGCGCCCGCCGCGGCCGCCTGGTGTTTGATCGCGGCGTAGTTGAAACGCCAGCCTTTATGCCCGTTGGCACTTACGGCACCGTCAAAGGGATGACGCCGGAAGAAGTTGAAGCCACCGGCGCGCAGATTATTCTCGGCAATACCTTCCACCTGTGGCTGCGTCCGGGTCAGGAGATCATGAAGCTGCACGGCGATCTTCACGACTTTATGCAGTGGAAAGGTCCAATCCTGACCGATTCCGGGGGTTTCCAGGTGTTCAGCCTCGGCGATATCCGCAAGATCACCGAACAGGGCGTACACTTCCGTAACCCGATCAACGGCGATCCTATTTTCCTCGATCCGGAAAAATCGATGGAGATTCAGTACGATCTCGGTTCCGACATCGTGATGATCTTCGACGAATGTACGCCATACCCGGCGGACTGGGATTACGCCAAACGCTCGATGGAAATGTCTCTGCGCTGGGCCAAACGCAGCCGCGACCGTTTCGACTCACTGGAAAACAAAAATGCGCTGTTCGGCATTATCCAGGGCAGCGTTTACGAAGATTTACGCGATATCTCCGTCAAAGGTCTGGTGGAGATTGGCTTTGATGGCTACGCTGTCGGCGGCCTGGCCGTGGGCGAGCCGAAGGAAGACATGCACCGCATTCTGGAACATGTTTGCCCGCAAATCCCGGCTGACAAACCACGATACCTGATGGGCGTGGGCAAACCGGAAGATCTGGTGGAAGGCGTGCGTCGCGGTATCGATATGTTCGACTGCGTGATGCCAACGCGTAATGCCCGCAACGGACACCTGTTTGTCACCGATGGCGTGGTGAAAATCCGTAATGCGAAGCATAAAAGCGACACCAGCACGCTCGACGCCGAGTGTGATTGCTATACCTGTCGCCATTATTCGCGCGCTTATCTGCATCATCTTGACCGTTGCAACGAGATTTTGGGCGCGCGTCTCAATACCATCCATAATCTTCGCTACTATCAGCGCTTAATGGCTGGTTTACGCAAGGCTATCGAAGAGGGTAAATTAGAGAGCTTTGTGACGGAGTTTTACCAACGTCAGGGTAGAGATGTTCCGCCGTTGAACGTTGATTAATTTTAATAATGAGGGAAATTGAATGAGCTTTTTTATTTCTGATGCGGTAGCCGCTACTGGTGCACCTGGGCAGAGCAGCCCAATGTCGCTGATCCTGATGCTGGTGGTGTTCGGTCTGATTTTCTATTTCATGATCCTGCGTCCACAGCAGAAGCGCACCAAAGAGCATAAAAAGCTGATGGACTCCATCGCTAAAGGTGATGAAGTGCTGACTAACGGTGGCCTGGTCGGTCGCGTAACCAAAGTAGCTGAAGCCGGCTACATTGCTATCGCGCTGAACGACACCACTGAAGTGGTTATCAAACGTGATTTCGTAGCTGCCGTTCTGCCGAAAGGCACGATGAAGGCGCTGTAATTTATTGTTTTCCCAAAGGGAACTGCCGTGTTAAACCGTTATCCTTTGTGGAAGTACATTATGCTGGTCGTCGTGATTATCGTCGGCCTGCTTTACGCACTTCCCAACCTGTATGGTGAGGATCCGGCTGTTCAGATCACTGGCGCGCGCGGTGTCGCCGCCAGTGAGCAAACGCTGATCCAGGTCCAGAAAACGTTACAAGAAGAAAAAATTACCGCTAAGTCTGTGGCACTGGAAGAGGGCGCAATTCTTGCTCGCTTCGACTCCACTGACACTCAGCTGCGCGCGCGCGAAGCCCTGATGGGCGAGCTGGGTGACAAGTATGTCGTGGCGTTAAACCTTGCTCCGGCAACGCCGCGCTGGTTATCCGCTATTTCCGCAGAGCCGATGAAACTCGGTCTCGATCTGCGTGGCGGCGTGCACTTCCTGATGGAAGTCGACATGGATACCGCGCTTGGCAAACTGCAGGAACAAAACATCGATGGCCTGCGCAGCGACCTGCGTGAAAAAGGCATCCCGTACACTACCGTTCGTAAAGAAGACAACTACGGTCTGAGCGTGACCTTCCGCGACAGCGCGGCACGTAACCAGGCGGTGGATTATCTGACTCCGCGCCACCGCGATATGGTGATCACCAAGCAGGGTGACAACCAGCTGCGTGCGGTGATGACCGACGCTCGTCTGAACGAAGCGCGTGAATATGCCGTCCAGCAGAACATCAACATCCTGCGTAACCGTGTCAACCAACTGGGCGTTGCTGAACCTCTGGTACAGCGCCAGGGTGCAGACCGCATCGTGGTTGAGCTGCCGGGTATTCAGGATACCGCTCGTGCGAAAGAGATTCTGGGTGCAACCGCAACCCTCGAATTCCGTCTGGTGAACTCTAACGTCGATCAGGCTGCTGCCGCTGCTGGCCGCGTGCCGGGCGACTCTGAAGTGAAGAACACCCGTGAAGGCCAGCCGGTTGTGCTGTACAAACGTGTGATCCTGACCGGTGACCATATCACCGACTCCACTTCCAGCCAGGACGAATACAACCAGCCGCAGGTTAACATCTCGCTCGACAGCGCTGGTGGTAACATTATGTCTAACTTCACCAAGGACAACATCGGTAAGCCGATGGCGACCCTGTTCGTGGAGTACAAAGACAGCGGTAAGAAAGATGCCAATGGCCGTGCCGTGCTGGTGAAAGAGGAAGAGGTGATTAACATCGCCAATATCCAGTCTCGTCTGGGTAACAGCTTCCGTATCACCGGTATCAGCAACCCGAACGAAGCGCGTCAGCTCTCTCTGCTGCTGCGTGCCGGTGCGCTGATTGCGCCAATCCAGATCGTGGAAGAACGTACCATCGGTCCAACTCTGGGGATGCAGAACATCCAGCAGGGTCTGGAAGCCTGTCTGGCAGGTCTGGGTATCTCTATCCTGTTCATGATCGTCTTCTATAAGAAGTTTGGTCTGATCGCGACGTCTGCGCTGATTGCGAACCTGGTACTGATTGTCGGTATCATGTCGCTGCTGCCGGGGGCAACGCTGACCATGCCGGGGATTGCAGGTATCGTGTTAACCCTTGCGGTGGCGGTCGACGCCAACGTACTGATTAACGAACGTATTAAGGAAGAGCTTAGCAACGGACGTACCGTCCAGCAGGCGATCGCTGAAGGCTATAGCGGTGCATTTAGCTCCATCTTTGATGCGAACGTGACCACGCTGATTAAAGTTATCATCCTGTACGCAGTCGGTACCGGCGCGATCAAAGGCTTCGCCATCACTACCGGTATCGGTGTGGCGACTTCCATGTTTACCGCGATCGTCGGCACCCGTGCCATCGTAAACCTGTTGTACGGCGGCAAACGCATCAACAAGCTGTCTATCTGAGGAGTGCGTTGTGGCACAGGAATATACTGTTGAACAATTGAACCACGGCCGTAAAGTCTATGACTTTATGCGCTGGGACTACTGGGCCTTCGGCATTTCGGGCCTGCTGCTGGTGCTTTCCGTCATCATCATCGGCGTGAAAGGCTTTAACTGGGGTCTCGATTTCACCGGCGGTACCGTCATTGAAATCAGCCTGGAAAAACCGGTCGATCTGGATCAGACGCGTGAAGCCCTGCAGAAAGCAGGCTTCGCCGAGCCGCTGGTGCAGAACTTTGGTAGCAGCCGCGACATCATGGTGCGTATGCCGCCTGCGAAAGGTGAAAACGGCGGGCAGGAACTCGGTAGCAAAGTGCTGACCGTGATCAACGCAGACAGCAGCCAGAACGCGGCCGTTAAGCGTATCGAGTTTGTCGGCCCTAGCGTGGGTGCAGATCTGGCTACTAACGGCGCGATGGCGCTGCTGGTGGCGCTGATCTCAATCCTCGTTTACGTTGGCTTCCGCTTCGAATGGCGTCTGGCGGCAGGGGTAGTTATCTCCCTTGCGCACGACGTGGTGATCACCATGGGGATCCTCTCGCTGTTCCACATCGAGATTGACCTCACCATTGTGGCGTCGCTGATGTCCGTTATCGGCTACTCGCTTAACGACAGCATCGTGGTTTCGGACCGTATTCGTGAAAACTTCCGCAAAATTCGTCGCGGTACGCCTTACGAAATCTTTAACGTGTCCCTGACTCAGACGCTGCACCGTACCTTGATCACCTCCGGTACCACCTTAATGGTGATCCTGATGCTGTTCCTGTTCGGTGGCGCGATGCTGAAAGGCTTCTCCCTGACCATGCTTATCGGTGTTTCCATCGGTACGGCATCTTCTATCTACGTAGCTTCCGCGCTGGCGCTGAAGCTCGGGATGAAGCGCGAGCACCTGCTGCAGCAGAAAGTGGAGAAAGAAGGCGCCGATCAGCCTTCGATCCTGCCGTAAGCCATCCATCGTGATGCAGAAAACCGCAGCCTTCGTGCTGCGGTTTTTTTTCGGCTCAACACTACTGACAGTACGCTGTCAGTAGCCCTGTTTTATGCTCTCCGTGAAGTCACCCAATCACATAGCGGAGTCATTATGAACATCATCAACTGGTTTGAAATTCCCGTATCCGATCTCACTCGCGCCGCAGCTTTTTACGAGCAGGCGATGCAGATTTCCCTGCGCCACGAAAAAATGGAAGGCGCTGAAATGGCTGTGTTCCCGCATGAGGAAACGGCAACCGGAGGGGCGCTGGTTAAGTTCGACCATTTCTCCCCTTCGGCGGAAGGCTGTATTATTTATCTTCATACCCCGAACCTGAAGACGACGCTTGAGCGTATTGCAACAGCGGGCGGCGAGTGCGTGTTCGGGCCGCTGGTGCTTCCGAAAGGAATTGGCACTATCGCGCTGTTTACTGACAGCGAAGGCAACCGCATCGGGCTGCATCAGCCTGAAGCGTAATCTGATGGAGTGACCATGTCCCGGCGCGCCGATCGTTTGTTTCAGATAGTGCAAATCCTGCGGGGCAGGAGGTTAACGACGGCTGCGCTATTGGCGGAACGGCTGAACGTGTCGCCGAGGACTATCTACCGGGACATTCAGGATCTCTCGCTCTCTGGCGTGCCGGTGGAGGGCGAGGCCGGAAGTGGCTATCGCCTGATGGAGGGTTACCACCTGCCGCCGCTGATGCTGACGCCGCAGGAGTCAGAGGCGATGATGGTGGCTATCCGTCTGCTGCGCACCTGGGGCGGCGATTCCCTGTCGCTTTCGCTGGAGTCCGCGCAGGAAAAACTGCTGGCGATCCTGCCTGCGGAAAGCCGCCGTCGTGCGGAGCAGTCGAGGATCTTCGCGCCGGATTTTGGCGAACAGGGGTTCAGCAAAAGCCGCTTTGACCATATCCATCAGGCTATCTCTCATCAGGAAGTGCTGGCATTGCATTATCGTGATGAAGCAGGTCAGCTCTCCTGGCGCGACGTGCAGCCGCTGGGGCTGTTCTTCTGGGGCGAACACTGGCTGCTGGTGGCCTGGTGTGAACGTCGGGAAGATTACCGCAGCTTTCGCCTCGATCGCTGCCTGACGGTCACCGGCACCGGGCGGCGTTTCAGTGAGCGCGCCGACCGCTCACTGAACGATTTCCTGCGTAAAGTTCGCTGCGAGGATCGTGACTCCCGCTAAGGTCAAATTCCAGCACAATTTTTCCCACTCGGCCCTCTCTTCCGGGTATGGTGATGGCTTGTCTCCATCACACGGGAAGTCACAGGGAAATGACCGCACATCATCAGATTCACCTTAAGAGCGTTCGGCAGCCGCAAAGCTGGACAGGACTCCAGTCCATCACCTTGAGTGACGCCACGCTGGCAGAGCGCAAAACTCGAGTGCTTGAAAGGATGCGCCAGCAGGGGCTGGATACACTGATCGTCTATGCCGACAAAGAGCACGGCGGCAACTTCGAATATCTCACCGGCTTTATTCCCCGCTTTGAAGAAGCATTGCTGGTGCTGCATCAGGACGGCGAAGCGGTGCTGGTTCTCGGGAACGAAAACCTCAAGCTGGCTCCTCATGCCCGGCTGAAAAACCGCGTGCTGCATGCACCGTGGTTTTCTCTCCCTAATCAGCCGATGGATAACACCCAGCCGCTGCCGGATGTCTTACGCAGTGCGGGAATTGTGGCTGGCCGCCTGGGCCTGGCGGGCTGGAAGCTGTTTACGGGCATGAATGATAATACCCGGCAGATGTTTGATATTCCGGCGTTTATCGTCGATGCCATTCGTGAAGCCGCACCGGGGGCTGAACTGCGCAATGCGACCGGGATTTTTATATCCCCGGCCGAAGGGGCGCGGGCCATCAATAACGCCAATGAGCTCGCGCATTATGAATACGGGGCTAATCTGGCCTCGACCGCGATTCTGGCGGCGCTGAATGCGGTTGAGCTGGGCAAAACTGAAAAGCAGATTGCCTGCCTGCTTGCCGCCGACGGGCAGCCAAATAACGTGGTGACGATTGCGGCAACGGGCGACCGTTTTGCCAACGCCAATCTTTACCCGTCTGACAAACAGGTTCAGCGCGGCGATAAGTTCTCTCTGACCACCAGCTATAAAGGGGGGCTGAGCAGTCGCGCGGCCTACGTTGTGGAGAATGCCGGGGAGTTGCAGGACGCGGTCAGCGATTATCTCGATGTCGTCGCGATCCCTTATTTCCGGGCGGTGGTGAGCTGGCTCGAAAACATTCGTCCGGGCATGACTGGCGGTGAGCTTTATCAGCTTATCGAGGGCGTGCTGCCCAAGGCGGAGTACCGCTGGCATCTCAATCCGGGCCATCTGGTGGCGGATGAAGAGTGGCTGTGTTCACCGGTATCGCCGGGCTCTGATATCCCTCTCGCCAGCGGGATGCTCCTGCAAATCGATATTATTCCTTCCCGCGCCGGCTATGCCGGAGCAAGCATCGAAGATACCGTCGCGTTGGCAGACGAAGCGCTGCGTCAGCAACTGACGGTTGAGTATCCGGAATTGTGGGCGAGAGTGCAGGTGCGGCGGGAATACATTACCCGCGAGATTGGCATTAAGCTGCCGGAGTGTGTGCTTCCGTTTTCAAATACGGTGGGCTATCTGCGGCCGTGGCTGCTGGATAAAACTCAGGCGCTGGTGGTGAGATAAAGAAACTGCCCGGTGGCGCTGGCGCTTACCGGGCCTACAAAATCAAAAGATCGTGATGGTTTCGTAGGCCCGGTAAGCAACGCGTCACCGGGCAGTCAGACCTGGTATCAGAAGTTGTAACCGACAACCAGGTAGCCACCCCAACCGGTGGAGCGAACGCTGAAGTCGCCATCGCCAAAGTTCAGGCTTGCGTCATCGTTCCACTGGCCACCGTTGTGCCAGTAACGCGCAACCACAGAGTAGTGCCAGTGATCGTAGTTCAGCGCCAGGATATGGCTGGAAGCGATGGAGTTGCTGGTACGTGCGTGTTTACCGTTGTTATCGATAAAGTTGTCGTCGCCCAGATCGGAACCCCAGTCAAAGTTGGTGAAGCCGATGTAGCTCAGCTGGCCGCCCCACAGCTGGGTGATTGGCACGAAGTATTTCACCTTGAAGCGGTAACCATCCCACTCGTTCTCGTTGGACGCACCGTAGTTCTGCCACTGGTATTTCGCATACACGTTCAAAGACAGGCTCATCGGCAGGCCGGTGTCGATATCGGTACCGAGACCCATGTACCAGGTGCTCTGCTTGCTGGCGTCGTCGCCGTGGGCACCCATGTCATAGATGTAGTTGTTAGCGATGTACCACTCTTTGAACGGGCCAAACGCCAGGCTGGTACCGGTCAGCTTGTCGATAGAGAAGCGCGGTTCGATTTCCATAAACATACGGGAACCGTCATCCCAGACGCCTTTGTCGTTGCCGTTGCCCCAGCCAAAGGTTTTTGGAATATCGATGTAGCCGTAGAAATCGAACCAGTCTTTTTTAGCGAACGCTTCGTACTCGAGGTACACGTCGTTATTGATCTTTGGTCCGAAGCGGGTGTGGTAGCTGCCTACCACGTTGACGCTCTGGTGCCACCAGTCAGAGACATACTCTGGCTTAGCGGTTTCGGCTGCGTTGGCCGTGAAAGAGGTGGAAAGCGCAAGCACTGCACCGGCTGCTAGTAATGTTTTTTTCATCATGATGCCACTTTTGTAATTCCCTTTCGGGGAGTGAAAAGATCCGCCAGAGCGTTTCTAAATGTAACCGTTTCTGCGACGCTTATTATAAGAATCATTGCTCACAAAAATATGTGATGTTTCACATTTCTATCATACACGTAATCGATTGCGTTCACGTTTGCGTAGATTCGGCGGGGATTGTACGGATTCTGGTAAATGTTTCCAGCCTTTTCTGGAAATCAGTAAAAGATGACGGAAGATGTCGAAGGGTAAGCGAATGAGCAGGGAAGGGCCGGATAGTTTGCGCTATCCGGCATCAGACTTTTACTGAGCGTTGGCGGGCTGGATGTCGTGAATTCGCACAAATACCGGCTGCTTCGGATCGGCACCGCTGAGCTGCAGAGGAATATCCACATCGCTCGGCGCCAGAATGCTGGCCGGCGCGTTGATCAGCTGGTTTTTAACGTTGATTTCCTGATAGTTGTCAGTTGTTCCCTGAATCTGACCCCATTCGACGGTGCCGCTGAAGGCCGGCAGCGGATCGTTGGATTCGCCGCTGATACGCAGAGTCACGCGCATGCCGTCGGCATTCTGCGCAATATTTCTCAACGACATCTTCAGGGTGCCAATCTGGCTCTCCAGACGGGCAGGCGTGTTCGAGCCCGGCAGCAGATAAACCCCGCTGGATGATTTAGCATTCAGCGCGTTCTGCTGCGCGATTTTTACCGTCTCTTTATTTAATTTGGTCATGTCCTGATTCAGCGCGCTGACGCTTTTCTGCATCTGGCGAACCTCGGTTTGCTGTGCACAGGCGCTGAGGGAGAACAGGCTACTCAGGACCAGCAGTCGTACATAACGTCGTGTCATCATTAGGGTTCCTTTCAGAGATCTTCTCTGCTCTATGTTAGCAGCATCACAATCGAACCCATCGGGGGATTGTCTCAAAATGACGCAGCCGTCCGGGTCGTGGTAAAATAAGAACATGTCACACTTCTTCTTCGTCAGGACGCGCCATGCATTGCCCATTTTGTTTAGCCGTAGATACCAAAGTCATCGACTCAAGACTGGTCGGGGAAGGATCTTCCGTTCGCCGCCGCCGCCAGTGCCTGGTCTGTAATGAACGTTTCACCACCTTTGAAGTGGCGGAGCTGGTAATGCCGCGGGTAGTGAAAAGCAACGACGTGCGTGAACCGTTTAATGAAGACAAACTGCGCAGCGGCCTGCAAAAAGCACTGGAAAAGCGCCCGGTCAGCTCTGATGACGTCGAGATGGCGGTGAATCATATTAAATCGCAGCTGCGTGCCACCGGCGAGCGCGAAATCCCAAGCAAGCAGATCGGCAATCTGGTCATGGAGCAGCTGAAAAAGCTCGATAAAGTGGCCTATATCCGCTTTGCTTCCGTGTACCGCAGCTTTGAAGATATCAAAGAATTCGGCGAAGAAATCGCCCGCTTACAGGACTAATCAATGCACGACGAAATGTATATGGCGCGTGCGCTGAAGCTGGCGAACCAGGGACGTTTTACTACGCATCCTAACCCGCGCGTTGGCTGTGTGATTGTTAAAGACGGCGAAATTGTCGGCGAAGGTGCGCACTATCGCGCCGGAGAGCCGCACGCGGAAGTTCATGCCCTGCGCATGGCGGGCGATAAAGCCAAAGGCGCGACGGCCTACGTGACGCTTGAGCCGTGCAGCCATCACGGGCGCACGCCGCCCTGCTGTGAAGCGTTGATTTCCGCAGGCGTTAGCCGTGTGGTAGCCGCAATGCAGGATCCAAACCCGCAGGTTGCCGGGCGAGGCTTGTATCGGCTTCAGCAGGAAGGGATTGAAGTCAGCCACGGGTTGATGATGAGCGAAGCGGAAGCCCTGAATAAAGGCTTCCTCAAACGGATGCGCACCGGTTTCCCGTATATCCAGCTGAAGCTCGGTGCATCGCTGGATGGCCGCACCGCGATGGCGAGCGGCGAAAGCCAGTGGATCACTTCTCCGCAGGCAAGACGCGACGTGCAGCGTCTTCGTGCGCAAAGTCATGCCATTCTCACCAGCAGCGCCACCGTGCTGGCAGACGATCCGGCGCTGACCGTGCGCTGGGAAGAGCTCAGTGCCGACGTTCAGGCAAGCTACCCGCAGGAAAATCTGCGCCAGCCGCTGCGCATTGTAATCGACAGCCAGAACCGCGTCACGCCGGAACACCGCATTGTGCATCAGCCGGGTGAAACGCTGTTTGCCCGCACCAAAGAAGACGCCCGCGAGTGGCCGGAAAGTGTGAAGACGCTGACGATCCCAGAGCACAACGGCCATCTTGACCTGGTGCTGATGATGATGCAGCTTGGCAAACAGCAGATTAACAGCATTTGGGTTGAAGCCGGTCCTGCGCTTGCCGGCGCTTTGCTGCAGGCAGGCCTGGTCGATGAGCTGATTGTGTACATTGCGCCTAAACTGTTAGGCAGCGACGCGCGAGGGCTATGTGTGCTGCCAGGCCTTGAGAAACTGGCTGATGCACCCCAATTCAGTTTCAGCGAGATCCGCCCCGTTGGCCCGGATCTCTGTTTGCATTTGATTCCCGCGTAATTGCTGCCGAATATCGGAAGCGGTGCGCAAATTATTATGATAAAATCCGCCCCCCTCATGGGGTAAGTCGAATCCCAAAAGGAAAAGTATGAACATTATCGAAGCTAACGTAGCGGCACCTGAAGCCCGCGTCGCCATCACCATCGCGCGTTTTAACAACTTCATCAATGACAGCCTGCTGGAAGGTGCGGTCGACGCCCTGAAACGCATTGGCCAGGTGAACGATAAAAACATTACCGTTGTCTGGGTTCCGGGCGCATACGAACTGCCGCTGGCAGCAGGCGCACTGGCGAAGACCGGTAAATACGACGCAGTGATTGCGCTCGGCACCGTGATCCGTGGCGGTACTGCTCACTTTGAATACGTAGCCGGTGGCGCAAGCAACGGCCTGCTGCACGTTGCGCAGGACAGCGAAATTCCGGTTGCTTTTGGTGTTCTGACTACCGAAAGCATCGAACAGGCCATCGAACGCGCTGGCACCAAGGCCGGTAACAAAGGTGCAGAAGCTGCACTGACCGCGCTTGAAATGATTAATGTATTGAAGGCTATTAAGGCCTGATTTTTTTGTAAGGGGAATTCCGTGAAACCTGCTGCTCGTCGCCGCGCCCGTGAGTGTGCTGTCCAGGCGCTTTACTCCTGGCAGTTGTCCAAAAACGACATCGCTGATGTCGAATATCAGTTCCTGGCTGAACAGGATGTCAAAGACGTTGACGTCGTTTATTTCCGTGAACTGCTGTCCGGCGTTGCGACAAACAGCGGGTATCTCGACGGCCTGATGAAACCGTATCTGTCCCGTCAGCTCGAAGAGCTGGGCCAGGTAGAAAAAGCCGTACTGCGTATTGCGCTGTTCGAGCTGTCCAAACGCGATGATGTGCCGTACAAAGTGGCGATCAACGAAGCTATCGAACTGGCAAAAACCTTCGGTGCCGAAGACAGCCACAAGTTCGTCAACGGCGTTCTGGATAAAGTAGCTCCGGTCATTCGTCCCCGCAAGAAGTAATCTGCTCACCGGCAGCACGGGCTCTCCGCGCTGTCGGTCTTCTCTCTTTTTCCCTGCTGAGGCCTGACGTATGGCATGCGGTGAATTCTCTCTGATTACCCATTACTTTGATCGCGTAAAAAGCTCCCGCCTTGATGTTGAAACCGGTATAGGTGACGACTGCGCATTGCTTTCCGTACCCGACAAACAAACTCTGGCCATCAGTACCGATACGCTGGTGTCAGGCATTCATTTTCTTCCGGACATCGATCCGGCCGATCTGGCCCGTAAAGCCCTGGCGGTGAATTTGAGCGATCTGGCAGCAATGGGTGCCGATCCGGCCTGGCTGACGCTGGCGCTAACCCTGCCTGAGATCGACGAAAGCTGGCTGGCCGCCTTCAGCGACAGCCTGTTCGAACAGCTCAACTATTACGACATGCAGCTGATTGGCGGCGACACCACCAAAGGCCCGCTGTCGATGACGCTGGGCATTCACGGCTTTGTGCCAGAAGGTCGGGCGCTGAAGCGCTCCGGGGCCAAGCCTGGCGACTGGATTTATGTCACCGGTACGCCTGGTGACAGCGCGGCAGGGCTGGCGATTTTGCAGGATCGGCTGCAGGTTTCGGACAAGGAAGATGCGGCATATCTGCTGAAACGCCATCTGAACCCGACGCCACGCATTCTGACCGGCCAGGCGCTGCGCGGTCTGGCAAATTCGGCTATCGATCTTTCCGATGGCCTGATTTCCGATCTCGGCCATATTCTGAAGGCCAGCGAGTGCGGGGCGAGAATCGATCTTGACCTGCTGCCTTACTCTGAAGCGATGAAACGCCACGTTGAACCTGAACAGGCGCTGCGCTGGGCGCTGTCCGGCGGTGAAGACTATGAGCTGTGCTTTACCGTGCCCGAACTGAACCGCGGTGCGCTGGACGTGGCGCTGGGTAATTTTGGCATGGCTTATACCTGCATCGGCCAGCTTAGTGCGGATGTGGAAGGGATGCATTTCCTGCGTGAGGGTAAACCTGTCACGCTCGACTGGAAGGGGTATGACCATTTTGCGAAGCCTTGACGTAGCCAAAAGCCGCCTGAGTATGCTCAATCCGTGGCATTTATTAGCCACCGGGTTTGGCAGTGGACTGAGCCCAATCATGCCCGGCACGATGGGTTCCATTGCGGCAATTCCTTTCTGGTATCTGCTGACGCTGCTGCCGTGGCAGCTCTATTCGCTGGCGGTTATGCTCTCGATTTGTATCGGTGTCTACATTTGTCATCGCACGGCAAAAGACATGGGCGTGCACGATCACGGCAGCATTGTCTGGGATGAGTTTGTCGGAATGTGGATAACGCTGATGGCGCTGCCGACCAACGCCTGGCAGTGGGTGGCGGTGGGCTTCGTGCTGTTCAGGATCTTCGATATCTGGAAACCGTGGCCGATCCGCTGGTTTGACCGCAATGTGCACGGCGGGATGGGGATTATGGTCGATGATATCATCGCCGGGATCATCGCCGCTGGCCTGCTGTATGTGATTGGGCATCACTGGCCCATTGGCTTGATCTGAGTAAAAGCAGGAGAGGGGGGCCCCTCTCCTGACGAACATCAGTTGCGGTTGCGCATGACCCCTTCCTGCACCGTCGACGCCACTAACACGCCATCCTGAGTATAAAATTCGCCTCGCACAAAGCCGCGTGCGCTTGATGCGGACGTACTTTCCACGCTGTACAGCAGCCAGTCGTTCATATTGAACGGACGATGGAACCACATTGAGTGATCGATGGTGGCGACCTGCATCCCTTTTTCAAGGAAGCCCACGCCGTGCGGCTGCAGGGCGACCGGCAGGAAATTGAAATCTGAAGCGTAACCCAGCAGAGACTGATGGACCTTCATATCGTCCTCAACGGTGCCGTTAGCGCGGATCCACACCTGGCGTTTAGGTTCGGCTACGTGGCCCTGCAACGGGTTGTGGAACTCAACCGGACGGATTTCCAGAGGCTTGTCGCAGAGGAATTTATCTTTGACCTGCGGCGGCAGCAGGTGCGCGAGCTTGCGGGCGATGTCCGTTTCAGACGGCAGGGAATCCGGAGCCGGAGCGGGTGGCATTGGCTTTTGATGTTCGTAGCCTGACTCGGGAGCCTGGAAAGACGCCGTCATGTAAAAAATCGGTTTGCCATGCTGAATGGCGGCGACACGACGGGCGCTGAAGCTGTTGCCGTCACGCAGTACTTCTACGTCATAGACGATGGGCTGCTGGCTGTCGCCAGGGCGCAGGAAATAGCTGTGGAAGGAGTGAACCAGACGATCGGCCGGCACCGTCTCTTTGGCGGCGTACAGCGCCTGGCCAACGACCTGACCGCCAAATACCTGACGTAATCCCAGATCCTCACTCTGGCCGCGGAATAATCCCTCTTCAATTTTTTCCAGATTTAACAGGGTTAGCAGATTAGAGAGAGCCTGACTCATAAATGTCCTCAAAGGTAAAAAGACCGCGGCGAAGCGCGGGAATAGCCACAGTATAACGCAGTTTGTGAAGTGGTCCGATGGGTTCAATTGTCTGAATAACGGGGCGATTGCAGGCAATAATCTGAGATCTGTGCCACACTTACCGAGTCACAAATGTTTTAACCACTCATTTTATCGGGATTAAATCCCGTACGTGCGTGGATGAAAAGGAGAACATAATGAAACTCGTGCACATTTTAACTGGTGTCGCGGCGGCAGTCGCCCTGTCGGCCTGCGCGCAAAAAAGCGCGGATATTCCGACGCCGGCGCCAAACCCGAATCCTTCTGCTGCCACACAGCCTGTCATCCAGCAGCCTAACGTTTCTGGTACCGTCTGGATCCGTCAAAAAGTCGCCTTACCGCCTGATGCGGTGCTGACGGTGACCCTGTCGGATGCTTCGCTGGCGGATGCCCCATCGAAAGTGCTGTCACAGAAAGTGATGCGTACGGAAGGGAAGCAGGCACCGTTCAGCTTCGTACTGCCGTATAACCCGGCAGATATTCAGCCGAATGCCCGTATTCTGCTGAGTGCAGCGGTGACGGTGAACGATAAGCTGATGTTTATTACCGATACGGTCCAGCAGGTGATTAACCATGGCGGGACAAAAGCGGACCTGACGCTGGTTCCTGTACAGCAGACCGCCGTGCCGGTGAATACAACCGGAGGCGCGGCAACGACGGTGCCTTCGACTTCGCCTACTCAGGTTAACCCTTCTTCCGCAGTGCCAGCACCAACGCAAATGCCTTAGTGCTCCTTGTTCCCTCCTCCGGCCGGGGGAGGGATCAGTATCTCCAGCGATACTTCAGCATATCTATTTTGCCTGACCCGGAAACCTGAACGCCTTCTGACAGCAGTGCCTGGCGCTGACGTTGCAGATCGGGACCGGTGAGTGAAATGGTTCCCTGGTGATTAACCACCCGATGCCACGGCAGCGTTGAACCTTCCGGCAGACGTCTCAAAACGCCACCAACCTGACGCGCCGCTCTTGGCGATCCCGCCAGACGAGCAATTTCGCCATAGGTCGTCACTGTGCCTTCGGGGATTGAGGCGACAATCTGCCACACGCGCTGCGGGAATGAGTCATTGGCTTCCATTACAGTTTCCAGACCGTGAAAAGGACAGGATAAGCGACGGCCTGGACGTTGTGAAGCCCGGACTATTCCGGCTGCTGAACGGTAAACTCCAGCGCGAGGCCAATAACCTGGCTCGTCGACGGGGCAAACTTATCGGGATGCACCACCTGGCTTTCGAGGAATTTCAGCTTCCTGGAGGCGGAATTGATGATTAACTTGCCCCGCAGTTCCGGCAGTTCCATGGTGCAGATGGGATAAATGACGCGCCCGGAAACGGCCACCGGGATCCGCCGCATCGGCACCTGATCCACCACGCCGAGTGAGGAGAACAGTACGGCCACCGGGGTGACAAACAGCAAAGGCGTCGGGCTGATAGTGATGAAATCCAGCACAATTTCCGGGCGTAAAAAATTGAGCCCTTTGTGAGGTACCGTGGCTTCACTGATGGTGGGCATCGGAAGCGTAAGCGTTTGAGGCATGGATTTGATCATCGTCGTACCCTGAGTATTAGCGAACACGCATGCTGGCAGCATTCAGAAATTCTGGACGCTGTGGCAGGATTTGCTGAGAGCAGCCTCGCAATATGCAGATCTTAGGTGCAGTCGCTGATTTTGCAACCGAAGCGCGCGGGGGGTGTGCAATAAACCGCCATCCGGTCAGCCGCGGGTTGCAATTACCCGGCAGGGCAGGGATAATGCGCCAGCGCGTTAGAAATAACGCTCTCAATGGGGGCTCTGTTGGTTCTCCCGCAACGCTACTCTGTTCACCAGGTCAGGTCCGGAAGGAAGCAGCCAGGGCAGACGACGTGTGTGCCGGGATGTAGCTGGCAGGGCCCCCACCCATTTCTGCTCTCCCCAATGACTTCTTCCTCCTCTCTCTAAGTGCAAATTTAAAGTTGCCTGCTTTTCGTCGCGTTAACTATCCTGAGAGTCATTATTCTTGCGCATTTCATGCCATGAGGAAGTGACGATGCAGCTGGATCCTGAAACCGACCTGAAACTTGAACGCATCCTGGATGCTCCACGTGAGCTAATCTGGCAGTGCTGGACCACGCCCGAGCACATTAAGCACTTCTTTATTCCAAAACCGCACCGCGTCACCGCCTGTGATATCGATTTGCGGGTTGGCGGACGCTTCAACACGGTTTTTGAGGTCAACGGCAGCGAGATGAAAAACAACGGTGTTTATCTCGAAGTCATTGAGGGAGAGAAGCTGGTGTTCACCGATGGCTACAGCGAAGACTGGAAGCCCAGCGAAAAACCATTTATGACCGCCATTTTGCTGCTTGAGGACGCCGGAGACGGCAAAACCCGCTACACCGCGATTGCCAGACACGCAACGGCTGAAACCCGCAAAATCCACGAAGAGATGGGATTTCACGAAGGATGGGGGATTGTGGCCGATCAGCTTACCGACTACTGCAAATCGCTTGCAGGAAAATGAGCCTTAAGCGATGTCTGCAGGGTATGTAGCGGTTAAGCCTGAGGAGGGGCCGCTGCGGTGCTGCCCAAAAGTTAAGCATGAAATGAAATTAATTAAGCAGAAATAAACTAATTGTCATATTACTGAAATATTAATGTCATCTTTACGTCATTCATTTGGCCGACATTCAATATGGGTAATCATTTATTAATGATTATGAAGATATATCTCTGGATCAGAGAGAATTCTTAGTGTATTAATTATGTTAAATTTTTTTTACACAGGAACAGTGACCATGACGACGGCAGTACTGAATGTTAAAATTGACGGCGATTTGAAAGAGCAGATCCGTCACTATGCGGAAGTCCATAACGAGACCCTGAGCGCAGCGACGCAGAAGCTTTTGCAGTTGGCGTTTGAACGAGCAGTCGAGGTGGGAGTATCCGAAGATGATGTTGACAGTCAGCATACCGAAGAAGAATCATCCCCTCTTACTCCTAAAGAAATCAAAGCATTACGAAAAATTCTGAAGAAGAGAAAATGAAACAACAACTCTCAATGGCCAGCAGTTATGGCGAAGCCTGTGAGCTACTGCGCTCGGGCTATGTGAAACACGTCCGGCTCAACTGGAACGTCGGCAGCGATGAGTTTTTCCGCATTGCTTCGGACTGGTGTGATACCGGCGCAAAAATTAAAAAAGACGGCGACAGTTTTATTATTTCCTTAAAAGGTTTTCCGATCCCTCGTCAGCATTAATAAATAATCCATCGAACTGTCACACCGCAGACATCTGAATAACGGAAGATGTTTCGCGATAACAAAGACACAATCATCTCATGCTATCACGGACGATCGTTTAGACGAGCCGTTAATTCCGTCGGCTCGTCACTATTTTCTTATATTATTTTCCTTGTGCGCAAATTATTCTGCTGACCGTTCAGGGAATTCCACAGCGGCTGTAGCGCATGGAAGGCCGTACGCAGTGTTTCATCATCCTGAGTGAAGGGCAGACGCAGCCAGCGATCGAACGCGCCAGCCAGCCCAAACCGGGTCCCCGTTCCCAGATGTATCCCAATGCCTTCGGCTTTTGCGGCAAAAACCGTGGACAGCATATCCGGTAATTCTACCCAAAAAGAGAGTCCTCCTTCAGGAGAGATATAACGCCACTGCGGAAAATATTCTGCCATTAGCTGGCTGCACATATCCCGGCGTTCAGCGAGCATCGTGCGGCGTGCAGGCAACAGCGTCTGACTATTTTCAAGCAGCCAGCAGGTGGCCAGCTGTTCCAGTAAAGGCGAGCCAAGATCCAGCGTGTCCCGCGTCTGAATGAGTGAAGACAGCGTTCGCGATGAAGCGCGTATCCAGCCCAGGCGTAATCCTCCCCAAAAGCTTTTCCCGGTTGAACCCAAAGTAATCACCGGAGCCTGGGCGTTAAACGCTGCCAATGGAGGCGGAGGAGGGGCGTTGTACCAGAGATCAACCATAGTTTCATCGATCACCAGCGTCGTTCTGGTTCTGGCTGACAGGTCGGCCAGCTTCTGCCGCGTGGCGCTGTCCATGCAGCGGCCGGTAGGATTATGGAAATCTGGCATCAGGTAAGCCAGACGCGGCGCGGTTTGCGCGAATGTGGCAGCCAGACCGTCAATATCCCAGCCGTGTTGTGGTAGCGAGACGCCAACCGGGCGGCAGGACGCTCCCTGGATCGCCGCTATTGCCAGCGGATAAGTGGGATTATCCACCACAACCCGGTCGCCCGGACCCGTCAGCAGACGTAGGATCAAGGCCAGGCCGCTCACCGCGCCGTTGACCACCATAATCTCGTCGGCGCGGGTGGCTAAACCCCGCTCGCAGTAGCGTTGTGCAATTCGTTCCCGCAGCTCGTGCAGACCGTGCTGATCGTAGCCGGTACTCTCGAGATGCTGTGGCATCAACGTCAGGGCATGGCTGTAGGCCTGATAAATCTCCGGCCCAGCGCTGAGTGCGGCCGTGGACAAATCCAGCGCCTGGCCTGCTGCCATTCGGGTGGGGATTTGCTGATGCTGAGCGGGAAGGATCACCACAGAGCCGCTGCCGTGGCGGCTGATGATATAACCCTCGTCGCGCAGCTGCGCCATAGCGCTGGCAATAGTGGTCCTGCTGACGTTAAGCGCCGCCGCCAGCTCGCGTTCGCCCGGCAATCGGCTGTTCAGCGCCAGCCGACCATCGAGGATCAGCAGGCGCAAGGCCTCCGTCAGCTGACGCCAGAGCGGAGTTCGGTTGTGCTGTTCCTGCCAGTGACCGAGCAGGCTTACCAGCGATTGAGTCCCGGAGCGACGTAAAGACATAGCAGTCCACTTTTGCAAAACTGGCCATTAATCATCAGTCCATTTTTGACGATGATGAGTTTTTCCGCAATCGCTTATGAGGTGTTTATGTTACGCCGTCTGATCCAGCTCTATCTCGGCTTATCACTGTACGGTATTTCCACGGCTATGTTTGTTCATGCCAACCTCGGGGCAGATCCGTGGAACGTTTTTCATCTGGGAGCGGCAAAGCTGTTTGAGAAGGATATCGGCACGGTAATGATCGTAACGGGCGCGCTGGTGCTGCTTCTGTGGATCCCGCTTCGCCAGCGTCCGGGGCTCGGGACCATCAGCAACGTGATTGTGATTGGGCTTGCCGCTGATGCCGCGATGGCGGTGGTTCCTACGCCGGATGCGCTGTGGTTGAAGGCTCTGCTGCTGATTGCCGCCGTGGTACTTAATGCGCTGGCAACAGGAATGTATATCGGTGCCGGTTTTGGTGCCGGACCGCGCGATGGGCTGATGACCGGGATCCACGCCCGAACCGGCTGGTCTGTTCGGGTGATCCGCACCACCATTGAAGTCACCGTACTGACGATTGGATTTCTCCTTGGCGGCAGCCTGGGTATCGGCACGCTGGTCTATGCGCTGGCCATCGGGCCGCTGATCCAGATTTGCCTGCCCTGGTTCCGGGTGGCTCCGGTGACAAAACCGATAGTGAAAAAGGAGCCCGCACTGAGCGTTGATCCCTAACGGTTTCTCCTGCTCGCAGGCGGGGCTTAGCTATCGCGGCTAAACTTATCAACGCCGGATGCGGCCAGAGCCACTGGCCGCGCCGTTCGCTTCGGAGGTTATCTCATGAAGTATGTTGATGGATTTGTCGTTGCCGTACCGGCGGATAAGAAAAAGGAGTATCTGGCGCTGGCGGCAAAGGCAGCCCCGCTGTTTAAAGAGTTTGGCGCCACCCGGGTGGTGGAGTGCTGGACGGACGATGTCCCGGCGGGAAATCTGACGGATTTTCGCATGGCGGTGAAGGCGGAAGACCACGAAGAAGTGGTGTTCAGCTGGATTGAATACCCGTCGAAGGAAGTCCGCGATGCGGCCAATGCGAAGATGATGGCCGATCCGCGGATGAAAGAGATGGGCGAGAGCATGCCGTTTGACGGCAAACGCATGATTTATGGCGGCTTCGCCCCTATTCTGGACGAATAGAAACTGACGGCTGTGCGGTGTACCGCCAGCCGTTTATCTCCCCTGCAGGTTCTGTTCGGCCCACTTGATAAAAGCAGCTTTCGGCAGCGCTTTGCTGTACAGCCAGCCCTGACCGAACTGGACGCCGTGTTCAGTTAACCACTGCCGCTGCTCCTCGGTTTCCACGCCTTCCGCCACCATCGCCAGTTGCAGCTCTTTCGCCATCTCCACGATGTGCTGGGTCACGTTATGGAACGCCAGTGAATCAACGAAAGATTTGTCGATTTTAATGATGTCGACGTCCAGATTTTGCAGGTAGCTGAGGCTGGAATAGCCGGTGCCAAAATCGTCGATGTAGATAGCGTGCCCCGCCTGGCGCAGCTGCTTCAGCGTCACAGCGCAGTTTTTAGGATCGATAAAGCTGCGCTCTGTCAGCTCCAGCGCAATTTGTGCAGGCGGGATATCCCATTTTTGCAATTGACGGGCCAGCAGGGCAGGCAGCACGGAGTCAGACAGATCCCTCGGATCGAGATTAATCGACACGTGCAGCTGCGGATGCTGCTTTAGCCAACTCCCCAGATCGTCAAATACATTCTCGACAATCAGCCCGGTCAGACGAGTGATGAGCCCCGTTTGTTCTGCTAAAGGCACAAAGATTTCCGGTGACAAAAATGAGCCATCCGGCTGCGGCCAGCGGGCGAGCGCTTCCGCTCCCACCAGCTTGCCTGATCCTAATGAGACAATCGGCTGATAATAGACTTCAATGCTGCGGTCGTTGATTGCCTCAAGCATCCGGTGATACGGCGATTGCAGTTTTCTGACGCTGCGCAGAATTAACAGCGCAGCGAGCAGGCTGACCACCAGCCCGATGGGCAGCCAGATAATCAGCTGCTGGTGCCATTTTGCCGTCAGCGGAGAGGAAGACGCCCAGACAACCTGGGAAACGCCCAGATCCGGGTAATCGCGAAAATTGTACAACGTACCATCGTGCAGAAGGCTTTTGACATGCTTAGCGTTAGCCTCGTGCCACAGCGCAATCGCAAAAGGGGCGCTATTGGCGATAATGTTGCCAGTTTTGGCCCCCACCAGCGCGCTGTTGATGGTCCAGGGGGCGAAAGGGATAACATCGACAAACGAAGCCGGATCGATCATCACCATGTGATGTTCACTGGCGATCGCCACCATGTAGTGATTGATGCCCAGATCGTTATTGTTGGTCAGCCAGACGCTGAAACCATCCAGGGTACGATGGTCAGTAGGGGGGAAACTGGCTGCCGTGCTGTGGCTTTCCATTGACGAGCACACCGGCTTCGGGCCATCCAGCCACAGCACTTCCTGCACGTCGCGACGGGTGAATGAAATCTGCCGCATGGCCTGCAGATGTGCCTCACTGCAGGGCTGACCCTGGAAGTGATCCATTTCGTTAAGAGCTGATTTCGCCTGGCGAACCACCTGCTGAGTTCGCATAATGACCCGTCCGCCGTAGGCGTCGAGGTCGCGGGTAAATTCCTTTTCTGCCTGATGATGTGCCAGCCACACGCTAAGCGTGATGGGGATTAATACGGACAGAATCAGCACGCCCACTACCAGGCTGACCATTTTCTTGCTTATCATGGTCCTGCTTTCCTTTCAGCGCTGAAATTGTTGAGTTACGCCAATTATACGCAATGCCAGCTTTAACTGTACTTTTTCACAGGGCTAACCGCGGAGCGACCCGATGAAGAAAAGTGAATTCGTGACTCAGGATCTGCTCAGTAAAATCTATCAGCAAAGCGATGAGAGCCCGCTGCGCAAACTGCCGCCGGAGCGACAGCTGGCGGAAGAGTATGGCGTCTCGCGCTCAACGGTGCGCCAGGCGCTGGAAAAACTGGTCAGCATTGGGGTGGTGAAAATTGTGCAGGGGTCAGGTATTTGGGTGATTGAGCAGGCGCGCAACAATCCGCTGGTGTACAACTCCATCACTGAAAAGCGCTTCGACCAGATGCGCTACCGGATGATCAGCCTGCATAAAAAACGCCCGAATCGCGAGGAGCAGCAGATATTCGGGCTAACGGATGATGATTTTATCTGGCAGTTTTGTCGGCTGCGGTATGTCGACGACAATCCCGTACAGATCGAGGTGTCGCGCATGCCTTCGGCGGCATTCCCGGACCTTACGCAGCAGGTTATCGAACGTTCGTTACAGCAATATGTCCTGCAAAAGGGGTATCAGATTTCGCATCTGTTCACCACCTATCGGGCGGTGAACATCAGCCGCGAACAGGCGGAGCTGCTGGGTTGTAAGAAGGGTAGCCCGGCGATGCATATTACCAATCGCGGGATCCTGACCGACGGGCAGGTGTATGAAATCAGCGATATTATCGATATCAATTACACCTGCACCTACGTCATTCCGCACAACCGCGATAACCTGGCCTTTCGCCAACAGCCTGTTTAATTACGGCGTATGCAGCGTGCCGTCCGGCAGGCGGCTTTGCGTCCATTCATGTGGGCGATAAACCACCGGATGGGCCAGCGCCAGATCTTCGTTAAACTCCACACCAATTCCCGCGGCCTGCGGCGGATAGATATAGCCTTCTTTGACCTCAGGCGCGCCGGGGAAGACGGCGTCGGTGGTGGCCGAGCGCGGGATAAACTCCTGAATGGCGGCATTGTGCAGATGAATGTTGAGATGCGTGTTCACTGCCACACCAATCGGCGTCATATCGCCCGGACCGTGCCAGGCCAGACGGACGCCAAAGGCCTGGCAAAGCACCGCCAGCTTCAGCGCTGGGGTGATCCCACCAATCTGCGAAACGTGGCAGCGAATAAAATCGATCTGCCGGTTCACAATCAGCTCGTGCCATTCGGCCGGGTTATTAAACAGTTCGCCCAGCGCGAGTGGAATGCTGCTCTGTTGGCGAATCTGCGCCAGCCACGGCGTCTGCTGTGGCGGCAAAATATCTTCAATAAAGTAGGGCTGATACGGCTCCAGCTGCTTCGCTAACTGGATGGCCTGCTGGGGAAACAGCCGTTCGTGGACATCATGCAGGATGTGGAAGCGATAGCCGTAGCGATCGCGCAGGGCGCGGAACATCTCAACGGTGTTGCGCATATACTGATCCTGATCGAACCACGCGCCGGGAGAAGGATTTTCCGGTGCGTGTAGCTCCGTTGGCGTACCGCCGTAAAAACCCAGCTGACAGCGAATATGGCGATAGCCTTTTTCCAGCAGCCCGTCGACGGCCTCGTAAAGCTCTTCCAGCGTTTCCCCGCTGGCATGGGTGTAGGCCGCAATGGCGTCGCGGGATTTTCCGCCGAGCAGCTGGTAAAGCGGCATGTTGGCCAGACGGGCTTTGATATCCCACAGCGCCATATCCACACCGGCGATAGCGTTGTTCATGGCCGGGCCGTTACGCCAGTAGGCGTTAACGTTCATCATCTGCCACAGATCTTCGATATGGTTGGCATCTCGCCCCAGCAGCAGCGGGCGGAGGTATTCGTCGACGAGCGTTTTCACCGCCAGCGGACGCTGCTGGAAGGTAGCGCAGCCGAGCCCGGTGACGCCTTTATTGGTGGTCACACGCACCGTCACCAGGTTATGGCGATCCGGGCGAGTGATGAAGCAATCGATAGCCGTAATGAGCGTAGGTTCCACGGAAAAAGGCTCCCTGTACAAGACAAAATTCAGAAGTAATGACTTATCTTCCGCTTATTTTTAGCTCCGGGTAAACCTTTTTTTCTAATAAATAATTTGGTCTGAAATACAGTCTGTTTTTAATTAAAAACCAGACCAATTTATCAATTGTAGGTGGTTTCATAGCTTTGTATAAGCGAGTTGTGAGCCAATTCAAATTTTATTGGTTTGTTTTGTACGGTGAGCTTCATTACCATGCTGACAACCAAAAAAATAACAATTCCGCAGGAGTCGCTATGGGCACGCAAGACGCCATCGCCACTATTATCAGGCTGGTCGGTGGGCAAGAAAATATTAACAAAGTCTGGCACTGCATGACCCGATTACGCTTTGATTTGGTGGATGACAGCAAAATAAAACAGCAGGAAATCAAGCTGTTGCCCGGCGTGTTGGGCGCACAGCTGCAAAGCGATCAGTTCCAGATCATTATCGGACCGAAAGTGAACAGCTGGTATGAGCAATTGCAGGAAGCGCTGGGCCAGTCTTCGCAAGATAGTGCTGAAAACAGCAAAGGACGCAAAAGCCTGGTGTCGATGTTTATGGATACTGTGTCCGGTGTATTTGGTCCGATAGTTCCGGCGATTGCCGGAGCGGGGATGATCAAAGGGCTGCTGGCAGGATTAATCGCGCTGAAGGTGGTGTCGACGAAAAGCGATACGGTGATGATCATCGATTTAATCGCCAGCGGCGTGTTCTATTTCCTGCCGTTTTTCCTCGCCGTGTCGGCGGCGAAAATCTTCAAAACCAATGAATATCTGGCGGCGGCAGTGGCGGCCTGTCTGATGTATCCGACGCTGATTGAAGCGGCTAAAGCGCTGGCGGCGCACCAGGCGGATGCGGTTTCTGCGCTGTGGCTGATGAACGCGATCCCGGTATCGGTGTTTAACTACGCTTCCAGCGTGATCCCGGTGATTTTCTCGGTGCTGGCGCTGAAGTACATCCACAAATGGGTCGACAGCATCATGCCAGACGTGCTGAAAACGGTCTTCACGCCGACGCTGACTCTGTTTATTGGTGCACTGGCGGCGCTGGTGGTGATTGGTCCCATTGGTATCTGGCTCGGCAAGGCGCTGGCGTACTTTATCGAAGGATTGTTTGGTGTGTCGGCAAGCTTCGCCGGATTGGTGGTGGGAGCAATTCGCCCGGTGGCGATCCTCACCGGCATGCATCACGCAATGACGCCGATTGCGCTGCAAAACTTCAGCGATCGCGGTTACGACATGCTGATGCCGATGATGTTCATGGCCAATATGGCGATTGCCGGAGCGACCTTTGCCATCTGGCGGCTGAGCAAAGACCGACAGGAGAAAACGGTCACGCTGTCCGCGGCGGTTTCTGCCCTGCTGGGTATAACCGAACCCGCACTGTTTGGCGTGCTGACCCGCTACAAAAAAGCTTTTATCGCCGCAACGGTGGCAAGCTCGCTGGCCTCGGCGTTTATCGCTTTCTTCGGCGTGCGGCTGTATGGCTACATTTTGTCGAGCATCTTCAGCCTGCCTGCGTACATTGGGCCCTATTTTGTGTTTGCGTTATCGGGAGTGGCGATGGCGCTGATTATCTCTTTCACGCTGACTACCGTGCTGGTGGGGCGCGAGCAAAAATAATTCGGCTTAAAAATCAGCAAAAAGGGCGACATCAGTCGCCCTTTTTTATCTCTGACCAAAGACCATGACGAACTCATGGTTGATCTTACTACGCGGTCGGCGTATTTTGTTGTTATGTTATAATATAACAATATGAGGTCGACCATGAAACCCAATATCCATCCACACTATCGTACCGTGGTGTTCCACGACACCGCCGCTAATGAGTATTTCAAAGTCGGTTCTACCATTTCAACCGAGCGAGAAATTGAGCTTGAGGGTGAAACGTTCCCTTACGTGACGCTGGATGTGTCCTCTAAGTCACATCCGTTCTACACCGGGAAGCAGAAAACTTTCTCCAGTGAAGGCAGCACGGCGCGCTTCCAGCAGCGTTTTGGCGGCTTTCTTAACGCGAAACGGAGCTAAGCATGCAGGTTCTTAATTCACTGAAAAGCGCTAAACAGCGCCACCCGGACTGCCAGATTGTGAAACGCAAAGGGCGGCTGTACGTGATTTGCAAAAGTAACCCCCGCTTTAAAGCCGTGCAGGGGCGTAAGAAAAGACGTTAATTTTTGGCCTGTCGCCAACTTTCCAGGGATCTAATCTGCCTGCCGTCGGAACTGAAGTTTTCGGCGGCAAGCCATTTCTGCATCGCCCAATCTACCAAAGGCCACTCGCTGTCGATAATGGAAAACCAGTCGGTATCGCGGTTATGGCCTTTGATCACCAACGCCTGACGAAAACGTCCTTCATACTGAAAGCCCATCCGCAACGCTGCCCGGCGTGAAGGCTCGTTGAGGCTGTTGCATTTCCATTCATAGCGGCGATAGCCAAGCTGGTCGAAGGCGTAGCGCATCAGCAGCCACTGCGCCTCTGTCGACATCGGCGTGCGGCTCAGCAGCGGTGAAAAATGCACGTGCCCAACTTCAATCACACCATTTTTGCTGTCGATGCGCATCAGTGCCAGAGTGCCGACGGGCTGTCCGGTCTGCTTGTCGATAACCGCGAAATGAATCGGATCCTGAAGCTCAACTACGCTCGCCACCCAGTTTTTATACTCCTGAGCGGTGCTGTCTGGTTCGCGCAGCAGCCACGTCCAGCTGCGGGTATCTTCTGCCAGCTGATAAGCCGCGAAAAGCGCATCGGCGTGATGAACGGCTAGTGGCTCCAGGCGACACAAACGGCCTTCAAGCGTTTCACGCTGGGGATGCTGGCGGGGCTGCCAGTCGGGAAGGGCGGTGCCAACGGGCTGACCAAACTGATTTTGCTGACTCATTACGACTCCTGCGGTGATGTTGTCGCTCCAGAATAGGGCTTCGATGGTTCCCTAAAAAGAACCATTGGAGTATGTTTTCGTGGTACCACCAGGAGAGATGATGAATATACCAGACGATGCGTTCTATCGCTTACTGAGCAAGGCCTTACGGGAACGGAGCGGTGAAACGCTGACCCGCGTGCTTTATCGCGCCCTGCGCCAGGCGATCCTCGACGGGCGGCTTCAGGCACACAGCCGCCTGCCGGGGTCGAGAACGCTGGCGCAGGAGCTCAGTCTTTCACGAAATACGGTCAATGCCGTGTTGGATCAGCTGACCACGGAGGGTTATCTGCTGCGGGATCGTCAGGGATCCCGTGTCGCCAGCCTGCCGTCAGCGGCAGCCGAAGAGCCCACCGAAGCAGAATTCAGGCTACCGGCCAGGCTGAAGGCGCTTCCCACTGGCACGCGCAGGGATTCTCCGGCCTTTGCTTTTACGCCCGGAACGCCAGCGGTGAACTATTTCCCTCTGCCGCTGTGGCGGCGGCTGATTGACCGGGTGCTAAGAGAAGAGGGCCATGCGCTGCTTGGCTACGGTGAATCGGCAGGAGAGCGGCCATTGCGTGAAGCCATTGCCCGACATCTGGCGCTGTCCCGTGGCATCCACTGCGAGGCCGGGCAGGTGATCATCACCGAAGGGGCTCTTGAAGGGCTTAATCTTTGCACGCAGTTGCTCAGCGAAAGCGGCCAGCTGGCATGGCTGGAAGATCCGGGTTACGCAGGTGCCAGAAGTGCTTTTGTTGCCCGAGGTTTGCAGATCGAAGGGATGGAGATTGATGAGGAAGGGATGCAGTTTGCAGATCATACAGCTCGCTCGCCCCGGCTGATTTTTACCTCTCCTTCGCACCAGTTTCCTCTGGGAAGCCTGATGAGTGCCGCACGTCGGCTCGCCCTGTTGCAGTTTGCTCACTCGACGGGCGCGTGGATTATTGAAGATGATTACGACAGTGAATTTCGCTACAGCAGCGAGCCCATTCCGGCAATGCTGGGGATGCAGCCTGATGCGCCGGTTGTCTATCTGGGAACCTTCAGCAAAACGCTGTTTCCCTCACTGAGGATTGGCTTTGTGGTGATGCCAAAAGCGCTGGCGAAAGCGATGCAGCCCGCCATTCACTCTCTGCTGCGCGGAGGACATCGAACGGAGCAGCTCGCGCTGGCGCATTTTATTGAAGAGGGGCACTACGCTCGCCATCTGGCATCTATGCGTCGGCTGTATCGTAAACGTCAGGGACAGTTGCGGGATGCGCTGAAGCAGGAGCTAACCCATCCTCACACCGTTTCTGGCGGCGAGGGCGGGATGCATTTAACCGTCCATCTGGAAGGAATTGACGACAGCTGGGTTGCGCAGGCGGCGCGTCAGTATCAGCTCGCGCCAGCAGCACTGAGTCGTTATTACCTCGATCCTGCTAGCGGAAAAACCGGCCTGGTGCTGGGCTATGGTAATACCTCAGCGTCGCGTTTTGCTTCCGCAATACGGACGCTGAATAAGCTGATTACGCAGGCGCTGTCTCAGAGCGGGCAAGGGTGAAAATATCGTAGAACGACAGCTCGCCTTTGGTCGCGACCATCTTCTGAAGTTGGGCTTTTTGTGGCTCAGCCACCTGAGGAGATTGCAGAATGCTGTCGATAAGCTCGATCGGAACGAAACGGGTGTTGTACCACTCGCCGTTATAACACACGCGAAAATCGAGCACGTCGATGTCTTCGTAGCGATAGCGGGGCGCAACGTCAAAAAAGAAAAAGCCGTTAAGCACGATAAACAGCACCACCAGCAGCCACTGGGAATCCGCCAGCGTCTCTGAGCGATACATCACAATCCAGGTTGCCAGAAAACCGAGATACATCGCCACAAACAGCCCAGGGAAACGACGAATAAAGCTGATGCTAAACCGCGGGCGGTTGTCACGTTTCTCGGTGTGGTTCAGCTCATCAATGGTGCTGGTGAGCAGTCGCTGAATTTCGGCCATTTTGCGCCTCTGCCTGTCTGGATCGGGAAGAACTGTATTTTATGTTGCAACAATTCAGACGGAAAGTAACAGTTCAGTTGCAGAAAAGCATAACAGTCAGGCGAGCATTTTGATGACCTTCGCCGGATTGCCCCCGACCACAGCGTTGGCTGGCACGTCTTTGACCACGACCGCACCGGAAGCGATCACTGCGTTATCGCCAATCGTCACGCCAGGGTTGATGACGGCACGCCCGCCAATCCAGACGTTATGACCAATTGTCACCGGTTTACCGTATTCCGCGCCGCTGTTGCGGGTTTCAGCGTCCAACGGGTGGGTTGCCGTATAGATGTGGACACCGGGAGCCAGCATGCAGTTATCGCCGATATGGATAGGACAGCCGTCCAGCATCACGCAGTCAAAGTTTGCGTAGAAATTGCGGCCGAGATAGATGTTATAGCCATAATCGCAGCGGAAGCTGGGTTCAATATAAGCATCTTCTGCGCGTCCAAGCAGTTCACCAAGCAGGGAGGCCCGCAGCGCTTTCTCGTCCGGGGAGGAGTGGTTGTATTGATGCAGTAAATGTCTTGCCTGCATACGCTCGGCCCGGAGCGTGGCATCGCCTGGACGGTACAGCTCCCCGGCGATCATTTTTCGTTTCTCATCACTCATGTGAATCTCCTTTTAATCAGAGAGCCACAGTATAAGTTCGCGAACGGCCAGGGAACGTTCCCTGATTCATCATGTGAGGTTTATCACATTGTAATCCGGACGATTATCAGTAACAGGTCATCAGGGGATGTGCAGGTCCGTATCTGTACTTAAATTAGCGGATAAATTTCCATACTGAAGAAGGGATTTTATCGTACAGCTTATTCATGGTTAACTCGGCCAGACGATGATCGGCCGCTGAGTAAAAAACAGCCAGTTCATTATCAGAAAGTTCATATTTATTCTTTTCAATGACACGTTCGAGGGTATCAATAGTCTGACAACGTCGCAGACGCATCAAATAATCAGTTTTAGTTAAAGGTTTTTCAGTCATCACTTTACCTTTTTGATTGTAATAATTTTAACAAGAAAGACTTACAGGATTCGCCCGGCTAAGATTGACGAAGCAACGGAAGAGTCTGTTCCCGGACTTCCGCCACTTCTGCAGATCCGCTGCATTAATGCCGTAGCTACTGAACAACATAAAGGTATCGTCCAGATATTCATCAATCTGGGCGATCAATTTATTGTCTTCGTTGTACTTAATTTTGTAATTAAGTGCGAAGGTTGCAATATGCTCGATCAGTTCGTTGAGCTGAAGATTGAGCGCTGACGTAGGGTCATTGACCCAGCCTGCTCGGTTCTCTTCAAGGTTAACCAGACAATCATGATACAGGGTTTCGCAGAGAAATTTAAGCTGCGCGATATCATGTCTTTTTGGCGAGTATTCGTCCATAACGCATCCCCTTATGATTAACCAACAAACACCGTGTGGGATGGATACTACTGTCTGACCCGGAACATACGCTGTGAACCTGATAAGCTAACTATAATCCACTCTGAAAAAGATTTCACCGCGCTATTACGAAAAATTACAATTAGTTTAATGGGCCATCGCGCGGGGCAATTTAAGCATTTTCTTTAGTTAAATTTAAGTATGTTCTGAGGATTTTTAGCAGACAGCTTATTTTTCATTAGCTTATGTACGCTCTCTGAACGCACTTTTCCAGGCTATTTCTGCTATCGATCTTAAACTAAGATTAATCCTAATAAATCAGTCACAAAAATAGGTTTACCACGTTTAATGCTATCGAAATGAGAGTACATTTGGACATTATATCCCCATACCCTTTGTTGAGGATATAAATGCGAGGTCAATAAGAAAGATTAATGAAAAAAAGAAGGGCCGCCGCAGCGACCCTTTTTCATTATGGCATCAGTATCAGTGACGCTCTACCGGATGACTATGTTCTACATCCTCATTCTTCTTACTGAAGCGGCGGCGAACCACCACGAAGAACACCGGAACAAAGAAGATAGCCAGTACGGTGGCGGTCACCATCCCGCCCATTACGCCCGTACCTACGGCGTTCTGCGCACCGGAGCCTGCACCGGAGCTGATAACCAGCGGCATAACGCCGAGGATAAACGCCAGTGAGGTCATCAGGATTGGTCGCAGACGCATACGTACCGCTTCCAGGGTGGACTCAATCAGTCCTTTGCCTTCTTTTTCCATCAGGTCTTTGGCGAATTCAACGATAAGGATCGCGTTCTTCGCCGACAGGCCAATGGTTGTCAGCAGGCCTACCTGGAAGTATACGTCGTTGGTCAGGCCGCGGAAGGTCGCCGCCAACAGTGCACCGATAACCCCCAGCGGAACCACCAGCATAACGGAGAACGGAATCGACCAGCTCTCATACAGCGCTGCCAGACACAAGAACACCACAATCAGTGAAATGGCGTACAGGGCAGGGGCCTGGTTGCCGGACAGACGTTCCTGATAGGACATACCGGTCCAGTCATAGCCAACGCCTGAAGGCAATTTGCCTGCCAGCTGTTCCATTAACAGCATGGCTTCACCGGTACTCTTGCCTGGTGCTGCCTGGCCGAGGATCTCCATGGAAGGCAGACCGTTGTAACGCTCCAGACGCGGCGAACCGTATTCCCAGCGTGAAGTGGAGAAGGCCGAGAACGGAACCATCTGACCATTGCTGCCGCGGACGTACCAGTTGCCGATATCGCTTGGCAGCATACGGTATGGCGCTTCGGACATGATATAGACTTTCTTCACGCGCCCACGGTCAACGAAGTCGTTGACGTAGCTGCCGCCCCAGGCTGCACCCAGCGTGGTGTTGATGTCGCTAATCGACACGCCCAGCGCCTGCGCTTTTTCCTGATCGATATCGATCTTGAACTGCGGGGTATCTTCCAGACCGTTCGGACGCACGCCGACCAGCACATCAGGATGTTTGGCGATTTCGCCGAACAGCTGGTTACGTGCCTGAGTCAGTTTTTCGTGGCCAAGGCCCGCCTGGTCGATCAGCTGGAAGTCGAAGCCGGTCGCGGTACCCAGTTCTACGATAGCCGGCAGGTTAAAGGCGAACACCATCGCATCTTTAATCTGTGAGAAACGGCCCATCGCACGCTGAGTGATGGCTTCTACTTTGTTAGCTTCGCCCGGACGCTGGCTCCAGTCCTTCAGAGAAACGAACGCAATACCGGTGTTCTGACCACGGCCGGCGAAGCCGAAGCCGTTAACCGCAAACACGGATTCCACGTTGTCTTTCTCTTTGGTGAGGTAGTAATCAGTTACCTCATCCAGCACCTTCTGCGTACGCTCCTGAGTGGCCCCTGCTGGCAGCTGCGCCATAGTCAGGAACACGCCCTGGTCTTCGTCCGGCAGGAACGAGCTTGGCAGACGAACGAACAGGTACGCCATGCCGACCACGATGATGATATACAGCAGCAGATAACGACCGGTGCTGCGCAGAATGTTGCCTACGCTGTCGGTGTAATGATGCGTGCTCTTATCGAACATGCGGTTAAACCAGCCAAAGAAGCCTTTGTGCTCGCCGTGGCCGCCTTTCTGAATCGGCTTCAGCATGGTGGCGCACAGTGCAGGTGTCAGGATCAGAGCAACCAGTACCGACAGCGCCATCGCGGAAACGATAGTGATGGAGAACTGGCGGTAAATCGCCCCGGTGGAACCTCCGAAGAAGGCCATTGGGATGAATACCGCAGACAGCACCATCGCGATCCCGACCAGTGCGCCCTGAATCTGGCCCATTGATTTACGGGTTGCTTCCTTCGGCGGCAGGCCCTCTTCGGCCATGACACGCTCAACGTTCTCGACCACCACGATGGCGTCATCCACCAACAGGCCGATGGCGAGCACCATCCCGAACATCGTCAGGGTGTTTATCGAGAAGCCGAACATCGCCAGAACCGCAAAGGTCCCGAGCAGTACCACCGGTACCGCGATGGTTGGGATCAGCGTCGCACGGAAGTTCTGCAGGAACAGATACATCACGAGGAAGACGAGGATGATCGCTTCAACCAGCGTTTTAACCACTTCATGAATCGAGATTTTGACGAACGGTGTGGTGTCGTATGGGTAAACAATTTTCATCCCGGCCGGGAAGAAAGGTTCCATACGCGCCAGTTCAGCACGGATCGCTTCGGCGGTGTTCAGCGCGTTCGCGCCGGTCGCCAGTTTGATACCAAGGCCGGAAGCCGGTTGACCGTTAAACTTGGCGATAACGTCGTAGTTTTCACCACCCAGCTCAACTTTTGCCACGTCACGCAGGCGAACCTGCGAACCGTCCGGATTCACTTTCAGCAGAATTTTACTGAACTCATCGACGTTAGTCAGACGGGTCTGCGCCACGATAGAGGCGTTCAGTTGCTGGCCTTTCACCGGTGGCGTACCGCCTAACTGGCCGGCTGCCACCTGGGCGTTCTGCGCTTTCAGTGCCGCAATCACGTCAACAGGCGTTAACTGGAAGTTGTTCAGTTTGTTCGGATCCATCCAGATACGCATCGCGTACTGGGAACCGAATAGCTGAACGTCACCGACGCCGGAAGTACGGCTGATCGGATCCTTCATGTTCGCGGCCACGTAGTCGGAGATATCGTCCTGAGTCATGGTGCCGTTGGTGTTGATAACACCGACAACCATCAGGAAGCTGCTCGACGCTTTTTCCACGCTCACGCCCTGCTGCTGAACTTCCTGCGGCAGAAGCGGCATCGCCAGCTGCAGTTTGTTCTGCACCTGAACCTGTGCGATATCTGGATCGGTACCGGACTGGAAGGTCAGAGTGATGGTCGCCGTACCCGTGGAGTCACCGTTGGAGGACATATACATCAGGTTATCGATACCGTTCATGTTCTGTTCGATAACCTGCGTCACGGTGTTCTGCACGGTCTCAGCATCCGCTCCCGGATACACGGCCGTGATGGCGATAGCCGGCGGCGCAATCGTTGGATATTGCGCTACCGGCAATTTGAGGATCGCAAGGCCCCCTGCCAGCATAATTATGATGGCGATCACCCATGCGAAAATGGGGCGATCGATAAAGAAATTAGGCATGTCTTAACGGCTCCTGTTTAAGTTAAGACTTGGTCTGTTCTGACTGCGGCTGACCCGCTGCAGCTTGCTGCTGATTGTCAGTGACTTCCTGCGCTTTGACCTGAGCGCCCGGTTTAACTTTCTGCAAACCGGAAATGATGACGCGATCGCCAGCTTTCAGACCTTCAGTCACCAGCCATTTATCGCCGATAGCCTGAGTTGCCGTGATCTGACGCATCTCAACCTTGTCACCTTCACCCACTACCAGTGCGCTGGCATCGCCGCGCGGGGTACGGGTTACGCCCTGCTGTGGTACCAGCAGCGCCGTCGGGTTCAGACCTTCTTCCAGCTTCGCGCGCACGAACATGCCCGGCAGCAGAGTATGGTCTGGGTTCGGGAAGATAGCGCGCAGGGTGATAGACCCGGTCGTCTGGTCAACGGTGACGTCAGAGAATTCCAGCGTACCGTCCTGTGGATAGGTCAGACCGTCCTGGGTGACAATTTTCACCTTCGCTTTGCCGTTTTCCTGCTTCAGAGAACCGTTAGCCAGTTCCTGTTTCAGACGCAGGAAATCGTTGCTGGACTGAGTCACATCCACGTAGATCGGATCGAGCTGCTGGACGGTTGCCAGCGCATCGGCCTGACCGTTTTGCACCAGCGCGCCTTCCGTAACGGAAGATTTGCCGATACGACCGCTGATTGGGGAACTCACTTTGGTGTAGGCGAGGTTAATACGCGCAGTTTCCACGGCGGCTTTGGCAGCGACAACGGCAGCATTCGCCTGCAGGGAATCAGACAGCGCGGTGTCATAGTCCTGACGGCTGATGTACTGAGTGCCCAACAGTTTCTGGTAGCGGCTTGCGGTCAGCTGTGCCACTTTCGCGGCAGCTTCAGCTTTGGCTAAATCGCCTTTAGCGCTGTCGTAAGAAGCCTGATAGGTTGCGGGATCAATCTGATAAAGAGACTCACCAGCCTTAATCTCACCACCTTCCGTGAAGTTACGCTTCAGGATGATACCGCTCACCTGAGGACGAACTTCTGCGATTCGGTAGGCGCTTGTGCGGCCAGGTAACTCGGTTGTGATTTGGAGAGGTTCAGTTTTAAGCGTAACAACACCCACTTCTGGCGTATGCGCCGCTCCCTGTTGAGCCTGTTTATCGTCACATCCTGTAAGTGCTACGCCACCTGCAAGCATCAGAACGACCGCCAGAGGCGTTAACCCTCTGTTTTTGTTCATATGTAAACCTCGAGTGTCCGATTTCAAATTGATCAATGGATCAAGTGTCCACAAACCCATTGTTGCTTTATATTATGGTCGTACTATGGTACATACATTCACAAATGTATGTAAATCTAACCTCTGTAAATTCACCAACCTATGGCACGAAAAACCAAACAACAAGCGCTGGAAACACGGCAACACATTCTCGATGTCGCCCTGCGTTTGTTTTCGCAACAGGGGGTATCATCCACCTCGTTGGCCGCGATTGCAAAAGCCGCAGGGGTGACCCGAGGTGCAATCTACTGGCATTTCAAGAACAAATCAGATCTTTTTAGTGAAATCTGGCAGCTCCAGGAATCCAGTATCGGCTCGCTTGAGACAGAGTATCAGGCAAAATTCCCCGGTGATCCACTCTCAGTTCTTAGGGAGATTCTAGTCTATATTCTTGAAGCGACAGTGACAGAAGAGCGTCGCCGGTTAATGATGGAAATTATCTTTCATAAATGTGAATTTGTTGGCGAAATGGCGGCGGCGCAGCAGGCCCAACGCAACCTCTGTCTGGAGAGCTACGACCGCATCGAACAGGTTCTGAAAGACTGTATCGCGGCGGGACAGCTTCCGGCCGATATTCTGACCCGGCGTGCGGCCATTCTGATGCGCGGCTACGTTTCCGGCATCGTGGAAAACTGGCTATTTTCCCCTGACTCTTTTGACCTCAAACAGGAGGCCAGAGACTATGTTGCCATTCTGATTGAAGCCTTCCAGTTCTGTCCGACAATGAGAGCCAAACCGGCTGAGGCTTAACGCAGAGTAAACCGGGGCGAGTCCAGGAATAATCTTAATGCTGGCCGCTATTCGACGAAAAGCATAAATGCTATTCTGCGCAGGCTCTTTTCCCCGGTCTGCCGGTTCTGAACTCATTCACGCTGACACTATGCTGCACACAATCTTCTCGCGGAAATCGCTTTTTACTCTGATGACCCTTCTGGTCTGTTATTTTGGCGTCATTGGCCTGAGCCAGGCTCGGGCGCAAAGCAGCAGCGATCTTCCCGATCGCGCGGATATACAAAAGCAGCTGACGACGCTGACCAAGAAAAAAGATCTCACTCCTCAGGATAAGCTTGTCGAACAGGATCTGAGCGATACGCTTCAGGTGCTGGATAAAATCGATCGCGTCAAAGACGAAACCGCGCAGCTGGCCCAGCAGATCGAACAGGCGCCGGCAAAAATGCGCCAGGCGACCGACGGCCTTGCTTCGCTGAACGATGCGGACAACGACGATGAAACCCGTAAAACCCTGAATCAGCTTTCCATGCGTCAGCTGGAAGCGCGGGTCAGCGATATTCTCGATCAGCTGCAAACGGCGCAAAACGATTTGGCAGCTTACAACAGTCAACTGGTCTCTTTGCAGACGCAGCCTGAGCGTGTGCAAAACTCAATGTACAACGCTTCGCAGCAGCTGCAGCAGATCCGTAACCGGTTGAACGGCACAACAGTGGGCGAAGATGCGCTACGCCCGACGCAACAAACCATGCTGCTGGCGCAGCAGGCGCTGCTGAATGCTGAACTCGATCAGCAGCGTAAGAGCCTGGCGGGGAATACGACTTTACAGGATACGTTGCAAAAGCAGCGTGACTACGTGCTGGCCAACAGCAACCGGCTGCAACATCAGCTGCAGCTGTTGCAGGAAGCCGTCAACAGCAAGCGTCTGACCCTGACCGAGAAAACGGCGCAGGAGGCGATGTCTCCTGATGAAGCAGCAAAAATTCAGGCCAACCCGCTGGTGAAGCAGGAGCTGGATATTAACCAGCAGCTCAGCGAAAAGCTGATCAAAGCCACGGAAAATGGCAACCAGCTGGTTCAGCAAAACATCCGCATCAAAACCTGGCTCGACCGCGCGCTGCAGTCCGAGCGCAACGTCAAAGAACAAATCTCCATGCTGAAAGGCAGCCTGCTGCTGTCGCGTATCCTGTATCAGGAACAGCAGCAGCTGCCGTCCGCGGATGAACTGGAAGACATGACCAACCGCATTGCGGACCTGCGTCTTGAACAGTTCGAAGTCAACCAGCAGCGCGATGCGCTGTTCCAGAGCGATGACTATGTTGCGAAGCTGGAAGAGGGCCATAACGGCGAAGTGAACAGCGAAGTGACCGACGCGCTGACCCAGGTGGTGGAGATGCGTCGTGAGCTGCTGGATCAGATGAACAAACAGCTGGGCAACCAGCTGATGATGGCTATCAACCTGCAAATCAACCAGCAGCAGCTGATGAGCGTCTCCAAGAGCCTGCGCTCGATTCTGACCCAGCAAATTTTCTGGGTGAACAGCAACAAGCCGATGGACTGGAGCTGGTTCAAAGCATTCCCTTCCACGCTGAAAGATCAGTTCAGCAAGATGAAGCTCACCGTCAACTGGGAAAAAGCCTGGCCGGCGGTGTTTATTGCCTTCCTTGCCGGACTGCCGCTGCTGCTGATTGCTGGCCTGATCCGCTGGCGTTTAACCTGGCTGAAAAACTACCAGAAGAAACTCGCTTCGGAAGTGGGGCATCTGCGTAACGACAGCCAGCTGCATACGCCGAAGGCGATTTTAATCGACCTGATCCGCGCGCTGCCGGTGGTAATGATGATCCTCGCCGCCGGGCTGATTCTGCTCACCATGCAGCTGAATATCAGCGATCTGCTGTGGGCATTCAGTAAAAAGCTGGCGCTGTTCTGGCTGGTGTTCGGCCTGAGCTGGAAAGTGCTGGAAAAAAATGGCGTGGCGGTCACCCACTTCAACATGCCACCGGATCTGACCCGCCACTGGCGTCGGCAGATTGTGCGCATCAGCCTGGCGCTGCTGCCGCTGCACTTCTGGGCCGTTGAGGCGGAGCTGACCCCGCTGCGTCTGATGGATGACGTCTTCGGCCAGTTTATGATTTTCCTCAACCTGCTGCTGATCTCGGTGCTGATCATGCCGATGTGCCGCGATGCCTGGCGTGACAAAGAGTCGCACAGCCTGCGTCTGCTCACCATTACGGTGCTGGCGATTGTGCCTGTTGCGCTGACCGTGCTGACGGCGACGGGGTATTTCTACACCACGCTGCGCCTGGCGGGCCGCTGGATTGAAACCGTTTATCTGGTGATCCTCTGGAATCTGCTGTACCAGACGGTACTGCGCGGCCTGAGCGTGGCGGCGCGCCGTATTGCCTATCGCCGCGCGCTTGCCCGTCGTCAGCATCTGGTGAAAGAGGGCGCTGAAGGCGCAGAGCCGCAGGAAGAACCGACCATTGCGCTGGAAGACGTTAACCAGCAGACGCTGCGAATCACCATGCTGGTGATGCTGGCGCTGTTCGGCGTGATGTTCTGGGCCATCTGGTCGGATTTAATTACCGTTTTCGCCTATCTCGACAGCATTACGCTGTGGCACTACAACGTCACCGAAGCCGGAGCGGATGTCCTGCGCAGCGTGACGCTGGGCAGCCTGCTGTTCGCCCTGATCGCCGTAGTGGTGACCTGGGCGCTGATCCGCAACCTGCCGGGTCTGCTCGAAGTGCTGGTGTTGTCGCGCCTGAACATGCGCCAGGGCGCGTCGTATGCCATTACCACCATTCTGAACTACATCATCATTGCCGTCGGCGCGATGACCGTGTTCGGCTCGCTTGGGGTGTCGTGGGATAAACTGCAATGGCTTGCCGCCGCGCTGTCGGTTGGTCTTGGTTTTGGCCTTGGGGAAATCTTCGGTAACTTTGTTTCCGGTCTGATCATTCTGTTCGAACGTCCGGTGCGCATTGGCGATACGGTGACCATTGGCACCTTCTCGGGTTCCGTCAGCAAAATTCGTATTCGTGCTACCACCATCACCGACTTTGACCGCAAAGAGGTGATTATCCCGAACAAAGCGTTCGTCACCGAGCGTCTGATCAACTGGTCGCTCAGCGATACCATCACCCGCGTGGTGATCCGCCTTGGCGTGGCCTATGGTTCGGATCTGGATAAGGTGAAAGAAATACTGCTGAAGGCGGCAAAAGAGCATCCTAAAGTGATGCACGAGCCGGAACCGTCAGTGTTCTTCACAACTTTCGGCGCGAGTACGCTGGATCACGAATTACGTCTGTACGTGCGTGAGCTGCGCGACCGTAGCTACACCGTAGATGAGCTGAACCGCACCATTGACAAGCTGTGTCGCGAGAATGGGATTAATATCGCCTTCAATCAGTTGGAAGTGCATCTGCGCAATGAGAAAGGCGATGAAGTGCAGGAAGTGAAGCGCGACGCGAAAGGCGATAATTCCGCGCCAGCACCGGAAGGTTCGTAAGATTTCCCCCTCACCCTAACCCTCTCCCTCAGGGAGAGGGGACCGATCGAGCAGGAATTTGGATACGGTTTTCTCCCTCTCCCTCAGGGAGAGGGCAGGGGAGAGGGTGGAACAGCCTGCACCTTACGTTCAAAATCCCGCTTCACTATCTCCAGCGCGCTCAGCACCGTCTCCGGCGCAATGGCGTGCTCTTCCAGCAGCATAATCAAATCCACCGCCAGCTTCACATCGTCCGGTGCATTTTCCAGCGACATCCTTCCTCCTGCTCAGCGCGTCATTCGCGCCAGTACGTTTTCAATATTTTCCAGCGCGTTCCGACAGCGCGTCAAACGGGCGCTAAAAGCTTCCACTTCCCTGGACAATCTCTGCTGCTCTTCAAGCGTAGTGGCCTGCGCCAGAAGCTGTCGCCGCTGCTGCGTCATTTCCAGAAGACGTCGCTCATACTCCTGATGCTGAAGTCTTTTTCGTTGCCAGCGGGTCAGCGCCGGGGAGCCGTTATCCCAGCCGCGCAGCGACCAGGCGCTGCTTTCGCGGGCGATAGCCTCGAGCTGTGCCACCAGGCGTTCCGCCAGCCACTGTACCTGCTCAAACTGCTGCTGTTCCACCGCGTGGCGCAGCGATTGCAGGTTGCCGCGCGCTTCCTCCACGCAGGCCTGTAGAAACGAGCTGCGGGTGCGAAAAAGCTGGCGGTCAAAACGCGCGCCCAGCGTGGCGTGAAAGGCCATCGGCGCTACTTCACTCTCCAGGCGTGATAGCTGCTGCTCCAGCGATTGCAGTAACAGGTCAGTCTTCATGTTTTTCTCCAGCGGATAAACGGATGCCTGTGCTACATTTGCCGTTCAGTTTTACAACGATTCTTACGATGAAACGGACTATTCTAAACATCATTGGCTGGCTGGCGGTAGCTTTAGGCACGCTGGGGGTCTTTTTACCGCTGCTTCCGACCACGCCGTTTATCCTGCTGGCGGCCTGGTGTTTTTCGCGCTCATCGCCTCGCTTTCATGCCTGGCTGCTTTATCGCTCGTGGTTCGGTCCTTATCTGCGCCACTGGCAGCAGCATAAGGCGATGCCACCGGGGGCCAAACCGCGCGCTATCATCATGATTCTGCTGACCTTCGCGCTATCGCTATGGCTGGTGAAGATGTTGTGGGTGCGTATCCTGCTGTTAGTCATCCTCTTCTGCCTGCTGATTTTTATGTGGCGTATCCCCGTGGTTGATGCAGAACAACAAAAATAATAATGGTGAGATCGGATATTGCATTTATGGATGAGTGCCAGTACATTCTGGCGTTTTCGAGCACGGGCGCGGCTGGTCAAAGGTTAATCAGATGTAACTTTGATCCTTAAGCAAAATGCGCCTTGTGAGTTACACCGTTTTAATCAGGCATACACCTATGACCGCAACTGCACAGCAGCTTGAATTTCTGAAAAACAGCATCAAAAGCATCCAGGACTATCCAAAACCTGGCATTCTTTTCCGCGATGTCACCAGCATGCTGGAAGACCCGAAAGCCTATGCGCTCAGCATCGAATTGCTGACAGAGCGCTTCAAAAACGCCGGGATCACCAAAGTGGTGGGCACTGAGGCGCGTGGTTTCCTGTTTGGTGCTCCGGTTGCGCTGGCGCTGGGCGTAGGTTTTGTGCCGGTGCGTAAGCCGCGCAAACTGCCGCGTGAAACCATTGCTGAAAGCTATGAGCTGGAGTACGGCACCGATCAGCTGGAAATCCACGTTGATGCCATCAAACCGGGCGACAAAGTGCTGGTGGTGGACGATCTGCTGGCGACCGGCGGCACCATTGAAGCGACCGTTAAACTGATCCGCCGTCTGGGTGGCGAAGTGACCGATGCGGCCTTCATCATTAATCTGTTCGATCTGGGCGGCGAGCAGCGCCTGGAAAGCCAGGGCATTCATTGCTACAGCCTGGTGCCATTCCCGGGTCACTGATCCGAACTCCCACAACCTCGCCCAAAGGGTGAGGTTGTGTTAGCATTACCCTCCTGTATTCCACCTTCCAGCGTTTCAGAGCCAGCCCATGAGTTATCAGGTCTTAGCCCGAAAATGGCGCCCACAAACCTTCGCTGACGTCGTCGGTCAGGAACATGTGTTGACCGCACTGGCGAACGGCCTGGCGTCCGGTCGACTTCACCACGCGTATCTGTTTTCCGGCACCCGCGGGGTCGGGAAAACATCGATTGCCCGCCTGCTGGCAAAAGGCCTGAACTGCGAAAGCGGGATCACCGCCACGCCGTGCGGCGTTTGCGATAACTGCCGTGAAATCGAGCAGGGGCGCTTTGTTGATCTGATCGAGATCGATGCCGCCTCGCGTACCAAAGTGGAAGACACCCGCGACCTGCTGGACAACGTGCAGTACGCCCCGGCCCGTGGTCGCTTCAAGGTCTATCTGATCGATGAAGTGCACATGCTCTCGCGTCACAGCTTTAACGCGCTGTTGAAAACGCTGGAAGAGCCGCCGTCGCACGTCAAATTCCTGCTGGCAACAACGGATCCGCAAAAGCTGCCGGTGACGATCCTTTCCCGCTGCCTGCAGTTCCATCTTAAAGCGCTCGACGTTGATCAAATCCGCGAGAAGCTTGAACATATTCTTGGCGAAGAGAAAATCTCCGCAGAACCGCGTGCGCTGCAGCTGCTGGCCCGCGCGGCTGATGGCAGTCTGCGCGATGCGCTGAGCCTTACCGATCAGGCGATTGCCAGCGGTGATGGTCAGCTGACCGCCGCCACCGTCAGCACCATGCTCGGTACGCTGGACGACGATCAGGCGCTGTCGCTGATCGAAGCTCTGGTTGCCGCCAACGGCGAGCAGGTGATGTCGCTCGTTCATGAAGCCGCTTCCCGCGGTATCGAATGGGAAGCGCTGCTGGTGGAAATGCAAAGCCTGCTGCACCGCATTGCGATGGTACAGCTGTCGCCGTCTGCTCTGGGCAGCGATATGGCGATTGTGGAACACCGGATGCGTGAACTGGCGCGTATTGTGCCACCGACCGATATTCAGCTTTACTATCAGACGCTGCTGATGGGGCGCAAAGAGCTGCCGTATGCGCCGGACCGCCGGATGGGGATGGAAATGACCCTGCTGCGTGCGCTGGCGTTTCATCCGCAAAAACCGCTGCCGGAGCCGGAGGTGCCGCGGCAATCGTTCGCGCCCGTCGCGCCAACGGCGGTGATGCACCCGACTCAGGTAGCTCAGCAGGCGCCAGCCGCTCCGGCGTACCAGAATGAAGCGCTGCCGGATGCCACCAGTTCCGTACTGGCGGCCCGCAGTCAGCTGCAGCGCGCTCAGGGAGCAACCAAAGCAAAAAAGAGTGAACCGGCCACCGCATCCCGCGCGCGGCCGGTGAACAGTGCTGCGCTGGAGAGACTGGCCTCGGTAACCGAACGCGCTCAGGCGCGCCCGGCTCCGTCTGCGCTGGAAGCCAAGCGTCCGCAAAAAGAAGAAGCCTATCGCTGGAAGGCGACCATCATCACCGAAGAAGTGAAGGAAGAGGTCGCCACGCCAAAAGCGCTGAAAAAAGCGCTGGAGCATGAAAAAACGCCTGAGCTGGCGGCAAAACTGGCGGTAGAAGCCGTTGAGCGCGACGGCTGGGCGGCAGAAATCAGCCAGATGAAGCTGCCTAAGCTGGTTGAGCAGGTGGCGCTAAATTCATGGAAAGAGCAGAACGGCAGCGCGATTTGCCTGCATCTGCGTCCCACGCAGCGTCATCTCAACAGCCCCGGCGCTCTGAAAACGCTGAATGAAGCGCTGAATGAATTAAGCGGTTCTCCGGTTGAACTGACCATCGTGGAAGATGATAATCCTGCGGTGAAAACGCCGCTGGAGTGGCGTCAGGCCATTTATGAAGAAAAGCTCGCGCAGGCGCGTGAAGCGATTGTCGCGGATAATAACATTCAGACCCTGCGCCGTTTCTTCGATGCGGATCTGGATGAAGAGAGTATTCGACCCATTTGACTGTAGGCCCGGCTTACGGTTGAACCTTTAACATGACTGACTGAGAGATAAGCCTATGTTTGGTGGAAAAGGCGGTCTGGGTAACCTGATGAAACAGGCCCAGCAGATGCAAGAAAAAATGCAGAAAGCGCAGGAAGAGATCGCTCAACTGGAAGTGACCGGTGAGTCTGGCGCAGGTCTGGTGAAAGTGACCATCAACGGTGCGCACAACTGCCGTCGCGTGGAGATCGATCCAAGCCTGATGGAAGACGACAAAGAGATGCTGGAAGATCTGGTCGCTGCCGCGTTCAACGACGCAGCGCGCCGCATCGAAGAGACGCAGAAAGAAAAAATGGCTGGTGTTTCCTCCGGAATGCAGCTGCCGCCAGGCTTTAAGATGCCGTTCTGATGCAGACCAGCCCTCTGTTAACGCAGTTAATGGAAGCGCTGCGCGCACTGCCGGGTGTAGGCCCGAAGTCCGCGCAGCGTATGGCGTTTACCCTGCTGCAGCGCGATCGCAGCGGGGGAATGCGTCTGGCACAGGCTCTGACTCGTGCAATGTCTGAAATCGGCCACTGCGCCGATTGCCGCACCTTTACGGAGCAGGACGTGTGCAATATCTGTTCGAACCCGCGTCGTCAGGAAAATGGTCAGATTTGCGTGGTGGAGAGCCCGGCGGACATCTACGCCATTGAACAAACAGGGCAGTTTTCCGGTCGCTATTTCGTGCTGATGGGGCATTTGTCACCGCTCGACGGCATCGGCCCGGACGACATCGGACTGGACCGTCTCGAACAGCGTCTGAGCAGCGAAAAGATGCAGGAAGTGATCCTCGCCACCAACCCAACGGTGGAAGGTGAGGCAACCGCTAACTACATCGCCGAGCTTTGCGCTCAGTATGGCGTGGAAGCCAGCCGAATCGCCCACGGCGTGCCGGTCGGCGGCGAGCTGGAAATGGTCGACGGCACCACGCTGTCCCACTCTCTGGCCGGGCGTCATAAGATTCGTTTTTGACCAATCGGGAGGACAATCGCGTTCTCCCGCTTGAAAAATTTTCCCCCTATCCCCATCTCTGACTCAACGTTTTTAAAACCCCATTAAATGGCATTGTTGAGGTCGATTCAGATGAAAGGACAAGAAACTCGTGGTTTCCAGTCAGAGGTTAAACAGCTTCTGCACCTGATGATCCATTCGCTCTACTCCAATAAAGAAATTTTCCTGCGTGAGCTGATTTCCAACGCCTCCGATGCGGCGGACAAGCTGCGCTTCCGTGCGCTGTCCGACGCCAGCCTGTATGAAGGTGATGGCGACCTGCGCGTGCGCGTTTCCTTCGATAAAGAAAAACGCACTCTGACCATTGCTGATAACGGCATCGGCATGAACCGTGACGACGTTATTGATCACCTGGGCACCATTGCCAAATCCGGTACCAAAGCGTTCCTGCAATCCATGGGTTCCGATCAGGCGAAAGACAGCCAGCTGATTGGCCAGTTCGGCGTGGGCTTCTACTCGGCGTTTATCGTGGCTGACAAAGTCACCGTCCGTACTCGTGCTGCGGGCGACAGCGCGGAAAACGGCGTGTTCTGGGAATCTGCTGGCGAAGGTGAGTATACCGTTGCCGATATCACCAAAGCCGATCGCGGCACTGAAATCACCCTGCACCTGCGTGAAGGCGAAGATGATTTCCTGAATGACTGGCGCGTGCGCGCCATCATCAGCAAATACTCTGACCATATCGCACTGCCGGTTGAGATTGAAAAAACCGAAGAAGTGGACGGCGAAACCGTCGTTTCCTGGGAAAAAATTAACAAGGCCCAGGCGCTGTGGACCCGCAGCAAGTCTGAAATCAGCGACGAAGAGTACAAAGAATTCTACAAACACATCGCCCATGACTTTACCGACCCGCTGGCCTGGATCCACAACCGCGTGGAAGGTAAGCAGGAGTACACCAGCCTGCTGTACATCCCGGCGCAGGCACCGTGGGATATGTGGAACCGAGATCACAAGCACGGCCTGAAGCTGTACGTGCAGCGCGTGTTCATCATGGACGAAGCCGAGCAGTTCATGCCGAACTACCTGCGCTTTGTGCGTGGCCTGATAGATTCCAACGATCTGCCGCTGAACGTGTCCCGTGAAATCCTGCAGGACAGCAGCGTCACCCGCAATCTGCGCACCGCGCTGAGCAAACGTGCGCTGCAAATGCTGGAAAAACTGGCCAAAGACGACGCGGAAAAATATCAGACCTTCTGGAAACAGTTCGGCCTGGTGCTGAAAGAAGGCCCGGCGGAAGACACCGCTAACCAGCAGGCGATTGCTAAACTGCTGCGCTTTGCTTCCACCCACACGGATTCCTCAGAGCAGACCGTTTCTCTGGATGAGTACGTGGCGCGCATGAAGGAAGGCCAGGAGAAGATCTACTACATCACCGCAGACAGCTACGCGGCAGCGAAGAGCAGCCCGCATCTGGAACTGCTGCGTAAGAAGGGCATCGAAGTGCTGCTGCTCTCTGACCGCATCGATGAGTGGATGATGAGCTACCTGACCGAGTTCGACGGCAAGGCGTTCCAGTCCGTGGCGAAAGCCGATGAGTCTCTGGATAAGCTGGCGGATGAAGTGGATGAAACCACTAAAGAAGCCGAAAAAGCCCTGACGCCGTTTATCGAGCGCGTGAAAACCCTGCTGGGCGAGCGTGTGAAAGAGGTGCGTCTGACGCATCGTCTGACCGATACGCCAGCCATCGTCACCACCGAAGCCGACGAAATGAGCACCCAGATGGCGAAACTGTTTGCTGCTGCGGGTCAGAGCGTGCCGGAAGTGAAGTACATCTTCGAACTGAACCCGGATCACGCGCTGGTGAAACGTGCGGCTGATACCCAGGACGACGCGCAGTTTGGCGAATGGGTTGAGCTGCTGCTGGATCAGGCGCTGTTCGCCGAGCGCGGCACGCTGGAAGATCCTAACCTGTTTATCAAACGCATGAACCAGCTGCTGGTTTCCTGATTGCGTGTTCCCCTCTCCCTGACCCTCTCCCAAGGGGAGAGGGAATTTAAGCCCCCCTCTCCCTGTGGGAGAGGGGTTGGGGGAGAGGGCACCAGACGACACCATTCCAAATAAATCCCCCGTTAACCGTTTCAGCCGTCCCGCCTTCCTTGAGCGAGCCGCCTTCTGGTGGTATCGTTGAGCGCTTTTGAAAAATTGAACCAACATTTGAGGGGATTTCCGCAATGCGTATTATTCTGCTTGGCGCTCCGGGCGCGGGTAAAGGAACTCAGGCGCAGTTCATTATGGAGAAGTATGGTATTCCGCAAATCTCCACCGGCGACATGCTGCGCGCAGCAGTAAAATCAGGCTCCGAGCTCGGCAAACAGGCAAAAGACATCATGGACGCTGGCAAGCTGGTGACCGATGAGCTGGTGATTGCCCTGGTCAAAGAGCGTATTGCTCAGGAAGACTGCCGTAACGGTTTCCTGCTGGACGGCTTCCCTCGCACCATCCCTCAGGCTGATGCCATGAAAGAAGCGGGCATCAACGTTGATTTCGTGCTGGAGTTCGACGTACCAGACGAGCTGATCGTTGACCGTATCATCGGTCGTCGCGTTCACGCCGCTTCTGGTCGCGTGTACCACATCAAATTCAACCCACCTAAGGTTGAAGGCAAAGACGATGTGACTGGCGAAGAGCTGACCACTCGTAAAGACGATCAGGAAGAAACCGTGCGTAAGCGCCTGGTGGAATACCATCAGATGACCGCGCCGCTGATCGGCTACTACTCCAAAGAAGCGCAGGCGGGTAACACTAAATACGCCAAAGTTGACGGCACCAAAGCCGTGGCTGACGTTCGCGCAGAGCTGGAAAAAATCCTCGGTTAATCACCGGGTCTCTCACCCGGGTTCTCCGGGTGAGAAAAATTCTCACTTACCTCTCACACTGATAGATACTTCTCTGTGCCGTTTCGGCTACAATTATCAGCCATTTAATGATTAAGAGGCGGTAATGCGTCAGACCAAAACCGGTATTCTGTTAGCCAATCTCGGTACGCCCGATGCGCCCACTCCGGCTGCGGTGAGCCGCTATCTGCGTCAATTCCTCAGTGATACGCGCGTTGTTGATACGCCGCGCCTGATTTGGTGGCCGCTGCTGCGCGGAGTGATCCTGCCGCTGCGAGCACCACGCGTCGCGAAACTTTACCAGTCCGTATGGATGGAGCAGGGCTCTCCGCTGATGGTTTACAGCCGTCAGCAGCAGCAGGCGCTGGCACAGCGTCTGCCGGATACACCTGTCGCGTTAGGCATGAGCTATGGTTCGCCGTCGCTGGAAAGCGCGGTCGATGAACTGCTGGCGCACAACGTCGATAACATCGTGGTTCTGCCGCTTTATCCGCAGTATTCCTGCTCCACGGTGGCCGCCGTCTGGGATGAGCTGGCGCGGATCCTCGCTAAGAAGCGTTATATTCCGGGCATCTCGTTTATTCGCGATTATGCCGATGACAGCGACTACATTCAGGCGCTGGCAGACAGCGTGCAGGCCTCGGTGGCAAAACACGGTGAACCGGATGTGCTGCTGCTGTCCTATCACGGGATCCCACAGCGCTTTGCTGACGAAGGTGATGATTATCCGCAGCGCTGCCGTGATACCACTCGTGAGCTGGTCTCCGCGCTCGGCATTTCGCCTGACAAAGTGATGATGACCTTCCAGTCGCGCTTTGGCCGTGAACCCTGGCTGACGCCTTATACCGACGAAACGCTGAAAATGCTCGCGGAAAAAGGCGTAAAGCACGTTCAGGTAATGTGCCCGGGTTTTTCTGCCGACTGCCTGGAAACCCTGGAGGAAATTGCCGTGCAGAATAAAGAATTCTTCATGGAAGCCGGGGGCGAAACCTACCACTATATTCCGGCCCTCAATGCCTCTGAGGCGCACATCGAGATGATGGTCAATCTGACCGCGCCGTATCGCGGATAGCAGCGAACAAGCGGGGAATATGCTACTATTCTCCGCTTGTTCACAGCCACTGACCGCCGCTCATGAAATTTCCTGGTAAACGCAAATCCAAACACTATTTTCCCGTTAACGCCCGCGATCCGCTGTTAAAGCAGATCCAGCCTGAAAGCGAAACCAGCGCTTCCTGGGTTGTCGGTATCGACCAGACGCTGGTGGATATAGAAGCTAAAGTGGATGACGGGTTTGTTGCCCGCTACGGCCTCAGCAGTGGTCATTCGCTGGTGATTGAAGATGACGTGGCAGAGGCGCTGTATCAGGAACTGGTGCGTGAAAATCTGATCACTCATCAGTTTGCCGGCGGCACCATCGGCAACACCATGCACAACTATTCAGTGCTGGCGGACGACCGCTCAGTGTTACTTGGCGTGATGTGCAGCAATATCGAAATTGGCGGCTACGCCTATCGCTATCTGTGTAATACCTCCAGCCGTACCGATCTTAACTATCTGCAGGGCGTGAACGGCCCGATTGGTCGCTGCTTTACGCTGATCAGCGACAGCGGCGAAAGAACCTTCGCCATCAGCCCGGGCCATATGAACCAGCTGCGCGCCGAAAGCATTCCCGAAGAGGTGATCGCCGGGGCTTCTGCGTTGGTGCTGACCTCGTACCTGGTGCGCTGCAAGCCGGGCGAGCCGATGCGCGATGCCACGATGAAAGCGGTGGAATACGCTAAAAAGCACAACGTGCCGGTGGTGCTGACGCTGGGGACCAAATATGTCATCGCCGATAACCCGGCCTGGTGGCAGGATTTCCTGAAAGAGAACGTCTCGATTCTGGCGATGAACGAAGAAGAAGCGGAAGCGCTGACCGGGATTGCCGATCCGCTGCTGGCTTCTGACAAAGCGCTGGACTGGGTGGATCTGGTGCTCTGCACCGCAGGCCCGATTGGTCTGTACATGGCAGGTTTCACTGAAGACGAGAAGAAACGCAACACTCAGCATCCGCTGCTGCCGGGCGCGATTGCGGAATTCAACCAGTATGAATTCAGCCGCGCGATGCGCCATAAAGATTGCAAACAGCCGCTGCGAATTTACTCGCACATCGCCCCGTACATGGGCGGGCCAGAGAAAATCATGAACACCAACGGCGCGGGCGACGGCGCGCTGGCGGCGCTGCTGCATGACATCACCGCCAATAACTACCATCGCAGCAACGTGCCAAACTCCAGCAAGCATGAATACACCTGGCTGACCTATTCGTCGCTGGCGCAGGTGTGTAAGTACGCGAATCGCGTGAGCTATCAGGTGCTGAATCAGCATTCACCACGCCTGACGCGTGGGCTGCCGGAGCGGGAAGACAGTCTTGAGGAGTCTTACTGGGAGCGTTGATTTCTCATTGCTGCTCCCCCTCTCCCTGACCCTCTCCCCAGGGAGAGGGAACTATCCGGAGCAGATTGTTCTACTCCTCACCTCAAAGGGGTTGGGGAGCTGTCCTTGACTCCCTCTCCCTTGGGAGAGGGTTGGGGAGAGGGGGAACAAACGGCCCGAACTAACAAACTACCCCGTCACCACTTCCCCTGCAGGCGGAGTCTCCAGCAGTAACAGCATCGTATTCGCAATTTCACGCTCGCCCATCACCACCTGATTCGCACCGCGTTCGGTAATGTATTCCACCTCATCGTCGTAATGCGCACGAGCGATAATCTCAATGTTCGGGCATTTCTCGCGGGCCGAGGCGACAATCTCCCCGGCCTCGTAGCCGTTCGGGATCGTCAGCAGCAGCCAGCGTGCGCAGTCCAGATGCGCCAGATTCATGATCTCTTCGCTGGCAGCATTGCCCAGCACCGCACGAATGCCACGCTCGCGCAGCTCGTCCACGCGTGTACGTGAAGTTTCAATCACCACCAGCGGAATGCCCTGGGCAATCAGCTTCTCGCCCAGCAGGCTGCCGACACGACCAAAGCCGACTAACAGCGCGTGGTTGCAAATATCGACCGGGATCTGCTTCTCGTCTTCAATCGCTTCTTCCAGCGTCTGCTCGTCAAGGGTTTCGGTTTTATCGAGGTATTTCTCCAGCACCGCAAACAGCACCGGATTGAGCATAATCGACAGAATTGCGCCCGCCAGCACCAGATTTTGCCCGGCTTGCGGCAGCAGGCCCAGCGCCATGCCAAGGCCAGCGAGGATAAAGGCGAACTCACCAATCTGCGCCAGGCTTGCGGCGATGGTCAGCGCGGTACGCTGCGAGTGACCGAACAGGCGCACCAGAAGAAAGGCTGCGACGGACTTGCCGAAGATGATGATCGCCAGCGTCGCCAGCACTGCCAGCGGTTGCTCCACCAGAACCATCGGATCAAACAGCATCCCGACGGAAACAAAGAACAGCACCGCAAACGCATCGCGCAGCGGCAGGGTGTCGTGTGCCGCGCGGTGGCTGAGCTCGGATTCGTTCAGCACCATGCCGGCGAAGAACGCACCGAGCGCAAAGGAAACGTCGAACAGCTCAACGGCGCCAAAGGCGATGCCCAGCGCCAGAGCTAATACGGAAAGAGTGAAAAGTTCGCGGGAACCGGTTGCCGCGCTGCGGGCCATAATCCAAGGCACCAGACGACGGCCGACCAGCAGCATCACGGCGATAAAGGCAATCACTTTGCCGATGGTCAGGCTCATATCGAGAGCCAGGGACGCCAGCCCGACGTCGCCTTTTTCCATCATTCCGGCAACGGCTGGCAGCAGAACCAGCGTCAGCACCATCACCAGATCTTCCACAATCAGCCAGCCGATGGCGATTTGCCCTCGCTGACTGTCAATCAGCTGCCTTTCCTCAAGCGCGCGCAGCAGCACCACGGTGCTGGCGGTGGAAAGACAAAGCCCAAATACCACGCCGGTCATCAGCGACCAGCCGAGCATCGATGAGAGCGCCACACCCAGCAGCGTCGCCACTAAAATCTGGGCGATGGCACCGGGAATGGCGATGGCCTTTACCGCCATCAAATCCTTCAGGGAGAAGTGCAGACCCACGCCGAACATCAGCAGGATCACTCCAAGCTCGGCGAGCTCAGGAGCCAGTTTGGTATCGGCAACAAAGCCTGGCGTAAAAGGACCGGAAAGCACACCTGCCAGCAGATAACCCACCAAAGGCGAAATACGAAGTTTGTTGGCAATCATGCCAAAGATAAAGGCCAGTACCAGGCCGCCGACAATGGTGGTGATTAGCGGTGTCGCGTGATGCATTCCGTCTCCTTTCGTTGTGCAGGTGTCCATTTCTGACTCAGATGAATCAGAAACCCGATAAATAGTTTATGACAATTCCATTGGCTTTGTTTATGAATAATTGTTGAATTTTGACGAAAATCTGAATTTGATGCGATAAACGCACGAATCGGAAAAGGAGAGGGGTAAAGTGCGGATAACCGCGTAAAATCGCAGGGTAATCGCCGCCAGAACTGCATTCTGGCGGCGTGGAAATCAGGCTTTATGGCGGTTATCAGGCAGGAATATGGTCAACATCCCCAGTAATGGCAGGAAAGCACAGATTTTATAGACCTCTTCGATACTGGTGTGGTCAGCAACCACCCCAAGTACCGCGGCTCCCAGGCCACCCATGCCAAAAGCGAAACCGAAGAAAAGACCGGAAACCATGCCAATTCGGCCCGGTAACAGCTCCTGGGCATACACCAGAATGGCGGAAAATGCCGAAGCAAGGATAAATCCAATAATCACCGTCAAAATGCCCGTCCATTCAAGAGTGGCGTAAGGCAAAATAAGGGTGAACGGCGCAACGCCAAGGATAGAGCCCCAAATCACATATTTACGCCCAATCTTATCGCCAACGGGCCCGCCAATCACGGTGCCGGCAGCAACGGCGAACAGGAAAGCAAACAAATGTATCTGTGCATTTTGGATAGAAAGTCCAAACTTGTGCATCAGATAAAAGGTGTAATAGCTGCTGATGCTCGCCATATAGAAATATTTCGAGAAAATCAGCATTAGCAGGACGCAAACCGCCAGCACCACTTTGTTACGCGGCAGAGGATTAATAATGGTCGCTTTAGGTTTGCCCTTATTAATACGATGCTGCGCGGCATACCAGCGGCTGATTTGCGCCAGCACCACAATTGCCAGCAGCGCCGCCAGCACAAACCAGCCCACGTTGCCTTTGCCATACGGCGCGATAATCACCGCTGCCAGCAACGGCCCCAAGGAACTGCCGAAGTTACCGCCTACCTGGAAGATCGACTGGGCAAGCCCGTGACGACCGCCGGAAGCCATGCGCGCGACGCGGGAAGATTCCGGATGGAAGACGGAGGAACCCGTACCGACCAGCGCTGCGGCAAGCACTACCGCTTCGAAGCTACCCGCCATCGCCAGCAGTACCAGCCCGCTCATCGTAAAGCACATGCCAATCGGCAAGGACCACGGCATCGGATATTTGTCGGTCCAGTAGCCCACCACCGGCTGAAGCAGTGAAGAGGTGAGCTGGAAGGTCAGGGTGATCATCCCGATTTGCACGAAGGTGAGCGAGAACTCATTCTGTAGCAGCGGATAAATCGCCAGGATCAGCGACTGGATCATGTCGTTGAGCAGGTGCGACAGACTTATCGCACCCAGAATACGAAAAGAAGTTTTCGCCTGCTGCTGCGGCGCAGAGGCTCCCGGCAGGGTCGGACTGGTTTCACTGATAGCCATAGAATTCACTTAAAGTTGATTTAGCGACGTTGGGGACTTTCTGGTCTGTAATCATTATCAGGCTAAGATAACCGTCTCAGACGTTTGAAGAAAGTCTCAAATCTGAAAACATATTTGTCTAAGCTTGTTACTCATTGTAATTTCGGCAGTTGAAATTCGTTCAGGGAGAGAGTCATGAGATTGTTGAAACGCGGCGTGGTGTTGGCCATGCTGGCAGCAGGCCTGTTAACCGGGCTTCAGGCACAGGCATACGAGCGGGATAAGACCTACAAAATCACCATTCTGCATACCAACGATCATCACGGTCACTTCTGGCGCAGTGAATACGGTGAATACGGCCTCGCGGCGCAAAAAACGCTGGTGGACGGCATCCGTAAGGAAGTGGCGGCCGAGGGCGGCAGCGTGCTGCTGCTGTCCGGCGGCGACATTAATACCGGCGTGCCGGAATCTGATTTGCAGGATGCAGAGCCTGATTTCAAAGGGATGAACCTGATCGGCTACGACGCGATGGCCGTCGGCAACCACGAATTCGACAATCCGCTGAGCGTGCTGCGCCAGCAGGAAAAATGGGCCAAATTCCCGTTCATTTCCGCCAACATCTACCAGAAAAGCACCGGCCAGCGCCTGTTTAAACCCTGGGCGCTGTTTAACCGTCAGGGGCTGAAAATTGCGGTGATTGGGTTAACCACCGACGACACCGCCAAAATCGGCAACCCGGAAAACTTCACCGACATTGAATTTCACAAGCCAGCGGAAGAAGCAAAGCTGGTGATCCAGGAGCTGCAGCAAACGCAGAAGCCGGACATTATCCTCGCGGCGACGCACATGGGTCATTACGACAACGGCGATCATGGCTCCAACGCGCCGGGCGATGTTGAGATGGCCCGCAGCCTACCTGCCGGTTCACTGGCGATGATTGTGGGTGGTCACTCACAGGATCCGGTGTGCATGGCTTCAGAGAACAAAAAGCAGGTGGATTACGTGCCTGGCACGCCGTGTGCGCCAGACCGTCAGAACGGGATCTGGATTGTGCAGGCGCACGAGTGGGGCAAATACGTAGGCCGTGCGGATTTTGAATTCCGCAACGGCGAAATGAAGCTGGTGCACTATCAGCTGATCCCGGTCAACCTGAAGAAAAAAGTGACCTACGATAACGGGCAAAGTGAGCGCGTACTTTATACCCCACAGATCCCGGAAAACCCGCAGATGCTGTCGCTGCTGACGCCGTTCCAGAACAAAGGCAAAGCGCAGCTCGACGTGAAAATCGGTGAGGTGAACGGGCATCTGGAAGGTGACCGCAGCAAAGTGCGCTTTGTGCAGACCAACATGGGCCACCTGCTGTTAGCGGCGCAGATGGCGCGCACCAGCGCTGATTTTGCGGTGATGAGCGGCGGCGGTATTCGTGACTCCATTGAAGCGGGCAAAATCACCTACAAAGACGTGCTGAAGGTCCAGCCGTTCGGCAACATCGTGGTGTATGCCGATATGACGGGCAAAGAAGCAACGGATTATCTGACTGCGGTTGCGCAGATGAAGCCAGATTCCGGGGCTTATCCGCAGTTTGCCAACGTCAGCTTTGTGGCGAAAAATGGTCAGCTAACCGATCTGAAAATCAAAGGCGAGCCCGTCGATCCGGCGAAAAACTACCGTATGGCGACGCTCAGTTTTAATGCGACCGGCGGCGATGGTTATCCGAAAATCGATAGTAAACCTGGCTATGTGAATACCGGCTTTATTGATGCGGAAGTGCTGAAGCAGTATATCGAACAGAACTCACCGCTGGATGTGAATGCTTACGAACCGAAAGGCGAAGTGAGCTGGCAGTAAGCTAAAATGCCCGGTGGCTGATTGCCCGGTGGCGGCTGGCGCCTTACCGGACCTACGAACTGATGTTCCAGGCCCGGTAAGCGAAGCGCCATCAGGCAATCAGGGGGTTCAGGATCCAGATTATTTAAAGCCCACCACCGGATGCTGCTGGTAAGGGGTTTCCAGTTCGGCAATTTGTTCCGGTTTCAGCGTGATATCCACCGCATTCAGCAACTCATCCAACTGCTCTTCCCTGGACGTGCCGATAATCGGCGCGGCTACGCCTGGTTTACTCAGCAGCCACGCTAAAGCGGCCTGAGCGCGGGTGACATTCAGTTCTTCCGCCACGCCTGCCAGGCGTTCTGCGATTTGCGCGTCATTCTCTTCCGTCGAGTTGTACAGCGTTTTCCCGAATTCATCAGACACCACGCGGGCGGTGGTTTCGCCCCACGGACGCGTCAGCCGACCGCGCGCCAGCGGACTCCACGGAATGACTGCTACGCCTTCCTGGTAGCACAGAGGCAGCATCTCACGCTCTTCCTCGCGGTAAATCAGATTGTAGTGATCCTGCATGGTGACGAAGCGTGCCCAGCCGTGCTGCTTCTGCAATTCCAGCGCCTGAGCAAACTGGGACGCGTGCATCGAGGACGCGCCGATATAGCGCGCTTTCCCGGCCTTCACCACGTCGTTCAGGGCTTCCAGCGTCTCTTCAATCGGGGTGTTGTAATCCCAGCGGTGAATTTGCAGCAGGTCAACGTACTCCATCCCCAGGCGGCGCAGGCTGTCGTCGATAGAGCGCAGGATTTGCGCACGGGAGAGCCCTTGTGGCAGATCGCCCGTCTGGTGATAAACCTTGGTCGCTACCACCACGTCTTCACGACGGGCAAAGTCGCGCAGCGCCCGGCCAACAATCTCTTCGCTGCTGCCGTCGGAATAGCTGTTGGCGGTGTCGAAGAAGTTGATACCGCCTTCCAGCGCGTGTTTGATAATTGGGCGGCTGCTCTCTTCCGGCAGCGTCCACGCGTGGTTGCCGCGATCTGGTTCGCCAAAGGTCATGCAGCCCAGGCAAAGGCGGGAGACGTTGAGGTCGGTCGTTCCTAATTTGTTGTATTGCATGGTTCCACTCCTGCGATGAACATAATGTTAAGCATAGCAGGAGGGGAAAGGGGGAGGGATCAGGCCAGCCAGGCCGTGATTTTCGCTTCGATTCCTTCGGCGTCGAGGCCAATGGCGGCCCGGGCCTCTTCCTGCGTTCCCTGCGGGATAAACATATCCGGCAGGCCGAGATTCAGGACCGGCACCGGTTTACGGTGCGCCATCAGCACTTCGTTCACGCCGCTGCCTGCGCCACCCATGATGGCGTTTTCTTCCAGCGTCACCAGCGCTTCATGACGGGCTGCCATCTCGAGGATCAGCGATTCATCCAGCGGTTTGACAAAGCGCATATCCACCAGCGTGGCGTTGAGCTTTTCTGCCACTACAGCGGCGTCTGCCAGCAGAGTACCGAAGTTCAGAATGGCAATTTTCTCACCCTGACGTTTAACGATACCTTTGCCGAGCGGCAGTTTTTCCAGAGGAGCCAGCTCTGCACCGGTGCCGTTGCCGCGCGGATAGCGCACGGCGCTTGGGCCTTCGTTGTAGTGATAACCGGTGAAGAGCATCTGGCGACATTCGTTCTCGTCGCTCGGCGTCATGATCACCATATCCGGGATGCAGCGCAGGAACGAGAGATCGAACGCGCCCTGATGGGTCTGGCCGTCAGCGCCGACAATTCCCGCACGGTCGATGGCAAACAGCACCGGCAGCTTCTGGATCGCCACGTCGTGGATCACCTGATCGTAGGCGCGCTGCAGGAAGGTGGAGTAAATCGCCACCACAGGCTTGTAGCCGCCGATCGCCAGGCCTGCGGCGAAGGTCACCGCATGCTGTTCGGCAATAGCGACGTCGAAATACTGGTCCGGATACTGCTTCGAAAACTCGACCATGCCGGAGCCTTCACGCATTGCCGGAGTGATCGCCATCAGCTTGTTGTCTTTGGCGGCGGTTTCGCACAGCCAGTTGCCGAAGATTTTGGAGTAGGACGGCAGGCCTCCGCTGCTTTTCGGCAGCACGCCGCTGGTGTGATCGAATTTTGGTACGGCGTGGAAAGTGATTGGATCTTTTTCCGCAGGCTCGTAACCACGCCCTTTCTTGGTCATGATGTGCAGGAACTGCGGGCCTTTCAGGTCGCGCATGTTCTTCAGGGTGCTGATCAGGCCCAGTACGTCGTGACCGTCAACCGGACCGATGTAGTTAAAGCCCAGCTCTTCAAACAGCGTGCCCGGCACCACCATGCCTTTGATATGCTCTTCGGTGCGCTTCAGCAGTTCTTTAATCGGCGGCACGCCGGAGAACACTTTCTTGCCACCTTCGCGCAGCGAGGAGTAAAGCTTGCCGGAAAGCAGCTGCGCCAGATGGTTGTTCAGCGCACCGACGTTCTCGGAAATCGACATCTCGTTATCGTTGAGGATAACCAGCATGTCAGGTTTGATATCACCTGCGTGGTTCATGGCTTCAAAAGCCATACCGGCGGTGATGGCGCCATCGCCAATCACGCAGACGGTGCGGCGCTGTTTGCCTTCTTTTTCGGCCGCCACGGCGATGCCGATGCCAGCGGAAATTGAGGTTGAGGAGTGGCCGACGCTCAGCACGTCGAACTCGCTTTCACCGCGCCACGGGAACGGATGCAGGCCGCCTTTCTGGCGAATCGTGCCGATGCGGTCGCGACGCCCGGTCAGAATTTTATGCGGATAGGCCTGATGTCCTACGTCCCAGACTAGCTGGTCGAACGGCGTGTTGTAGACATAGTGCAGCGCCACGGTGAGTTCCACCGTGCCAAGCCCGGAGGCGAAGTGTCCGCTGGAGCGGCTCACGCTGTCGAGCAGGTAGCGACGCAGCTCGTCGCAAAGCTTCGGCAGGCTCTCTTTTGGCAACAGACGCAATTCCTGAGTGGATTCCACCAGTGCCAGCGTCGGGTATTTGGCAATATCAAAACTCATAGGGGCTCATCGTGGTATTTTTTTATTTATCGCGCTGAATAATGTAATTCGCTAGCGCTTCCAGTGCCGTGGTGTCCAGAGACTGCGCGGCCAGTACCTTCAGCGACTGGCGGGCCTCTTCAATGAGATCACGGGCTTTACTTTGGGCTTGCTCAAGACCCAACAGGGCAGGGTAGGTGCTTTTGCCTAACTGCTGATCGGCACCCTGGCGTTTGCCAAGGGTCGCAGTATCCCCCACCACATCCAGAATGTCATCCTGCACCTGGAAGGCGAGGCCAACGCACTCGGCGTATTTATCCAGCACCGGCAGAGCGGCTTTGCCCTGTTCGCCTGCGCTCAGGGCGCCAAGACGAACGGCTGAGCGGATCAGCGCGCCGGTTTTATGGCGATGAATACGCTCCAGCGCCTGGAGATCAACCTGCTTGCCTTCGGCTTCCAGATCCAACGCCTGACCGCCGCACATGCCGGCGACGCCGCTCGCCTGCGCAAGCTCTGAAACCATCGCCAGACGGAAGCGATCGCTGACTTCAGGCATTGGCGCATCACTCAGTATAGAGAACGCCAGCGTTTGCAGCGCATCGCCCGCCAGAATGGCGTTAGCTTCGCCATATTTGATGTGGCAGGTCGGCTGCCCGCGACGCAGATCGTCGTCGTCCATCGCTGGCAGATCGTCGTGGATCAGCGAGTAGGCGTGAATGCACTCAACCGCCGCAGCGGGCGCATCCAGCGTAGACAGGCTGACGTTGAACATACGGCCTGTGGCGTAAACCAAAAACGGGCGCAGACGTTTACCGCCTAATAGTGCGCCATAGTGCATGGCTTCAACCAGAGGAGTGTTCTGAAAGGGCTGCGGGGCGATAAACTGACGCAGCGCGTTGTTGGCTCGCTCAACGCAGCCCTGTAGCTGTTGCGAAAAATCCATATTACTCAGCGTCCGGCGTGAAAGGGGTCAGCGGGGTTTCTTCGTTATCGGCCAGCAGGATTTGGACACGCTGCTCGGCCTGTTGCAGTTTCACCTGGCCCTGACGCGCCAGCCCGACGCCGCGTTCAAATTCGTTGAGCGCTTCTTCAAGCGGCAGATCGCCGTTTTCGAGACGGGAGACAATCTGTTCAAGTTCAGTCAGTGCGCTTTCGAAAGTAGCGGGCGCTTCATTTTTCTTTGGCATAGTGAATGTTTGACTCTTGTTATGTCGCGACCTGTCTATGGTAACCAAGTCCGGGGGCAGATGAAATAACGCATAATGGTAACGCGCAGCTTGCTCGTGTTGGTGATATACTTGCGCGCCTGGATGCAGCCGCCGGTATGGGCTGCTGCACTTTCTTTCCATTACAAGCCATCACAGGCTTGCCAACGAACCATTGCCGCCATGAAGTTTATCATTAAATTGTTCCCGGAAATCACCATCAAAAGCCAATCTGTGCGCTTGCGCTTTATAAAGATGCTGACTGGCAACATTCGTAACGTACTGAAGAGCTACGACGAGACGCTGGCCGTCGTCCGCCACTGGGATCACATCGAGGTTCGCGCCAAAGATGAAAATCAGCGTCCGGTTATCCGCGATGCGCTGACCCGCATTCCCGGCATCCACCATATTCTGGAAGTGGAAGACGTTCCTTTCACCTCCATGCACGATATTTTTGAGCAAACCCTGCCGCTGTGGCGCGAAAAGCTGGAAGGTAAATCCTTCTGCGTGCGCGTAAAACGTCGCGGTAAGCATGAGTTCACCTCCATTGACGTTGAGCGCTACGTTGGCGGCGGTCTGAATCAGCATATTGAAACGGCGCGCGTGAAGCTGACCGATCCGGACGTAACCGTGCTGCTGGAGATCGAAAACGATCGCCTGCTGCTGGTGAAAGGACGTTACGAAGGCATTGGCGGCTTCCCGATCGGGACTCAGGAAGACGTGATGTCGCTGATCTCCGGCGGTTTCGACTCCGGCGTTTCCAGCTATATGCTGATCCGTCGCGGTTGCCGCGTGCACTACTGCTTCTTTAACCTTGGCGGCGCTGCTCATGAAATCGGCGTTCGTCAGGTGGCTCACTATCTGTGGAACCGCTTTGGTAGCTCGCATCGCGTACGCTTCGTGGCTATCAACTTTGAGCCAGTCGTGGGCGAGATCCTTGAAAAAGTCGAAGACGGACAGATGGGCGTGGTGTTGAAACGCATGATGATCCGTGCTGCTTCCCAGGTCGCAGAACGTTACGGCGTGCAGGCGCTGGTGACCGGCGAAGCGCTGGGCCAGGTGTCCAGCCAGACGCTGACCAACCTGCGTCTGATCGACAACGTGTCTGATACCCTGGTGCTGCGTCCGCTGATTTCTCACGACAAAGAGCACATCATCGATCTGGCGCGTGAAATCGGCACCGAAGATTTTGCCCGCACCATGCCGGAATACTGCGGCGTGATTTCAAAAAGCCCAACCATCAAAGCGGTGAAGGCGAAGATTGAAGCGGAAGAAGCAAATTTCGATTTCACGATCCTCGACAAAGTGGTGGCTGAAGCCAACAACGTGGATATCCGTGACATCGCCCAGCAGACCAGCGAAGAAGTGGTGGAAGTGGAAACCGTCAGCGGGTTTAGCGCCGATGATGTGATCCTCGATATCCGCTCCATCGACGAGCAGGACGACAAGCCGCTGAAAGTGGAAGGCGTGGCAGTGGCCTCGCTGCCGTTCTATAAGCTGAGCACTAAGTTCGGCGACCTCGACCAGAGCAAAACCTACCTGCTGTGGTGTGAGCGCGGAGTGATGAGCCGCCTGCAGGCGCTTTACCTGCGCGAGCAGGGCTTTGCTAATGTTAAGGTTTATCGTCCTTAATCAATAGAGAGCGCCCCTCTCCCTAACCCTCTCCCCAAGGGAGAGGGAACTGTCCGGAGCGGGTTGGTTTTTTCCTCTTTCCAAGGGGGAGGGAACTGTCCGGAGCCGATTGGTTTTCTCCCTCTCCCCGTGGGAGAGGGCAGGGGAGAGGGCATCAGACAGCTCAGATCTATAAGCCAGCTAAAGGGAACTCATGCAAAAGCAGCATAAATACGTCGAAATTAAGGAACGCATCAAAGGCGATATCCTCAATCAGACCTATAAAAAAGGCGAAAGCATTCCCTCGGAGCGCGAGCTGGCGGCGCTGTACGGCGTGACGCGCATCACCGTGCAAAAAGCAATGGATATTCTGGTGCAGGAAGGGTTTATCGAGCGTATTCATGGTAAAGGCATGTTCGTGCTGAAGAATACCGCCACCAGCGTCTATATCCTCAATAATGAAACCAGCGACAGCATCCTCGGTTTTTCCCGTGAGTTTCAGGGGCGCGTCAAAGTCAGCAGCCAGCTGCTGAAGTTTGAGGTGATCCAGGCTGATGACGAACTGGCTCAGCATCTGGAAATTAATCCGGGCGATAACGTCTGGTTTATCCGCCGTATCCGCCTGCTCGACGGCAATCCGGTGCTGGTGGAAGACAGCAATATCCCGCAGAGCATTATCAGCACTATTCCCGAAAGTATCCTGCGCGAAGGTTCGCTGTACGGCTATATCGAAGAGTTTACCGGCAAGAAAATTAAAGATGCGGATTCGATCATCGAAGCCGCACTGTTCGATGGCGAGCTGGCTGGCCTGCTGAACATTGCCAGCGGCCAGCCGATGCTGAAGATTACCGAAGTGACGCGGCTTGCCGATAAAACCGCGTTCAACTTCTCCATCAGCTACAACCGTGCGGATATCTTCCGCGTCAAAAACCTGCGTATCGAACGTTAAAGCGCGCTGGCTGCGGCCTTATCCACGTACAGCGCCGCTCGTTTTGCTGTTTTCACCAGCGTTGACGGAATAGCATTGCTGGCCAGAGCATTCACCGTTTGTGCCACGATATCCGCTTTCTTCTCTCCGCTTGCCATCAGAACGATGTTCTCAGCCGCCAGAATGGTTTTCAGCCCCAGCGAAATGCCCTGCTTCACGTCCCGCGCGGTGCCGAAATACTTCACCGAGACCGTCTGGGTTATCGGATCAAGATCGATAACGTGGCAGGTGTTATTAAGCGAAGCGCCCGGTTCGTTGAAGCCGATGTGCCCGTTCATGCCGATGCCGAGCACGATACAGTCAATCGGACCGTGCTGCGCAATATAACCGTCGACGCGCTGGCATTCGGCCTGCGGGCTGTCGGTCAGCCCGTCAAAGAAGCAGATCTGCTCATCGCGTAGCGTCAGCTTATCGAAGAAGTGGCTCCACACCATTTCCCGGCAGCTGCCTTTGTCGGCTTTCCCCAAACCGAGCCATTCATCCAGCCCCAGAAACTGAGTTTGTGAAAAGTCCACGCGACCCTGCTTTTGCGCTTCCACAAGCGCAGCAAACACGCCCAGCGGCGTATCGCCACCCGCGATGCAGATTAGCGCGTTGGGTTTCGCGTTAACGCAGTCAATCACGTTCTTTGCCACGGCTTCTGATAGCTGCTGATAGTCAGGGGAGATAAAAGTTTTCATCGCTGCTCCTTAGCTTTTGTGCTGATACTGCGGTAAATAACGCTGGTTCACTTCCAGATACTCGTCGAGGATCTTCTCGGCAAGCGTGGCCGACGGCACAAGCGGGTTGATGGTCAGCGCCATCAGCGCGGTGCTGTAGTCGCCGGTGATAGCGGCTTCAACCGCCAGCTCTTCGTAGGCCTTCACGCTCTGGATCAAACCGCGAATTTTTACCGGAAGGCGACCGTAGGCCAGTGGATGTGCACCGCTGCGGTCGATCATCGCGTTGGTTTCCAGCGTCACGTGATCCGGCAGATCTGGCGTGGTGCCGTTGTTAACGGTGTTGACCACGTGGATCTCTTTTTTGTCATTGTAGATTGAGCTGATGATCGAACAGGCGGTATCGGAATACCAGGCTCCTCCGCGCTTTTCCAGCTCTTTCGGCTTATGGGAAAGTTTAGGATCCTGATACAGCTCGAACAGGCGATGCTCAATTTCGCGGGTTTGCTCACCGCGCGTGCCTTTGGTTCCGGCATCCTTCTGCGCCGCTTCCACCATTTCACGGGTCAGGAAGAAATACTTCAGATAGGAAATCGGGTACATGTGCAGCGCTTTGGCAAAGCGGGATGAGAAGCCAATGTCCGGGATGTTTTTCAGCGTGTTGCTGGCGCTGCCCTGAGCCAGTTTTGCCATAAAATCATCGGTATAGTCTTCGCCCTTAATGAAAATCTGGTCGGCAAAGATCAGGTGGTTGAGACCCATGATGCGGGCATAAACGTCTTTCTTTTCCACCTCATAAGCTTTGGCGATGTCCATCAACATGCTGTTGGCACCGCTGCAAATACCGATGCTTTTGATTTTCGAGTGGCGGGTGATGGCTTCGGTGACGATCCCCGCCGGATTGGTGAAGTTAATCAGCCACGCGTCCGGGCAGTATTTTTCCATATCGCGGCAGATATCCATCAGCACCGGAATGGTGCGCTGGGCCTTCATAAAGCCGCCGGGGCCGGTGGTTTCCTGGCCGAGCACGCCGTATTTCAGCGGAATTTTTTCGTCGTTGATACGCGCATCCAGAAAACCAACGCGTAGTTGGGTAGTGACAAAATCCGCGTCCTTCAGCGCTTCTTCCCGGTTCAGCGACAGATGGATAGTCATTGGGATCCCGGCCTCTTTCACCATTCGCTGCGCCAGTTTGCCGACGATCTCCAGCTTCTCTTTGCCTTCTTCAATGTCCAGCAGCCAGTAGTCCGTCACCGGCAGTTCATCGTAGCGTCTGATAAAGCCGTCGATCAGTTCCGGGGTGTAGCTTGAGCCCCCGCCGATGGTCACGATTTTTAACTTTTTCATAATGTTATCCTTAAGATGAAGCAGAGTCAGGCGTCAGTTCGCTTTCACTTTCCAGCTGCTCTTTTGCCATTTGCTGACGTTCAAGCAGCCGGAAGAACGGGAAGTAGATAGCGACGGAAATTACGATGGTGCAGACGGACCAAATCACCGCCGGGATGTTGCCGCCGGTAACGAACCAGGCGGCGAAAATCGGCGGCATGGTCCACGGAATTTGCAGCACCGGGCGGCCGATGATGTCGAAATACATCAGGCTGTAGGTGGAGACGCACAGCAGCATTGGCGTGAGGGTGAAGGGGATCATCAGCAGCGGGTTGAAGACAATCGGGCAGCCAAAAATCACCGGTTCGTTAATACAGAACACGGCGGAAGGCAGCGACAATTTGCCGACGGATTTGTACATTTTGCTGCGCGAGCGCAGCATCGCCAACACCAGCCCGAGCGTTGCCCCCGTGCCGCCGATGCACATAAACACGATGTAAAAGCCGTCAGCGGTAATGTGCGGAATGGGCTGATGATTGAGATAAGCCTGCGTGTTTTCGGCGATGTATTTGAGGAAAATTGGGCTGGTGATGCCGGACAGCACGTTATCGCCGTGAATGCCGCAGCACCATAGCAGCGAAATCAGGAAAATCAGCACCAGCATGCCCGGCAGCGAGCCTAAACCGCTGACCAGCGGGCTCAGTACCGTGGTGAAAAAGGCGTTGATATCAAAATTGAGCATCACCCGGACAAACCACACCAGAGTAATCGCGGCTGCCGCCGGCACCAGACTGGCAAATGACTGCGCCACGGCGGGTGGTACGCCATCGGGCAGTTTAATCACAATTTCCCGGCCGATGAAAAAGCGGATGATGTGTACCGTCAGCACCGCAAGGATAATGGCGGAGAACAGACCTGCCGCGCCGAGATTATCGACGTTGAGCTGGTATTTGTCGTTCAGCTGCGCCAGCAGAAATACCACGAGGGTCACGGCGGTACAGGTTATGGCATTGAGCTGGTACTCTTTCGCCAGGTTGTAGCTGATGCCGACGGCGGAAATCAGACCGATAGCGCCGAAAGTAACGGCGACCGGGGCGCTGATTTTATCGGCCCATGGCCCAAGCCATTCGCTCCAACCGGGAATGGGCAGGTTAGCAATAATCAGGAACAGGCTACCGGTAATGGTAAAGGGCAGCGTCAGGGCAATTCCGTTACGCACCGCCACCAGAATCTTGTTTTCGCCAATCCGGATCAGGACTGGCACCACCTTGCTCTCAATAAATGTCACCACGGGCAACTCCTCAGACGAGGTTTTTATTCCTCCTGCGACGGGAGGGATTGTTTTTAACTGGATTGGCTAACTGGACTAGTCCAGTTGTTTTTGAGTTTTCCACGGAACATTTTTTCTGTCAATACAGGTTAAAACGCACGGGAAGACGTGCATTTCATTGAAATGAAATGGGTTTATCGGGAATTATTGACTGGGAAGCAGGGGAGGGAATCGCAAATCTGTGAGCGCCGCCACGGGATGACGGCGCAGAAGAGCTAAAAAATTACTCGTAGAAGTTATAGATCCCGGCGGGCAAGACCAGGCTTGAAGCCACTTCATAAGCTTTTTCGCGGCCAACCAGTAGGTCGATCAGCTTGAGGCCGAAATCAATGCTTGTGCCTGGACCCTGGCTGGTCAGCAGATTAACGCGCGGATCCCAGACTGCACGCTTATCCTGCCACTGGTCTTCAGGAATGGTGTCTTTCAGCCCCGGGAAGCCGGTCATATTGCCGATCGGGAAAATCTCGTGCGGGACCAGCACGGTGCCAGCCGCGGCGCAAATGGCCGCCACGATGCGCCCGGAGCGGTGGAACTGCTTCACGGTTTCGACCAGCAGCGGGCTGTCACGGAAGCATTCAGCCCCTTTCAGGCCGCCGGGCAGAACTATCGCGTCAAAATCGCCATCGGCCACCTGTACCAGCGGCGCATCGGCCAGCAGCTTCACGCCGCGCGAGCAAACGATGACTAACTCACCGTCGCTGGCTACGCTTGCCGTAGTGACTTTCACACCGCCGCGCACCAGCAGGTCGATGGTAGTTACCGCTTCGGTCTCTTCACTCCCATGGGCGAGACAAACCAGCGCTGTTGCGCTCATATGTATTCTCCTTGCGTTTAATCAGTTCGAACAAACGGGCATTCTCCGGCACGGTTACCCCGTGCGCTCGTGCCCGCTTGAGCAAATATCCGGTGATGTAGTCTATTTCAGTATGGCGCATGGCCCGTATATCCTGCAGCATCGAGGAAATATTGGCCGAGGTGCTGTCCACTACCTGCCAGACATAAAACAGCAGGTCTTCCGCGCTGGAGTGATGTCCTTCCCGTTGCATCACGGTGGCAACTTCACCGCTGATCAGCGCTACTTCCTCCGCATGATCGCGCAGCCCGCCGTTGGGGCAGTCGTAGATTGCGGTAAGAGGATTGATCACGCAGTTCACCGCCAGCTTTTTCCAGCTCGCCGAGCCCATATCATTGTGCCAGGCAACATCGGGCAGGGCGCTGTGCAGCGTGTCTGCCAGGAAACTGTACTCATGAGCCAACGCGTTAGCAGGGCCAATGCGGGTGGTGCCGTTGGCAACGTGAATAATCAAATTCTGATCGCGACGTGCGGCCTGGGTCGTCATGCCGATCAGCAGCGGCTGCGTCAGCGACCGTAATTCTTCAATAATCCCCATCCCGTTGTGGATCAGCAGGATTGGCGTAGACGCCGGGAGTTTTTCTGCCAGGTTTTTGACCGCGGTAGAAATCTGCCAGGCCTTCAGCGTGACCAGCAGCAGGTCGCTCTGAGCCAGAAATTCCGGGTCGTTAGCGGTGACCAGTTCGTTAAACACGGTACCGTCGATTTCCTGAAGGTTGACGCTGCACCAGGGGGCTGGCACTCGCAGCCAGCCCTGAACTTCATGGCCTTGCCGGATTAGCGCCGTCATCCATAATTGTCCAAGGGCGCCGCATCCGAGCACGGTAATCTTCATGATTCCTCCTCACCTGCCGTGGATTGAGTGCGTTGACACAAGTATAGTCTTGACCTTGTTCCGGCAGTCACTGGGATAACAGGTTGTGTTATCTGACGTTGCGGGTATTATGCACCGCATCAAAAAGAGAGGGAGAATAAAACATGCCATCTTTCGATATTGTCTCTGAAGTTGACCTTCAGGAAGCGAAAAACGCCGTCGACAATGCGGCTCGTGAAGTGGAGTCCCGCTTCGACTTTCGTGGCGTAGAAGCGACCATCGAGCTGAACGAAAAGAACCAGACCATCAAAGTGCTGAGCGAATCCGACTTCCAGGTGAATCAGCTGCTGGATATCCTGCGTGCCAAGCTGCTCAAGCGCGGTATTGAAGGTAACTCTATCGACGTGCCGGAAGAGTATGTCCACAGCGGCAAAACCTGGTTCGTTGAAGGTAAGCTGAAAACCGGCATTGAAAGCGCGGTGCAGAAGAAGATCGTTAAGCTGATTAAAGACAGCAAGCTGAAGGTGCAGGCGCAGATTCAGGGCGAAGAGATCCGCATTACCGGGAAATCCCGTGACGATCTGCAGGCCGTGATGGCGCTGGTACGCGGCGGTAACCTCGGTCAGCCTTTCCAGTTCAAGAACTTCCGCGATTAATGCTTACCGGGCCTACGGATAGTGTAGGTCCGCGCAAGCGTAGCGCCGCCGGGCAGGAAAAAGCGGGTTCTCCCGCTTTTTTTACGCCCCGACTACGGCCTGCTCAACCTCAAAGCGGTTAGTGACTTTACTGTCGATTTTCACATAGGCAGAACGTTCGCCCGCAACGACCAGCACTTCTTTCACGCCTTCTTTGGCCTGCAGGCGCGCCTTCAGCGCATCATCGATATCAACATCATCGGGAATAGCGATACGCAGGCTGCTTACGTACGGCGGCTCCTGCATGGTTAATGCAACCAGCAGCCAGATTGTCGCCAGCAGCGCACCCATCAGGAAGACGGTCTGCGAGTCGAAGAAGCCATCAAGCCATCCGCCCAGCGAACCGCCAATTGCCACGCCGAGGAACTGGCTGGTGGAGTAAATGCCCATCGCCGTACCTTTGTAGCCAGCCGGGGATTCCTTGCTGATAAGCGAAGGCAGCAGCGCTTCCATCAGGTTGAACGCCAGGAAGAACAGCTGCACACCGGCGACCAGTTCCCAGAAGTAGGAGCCGGAGCCCCACAGCACAATTTCCGCCACCAGAATAATGGCGATGCACATCTGGAACACCAGTTTCATCTTGCGCTTCACTTCGGCATAGATGATGAACGGCACCACGGAAATAAAGGACACCAGCATAGTCACCAGATAGATTTTCCAGTGTTCGGCCGCCGGAAAACCGGCAGCTTCGAGCTGGCCGGGCAGGGCGACAAACGTCGACATCAGCAGAATATGCAGGCACATGATGCCGAAGTTGAGCTTCAGCAGTTTCGGCTCCATCAGCACTTTGCTGAAGCAGCCTTTCACCATCCCGGACTCGCGGTTCAGGACGTGATTTTCACTATTTGGCACCACCCACAGCGTCAGCAAAATACCGAGTGTGGCAAGGCAGGCAATCATCCAGAACAGCGCATGCAGCCCAAGTTTATGGGTAACAATCGGCCCGAGTACCATCGCAATGGCGAAGGTCACTCCGAAGCTGACGCCGATAAACGCCATCGCCTTGGTACGGTTTTGTTCGCGGGTTAAATCGGAAAGCAGCGCCATCACCGCGGCGGCAATTGCCCCGGAGCCCTGTAAGGCGCGGCCAAGAATAATTCCCCAGATGGAATCAGAGAGAGCGGCAATTACGCTGCCGAGCACGAAAATCAGCAGGCCGCCGATAATCAGCGGTTTACGTCCAATTCGGTCAGAAAGCAGGCCGAATGGGATCTGAAACACCGCCTGCGCCAGGCCATAAATGCCAATGGCGAGACCAATCAGGGCTTCGCTGGCCCCCTGCAACGCCATGCCGTAAGTGGTCAGAACGGGCAGGACCATAAACATGCCAAGCATGCGCAGCGAGAAAACAGTCCCTAAACCCCAGGTGGCGCGCAACTCGCCTGGCGTCATCTTAAAATCGTTCATTTCCACCTCAGAATAAAAGCTGCGCTTAGTGTAAAGCCGGGGAAGGGCGGGGTAAACAAGCGGTTGTTTAACAAATATTACATTGCGAAGTATTGATTGTATGAATAAAAAAGGGTGCCGAGGCACCCTTTTAAACGTTTCGCTGACTTACCAGACGTAGGCAACCAGATTCTGCGAACTTGGCACCATAAAATCGACGGACATCATCACTGACAGCGCAGTAATGGCGATGATAGAGAACACGAACAGCTTACGCGCCCAGACTTTGTCATCCACCACCTTGTACCCACGCAGCGCCATACCGAGCCACCAGACACTCACTGCCGCTGCAACCACCAGATATTTATATCCGGCATAGCCGCCCAGAGAAAGCATCAGCGTCGCCACGGCAAAGGCGATGATGTAGAGCGTGATGTGATTCTTGGCAACGGAAATTCCCTTCACCACCGGCAGGACCGGGATGTTGGCCGCCTGATAATCCTTAAAGCGGAAAATCGCGATGGCGTAGGAGTGGGGCATCTGCCACAGGCTGAAGATAGCCAGCAGAATGGCCGCACCGCTGTCAAAATTCCCGGTCACCGCGCAGTAGCCAATCACCGGCGGCGCAGCGCCGGAGAGAGAGCCAATCAGCGTGCCGTAAACGGAATGGCGCTTCATGTACAGGCTGTAGACGCCGACATAAACCACGAAGCCCATTACGCCAAGCCAGCAGGCCAGCGGGTTAGCGCCGAACCACAGCAGCGCGAAGCCAGCAATACCCAACAAAGTGGCATACACCAGCGAAACGTTCGCAGAAATCAGGCCCTTAACCAGCACCCGGTTCTTCGTACGCTCCATCTTCTTGTCGATGTCCCTGTCGATGTAGTTGTTGAACACACAACCGGATGCAACGACCAGCGATACGCCGACCAGCGTTGCGATAAACAGCGGATAATCGATGTGGCCTTTGGAGGCCAGCAGGAAACCGCCGATCACCGAGATCAGGTTACCAAAGATGATGCCTGGTTTTGTCACTTGCAGGTATTGCTTAAACATACTCGCCGCTCTTATCGAACCATCATGTTGTAGTTTAAGTTCCACATGATCCAGATGGAACCAATCACTACAATCGCGATGATCAGTACTGTAAATACGAACGCCGTCAGGTTCCAGCCTTCATCAGACTTGCTGTTCATGTGCAGGAAGCACACCAGATGCACCAGAATCTGAATCACTGCGGTCACCAGCACGGTGCCAATCAGGGCAACGTGAGACAACGAGCCGTTCATCACCATCGCAAACGGGATCACCGTCAGGATGATCGACAGGACAAAGCCTGTCATGTAGGTTTTCACGCTACCGTGGGAAGCGCCGTGATCGGTTGAATGACTCATTACATCGCCCCCATCAGATAGACTACAGAGAACACACAGATCCACACCACGTCCAGGAAGTGCCAGAACAGGCTCAGGCACAGGATACGCGTGCGGTTAGTGCTGGTCAGGCCGCGACGCTTAATCTGGAACATCAGGACAGCCATCCAGATAAGACCAGAGGTCACGTGCAGACCGTGGGTGCCAACCAGTGCGAAGAACGCAGACAGGAAGCCGCTACGATCCGGACCCATCCCTTCCATGATCAGGTGATGGAATTCATAGATTTCCATCCCGATGAACCCTGCACCGAACAGCCAGGTCAGCGCCAGCCAGGAAACGACCTGGCTTTTGTTGTTCTTATACATGGCGATAGCCGCCATGCCATAAGTGATGGAGCTGAACAGCAGCAGCGCGGTTTCCACCAGTACGAACGGCAGCTCAAAAATGTCCTTACCTGCCGGGCCACCGGCGGTGTTGTTCACCAACACCGCGTAGGTCGCGAACAGAATCGAGAACAGAATGCAGTCGCTCATCAGGTAGATCCAGAAGCCGAAGACTTTCATCGGCCCTGCATCGTGGTGCCCGTGTTCATGCGCATGGGCGTGCGCGTTAGTCAGAGTATCAGTTGCCATTTTTCAGCCCTGCCTTAGAGATCTCATCGAAATGCTGATTTTCCAGTTTTTCGATTTCTGCTACCGGCACGTAGTAATCCACGTCCTCGTCGAAGCTTTTCACAATCCAGCTAATCACGATGCCGAGGAAGCCAACGATGGCCAGCCACCAGATATGCCAGATCATGGCAAAGCCAAATACCGTTGCGAAGGCGGCAATCACAATGCCCGCGCCGCTGTTTTTCGGCATGTGGATCTCTTCGTAACTTGCAGGTTTCTTGTACGCTTCGCCTTTCTCTTTCATTTCCCAGAACGCGTCACGCTCATGAATGTGCGGCACGTGGGCAAAGTTATAGAACGGCGCAGGAGAGGAGGTTGCCCACTCCAGCGTACGGCCACCCCATGGGTCACCGGTCAGGTCGCGGTTCTGCTCGCGGTCGCGAATAGAAACGAAGTACTGGATCAGCTGGCACGCGATACCGCAGGCAATCAGCGCCGCACCACAGGCTGCAACAACCAGCATTGGGTGGAACTGCGGATCGATCTGCTGGCTCAGACGACGGGTCATACCCATGAAGCCCAGCACGTACAGCGGCATAAATGCCACGAAGAAGCCGATGATCCAGAACCAGAAGGCGCGTTTGCCCCAGGTCTCGTTCAGGGTGAAGCCAAAGGCTTTCGGCCACCAGTAGGTGATACCCGCGAAGCAACCGAACACCACACCACCGATAATCACGTTATGGAAGTGGGCAATCAGGAACAGGCTGTTGTGCAGCACGAAGTCCGCACCTGGTACCGCCAGCAGAACGCCGGTCATACCGCCGACCGAGAAGGTCACGATAAAGCCGATGGTCCACAGCATCGCAGAGTGGAACACGATACGACCCTGGTACATGGTGAACAGCCAGTTGAAGATCTTAACCCCGGTTGGGATCGCGATGATCATAGTGGCAATACCGAAGAAGGCGTTCACGTTCGCACCGGCACCCATGGTGAAGAAGTGGTGCAGCCAGACGATGAACGACAGAACGGTAATACACACGGTCGCCCATACCAGCGAGGTGTAACCAAACAGACGCTTACGGGAGAAGGTGGCCGCCACTTCGGAGAACACACCAAACACCGGCAGCACCAGGATGTACACTTCCGGATGGCCCCAGGCCCAGATCAGGTTGATGTACATCATCATGTTGCCGCCCATTTCGTTGGTGAAGAAATGGGTACCGATATAGCGGTCAAGGGTCAACAGCGCGATGGTGACGGTCAGGATCGGGAAGGAAGCGATAATCAGGACGTTAGCGCACAGAGAAGCCCAGGTGAAAACAGGCATCTTGAACATGGTCATGCCTGGCGCACGCATCTTGATGATGGTCACGAAGAAGTTGATACCGGTCAGGGTAGTACCGATACCGGAGAGCTGCAGTGCCCAAATCCAGTAATCGACCCCTACGCCCGGACTGTACTCAATCCCCGAGAGCGGTGGATAAGCCAGCCAGCCGGTCTGCGCGAATTCACCCACACCGAGAGACAGGTTAACCAGGATCACGCCGACGACGGTGAACCAGAAGCTCAGGTTGTTCAGGAACGGGAACGCAACGTCGCGTGCGCCGATCTGCAGAGGAACAACCACGTTCATCAGGCCGATAACCAGCGGCATCGCTACGAAGAAGATCATGATAACGCCGTGGGCGGTAAAGATCTGGTCGTAGTGGTGCGGCGGCAGGAAGCCTGCTTCACCGGCAGAGGCGAGGACCTGCTGGCTACGCATCATGATGGCGTCAGCAAAGCCACGGATCAGCATCACGATACCGACGATACAGTACATGACGCCCAGTTTTTTGTGGTCGACGGAGGTCAGCCACTCTTTCCACAGGTAGGTCCACTTACCGAAGTAAGTGATCAGCCCCAGAAGGGCCGCCCCACCGATGATAATCGCAGCCACCGTAACCATAATAATGGGTTCATGGTAGGGCACTGCATCCAGTGTTAATTTTCCGAACATCGTTTCTTCCTCGGCCCCTTAGTGAGCGGTTTCCGCGTGACTCATGTCCATACCAGGCATGCTGTTTTCATCAGCCTTGCCCATCTCCATCCCTTCGTGTGAGGCGTGCTCACCGGCAGGCTGGCTCATGTCCATGTGACCGTGACCCATATATTTGTTGATAACAGCTTTAAACAAATCGGGTTGTACGCTGGAGAAGTATTCCACCTTGTTGTATTCGCTCGGTGCAGCCAGTTTCTCGTAGGCGTCCATATCGTTCATGGTGCTCTGAGACTGCTTCACTTTTGCGACCCACTGATCGAAACCTGCACGATCAGGTGTGGCAATGGCTTTGAACTTCATACCTGAGAAGCCCTGGCCACTGTAGCTGGCGGAGATACCGTCATAGGTGCCTGCTTCATTGGCGATCAGGTGCAGGTTAGTCTGCATACCGGCCATCGCATAAATCTGGCTACCAAGACGCGGGATAAAGAACGAGTTCATCACGGAGTTGGAGGTGACTTTGAACTGCACCGGAACGTTCGCTGGGAAGGCGATTTCGTTAACGGTAGCGATGCCCTGCTCCGGATAAATGAAGAACCATTTCCAGTCCATTGAAACGACTTCAATGGTGATAGGTTTTTCATCGTGCGCCAGCGGTTTGCTTGGCTCAAGTGCGTGGGTAGTTTTCCAGGTCAGTACGGCAAGGAACAGGATGATAAGGATAGGCACTGTCCAGACCACAGCTTCCACTTTATTGGAGTGTGACCAGTTAGGGCTGTACTTCGCATCTTTATTGCTCGCACGGTACTTCCAGGCAAAACCAACTGCCATTAAGACGGCGGGAATAACGACAATCATCATCAGGCCGAAAGCCGTCAGTATCAGAGAGCGTTGCTCCAGTCCAATCTGTCCTTTGGGGTCAAGTAGCGCAGAATCACAGCCACTGAGCAATACAGTGCCTGCGAGTAATGACAACCATCCCAAACTTTTATTGTATTTCCTGAGTCTCATTAACGACCTCAATTCCACGGGATCTGGTGGCGTTTAAAGTGTGGGGGCATTTTACGGGAAGGTTACATTACTGTAAACATGATTGGAGAAGTGTCTTTCGGGTGTTACCGGGTTCTGCCGGGGCTGTCACAGATGTTGCCGAATATGTCTAAAATTCAGGCAAATCGCCCGTTCGCGGGTTGTTATAACAAAATGAGGCTTGCTGATCTGTTATTGCTGGTAATTGGTATAACCAATCGTAAAAACACACAAATGGTTAACAATTAATTATCAATGAGGTGACATTGCGATGAGGGAAAAATAGCCATGTTTAAGCTGAATCGGTTAATGAAATAATAGCCAATCCAGAAAGAGCCAATAATTTCCGAAATAATTAGCGCACAAATTAACAATCGGAAAAAATGAATGGCTGACGGCCGTTATAATTACTCAAAGTAACTACAGCGGCCGTTTTGTTTATTTTGTATTCAGTGCTGGGGTGGGTTTTCGCAGCGCCAGGGCATCCAGAACGCCGCCGAAGAGCACTCCGCCTACGGCAATCAGCGCGCCGGTTTCAAGCAGACCGGTGAGGAATGAAAACGCCGTTAAATCCAGCGCGTTCAGGATCAGCAACAGCAACCATACGGCGAGGACAATGCAGCCAATAGCCAGAATGTTCAGCGCCAGCGAATAGGCGGCTTTAAATTGGGTCCTCGGCATAAAACTTTCACTTTGCCAGGTATATTCCAGCGTCTGCCGACACAGCAGCAACAGCAAAATGCCAGGCACAGCGGCAAATACCGAGAACAAATAGAACGTCGGCCAGCCGTGCGCCTCAACAAACCAGCCGGCAATAGGGCCGACATAGACACGTCCCACAGCCGAGAGCGCCGAGAGCAGAGCAAACTGGGTGGCAGAAAACGACTTGTTGCATAGTGTCATCAACAGCGCGACGAAGGCCGATGTGCCCATTCCGCCGCACAGGTTTTCGAAGAACACTGCGGTTCCCATGCTCAGCATGTGCTTATCGGTAATCGACAGCAGCCAGTAGCCCGCGTTGGACGCGCCCTGCAGAATGCCGAAAATCAACAGCGCGCGGAACAGCGACAAACGCTGCATTAAAACCCCACCGTACAGCGCACCCAGAATGGTGGCAAACAGGCCGAGGGTTTTATTCATCACGCCGACTTCCCCGGCATCAAAACCGACGCCGCGGATCAGGAAGGTGGTGGTCAGGCTCATGGCGAACGCATCGCCAAGCTTATAAAGGACAATCAGCAGCAGGATCAGCCAGGCGTTGTTGCGGCTGAAGAAATCACGCAGCGGTTCCGCTACTGCCTGCTCCAGCGTTTTTGGCGCCGGGATAACATCACTTGGCTCTGGAGCCAGCAGCGTGGCGATGATGCAGGGGATCATCAAAGCTGCCATCAGCCAGTACATCGCCTGCCAGCCAAGCCACTGATCGGCCAGCCACAGCGCCAGACCGCCGGAAACGAGCATGGCCAGGCGATAACCGAGCACGCTGATGGCTGCACCGGTTCCACGCTCTTCAGGCGGCAGAACGTCCGTTTTCCAGGCATCGAACACGATATCCTGCGATGCTGAACAGAAGGCAATGACCACCGCCAGCGCCGCCATCCAGCGCAGCTGGCTGGAAGGTTCGAGGAAGCCCATTGCGGCAATCGCTATCAGCAGCATCACCTGAGTGGTCAACAGCCAGCCGCGACGACGGCCTAAAAACGGCGGCGTGTAGCGGTCCATCATCGGTGACCAGAGGAATTTAAAGACGTAGGCCTGACCGACCAGAGAGAAGAAACCGATGGTTTTAAGATCGATATTTTCGACGGTCATCCATGCCTGCAAAGTGCCGGATGTCAGCGCCAGCGGCAGACCGGAAGCAAAACCTAAAATCAGCAGAATGGCTGATTTGGGCTGCTGGAAGAAGCGTAAATAGTGATTTGGCATGAGCTTAAATAACTGACCCGGCGCAAGGCCGGGTCAGATTCAACTTAACGGGCGTTCTGCTTGATGAAGTCGTGAACGCTGGTGTCCTGTGCCATATCGGAAATGGTATCCGTCAGCACGCTATTAACAGCGTTAGCAATGTTCTGGTTGTTGGCGGTAAATGCGCCTTCGACCTGGTAGCTCGCACGGTAGTTTTTGGTCATCTTGTTACCGTTCTTCGCGGTGGCGATGATGGCGATGTCAGCTTTAGTGGCGATGTTGTAACGGACGTTGCCCTGAGACACGTCGGCGTACAGCTGGTTAACGATGATTTGCAGGTCAACGGCGCCGCTTGGGCCAACCATGTAACCGCGCGCGGTCATCTGTTTTTCCAGCACTTCCTGCAGCAGGAAGCGCAGATCGCGGGAAGCGGTCAGCGTGACCAGTTCGTTGTCGCGAGTCACTTTTGCCAGCGCCTGGTCCGGACGCTGGTCAGCGCCGTTGATGCTGACGGTCACGCCCATCAGGCTAGGGTCCTGGGAAGGCAGGGTGATCTTCGGCGATACGTCAATCGTCGTTGGCGGCTTGGCACAACCGGCCAGCATAAACATCGCAACCAACGGGAAGAGGATTTTTTTTAACATGTTAAGGCTCTCAGAGTCACAGTCGTTACGGACAAAAAATCAATAGGCGAAAAATTCTCGCCATCATAACACCGCCATCAGCGAGGGGAAGTGGGTAACGCATGTAAATTCATCACGTTGTCCGTTTTCAGAACGCTGGCGCAATTTCATGCTGAATTTTGCGAAGAATCGGATGGCGAAAGGCACATACTTCATCCCTTTGAGTGAGATTACCAGACGAAAGCTAAATTTTTGTTGTCTTCATGTAATAGAAACGGTAAAAGCGGCTAACATTTAAAGGGAAGGCGGCATCTTAGCGTTGTCGGAGGAGTAAATTCATGATGATACGTGAACAGATAGAACAAAAATTAAGGGCGGCATTTGACCCCTTATTCCTCGAAGTGGTGGACGAAAGCTATCGCCACAACGTCCCGGCGGGTTCCGAAAGCCATTTCAAAGTGGTACTGGTCAGCGATCGTTTCGCCGGAGAACGTTTCCTCAACCGCCATCGAATGATCTACGGTACCTTAACGGCAGAACTTTCCACCACCGTGCATGCACTGGCGCTGCATACCTACACCACGAAAGAGTGGGCAGGGCTGCAGGATACCGTGTTTGCTTCACCGCCCTGCAAAGGTGCCGGCACTATCGCGTAAAATTCGCATTTGCAACCGCCGGAACTTTTCCAGTATGTTGCGTACAGATTAAATGAGAAACGGCCTTCGGGCCGTTTTGTTTTGCCTGAATTTTGAGCGGGTGAGGCAATTTTCAGGTTAATTTCACCTCAAAATTGTGAAAAAAGGCGTGCTGGTGCGCCTTTCCCGTTCTCGACTCACTACTGTGATGCCGCTATAATGCTGCGTCTTATTTTCGGAATGTCTTCGGGATGATTCTGGCAACAGGGATTGTACTTCTGCACTGAAGAGAACATCCCGGTTCTGTGAAGCCGTCGTTACGCGCTTCCAGAGTTGACCGAGCACTGTGATTTTTTTTGAGGTAACAAGATGCAAGTTTCAGTTGAAACCACTCAGGGCCTTGGCCGCCGTGTAACGATTACTATCGCTGCTGACAGCATCGAAAAAGCTGTAAATAGCGAGCTGGTCAACGTAGCAAAAAAAGTCCGTATCGACGGTTTCCGTAAAGGGAAAGTACCGATGAATGTTGTTGCTCAGCGTTATGGCGCCTCTGTTCGCCAGGACGTACTGGGTGACCTGATGAGCCGCAACTTCGTTGATGCGATCATCAAAGAGAAAATCAATCCAGCCGGCGCGCCGAACTACGTTCCAGGCGAATACAAACTGGGCGAAGACTTCACCTACGCGGTAGAGTTCGAAGTGTACCCGGAAGTTGAGCTGCAGGGTCTGGACGCTATCGAAGTTGAAAAACCAGTGGTTGAAGTGACCGATACCGACGTTGACGGTATGCTGGACACCCTGCGCAAGCAGCAGGCGACCTGGAAAGACAAAGAAGGCGCAGTTGACGCTGAAGACCGCGTTACCGTTGACTTCTCTGGCTCAATCGACGGCGAAGAGTTCGAAGGCGGCAAAGCCACTGATTTCGTACTGGCAATGGGCCAGGGTCGTATGATCCCAGGCTTTGAAGACGGTATCAAAGGCCACAAAGCTGGCGAAGAGTTCACTATTGACGTGACCTTCCCGGAAGAGTACCACGCAGAAAACCTGAAAGGTAAAGCAGCGAAATTCGCTATCAACCTGAAGAAAGTGGAAGAGCGTGAGCTGCCAGAACTGACTGAAGAATTCATCAAGCGTTTCGGCGTTGAAGATGGTTCCGTTGCCGGTCTGCGCGCTGAAGTGCGTAAGAACATGGAGCGTGAGCTGAAAGGTGCTGTGAAAAACCGCATCAAGTCTCAGGCGATCGAAGGTCTGGTTAATGCCAACAACATCGACGTTCCAGCTGCCCTGATCGACAGCGAAATCGACGTTCTGCGTCAGCAGGCTGCACAGCGTTTTGGTGGCAACGCCAAACAGGCTATGGAGCTGCCACGCGAGCTGTTCGAAGAGCAGGCTAAACGTCGCGTAGTGGTTGGTCTGCTGCTGGGCGAAGTGATTCGTACCCACGAGCTGAAAGCTGAAGACGATCGCGTGAAAGGCCTGATCGAAGAGATGGCTTCCGCTTACGAAGATCCGAAAGAAGTGATCGAGTTCTACAGCAAGAACAAAGAGCTGATGGACAACATGCGTAACGTCGCTCTGGAAGAGCAGGCTGTTGAAGCCGTTCTGAACAAAGCGAAAGTGTCTGAAAAAGCCACTTCTTTCAACGAACTGATGAACCAGCAGGCGTAATTTCCGCCCCACGGTTTAAAGTTTGAGCGAAAAACCCGTTACCTTCTGGTGACGGGTTTTTTTATTGCAGCAATAGTATCGCTGTACGTGCTAAAACGGCGTTTCGGTGTTAGCGTTACAGCAAAATATTGTTATGCTTGAAACAGGGCATTGCCACCCCCATAAAAGGGGAAGCAACAGATTGACTGGCTGATGATCCGTCCGCAAGGTTACAATCAGTACAGCAGGTAATTTCACTATTTATCCAGGAGACGGACATGTCATACAGTGGCGAACGAGATAACTTTGCACCCCATATGGCCCTGGTGCCAATGGTCATCGAACAGACCTCACGCGGCGAACGTTCATTTGATATTTACTCCCGTCTGCTCAAGGAACGCGTTATCTTTCTGACCGGCCAGGTGGAAGACCACATGGCGAACCTGATCGTGGCGCAGATGCTGTTTCTGGAAGCGGAAAACCCGGAAAAAGACATCTACCTGTACATTAACTCCCCTGGTGGCGTGATTACCGCTGGCATGTCCATTTACGACACCATGCAGTTTATTAAACCAGACGTCAGCACCATCTGTATGGGACAGGCTTGCTCTATGGGCGCCTTCCTGCTGACCGCCGGGGCGAAAGGCAAGCGTTTCTGCCTGCCGAACTCCCGCGTGATGATCCACCAGCCGCTGGGCGGCTACCAGGGCCAGGCGACGGATATCGAAATCCACGCCAAAGAAATCCTGAAAGTTAAAGCGCGCATGAATGAACTTATGGCGCACCACACGGGTCATTCCCTTGAGCAGATCGAGCGCGATACAGAACGCGATCGCTTCCTCTCTGCTGCGGAATCCGTAGAGTATGGTCTGGTCGACTCTATTTTGACCCATCGTAATTAATGCCAGTACACAGTCTGCCGCTATACTGTAGAGGGCGGTACTCCGTTAAGACTGGCATTTGCGTCGTCATGTGCGGCACAAAGAACATAGAAAGAGGTTTGGACTCATGACAGATAAACGCAAAGATGGTTCAGGCAAACTGTTGTATTGCTCTTTTTGCGGCAAAAGCCAGCATGAAGTGCGTAAGCTGATCGCCGGGCCGTCCGTGTATATCTGCGACGAATGCGTTGATTTATGTAACGACATCATTCGCGAAGAAATTAAGGAAGTCGCTCCGCACCGTGAACGTAGTGCGCTGCCAACCCCGCATGAAATCCGTCATCACCTGGACGATTACGTTATCGGTCAGGAAAGGGCGAAGAAAGTGCTGGCGGTGGCGGTGTACAACCACTACAAGCGTCTGCGTAACGGCGATACCAGCAATGGCGTAGAACTCGGCAAAAGTAACATTCTGCTGATTGGCCCAACCGGTTCCGGTAAAACGCTGCTGGCGGAAACGCTCGCTCGTCTGCTGGACGTACCGTTTACCATGGCTGATGCCACCACCCTGACCGAAGCCGGTTACGTGGGTGAAGACGTGGAAAACATCATCCAGAAACTGCTGCAAAAGTGCGATTACGACGTGCAGAAAGCCCAGCGCGGCATCGTGTACATCGATGAAATCGACAAAATTTCCCGTAAATCGGATAACCCGTCGATCACTCGCGATGTTTCCGGCGAAGGCGTACAGCAGGCTCTGCTGAAGCTTATCGAAGGCACGGTGGCAGCGGTTCCGCCTCAGGGTGGCCGTAAGCATCCGCAGCAGGAATTCCTGCAGGTTGATACCTCTAAAATCCTCTTTATCTGCGGCGGCGCGTTTGCCGGTCTGGATAAGGTGATTTCCCATCGTGTGGAAACCGGTTCAGGTATCGGCTTTGGCGCGACGGTGAAAGTGAAAGCGGAAAAAGCCAACGAAGGCCAGCTGCTGGAGCAGGTCGAGCCGGAAGATTTGATCAAATTTGGTCTGATCCCGGAATTTATCGGTCGTCTGCCGGTAGTGGCTACCCTGAATGAACTGAGCGAAGAAGCGCTGATTCAGATCCTCAAAGAGCCGAAGAACGCCCTGACCAAGCAGTACCAGGCGCTGTTCAACCTCGAAGGTGTGGACCTGGAATTCCGTGACGAAGCGCTGGACGCGATTGCCCGCAAAGCAATGGCCCGTAAAACCGGTGCCCGTGGCCTGCGTTCTATCGTTGAAGCCGCTCTGCTCGACACCATGTACGATCTCCCTTCCATGGAAGATGTCGAAAAAGTGGTGATTGATGAGTCCGTCATCGATGGCCAGACCAAGCCGCTGCTGATTTACGGCACCAGCGAAACACAGCAGGCTTCTGGCGAATAATTAGCCAATTCACTCAGGCAGTTAACGAAAAGGGGGATATTTTATCCCCCTTTTACTTTTCCTGTATTCCTGCCGTTGAATGTGTGGGAAACATCCCCATATACTGAATCACATGTTAACGATGGCGTAACGCACAGTAACGTCATTGACTACCTGGCGGACATTAAACTAAGAGAGAGCTCTATGAATCCTGAGCGTTCTGAACGCATTGAAATCCCCGTATTGCCGTTGCGCGATGTGGTGGTTTATCCGCACATGGTCATTCCCTTATTCGTAGGACGGGAAAAATCTATCCGTTGTCTGGAAGCGGCCATGGACCATGATAAAAAAATCATGCTGGTTGCTCAGAAAGACGCGTCAACGGATGAGCCGGGTGTAAACGATCTTTTCACCGTCGGGACCGTGGCTTCTATTCTGCAAATGCTGAAGCTGCCAGATGGCACCGTAAAGGTGCTGGTAGAAGGGCTTCAGCGTGCGCGTATTTCTGCGCTGTCTGATAACGGCGAACACTTCTCGGCGAAGGCGGAATACCTTGAGTCTCCGGCCATCGACGAGCGTGAGCAGGAAGTGCTGGTACGCACGGCCATCAGCCAGTTTGAAGGCTATATCAAGCTCAACAAAAAAATTCCACCGGAAGTGCTGACGTCGCTGAACAGCATCGACGATCCGGCGCGTCTGGCGGACACTATCGCGGCCCACATGCCGCTGAAGCTGTCCGACAAGCAGTCCGTACTGGAAATGTCCGACATCAACGAGCGTCTGGAATACCTGATGGCGATGATGGAGTCGGAAATCGATCTGCTGCAGGTTGAGAAGCGTATTCGCAACCGCGTGAAAAAGCAGATGGAGAAATCCCAGCGTGAGTACTATCTGAATGAGCAAATGAAAGCCATCCAGAAAGAACTCGGCGAGATGGACGATGCTCCGGATGAAAACGAAGCGCTGAAGCGTAAGATTGACGCCGCTAAGATGCCGAAAGAGGCAAAAGAGAAGGCCGAAGCCGAGCTGCAGAAGCTGAAAATGATGTCACCAATGTCTGCGGAAGCGACCGTGGTGCGTGGCTACATTGACTGGATGGTGCAGGTTCCGTGGAACGCGCGCAGCAAAGTCAAAAAAGATCTGCGCCAGGCGCAGGAGATCCTCGATACCGACCATTACGGTCTGGAACGCGTGAAAGATCGCATTCTTGAGTATCTCGCAGTACAAAGCCGCGTGAACAAGCTCAAAGGGCCAATTCTGTGCCTGGTAGGGCCTCCAGGGGTCGGTAAAACCTCTCTGGGTCAGTCCATCGCCAAAGCGACAGGGCGTAAGTATATTCGTATGGCGCTGGGCGGCGTGCGTGATGAAGCGGAAATCCGCGGTCACCGTCGTACCTACATCGGCTCTATGCCGGGTAAACTGATCCAGAAAATGGCCAAAGTGGGCGTCAAAAACCCGCTGTTCCTGCTGGATGAAATCGACAAAATGTCTTCGGACATGCGCGGTGACCCGGCTTCCGCTCTGCTGGAAGTGCTTGATCCAGAACAGAACGTGGCGTTCAGCGATCACTACCTTGAGGTCGATTACGATCTCAGCGACGTGATGTTCGTGGCGACGTCAAACTCGATGAATATTCCGGCTCCGCTGCTGGATCGTATGGAAGTTATTCGTCTTTCTGGCTACACCGAAGACGAAAAGCTGAACATTGCGAAACAGCACCTGCTGCCGAAACAGATTGAGCGTAACGCGCTGAAAAAAGGCGAGCTGAAGGTCGATGACAGCGCCATTGTGGGCATCATCCGTTACTACACCCGTGAAGCGGGCGTACGTAGCCTCGAGCGTGAAATCTCGAAACTGTGCCGTAAAGCGGTGAAACAGCTGCTGCTGGATAAATCCCTGAAGCACATCGAGATTAACGGCGACAACCTGCATCAGTATCTGGGCGTGCAGCGCTTTGACTATGGCCGTGCGGACAGCGAAAACCGCGTGGGCCAGGTGACCGGTCTGGCGTGGACGGAAGTGGGCGGCGATCTGCTGACCATCGAAACCGCCTGCGTGCCGGGTAAAGGTAAGCTGACCTATACCGGTTCACTGGGTGAAGTGATGCAGGAGTCCATTCAGGCTGCGCTGACTGTCGTTCGTGCACGTGCTGAAAAACTTGGTATCAACGGCGACTTCTACGAAAAACGTGATATTCACGTTCACGTTCCTGAAGGCGCGACCCCGAAAGACGGTCCAAGTGCCGGTATCGCTATGTGTACCGCGCTGGTGTCCTGCCTGACGGGTAACCCGGTTCGTGCCGATGTGGCGATGACCGGTGAAATCACTCTGCGTGGTCAGGTGCTGCCAATCGGCGGTCTGAAGGAAAAACTGCTCGCAGCTCACCGCGGCGGGATTAAGACTGTTCTGATTCCTGATGAGAACAAACGCGACCTGGAAGAGATTCCGGACAACGTGATTGCCGATCTGAAAATCCATCCGGTGAAACGTATTGAGGAAGTTCTGGCACTTGCATTGCAGAATGAACCCTACGGAATGCAGGTTGTGACCGCAAAATAGTGACACCGCGCAAAGAGCGCTAATAAAAACAGGGCTGGCAGGTGATTTCGCACTTGCCAGCCTTTTTTTGTATAGCTAATTTAGATTGCTGGGTGTGTAAGCCATCAACAACGGGTGTTGTAAGGGCATGACACACCTGATATAACTGCTGCGCCGTCGTGCTGCGAAGGATTCCAGTGCGATATAAATTATAAAGAGAGGAAGAGAACAGTGAACAAATCTCAACTGATTGACAAAATTGCTGCAGGTGCGGATATTTCTAAAGCTGCTGCAGGCCGTGCGTTAGATGCCTTAATCGCTTCTGTTACCGAGTCTCTGCAGGCTGGGGATGACGTTGCGCTGGTAGGTTTTGGTACTTTTGCTGTTAAAGAGCGTGCTGCCCGTACTGGTCGCAACCCGCAAACCGGTAAAGAGATCACCATTGCTGCTGCCAAAGTTCCGGGTTTCCGTGCAGGTAAAGCACTGAAAGACGCGGTAAACTGATCGCTTTCCCGTTAAGGGAATGTGACACAGTACAAGGGCGCATCATCCGATGTGCCTTTTTTTATTTCTGACCCCGGACTTTTACTCTTTTCGGCAAGTTGCTGGCTGACAACGGCCCCTTTTTCTTGTCAAAATACGCCCTCACGCGCAGCGGCAGTCGTGTTATGCTGTGCGCGGTAAATGTCACCTACAGCGGAGCGTTGTTACACCATGATGGACTCCTTACGTACGGCTGCGAATAGCGTCGTGCTCAAGATTATTTTCGGTATCATTATCGTGTCGTTCATTTTGACCGGCGTGAGCAGCTACCTGATTGGCGGTAACAATACCTATGCCGCAAAAGTGAACGGTCAGGAGATTGGCCGACCAGAATTCGAAAATGCCGTTGCCAGCGAGCGTAACCGTCAGCAGCAGCAGATGGGCGATCAGTTCTCTGAACTGGCCGCTAACGAAAACTACATGAAATCCATGCGTCAGCAGGTGCTCAATCGTCTTATCGACGAAGCGCTGCTCGATCAATATGCCAAACACCTCAAGCTGGGTATCAGCGATGACCAGGTGAAGCAGGCTATTTTCCAGACCCAGGCTTTCCAGTCCAACGGCAAATTCGATAACGAGCGCTTCAGCGCGCTGGTTGGCCGGATGGGCATGACCACCGATCAATACGCTCAGGCTCTGCGCAACCAGCTGGTGACTCAGCAGCTGATTAACGCCATCGTCGGCTCCGAGTTCATGCTGCCGGGCGAAACCAACGAGCTGGCCGCGCTGGTTTCTCAGCAGCGTGTGGTTCGTGAAGCGACCATCGACGTCAGCGCACTGGCGGCGAAACAGCAGGTCAGCGATCAGGAAATTACCAGCTACTACGAGCAGAACAAAAACCAGTTCGTGGCCCCTGAGCAGTTCCGTGTTAGCTACATCAAGATGGATGCGGCAAATCTGCAGGAAACCGCCTCAGACGCGGATATCCAGGCTTATTATGACCAGCATCAGGATCTGTACACTCAGCCACAGCGCGTGCGTTACAGCGTGATTCAGACCAAAACGGAAGCAGACGCAAAAGCCGTGCTGGACGAAATCAGCAAGGGCGCTAACTTTGCCGATGTGGCTAAAGCAAAATCCACCGACATCATCTCTGCCAAAAATGGCGGCGATATGGGCTGGCTGGAAGCATCCACCACTCCTGACGAACTGAAAAACGCGGGTCTGAAAGACAAAGGCCAGCTGTCTGGCGTGATCAAGTCCAGCGTTGGCTTCCTGGTCGCGCGTCTGGATGACGTTGAAGCTGCAAAAGTGAAACCACTGGCGGAAGTGCACGACGAAATTGCCGCTAAGGTGAAACAGAACAAAGCGCTGGATGCCTTCTTTGCTATGCAGCAGAAGGTCAGCGATGCGGCCAGCAACGATAACGAATCTCTGGCGGGCGCCGCACAGGTATCTGGTCTGAAAGTGGTTGAAACCGGCTGGTTCAGTCACGACAGCCTGCCGGATGAGCTGAACTTCAAGCCCGTTTCCGACGCTATCTTCAACGGTGGCCTGGTGGGCGAAAACGGCACGCCGGGCAGCAACTCCGATATCATCACCGTCGACGGCGACCGTGCCTTTGTTCTGCGCGTCAGCGAGCACAAAGCGGAAACCGTTAAACCGCTGGCCGACGTGAAAGCGCAGGTCACGGATATCGTGAAACACAATAAAGCCGTCCAGCAGGCACAGCTGGATGCTCAGAAGCTGCTGGCCGACCTGAAAGCGGGCAAAGGCCAGGAAGCGATGAAAGCCGCCAACCTGAGCTTCGGCGCGGCGAAAACCCTGAGCCGCACCGGTCAGGATCCGCTGAGCCAGACCGCGTTTACGCTGCCGCTGCCGCAGAAAGACCAGCCAAGCTATGGCGTCGGTTCTGATATGCAGGGCAACGTGGTTCTGCTGGCACTGGATGAAGTGAAAGCCGGTACCATGCCGGACGCACAGAAAAAAGCGATGGTGCAGGGGATCACCCAGAACAATGCTCAGGTGGCTTTCGAAGCGCTGATGGCAAACCTGCGCAAAGAAGCGAAAATCAAGCTGGGCAGCATCGTCGAACAGCAGCAATAACTTCGCGCACGCTCGCAGATTTTCGTAACGCACTGCAATAATCAAAGGCCGCTTTCGCGGCCTTTTCCAATTCTGACATTTGCCTTTTGAACTGCTTTTTTCTTCTGGTTATCGTGACTCCGCTGTCAACAAACAAGGAGATAACAGCATGAAATCAGGAATTAAAGTTGTTCTTTTCACCCTCTCTATGATCTTTTCAGGCCTCGGCACTCAGGCACTTGCGGCCCCCACGGCGGGCAAAGCGGCGGTTGAAAGCAAAACGGTCACCCAGCCAGCGGCGACGGAGAAAAGCGCTCCGGTAGCCGACGAAAAAAACGCTGCCGGCAAAATCAGCATTAACACCGCAACGGCAGAAGAGCTGGCACAGGCCTTAAACGGCGTGGGCCTGAAAAAAGCTCAGGCTATCGTCAGCTATCGCGAAGAGTATGGTCCTTTTAAAACCATTGATGATTTACGTCAGGTGCCGGGGATGGGAGGAACGCTGGTGGAGAAAAATCTTTCTCATCTGATGCTCTGACGGCTGAGAAAAGTTGCACAGTTGTAAAATAATGCCAGACTACAGAGGTCGTACCAGTGTGCGACCTCTGACTCTATCAATAATAAAGGCTATTGCGCTATGCAGACTCAAATCAAAGTTCGTGGATTCCACCTGGATGTTTATCAGCACGTGAACAACGCCCGCTACCTGGAGTTCCTCGAAGAAGCCCGCTGGGACGGGCTGGAAAGCAGCTCCGGCTTCCAGTGGATGACCGACAACCGCATCGCCTTTGTGGTGGTCAATATCAATATTAACTACCGCCGCCCGGCTGTACTGGGCGATCTGCTGACGGTCACCAGCAAAGTCGAGCAGCTGAACGGCAAAAGCGGCGTGTTAAGCCAGGTGGTTACCCTGGAGCCTGAAGGCGAAGTGGTAGCGGATGCACTGATCACCTTCGTCTGTATCGATCTCAAAACCCAGAAAGCGCTGCCGCTGGAAGGCGAGCTGCGCCAGCATCTGGAGGAGATGGTGGCATAACGGACTTTTTGTCTTTTAAAAAAGACAGGCGTTCTTCTTAAGGATAGAATTATGGACAGGGACTATGTGCTTGAACGGTACCAGGCGCGTAACGGGCAGGTACCGTTTACATTATGGCTGGATGACAAGCAGCGGCGTGAAAAGCGAACGGCTTACCGGGTTGTCATGCGTCTGAACCGCATGCAGAAGGGTAACTTTGGTGACTATAAGTATCTTCGTGAGGGGATCTGGGAAATGCGGATAGATGCAGGTCCTGGCTACAGACTTTATTTTGCGTTTGCTCAAAAGCAGATTGTGTTGTTGCTCATTGCTGGAGACAAACAGACTCAAAAAGCTGATATCAGTAAAGCCATTGAATACTGGAAGCATCATCAGACTAAGAGGAATGTGCAATGAGCGATTTAAAACGTTCTGTCAGCCATCACGATGCCGTTGTCAAAATGCTGCGCGACAACCCGGAGGATGCGCAGATGTATCTGGAGATTGCGCTTGAAGAAATCAATGAGGAGGGCGGCGTTGGCGCTTTTATGATCGCCTTACGTCACGTCATTGAAGCACGAGGTGGGATCGGTGATGTGGCCGCTAAAACGGGCTTGTCGCGCCAACAGCTTTACAAAACCCTCTCAGAAGAAGGTAATCCAACACTAACTACTTTAATGAAAATTACCCGCGCTGTCGGTGTCAAACTGGTCGACAGAACGGGTAAGCGTTGATCTACTTCAGCCCCGTCTTCGCCTTCATCGCGGCCATGACGGCGGGTTTGTCCGCCTGATAATGATTCAGGCCGTTAGCGCGGAGCGAACAGGCGGCGCAATGCCCACAGCCATCGCCCTTAATGCCGTTGTAGCAGGTCAGCGTTTCGCTGCGCACCAGATCCAACTGGCCCCAGTAATCCGCCAGAGCCCAGGTTTCAGCCTTATCAAGCCACATCAGCGGTGTTTCAAAACGGATATCTTTCGCCATCCCCAGGTTGACCGCGTGATTCAGTGCTTTCACAAATTCGTCGCGGCAGTCCGGGTAGCCTGAAAAATCAGTTTCGCATACGCCGGTGATCACGGCTTCAGCCTGCACCTGATACGCATAAATAGCGGTGAGGGTGAGAAACAGAATATTGCGTCCTGGCACAAAGGTATTTGGGATCCCGTTGGCTTCCGGCTCATAGTCCGGCACCGGAATGCTGTCGCGGGTCAGGCTGCTGACCGCCAGTTCGTTTAACAGCGTAACGTCCAGCACTTTATGGGCGCGGGCACCCAGTTTCAGGGCCAGTTCGCGCGCAACGTCTATTTCCGCGCGGTGGCGCTGGCCGTAATCGAAGGTGACGCAGTGCACTTCGTCATACTGCTGTAAAGCCTGAACCAGACAAGTGGTGGAGTCCTGGCCTCCGCTGAAAACCACAACGGCGCGTTTCATAGCAAATCCTGTTTATCGTCGTAAAAGCGCTATGTTAGCGCCTGCGGGCGGTGTCCACCAGCTTCACGACGAAGAGGAAGCCGGAAGCCAGGCTTCGGTAAATTCAAACCAGCCGCGGGCGTTGAGCCGGATCCCGTTTACACCGGGAGGGGCACTGATTTTATATTGATAGTTAAACAGCGGCGTTAGCAGCGCGTTTTCCATCAGTTGCTGAAACACATCCTGCAGGGCGGCGTGACGCGCGATGGGATCGCACTGCGTCTGGACAAGATCCAGCGTAGCCTGAAGCTGCGAATATTCCTGAGCGTTGAGGGTGTGTGACCACAGCGGGTCGCAGCGAAGCCACTGTTCCAGCGTAAACTCCGGGGCTTCGCCAATCAGCCTGTCACCCATGATTAAATCGGCTTTCGCCAGGTGCGGGCAGCCGTCCCAGGTTTTGGCATCGTGGAAAATAACAGTCAGCTCGCAGCCCAGCTTTCCTAGCGCCAGCCGTAGCTCTTCGGCCATGGTGTGCAATTCAACCGGAAGGTGGTAGAGCAACGTCAGAGAAGCAGGGAAGATGACTTCCGCAGAGTCTTCTGAAAGCGGAACCTCCCAACCGGGCAAAAGTTCGTGCGTCGGAGTGATCAGGTTTTCATCCAGCGGCAGGTTTTTCATCAGCGAAGACTGGTGGATTAGATTGATTAATTTGCGCGCCTGCGCCGCCGTCAGTCCCCGACTTTTGCGTAAGGCCAGATAGCAAAAACCGAGGCTGATGCTGTCGCTGACTAGCCGCAGTTTGCGTAGCTCATCCGGATCGCCGATGGCTATTTGCACCGGATGGCGGCAACTGGTCCCCAGGTCCTGCTCGAAAAGCTGTGGGGTGATCCAGTATTCGATAGCCTGCAATAGCGGATGGCTCAAATGGTAACGGTTATGGCTCTCGAGCCTGACCAGCTCAGGCTCAAAGATTTTCAGGCGGAAAGGACCGGTGCCGAGCGTCGTGTTATCCGGATGAGCCAGCACGCTGCAATAGCTTGCCAGCCGGTGCGCCAGCCAGAAGTCAGGCTTTATCAGGATAAAGGTCAGACACTGAGCGTGAGTCACCTCGATTCGCTCAACGCTGGAGAATAATTTTCTCAGCGCGGGTAGCTGCAGCAGCAGGGTAAGACGCCGGTGGAGCTGTTCCGTTGCCACAGGATCGCCATCGTGCCAGTGCAGCGTCGAACGAATGTAAAAATCCCAGCGTAAACCGTTTTCTGAGACCTCCCAGTGGTGGGCGAGATCGCCGAGCGGTTCGCTATGGCTGTGATCGAAACGAGTCAGGCCGGAAAATATTTGCCCGGCGAGGTGTTGTTCGGCGCGGCCAGGTAAAAAGCCGGGATGCAGCGGCTCAAGGGGGCGATAGTAGGGAATGCGCAAGGTCGGGGTGTTGTTCTGCCACTGGCCGCCAAGAAAAGGGTGCAGCAGGGCGCGCAGCTCCGGGGCCGCCAGCTGTGCCAGCTCCAATGCGTTCTGCTGCTGGCCCTGGTTGAGCGCCTGCTCCATCATCTCATTACGTAATGAATCAGGGCTGACATGAAAGGTCAGCGTTCCCCGCTTTCCACGCCCGGGCGCAGACTGCCAGCTCAGCCAGCCCGCATCCTGAGCCTGACGTAGCAAAGTTCGCACATGGCGCTCGCTGCAAAAGCAGCGCTCCGCCAGTTCCGCCACGGTAATAAGCTGCGGCGATCCTGATGAGGGCTGCCACAGACGCTGGAACTGATTTAACCGATTTAACTGCCGCATAGCTTCTAAACCCGGAACAATAAAAGTTAACTATTCACTATTCCTTCCGTATATCTCAGGAGATACTTTCCGACAAGCGACACTCATCACACTCCGGGGAAAACGATGGCAAAACTGGCTGCATTTGATATGGATGGGACGCTGTTAATGCCCAACCATCATCTGGGTGAACAAACGTTGAGCACCCTTAAGCGGCTGCATGAGCGGGAGATTACTTTAACTTTCGCCACCGGTCGCCATGCGCTGGAGATGCGCCATCTGATCGGTCATTTATCCCTCGACGCTTTTTTGATTACCGGCAACGGCACCCGAATTCATTCGATGGAAGGCGACGTCCTGCATCGCAGCGATTTGGATCCCGAAGTGGCTGACCTGGTGATGCACAGCCACTGGGATACTCAGGCCAGCATGCACATTTTTAACGATGGCGGCTGGTTCACCGATCGTGAAATCCCGGAAATGCTGCACGCGCACGTCTACAGCGGCTTTCGTTATCAGCTGTGCGATTTCAAACGTGTGCCAGCGCATGAGGTCACCAAAATCTGTTTCTGCGGCGATCATGACGATCTGGTGCGCCTGCGCGTCCAGCTTAATGAAGCGCTGGGCTCCCGCGCCCACCTGACGTTTTCTGCCTTTGAATGCCTGGAAGTGCTGCCGGTTGGCTGCAATAAAGGCGCGGCGCTGTCGGTGCTCAGCACTCACCTCGGCCTGACGATGGCAGACTGCATGGCCTTTGGCGATGCGATGAACGACAGCGAAATGCTGGGCTCGGTGGGTAACGGTTTGATTATGGGTAACGCCATGCCGCAGCTGAAAGCTGCACTGCCACATTTACCGGTTATCGGGCACTGCCAGAACCAGGCCGTGTCTCACTATTTGCTACATTGGCTGGACACTCCACATCTCCCCTATTCCCCCGAATAACAGAGACCCCTTCCAGCAACCGGGCTATGGCCCGGTTTTTTTATGCCTGAAAACTGGCGAATGTTTATATTTAAACCAGAATTAGCACGTTACGCACTGGGGCTCTCATAGGGATGAGCATAGGATATCGGCGTTTTTTACAGCTTCGAGGGTATCAGGATGATTGAATGGGAAGAGGAAACTACCTCAACACATAGCGTGTTGATGAAAAAGGCCGTGGATATCCTTGGATTCACCACTCTGGTCGTAATCCTTGGTCTGGCCTTTATTTTGCTTTAATAAGCTGTATCAGGCCGCGTCGGCAGTGACGCGGCTCTGTCTGTATCAGCCGAGCAGGGCGTTAAGCTGAGCCTTCCACGGCGTCAGGTCGCCGATATTTGCCTGCACCCACTCTTCATTGTAATAGGTCTCAAGATAGCGTTCACCGCTGTCACAGAGCAGAGTCACGATTGAGCCTGTCTGGCCGCGTTCGCGCATGTCGGCGGCAAGCTGTAGCGCACCCCACATGTTGGTCCCTGTTGAAGCGCCGACTTTGCGCCCAAGCTGAGTTTCCAGCCAGTGTGCGGTGGCAACGCTCGCAGCATCCGGCACCCTCAGCATGCTATCAACCACATCCGGAATAAACGAAGGCTCCACGCGTGGACGACCAATCCCTTCAATTTTGCTGCCCACCGGGCTGCGCAAAGCCGCATCACGCTGCTGCCAGTAATCCATAAACACGGAGTTTTGCGGATCAACCACGGTCAGCTGCGTGTCGTAACCCTGACAGCGAATATAGCGGCCAATCGTCGCGGAAGTCCCCCCCGTCCCCGCGCTCATCACGATATGAGCCGGAACCGGATGCGGCTCATGCTGCATCTGACGGAAAATACTGTCGGCGATGTTGTTGTTACCGCGCCAGTCGGTGGCTCGCTCGGCGTAGGTGAACTGGTCCATATAGTGGCCGTTCAGCTCACGGGCCAGCATTTCCGAAGCTTCATAGATTTCGCAGGCGCTTTCCACAAAGTGGCAGCGGCCGCCGTAGAACTCAATCTGCTCAACCTTGCGCTTAGCGGTACAGGAAGGCATGACGGCAATGAACGGCAGGCCAAGCAGGCGGGCAAAATAGGCTTCCGACACGGCTGTTGAACCGGAGGACGCTTCAATAATGGTGGTGCCTTCCTTGATCCAACCGTTGCACAGGCCATACAGGAACAGTGAGCGCGCCAGGCGGTGCTTCAGACTGCCGGTCGGATGCGTGCTTTCGTCCTTCAGGTACAGCTGAATACCCGGAAACGAAGGCAGTGCCAGACGGATCAGATGCGTGTCGGCAGAACGCTGATAGTCGGCGTTAATTTCACTGATGGCGTGTTTGACCCATGTGCTGTTCATTGTGATTTTCCGTTTGTCATTTTGTGCCCAGAGTACCGGAAAGCACGGAAAAAATTGTTGCTATTTCGTCTTTGAAATACAATTAAGGGAGAAAAATTTTCTCTGTGAGTGGCTCATGATAGATAAAATTGACCGTAAGCTGCTGGCTCTGCTGCAGGAGGACTGCACCCTCTCTTTGCAGGCGCTGGCCGATGCCGTTAATCTGACCACCACGCCGTGCTGGAAGCGTCTGAAACGTCTAGAAGACGACGGCATTTTGCGCGGCAGAGTGGCGCTGCTGGATGCGGAAAAACTGGGGCTCGGGCTCACCGCCTTCGTGCTGATAAAAACCCAGCATCACAGCAGTGAATGGTACAGCCGCTTTGTGTCGCAGGTGACGCAAATGCCCGAAGTGCTTGGCTTCTGGCGCATGGCAGGGGAATACGATTACCTGCTGCGGGTACAGGTAGCGGACATGAAACGCTACGACGATTTTTATAAACGACTGGTCAATAGCGTGCCGGGGTTGTCGGATGTGACATCGAGTTTTGCGATGGAGCAGATCAAGTACACCACCGCGCTGCCGGTCGATTCATTCTCTGGATAATTCTGCGTGCGATTATTTGCTCAACTCAGCTGGTACTTCCGTCGGGAGTGGCGTCGCTACCTCGGGGCAGTGCTGCTGCTTATCATTATTGCGATCCTGCAACTGATCCCACCACGTGTGGTGGGGTACGTCGTGGATGGCGTAACGCAACAACACTACACCCCAACGCGGGTGATGATGTGGGTGGGCACGCTGGCGCTGATTGCGGTGGTGGTTTATCTGCTGCGCTACGTCTGGCGCGTGCTGCTGTTTGGTGCGTCCTATCAGCTCGCCGTGGAGCTGCGCGAAGACTACTATCGCCAGCTAAGCCGTCAGCATCCTGAATTCTATCTGCGCCACCGCACGGGTGATCTGATTGCCCGCGCAACCAACGACGTTGACCGCGTTGTCTTTGCCGCCGGTGAAGGTGTGCTGACGCTGGTCGACTCCCTGGTGATGGGCTGCGCGGTGCTGATTGTGATGTCTACGCAGATTAGCTGGGAGCTGACGCTGCTGGCGCTGGTGCCGATGCCGATTATGGCGCTGGTGATTAAGCGCAATGGCGATACGCTGCACAACCGCTTCAAACTGGCGCAGGCCGCGTTTTCTGGCCTTAACGACAGAACGCAGGAAAGCCTGACCAGCATCCGCATGATCAAAGCTTTTGGTCTGGAAGATCGTCAGTCGGCACAGTTTGCAGCCGATGCCGCCGATACCGGGGCGAAAAATATGCGCGTCGCCCGCGTCGATGCCCGCTTTGACCCAACTATTTACATAGCCATCGGCATGGCGAATTTACTCGCCATCGCGGGTGGTAGCTGGATGGTAGTCAACGGCAGTCTGACGCTGGGGCAGCTCACCAGCTTTATGATGTATCTGGGCCTGATGATCTGGCCAATGCTGGCGCTGGCGTGGATGTTTAACATTGTTGAACGCGGTAGCGCAGCCTATAGCCGTATTCGCGACATGCTGGCAGAAGCGCCGGTAGTGAATGACGGCACGGAAGTGCTGAAACCGGAACGGGGCACGCTGGCGGTCAATATTCTTGAGTTCCACTATCCGCGCACCGAGAAAACGATCCTCAACGATGTCAGCTTTAAGCTGGCGCCGGGGCAAATGCTTGGCATCTGCGGGCCGACTGGTTCGGGGAAAACCACGGTGCTGTCTCTGATCCAGCGCCACTTCGACGTGGAGCAGGGTGATATTCGCTTCCAGGATCGTCCACTGACGGTGCTACAGCTCGATAGCTGGCGCAGCCGCCTGGCCGTCGTGAATCAGACGCCGTTCCTGTTTTCCGACACCGTTGGCAATAACATCGCGCTGGGCAAACCCGGCGCAACGCAGGAAGAGATTGAGCACGTGGCGCGGCTTGCCAACGTGCATGAAGATATTCTGCTGCTGCCACAGGGTTATGACACCGAAGTGGGTGAGCGCGGCGTAATGCTCTCCGGCGGGCAGAAGCAGCGAATTTCCATCGCCCGCGCGCTGCTGCTGGATGCGGAAATCCTGATCCTCGATGATGCGCTGTCGGCCGTTGACGGGCGAACTGAACATCAGATCCTGCACAACCTGCGACAGTGGGGAGAAGGGCGCACGGTGATTATCAGCGCGCACCGCCTTTCAGCCCTGACGGAAGCCAGTGAAATTATTGTGATGCAGCACGGACACATCGCCCAGCGCGGTGAACATGACGAGCTGGCTGTGCAGCCGGGCTGGTATCGGGATATGTATCGTTATCAGCAGCTCGAAGCTGCGCTGGATGACGAGCCAGAAGAGCAGGAGGCCGCCAATGCGTAATTTCGGACAGCTGTGGCCGACGCTGAAACGTCTGCTGGCCTACGGTTCCCCGTGGCGCAAACCGCTGGGCATCGGCATGGTGATTATGTGGATAGCCGCAGCGGCAGAGGTCACCGGCCCGCTGCTGATCAGCTATTTCATCGACAATATGGTGGCGAAAAGCTATCTGCCTTTGGGGATCGTCGTCGGTCTTGGCGCAGCATACGTGGGCCTGCAGCTGCTGGCGGCCTCGCTGCATTACGTTCAGTCGCTGCTGTTTAACCGCGCGGCAGTAGGCGTGGTGCAACAGCTGCGTACCGACGTGATGGATGCAGCACTGCGCCAGCCGCTCAGCGAATTTGACGTGCAGCCTGTCGGACAGCTGATCTCCCGCGTCACCAATGATACCGAAGTGATCCGCGATCTTTACGTCACCGTTGTCTCCACCGTGCTGCGCAGCGCGGCGCTGATCAGCGCGATGCTGGTGGCGATGTTCAGCCTCGACTGGCGGATGGCGCTGGTGGCGATTGCGATTTTCCCGGCGGTGATTGTGGTAATGGTGATCTATCAGCGCTACAGCACGCCAATTGTGCGTCGCGTTCGTGCTTATCTCGCCGACATCAACGACGGCTTTAACGAAGTGATCAACGGAATGAGCGTGATCCAGCAGTTCCGCCAGCAGGCCCGCTTTGGTGAACGCATGGGTGAAGCCAGCCGCTCGCACTATATGGCCCGCATGCAGACGCTGCGCCTTGACGGTTTCCTGCTGCGTCCGCTGCTGAGCCTGCTCTCCTCGCTGATCCTCTGCGGCCTGCTGATGCTGTTCGGCCTGACCGCAAAAGGCACGATTGAGGTTGGTGTGCTGTACGCGTTTATCAGCTACCTCGGGCGTCTGAATGAACCGCTGATCGAACTCACCACCCAGCAGTCGATGCTGCAACAGGCGGTTGTTGCCGGTGAACGCGTGTTTGAACTGATGGACAAACCGCGTCAGACCTACGGTGACGATCCGCGTCCGCTGACCAGCGGATCGATTGACGTCGACAATGTTTCCTTTGCCTACCGGGGCGATCGCCTGGTGCTGCAGGACATTAATCTGAATGTGCCGACGCGCAGCTTCGTGGCGCTGGTCGGGCACACCGGCAGCGGTAAAAGCACGCTCGCCAGCCTGCTGATGGGCTATTACCCGCTGACCAAAGGCGAGATCCGCCTTGACGGGCGTCCGCTTTCGTCGCTGAGCCATAGCGTGCTGCGTCAGGGCGTGGCGATGGTGCAGCAGGATCCGGTGGTGCTGGCAGACACCTTCTTCGCTAACGTGGCGCTTGGGCGTGAAATCAGCGAAGAGCAGGTGTGGCAGGCGCTGGAAACGGTACAGCTGGCTGAGCTGGCGCGCGGAATGAGCGAAGGGATCAACACGCCTCTGGGCGAGCAGGGGAACAACCTCTCCGTTGGGCAAAAGCAGCTACTGGCGCTGGCTCGCGTGCTGGTGGACACCCCGCAAATCCTGATCCTTGATGAAGCCACGGCAAACATCGATTCCGGCACGGAGCAGGCGATTCAGCAGGCGCTGGCCGCCGTTCGCCAGCACACCACGCTGGTGGTGATTGCCCACCGTCTTTCGACCATCGTAGAGGCCGATACCATCATGGTGCTGAATCGCGGGCAGGCGGTGGAACGCGGCAATCATCAGCAACTGCTTGAAGCAAAAGGCCGCTACTGGCAGATGTATCAGCTACAGCTTGCCGGAGAAGAGCTGGCGGCCAGTATCGAAGAAGAGTCGCTTTCCGCCTGATGCACCACCAGCAGGCAATCTGCTAACACCAGCGTGAGCTGGTGCAACAACCCAACGCACCTTGCACTATGCTGGTGCGTTTTTATTTTTATCCCCATTGTTCCCTCATCACAGCGCCCAATTCCCGGATGTTTTCATTCTGGCACGCTGCTTGCTTTACCTCCTGTGTGTTAGCGCGGCCATTACCGAATTCTGACTGGAGGGGATCTATGAAGCTGGTTACCGTGGTGATTAAACCATTCAAACTTGAAGACGTTCGTGAAGCGTTGTCTTCCATTGGCATTCAGGGACTGACCGTGACTGAAGTGAAAGGCTTCGGGCGTCAGAAGGGGCATGCCGAGCTCTATCGCGGCGCAGAGTACAGCGTCAACTTCCTGCCGAAAGTAAAAATTGATGTGGCTATCGCCGATGACCAGCTTGAAGAGGTTGTCGATGTGATCAGCAAAGCGGCCTACACCGGAAAAATTGGCGACGGCAAAATTTTTGTCGCCGAGCTCCAGCGGGTGATTCGAATTCGTACCGGCGAAGCCGACGAAGCGGCCCTGTAACCTTTCAGACACACACTGCCAGGAATCGAGAACATGAACAAAGTCCTGAAATATACCTCTGCTGCCCTGGCGCTGTTGCCGGGTCTGGCGCTGGCGGCTCCGGCCGTGGCTGACAAAGCGGACAACGCATTTATGATGATCAGCACCGCTCTAGTGCTGTTTATGAGCATCCCGGGGATTGCGCTGTTTTACGGCGGCCTGATCCGCGGGAAAAACGTGCTGTCGATGCTGACGCAGGTGACCGTGTCCTTCGCGCTGGTTTGCGTGCTGTGGGTGGTTTATGGCTACACTCTGGCCTTCGGCACCGGAGGAAACTTCTTCGGCAGCTTCGACTGGGTGCTGCTGAAGGGCATCGAGCTGAAGGCGCTGATGGGCACGTTCTATCAGTATATTCACGTTGCTTTCCAGGGATCGTTTGCCTGCATTACCGTTGGGCTGATTGTGGGGTCGCTGGCGGAACGTATCCGCTTCTCGGCGGTGCTGATTTTCGTGGCGGTGTGGATGACCTTCTCCTACGTGCCGATTGCACACATGGTGTGGGGCGGCGGCATTCTGGCAACCCACGGCGCGCTGGACTTTGCTGGCGGCACCGTAGTGCACATCAACGCGGCGGTAGCCGGTCTGGTGGGGGCGTACCTGATTGGCAAACGCGCGGGCTTTGGCAAAGAAGCCTTCAAACCGCATAACCTGCCGATGGTCTTCACCGGCACGGCAATCCTCTACGTCGGCTGGTTTGGCTTCAACGCAGGCTCTGCCAGCTCAGCGAATGAAATTGCGGCACTGGCCTTTGTTAATACCGTCGTCGCGACCGCGGCAGCGATCCTCGCTTGGGTGTTCGGTGAGTGGGCCGTGCGCGGTAAACCTTCTCTGCTGGGTGCTTGTTCCGGTGCGATTGCCGGACTGGTGGCGGTGACACCTGCCTGTGGCTATATCGGCGTCGGCGGTTCCCTGATTGTCGGTATTGCGGCGGGCCTGGCTGGTCTGTGGGGCGTGACGGCGCTGAAACGCTGGCTGCGCGTGGACGATCCTTGCGATGTGTTCGGCGTTCACGGCGTGTGCGGGATTGTCGGCTGCATCCTGACCGGGATCTTCGCAGCGACTTCACTCGGCGGCGTAGGCTATGCCGAAGGTGTCACCATGGGTCATCAGGTGCTGGTGCAGCTGGAAAGCGTGGCGGTAACGATTGTCTGGTCTGCGGTTGTGGCGTTCGTAGGCTACAAACTGGCTGACCTGACCGTGGGTCTGCGTGTGCCGGAAGAGCAGGAGCGCGAAGGGCTGGACGTCAACAGCCACGGCGAGAATGCTTATAACGCTTAAATCTTATTTTTAATGACTTTTGCCTGATGGCGCTTCGCTTATCAGACCTACGGAATTTGTAGGTCCGGTAAGCGCAGCGCCACCGGGCATTCCGTTACCGGGCAATTATCCTCAATCCCGTCGAGCAATATCCGCAAACTTAGCATCCAGCATCTTCGCCAGATCGCCTGCCGCCAGCTCAATATCCAGCCCACGTTTTCCCCCTGATACATAGATGGTCTCAAAGGTTTGTGCCGGAGCGTCAATCAGCGTGGGTAAGCGTTTTTTCTGCCCGAGCGGGCTGATGCCGCCCACCAGATAACCGGTGGTACGTTGAGCCATCATCGGGTCGGCCATATCGACCTTTTTGGCCCCCAGCGCCTTGGCGACTTTCTTTAAATCAAGCTGAGTGGCAACCGGGGTGACGGCAACGGCCAGATGTTTCATATCGCCATTGATCGCTACCAGCAGCGTTTTATAAACCTGGTCCGCATTGAGACCCAATTTGCGCACCACTTCATCGCCAAAGTTGGTTTCATTGGGATCGTGATCGTAACTGTGGATCCGGAAGGGGATCTTGTTTTTTTCGAGGAGGTTAACGGCGGGAGTCATAACAGTCCTTCTTACAGCCGAAGTGAATAGCGCTCAGCATACGCCCGATCGTTGTCGAAAAAATAGTACGATCTTGCGCAATAGTATTGGCAGTGATGGTTACTTTGAGCGACAATCGAAAGATCCGAAGTGCGAACTTCGGGATAATAATAAAAGTGAAATTCCTCTTTGACGGGCCAATAGAAATATTGGCCATTTTTTTATTTCTGCTTTGCTTTCAACAAGGTCGGCAGATTTCCTTCGCCATACAGATGCAGTGCGCCCACTGCCACCACGTAACGTCCCGCTGGTAATGCCTGCAGTTTATCCCGCCACGCCAGATTACGCTGATTCATCAGCAGGTCATACAGTGAATGGCTGAAGGTATTGGGCAGCGACGGTGCCGCGCCCGGTGGCTGCTCCAGCCACCAGCCAATCATCATCTGCAGCAGGCGTGCATTGGTGTGCCAGTGCGTCAGCGTGTCTTCCAGCAGTGACAGACCGTTGTCCGGCAGGTCGCGCAGCAGCGCAATTTGACTCTCAGCGCCTTCCAGTTCAAGCACTTTGATCCCCGCTTCCCGAGCCTGATTCAGCATCTGGTAATCAATGCCAAACTGGGGTCTCAGCCCCAGTTTCTGCGCCTGAGTGGCCTGCAGGACCATGGCAAGCTGCCACAGCGGCTGGCTGTCGGCCAGCGCCAGCGAAACCCCCATTTCATCGGCCAGTGTTTCAAGCTGTTGAAATTGTTCGGCGGAAAGCCGTTCGCTCAGGGGAGGGTAAGCAGGCAGATCGCTGAAGGGCGTTTCGCTGCCGGTGATGTCCGCTTCAACGATGAGCGCATCCGCACGGTCGATCAGGCTGACAAGCTTTGGCGGCAGCGGCGACATATCGCGGGTGCCCATATGAATGCTGCCAACGAGGTGAAGATGCTGTCCTCCGACCAGGCTGACGTCCAGCCCGGGCCAGGAATAATGAGGTTTAAACAGGGTGCGCAGTGAAGATTTTAGTTTTTGAAACAGACTCATACGCGCTCCATCAATGCAAAGATTCATGCTAGCGCGTTGAGCAGAAGGGCTCAAGCCTAAATGACCATCACCCCCAGCTTCTGGCAGGCGGCCTGCAGTCCCGAAGGCAGTGATTTGTCCACAATCAGCGTACTGGCCAGGTCGAGTTTGCCGATGGCGAAGGGTGACGCGCTGCCTGTTTTTTCCTGCGATACCATGACGATAGTTTCTGCGGCTCTGGCGGCTAACGCCCGTTTTACGCAGGCTTCTTCATAGTTTCCCGTCGTCAGCCCGGTTTCAGGATGAACGCCGGTGACCCCAAGGAAAAAGAGATCGGCATTGATTCGGCTGAGAGACTCCAGCATCGCCGCCCCGGTAGTGACAACAGAGTGCCGGTAAAGGACACCGCCGAGCAGGATCACTTCAACAGCAGGGCATTCAGCCAGCGCGACGGCAATCGTCGGGCTGTGGGTGACGGCGGTAAAACTCAGGGACTGAGGAAGTTGTTTAACCAGCTCGTGCGTTGTGGTTCCGCCATCAAAAATAATCACCTGACCGGGCTGGATCAGGGAAACGGCTTTGCGGGCTACGGCTTGTTTACTGTCAGTTTGCACGTTTTTGCGTGTTTCCAGTGGCGCAATCGCAGCGGATACGGGCAGGGCACCTCCGTGAACTCGCTGCAGCAGACCTTCTGCCGCCAGCTCCCTTAAATCACGGCGCACAGAGTCCTCCGAGATACCAAATCTCTGGCTGAGTTCACCGGAATGCACCTGTTTTTCATCGGCCAGGAGCTGCAGGATTTGCTGTTTACGTTGGCTGGCAAGCATCGTTTTCTCTTTCATGTTTTTTCTTGATGTTGCACGATTGTGCATGATATTTGTATGGCTGTCATCTGCGAGGAGAAAAAACATGCAAAAAGAGAGTGCTCATGTTCGTCATCTGCAGGAAAAGCTGCTGTCGGACAACTGGTTTATCCTGAAAAAATATACCTTCGAGCTCATGCGACGAGATGGCACGTGGCAGCAGCAAAGCCGTGAAGCCTACGACCGGGGGCATGGTGCGACGATCCTGCTCTATCATCGCGAAAGACAAACCGTGGTGCTGACCCGCCAGTTTCGCTTGCCGGTTTATCTGCACGATCGTAACGGCTTTCTGATTGAAGCGGCTGCGGGTCTGCTGGATAGCGCCTCGCCGGAGCAAAGAATTATCGCTGAGGTCGAAGAAGAGACGGGGTTCAGCATTTCAAAGCCGAAAAAAGTGTTTGAGGCCTTTATGAGCCCTGGCTCCGTCACCGAGAAACTGTACTTTTTCATTGCGGAATATCAGGAAAAAGACCGCACGGGAACAGGAGGTGGTCTGGAGGAAGAGGGCGAAGATATTGAAGTGCTGGAGTGGCCGCTGGAAAAAGCCCTGGAGGCTATCCGCAGCGGCGAGATAGAGGATGGCAAAACAATTATGCTGCTGCAATATTTGGCCCTTAACGTCTTCCGCTAAGGGCCAGCAGGATCAGGCTTTAGGTTTAAACCGCAGCAGGCGGTTGGCGTTGCTCACCACGGTGATGGAGGAAAGTGCCATCGCCGCACCGGCGACCACCGGGTTTAATAAAGTGCCGGTGAGCGGCCAGAGGATCCCGGCGGCAATCGGAATGCCTAATGAGTTGTAGATGAACGCGCCCAGCAGGTTTTGCTTCATGTTGCGCAGCGTCGCCCGTGAGATAGCCAGCGCATCGGCAACGCCCACCAGGCTGTGACGCATCAGGGTAATAGCGGCGGTTTCAATAGCCACGTCGCTGCCGCCGCCCATCGCAATCCCCACTTCCGCCTGAGCCAGCGCCGGAGCATCGTTAATCCCATCGCCGACCATCGCCACTTTTCGTCCTTCGGCCTGCAATTTTTTAATCGCTTCGGCTTTACCGTCAGGCAGTACGCCAGCGATTACTTCATCAATGCCCGCCTCTTTGGCGATAGCGTTGGCGGTGGTCGGGTTGTCGCCGGTCAGCATCACCAGTCGGTAGCCTTCACGATGCAGGCGGGCAAGCGCAGCCACGCTGTCTTCACGAAGCGGATCGCGGATGGCAAACAGCGCCGCCACTTTGCCGTCGAGCGCCAGTAACACCGGCGTGGCGCCTTTTGCCGCCTCGGCCTGAACGTCGGCTTCAACTTCAGTAGTGACAATCTGTTGTTCGTTGAGCAGCGCCAGATTACCCAGCAGCAGTGAATAACCTTCCGCTTCGCCGCTGACACCCAGCCCGCGTAATGTACGGAAGCTATTCACCTGCGGCAGGCTTCCTGAACCCGCTTTATCGATAATGGCGCGCGCCAGCGGATGACTGGAGCCCTGCTCGAGCACAGCGGCCAGACGCAGAGCCTGCGCTTCATCCACTTCGTTAAAGGTTTTCACCGCCACTACCTGAGGTTTACCCTCGGTCAGCGTGCCGGTTTTATCGAATACTAATGTGTCCAGTTCGCTTGCACGCTGTAGCGCATCCGCATCGCGAACCAGAACGCCATATTCAGCCGCGCGACCGACTCCTGCAATAATCGACATCGGAGTGGCCAGCCCAAGCGCACAAGGACAGGCGATAATCAGCACCGTGGTGGCGATCACCAGGGTGTAAACAATCTGCGGTGCAGGGCCGAAGAAGTACCAGATAGCCGCGCTGAAAAGGGCAATTGCCACCACCGTCGGGACAAACACGGCGGAAATGCGATCCGACAGCTGGCCGATTTCCGGTTTGCTGCTTTGCGCCTGGCGCACCATACGAATTATGCGCGACAGGGTCGTGTGGCTGCCAACGGCGCTTGCGCGGAACAGTACGCTGCCGTCCTGCACCACGGTACCCGCATGAATACTTTCGCCATCTGTTTTCTGTTGCGGGACCGGCTCGCCGGTGAGCATCGCTTCATCAAACCAGGCTTCGCCCTGAGTGATTTCGCCGTCCACCGGAACACGGTCACCGGTGGTCAGACGCAGCGTCATCCCCGGCTGAACTTCCGCCAGCGGCACAGATTTTTCACCCGCTTCCGTCACCACGCGGGCGGTAGGCGGCGTGAGGTCGAGCAGTTTTTCCAGCGCTTTGGACGAACGCTGACGAGCGCGTGCCTCCAGCATATGACCAAGGTTAATCAGACCGATGATCATCGCGCTGGCTTCATAATAAAGATGGCGCGCCTCCATCGGGAACCACTGCGGCCACAGGTTGACGCTCATTGAGTACAGCCAGGCCACGCCCGTGCCCAGCGCGACTAAGGTGTCCATCGTCGCAGTGCCGTTTTTCAGGCTTTTCCACGCGCTGGAGTAAAAATGGCCCCCGGCGAAAACCATCACGCCGAGAGTGACAAGGCCAATGACCAGCCACAGCGAGCGGTTGGCTTCAGTGACCATCATGTTGTCGCCGATCATTCCCCAGACCATGACCGGGATGCCGACCAGCAGGGCGACAATCGCCTGCCAGCGAAAACGCTTCATGGTAGCGACGGCGGTTTCCTGCTGACGTTCACGACGTTTGAGATCGTCCTCAATAGCTTCAGCACCGTAGCCAGCTTTCTCTACGGCCTGTACTAAATCGGCGGCAGCGGCATGGCCCATCACCAGCGCCGTGCGCTCCGCCAGATTGACCCGTGCCTGGGTGACGCCAGGGACCGCGGCAAGCGCATTTTGTACCCGGGAGACACAGCTGGCGCAGCTCATACCGTTGATCAACAGTTGCTGGCTGTCGTCAACGTCATCGGCTGCCGGAAGCGCTGGAGGGACCGCTGTCAGTGCTTCCGACGGGAGTGATGACTCTGTCAGCGGATCAGCCTTTGGGTGGCTTAACTCCGCCCCGTATCCGGCCTGTTTGATGGTGTCGATAAGCGCTTCGGCGCTGGCGCTGCCGGTCACGCGCGCTTCGGTCACGGTGACTTCTGCCTGTTCAACGTCGGGACGCTGTTCAAGGCTCTCTTTAACACGTTTCACGCAGTGACCACAGGAGAGGCCATCGAGCGTCAGATCGATAATGTGGGACATAACTGACTCCTTAAGTTCGCCATGTTTTTCTGACTGTGAATAAGCTTAAACCTTCCATCAAGGGGAAGGTCAAGACAGCAGGAAAAGAAAGTGAGCACAGATAACTTTACACAGTAACCCGACCCGGTTAACTGGTCGGGAGCGGGCTGCCGTGGGTATAATTTACTCAGGGACGAACTGATATCCAGCTACCGGAGGACATGTGAACATCAGCGACGTTGCGAAAAAAACCGGGTTAACCAGCAAAGCGATCCGCTTTTATGAAGAGAAGGGGCTCGTGACTCCTGCGTTGCGTAGCGATAACGGCTATCGCCACTACACGCAGAAACATCTTGATGAGCTGACGCTGCTGCGCCAGGCCCGTCAGGTGGGCTTTAATCTGGAAGAGTGCGGCGAGCTGGTCAATTTGTTCAACGATCCGGCCCGTCACAGCGCCGACGTCAAAGCCCGCACTTTGCAGAAAGTGGCGGACATTGAGCGTCATATCAAAGAATTGCAGGGGATGCGCGAACAGCTGCTGACGCTGGCGGATGCCTGTCCTGGTGATGACAGCGCCGAGTGTCCGATTATCGATAATCTTTCCGGCTGCTGTCATCGTAAACAGTAATTAGTGCGGGCGCACCTTCAGGGTAATGCCTTCCACCGCGACCACTTCCACGCGCGTTCCGGCAGGAAGATCGTCCTCGGCGTTAACCGGCCACGAACTGTCGCCAACCCGGATGTGGCCCCGACCGTTACTGAGCGCCGTGTCCAGAGTAAAGATTTTACCGACCAGCTGCTGGCCGCGCTGATTCAACTGCCGGTCAGCGCGCGGCTGTTGCTTAACGCGATTCGCCAGCCAGCGCCACCACAGCCAGGCCGCAATCAGCGTCAGCACAGCGAACAGCGCCCCCTGCCATTCCCAGCCAAACGGCAGCAGCCACACAAGCACCCCGGTGACGATAGCCGCCACGCCGCTCCACAGCAGATAGCCGTTGCCGCCGAGCATTTCGGCAATCAGCAGCAGGCCGCCGAGGCTCAGCCAGACCAGATGCGGATGAGCGAGAAGGGCGTCCATTAGCGTTTCGCTCGTTCGCTGGCGCTGTCTTTCATCAGCTCGGCGATCCCGGCGATAGAGCCCATCAGGCTGCTGGCATCGAGCGGCATCATCACCACTTTGCTGTTATTGGCTGAGCCAATCTGCTGCAGCGCATCGGTGTATTTTTGCGCCACGAAGTAGTTCACCGCCTGAATATCACCGGCGGCGATGGCTTCAGACACCATTTGAGTGGCGCGGGCTTCTGCTTCCGCCGAACGTTCACGCGCTTCAGCCTGCAGGAACGCGGACTGACGCTCACCCTCGGCTTTGAGAATTTTGGACTGCTTTTCGCCTTCCGCTTTGACGATTTCCGCCTGACGGATCCCTTCGGCTTCGAGAATATAAGCACGCTTGGTTCGCTCGGCTTTCATCTGCGCGTTCATTGACGCAATCAGTTCAGCCGGTGGGCGCACGTCGCGAATTTCGATACGGGTGACCTTAATGCCCCATGGATTGGTGGCTTCGTCGACAATATGCAGCAGGCGGGTGTTGATGCTGTCGCGCTGGGAGAGCATTTCATCGAGCTCCATTGAACCCAGCACCGTACGGATATTGGTCATGGTCAGATTGATGATCGCCAGCTCCAGATTGCTGACCTCATAGGCCGCTTTTGGCGCATCAATCACCTGAATAAAGCACACCGCGTCGATGGTGACGTTGGCGTTATCCTTGGAGATGACTTCCTGGGAGGGAATATCCAGCACCTGTTCCATCATGTTGATTTTACGGCCAATACGGTCCATGAACGGCACCACCAGGCTCAGGCCTGGCTGCAGCGTCATGGTGTAGCGACCGAAGCGTTCAACCGTCCATTGAAAGCCCTGCGGAACAATTTTTACCCCGGCGGCCACCACCACCAGAGCCACGAAAATTAGGACGGGAATAAATACGAGCATGAAAAACCTCCTGTTAGCGAGCGGCTGCCTGACTAAAATCCTCAGTCGTTAAGGGAAAGTATAACTTTTAATCTCGCATCAGCGAAAGCGATACGCATACAATGTAGGGCATAAGTACGAAAATAAACGGATGCGCTATGAAGGCTTTATTACAGTTAAATCAGGTGGGTTATCAGATTGGGGAAAATATCATTCTTAATGATGTTTCCATGACGGTCAATGTGGGGGACTTTACGCTTATTACCGGGCCGTCCGGCTGCGGGAAAAGCACCCTGTTGAAAATTATCGCTTCGCTGCTGAGCCCGACCGCGGGCACGCTGAGTTTTTGCGGTGACGACGTGATGACGCTGGTTCCGGAAGCTTATCGCCAGCAGGTTTCTTATTGCGCTCAGACGCCTGCGCTGTTTGGCGATACGGTTTATGACAATCTTATTTTTCCCTGGCAGATCCGTAACCAACGTCCGGATCCGAAAAAATTTCTTGCCGACCTGGCAAGCTTTGAATTACCGGAAGAAACGCTGCAAAAATCAATCTCTGAGCTCTCCGGTGGGGAAAAACAGCGCGTGTCGCTGATCCGCAATCTGCAATTTTTGCCGAAGGTACTGCTACTCGACGAAATAACCAGCGCGCTGGATGAGCAAAATAAGCAGAACGTGAATACGATTATTCATCGTTATGTTAAAGAGCAGCAGCTGGCGGTGCTGTGGGTGACGCACGACAGCAATGAAATTCGCCACGCCGATAACGTGATCACCCTGCCATCTCACGCAGGCGAAAGGCAGGAGGCCGCACATGAACGGGCATAACATCACTAACGAATCACTGGCGCTGTCGATGGTGCTGGTACTGGTGGCGATTATGGTCAGCTATCGGGAAAAGCTGGCGCTGGAAAAAGACATTATCTGGAGCATCTGCCGCGCCGTCGTTCAGCTGGTGCTGGTGGGCTATGTGCTGAAGTATATCTTCAACGTTAACAACGCCATTCTGACGCTCCTGATGGTGCTGTTTATCTGCTTCAATGCCGCCTGGAACGCCAAAAAGCGCAGCAAATATATCGATAACGCTTTTGTTTCGTCGTTTATTGCGATTACGACAGGGGCGGGGTTAACGCTGCTGGTGCTGGTTTTTTCCGGCTCGATTGAGTTCACGCCGATGCAGGTGATCCCCATTTCCGGAATGATAGCCGGAAACGCGATGGTGGCAGTAGGACTGTGCTACAACAATCTCGGCCAGCGCTTCAGCAGCGAACAGCAGCAGATTCAGGAAAAACTGAGCCTGGGCGCAACGCCGAAAATGGCTTCCGAACGCCTGCTGAGAGAGAGTATTCGTGCATCGTTAATTCCCACCGTGGATTCCGCGAAAACCGTCGGGCTGGTGAGTTTGCCGGGAATGATGTCGGGGTTGATATTCGCCGGTATTGACCCGGTAAAGGCGATTAAGTATCAGATTATGGTGACGTTTATGCTGCTGTCGACCGCCAGCCTGTCGACGATCATCGCCTGCTATCTGACCTACCGGAAGTTTTACAATTCTCGCCACCAGCTTGTAGTGACGCAGTTGAAGAAACACTGAGGGTGAATTCCCCTCTCCCCGTCCCTCTCCCAAAGGGCGAGGGAGAAAAACGAGCTGCTCCGGACAGTTCCCTCTCCCCACGGGAGAGGGCTAGGGAGAGGGAGAAAAACGAGCTGTTCCGGACAGTTCCCTCTCCCCACGGGAGAGGGCTAGGGAGAGGGAGAAAAACGAGCTGTTCCGGACAGTTCCCTCTCCCCACGGGAGAGGGCTAGGGAGAGGGGAACTGATCTGGATTAGTAAAGCAAAGAATAAAGCTGACGGCGGTACTTAGACGCCAGAGCATCACCCGTACCGAGTGCGGCAAGAATTTCCTGCAGCATCTTGCGGGCCTGACCATCGGCGGCGCCTAAATCTTTGCGCAGATGGCTGAACAGCAGCTCCAGCGCTTCTTCATTACGCCCAACCTGATGCAGCTGCAGTGCCAGCTGTGAGGCGAGGGCCGCATCTTCAGGATTATATGCCACCTGCTGCTGCAACAGCTGAATTTCCGGCGTATCGGCCGCCTGTTTCAGCAGCTCAATCTGCGCGACCAGCCCCTGATAGCGCGTATCCTGATCCTGCAACGGCACGGTTTTCAGCGTGGCTTCAGCATCTTCCGAGCGGTTTAACACTATCTGCGTTTCTGCCAGCAGCAGGCCAATCTGGCTGTCGTGATTCGACAGCTGCCAGGCATCTTTCAGCAGCGGCAGGGCTTCAGCGTGTTTGCCTTCCTGCATCAGCGCCATCGCCTGCTGCGCTTTCAGCTCTTCTTCGCGCGGCAGCACTTTGTCCAGCAGCGCGCGGATCGCTTCTTCCGGCTGCGGGCCCTGGAAACCATCAACCGGTTGACCATTCTGGAACAGATAAACCGTCGGAATGGCGCGCAGGCCGAACTGAGAAGCGATCATCTGCTCGGCATCGCAGTCGAGTTTGGCGAGAATAAACTGGCCGTTGTACTGAGCCGCAAGGCTCTCCAGCACCGGCGTTAACTGTTCGCAGTGCTGGCTGCGCGGCGACCAGAAATAGAACAGCACCGGCGTCGTCATCGACAGCTCCAGCGTCTGCTGCAGGTTAGCTTCGTTAATGTTAACAATAGTCTGTAAGGACATGGGGTCTTCCCTTTAGTCGATTTTACTTTTACATGGGGGCTATGGCAGCCGCTTCAACTTAGCCCTGTAAAATTTTGTCCATCATCCGGCCTGGCAACAGACGTTTCAGCAGCATCACTGCGTGGGTCACCATCGTCACCGGATAACGCATTTTCGGTTTATCGCTGACGAAAGCATGGCGCACTTTTTCCACCACTGCCTCCGGGCCCAGCGTGAAGCGGGCGGCGATGCCTGGGTTTTCAACGGGTTTATCAGCCTGAGACTGGTTGACGTTTTCCGTGAAGCGTGTGCGAATCGGGCCGGGTTCAATCAGGCTGACCTTAATCCCGCTGTGGCGCAGCTCCATGCGCAACGCATCGGACCAGGCTTCCAGCGCGTATTTGCTGGCGGCATAAGCTCCGCGGCCTGGCGTGGAAATCAGCCCCATGACGGAAGAGGTCATCACAATGCGGCCTTCGCCGTGCGGCTCCATGGCGGGCAGCAGACGCATGGTCAGCTGGTGCGCGCCAAAGAAGTTGGTTGAGAACTGTTGTTCCATCTGGCTGCGGCTCAGCGTGGACAGCGGGCCATACAGACCGTAACCGGCGTTGTTGAAAATACCGAACAGGCGATTGCCGGTGAGTTCGATAATTTCGTTGGCGGCGCGCTCCACGCTTTCGGGAGAGTCGAGATCGAGAATAATGCCGATCAGCCCCATTCCCGACATCCGCGCCACGTCCTCAGGTTTGCGGCAGGCCGCCAGCACGCGGAAGCCCTGACGTTTCAGCTCGCGTGCGCTTTCCAGACCGATTCCGCTGGAACATCCTGTTATTAAGACCGTTTTTTGCATAACTTTACCTGAAGACAACTCGCTACTTTCAGGAGTCGTGTTTAACTAAGGGGGCCAGGCGTGTCGCCATCCAGTCGGCAATAAACGGCTGGGCGTCACGATTGGGATGAATACCATCGTCCTGCATCCACTGCGGTTTCAGATAGACCTCTTCCATGAAAAACGGCAGCAGAGGAATATCAAACTCCTGGGCAAGCTGCGGGTAGATCGCGCTGAAGGCCTCATTATACCGACGACCGTAGTTGGCCGGCAGGCGAATTTGCATCAGCAGCGGTTTGGCATTGGCGGCTTTTATCTGGCTCAAAATAGTGCGCAGCGTCTGCTCGGTTTGCTGCGGCTGAAAACCGCGCAGGCCGTCGTTACCGCCAAGCTCAACCAGCACCCAGCGCGGCTGATGCTGCTTAAGTAACTCAGGCAGCCGGGCCAGCCCCTGCTGCGAAGTGTCGCCGCTGATGCTGGCATTGACAACCTCGGTCTTCGGCTGCCACTTTTCATTCAGGAGCGCAGGCCACGCGGCGGTCGCCGCCATACGATAGCCGGCGCTCAGGCTGTCACCCAGGATCAGCAGCGTGTCCGCCGCCATGGCGCGGAAGCTGAACAGGATCATAAACAGGAAAGGCAAATGCCAGCGGAAAACATACTTGAAGTTCATCATCTTAAGAAATCCGTCGGTCAGGGTGAGCAGGAGCTCTCCATCCTCACCGGAGTTGAGCTGCTTGTCAAACGGGGGGAGAGCATTGCGCTGGTGGGCGAGTCGGGCTCGGGTAAATCGACGCTGCTGGCGATCCTCGCCGGGCTGGATGACGGCAGCAGCGGCGAAGTCAATCTGATCGGCCAGCCGCTGCACGCGCTGGACGAAGAAGCCCGTGCGGTGCTGCGTGCGCGCCACGTTGGATTTGTTTTCCAGTCATTCATGTTGATCCCGACGCTGAACGCGCTGGAAAACGTCGAGCTCCCGGCGCTGCTGCGTGGGGAAAGCGACAGCGAGGGTCGCAGCCACGCCAGAGCGCTGCTTGAACAACTCGGCCTTGGTAAACGTCTGCACCACCTTCCGGCGCAGCTTTCCGGCGGGGAACAACAGCGTGTGGCGCTGGCCCGCGCCTTTAACGGCCGCCCTGATTTACTGTTTGCCGATGAGCCAACCGGCAACCTCGACAGGCAAACGGGGGACAAAATTGCCGACCTGCTGTTTTCCCTCAACCGCGAACATGGCACCACGCTGGTGCTGGTGACGCACGATCCCGAACTTGCCGCGCGCTGTGACAGACGTCTGCGGCTGGTCAACGGTCAGCTACAGGAGGAGGCATGATTGCCCGCTGGTTCTGGCGCGAATGGCGCTCGCCGTCGCTGCTGATTGTCTGGCTGGCTTTGAGTCTGGCAGTGGCCTGCGTGCTGGCGCTTGGCAATATCAGCGACAGAATGGACAAAGGCCTGAGCCAGCAAAGCCGCGAATTTATGGCGGGCGACAGAGCCCTGCGCACCTCGCGGGAAGTGCCCGCTGAATGGCTGAGTAAAGCTCGCGAGCTGGGCCTGAAGGTAGGCGAGCAGCTGACCTTCGCCACTATGACCTACGCCGGAAACACCCCGCAGCTTGCCAGCGTCAAGGCGGTGGATGATGTGTATCCGATGTACGGCGTGCTGGATACCGACCCGCCGGGGCTGAAACCTCAGGCGGGCAGCGTACTGCTTGCGCCGCGCTTAATGGCGCTGCTGAACCTGAAACCGGGTGATTCGATTGACGTCGGGGACGCCACTCTGCGCATCGCCGGAGAGGTGATCCAGGAGCCAGATTCCGGATTCAATCCGTTCGAAATCGCCCCGAGGCTGATGATGAACGTCGCCGACGTGGCGAAAACCGGGGCCGTCCAGCCTGGCAGCCGCGTGGGCTGGCGCTATAAGTTTGGCGGTACACCGCAGCAGCTGGAGTCCTATGAGAAATGGCTGCTGCCGCAGTTAAAACCAGATCAGCGCTGGATTGGACTTGAGCAGGACGAAGGGGCGCTGGGAAAATCGCTCGAGCGCTCGCAGCAGTTCCTGCTGCTGTCAGCATTGTTGACGCTGCTGCTGGCGGTGGCGGCCGTTGCGGTAGCGATGGGGCACTACTGCCGCAGTCGTTACGATCTGGTCGCCATTCTGAAAACGCTGGGAGCAGGGCGAGCGCAGCTGCGTAAGCTGATCCTCGGGCAGTGGGCGATGCTGCTGGCGCTGTCGCTGGTCACCGGTGGGGCATTAGGGCTGCTGTTTGAAAAAGTGCTGATGGTGCTGCTGAAACCGGTTCTGCCTGCCGCGCTTCCTCCTGCCAGCCTGTGGCCGTGGCTGTGGGCCGCTGGTGCAATGGTGGTGATTTCGCTGCTCGTCGGTTTACGCCCGTGGCGTTTGCTGCTGGCGACTCAGCCGTTACGCGTGCTGCGCCGTGACGCAGTGGCGGACGTCTGGCCGCTGAAGTTTTACATCCCGACGATTACTGTTGTGGTCGTCGTCCTGCTCGCCGGGCTGATGGGCGGTTCGATGCTGCTGTGGTCGGTGCTGGCGGGGGCGGTGGTACTGGCCGTGCTTTGCGGCATTGTAGGCTGGCTGCTGTTGAACGTGCTGAAACGCCTGACGTTGAAGTCGTTGCCGCTGCGCCTGGCGGTCAGCAGACTGCTGCGCCAGCCGTGGTCGACGCTCAGCCAACTGGCGGCATTTTCGCTCTCCTTTATGCTGCTGGCTCTGCTGTTAGTGCTGCGTGGCGATCTCCTCGACCGCTGGCAGCAGCAGATGCCGCCGGACAGCCCGAACTATTTTCTGATCAACATTGCTCCGGAGCAGGTGGGGCCCGTTAAAGAGTTTCTGGCCGAACATCAGGTGATCCCGTCGGCGTTTTATCCCATCGTGCGTGCGCGACTGACAGAGATTAACGGCCAGTCTACCGACGGCAACCCCGACGAAGCGCTCAACCGCGAACTGAACCTGACCTGGGAGCAGCAACTGGATCACAACTCAGTGACCGCCGGAAGCTGGCCGCCAAAAGCGGGAGAAGTGTCGATGGAAGAGGGACTGGCAAAACGGCTGAACATTTCCGTTGGCGAGAGCGTCACGTTCACCGGAGATACTCAGGCCTTCAGCGCCAAAGTGACCAGCCTGCGTAAGGTGGACTGGGAGAGCCTGCGGCCAAACTTCTACTTTATCTTCCCGCAGGGCGCGCTCGACGGGCAGCCACAAAGCTGGCTCACCAGCTTCCGTTGGGATAGCGGCAACGCGCTGTTGACGCAGCTAAACCGCGAGTTCCCGACCGTCAGCCTGCTGGACATCGGGGCGATCCTGAAGCAGGTCAGCCAGGTGCTGAGCCAGGTCAGCCGCGCGCTGGAGGTGATGGTGGTGCTGGTCACCGCCTGCGGCGTGCTGTTACTGCTGGCACAGGTGCAGGTGGGAATGCGCCAGCGCCATCAGGAACTGGTGGTCTGGCGTACTCTGGGCGCGGGCAAGTCGCTGCTGCGCACCACGCTATGGGCTGAATTTGCGCTACTGGGGCTGGTTTCCGGGCTGGTGGCCGCTATCGGCGCAGAAACAGCGCTGGCGGCACTACAGACGAAGGTCTTTGATTTCCCGTGGGAGCCAGACTGGCGCCTGTGGGTGACGCTGCCCGTTTGCGGCGCGGTGCTGCTTTCACTGTGTGGCGGCTGGTTGGGGATTCGCCTGCTGAAAGGCAAGGCATTATTTCGCCAGTTCAGCAGTTAATTAATTTCCGATATTAATTAAAACCGGCCACCGTGCCGGTTTTTTTTATTTTAAAAGGCACAGAAAGATAAAGGTTTTGTCTTAACCGCACAAATCATTAAAAACACACCAACACAAATTTATTTTTAATAGTTAATATCCGTTAAGTAAATGCGTGTAAATTATAATCAGGGATATAACATGAAAATAACAAAAAACAAACTGGCTCTTATTGTCGGTACAGCGGTGGCCATGTCGTCAATGGCGGCTCAGGCAGAAATTACCCTTCTCAAGCAGGATCCACAGGCCGGCGACCCGCTGAGCCGTCTTAATTTCACCGTCGGCGGCAGTATTCGTCCACAGTTTAATAATATGACCGGCGACGGCGATAAAGGTTCATATAAACGTAATGGCTTTGATGGCGGCACTCGTTTCCGTTTCACCGCTGACTATTATCTGTTTGATGATATTAGCTGGCTGAGCTATTACGAGCTGGGTGTGAATATTCCGGCACTCTTCGACTGGGATAATCACTACGCTGAAGGCGCAAATAATACCCAGCGCCGTATGCTGTACACCGGCCTGAAGAGCAAAACCTGGGGTACGCTGACCTTTGGTCAGCAGAACAGCGTTTACTACGACGTGGTCGGTGCCAAAACTGATATCTGGGACTACGACATGATCGGTCAGGCACCAGGTAACGGGATCAACGGTGACTACGACGGATCTTATCGTTCACGCAAAATGCTGAAATATAAGAAAACCGTGGGCGATGTCGATCTCTACGCGTCCTATCTGTTCAACGATAACGAATATCTGCCGGGCAACGGCCTGCGTTACAAACGTAAAGGCGGCGGTTCACTGGGTGTGAACTACCACATTACTGACGATCTGGCCTGGGGTACATCCTGGAACTACACCCGCGCGGATATGCGTAACCCGAACAACAACGACAGCAAATCCTACGACCAGAACATCCTTGGTACCGCGCTGAGCTATACCCCGGATAACTGGACCTTCGCGTTCGGCGGCGGCTGGTATCAGAACTTCCTGACCACCAAAAAAGTGTCGGTCAACGACTACTTTGCCGGTGACGCATGGGGTATCGAATACTTTGCAGGTTACACCTTCCCAATCGGTCAGTACGCGCTCAAATCCGTACAGCCATACTTCATGGGCGACCGTCTGCAATACACCACTGGTCGTAACTACCAGCGTATCGACAACGGCGTAGGTATCAGCTTCAAACTGGATTATGGCTTCCAGGTTGACTACGAACACGTGTTCACTTCCAGCACCGACGATCTGGGTGATATGAACCTGGTGCGTCTGCGTTACGATTTCTGATTAAACTAAACTGCCCGGTGGCGCTAACGCTTATCGGGCCTACAAAACTATTGACGTATGTAGGTCCGTGCAAGCGAAGCGCCGCCGGGCAAACAGCTTCAGCTCTCCAGCCACCTGGCAACTTCCTGCCACGTCCCGCGAAACACAATCTTCTCAGCCTTTTTCTCCAGCTGATAGCGATACATCGGATCGTAGTATTCAACCAGCAAGGGCTTCAGCCAGCTGAAATGCGAGTCGGTGGAGCCGCTACGCTGCTGATCGGCCAGCGCAATATCCAGCTTTGCCGTCAGCTCAGCGAACCGCTGTAACCCCAGCCGACGGCGAATGGCGAACAGCCCGTGGTGCAGATACTCGCCGTATTCCTGCCAGCCCTGTTCTTCGCCAAAGGCCTGCACAAAGTCGTGCTGCATGCGGGTGAAATACTCCTCGCGCAGGCGCTCCAGGCGGATCTCAAACGGATCTTCGACAACAGCAATGGAGGATTGCGCCATCTGTTCGCGCAGGCAGGCTGGCAGATGGTTCGAGCCAATCATATTACCTTCATCTTCCAGCACCCAGCGCGGACTTTCTTTTTGCAGCAGCTCAACCGCCAGCGCATTTTCAAAGCTGGCCTGCGACAGCTGCGGCTGGAGTGTCCGCCCAAACGACGAGCCGCGATGATGTGCCAGGCCTTCCAGGTCAATGCCTGAAGGCTGTGAACGGACTAATAATGTTTTGCCATTCCCGGTACAGCCGCCGATCAGCACGATCGGGCGCTGAACAAGCTCTGCCGTCACCGCGATAGCCGTCTGGCGCAGGGACTTATAGCCGCCAACGATCAACGGCACATCAACACCGGCCTCACGTAGCCACTGTTGCGTGATATGCGAACGTTGCCCACCGCGCGCGCAGCAAAGATAAGCATTCGGCACCTGCTGGAGGGCGTTGCACCAGGCTTCGAGGCGCTGCTGGCGGATCTCGCCGTTGACCAGCGAATGGCCGAGCTTCAGAGCCGCTTCTGCGCCCTGACGCTTGTAGCATGTGCCCACGGCAGCACGCTCGTCATCGTTCATCAGTGGCAGATTGCAGGCGGCGGGAACGGCTCCCTGCTGGAACTCAACGGGGGCGCGCACGTCGATGATGGGCGTTCCGGCGCGCAGAATGGCGCGGAAATCTGTCCCATTAGTCATAAAAAAATCCTTCCTGAATAGCATGGAAGGATTCTACGCGCTGGAGGGAGAGCCGGGGAAGGGGGGAGATCAATCCCCGGCAGGATTTGCTTAACTGAGTTTGGCCTGCGCCCAGGCAATACCGCTGGCATAATCCGGCGGCAGCAGCGGGATCAGCGCTTCCAGAGTGGCGCTCAGTCGTCCGGTGTCGCTGTCGTTAAGGTTCAGATGGCCCACTTTTCGGCCTTCGCGCACCTCTTTGTCGTACCAGTGCAGATGCACCAGCGGCAGCTTCAGCCAGCTGTAGTTCAAATCGGTACCGATCAGATTCACCATTACCGAAGGGCTGTTCACCACCGGCGGCGGCAGAGGTAAATCCGTCACGCCTCGCAGGTGCAGCTCGAACTGGCTGATAGACGCGCCGTTCTGCGTCCAGTGACCGCTGTTATGCACGCGCGGCGCTAGTTCGTTGATCAGCAGGCCTGACGGGGTGATAAAGCACTCCATCGCCATCACGCCGACGTAGTTCAGCTCGTTCATGATCGCGCTGAGCATGCTTTCTGCCTGCGCCTGCTGCTGCGAGTTGGCCTGCGGGAAGGCAACGCTGACGCGCAGAATGCCGTCCTGATGCAGGTTGTGGGTCAGCGGATAAAACACCGTGCTGCCGTCGTGAGCGCGTGCGCCAACCAGCGAGACTTCGCCGCTGAAGTTAATGCCCTGCTCAACGATACATTCGCCGTAGCAGTCGGCGGGAAGTTCACCTGTTTCAGCGGCGCGCAGACGCCACTGGCCGCGGCCGTCGTAGCCACCGGTGCGGCGCTTCACGATCGCCAGCTCACCCAGACGCTCAAACACCGCAGGCCACTGCGCTGCGTTTTCCAACAGCTGCCACGGAGCCGTGGCCAGCCCGAGTTTGTCGAACAGCTGCTTTTGCGTCAGGCGGTCGGCAATAATCGGGAACACATCGCGGTTAACGAAGGCCGGATGAAGTTCCAGCTCTTTGGTCAGCGCGGTTTGCGGCCAGCGTTCAATTTCCGCAGTGATCACGCTCTGCTGAAAGGGCACGGCTTCCGGGTCTGCTTCCAGCCCGACGGGCCAGACGCTGATCCCCATTGGTTCGCCCGCCTGGCGCAGCATGCGGCCTAGCTGGCCGTTGCCAAGGACGCAAACTTGTTTCATTCCGCACCCCGCGGATCCGGGTTGTCGAGCACTTCATCGGTCTGCGCCTGACGCCAGGCGGCGATGCGCTGATGAAGTTCGGCATCGTGCTGAGCCAGAATTTGTGCGGCCAGCAGGGCGGCGTTGGCGGCACCTGCTTTGCCAATCGCCAGGGTTCCTACCGGAATGCCGCGCGGCATCTGCACAATGGAGTAAAGGCTGTCGACACCGCTTAGCGCGGCGCTCTGAACTGGAACGCCCAGTACAGGTACCAGCGTTTTTGCGGCGATCATTCCCGGCAGGTGCGCTGCACCGCCCGCGCCCGCGATGATCACCTGATAACCCTGCTCTTCGGCCGTTTCGGCAAAGCTGAACAGCTTATCCGGCGTGCGGTGTGCGGAAACCACTTCCACATGGTGGGGAACGTTCAGGATATCAAGGATTTCGGCGGCAAACTGCATGGTAGCCCAGTCGCTTTTGGACCCCATCACGATGGCGACAGGCGCCGGATTGTTGCGGGAAGACATGCGTCTTAAAACTCCTGTGGGTGTGGAACACACTGCTTTGAAGGCCACAGAGAATAGCATGGAAAACCGGCAAGGAAAACGGTTGCGCGGACAAAACTCAGCCCGGCTTCGCGCTAAACCGACCACAATCGAAAGATCGGGGTCGGCAAAGATTACTTCTGGATCAGATAGCGGATCGTCGGACCATCCTGCTGGATATCCAGCACGGTGTAGCCATGATTGGCGGCATCCAGGGGAATATTATTGATGGACTGCGGACAGTCGCTGACCACTTCCAGGATCTCGCCTTTTTTCAGCGACGGCATGGCTTCCAGGGTAGCCACTGCCGGATAAGGGCAGGGTTCACCGACCATATCGAGTCGGTAATCAGGAACGATGGCTTTCATCAGGCCTCCTTCTCATGAGTAGTGGCTAACGCCTGGCGGCGGAAGAAGCGTTTTTCCCAGCCGATCACCAGCAGCAGCGCCAGAGCCAGCAGCAGATAGGTGACCAGCAGACCGCCGTACGGGCCGAAGGTCTCCAGCAGATTGACTTTGTCCCAGTGGGTCGCCAGCGGTGAAAGATCGTCCCAGTAGTACGCCAGCAGGGTGGAGCCAATCACGTTGCCTAATCCCACCCACCAGTAGTGCACCTGGCCTTCGACTGCACGGTACATCCAGCCGGTTTCACAACCGCCTGCCAGCACAATGCCAAAGCCAAACAGCAGTCCGCCAAGCACCGCGTTCGGGCCTGCCCACATGATTTTGGGTTCCATCCCCAGCTGCACATAGCTGAAAATACCGATGGCGCTGGCCGCCATGCCGAAAATAATCGCTTTCGCCATATGGGTGCGTCCGGTAATCCACATATCGCGGAATGCGGAGGTAAAGCAAATTTGCGCGCGTTCAATCAGCACGCCAAACCCCACGCCAAACAGCATGGCGATGCCGAGTTTAGGCTGATTAGCCGCAGTGAGCAGCGCCCAGCCCAGCATGCCGAGAAAGATAATGACCCCAAGACGAAAACGGCGACGGGCCTGATCAGGTTTCTGCGTTAACGGCGAGGCGGCAGAGACTTTCTGCATTTTCACCGGGATGCGGAACATCGGCAGCAGAGTGAAGCGCGCGCCAAACCAGGAGCCAATGGCGGTCGCAATCGCAAAGAACCAGGCGTGCAGAGAAAACTGCGGGATGCCGGTAAAAAACGCCGCCAGGTTACAGCCCATCGCCATCCGAGCACCAAAACCGGCAATGATGCCGCCGGCGACTGCCTGAACAATACGGATACGGCTGCGCGGAAAACGAAGCTTAACGTTATTGGCCCACAGCGCTGCGGCAAAACATCCGCCGAACATGCCGATAATCATCATGCCATCGATGCGGGTCAGCGGCGTTCCCTCAAGGTGGATCAGCTTAAAGTAGCTCCAGGTTTCCGCATGGATACCTGCCAGCTGGAGCAACTGCCCGCCCCAGCGGGTGAATTCGCCGGTAACGGCCCATAAGGTGCCGGTGAGACCAAAATAGTAGGTGGAAAGGATGCCTGCGGCGATAACGGTAGGAACCGGTGACCAGAATTTCACCAGCCAGGTTTGTTTAAAGTACTGCCATGTCATAACAAATGCCTCTGAACTCAGAAGGGTCATTTCCCGCGAACGGGTGGAAAGAGACGAGAGGATACGTGACTTAGTGAGAGAAAAACCTCGAAAGGATCAATGTCTGGTTGCCGCTGTAAATTTGCCGCAATGTGAGCAGAAATGCGGTAAAGTTGTTGCCTGACTGTGAAAACTGCTGCCAGATACCGGCAGCGCAGCATGACATGAGGAGAGCGTATGCTGGCGATACTTCGCACCCCGGAAGGGAAAAAATTTCTGACTGCCGTAGCGATTGTGTTCCTGATCGCCGTGACGGTGGTTTCAAAAGTCACGTTCCAGGGCGTTGAGGATCAGTACAACCTGCCGATGGAGCAGTGGAGCGTGTCGATGTACTTCATTCAGGGAGCATGGGCCGCTATTTACAGCATCATGTTCACCATCATCGGCTCACTGCCGTTTGGCTTTTACTTCCTCGGCCCAAAAGACGATCGCGGCTAATTCAGAACGGGAAGCTGATCAATTCAACGCTATCGGTGGTCACTTTGACCATCGATCCTTCCTCATGCCAGGCACCTAACACCACGCGCTTTGCGGAGCGTTGATTGGCTGTCAGTGGATGAACGGCAGGGCGATGGGTGTGTCCGTGGATCAGCCACTGCACGCCATGTTTTTCCATCACCTTGACCACAGCCTTCTGGTTAACGTCCATGATCGACATTGATTTATGGCTGTTGGCGGCTTTGCTGCCATCGCGCATTTTGGCGGCGATACGGCGGCGAATAAACAACGGCAGGGCGAGAAATAGCGTCTGTAGCCAGGGCTGATGGACTTTAGCGCGAAACGCCTGGTAGCCAGCGTCGTCGGTACAAAGCGTGTCGCCGTGCATGATCAGCACTTTTCTGCCATACAGATCCAGCACCTGCTCTTCCGGCAGCAGGATCATGCCGCTTTCGCGCGCGAAGCGTTTGCCGAGCAGGAAATCGCGGTTGCCGTGGATGAAATAGCAGGGCACGCCGGAATCGACCAGCGCTTTGATCTCTTTGGCTATTTCACGATGCAGCGGCTCGGGATCGTCATCGCCAATCCAGGCTTCAAACAGATCGCCAAGAATGTATAACGCATCGGCCTGGCGCGCTTCACCGCGTAAAAAACGCAGAAAACCGGCGGTGATCGCCGGTTCTTCTGTTTGCAGATGCAGATCTGCAATAAAGAGTGTCGCCACGAATTACTCGCTGACGGTCACGCTTGTGATCACAACGTCTTCTTTAGGAACGTCCTGGTGCATGCCGCTGCGGCCGGTAGAAACGGCTTTGATCTTGTCAACCACGTCCATGCCTTCAACCACTTCTGCGAATACGCAGTAGCCCCAACCCTGCAGGCTTTCGCCGGAGAAGTTCAGGAAGTCGTTGTCAGCTACGTTGATGAAGAACTGTGCGGTAGCAGAGTGTGGAGCCTGAGTACGGGCCATTGCCAGCGTACCACGGGTGTTTTTCAGCCCGTTGTTGGCTTCGTTTTTGATCTGATCTTTGGTGGCTTTCTGATTCATGCCCGGCTCAAAACCGCCGCCCTGGATCATGAAACCGTTGATGACACGGTGGAAAATGGTGTTGTTGTAAAAACCTTCGCGGCAGTAGTCCAGGAAGTTTTTAACTGTTTCAGGCGCTTTATCGTCAAAAGTTTTGATGACAATGTCGCCGTGATTGGTGTGGAAAGTAACCATTTTTGCATCCTGTTCCGATATAGTGGTGCGAATACCCGCAGACGGGTCACGTATAGGGGCCTGTTATAGCATAACCGCAGGGCCGGATCACCTTGCATCTTGTGCTGCTTCCGGTTTGAATAGCGGGTAGAATACGCGGTTTACGTCCACACACGTCTATATGGAATCTTCGATGTTAAAAATCTTTAATACACTGACGCGCCAAAAAGAGGAATTCAAACCTATCCATGCCGGGGAAGTCGGCATGTACGTGTGTGGTATTACCGTTTACGATCTCTGTCATATCGGCCATGGCCGTACCTTCGTGGCGTTCGACGTGGTATCACGCTACCTGCGTTTCCTCGGCTATCAGCTGAAGTACGTGCGTAACATCACCGATATTGACGACAAAATTATCAAGCGTGCTAACGAAAACGGCGAAGACTTTGTCGCGCTGGTCGATCGTATGATCGCCGAAATGCACAAAGATTTTGATGCTCTGAACATTCTGCGTCCGGACAGCGAGCCGCGCGCTACCCATCATATTCACGAGATCATCGAAATCACCGAGAAGCTGCTTGCCCGCGGTCACGCCTATGTGGCTGACAACGGCGACGTGATGTTCTCTGTGCCAAGCGATCCGAACTACGGCCTGCTTTCTCGCCAGGATCTCGAGCAGCTGCAGGCCGGTGCGCGCGTTGACGTGGTTGACGTTAAACGTAATCCAATGGACTTCGTACTGTGGAAAATGTCCAAAGCCGGTGAGCCGAGCTGGTCTTCTCCTTGGGGAGAGGGTCGTCCAGGCTGGCACATTGAATGTTCGGCGATGAACTGCAAACAGCTGGGTTCCCATTTCGATATTCACGGCGGCGGTTCAGATCTGATGTTCCCGCACCATGAAAACGAAATCGCTCAGTCCACCTGTGCGCACGACGGCGAATACGTTAACACCTGGATGCATTCCGGGATGGTGATGGTCGACCGCGAGAAAATGTCCAAATCGCTGGATAACTTCTTTACCGTGCGCGACGTGCTGAAGTACTACGATGCCGAAACCGTGCGCTACTTCCTGATGTCCGGCCACTACCGCAGCCAACTGAACTACAGCGAAGAGAACCTCAAGCAGGCCCGCTCTGCGCTGGAGCGCCTCTACACCGCACTGCGCGGTACGGATGCCAGCGCTGAAGCCGCAGGCGGCGAAGCGTTTGAAGCGCGTTTCCGCGAAGCAATGGATGACGATTTCAACACCCCGGAAGCGTACTCCGTGCTGTTCGACATGGCGCGTGAAGTGAACCGCCTGAAGGGTGAGGATATGGCTGCCGCGAACGGCATGGCGGCACAGCTGCGTAAAATCTCCGCGGTGCTCGGCCTGCTGGCTCAGGATCCGGAAGCGTTCCTGCAAAGCGGTGCGCAGGCGGACGACGGCGAAGTGGCAGAAATCGAAGCGCTCATCAAACAGCGTCTGGATGCGCGTCAGTCGAAAGACTGGGCGGCGGCTGATGCGGCTCGCGACCGTCTGAACGAGATGGGCATCGTGCTGGAAGATGGTCCTCAGGGCACCACCTGGCGTCGTAAATAATGGTATGAATTGCCCGGCGGCGCTACGCTTGCGCGGACCTACAAAAGGTAGGTCTGATAAGCGAAGCGCCATCAGGCAAAACAATCTATCTAAAGCCGCTATTGATAGCGGCTTTTTTTATGCCGATTCCCGGGTAATGAGCTGCCCGGAAAGCGTGATGCGCTGTGTTTGCAGCTCTGGCTCTTTCAACTGGCGGATAATCAGGCTGGCGGCCTGGCGCCCGGTTTCTTCGCTGGCGGAAGAAACGTAGGTGAAAGAAGGGGAGGTGAGATTGACGTGCAGCATATCCTCAAAGCCAATCAGCGCGACCTGCTGGGTCAGAAACACGTCTTTCCCGATGGTACGACCCACCTGGTGAATCCCGTTGATACAGCCAATCATCGCTGCCGGAGAGTGGCACAGCAGGGCGGTGATGGTGTTGTGCTTCTCCAGCAGCTGCCGGGTGGCAATGCTGGCGGCCTGAGTGTCGTCGCTGCATGCCGGAGCTGAGTCTTCTTTATAGACCATCCCGCTTTGCACCAGCGCGCTGCGAAAACCCTGCAATCGCTGCTGGCGGATCAGGCAATCCACCTGGCCGCCAATATAGCCGATGCCGCGATGCCCGCGTTCGATCAGATAGCGCGTGGCGAGGCTGGCAGCCTGGCGGTTGTCGCGCATCACCAGGTTGCAGTTTTCTTCCATCAGCGACTGAGAAACCACCACCAGCGGCAGCGGACACTGGCGCAGCAGTTCAGGCAGGGCGGTACGTGTGTTATCGGAAGCGAGGTAAATCACGCCTGCCACGCCCTGTTGCTTAAACGACAGCAGGCAACGCTCAAGGCTGGATCTGTCATCCAGCGGCTGGCCGAGAAAAACCATAAACCCTTGCTTTTCCAGCTCCTGAACCACGCTTGCCATCACTTTGATGGAAAAGCTGTCGCTGAAATCCCGCAGGATCAGTCCAATCAGATTAGAGGTGTTGGAACGCAGGTTGGCGGCGGCAACGTTGTGCACGTAGCCCAGCTTCTGGATGGCGGCCTGGACTTTTTCGATAGTGGCGTCGGAAATTTTACCCTTCTGGCGTAAAACCAGCGAGACGGTAGAGACGGAGACACCCGCCTGCTTCGCGACATCAATAATGCTGACTTTTTTCAAACCTGCTCCCTGAAAAAACCGCCACAATCAGCCAGATAAAAAACTGTCTCCCGCCGAAGCAGGAGACAGGCACAGCGTATCACTTTCCGATTATTTGCCAATCATCGTCGACATGGTTTGTGCGATAAATTGCGCGCGGGCACCGAAAATGACCTGGATACCGTTGTCGCCGACGAACACTACGCCGCGAGCGCCGATGCCGTTGAGTCCGTCCCGGTCAACCATATCGCTCTTCGCCACTTCCAGACGCAGACGAGTGATGCAGGATCCGACGGAGTCGATATTCTGCGCGCCGCCCAGCAGGCCGATGATGTCCGTTGCCAGCTCGGTATCGGTTTTGTCGTTGGCGTTAGCCGTGACGCTGGTGCGACCTGGGGTTTTCACGTCAAAGCGACGGATCACAAAGCGGAAGGTGAAGTAGTAAATCAGACCCATCGGGATACCGATGATAATGGCGCTCAGGAAGTTGGTCTGATAACCGTTAAACGATGGCAGGATCCCGAATGACAGGTAATCGATAAACCCGGCGGAGAAGGATTTGGCGATATGCGCGTGCATCAGGTACATGGTCATGTACGCCAGGCCCGCCATGATGGCGTTGAACACGTACAGGATTGGAGCCACGAAGATAAAGGTGAACTCTACCGGCTCGGTGATCCCCGTCAGGAAGCAGGTCAGCGCCGCAGAGAACAGAATACCAGCCGCGATTTTTTTGTTCGCGGTATGAGCTTCGTGATACATCGCCAGACAGGCCGCAGGCAGTGCGAACAGCATCAGCGGGAACTCACCCTGCATGAACTTACCGGCATTCTGGTATGAATCGCTGCTGAAGGATTTCACCCCTTCTTCCAGCATTTTGAACCAGATAGTCTGATCGCCGTGGATAACCTGGCCCGCCTGAGTGGTGTAATCACCGAAGGAGTACCAGAACGACGGATACCAGATGTGGTGCAGACCGAGTGGGATCAGCGCACGTTCAACCAGGCCGAAGATAAAGGTAGAAGCCGCCTGATTGTCGCCGTTGACCACCACGGAAAGCGCATCGATACCGGACTGAATGTGCGACCAGACATACGGCAGCAGCAGGCCCATGATGAACGACAGAAACGCGGTGGCGATGGCAACAAAGCGTTTACCGGAGAAGAAGCCAAGGAACTCTGGCAGCTGCATCTGGTGGAAGCGGTTGTAACACCACGCGGCCAGCACGCCGCAGATCAGGCCGCCGAAGACGCCCATCTGCAGCGTCGGGATCCCGACGACCATCGCATATTTTCCGCCCTGAGAGGCCATCTCCGGCGTGATGCTCAGTACCGTGCTGATGGTGATGTTGGTGACGAATACCGAAACCGCGGCAGAAAGCGCGGCAATCCCGGATTCCGAAGCCAGACCAACCGCCGAGCCGATAGCAAACAGCATCGGCAGGTTATCGAAAATAACCCCGCCCGCGTTCATCATCAGCGGCAGATGGAATTTGTCACCGAAGGCCAGCAACAGACCGGCGGCAGGCAACAGCGAAATTGGCAGCATCAGCGCGCGACCAATCATAGATAGTTTTGACAATGATTTAACAAATCCTGAGAACAGACTCATGCTGTTTTCCCCCGACCCGAGACCCTGAGATGCACTTTTTACGTGCTGTTGTAGTAAGTAGAACGTTTTAGTAGAACGTTCTACTTATCGTCGAAGAAGTCGGCAAAACGTGCAACTTAAATTTCACATCCGGTCAGAGGATTTACGTATTTATTTGAAGTGGATCGTAAAATTGCGTGATGTGGGGAAGGTGACGAAGAGAGAAAGTGCGAAGTTTTCCCCTCTCCCCGGCCCTCTCCCAGGGGAGAGGGAGAAAGACAAACAGCTCCGAATAGTTCCCTCTCCCTTAAGGGAGAGGGTTAGGGAGAGGGGGGAAAACAACTCTGAATGGCAAAAAACTCAGGCAACCACAGTAATACTCTGCCCGGCAAAGCTCACCGTCTGACCGGCAACAATCTTGCAGCGCTTACGGGTTTCAACCGCACCGTCGACGCTCACCAGCCCGTCGGCGATGAAATTTTTCGCCTGAGCGCCGCTTTCGCTCCAGCCTTCCAGTTTCAGGAGATCGCACAGTTCAACGTGCGGGTGTTTGCCAAGAGAAAAAGTGGCCATGCTTATACGTCCTCAACATCATGATATTCTTCACACGCCTGCAGCGTGTTCTGGATGAGCGTCGCCACGGTCATTGGGCCTACGCCACCCGGTACGGGGGTGATATAAGATGCGCGCGCGGCGGCATCGTCAAAAATCACATCGCCGACTACTTTACCACTTTCCAGACGGTTAATGCCGACGTCGACGACGATCGCACCTTCTTTAATCCACTCGCCGGGAATAAAACCAGGTTTGCCCACGGCCACAACCAGCAGGTCGGCATTTTCAACGTGCTGACGCAGGTTTTTGGTGAAGCGGTGGGTGACGGTGGTGGTGCAACCTGCCAGCAGCAGCTCCATGCTCATCGGACGGCCAACAATGTTGGAAGCGCCGATAATCACCGCGTTCAGGCCGTAGGTGTCGATATTGTAACGCTCGAGCAGCGTCACAATGCCGCGCGGCGTACAAGGACGCAGGCGCGGTGCGCGCTGGCACAGGCGACCAACGTTATAAGGATGGAAGCCATCCACATCTTTATCCGGTGCGATACGCTCCAGCACTTTCACATTATCAATGCCCGCCGGCAGCGGCAGCTGCACCAGAATGCCGTCGATACAGTTGTCGGCGTTAAGGGTATCGATAAGTTCCAGCAGTTCTGCTTCGCTGGTGGTTTCTGGCAGATCGTAAGAGCGGGAGAGGAAACCCACTTCTTCACAGGCTTTGCGTTTGCTGCCGACATAAATTTGCGAGGCAGGGTTGCTGCCTACCAGCACGACTGCCAGTCCAGGGGCGCGTTTTCCGGCCTCAATTCGGGCCTTCACTTTTTCCGCGACCTCAGAGCGTACCTGCTGCGCAATCGTTTTACCGTCAATAATCTTTGCTGCCATCAGAGAGAGGATTCCGTCTGTCAAAATCATAAAAGGGGGATGCTCATAGTGTGTCAGAAGCCGGGCGTGATGTCAGTCACCGTTTGCGATTTTGTGCATTTCACCGCCGCCGGAGGCAGTAAAAAACCACAGTAAAACTGAGTACTTTCCCGTTCCTGCGTTTTACAAGAGTCCTTTCCTAATCCTGAATAGGAAAGGGCTGAAGGAAATCCCAGCCTTTATACGTATTTTGTATCAGGTCATTTGATTAATTTATGCCTACTGCTGCGGGCCTTATTTCCGTTCAGTGTTGAAGGAACAATGGGAATTATTTTTCGGGTTGTTTCTTCGCCGTGGATAATTAGATGAATCAAGGAAAACTCATGAAAGTAAGTAAAATCGCCTACGCTCTGGTCGCAACATTTGGACTGGTTGCAGCCTCGGCAAATGCAGCCACCACCACCGTTAACGGCGGCAACGTGCATTTTAAAGGTGAACTGGTTAACGCGGCCTGTGCAGTCAGCACCGACTCCTCTAACCAGACCGTGGAGCTGGGCCAGTACCGTACGGCTTCTTTCACCGCGACCGGTGATACTTCTGCCAAAATCCCATTCAACATCGTGCTGAATGACTGCGATCCAACTGTTGCTGCAACTGCGGCCGTTGCGTTCACCGGCCAGGTTGATGCTGATGACAACACCCTGCTGGCGGTGGCTTCCGGCAATAACGCTGATACCGCAGCAGGTGTAGGTATCGAAATTCTGGACAGCAAATCCGCCACGCTGACGCCAAACGGCAGCGTTTATTCTGCGGCACAGACGCTGGTTCAGGGCACCAACACCCTGCATTTCAGCGCGCGCTACAAATCTACCGCGGATACCACTGAACCAGGCCAGGCCAACGCTGACGCCACTTTCGTTATGAAATACGAATAAGGTCCAGTCGCGCTCAGGATGAGTTCTGCCTCAGGGACGAGGCGCTTTTTACTCCTTCCGGGAAATCAACATGATACGGATGTTTGCCTTACCGGCTCTGCTGATTGCCGCGTCGCTGCCTGCGCTGGCCCACACTGTGGTGGTGGATGGCGGAAACGTGCATCTGCGCGGAGAGCTGGTGAACAGCGCCTGCGCGGTGGCACCGGACAGCCAGGATCTGCGCGTGGAAATGGGGCAATACCGCAGCAATACGTTTGGCGATGTAGGCACTTACTCAACCGTCACGGTCCCCTTTACGCTGCGGCTGGTCGAGTGTCGCCCCGATGTGGCAAGTCTGGTTGGCATGGCTTTTCAGGGATTGAGTCCGGCTGAAGATCCGCAGGTGTTTGTCGCTTCGGCGCAGGCCAGCGGCGTGCCTGGAGAAAGCGGTTTGGGCCTGGCGCTTTTCGATCCAGAACAACAGCTAATTACCCCTAATGCTCCGCCCAATTTTTATTTACCGATAACCAGCAAAGAAATGACATTCCATTTTACCGCCCGCTATCGCGTTATTTCATTACCACTGGTGCCAGGGAATTTACTCACGGATGTCTGGTTTACGCTGGTTTATCCGTAACGTTCAGAGTGTGTCAGACAATAAGAAACAGGTTATTTGGCTATGATTCGCTTAATAAAAAATATCGTATTACTGTCACTGCTGGCGATGGCTTCCGCGCTGCCGGCTCGTGCTGCGGGCGGTATTGCCCTGGGCGCCACCCGCGTGATTTATCCTGAAGGGGCGAAACAAACGTCACTGGCGCTGAGTAACAGCAACAAGCAGGAACGCTATCTGATTAACGCCTGGATTGAGAACGCCAGCGGGCAGAAAGAAAAAGCCTTTGTCATTACCCCGCCTTTGTTTGTCAGTGAGCCCAATAGTGAAAACACGCTGCGTATTATCTACGCCGGCCCGACGCTGCCTGCCGATAAAGAGTCGCTGTTCTATATGAACGTGAAGGCGATCCCGTCGGTCGATAAAAAAGAGGGTGAAAACCGCAACGTGTTGCAGCTGGCTATCCTCTCGCGCATTAAGCTATTCGTCCGCCCGAAAAATCTTGAAATCCAGCCTGCTCAGGCGCTGGACAAACTGGCGTTTACCCGCAGCGGCGGGGCCATCAGCATCAACAACCCTTCGCCTTATTACATCACCCTGGTGAACCTGCAAATGGCAGGGAAAAAAGTGGATAACGTGATGATTGCGCCGCAAAGCACGGCATCCGTGACGCTTCCTGCGGGAGCGCAGGGCACGCTGAGCTGGCAGAGCGTCAATGATTACGGTGCCATTACGCCTGCCCGTCGTGTGAATCTGTGATGAACGTGCTGAAACCCGCTTTCGCCCCACGAAGATGGCCGAAGGTGAAGCTCTTAACGATCGCGCTTTCCGGAGCCTGGCTGGTTCCGGCGACGTGGGCTGAAAGCTATTTTAACCCCGCATTCCTGTCAGACGATGCGGCGGGCGTGGCTGATTTGTCGCGCTTTGAAAAGGGCCATCAGCAGCCTGCGGGCGTCTATCGCGTCGATATCTGGCGCAACGATGAATTTATTGGCTCGCAGGATCTGACCTTCACTCCGGCAGAAGGTGCTCCGCCAGCTGCCGGTGGACTGGCCCCTTGTATTACTCCGGCTTTGCTGAAGCGTCTCGGAGTGAACAGTGCGGCCTTCCCGGCGCTGCTGAAAGAGAGCAAGGATGCCTGCGTGGATCTGGCAAAAACGATCCCCGGAACTGAGATAGGCTTCAACTTTGCGGCGCTCAGGCTCAACATCAGCCTGCCGCAGGTGGCGATGCTGAACAGCGCGCGTGGCTACATTCCGCCGGAAGAGTGGGACGAAGGGATCCCCGCGCTGTTGGCCAACTATAGCTTCAGCGGCACTCGCGGCAGCAACGACGACAGCTACTTCCTGAGCCTGACCAGCGGTCTGAACTACGGCGCGTGGCGGCTGCGCAACAGCGGAACCTGGAGCTATTCCAACAGCAACAACAATAAAGTGAACAGCTGGCAGAACGTGGCGACCTGGGCGCAGCGTTCCATCATCCCATGGAAAAGCGAGCTGGTGCTGGGCGACAGCAATACCGGCAGCGACGTGTTCGACAGCGTCGGCTTTCGCGGTGCACGAGTTTACTCCTCGGACAGTATGTATCCGGATAGCATGCAGGGCTTCGCGCCAACCGTGCGTGGCATCGCCCGAACCCCGGCCAAAGTCACCATCCGTCAGAACGGCTACGTGGTATATCAGAGCTACGTGCAGAGCGGGGCGTTCGCCATTAGCGATCTGAACCCAACGTCGTCCAGCGGTGACCTTGAGGTGACCGTGGATGAGAAAGATGGCAGCCAACAGCGCTACACCGTGCCGTATTCCTCGGTTCCGTTGTTGCAGCGAGAAGGGCGCTGGAAATACGATCTGGTGGCGGGTGATTTCCGTTCCGGTAACGACGATCAGGACACGCCGTTCTTCGCGCAGGGCACGCTGATAACCGGGCTGAAAGAAGGCTATACCCTGTATGGCGGCACGCAGCTTTCGGAAAACTATACCGCGTTGGCAATCGGCCTCGGCAAAAACCTGGGCGACTGGGGGGCAGTGTCGGTCGACATTACCCAGGCGCGCAGCAAGCTGGTGGACGACAGTACTCACGAAGGGCAGTCACTGCGCTTTCTCTACGCCAAATCGCTGAATACCTTCGGCACTAACTTCCAGCTGCTGGGCTACCGCTATTCCACCAAAGGATTTTTCACGCTCGACGACACCACCTGGAAAACCATGAGTGGCTATCAGTACAGCGATAAAGATCAGGACAATGACGGCATTCCGGACGTCGTCAGCTATCACAACCTGACGCAGAATAAAAAAGGCCGCTTCCAGGTCAACATTTCCCAGTCGCTGGCGGATTACGGATCGCTGTACCTGTCGGGAAGCCAACAGACCTACTGGGGATCGGACCAAAGCAACACCTGGTATCAGTTTGGTTATTCCGGCGGCTGGCGCGGGGTGAGTTACTCCACGTCGATGTCGTGGAACAAATCTATCGGTATTCCCGGCACGGACCGCATCGTTTCGCTCAACCTCTCGATCCCGTTCAGCATTTTCAACAACGGCGCGGAACGTCGGAATACCGCGTTTGACCGGGCCTATGCCACGGTCACCGCCAGCCGTAACAGCGATGGCGATAACGCCTGGCAAAGCGGGATTAGCGGCACGGCGCTGGAAGGCCGCAACCTGAGCTACAGCGTGACCCAGGGTAACGCCAGCGGGCGCGGCTACACCGGCAGCGCCAGCGCCAACTGGCAGGCGACTTACGGCACGCTTAGCGGTGCCTATAACTACGACCGCGACCAGCACTCTCTGAACTGGCAGGCATCGGGTGGCGTCGTGGCGCACTCTGACGGCGTGACCTTCAGCCAGCCGCTGGGTGACACCAACGTGCTGATTAAAGCACCGGGCGCAAGCGGAGTCGCCGTCGAAAACCAGACCGGTGTGAAAACCGACTGGCGCGGCTATGCCGTCATGCCTTACGCCACCGTTTACCGCTACAACCGCGTGGCGCTGGATACCAACACGATGAGTGACAGCACCGACGTGGAGAACAACGTCAGCAGCGTGGTGCCAACCGAAGGCGCCGTGGTGCGCGCTGCGTTCGACACGCGCATTGGCGTGCGTGCCTTGATTACCGTGCGCAGAGGGACTCAGCCGGTGCCGTTCGGTGCCGTGGTGCGGGAAACCACCAGCGGGGTGACCAGCATGGTGGGCGACGATGGTCAGATCTATTTAAGTGGTTTACCGCTCAGCGGTGAGCTGTTGATTCAATGGGGAGATACGCCAGGCGCGCAGTGTCGTGCGCACTACAGCCTTCCTGAAAAGAGCCTGCAACAGGCGATCACGCTCACGGAGGTTCGCTGTGATCAATAGACTTCTTACTTTGTTGATGCTGCTGGTGGCGATGCCCGCAGCCGCAACGGTCTGCAAAAACGTCAACGGTGTGCCGACGGACGTGTTCTACGATCTGACCGATACCTTTACCAGCGCCAATAACCAGATAGGCGCAACCGTGACGCTCAGCCAGAAATCCGGCTGGGTTGGCGTGCAGGCGGTTTGCCCGGCAGGCACCACGGGAACCACTACCAAACGTAGCTACGTGACCAGTTTCCCGGTGGTTAGCACCGAAGGGGGCTTTCAGTATCTGAAGCTTAATGATTACCTGAACGGTGCGATGCAGATAACGGACAGCACCGCAGGCGTGTTTTATCCGCCGAGAAATTACATCCAGATGGGCTCGCACCCGAACGTACCCAAACAGCAGGCGTTTCCGGTTCAGGATTCCAACCTGGTGTTTCGTCTCAAGGTCACGCGGCGCTTTATCAACATGGTGGTGATCCCCAAACAGACCATGTTCACCGTTTATGTCACCACCAAGGACGGCGAAGCGCTGGATACACCGGTTTACACCATCAGCTACAGCGGCACCATCAACGTGCCGCAGACCTGTGAGATCAACGCAGGCTCGGTGGTGCAGTTTGATTTTGGTGATATTGGAGCGTCGCTGTTCAGCGAGGCCGGGGCCGGGAATCGCCCGGAAAGCGTGCCCGCTCAGCAAAAAACTATCGCTATCAAATGCACTAACGTGGAGTCGCAGGCTTATCTGACGATGCGAGTGGAAGCTGAGAAAGCACAGGGTAACGCGATGATCTCCGACAACCCTGATTTGGGCTTTGTGATTTCAGACAGCAGCGGCACACCGCTGACGCCAAATAATATCAGCAGCAAAATTCCGTTCCGCCTGGATGCCAGTGCTCAGGCGCAGGTGGGGATCCGGGCGTGGCCTGTCAGCGTGACCGGCAACAAACCGGCAGAGGGCAAATTTACTGCCAGGGGCTATTTGCGGGTGGATTATGATTAAAACATTACCCCAGGCGCTGCTGGTGGCGGGGATTTTCCTGAGCAGCGCAGCGCAGGCTGATTCCCCGCTCGGGCAGATCAATATCGAGCTGACCGGCAACGTGGTGGATTTTAGCTGCGTGGCGGAAGCAGGAGACAGCGATAAGACCGTGGAGCTGGGGCGCTGGGCGACAAAGCAGCTGCGCCAGACGGGGAGCACCACTTCACAGGTTCCTTTCACGCTAAGCCTGACCGGCTGCCCGCCGGGTTCGGCATCGATTGCTTTTTCCGGCAAGCCGGATGGCAGCGATCCTTCGCTGCTGGGGCTGAATGCCAGCAGCGGTGCCAGCCGGGTGGCGGTGGAGATCCGCGACAGCGACCGCAGTCGTCTGCCTTTGCAGCAGTCCAGCCGCGAGGTGGCGGTAGACGCGCAGGGGAACGTGCGGCTGCAGTTTTATGCTAACTACATTGCCACCGCTGAGGATCCGCAGCCCGGCACGGCCGATGCAGACGCCACATTTACCATCAATTATAACTAGCGCGCCTCATTCCCGATCTTCTGCCGGGAATGAGGATGTTCCTAAAGCAATTCGTGAGACTTAGCGTAATCAATAAGCTCAACGATAGTATGGACCCCTAGTTTTGAAAATATATTGGATTTATGTGCGCTTATAGTTTTATTGCTGAGCAGTAATTGATCAGCGATTTCTTTATTGGTTAAGCCGTTAACCAAATAACGTAGTACGGTCATTTCACGGTTTGATAAAGGTAACTCGGTCACATCACCACGACGGGCCGCTTTCTGGCTGAATAAGTTAACCGTATCGGCCGGGAAGAATGAATATCCGGATAACAACATTTCCACAGCTTTATAGATGTCATTGTAATCCTTCCTTTTGCTGACAAAACCATTTGCTCCGGCGCGAATAGCTCTTCCGGCATAATAGTCTTCCGATTTAGCAGATAAAAACAAAACCTTAGTTTGTGGGCTGATGGCATTGATTCGTTTGAGTAACGAAAAGCCGTCGGCACCCGGTGGTTCAACATCAAGAATGAGCAGGTCAATGTTATGTTTTTTAACATAATCAATGACTTCTCTGCTGTTGTCTGACTTCAAAGCTACCCGGATATCGCTGTTCTTACGCAGCAAAACCTCTATCGACATCCTGACAATAGGCTGTTCATCCATAATAATTACGGAAGCCGGTTTCATTTTCTGTTCCTCAGATTATGTGCTTAGTGATGCTGAGTGTTCGTCGGCTGATTATCAGCTGAGTTTGAGTGCTGTCATCGTTTTTAAAAACCAGGAATAGCAGAAGAGTGCGGAGCTACAGGTTTACGAAGTAGAGAACTCTGGCTGACACTTCAGCAGGGTGTAAATGGAAAGGTTCAGTTTCAGCAACCAATCAAACGTTATTTATTGTGTTACTGAATACTGCTTTCCGTATGTACCAGTACAGTGATGTCGGTGCTAAAGGTTTTAGTCCTCTGGGGTGTTGATTAATGATTTTTTGTTAATTGTCTCATTGGTGGCGATTATACCGTGTAACGATCCAGGAAAAAGTCTGCGATTCAGATAAATCGCTTTACTAATTAGGATATTCTGAACGAGATTCTTCTGTAATTTTCTTTTGGCGGGAATTTCTGGCTTTACTTGTTTTGGACCAGGTTAGTATGGATGTAATAGCAAAAAACAACACATGCGGCTGCATGTTGCTGTATTGTTAAAAATTATTCTGATTGTTATCGCCAAAAACAACCGATCGTGGCGCAGAAAAAAGTGAATACCAGCATGAAGTTAACCTTCAACCAGTGCTCGGCTGATCATCTTTTGCTGCATCACTTTTCTCTCAGCAGGATCTCCGGTTGTTACGAGAGTCCCCCTGTGCAGAGTGTCGTATTGCTCACAATTTATCCGCATAAATATCCTTATCAATGAACTTTCTTCTTATTAAGCAGCGATAAATATCAGCTATCGATCCTGACATAGCCGATCATAGGGATACGCCGTGGTCTTTAGGAATAGTTATAATTTTTAATAAAAGGTTAAAAAATAACCTTTAGTTAACCTAATTTTAAGTAATTTCTTAAAACAACGGGACCATTAGTCGGTTATTTCGAATGATGTGGAGTGCTCAGGCTGTTGATTCGCTGTAGTAAGCGCAGCAGTTGATGGCGGTGCTCCAGCTGGAGCAGGGAAAGCACGCAGCCAGCCCGATAGATGATCCGGTGGTAGGGGCGGTTTTGCAGACGGGCGATGTCACAAAAGGCCAGCCCCTGCGACATCAACAGTAAAACGCTCCACTCCCTGGCTTTGAATTTTCTCAGCCGTACCGGCAGCTCTGGATGGTGGAGCTGAAGCTGCTGACGCATGAGCTGGAGCGTCAGGCCTTTATCTATCAGCCGACAGTCGCAGGCGGTGCGTAGAAAATGCAGTAACAGGCTGTCATGGGAGCCCGTTAACAGTGCGAGTTCAAGCGTTGGATACTTTTGCCTGAGCGCCCGAAGCCGGTCGAGTAACACCAGCACCGGCGTCGACCAGCCCTCCAGATCGATAATCAGACTTAATGGCCTTCTGGCCAAAGCGCTCTCCAGCGCCACCTCGATGTCGTCGTAGACAGAGCAATGCGAAAGGGGCAGGGGGCTGTGGCGAACGCCGGAAGCGAGGAAGTGGTTGCGGGTGACGAGCATGCGGTTTTCGGGATAGCGGGTGGGATGGCTGAACAGCTCATGACGATCGACCAGCGTGTTATGAGGAAGCGGCAGAGCATTCCCCTGAAAGCTGATGATATTTCGCCGCCGCCTTTCCCTGCGTAGCAGTACCCGCATAGTATCCCTCTCAGCACGTCCGGTAGTGGATGCCGAACCTGAGTTAAGTATCGGCCAGGCATCTATTGTCATCACTCCGAAAGAATGACGGTACCAGGCGCGGCTTAAACCAAGATGGGATTTTTCTCATAGACGAGACAGAGAAGGTTGAATGCTCAACCTTTAAGCAGTTAATGCGGGTGTTTTACGCTTATCGTGGGGGAATCACCAGCTTGCAGGAAAAGCCATTGACTCAACAGGCGTTGACCGTATAATTCCAGGCGTTCCACACCGCGAAGTACATCTTCTCAGTGCGCCCTTAGCTCAGCTGGATAGAGCAACGGCCTTCTAAGCCGTAGGTCACAGGTTCGAATCCTGTAGGGCGTGCCATTTTCATTTCAACCTCTTGTCCAGAACTCTCTTTCTTTGCTTTGTACTCCCTGAGATAGCTGAATTTTATTGTCGCGTGCTCAACCGCGATATTTTGACATTTCTCTGACCCCCGGCATCAAAATGCACTTACCTGTGAAACCCGGGATCGTACTCCCCTGATAAACCCATCTTCATTGCTCTGAGCTCCTTTCTTAGACGTAAACTTCATTTTCATCGCATTTATTCAGAATAAAAATCTATTTATTTGTTAACTGCTAGCGTTAACTGTTGGTTATCAGAGCCGCGTGTAATGATGATCCTGTTCTGGTGTGAAGTGCAATGAGCGATGGATGACGCCCTCGTTCAGAAGCCTCTTCGCAAGCAGAACCCTAATCTCTATAAATCAACCAAGGTTCTAACATGTTTAAAAAATGCATAGTGGTGACTTCTTTGCTGGTGGCAGGCCAGGCGATAGCTGCGACAGATTCTAATGTCGCAGGGGGGACAATTACTTTTAGCGGGATGGTTACCGACACAACCTGTAATGTCACCACCAATAAGGGGGCGGATTTCACCGTCGACCTGGCGCCGGTCACCACCGAGCAGGTTGGGGTTAAGCCAGGCGTTGTGACCCATAATGCGCAAAAATTTACCCTGCACGTCTCCGGCTGTAAGAGCTCAAAAGAGAATGCCTCTGCGCTGAAAATTACCTTCTCCAGCCCGCATGTTTCAGATGATGAAAAATATCTGAAGAATTCCACTGGCTCTGCTGAAGGGGTTGGTATTGCTCTGACAACCGACGGCTCTAAGACTATTGATTTTGATAAAGCTGTTGATACGGGCGTTAAAGCTGACGTAGCTGGCAGTGAGGGCGGTGCTGATGTCAGCTTCTATGCCAACTACTACAACTACGGTGGCAGCGCCATCGAAACGGGTAATATTGTTACTACCGCAACCTATACCTTTAACTACGAGTGATCCCTTCCACGGGGGGCCGCCCCCGTTTTTTCATCAATAAGAGTGAGCAAAATGATGCTGCGTTATTTTACGTTGCTGACCGCGCTATGCTGGACAGGATTGACTGCTGCCAGCGTGGTCATTAATTCTACCCGAGTGATTTATTCTCAGGGTGCGAAAGTTGTGAACGTGCAGTTAGTAAATAAAAGCACGGCAGCGCATTTAATTCAAAGCTGGATTGATAACGGTAATCCTGAAATATCACCAGAAAAGATTGAGGTCCCGTTTTCTGTTTCGCCTGCGGTGGTGCAAATTGCGAGTCACGAAGGTCAGATTTTAAAAATCATGCAGCGGGAAGCCAATGCGCTACCGGAAGATCGTGAGTCGGTATTTTGGCTGAACGTTCTGGATGTTCCACCGGTGCCTGAAGTCAGCGAAGATAAAGCGAATTACCTGCAGGTAGCGTTACGCAGCCGGATTAAGCTTTTCTATCGCCCTGGCGCACTGAAGTTGAAGGCTGAAGATATTGATGAGCATCTTTCCGTGCGCGTGAAGAATGGCTCTCGCTGCATAAACAATGACTCGCCGTATTATGTCACTTTGATGGAGATGGCGCCGTGGCAGGGAGGCGATCTTAAAAAACCGCTGAAGCTCAACCTGCTTAAGGACACCCTTTTTGTTTCGCCCTTTAGTTGCTATCCCTTGCCTGTCGAAGTGAGTAAGCATTCACAGTATCGAATTGCTCGAATGAATGACTTTGGGAGTAAGCACTTTGCCGTGGTTTCCCAGGTGCTTTAACAGGTAAAAATTGAGCTTTCTATGAAAATGAGTATTGCCTGGAGTATCAGGCAAGGATTGCTGCTGAACGCAATAACCCTTGCCATGTGGCCATATTACGGTGACGCGAAAACCTTTAATAGCAGCCTGCTGGTTGGCGATTCCTCTCAGCAACAATGGGGGAGTGGTGCTCCCATTATTGCCCCTGGACGCTATGAACTTGATATTTTTGTCGATGACGAATGGAAGGGGAAATACCCTGTTAATATCAGCGGCAGTGGCAGTCATGAATTAACCATGAAGAAACGCGATGTCTTATTATTGGGCATTGGAGGACTTGAGCATCTGAAAGAAAAAGACGACAGCGAGGATATTATCCTTGAGGACTTTTTACATGGAGGCAAAAGTACGCTGCGCACCGGGGATCTGCGTCTGGACCTGGAAATTCCGCAAGCCTGGGTCATTTATAATGATAAAAACTGGGTAGCCCCTGCGCTCTGGGATGAGGGCATTAATGGCCTTTACACCAATTACAGTTTCAATGGCTATAGCGGGAATGAGAAAAGTGCTGAAGGAGGGAATTCCCGGGCAGCATTTCTGTCATTACGCAGTGGCCTGAACCTGTTTGGCTGGCACCTTGTCGATCACTCTTCGTGGCAGACTGATAACAAAAGCGGTTCGAATGTGTATACGACCAGCCGCTACGTTGAGAAACCCATCGCACCTCTGACCATGATGCTCAGAGCCGGGGACATGTATTCTTCCTCCGATTATTTTGACACCGTTGCGTTTCGCGGGATAACGCTTAACAAAGACCTGCAGATGCTCCCCGATAAGGACCAGACGTACATGCCGGTGGTGACCGGGACCGCTGCGTCAAATGCGGTCGTGAGTATCTCTCAGGGTGACAAGGTGATTTATCAGGTGACGATCCCCGCTGGCCCGTTTGCGATTCGGGATCTGATGCCGACAGGATCAAGAGAAGATTTGACGGTGGAGGTCCGCAATAGCGGAGGGGTGACGGAGACCTTCACGGTGCCTTTTGCCACCATGTCGACGATGCTGCGCCCCGGGACCTCTGATTATCGCTTTAATATAGGGAAAGTGCAGTCGTCGGCGGGCGATGAAAAGCCTGCGTTTGGCCAAATGGATTACACCCGAGGGCTGAATAACTATCTGACGTGGTTCAACGGGTTAACCTTGAGCCAGCGTTACAACGCTCTGATATTGGGAGGGGCCGTCTCATTCCCCTGGTTGGGTTCCGTCACTGCCAGCGCTGAACAAACGCGCTGGCGCGATGCCGACACTCACCGCGGTGAGAAGTACTCACTGGCATGGAGCAAATATCTCCCCACCCGAACCAATATCGCGCTGGCTACCTGGTATTACCGCACGCGTGATTACACCACGTTGCAGGAGTTCGCAGACCGCGATAAACAACGGCAGTATGACTCCACCCAGGGAAGCCGGCAGGCTTTTAGCGTATCGATGAGCCAGCCGTTAGGCGGCGATGCCGGACGACTTTCGCTTGATGCCTGGTTCAGAGATTATCGTGGAGAACGCCACGGTACCCGACAGTACAATCTGACCTACAGCAACCGCGTCGGCAAAGTGAACTATTCGTTCTCCCTGGGGCGTAGCCAATACAGCCGTTCATCGGACATAAGCCGCCCTGAAGCCAGACGCAGTGAAACCAATGCCACCATCACGCTGACTGTGCCTTTTTCCCTGTTTGATTCTCCAGTGAGCATTAACTCCCGCGCGCGTTCCCATAACGGTAAATATGAAACGTCGAGCGTTGGGCTTAGTGGCACTAACGGTGAAGTGGATTACAGCGTGGATCTTTCACACAGCCGTAATGGAGGGCTCTCCAGTGATTTGTACAGCGGCTGGAAAACGCCGTGGGCGCGTCTGAATGCGGGCGTTGCAAACTCCACCGACTACCGACAGTTTGCGGTTGGGGCGAGCGGCAGCCTGCTGGCATGGCGAGGTGGCGTGCTGGCAGGGCCGGAGTCGGGCAATAACTTTGTGATTGTGGAGGCGCCCGGTATCGAAGGGGCGACGATCAATAGTGATAAAACTCAGCGGACCAATGGTCGGGGGCAGGCCCTGGTTTCTGGTGCCGTGGCCTACAGGATGAATCAGTTCTGGCTTGATACCGCCAGCAGCGAGAACCCGGACGTGGATGTGCATGGCAACGTTGCCCACATTGCCCCCTATGAGGGAAGCATTTCGTGGGTTAAGTACAAAACCGATACGCGCAAACTGTTCATCCTCAAACTGCGTCATGACAATGGCTCCCCGGTGGCTTTCAGCACGCCGGTTTACGACGGTGCCGGAGTGGAAGTGGGCTATGTTGCCCAGGGCAGTCAGGCTTTTATTAAAGCGGACGCACTGCCGGAATATCTTCGTATTGGCCACTCATCGCGATCCAACGGCTGCGTCCTGACCAAACCGGTCAGAAATTCCCTTAATATTTGCAAACCAGCAAAGGTTTAGTGTCATGTATAAGTATATATTGTTGATTTTCCTTATGATGGGAGTCGTTACCGGGGCAAGAGCCGAAGGGGATAAGGGCGTGGTGGCAAATACCTGCGACCCTTATGGTTTCGTGCTAAAGAAAAAGCGCGTTCAGGAATCGATTAAAACCATCAACTTATCCACCGCATTTTTAACCACCGATAAAGTGTCTTATACCTGGAACACCAGCTGGGCGGGGAAGATGAACTGTCTGGGTAGCGCGGATAATGTCTTCTTTTTTAGCGCAATAGGGGATGGACCTTACTATGCGCTGTTTACTCATCCGAACGATGAGTCTTATCACTGGATTAAGTTTACGGTCAAAATTACCGGGCCTGTCAAAACAAAAGTTCGCGGTTTTCCCGGCGTGTACAGTATTTCCCGCTACCGTACCGATTACACCTTTACCGCGGAGCTGCTGAAGGAAAAGCCGCAGGACGCTGAAGGGCGAATGACGACCCTGACCAACGGGGTGCTTAATCTTCCCATGGCGGTGATGAGCGGACACGGCGGGGCGGATAAGGGTTATGGCGGCGTGAGCGGCAGCAAATACAGCTACGGTGATGAAGTCTGGGGGTATGTTCAACAGGGCACCCCGGCAACAGGTTGGAACACGGATCATTACCTCGCTTTCGAGCAACTCTCTATCCAGTTTTCCCCTAATGAAACCACCTGCGATTTACCTCATGACATGACGATTACCCTTAATCCAGTTTCTATTGATGAGCTGCGGATCAAAGGCAAAGCGGGAGAACGGGCTTTTAGCCTGCCGATTGAATGCGTCGGATTGAAAGGGGGAACCCGGGTCACGCGCAATATCTCAGCGTGGCTTGCGAGCAATGATTTGATTGAAAATGGTCAGACGGGTTACACCCTGGTCAATGATGACAGCGATGCGCTTGGGGTTGGAATTGGTTTGCGTCTGCCCAACGGGACCAGGGTAGCCATTGCTAACGGTATCGGAACCGTGCCCGGCACTACCGAACTGTTACGCTATGCGCGAGGACAGGAAATCACGCCACGCTCTCATATCCGGCTGGTGGCTTATTATCAGGTCTATGACAAGTCCGTGCTGTCAACGGGAAGCGTATTGGGAACGGCGCAGCTGATGTTTAATTACGATTAGCCTTCGCGTTCCGGCCAGTATTATTGCTGGCCGGACGAGAATTAACCGGTTACAGGAATGCGGACTTCGCTCCAGAAATAACCCTGCGCCAGGTCAACCGGAGACTGTATAGCGATGAAAAGATCGCCTGCGGTTTCGATTCCTTCGACAAGGATCTCTTTTCCATAGCGGCGCGTCTCAATGACCAGGTGGTTAAATTCTGCCTGATTATGACGAAGGACTTTAAAGATGTGCCGGTCTATCTTTATTCCGTCAAAATGCCAGTTAAGATGATTCAGCGCCGTGTTGTATTCAGGTCGATAATCATCCAGCCAGACCGAAATACCCGCCATACTCAGTTTGGCTAACCGTTGGCGCAATATGTCAAGCTGCGAGCCGCTGATGGTCAATAAGGTTTCTGGATCCTGCAGTTCCACTATGATTTCCCTATCCTTCACCGCAAGCTTTACCTCAATGCCCGGCATCAGCAGGGTGTCCAGCGTTAAATTAATGAACAGCTTTTCCTTCATCGCCAGTCCTTCCAGCTGCTGTAATTGCCAATGATAAAGGAACAGCAGCAGGTCTGGGGTTTGTTGGTGAAACCACGCTTCATTATTTGTAGTGGAAGATAATTCCGATAGCACCTCATAGCCAAATGTCCGTTTTTCTCTCAGGTCAATAATGGGCTGCAATCGGATACTTTTCATGATATTCATTTCTTGTACTCTTTACGACGTATTTCCATTTAAAGCCTACAGCACTTCCTTTTAAAGGCCGTCATTAACTCAACCCTGACGAGGAACATAGTTTTTTGTTCTGTTTTCTGAGGTGATTGGAAGAAATAATGGGGAATAATGCTTTTGTTGCCGGCATGAAGTCCGATAAAATTACCCGGAATTAATCGAAGTGAAATCATCAGGTTAAAGTTTTTTTGATGACCTGTTTTTTAAGCAGTTTTTGGCTATGCAGATACAAATGATTTGTAATGAGTAAAATATACATTATTGAAAACTGTCTTCTTTTTAATGAAGAAACGCAGGCGTTATCCATTCGCGGAGAACATGAAAATACCCTTAGCCTGCCAGCTCCTTCGTCCCGATTACTTAGTGAGCTTATAAAAAACAATGGGACTATGGTGTCGCGTGAAGTGTTACTCGCCCACGTCTGGGAAGATTATGGTTATCGGGCATCAAACAGCAATCTCAATAATTACCTCAGCATATTACGACGTAACCTTTCGGATCTGTTACCTCAGTCCACCCTGATAACGACGCTGCCGAAGCAGGGAATCATTTTTCAGGCTGAAGTGGATATTATCATTCAGAATAATGCGTTAGCTGACAGCGAAGAAGCTATTGTTGTAGAACAAAATGGCGGTGCGCTGGTCCTGACCGTGAGCGGATCCACCCGCCGCAGGGAAAGAATACCTCAGCTGTTAAGCGTTATTTTGAGCGTTGGGGCACTGCTGGCGGCATGCATTTGGTATGGGCATTCAGCGTCTGTGCCAGCGATGGCCGAGCGTCTTATTTTTACTCATAGCCAGTGTCGCTTTTATCAGATGCAGGACACGCCAATCACTCAGAATGACGCGCTGGCTGGGCTGAAGAAATTTGATATCAACTTAAACTGCGAACATTATCCATGGGACGTTTTTTTGACTCATTATGAGGAGCCAGGAAAACGGCGACATATGGCGTTTGTTGCCTGGTGTCAGCGTGCAGAAGGGGGAAAGTATACCCGCTGTGAGAACAGTAAAATGGTTTCCTGGGGGAAGGTGTGAAATATTATCTTGCAGCGTTTTCTGCCATTGTCATGGCTCTGCTGGTCGTTTTTATAAAACCCACAGCGGCGCTCGATGTAAGATGTGAAGCCGAAGTCGTGCACACTATTGAAACCGCAGAGAATAATATCGTTCTGGATGCCATGGCTTCTATTTTTATGATGGCCAATGGCACCGGTTTTGTTAATCTGTATGGTACGCTGACGGACAGTAAAGAGCTCTGGATGGTCAACAGAAAGGTATGGTTTGACTGGCGCAATGAGCTCAATGATAACCTTTATGATATTTCCATTCATCGTCTTGAATTAAAGAAAGGTATTGATAATGCACCTGCAGCATTGATGGCGAAAATATACAGCCAGCACTTCAATATGGAAATATACAGCACTGGTAAGAACGGACTTTATTTCAGAGGCGTATCCACGCCGTTCTTCATTTGCGCCAGACAAAATAAACAAGGGAAAGTCACCTGATTTCGCCATGCTCGACCGGCAGTCCTTCAGCGCGGCAGATGCGCCAGGCAGAAAATGATATTGGTGTAGCAGGTTCCTTAAGCCCGGGGTCAGCGCTGGCTTTTACGTAACAATCACGGTATAACAAACCTTCATTGGATGTTTAGATGTCCATACGTATAGAAGGTAATATGCAAACAGAACAAAATGGACAGCTCAAGCGCACCATGAAAACCCGTCATCTGATCATGCTCTCCCTGGGGGGCGTGATCGGCACAGGGCTGTTTTTCAACACGGGCTACATCATTTCGACCACCGGAGCGGCGGGAACGCTGCTGGCTTATCTGATTGGTGCGCTGGTCGTGTGGCTGGTGATGCAGTGCCTGGGCGAACTCTCCGTCGCTATGCCGGAAACCGGCGCGTTTCACGTCTATGCAGCCCGCTATCTTGGCCCGGCAACGGGCTACACGGTGGCGTGGCTCTACTGGCTGACCTGGACCGTCGCGCTGGGTTCGAGCTTTACTGCCGCCGGATTCTGCATGCAGTACTGGTTCCCGCAGGTGCCCGTCTGGTCGTGGTGCGTGCTCTTCTGCGTGGTCATTTTTGGTCTTAACGTCATCTCGACCCGTTTCTTTGCCGAGGGGGAATTTTGGTTCTCACTGGTGAAGGTCATCACCATCATCGCCTTTATTATCCTTGGCGGAGCCGCCATTTTTGGCTTCATCCCGATGCAGGATGGTTCCCCGGCGCCGGGGTTAGCGAATATCACAGCTGAGGGATGGTTCCCTCACGGCGGCTTGCCTATTCTGATGACGATGGTCGCGGTTAACTTTGCGTTTTCCGGGACCGAGCTTATCGGCATTGCGGCGGGCGAAACGCAGGATCCGCACCGGGTTATTCCGGTGGCGATTCGCACCACCATTGCACGTCTGATCATCTTCTTTATCGGTACCGTGTTTGTGCTGGCGGCGCTGATCCCAATGCAGCAGGCCGGGGTGGAAAAAAGCCCGTTCGTGCTGGTGTTCGAAAAAGTGGGGATCCCGTATGCGGCGGATATCTTTAACTTTGTGATCCTGACGGCGATCCTTTCTGCGGCAAACTCCGGGCTGTACGCTGCGGGTCGTATGCTGTGGTCATTATCCAATGAGAAGACGCTGCCGCGCTGCTTTGCCCGCCTCAACAAAAACGGCGTTCCGCTGACAGCTCTGTCAGTGTCGATGCTTGGCGGGGTCATGGCGCTGTTCACCAGCGTTGTCGCGCCGGATACGGTGTTTGTCGCGCTGTCGGCCATTTCTGGTTTTGCGGTGGTGGCGGTATGGCTAAGTATCTGCGCATCGCATTTTATGTTCCGCCGCCGTCATTTGCAGGCCGGTTTGCCGCTGTCGGCTCTTCAGTATCGTGCGCCCTGGTATCCGCTGGTGCCCGTGCTGGGCTTTATTTTGTGCGCAGTGGCCTGCGTGGGGCTGGCGTTTGACCCGAGCCAGAGAATCGCCCTTTACTGCGGCCTGCCATTTGTTGCCCTCTGCTACGGGGCTTATTACCTCACTGAACGTGTGAAAACGCAGGAGCCTGAACATGTCGCAGAATAATCCGCTCGCCGCTCTCCTTGAAACACAGCCTTTTGTGGTGCTGGACGGCGCGATGGCAACGGAGCTGGAAGCGCGAGGCTGTAACCTGGCGGACAGCCTGTGGTCGGCCAAAGTGCTGATGGAAAATCCGGGTCTTATCCAGGAGGTTCATTTTGATTATTTCCGTGCCGGAGCGCAGATAGCCATAACGGCCAGCTATCAGGCCACTCCGCAGGGCTTTGCCGCAAGAGGCCTTGATGTGGGGCAGTCACTCGCGCTGATTGGTAAAAGCGTGGAGCTGGCGCGCCAGGCGCGTGAGGCCTGGTTTGCGCAGAATGCCCAGGCGGGGCCACTGCTGGTGGCCGGTTCCGTGGGACCGTACGGCGCTTTTCTGGCCGATGGCTCGGAATATCGCGGCGACTACCTTCGCAGCGATGAAGAATTTAAGGCATTCCATCGTCCGCGCATTGAGGCGTTACTGGATGCCGGAGCCGATCTGCTGGCCTGTGAAACGATGCCAGCCTTTGCGGAGATCAAGGCGCTGGCGGCACTGTTATCAGAATATCCTCGTGCCCGGGCGTGGTTCTCGTTTACCCTGCGTGACAGCGAACACCTGAGCGACGGTACTCCTCTGCGTGACGTTATCTCTGCGCTGGCGGGCTCGCCGCAAATTGTGGCGCTCGGTATCAATTGCATCGCACTGGAAAACACCACGGCGGCGCTGAAACACCTGCAAAACCTGACGCAGCTGCCGCTGGTGGTTTACCCGAACTCGGGTGAACACTACGACGCTGTGACCAAGACCTGGCACCATCACGGGGAAGCCTGCCAGACGCTGGCGGACTATCTGCCGCAATGGCTGGAAGCAGGGGCAAAACTGATTGGCGGCTGTTGCCGGACCACGCCAAAAGATATTGCAGCGCTGTGCGCCGCGCTGAAATAAGGAACGATCCCTCTCCTTGAGCAAGACGAACAACTGGCCATCAATGAAGATAATCCTCTGACCTGAAGCAGCGGTATTACAGTCAGGATAGCGTGTTTGAGCGTGGGACCAACAGCGTATTCAAAAGATGGGTTGGGATAAAAGTCGAGCTCTCCATGCAAAAGGCCAGCAGAGAATTTCTCCTCCGCTGGCCTAAATATTGCCGTTATTAGCGTAAATGGCTATTCCCTAGAACACCCATTTTACGCCGAGCATGGCCTGAGTATCGCTGTAGCCATCGCCGCCAATCTGCTGGGCGACGTTACCCCACAAATGCAGGTTTTTACTGGTTCTGGCTTCAAGTCCGGCTTTAAGCTCGCCAATGTTTTTGCTGCCTTTCACGTTGGCATCAAACTCGTTCATGGCGACGGAGAAATCCTGAGTGTTGTGGATCCAGTTCGCTTCAACAAAGGGCTGGAACATCCTGCCTTTTCCTTCATCGAGCTGGCTGTAGCCCTCGATAGAGGCGCGTAAACCCAGACGACTCTGCAGATTACCTTTTCCTGTATCGCGGATCCGGGTGCCGTTTTCCTCATAGTGATCGTTGGCAGACACATCCATCCAGGTGAGCTGGGCTTTTGGCTGTATCTGCACGCTGCCGCCAGGTTTGAAGGTGTACCCTGTCTCGACCGAAGCCGTCAGCCCGTCGGAATCGTACTTCTCTGTGGCAAGCTGCTGACCATTCACCTGATTGTCAAACCAGTTCCACAATGCCCAGGAGTCTACATAAAGTCCTGTTTTGTCAGCTTCATTCGCATACCAGGTTGCGTACAAGCCTGCGCTGTAGCCGGTGACTTTCCCTTTGGCGTGATAGCCCGTCACTGAAGATTGTGTTGAGCTGCTGTTGTTGCCGTAACCGGCCATCAACCCCAGATGCCAGCGGTCCAGACCGTCGCTGCTCCACTGGGCAATATCGCCGCCCAGCTGCGCAACATAGCGATTGCTCTGGGTTTTCATCTGCCCGGTATTATCGCGAAAGCGCATATGCCCCCCAACCTGGCGCAGCCACATGCTGGTGACCCGGGATTCGCCGGTAACGGGATCGATATACTGCGTTTCCCCCAAGCGGTCATGCAGGCGGGTGTTAAACATGGTGTTGGCTGCCATGCGGTTGGCTAAATAGCTGCCCACTTCCGGGCGATAAACCACGCCTTCTTTCGGCACGACTCCAGGCGGTGCGATCGGTGGAGTTTCTGGTGTTTCACCTGGAGGAAGCTCTTCTGTCGGATCGGTCGGAGCAATCCAGGTTTGGTTGGTCAGATACCAGTGGTTGGAGTCATCTACGGCAGAGCGGGCGAGTGCTGTCTCCTCAGTGACCGGGCCGCGTTGTAATGAGTATTCATGCACGCCCGCGGCCAGTCGTCCTTCGCGGACAAAGTGACCGTTAGACTCTCCTTCAACGTGAACCACCTTCATGCCGTTAAGATCGCTGACCGCCACCGAGCCAATTTCCTGCATGCTGACTCTTGTGGTACCCGAAGTATTTCCCTCAACGTACAGCTGGTTCACCACTGAGGTATTGTCATCCGTTTTTTGTGCGGCGTTATAGATCAGCAGACCATTCTCACCATGGTAATTGCCTTTGATGGTCAAAATGTTATTTGCCGGGGTACTTTCGTCAGGGCTATGTGAGGTCTGACTGGTGTTAATTGTTCCGGCCAGCACTAATGAGTTGATGGTCTGATCGAAGCCGCCGAGGTCCAGAATACCGTTGGTGCCAACGTTAAAATCGGAGTTGGAGCTAAACGCATTCTGACTACCAGCGCGCAAAGTCCCGTTCTTGACGTCAGTTATGCCGTAATAGCTATTATTACCGGTTAGGGTAGTGGTGCCTTGCCCAACGTGGTTGACCGTGCCCTTACCATTAATAGCGGCGGCCAGAACAAAATCATCGCTCAGATGATTAAAATTAAGCACCGCGGTGGTGCCAGTAGATGCTGTTTCACCGAGATAAATCTGCCTGGTGTTCACCTGTCCTGCAGCCTGAGCGGCTTTATCCTGTTCGCCACCGATATTCATTATTCCGGTGCTGCCTTTGCCTGTACCCAGCCAGATAAAACTTCCAACATTGACGATAGCGCCATTGCTGGCGGTCAGTATGCCGGTCGCGTCATTATTTTTAGCGGGGTCAAAGCCACCCAGATAAAGACCGGAAGCCACATTCAGCGTTGAATTTTCTCCATCAAGATGAACGCTACCGTAGCCGTTTCTTTGTGTCGTATCGGTGTTACCCACATATCCAATATTCATATGTTTGGCAGAAGTCATACTACCGCCATTCGTTATGTCAACATGGCCTTTCCCCTGATCGCCCACGACGATCCATCCAGAGGATACTGAGGAGTCAGGGCCATCGATAGCCACTTTCGCTACGGCCCCAGCATAAAACTCACCGACCCTGAACTCTTTGATACCGGAGATTTGACTCCCTTTTTCTACCGTCAGCAAAGCCGAGCCGTTATTAGTCCCCAGGACTAAATTTCCACCTTCCAGCGTCCAATTTGCCTGATTGGTTAAGGTGACTGAGCCCAAAGCGTTGTTACCAATACTGCCGCTGGTGGTGGTGATTTGCCGGTTATCGATAATCAGCGTGCCATTAGTGTTATCACCCACCGTAATACTTTTAAACTTATCCCACACATTACCGGTGTTATCGGATTGGGAAAGTATCAGCGTATCGCCATTGTTAATTACCGCATAACTGCCTGTATTGACTGGAGGTGAGGAGAATAAAGTGATGCTGCTATTAGTACTCTGAGTGAGGCGATTTTTATCTTCACTCTCCCTCTCTTCCGCTAATGCCGGGCAGGCAATGGCCTGAAGAACCACGGCAGCTAAAGCTGAAAGAGTAAATAAGCTTTTCTTCGTTGTTGAATGGCTCATATCTATGACTCCCTGAATAGCGCATCGTAAGGCTAAGCTTATTTTGCGTAAGTAAGATATCCGAATCTTTCATGAGTAAAGTAAGCCTGGATGACGAAGGGAGCAAAGAATGGGCAGGTCATTTTGTGATCAGCAAAACTTTTTGCTCGATATTATAAGTATTATTGATGAGGACTAATTGTTAGCTGAAGAGGGTGAGATGCTAAGAATAAAAAGGTCAGAATCTGCCCCGGCATAACTGCCGGGGAGGAAGGCTATCAATAATGCCCCGTGGCAGCCATAGCGGCCGCAGGATGATCGGAACCCGCAACAACGGCGGTGCGGGCAACCGGATGGTGACCTTCGCCAGTGGCAACGGCCATCGCCGCAGGATGATCGGAGCCTGCGATAACTGTGCCACGCGCAACCGGGTGGTTGCCGTTACCTGAGGTGGCCGCCGCCATCGCAACAGGATGGTCAGATCCAGCAACAACGGCAGTACGTGCAACCGGGTGATAACCAGCCAGAGCCGGAAGTGCAGTGGTAGCGAAGGCCAGAGCGATAATGATTTTTTTCATGGGTTACCTCAATGATGCCGACCTGATATTTCAGGTCCGTATCGGTGATTATAAAAAACATAAATAGCGTGCAACTGTATTGTTGTTTTTTATCTGAGGCAATGAGCTATTATGTTTATTAATAAATAATAGGGGTGTGATTATTTAAAAATAAATTGATTGTGTTCTGTGATTAAATAACCCAATCAAAAGTTCTGCTCGCGGATTTTTGTTTCCCCGTCGTTATTCTCCAGCTCATAAAACCGGAACGCTATCTCTTTACCAATCAGCTCCGCCAGTACCGGAGAGTGGCTGGTAAGCCAGATTTGCGTATAGCGCGATGCTTCAATAATCAGCTTAGCCAGTGCGGGTAACATTTGCGGATGAAGACTGTTTTCTGGCTCATTAAGCGCGATAAACGCGGGCGGGCGAGGGCTGAGTAAAGCCACCGTCAGGCACAGAAAACGCAGGGTTCCGTCAGACAGTTCTGCGGTGGAAAGCGGGCGGATTAATCCGCGTTTCTGCATCAGCAGGGTAAAGCGCGAACGCTCATTTTCGACGAAGAACCGGCAGTCCGGGAAGGCGCTGTCGAGGATCTCTTCCATTTCTTTCACGCCGCCGATTTCCACCAGGGTCTGAAACGCTGCCGCCAGGTTGCTGCCATCGCTGGCTAACACCGGAGAACGGTAACCCACCTGCGGAATACGCAGCGCTGAATGGCGGGAGATATTGAACTCATGATAGAAGCGCCAGTTACGCATCGATTCACGCACCTGCGACACTTCCGGGTAAAGGTGCGGATCGCTCAATTGACCAAACACTGACTCATTCTCATAAATGGTCTTGCTGTAGGTGCTCTTTTCCCCGTTGACGTTGGTGAGAAACGCGGCGCTGTATTTGCGCTGCAGCACACAGGCGGAAGGGCGGCGGCGATGGCCGCTGAGCCAGATATGTTCTTCTTTGAACTTTGGATCAAGGTTAAACATCGAGACCAGGGGTTCAGGGAAACCAACCTGCAGCTCATATTCATAGTCGGTGGTTTCGCAGGAGAGCAGCATGCGCTTTTTAGCACGTGATGTGAGCGCCGCCTGACCGGACCACATCACGTTTTCCAGCCCGCCTTCCTCGCTCAGAAACTGCGAAAAGTTGCCGTTGGCCGCCGCAGAAAGCAGCTGAATGGCCTTATAGATATTCGATTTCCCGCAGCCGTTAGGGCCAAACACAATGTTCAGGTTATCCAGCTCCAGCTCGAGGTTACGCACCGAGCGGAAGTTTTGAATTTGGATTTGTTTGATCATGATGGCTCCAACTGAAAAATGCTGGGCCACTATAGCAGATACTGACTGCCGGATGCGCTTTGCTTATCCGGCCTACGGAATGACATGAATCTCTGACCCGTAGGCCCGATAAGCTCCAGCGCATCGGGCAATTTATTCCGTTTACTCCTTAGCAAACACCCAAACATGTTTCTCAGGTAAAGAAAGATGGCAGTGCTGAGGATCGCGCACCTCGCGGCCGTAGGCGCGGATCACGAAGTCATCGCCGGAGGTGCGGAACAGGTATTCCCAGCGGTCGCCGAGATACATGCTGGTCAGCAGCGGCAGTTCGAGCTGATTTTCGCCTGGGCCATCGACCAGCTCAACGCGCTCCACGCGGATCACCGCCGTGCCTTGCTGCCCGACCTGCACGCCTTCGCCTGCCTGGCCCCACAGCGTCCAGCCGCTGCCTTCAATACGCGCTTTGTCGTCGCGCAGCTCTGTCACTTTGCCGTGCAGACGGTTGTTGCTGCCCATAAATTCGGCGGTGAACAGGGTTTTCGGCGAGCCGTACATCTCCTGCGGCGTGCCCTGTTGCTCGATCTTACCGTTATTCAGCAGCAGGATGCGGTCAGAAATCGACATCGCTTCGTTCTGATCGTGGGTCACCATCAGCGCCGACAGACCGAGTTTGATGATCAGCTCGCGCAGGAACACGCGCGCTTCTTCACGCAGCTTGGCGTCAAGGTTGGAGAGCGGTTCATCCAGCAGGATCACCGGTGGGTTGTACACCAGCGCACGGCCAATCGCCACGCGCTGCTGCTGCCCTCCGGAAAGCATGTGCGGATGGCGTTTACCAAGATGCCCCAGCCCCAGTTGATCCAGCACGGCCTGCACGCGTTCGGTGATCTCTTTCGCGGGGACTTTGCGCAGCTTCAGCGGATAAGCCACGTTGTCGAACACAGTTTTGTGCGGCCACAGGGCGTAGGACTGAAACACCAGCCCGAGGTTGCGCTCTTCGGCGGGGATTTCGCTGCGTGGCGTACCGTCGTAGACCTTGTTGTTGCCGATCACAATCGAGCCCTGAGTCGGTTTTTCCAGCCCGGCAACCGCGCGCAGAAGGGTGGTTTTGCCGCTGCCCGAAGGCCCGAGTAAGGAAACCACTTCGCCGCGTTTCAGGTTCATCGACACCCCTTTCAACACCGGGTTGTCGCCGTAGGTTAAGTGCAGATTGTCGACCGATAATTCAATCATGTAATTTCACTCCGAAACGCAGGGCAATACCCAGACCCACCACGACCAGCAGGATGTTAATAAAAGAGAGAGCCGCCACGATGTCGATGGCTCCGGCCGCCCACAGAGACACCAGCATCGAGCCGATAGTCTCGGTGCCCGGCGACAGCAGGTACACGCCCGTTGAATATTCACGTTCAAAAATCAGGAACATTAGCAGCCAGGATCCAATCAGGCCGTAGCGCGACAGCGGGATGGTGACGTGACGGGTGATTTGCCCGCGCGTGGCCCCGGTGCTGCGCGCTGCTTCTTCCAGCTCCGGTCCCACCTGCAACAAAGTGGAGGAGATCAGCCGCAGGCCGTATGCCATCCACACCACGGTGTAGGCGAGCCACACGCTGAAGATGGTGCTACGAAGCCCACGCAGCCAGACGATCAGGTTATCGCGCAGCCACTGCGACCACGGCATTCCAGAGAGCCAGCCGGATTTCAGCGCGTTATCGAGCCACATCGGCAGGAACAGGAACACCCACAAAAATGCCAGACCGGCGAGTAATCCAGGCACCGCGCGTGGGACCAGCACGCTGTAGTCGAGGAAGCGCGTGGTGTTGTCCGGTTTGCGGTGCATGGCGATGCCGACAAACAGGTAGCAGGCCACCGCCAGCGCGCCGCCAAACACGCCAATCGCCATCGAGTTGACGATCGCACGCAGCAGGTTCGGCTGCGCCCAGATGGTGCGGAAAGTGTTGAGCGACAGCTCATCCCAAATTGACACGCCCACGCCCCAGTTGGAGATAAACGCGCGCAGAACTACGCCGAGTAGCGGCACCCCGATGGTGACGGTGAGCCAGAAAGCCACCACGGCTCCGGCAACCCAACGCCATTTGCCGAGCGGCAGCGCGCGGGCCTGCGAAGCTTTGCCCTTCATGGTCACAAAGCGGTTGGCGGTGCGCATCAGTCTGCGCTGCAGCATCACCAGCGGAATGGTGATGCAAATCAACACCACGGCGACGGCGGCCATCAAATGATAGGAAGGCGTGCCGAGCTTGTTGGTCAGCTGGTAGAGGTAGGTTGCCAGCACCATGTTGCCCTCCGGGTCTCCCAGCACCAGCATCAGGCCGAACACTTCCAGCCCGAGGAAAAACAGCAGCACGATGGCGTACAGAATAGAAGGGCGCACCATCGGCAGACTGACGGAGGTCATCACCTGCAAAGGCGAAGCGCCGGAGATGCGCGCGGCTTCCTCCACGTCCGAGCCCACGCTGCGCAGCGCAGAGGAGATGTAGAGATAGGCGTGCGGAACGTGCGTCAGCCCGGCAATCACCACGATGCTCGACATGTCGTAGATATTCCACGGCACGAAGCCAATCAGCGACTGCGCCCACAGCGATAAGAACCCGACCGGACCGGCGGCAACCACGTAGCCAAAGCCTAAAACCATCGGTGAAACAAAAATCGGCACCAGGATCAGCGGTTCAATCAGGCGTCGGCCCGGTAAATCGGTACGCACCATTAAAAAGGCCAGCACGCCCCCGAGCGGAATAGCGATAACCACCAGGCCGAAGGCCAGAATAAAGCCGCTTTTAAGCGCCTTATAAAAATCAGGGTCGGTGAAAATAAAGCCAAAAGATTCCAGGCTCCACTCTTTTGCCGGAGAAAAGAAGGGCGCGGATAAAAAACTCTGGACCACGATAAACGACAGCGGAATATAGATAACCAGTGCGGTTATCAATACCACCACGCCGCGCGGCAGGCTTTGCCACTTTCTTGTTAATGCGTTCATAGAATATCCCTGGTCTGGCCATCCGGTAGGTCAATATGCCTGATGGCGCTTCGCTTATCAGACCTACAAAAGCCTAAAAAACAGCAGGTTTTGTAGGCCCGGTAAGGCGTTAGCCGCCACCTGGCAATCAGCTACCGGGTATTTACTGAGGGGTTATTTTGCCGCAGCTTCGCGCCACTGTTTGATATAATCCAGGCGTTTTTTCGGCTGCAGATATTCCAGCAGGCTTTCATCAACCGGAATAGGTTTCAGCGCTTTGCCGAGCATTTTGGTCATGCCGTCAATATCATTTTTGCCATCGATATCATTTCGGATGGAGGGAATATCGGCCTGATTAGCGAGGATATTCTGGCCTTTTTCAGACAGCACATAATCCAGCCACAGTTTAGCCGCATTGGCGTTTTGCGCCTGGCTGCTGATAAAGGAGACGCGGGACAGCACCAGGGTGTAATCCTTCGGATAAGAAATGCCTAATGAAGGATCGGTTTTGGCGCGCGCTTCGGCGTAAGAACCCAGAATGTTAAAGCCAATCAGGTTTTCGCCGGAGGAGACGCGTTCCATCATCGTACCGGTCGAGGACTGCACCGACAGGCCGCCTTTCGCCACGTCCGCCAGCGTTTTGAAGTAGTTCGGATCGGCTTTGAAATCCTGTACTGACAGCATAAAGCCGAGGCCCGATTTCTCGATGTCGTAGGTGGTAACCTTGCTTTTGAATTTATCCGCCTGGCTGGCAATCAGTTTCGCCAGTGCGGTGTGTGAGTCCGGCACTTCGTTCGCCGGGATCAGACGTTTGTTGTAGATAAATACCACCGGCTCGTAGGTGGTGCCGTAGGCTTTGTTATTCCACACCGCCCATTTTGGCAGCTGGCTCTGCTCAGGGGACTTATACTCCTGCGCGTAGTCGGTCGCCAGTTTCAGCGCGGTATCCATTGATGAGCTCCAGACCACGTCGCCGCTACCGCTGCCGGAAGCCTGCTCGCTGATATAACGGTTGTACAGCTCGGTGCTGTTCAAATCGTTATATTCCACTTTGATGCCCGGATAGGTGGCCTCAAAGCCCTGGATCAGCGGGCCCGCCGCTTTGGTATCGGTGGTGGAGTAAATCACCACTTTGCCTTCTTTGGTCGCCGCATCAATCACTTTTTGATAGTCGGCAGGGTAGCCCTGCTGCACGGCCGCGATGGCTGAAGTGGAGAGGAGCACAGCACCAGTAATCAGAGATAAACGGAAGATGTTCGACATTATAGTTAACCTTTTAGTTACATTTGAGGAACTAATGGTCAACATAGCTGAAGGGATTTTGCAGGCAATAGGGGGGCCGTTGTGCGATTGTTGAACTGTGACTGTTGGCGTCGTTTAAGGGATTAACACCATTAAAACCACAGGGAGAGGTGCCGATAAATCCCTTGCCTGATGGCGCTTTGCTTATCAGACCTACGTAACCTGTAGGTCCGGTAAGGCGTCCGCGGCCACCGGGCAAGGTCTGTAACTCCTCACTTCTTCCGGTACAACCGCCGGGGATGCCCGACGCTGCCATAAAGGATCTCCACGCTGAGAAACTCCGTTTCCACGCAGTACTCCAGATAACGACGGCTCGTGGTTTTGCTGATCCCCACTTTTTCCACCACCTGATCGACCGACCAGAGCGCATCCGGCTCGTCGGTGAAGGCGCGTTTGATCGTCTCCAGGGTGATCGGCTCGATGCCTTTGGTCGACGGGCCGGTAGGCACTTCGCTGGTGGGCAGATTAAACAGCTTATCCAGCGCCTGCTGATCGACATTTTTCACCTGCTTCATGGTGTGGATCAGGCGCATAAAGCGCTCCAGCGAAACTCGCAGCCGCTGGAAGAACACGGGTTTGATCAGGTAGTCGAATGCGCCGCTACGCATGGCGTGGCTGCAGGTCTGCATGTCGCTGGCGGCGGTGATGAAAATCACCGAGCATTCAAAGCTTTTCAGCAGCGGGCTGTCGATCAGATCCACGCCCTGACCGTCCGGAAGATAGTTATCCAACAGGATAAGCCTCGGCTGGTGTTGACGCAGCAGGGTACTCGCCTGCTCAAGCGTGGCCGCGATGCCTACCACCCGCAGATGGAAATTCTGCTCGATATATTCGCGATGTAATTCAGCCAGATGCGGTTCATCTTCAACAATGACGACATCAAGCGCTTTGGTGTTGGTCATGGTCATGCCCCGATGAGGAAGACGGATAAGGAATAAAAACGGAAAAAATGGTGCCCCGTGGCGTGTTGTCGCTGACGTCGATGCTGCCGCCCGCTTTTTGTACATAGCCTGCCACCAGGTAAAGGCCAATGCCGTGTTCGCCGCCGGCAAGATCGCGATGCCCGGCTGGTTTGCTGGTGAAGCCCTGGCCGAAAATCTGTGGCTTCAGGGCGTCATCCACGCCGCAACCCTGGTCGGCGACTTCAATCAGCAGCTCCTGATTGCGGTCTGAAATGTAGAGCTCTACCGGCGCGGTGGGCGTGGCGGAATTCAGCGTTGCATCCACGGCGTTGTCCACCAGGTTGCCAATCACCGACATCAGCTCTGTTTCGCTTAAGCTTTCCGGCATTCGGGTAAGCTGACAGGCCGGATCGAACATCAGCTCAATGCCTTTCTCATGCGCGCTGACGTATTTGCCCAGCAGCAGACCGCACAGCGCCGGAGAGGTGAAATGAGCCGAGACAAAATCCAGCACGCTCTGCGCGCCGTCTGACTGCGCTTTGATGTAGCGCATCGCATCGTCATAGCGCTGCATCTGCAACAGACCGACCAGCGTGGCAGTCCAGTTCAGCTGTTCATGGCGCATGATCCGCAGGTTGTCGGCGTAGCGTTTAACCTGGCTCAGCTGGCTGCTGAGCATATTGATATCATTCCGATCGCGGAAGCTGAACACCCAGCCGCTTTCCGCGCCCGGTTCCAGAACGATTGGGACGCGGTTGACGATCACCTGCCGCTGATTCAGCACGGCGATGTGATCGTGGCGATCCGGCGTCTCATCGGCGGAGAACAGCGCCGGTGGCGCCTGCATGACTTCCATCAGCGGTTTACCGATAAGATCGGTTTCGCTCTGGCGAATATCGAGCATCTCCCTTGCCGCGCGGTTAATCAGGATCAGCCGTTTTTCTTCATTGACGGCGATCACTCCCTCATACATGGCTTCCAGCAGTGCTTTTTGTTGCAGCACCATCAGGGCGATATCTTTCGGCTCCAGCCAGAACATCTGCTTTTTCAGATTGCGGGTAAACACCCAGGAGAAGATGAACAGCAACAGAAGCAGCGCGCCGCCATACAGCGCTGTGCGCCAGAGGAAGCGGGCGTTGATATTGGCGATATAAGAGGTCAGATAGCCAACGGAAACAATGCCGATCACCCGATGCTGGTCGTCGAATATGGGCGCTTTACTGCGTAACGACACGCCAATGCCACCCTGGCGTACGGAAATAATAGTTTTGCCTTTCAGCACTTCGGCGTTATCGCCGCCAATCATCGGCAGATTAAGACGCTCGGGGGACTCGGAATGATACAGATGCTGCTCGTTGGCATCGCCAACCACAATGTAGCTGGCATCACTTTCGGCGCGCATCGGTTGGATCAGCTCGGCAATGCCTTTGGTGTCCCGCGCGGCAACTTTTGCTGCCAGCCCCGGCATCAGCGCCAGTTCGCTGGCCTGCACCCGCGCGCGCTGGCCGAGGTCGTGATGCACCTGGCGGTCAATGATATGAAAGAGAATGCTGCCCAGCAGCGCCAGCAGCAGGCAGGAAAAGAGCACCAGCGATAAAAAAAGCTTCACCTGAAAAGGCAGTCTGCGTTTCATGGGACCCGCTGTAGAAAAATCCTGGTAGAGCGATCGGAAAAATCTACCACGACTACGACGCTGCCGTTGCCTGAGAAGGTCAGAGTTGTGAAGCGGAACAGCTTAGAAAGGAACTGAAAAGTAGTAAGGCGCGAAGCGGCATTGTGCTTCGCGCCAGAAGGGGTCAGAGGCTAAAACCGCCGTCGCCGACCTGCGCCAGCGCGTACCAGCGCATCAGTTCAGCCGTACCCGGCTGGCCTTCAGCAGGTGACCACGGGGCGGAATCCTGTTCCGTTACCGGCTGATAGCCGCCGTGTTTGACTTCGAAAATCACCCCGCCTTTGTCCAGTGAGACAACCGCATGCCAGGTGCCAGCTTCCATCTCGATCACTTTGCACTCTTCGCCCAGAACCACGCGGCGAGTGACTGTGCCCTGGTCGTCGAAATTCAGTACCAGGAAACGACCGCTCAGCGGGATCAGCAGTTCGAAGGTGTGCGGATGGCGGTGCGGACGAATGTAGGTGCCTGGCTCCATGGCGATAGCCAGACGCTGAACCGGATCGCTCAGATCCGGATGCAGATTACGGTGCGCACGCAGGCGCGGAGCAGCGGCGGCTGCTTCACTTTGTTGCTTCATATCACTGAGGGTGATGGTTTTCATGTGTTCTGCCTGGTCGATGTTCAGGATGAGATGCGCAAAGAGTAGCAGGCTCCTGTGCAGCAGAAAAGTGAGGAGAGTGTTCTGAGCCGGTTTCTCTTCCCCTCACCCCGGCCCTCTCCCCAAAGGGGCGAGGGGGAAAGTCAAAACCTGCACCGCACAGTTCCCTCTCCCCTCTGGGGAGAGGGTTAGGGTGAGGGGCCATGCCGCACTTGCTCACTTTTTCGCTCTATCTTGACCCTCAACAAGAAAGCCTGGCGCCATCTCTCGCATACTCTCGCTCGTTATCCTTATTGCGGTGTGAAACCATGGCTTATCAACTGAATCTGAACTGGCCGGAATTTTTAGAGAAGTACTGGCAGAAAAAACCTGTCGTGTTAAAAAACGCGTTCCCCAACTTTGTCGACCCGATCACCCCGGATGAACTGGCGGGGCTGGCCATGGAGCCAGAAGTGGACAGCCGCCTGGTGAGCCATCGCGACGGTCAGTGGCAGGCGAGCCACGGTCCGTTCGAGCAATTCGACGATCTGGGCGAAGAGGGCTGGTCGCTGCTGGCGCAGGCCGTGAACCACTGGCATATGCCTGCGGCTGAACTGGTGCGTCCGTTCCGCGTGCTGCCAGAATGGCGTCTGGACGATCTGATGATCTCCTATTCCGTGCCGGGCGGCGGCGTGGGTCCACACATCGACAATTACGACGTGTTTATCATTCAGGGCATGGGCCGCCGCCGCTGGCGCGTGGGTGATGCGCTGCCAATGCGTCAGTTCTGTCCGCATCCGGCTCTGCTGCACGTCGATCCGTTCGAGCCGATCATCGACGTGGAAATGGCACCGGGCGATATCCTGTATATCCCACCTGGATTCCCGCACGACGGCTTTACCTATGAAGACACGCTGAACTATTCCGTGGGCTTCCGCGGTCCGAACGGTCGCGATCTGCTGAGCAGCTTTGCCGACTACGCGCTGGAAAACGATCTGGGCGGCGAGCACTACAGCGATCCGGATATGACCTGCCGTGAACACGCGGGCCGTGTCGAAGAGTTCGAGCTGGATCGCCTGCGTGAGATGATGATTGAGGTCATCAGCAAGCCAGAAGATTTCAAACAGTGGTTTGGTCGTTTTGCCAGCACGCCGCGTCACGAGCTGGATATTGCTCCAGCGGAGCCTGCCTATGAAGCAGAAGAAGTGCAGGATGCGCTGCTGAACGGGGAAACACTGGTGCGCCTGAGCGGTCTGCGTGTGCTGCACGTTGGCGACAGCTTCTTTGTGAACAGCGAGCCGATGCTGATTTCAGATACCAAAGCCGCCGATGCGCTTTCCCGCTTTACCGAACTGGGCCAGCTGGAGCTGGGCGATGCGTTGCAAAACCCGGTGTTTATCGCCGAGCTGACCGCGCTGATTAACCAGGGTTACTGGTTCTTCGACGAGTAATTTATGTTGCCCGGCGGCGCAGGCTTGCCGGACCTACAGGTTTCGTGGATGTTGTAGGTCCGGCAAGCCTGCGCCGCCGGGCATTTATCAATTCGCAGAAACCGGCCTTGTCGTCAAATCTTCCTCTTTCGTTTCACCTTCCGTCGCATGGCGTCGCTCCGCCAACAGCCTGCAAATTTCCGCATGTTTTTCTTCGGTAAAGGTAAAGCGCGACATAAACCCGAGGCGGATCAGCGAGCCAATCGCTGGCAGCAGGCAAATCCCAAAGAACAAGCCATTCAGTACCTCACCGCTCTGACTCTGCGCCTGCGGCACGTAGCCAATCATCGTCAGAAACACGCCAATCAAACCCCCGCCCACGGCGACCGACATCTTGCCGGTGAACGTCTGCCCGGAGAAGGTGATCGCCGCACAGCGCTTGTGAGTATGGTATTCCGCATATTCGATAGTATCGGCAATCATCGACGAGGTCAGAATGTTGGTCATCATCACGAAAATGGTACTGAGGCCCAGCAGAATAAACAGCGGCACGGCGTGCTGGTAGCCGATAAACCACATCACCACTCGTACCACGATATCCAGCCCGCAGAGGATCATAAACAGTTTCCGCTTCTGCATTTTGCGCGTCAGCAGAGGGGCCACCAGACATACCACCGCCGCCACAATTCCCATCAGGCCAATCACCATTTGCAGACTGGCATCGCCCATGTTGTAGATAAAGAAGTAGATATAAATGCCGTTGGCAACGTTATGGAATACGCAGAAGAAGAACGACAGCAGGATGATAAACAGTGGCTTGTTCTGCTTTAAATTGCGGAAGGTATCCCGCATGGTGACCTTTTCCGGGCTTGGCGGCACGCGCTCTTTGATTTGCAAAAAGCCGTTCAGCATCAGCGGCAGACCGACCAGCATCATCACCAGTGCCGCCATAAAATAGCCTTTGTCATTGCTGTACTGCGCGAAGAAGGCCGCCAGTTTGGGGAAGAAAATATTGGCGCAGGCGATCCCGGCGTTAACCCCCAGCATCGCGGCGGTGACTGCGCGGGTGCGCTGGCCGGAATCATTGGTCATCACTGAAGACATCGACCAGAACGGAATATCCGAAATGGCGTACAGCGTGCCCCATAAAATATAGGTCACCCCGGCATAGAGGATTTTGGTGGTGGTGTCGGCTTCGATTTTATAAAACGACAGCAGCGTCACGCCGGTAATCAACAGCGGCGCAATCAGCATAAAGTGGCGGAACTTGCCAAAGCGGCTGTTGATGGTATCCATAATGCTGGCAAACAGCGGATCGTGGATCGCATCCCAGGCGCGGGCAATCAGAAAAATAGTACTGGCGGCCAGAGCGGAAATACCCAGCACGTCGGTATAAAAATAGTTAATAAATGAACCCACTAAACCAAAGCTAAAACACTGACCTAAACCATAGCCAAAATAAGACCACAACTCGCGAGACGGTATTTTCATTGAATTTGCCATAGTGCGTACCTGTCAGCCCGACACTGATCTGCCGGGCCGTTGTTATTGTTATTAGCGGGAAGGGTGCAGGCCAATGCGGCTCAGTTTTCGCACAAGCGCCATTTCAGCTTTGGAGAAAGGAATGCCGTTTTCTTCAAATACGTCGTGGAACCACAGGCGACAATAATCCGGTGAGCTAGTCATCACGACTGGCCACGGCAGCCAGGTCTGGGTTTTCCCACGCACCAGCCCCCACTGATATGGCGCAACGTTGGCGGCGTGCATCAGCGGCAACTGTTCCTCAATGGTGCTGCCAACATGACGGGCCAGCCATTCGGTGCAGAACATCGGGCGACCGAGCTGCTCCAGCTGGTGGATGATGGCGACCATCCGCGCTGTGTTGGTGTAGGCGTGGAAGCTGACCACGTCGGAAAGCTCAAGCGCAGTCTGATCCAGCGGATGCTGATAGAACGTTTCGCCCTCAACTTCAGCAGGCAGGCGCCAGGCGCAGACAGTAAGGGGTTGCTCCGGGTTTTCGTCCCGCACCCACTCAAAGGCTTTGCGCATCAGCTCGTGCGCATAGTCTTCGAGTTTTTCGTCATACTGCACTTCCACCGTGCCGGTGGCGAAAATGCCGCGGTTGCCCGGTTCGTTATACAGATCCCACAGCAGCACGCGTTTGTCGCTGCGGAACTCGCGCACGATATCGCGAACATAGCGTTCAACCTGTGGCCATTCGTCGCGGTTGCAGACCTTGGCGCGGCCCGGACTGGCAGCGGCCTGGCTGTTATGTTTTCCGGGAACCGGCGCTTTTTGTGGACCGAGATAAGGCTCATCGCCTGAAAAACCGCAGTCGTCCATCAGCGTCAGCATGGTGCGAAAACCGTGGTCGTCAGCAATTTGCAGGAAGTGGTGAATGCGGGCGATCAGGCCGTCGCGGTCGTCTTCCCAGACGATAAACGGCAGATTGATGCGCAGGCTGTTGTAGCCCGCTTCTGCCGCCCAGCCCAGTTCGCGTTCAATGGTAGGCGCATCAAAGGTCTCTTTCTGCCAAATATCTGTCCAGTTCACCGCCGTCGACGGCAGATAGTTAAAGCCGCACAGCCAGCCTTGCTGCTGGTACCAGGCTTGAGCCTGTTCTTTCGTCCACTGCTGTTTCATCCTGACCTCGTTAGCTGATAAAATTTAGCTAATAAATATTAGTTGTCGACAAAACCAGCAAATGGCATGGTGTGAAAAAGCGACGAGAATCACAAAGATCGCTGGGCGATGAGAAAGAAACGTGACCGGCAGCGCACAGGGCGAGGGATGACAGGTATGATGTTGAGGGTATCAGCGCAGGAACAGGGATAATGAAGCGGAAAACGAAAATCACGATGAACGATATTGCGCGTGCGGCCGGGGTTTCTCAGGCCACAGTGTCGCTGGTGCTCAATCAGTCGCGCAATATTAAGCTCAGCGAAGAGACGCGCCAGCGGGTGATTGCCGTGGCGACGGAGCTGGGCTATGACCGCCTGCCCGCCATCCACTCACCGCGTAATCAGGAAGAGATCGCGCTGCTGATAAGCTCAATGCAGAGCTACGATCCCTTTATCGATGCCATCAGTCAGGCGCGGGAAGCCGCATGGCGCAATGAAGTGCTGCTGACGGTGTACGACTATGGCGATGACAACGAACTGGCGCTGAATATTATCCGTCAGCTGGAAAAGCGTAACTGCGTCGGGATTATTCTGGCTTCGCCGGTGACGACAGAAACCGACATGACCGCGTTCCAGGGCTGTACCTCGCTGCCGCTGGTGCTGCTTAACCAGCGCGATCCGGATTCTCCACTGCTGCCGTCGTTCGTGCCGGACGATTTCGCCAATGCTTTCCAGGTGACGCGCCATCTGATAGCCCAGGGAGCGCGACGCATTGCGCATATTACCGGGGAGTCATGGATGGAAGCGACCCGTCAGCGGCTGGCGGGCTATCAGGCCGCGCTGGCTCAGTCGGGTATCGAAGCCCTGCCGGAATGGGTACGGGAAACCAACTGGCAGTTTAACGAATCCTACCAGGCTACCGTGGCGCTGCTGGCGCTGGAAACACCGCCGGAGGCGATCTTCTGCGCCAGCGACTGGCTGGCGATTGGCTGCTACCAGGCGCTTGCCGCCCAGGGCGTGCGCGTGCCGCAGGATGTGCTGGTAGCCGGCTATGACGACCAGAAACTCTCCGAACAAATGACGCCACCGCTGACCAGTATTCAGCTGCCCTATGGCGAGCTCGGACGACTGGCAGTGGAATATCTCTGCAATGCCGAAGATATTGCCACCCGGGTCACCCTGGCCGGGCGTCTGAAAATCCGCGACTCTTCAACGATCAATTAGCGAGACCAGAACATCTGTTCCTGAAGATGTTCTGGAGTTTCATTTGGCTGTCGCCGAGCAAAGCGCCGGATCAAACACCGTTTTCCAGTCCTGTTTCATATCCACCACCGTCCAGCCTTTTTCTTTGGCTTCAGTCAGCCCTGCAATCAGCTTACCGCTGGCGGGAGGATGACTGTCATAGGCATATTCACGTGCGGCATCGGTGTGGTGGACCAGCAGACTGAAGGTTTTGTAGTCCGGATTGCTGGCGGTGTATTGCAGCATTTGCAGGTCGCCATCGCTGTTGCCGAAGGCGGCAACCGGGCGATGACCCATAAACAGATGAATAGCGACGGGTTTGTTCGCCGCGTCGTCGTTGAATGCGCCGTTCATGGTTTTACGAATTTGCGTGCCATTATCCGTCAGGCTGAACTCGCCCAGCGCGAAGGAGCCCACCACTTGTTCGGGCGGTATACCGTACATCTTCTGCGACATCACGCGCATAAAGTCGATCCCGCCGCCGGAAATAATCCAGGTTTTAAAGCCGTTGTCGCGCAGGTAGTCCAGCAGTTGGCGCATCGGCTGGTAGCCCATCTGGTCGTAGCGGCAGCCAAAACGCTTATCCCGCTGTGTCTCCAGCCAGCTGGCAACGCGCTTATCAAATTCTTCGGTAGTCATGCCGCTGTGGGTCATTGCCAGCAGCTTTAACAGTCCTTTATCACCTGCTTTTGCTACGGTTTTAAAGTCGTTGGCCAGGACGGCATCGATCAGAGGATCCTTTTTCCATTCAGGATGGTCGGCTGCCTGGCGTTTAATTTCATCAATGACGAACTGAACCTGATAAGTCAGCGGCGCTTCCGGCCACAGCGTGCCGTCGTTATCAAACACCACATAGCGCTTATCCGCCGGGATAAAGGTTGCGCTACCTTCTTTGGTGGCATTTTGCACCCACTGTTCTATGGACTGTTTTGCGGCGCTGTCATTCCATGCCGGGAGCGGATCGGCGTGGGCCAGAGCGCTGCATCCGAACAGCAGGCCGGAGATCAGGACGGATTTATTCATTATCGGCAGGGCTCATCAGCAAAGGAGAGTGATTAAAGCGTAGACAAGCAGTAGGCAGGGGGAAATAAAAACGGCCAGAGAATTCTGGCCGTTGAAGAGAGTTGTACAGATTCAATTAGCGCTGAGAGCAACCTTCACACTGCTTGTTCTGGATCTGCTGGTAGAAGTCGTTGCCTTTGTCATCCACGAGGATAAACGCCGGGAAGTTTTCCACTTCAATTTTCCAGATAGCTTCCATTCCCAGTTCCGGATAAGCCACGCATTCGAGGCTCTTAATGCTCTGCTGCGCCAGGACTGCCGCCGGGCCGCCGATGCTGCCGAGGTAGAAACCGCCGTGTTTATGGCACGCGTCAGTGACCTGCTGGCTGCGGTTGCCTTTGGCGAGCATCACCATGCTGGCGCCGTTGGATTGCAGCAAATCAACGTAGGAATCCATGCGGCCAGCGGTGGTTGGGCCGAGAGAGCCAGAAGCATAACCTTCTGGCGTTTTCGCCGGACCTGCGTAGTAGATCGGATGATCTTTCACGTACTGCGGCAGCTCTTCGCCGTTATCCAGCAGCTCTTTCAGCTTCGCGTGGGCAATGTCGCGCGCCACGATGATGGTGCCGTTGAGCGACAGACGGGTAGAGACGGTGTGCTGCGAAAGCTGAGCCAGGATCTCACTCATCGGCTGGTTCAGGTTGATGCTGACCACTTCACCTTCGCCGGCTTTACGCAACTCTTCAGGAATGTACTGACCCGGATTGGATTCGAGTTTCTCAATCCAGATGCCGTCGCGGTTAATTTTCGCTTTGATGTTACGGTCTGCCGAGCAGGAAACGCCCATGCCGATTGGGCAGGATGCGCCGTGGCGTGGCAGGCGGATCACGCGGATATCGTGAGCAAAGTATTTACCGCCGAACTGCGCGCCCAGGCCGAGGTTCTGCGCTTCCTGCAACAGTTCCTGCTCAAGCTTCACATCGCGGAACGCCTGACCGTGTTCGTTACCCTCGGTTGGCAGCTCGTCGTAGTAGCGGGCGGAGGCCAGCTTCACGGTTTTCAGCGTCGCTTCTGCGGAAGTCCCGCCAATCACAAACGCGATGTGATAAGGAGGGCAAGCTGCGGTACCCAGGGAGCGCATTTTCTCCACCAGGTAATTTTTCAGCTTCGCCGGGGTAATCAGCGCTTTGGTTTCCTGATACAGATAGGTTTTGTTGGCTGAGCCGCCGCCTTTCGCCATGCACAGGAATTTGTATTCGTTGCCGTCGACGCTGTAGAGGTCAATCTGCGCGGGCAGGTTGGTGCCGGTGTTGACCTCTTTGTACATATCCAGCGGGGCGTTTTGCGAGTAGCGCAGGTTGTCTTCGGTGTAGGTGTTGTACACCCCACGGGCCAGTGCGGCTTCGTCCCCGCCACCGGTCCAGACGTTCTGGCCTTTTTTACCCATAATGATCGCGGTGCCGGTGTCCTGACAGGTTGGCAGTACGCCTTTGGCGGCGATTTCAGAGTTACGCAGGAATTGCAGTGCCACGTACTTATCGTTAGCGCTGGCTTCGGGATCCAGAAGAATGGATGCAACCTGCTTCTGATGGGAAACGCGCAGCATAAACGCCGCATCGTGGAACGCCTGCTGAGCCAGCAGAGTCAGGGCTTCAGGGGCGACTTTCAGCACTTCCTGACCGTCAAAATCCGCCACGGAGACGTGTTCACGGCTCAGCAGATAGTATTCGGTGTCGTCTTTGGCGAGCGGGAAAGGGGTCTGATATACAAAGGGTTTATTCGACATACTCAACTCCAGAATCTGTTTTATTGCCTGATGGCGCTTCGCTTATCAGACCTACAAAATCAAAGGATTATGCTGAATTTGTAGGCCCGGTAAGCTTGCGCCACCGGGCAGTTTATTTAGAACATCATCGACATCCACGGATAGCCAATCAGCAGCAGGGCGGCCAGGAAGATGGCACCAAAGATGGTGCCGAGGCGCCAGTAGTCTTTGGTTGGCAGGTAGCCGCTGCCGTAGTAAATCGGGCTTGGACCAGTACCGTACGGGGTGATGATCCCCATCACGCCGAGCGAGGTCACCATCAGCAGACAGAACACTTCCATATTCATGCCCGGAATGGTGGAGGCGATGGTCAGCATCGCTGGCAGCAGCGCGGTAGTGTGCGCGGTGGTGCTGGCAAACAGGTAGTGCAGCAGGTAGAACGCCAGCAGCAGGACGATAGTTGCGGTACCCGGAGAGATGCCGCCCATCAGCGCGCCACCTTCTTTACCCAGCCAGCTGATAAAGCCGGTAGAGGAGAGGCCGTCGGCCAGCGCAACCAGAGTGGCGAACCACACGAAGGTGTTCCACGCCGCTTTGTTATTGGTAATGTCGTTCCAGCTCAGCACGCCGGTCCACAGCATCAGCACGATAACCAGCAGGGCAGCCATCGCAGGCTCAATCCAGTCGGCGGCGAAGATCCACATCATCAGCGCGGCGCACACGAAGACCAGCAGCAGGATTTCGTTACGGGACAGTTTGCCCAGTTTTTCCAGCTCACGAGCGGCCCACAGCGGCACTTCGTTGTTCACTTTCACTTCTGGCGGGTAGAACCAGTAGGCCAGCAGCGGCATCACCAGAATCAGGATCACGCCAAGCGGCAGGAACGCCAGGAACCACATGCCCCAGGAGATGTTCAGACCAACAATGCTTTTCACCAGCGCCAGCGCCAGCAGGTTAGGTGCCAGAGCGGAGAGGAACATTGAGCTGGTGATACAGGCTGCGGTGATCGCCACCCACATCAGATAAGAACCAATTTTGCGTGCGCTTGGGTCGTTCGGTTTTGAACCGTACAGCGGCGGCAGGTTGGCGATAATTGGGTAGATAGTCCCGCCGCTACGCGCGGTGTTGGATGGAGTAAACGGAGCCAGCAGCAGATCCGCGAAGGTGATGGCATAGCCGAGCGTCAGGCTGCGGCGGCCAAGGTATTTCACCAGGATCAGCGCCAGGCGACGACCAAACTGCGTTTTGTCGTAACCGGCAGCAAACATGAAGGCACCGAAAATCAGCCACACGGTAGAGTTACCGAAGCCGCTGACCGCCCATTTAAAGGACGCGCTGGCCAGTTTGAATTTTGGCTCCAGCATCTGATCCGGGCTGAACAGTAGCCACTGACTGCACAGCGCGATGACCACTACGCCAGTCAGGCCGATAACCGCACCCGGCAGGGGTTCGAAGATCAGGCCGACGATGACGCCAACGAAGATAGCGAAGTAGTGCCAGGCATAAGGAGGAAGTCCGTCCGGAACCGGAACGAACAGCAATAGCACCGCGACGATAACAGGCAAAGCCATCATCAGCAGGCGATTTTTATTACCGGCTTTTGCGGCTGCGGGAGCGGCAGGCGCGGGGGTTGCAGTTTTGTCTTTCATAGTGAGACTCGACAAGTAGTTAAGAATACGGTTACGCCAACAGGTTCATCATTTAATTTTTTTAGTTTCTAAAGTTTCTTTAATTATAAATGATGGAAGTTAGTCCTTCCTGATAACGCTATTTAACGCAGTTTGGTGTGCGCTAAATAAAAATATTTGGGTTATTTATATATTGCGCTTTCACTCTTAATTACAATTGATCCAGATCAAGAAATGGAAAAACCCAGCTACTTTTTTTCAATATTAAATAACCCTGATTAGGCATGTGGTTATTTTCAGTGATGGAATTAAATTGTTAAATGCAGCCCGTATTTAATGTCTTTTTATCATAAATGGTTTGAGTTTATATTGTTGTTTTAATTAGCTTTGTGTGATTTTTTATTGATTTATTACAATGTAGCAAAAGTAACAATTATGTTATCGCAAGTATATGTAATGTGAATGTTATATTTTAAATTGCTAATACCCTGGTGGTAGGCCTGTTGCGCGAGGTATTAAATAGTTTATTAACTAAAGTAAGTTCTTTAGTAATTAAAAAAGGCATTATATTAATAACACGACATCGGACCACTAAATAAAACGCAAAAACGGTACCGTCACCCAATTCATAAATTTCAATTTTAAAATCTGGAGTTCTCTTATGACCAGTAACGAACGTATTTTAACCCCTTTCACTCTGCCGAATGGCACTGAACTGAAAAACCGTTTGTTAATGGCACCGATGACCACCTGCACAGGTTATTTCGACGGTACCGTCACCAGCGAGCTGGTGGAATACTATCGCGTTCGCGCAGGCAGCATCGGGACCATCATTGTGGAATGCTGCTTTATCGACGATCTGGGCCTCGCCTTCCCTGGCGCTATCGGTATCGATAACGACGAGAAAATTGCCGGTCTGGCAAAAATCGCCGCCGCCATCAAAGCCGAAGGTTCAAAAGCCATTCTGCAAATCTATCACGGCGGCCGCATGGTCGATCCTAAGCTGATTGGCGGCCGGACTCCGGTTGGCCCAAGCGCCGTGGCGGCTCCACGTGAAGGCGCAGCTACCCCAGTCGCGCTGACCACGGATGAAGTGGCCGGCATGGTCGGCAAATTTGGTGACGGCGTGCGTCGTGCCATTCAGGCTGGCTTCGACGGCGTGGAAATCCACGGCGCGAACACCTATCTGATCCAGCAGTTCTACTCACCAAACTCTAACCAGCGTACCGACGAGTGGGGCGGTAGCCGCGACAACCGCGCGAAATTCCCGCTGGCGGTGCTCGATATCACCCACAAAATGGTGCGTCAGTATGCCGACGACAGCTTTATCATCGGCTACCGCTTCTCACCGGAAGAGCTGGAAGTCCCGGGTATCCGCTTCGATGACACCATGTACCTGCTGGAAAAACTGGCAGCGCGCGGTCTCGACTACCTGCACTTCTCGCTGGGTGCCAGCCTGCGTCCTTCCATTGTCGACACTCAGGATCCCACTCCGCTGATTGAAAAATACTGCGCGCTGCGTTCCGAAACGCTGGCACAGATTCCGGTGATGGGTGTCGGCGGTATCGTCAATGCCGCTGAAGCGGAACAGGGTCTGGACCATGGCTATGACCTGATTGCCGTAGGCCGCGCGACTATCGCCTACCCGGACTGGACCGACCGTATCGCCAACGGTGAAACCCTGGAGCTGTTTATCGACAGCACCCAGCGTGAAGCGCTGAATATTCCTGAGCCGCTGTGGCACTTCTCGCTGGTCGAAGCGATGATCCGCGACATGAGCATGGGCGATGCCAAATTCAAAGCGGGCGTATTCGCCGAAACCGTGCAGGACGACGCCAACGAGCTGCTGATCAATGTCAGCCTTGAGAGCGACCGCATTGCCGATATCGAACTGGTTTCCGGTCCGTCGCAGGTGGAATTTGTTACCAGCTTCGAGGAAATCAAAACCCGTATTCTGGATGCCAACACCCCGCACGTGGACGCCATTTCCGGCGCAACCAGCCAGAGTGAAGCGGTGAAAAAAGCGGTGTCCAAAGCGATGCTGAAATCCACTAAAGCCCGCGTCGCGGAAGAGGGCGGTGACGCTCACGCGCCGAAGAATTACGACGTGGTCGTGGTCGGTAGCGGCGGCGCGGGTCTGGCGGCGGCGATTCAGGCTCATGACGAAGGTGCAAGCGTACTGATCGTCGAGAAAATGCCAACCATCGGCGGTAACACCATCAAGGCTTCTGCCGGGATGAACGCTGCGGAAACCCGCTTCCAGCGTGTGAAAGGCATTCAGGACAGCAAAGAGCTGTTCTACGCTGAAACCCTGAAAGGCGGCGGCAACAAAAACAATCCGGAGCTGCTGCATCGCTTCGTGGAAAACGCGCCGGAGGCCATCGAATGGCTGGCCCGTCGCGGCATCATGCTGAACGACATCACCACAACTGGTGGTATGAGCATCGACCGTACTCACCGTCCGCGCGACGGATCGGCGGTGGGTGGTTACCTGATCAGCGGCCTGGTGCGAAACGTAACTAAACGCGGTATCGACGTGATGCTCGACACCTCCGTGGATGACATTCTGCTTGTCGATGGCGAAGTGAGCGGAGTGCGTCTGCTGACCGAAGAGAAAGAACTCGTCACCATCCAGGCGAAAAGCGTGGTAGTGGCAACCGGTGGCTTCAGCGCCAACAGCGCGATGGTAGTGAAATACCGTCCGGATCTGGAAGGCTTCGTCACCACCAACCATAAAGGCGCAACCGGCGGTGGTATCGCGCTGCTGGAACGTATCGGTGCGGGCACCGTGGATATGGGCGAAATTCAGATCCACCCAACCGTTGAGCAAAACACTTCGTACCTGATTTCCGAATCCATCCGCGGCGGCGGCGCGATTCTGGTGAATCAGCAGGGCAGTCGTTTCGATAACGAAATGTCGACCCGCGATAAAGTCTCTGCGGCGATCATCGCCCTGCCGGAACACTTTGCCTACATCGTCTTTGATGAGCACGTCAGAGCGAAAAACAAAGCGGCGGATGAGTACATCGGTAAAGGCTTCGTCACCAGCGCCAGCTCCCCACGCGAGCTGGCAGCGAAACTGGGTCTTGATGAACACGCTTTCCTTGCCACTCTGGAACGCTACAATGGCTTCGTGGAAAAACAGCACGATGATGATTTTGGCCGTACCACCGCGCTGCGTGCGCCGATTAACGAAGGGCCGTTCCACGCCATTCAAATCGCGCCGGGCGTGCACCACACCATGGGCGGCGTGACCATCAACACCAATACCGAAGTGCTGAACGTTGAGCATCAGGTGATCCCAGGCGCGTACGCGGCGGGTGAAGTGGTCGGTGGGATCCACGGCGGTAACCGTATCGGCGGTAACGCGGTGGCAGATATCATTATCTTTGGGACTTTGGCTGGCCATCAGGCTGCGGTTCGCGCCCGTAGTTAAAAGTTGAGAGGGTGCGTTATCCCCTCTCCCTAACCCTCTCCCCAGGGAGAGGGAATGATGGTGCAGACCTGGTTTTTTTCCCATACCCCAGGGAGAGGGAACAGATTGAGCGGTTTTTTTGTTTCTCCCTCTCCCTCGGGAGAGGGCAGGGGAGAGGGGCAACCAAATGATGAGGGCAACCGCCATGCCAACAGACGATTCCGTGTACAGTTACTCTGCCGTGCTGATGGGCTCACCCATCCTGCTGAAACTGTTCTCAAACAACCAGCCGCTGGCTTCCCACGTCTTTAATCTCATCAAACACTACGAAGATCTCTTCACCGTTAACCGTGCTGATTCCCAGGTCATGGACATCAACCATGCCGCCGGGCAGCATCCGGTTAAGGTCACTCCTGCGGTCTACCAGCTTATCAAATGCGCCAAAGCGGCAAGCATCCTGCCGGGCAGCGCCTTTAACCTCGCTATCGGGCCGCTGGTGAAACGCTGGCGCATTGGCTTTAAGGGCGACAGCGTGCCGCCAGCCGATGAAATCATCACTCTACTTACCATCACTCAGCCGGAAGACGTTATTCTCAATGACGCAGAATGCAGCGTGTTTCTGGCTCGCGAAGGGATGGAAATCGATCTCGGCGCTATCGCCAAAGGCTATATCGCTGACCGGGTGCGCGACCTGCTGCAAAAAGAAGGCGTGACGGAAGGGCTGATTAATCTCGGTGGCAACGTGCAGACGCTGGGCACGCCGCAGGGAAGCTGGAGCATCGGGCTGAAAAAACCGTTTTCTACTTCCGATGCGCTGGTCGGCGCGATGGAAGTCAGCCATAAGTCAGTTGTCACTTCCGGCACCTATGAGCGTTATTTCGAGCAGGACGGTCAGCGCTACCACCACATCCTCAACCCGCAAACGGGCTATCCGCTGGATAACGAACTCGACAGCGTGACGATTATTTCCACAGATTCACTCGACGGGGATATCTGGACCACGCTGATGTTTGGCGCTGGCGTGGAGAAGGGCTGCCGGATGCTGAATGGACGGGATGACATCGAAGCGATTTTCGTCACCAAAGCGCGGGAAGTGATCCTTTCCTCCCAGCGCCATTACCGCTTCACGCTGCTCGATGACAGCTATCGGCTTATTGAGCGTACTGCTTAAGCAGGCCGTACTGTTCGGCGACAAGCCGGTAGCGATACACCGGTCGCCCGGTGGCGCCGTAGTGAATGCTGGTGAACAGAATATTAATCTGCGCCAGCCAAATCAGATATTTACGGCACGACACGCGGGAAATATTCACCGCCTGTGCCAGATCGTCGGTGGAAAATTCGCTCTCCGGATGGGCATCAATCCACTGGCACAGCGTTCTCAATGTCTGCGGCGTTAAGCCCTTCGGTAGCTTTTTGCTGTCCGCCACCTCCGGTGTGCCGCCGTGCAACAGCCGGTCCACATCTTCCTGCTCATAGTAAGCGTGGCTGCCCATCAGGTTTTTCTTTTCCCGCCACGCGGTCAGCGCTTCTTCAAAACGTGGGAACTGGAACGGTTTAATCAGATAATCCACCACCCCGTAGTGAATTGAGGTCTGGATGGTTGCCGCGTCGGCGGCAGAAGAGATCATGATGACGTCGATGGCGCGGCCAGAGGCGCGAATGACCGGCAGCAGATCCAGCCCGTTATCCTGCTGCATGTAGACATCCAGCAGCACCAGGTCGATGGCAAACGCCGGATCGTTCACCATTGCCGTGGCCTGAGCGAGCGTGGAGGCGGTGCCGCAGCAGGTAAAACCGGGCACCCGGGCAACATACATCCGGTTCAGCTCGGTCACCATCGCGTCGTCGTCAACAATCAATACATTAATCACGCACTCTTCCTTTCACTGTCCCACGGGAGGTAAACAAAAAATTGGGTAAAGACACCGGGCTCGGATTCTACCGTAATGGAGCCGCCAAGTTCATCTAACTGCTGGCTGGCAAGAAACAGCCCCACGCCCCGGTTCTCGCCTTTGGTGGAAAAGCCTTTGGCGAAGATAGCCTGCAGATTGGCTTCGGGAATGCCCGGACCGTCGTCGCTGACTTCAATCGTCAGCCCTGAATCCTGATAGTGCATCAGCAGGCTCACTTCACCTTCTTCCTGCCCGCTCATCGCATCCAGCGCGTTCTCAATCAAATTGCCCAGCACGGTCACCAGCACCGTCACCTGTTTCTCGTTCGGGTTATCCGGCACCAGGCTTTCATCGGCCAGATTCAGCCGGAAACCGCGCTCTTTGGCCCGGTTGATTTTGCCGAGCAGGAACCCGGCCACCACCGGTGATTTCACCCGGTGCTGAATGGCTCCAATATCCACCTGATAGCCGTGCGCCGTCTGCAACACATACTCTTCAAGCTTATCGTAGCTTTTCATACTCAGCAGGCCGAGGATCACGTGCAGCTTATTCATAAATTCGTGCGAGGTGGTACGCAGGGCATCGACGTAGTTCACCAGCCCGTCGAGGCGCTGCATCAGCTGGCTGACTTCGGTTTTATCGCGGAAGGTGCTGATAGCACCAATCACCTTACCCTGGCTGCGAACCGGCACGGTATTGCTCAACAGCAAACGCCCGTTGCAGCCCAGCTCCCGATCCTGCTTCGCTTCACCGCTGTGTAAAACATCGCGCAAATTAGCCAGCAGCTGCGCCTGGCCCGGCTCGCCCTGCATCAGGCTTGAAGAGGAGAGTAGGATCTGTCGCGCAGCGTGGTTGATCACCGTCACCCGTCCCTGAGCATCCACCGCCATCACGCCTTCTTTCAGGGATTGCAGCATCGCCTGGCGCTGCTGGTAAAGGCTCGAAATTTCAGCCGGTTCAAGATCCAGCAGTACGCGCTTAAGCACCCGCACCAGGCAATAAACGCCGAAGCTGCCGACGATAATGCTGAACAGGACGCTCCACAGCACGCCCCAGCGACTGCGGTCGATCTGTTCATCCACTTTGCTGAGCGAAATGCCCACCACCACCACGCCAATTTGCTGATGGCGGGCATCATAAACCGGGGTAAACACGCGCAGGGCTTCCGCCAGCACGCCGTGGTTAACGGAGACATTCTCTTTGCCTTCGAGCGCCGGGCTCAAATCTTCGCCAATAAACGGCTTGCCGATAATGGCTTTATCCGGATGCGAATAGCGAATGCCCTGCATATCGGTGACAACCACAAACAGCAAATCGTTGCGCTGTTTCACCGCATCCGCCAGCGATGCGATAGCGGCACTTTTCCCGGCGGAAGTCAGCCCGAGTTTTACCTCTGGACTGTCTGCCAGCGTGCGCGCCACGGCCAGCGCCGTCTCTTTGACGCCATCACGCGTGGCGGTATTAATCTGCCCAAGCCACAGGGCATAGGCGAGGATCAGCACCGCACCCAGCACGCCGCCCACCATTAAGGTGACGAGGGTGCTCAGTTTCATTGGACGCCGCTGCGGACTGGCAGCAAGAGGTGAGTCGCTCATGGAGATCCCTGGGTAACAACAAAGGAGTCATTATCGTCGCCGGAGCGAGATTTTTAAAGGCGAGTAAAGAAAAGGAAATTTGTCACTTCATCCCGGCGAAGCGTGACGGCACTCGCAGGCTGTATCCAGGAATATCCTTATAGTGGATGTGGACGTTTAATAAGGAGGTTGTTATGAGCATTAAGCCAATGAGTTCAGTGATGGAACGACGCAATGCCGCCACCATGGATATCGACAGGCTTTCGACCCACGATATGCTGGCGATGATCAACAAGGAAGATAAACAGGTCTGTGATGCCGTTGCCTCCTGCCTGCCGGAAATCACCCGGCTGGTGGATAACGCCACAGCCACGCTTAGCCGCGGCGGGCGGGTTATCCTGGCGGGCGCAGGCGCTTCAGGCCGTACGGCGGTGATTGCCGCCGGGGAATTCGCTCCTGATAACAAACACGCGCTGCTGGCAATGATTGCCGGAGGCGCGCATTCGATGATCAAAACCGAAGCCGGGATTGCCTCCGATTACGATCGCGGGGTGAAAGATCTCGAAACCATCGCCTTTAGCAATAACGACATGCTGATTGGCCTGAGCGTCAGCGGCAAAACGCCGTGGCTGTGGGGCGCGCTGCGCCATGCGTGGTCGCTGGGGGCCAGAGTGGCGCTGATTACCCAGGATGCCAGCAGTGAAGCCGCGCAGCTGGCGGATATCGTCATCGTGCCGCCAACCGGACCGGAAGTGGTGGCCGGCTATAACAACCCGAAAGCCCAGTTGGCGCAGAAACAGATCCTCACCATGCTGACCACCGGCGTGGCTATTCGCGGCGGGCGAGTTTACAGCAACCTGCGTGTGGATATTCCTTCGAATACCACCCACTGGCAGGAGCGGCAAATCGCCCTGGTGATGGAAGTGACCGGCTGTCCGCGTGCTCAGGCCAAAGTCGCGCTGGCGAACGCCAATAACCATTGCCGCACTGCAATCCTGAGTATTTTGTCCGGGATGGATGCCTGGCGCTCACGGGAGCTGCTGGATGATAACGGCGGTAACCTGCGTATCGCCCTGAGTCAGGTCTCTTCTCTGAAACTCGATAAAGTCTAATCCTCTCTGTTGGCGAGTCCTGCGGGATTCGCCATTTCCTCTCGTCACGCCGCATTTTTCCAGTCAGATCGGGATTTTAGTTTTTTAAAATTTGGATTATTAGAAAATCCATAAAATAGCCCTACGGGTATGAAAACATGCCGCTTTTAATCTATTTTTAAAGAGATTCAAAAATAGCATTATAATTTTGATTTGGCTTTGTAATGGATTTTGAATATTTGTCATAAAGGCATTGTTTTTCATATAGTTACCAGTGATGTTTTCGAGGTTAATTATGTTGTCTATCAATGAGTTTGATGGTGGATTATTAATCCGTTAGATGTTTAATTTGTAGTGTTTTTCACTGGTTTTTTGGTTTTATTATTTAGTTTTATTCTTTTTATGTTGGGTTTGTTGGCTTTTATGTTTTTTGTGATTTTTGGTTTTTAAATCCATATTTTCCCTTCACAGCAAGATTTCTGTTTTTTGATTCGTGGCGTCAGTTTGTGTAAAGTTCTAACCCATAGACAGGGTGTGGCTTTGAATTAATCCTTTCTGTCTATCGATAATAAATACAGTTAATCAATGCAATGTATATCTCTATATACGGAATGACCCGCTATTTTTTTGCCAAAATAGCGACTGTATTCGCACATTCATAAACATGTAAAACAGGACTTACAAATGAAAAAGGTTATTACTTCCGCTGCACTGCTGGCCGTTCTTTCCGCTGCTGCAATGAGCGCACAGGCTGCTTCTACCGGTACTATTACTTTTAACGGTGAACTGACTGCAACCACTTGTGATGCGAACGTTGATGGTCAGGGCCCGGACGCTACCGTTGTACTGCCAACTATCGGCACCAACCAGCTGACCGCTCAGGGTCAGACTGCAGGTCGTACTGGTTTTAATATCGCGCTGAGCAACTGTGCGGGTACTCTGCAGACAGCTTCTGCCTTCTTTGAAGCGGGTTCTTCTGTAGATCTGCCTACTGGTCACCTGAAAAATATGACTGGTGATGCCACCAACGTCAGCCTGCAGCTGCGTGAAGAAGGCAGCAACGAAGCGGTTATCCAGGCGGGTAACTCTAATCAGACCGCTAACGCCACTTACTACGATATCTCTTCTGGTTCGGCTGACCTGCCGTATGCCGTCGAGTACTTCGCTGATGGCGCAACCACTGCCGGTACCGTTGTCAGTGATGTTGTGTACTCCATTCAGTACAAATAATGCCGTTTGGGGGAGCGCCCGCTCCCCCTGTTTTTCCCGGAGGTTTTCCTGTGTTTCGAACGTTTATTTCCCTTTTCTTCTTATTCCTGTGCTGCTCTTCCGCGTATGCCAGTATTGTGATCACCGGCACTCGTGTGGTTTATTCCGCCGATGCCAAAGAGGTCAGCGTAAAAATAAGTAATAAAGGGCAATCACCGGTGCTTATTCAAAGCTGGATGGATAATGGTGATACAAAGGCAAAACCCGATCAGATTAAAGTACCGTTTGTTTTAACTCCACCAATTAACCGCGTGGAACCTGGCAGCGGTCAGACGCTGCGTATTCGAGCGCTGCCGAATAATTTACCAGCGGACAGAGAATCTATTTTCTGGCTGAACGTGCTGGAAATTCCTGCTAAGCCAAAAGAGGCTAAAGCAGAAAAAGACAACTATTTGCAGGTTGCTTTCCGTAGCCGTATTAAGTTTTTCTGGCGCCCGGCTGGCCTGAAAGGCAGTCCGAAAGAGGCCGCGACCGATCTGCAGTGGAGCCGTCAGGGTTCTGGTCTGCACGTGAAGAATGCTTCTCCTTATTATATTTCGCTGGTGGATCTTTCCGCGGGCGGAAAAAAGGTCGACGGAAAAATGCTTGCACCGTTTGCCGAAGATAATTACCCACTCGCTGTTTCAGCGGGCAGCAAAGTCAATGCTGAATATGTCAATGATTATGGGGCGGTTATTCCGCTGGATATCACCGTTCACTAAAAAATGGGCGGCTATTCACCTCTGGATGAGGATAGTAAAACACCATGAATAATAAAGTTAAAAATGATAGCCGGGCTGCATTTCAAGGAAAACTGTCGCCTCTGATGATGGCTTTATTTTGTCTGGGAAATTCGGCCTATGCGGCTGAAAATATGCCCGCTCAGGAACTGGCAAAAAATGTCGAATTTAGCTCCTCATTTTTGCAGTTGGAAGATCAGAGCGCTGTCGATCTGAGCCGATACGCAAATGGTGCAAATATCACTCCAGGGACCTATAACGCAGCGATTTACGTCAACGGCAGCCCGATTGGCAATATGGATGTGGAGCTGCGCGAGCGTGCGGATAAAACGATTTATCCGTGTATGACCGATACCTTGCTGCGTCAGATCCCGTTCCGCTACGACCATCTGCCGGAACACTTTTTTGACAAAGTCGGGCAGTGTGGGGATTTAAAACAGCTGCTTCCTGAGGCCGTCACCCAGTTTGACAGTAATGAAATGCGCCTCAATATTCAGCTGCCGCAGCTGTATGTCTCCAACAGCGCCCGGGGCTCGGTCAGCCCTGAGCTGTGGGACAGTGGTATTCCGGCCGCCATTCTGGGCTATAACCTGAATGGCTACCAGAGTACCTCTGGCGGTTATGACAATAAATCCCTGTATGCCGGGATCAACGCGGGCCTGAATGTCGGCGCCTGGTATTTCCGTCATAACGGCAGCTACAACTGGGATCAGCACGGGCAGAAAAAATATGAGTCCATCAACACCTATTTGCAGCGCGATATCCCGGCCCTGAAAGCCCGCGCGCTGGTGGGGCAAGCTAATACCCGCGGGGACGTGTTCGACACGTTGCCTTTCACCGGGGCAGAGCTCGCGACCGATGAACGTATGTTGCCGGAATCTCAGCGCGGCTATGCGCCGGAAATTCGTGGGATAGCCAGAACCAACGCCAAAGTGACGGTTCGCCAAAGCGGCACGGTTATCTACCAGACCACCGTTGCGCCGGGTGCCTTCCTGATTGACGATCTTTATCCTACCGGTTACGGCGGCGACCTGCTGGTGACCGTCGAAGAGGCCGATGGTACCCATCATGCGTATACCGTGCCGTATGCCTCGGTAGTGGAGCAGTTGCGTCCAGGCGCCACGCGTTTTGAAATCGTGGGCGGTAACCTGCGTAACGACTATCTGGCTCACGATGTAGCGCTGTATCAGGGCACCGTGCGCCACGGGATCACCAACTGGCTGACCGGCTACGGCGGGATGCAGCTCAGCCAGAACTACTATGCCATTTTGGGCGGGGCTGCCATCGGCACCGGCATCGGCTCCTTTTCGTTCGATGTGACCCAGGCGAGGATGCACTTGCCGGAAACACCGGAAGTGACCAGTCCAGGCCAGAGTTATCGTCTGAGCTACAGCGAAACCGTGAACAGCACCAGCCTGTCGGTAGCGGCCTATCGCTTCTCGTCCAGCGGCTTTATGGACTTTATGACCGCGCAGCAGACGGTCGATGCGTTGCAGCACGGTGGCTCGATGGACACCATCTGGCGCTCGCGCAATCGCTACAGCATGACAGCAAGTCAGGGGCTGCCAGAAGACTGGGGCCAGCTGTACGTCAGCGGCTCGGTGCAGGATTACTGGAATAAAGGCGGTTCCGATAAGCAATATCAGCTGGGCTACAACAACAGTTACGGCTCGGTCAGCTACGGGATCTCCGCAGGGCGAACCTACAACCTGCACGGCACGGAAGATTCGTGGCTGCTGACGGTCAGCCTGCCGTTGGGACGCAGCGACAGTTCGTATCGTCCACAGCTCTCGATGCAGTTGGCGCATGACAGCACAGGCCGCACCGCAGAACAGGCCACCCTTTCCGGAACCGGGGGCGACGATCATCAGATGAGCTACAGCGCCACGGCGATGAACAGCAACCAGGGAGTGGGCACGTCCGGCGCATTGAACGCCCAATACCGCACGCCTTACAGCTCTCTGAGCGGAGGCTGGAGCGGCGGTCGCAATTATCACAGCGAATTTGCCGGTGCGAGTGGGACGATTGTGGCGCACAGCGGCGGCGTGACACTGACCCCGTACACCTCAGATACCTATGCGTTGATTGAAGCGAAAGGCGCAACGGGGGCTTCCGTTTCCGGTTATCCGGGCGTGACCATTGACCGCTTCGGCTACGCGCTGGTGCCGTATCTCGACCCGTACCAGATGAACGACATCACCCTCGATCCTAAAGGTGCCAGCGATGATGTGGAAATGGTCAGCACCGAGAAGAAAGTCGCCCCTTATTACGGCGCGGTAGTGAAAGTGAAATACGGCACCAAAACCGGTTCACCGATTCTGGTCAATGCCACGGTTAACGGGCAGCCGGTGCCGTTTGGTGCTGAAGTGCTGGATGAACAAGGGCGCAGTGTGGGCAGCGCAGGCCAGGGGGGGCAGGTTTATGCCCGCGTAGAGCAGGAGCAGGGCGCACTGACGCTGCGCTGGGGTAAAGGCGCTGCGGAAACCTGCCAGATCCGCTATCACCTGATGTCGATGGGCGATGCGCAGAAAGCCAATGTGCAGACCTTTAATTCTGTCTGTGAGCCGGAAACCGCCGCGACGGATCACAAATTGCTGGCGATGCAGGCTAACGGCGTGAGTGCAGGAGAAGGATGATGAGAATGATCAACAAAATAAATGGATTGAGAGCGGCGGTTTTACTGCTGCTTTGCTGGTTACTGCCGCAGCTGGCGATGGCGTCCTGTAACTTTGCGCCGACGTCACCTGTACAGCAGGGCATGACATTTTCTGTCCCACTGGAGATGTCAAAAATTACCGTGGGGGCAGACTACCCACCAGGCTCGGTGGTCTACCGACAGGAATATAAACCTGCGTTTGGTGCTTCGCAGAACTTGCGAATTACCTGTGACTCACCCGGCGCGTTTTATATTAATAAGTCGTTAGCCAGCACGCCGCTGCCGCTGACCACCTGGAATGGCTCACCCTACGCGGGCCACGTTTATGAAACCGGTATTCCGGGGCTGGGCGCGGTGATTACCTACGGTGGATATTCCTACGCTAATGGGACGACTTATCCTTCACAGGTTCAGGCCTGCGTGGGCGGGGGGAGTTCACAGAATTCCTGCGATGTACCAAACGGACATTTTGGCTTTGTCCTGACCATTATCGCAACGGGCAAATCTGTTCCACCCGGAGTGATTAAGGGAGCCAGCCTGCCTTGCCCTAAGGTGACTATGGGAACCTCTGGCAACGAGGTGTCCGTCGTGAATGCCTGTTTCACAGGCACTATTCAGGTGGTGGCTAAAACATGTCAAACACCTGATGTGTTTGTGGATCTGGGATCGCACAGCGTGAACGAGTTTAAAGGGAAGGGGTCGGCCACCAAATGGGTGGATGCCAGTCTTAAGATGAAAGACTGCCCGGTTTTCTATGGCTATAACCGATTCGGCGGCAGTTGGTCAGAAAATGGAAGCTATCAGTATGACAGGGCAACACCAAACCAGGTGTGGTATAGCTTCACGCCAGCGCAGGGAGTGATTGATGCGGCCAACAGCATTATCAACATTGATAAATCTGTGGATGGCAGTGCGGACGGCATCGGTATTCAGATTGCCTCTGGAACTGGCTCAAATCCTGTTCCTGTCAATTTTGCCGACGGAAACCGCCTCGATTTACCGACGGATGGTAGTACCGATATCTCTATTCCGCTCGTTGCACGTTATGTACAAACCGCATCATCGGCGAAGGATCTGAAGCCTGGTGTGGCAAACGGCAGAATGACATTTCTGATTAATTATTATTAATCAGCAGGTAATGAATAAAAATAAAAAGCAATTAATCTGGAGAATATAAAAGGACAAGGATGTTCATTGACACAGCAAAAAACAGACAAGGAAGAAACGATGAAAAAAGAGATCGATCTGAAGTTATTGAAAGTGATCCACGCCATTGTCACTTCAGGCACTGTCACCGAGGCGGCGCGGAAACTACAGCAGAGTCCGGGAAACATCAGCTATCAGCTGGGGAAAATACGGGAAATTACCGGCGGGCATCTTTTTATTCGTACCCGCGAGGGAATGAAGCCAGACGCCACGGCGCTGGAGTTAAGCCAGCGCTATCAGCAGTTTATTGACGGAACGACGCTGAGCGACCGGGACCAAAAGCAGAAGCGCAACAGCCTCAATATTAATACCTGGTCATTAGTCGAAATGCTGCTTGCCGGAAGTGTGTTTTGTGAACAGGGACATCATCCGGTTTGTCGCTTTGTTTTTAATTCTTATATCGCGAATCCGGAAGAGCGGCTGTTTAAATTAAAAAACAGGCAGATTGATATTGATATCGGCAATAAATTACCAGCCGACAGCCAAATTAGCGCGGTAAAACTGTTTACTTCCGATGTCTCTGTGCTGGTCGGTAAAAAGTTCCGGCAGCAGGATACTCCCTTCAGCCTGCAGGAGTTGAAGAGTTCGCGCTATGTGGTGTGGTCTGCCAACCCGGACTTTTACAGCGACAACATTGACGGTGCCGTGCAAATTGCGCAGCTCCGGGCAACCCGCGATGTCGCAGTGGTCTCAGCCAGCATGATTAACATGGTGTCGCTGTGCGCTAACAGCCACTACATCATGCTGATCCCGGATTTTTTTGTGCCGATGCTGGAGAAAAGTTTCCCGGTGAAATGCCTGTCTCTGCCTGAAGAGTGTGCGCTTCGCTATGACTGTTATCTGCACTATCACACGCAGTTGGGAAGTGAACTTTTAGCCCTGGCCACCGTGCGCGACGCGCTGACCAGAATGACGAAGCCATCGGCTGAAGCCATGTTATCCGTCTCCCAGGTAAAAGGAGACTGGCGGTAAGCCACTTAGCCCAGGAGCGGGTCACCGATGCCCATCAATAACATCAGCCTTAACTCGTTAAAAATTCTGAATGCGGTGATTGAGTATTATTCCGTCACTGAAGCCGCAAAAGAGTTAGAGATCTCCTCCTCCAACATCAGCTATGCATTAAAAAAACTGCGTCAGCAAACGGGCCAGCCTCTGTTTACCAGGACGCGTCACGGGCTGATCCCGGACAGCTATGCGCTGGCATTACAGAAGCAGTATCTGAATATTTCGGCATTAAGCGAGCAGCGTCGGGAGTTTATTATTACCACCTATTCGCCAATTGAGCTGTTGCTGGGTATCTACCTGCAAACTCATAGCGAAAGCATTCCATTTTTAAAATTTTGCAGCCTTGCGGATAGCCAGGAGGAGCGATTGACGAATATTCGCAATCGCACTGTAGATGTTGATATTGGCGAGCGCCTGCCGGACGATAATGCGGTTGTGAGTTTTCCCTGCATGACGTCGGAAATGTGCGTAGTGGTTAGTCAGCATCATTCCACTCTGCGAGACACTTTCACGCTTGAGGACTGGCACGCTCAGTCTCATATTCTCTGGCAAAAGGGCGAGGTAGCATCACCGCTCAGAGATGACTCTTTATTGAATAACCCGCTACCGGGAAAAAGAAAGCTGGCCTGCGAGAGCTCAAATTTGCTGGCAATGGCGCATCTGTGCGCGCACAGCGACAATATTATGATGATCCCTGAGATCTTCGTTTCTGAGCTGCAGAAACTGTATCCACTAAAAGCATTTCCGCTTCCATGGAAGGATACACCGAAATTTGAATGTTTTATCCATCTTCATCACGGTATCAGTAAAAACCCTAATACGCTGAATTTGCGTAAGTTACTTAACGCAGTTTTACATCCTGCCACTCAACAGGTTTAACCGATGCGATCGTGGATCATTCCTTATGCTCTGCCGGTTTTTATGGCGGTGACGATTTATAGTCTTTCTCTGGTTTCTGTGATCACTCTGTTTGGCAAAGAGGCTTTTTCATCGCCAGCTTACGACCCGCAAAAAAACTGCCTTTATAACGGCAAGGTTTATCCGGCGGGAGCGAAAATAAACGGACCGGGTCATTTTCCGCTGACCTGCAGGCAAAACCGGAAAGCACGGCAGCAGGACGGTATGCTGAGCTGGGAGCAATGAATATTTAAATTTAAAATTTAAGAAAGTTGCAATGACTTCAATCTGCGGGGAATTTCGTTAATTTAGCTTTTAACGCGTTAAATTTAATTATTTACATCAAATGGGTTACTGCTTAAGTTGGATTTTCAGGGATGGAAGACAAACGTCTGTCATCAGCTTTAATCCGCGGTCAGAAAATGAAGCTGACAGTTTTACAGGGCGTAACCCATGCAAAATGAGATAGACCCTAGTCTGTTGAAAATTATTCATCTTTTAGTCAGCACCGGCAGCGTAACGGCCACCGCTCAGCAGATGAATTTAAGTCCGGGCTCCATTAGCTATGCGCTTAAAAAAGCCCGTAGTCTGACCGGACGTCATCTGTTTATCCGCAGTCATTCCGGGATGAAGCCCGATGCGATGGCGCTGGAGCTCAGCCAGCGCTACCAGCGATTTACCGGCAGCGCGCAGGAAAACAATTCCGCAGAGGCCGTCAAACAGCTCGACAGCATGACCATTCGTTCTCATGCGCTGATGGAGATGAAGCTGGCCGAGCGTCTGGCAACCAAACAGTACGAATATCAGCCGGTTCGCCATCGCTTTGTCCCGCCTTTAGCCAGTCCGGCAGAACGTATTGCCGAGCTGAAAAGCTTTGCCGTGGATATGGATCTGGGCGACAGGCTGCCGCATGACCCGCTGATCAATCAGATCAAAATGCTGACCTGCCGGGCTTCCGTTTTGGTCAGTCAGGACAGCCCTTTGGAGGGGCCCGCGATTACTCTGGAGCAGTGGTATGCGGCAAAACACGCCACCTGTTCGTCGCTGGTGAGCTATTACTGCGACAGCGTGGTCAAGTCACGTGCCGCCCTAAAGCATCTGGAAAATCGCCAGGTGGTGATGGTCTCTTCCAGCAACATTAACAAGGTGGCTTATTGTGCCAGCCACGACTGCATGATGCTGGTCCCGGATTTTTATGTTCCGGTTATCAGGTCGACCTTTCCGGTAAAGCGTCTGGGATTACCGCCAGAGTTGGATCTCAAATATGACTCCCATATGCATATTCACAGCCAACTGACCGACGACGAAGCGATGATGGCCAAAATAGACCAGGTGATCGTTGAGTTTAAAAAACTGGCGGCAACCGAGTTTGCCAGGGATGACGGCGTGCTCTTTCTGGAGTCATAAGAGGAAAACAGGATCATGGAACCAGCTAATTTTAAACAGCTTAAAATTATTAATGCGTTAATCGAATGCGGAAATGCCACCCGGGCGGCGGCCAAACTACAGGTCTCGGCGGCAACCATCAGCTATACCTTAGGGCAATTACGCAAAAAATCCGGCCACGGTTTATTTAATCGTGTGAACGGCAGGCTAATCCCATCGCAGGCTGCGCTGGAGATGCAGGCGAAATATCTGGAGCTGGCGGAGCTGAACTCTGAGCGCAAAGAAATCACCATTTCGACCGACGCCATTATAGATTTTCTGTACGGACAGGCAGAATCAAAAGCCGATGAAAATAGCTGGTCGATGCGTTTTATTCACATGGAACCGTCAACGGAAGAGCGGCTGAATAAGCTGCGTAACCGGATCGTGGATATCGATATTGGCAGCCGGTTGCCGACAGAACCTTCGATTGTCTGTGCGAAGCTGCTTGAGTCGGAGCTGTGCGTGATGGCGAGCCAGGATCACTCCTTTATTCAGGATGAAATTACCCACGAAGAGTGGTTTCGCTGCGGTCATACCCGCTGGCTAGGGGATGTGGCGACGCTGGTGTCGATGATTGAGGGATTAGACTTAAGCGGTGAGCTGATGGCCGACAGGACCATCTGTTATGAGAGTATGAATCTGCTGACTCTGGCATATGTGTGTTCGCGCAGCGATCATATTATGCTGATCCCAAAAGCTTTCATCGGCCCGCTGAGCCGTTTTTATCGCATCAAAGCGGTGAAGCCCCCGCCGGGCCTTCCCATTAAGTTTGAGTGTTTTTATCACTATCACCGCTCGGCAAAAGAGAGGGTGAAATCCCTTCGGTTGAGCCAGGTGTTTGCTGATATCGCTTCAGGGGAATAAAGCAGGCCGGACTGGCTAAGCGCCGTCCGGCCTGTAGCATTCAGGAAAGGTGCGTTAAGGCCTGTTCTTCCCTGGCGGCATTCTGTGCAAGGTGCAAATGCATATGCGGGTAGGGCATGGGGATCTGGTTATCATCCAGCGCGGTTTTAATCTGCTCCAGTAGGTCGAAGTAGACATCCCAGTACTGCTTATTCGGCGCCCAGGCGCGAACCACGAAATTCATCGCCGTCGGCGTCAGCTCCATCAGACGCACGGTTACCCCGTTATCATGCAATACGCGCGAATCAAGCTGAATCACCGTCGTGATAACGTCTTTTACCTGTGCCACTGAAGCGGTATTTGCCACGCCAATCGCCAAATCCACGCGTCGTGTTTTCTGGCGGGTAAAGTTAGTGATTTCCCCGGAGATGATTTTTCCATTGGGTACCACCACGGTTTTGTTATCCGGCGTGGTCAGGGTGGTGGAGAAAATATTAATCTCCTGAATGGTCCCGGCGACGGCGCCGACCGTCGCATACTCGCCCACTCGCACCGGACGAAAGGTCACCAGCATTACGCCTGCGGCAAAATTCGCCAGCGAACCCTGAAGTGCCAGGCCGACGGCCAGACCAGCCGCGCCGATGACCGCAATCAGCGACGAAGTTTCAACCCCAATCCGCTCCAGCGCCGCGACGATAAAGAAGACAATCAGCGCATAGCGCAGCAGGACGCTGAAAAACTGGGTGACGGTATGATCGACACCGCGCTTCGCCAGTACTTTCTGCACCCCTTCACCGGCCATCCGGGCCAGGCACAGCCCGACGACAAACAGCACCAGGGCCATCAACAGATTGACCGCACCGGCGGTCATCAACGCTTTATTGGCGTCGAACCAGTGCGTTACAGAGTCCAGCGTATGTAAGCTGTCGGATTGCATATCCGTTTTCCTTAATCAGAGAAGTGGTCTTATAGAGCAGGGAAGGCTGTGCCTTAGCGATGGCACAGCAGGTCGATACCGGTGCTAAGAAAATCCAGCGACGGCGGCAGGTCGATTTTTCCTTGAGTTGACAGGCCATCGGCCAGAATGGGCAACACCGAGGACAGCATCAGGGCGGCTCCGGGCAGATCGGTGCGGCACTCGATGGCGAGCAGCTCCAGCTCGTTGATATTGATAATGCTGAGGAGCTGCTCCGGGTAGATGGCAAAATTTGGGCCGTCACCCAGCCAGGAGGCCACCGTATGATGCAGATCGTGCTGGCCGATTTTTTCCAGTATTCCGCTTAATCCGCCGTAGGTTTCAATCCACATCAGCACTGAGAAATAGTCGCTCTCGGTGGTGACTTTAGAATGAAAAAAGCGGTCCGCTCCCTCGTTTAACAGCATAAAAACTCCACCATGTTCCCGTTCAGGCGTTATCAATAGAGGAAAAGAAGGTGGGCAGCAATGCGGTTTAATAAGTAAGTGAATTTTAAGAAATAATAAAGTTTTGATTTAATGCGGGAAAGTTATCCTGTCCATCCTGTTGCACCTGTTTTCTGTTAGCTGTTTTACTTCAACCGCGCTTCTTCGAATTCCTTCTTTCCGCGGTTACGACGGTGAATTTGCCTTCTGTCAATTAACTATAAATTCACATTTAGCATCATTTTTTAACCTTTCAGCAGGTTAAATATCGAACGCTGTACTACTTTTACAAAAAGTAACCATCCCTGCCTTTTCGCCCATAGTGGCTTAGAACTTCTTTCAACTCATTGATTTTAATGGAATGCGCATGAACAGAGTCTATCGCCTGGTTTGGAGTCACGTTGCATCTGCTTTTGTCCCCGTAGCGGAGTTTACGGCGGGAAGGAAAGGGAAATCATCGCGTTCCACTCAGCGTAAGCTCTTGCTTATTGGGCTTATGTTAGCGGGAAGCTCGTCTGGCACGGCATGGGCCGACGACGTCCAGTGGACGACGATAAGAGCCAACTATGGTTTCTCCACCGATCCTCTGCACAATTTCGATCAGGTTGAGAGCACGGGCTACACCTTCACCGTCGGTGGCACCACCGGGATCGCGAATTACCCCTCGGGAACCACGCTGAATATTCTCGGGGCCATTCCGCAATTCCCTGATTTTACCAGTGCCGGAGGTGGGGTCAGCGCGCGCCAGGTCACGGTGTTGAATGCGCTGCCTGGAGCTAACGGCGCGGACGGTGGGCGAATTATCACCATTACGGCGACGGACCCAAACAAATTGGGGGGAACCCCCGTTCCGATCACTCAGGGCAACATTAATCAGTTTAGCTATTCGCCAGCCCCTGCTTCTCCGCAGCAGGATCAGGAGCTGAACCTTGAGATCCCAGGCCTTGAGGGAACCTATCAGGTTATCAGCACCTACGACTCGAGCACCTTCATCCCGGCAGAGGATACACCGGTTTCTGGCCTGACGTTGCCGGTCTACAACCCCAATTCCGTTCGAATCATGTATCAGTTCGGCATTGTGAACGTCGGCAGCGGCGGCGGAACCGCCAATGTGAATATTGGCGCCGACACTAACGGCAGCACGCCGATTGCCGCCGCGGCCAATACGCTGGATTTACTGGCGAAAGATTCCACTCTGGCCCGGGCTGACAGCACCGGTGGACTTGCCAGCTCCGTCACCTGGCAGTCCGACAACTATATTCATTTCCGTCCGGCAGCCGTGATCTCCAGCGATATTCAGAGCCAGAATGCCCAGAGTACCCAGTACAGCTATACCCTGACGCTGCCGAACTACGTTCAGGTGCTAGGAAAAACCGTTCAGGCCGGGAATAAGAATTTCACCATTAACTCGGCGGCAGATATCGCCTCAGTGAACGACTATCTGATTGGCCAGGGGGCTTACAGTGGCAAATCGCAAATCCAATACTGGCTGGATGCCGGGGCAACGGTCAACGGCGAGGTAATTAACTCGGCGGTCGTGGCTCAGCAGACCTATAACGCGATCATTCAGGGGCTGTTAGCGCAGGCGGAAAGTACGGCCATCAACCTCACTTACCACAGCTGGGAAGATGGCGGTGTCCACAGCAATAACGCCACGCTGGGGACCGGCAGCTTACGGGTTATTTACGCCAACGGCCCGACGGCATCGGGTGAAGTGACGACTACCGGCAGCCTTGCGGTTGACGGCGCATCAGCGGTGATGGAAGCCAATGCCAATGCGCTGATCACCAACAACGGCGCGATCAACACCTGGCGCAGCAGCTCTGCCAGTCCTGGCTCCGTGGGGATGCTGACCACCAATTCCACTGCGATCAACAACGGGGTGATCAACGCGGGCCTGTTCCTCGAAAAAGACGGCAGCAACCAGAATGTCAGCAACGCCGGATCCACGGCGATGTCAGGCAGCGGCAGCGGAACGCTGCTCAACAACGGTCATATCAACGTTGCGGTTACGGATAGCGCCACTCACAACGCCACAGGGATTGCCGCCAGCGGGACGGTTCAGGCCAGCAATAGCGCAGGCGCCAGTATCGTCGTCACCGGAAACAGCCACAATGTCGATGGACACGGCGGCGCATACGGCGTCGATTTATCAGGCAATGCGAGTTTCCAGAACCTGGGAGATATCTGGATTGGCGCTGCACCGCTGACGACCGCAGGCACGCCATCGGCCGTCAATCTGGTGGGTAGTGGTCAGCCAAGCGCGGGGATCCATACCACCAGCGGGGGTAGCGCGGAAAATGCCATCGGAGGCACGATCAACCTGCTCACGGGTACCCGTAACGCCGCCGGGATGCTGGCCGACGGTAACGTGGGAACCGTCACCAACAACGGTACCATTAACGTATTAGGTAACCTCACGGCGGGATCTGCCGCGAGTAACTTTGCTATGTTTGTGCGGGATAACGTCGGGACGGTCACCAACAACGGCAATATCCAGGTTCAGGGGGATAACAACATCGCCCTCGATCTGCTGGCGGATAATGCTAACGCCACTCTGACCTCGACCAACAACAGTACGATCACCGTGGGCGAGGCCGGGGATACCGGCGGCAGCGACAACAACCCGTTCACCTACCGTAACTATGCGGTGTACGCCGAAGGGCTGGATACCAATACCGCGACGGTGACGCTCGATTCTGCCATCAAGCTGCTGTCTGCCGGGGCTATCGGTGTTCACGCTCGCGGTAATGCCATTATCGATATCGGCAACGACTCCAGTCTGAGCTTCCAGAATACCAACCAGATTGGCTACTACGCCTGGGGCCAGGGCGCGAATATCAACATCAGCAATCCGGTGATTTCTGACAGCGGTCAGGCTGGTTCGATTTTGTTTGCCGTGGATAACGGCGCGGTCTTCACTGGCTCCACGACGGGCGGTAACTACGATTTGAGCGTGAGTGGAAATCGCTCAATCGGCGTGTTTGCCAATGGCTTTGACTCGCAGAATACGAATGTAGCGACGTCGATGACCACCGGTAACGCCAGCATTACGGTCAGCGGCCCTAACGCTATTGGGGTGGTAGTGAGCGGTGGCGCGCAGGGAACTATCAGCAATGGAGCTATCCAGCTTGTGGGCGATAACACCACGGCGGTGGCAGTCGATGGCCGTGATTACAGCATCAACGGCGATATCGGCGATACTCCGTTTGCCACCAACGTCACTTCTGATGCGGTGATCACCTCAGCCGCCGGACAGAACGGAATCAAAGGCTATGACGTTGCGTATCTTGGTAATCTGACGCTCAACACCGGCGCAACCATTGACCTGATGGGCAACAGCAGCTCCGGGGTGGTATTGCATAACGGCGGGATCGCGACGATCAACTCGAACGTCAGCGTCTCCGGCAGCAATAACATCGGGGTGGATATTCAGAACGCCGGGACGCTGAGCAATACCGGGACTATCGAAGTCTCCGGTGTGACGGGCAGCAACAACGTCGGCCTGCGGGTGCAGGGCAGTGGGGCGATTGTCAATCAGCTGGGCACCGTTGAGGCTCAGGGTGGCAAGGCTGCGGTGCAATTGACCGGTGATGGCGCATCGCTGACGGTCAACGGCACCGGCAACCACATCATTGCCGGAGGCGATGCCGATGGGGTGCTGATCGACAGCACCGGCGCGTCTTCCTTTACCGCCAGTAATACCATTATTGATTTGACGCCGGGAGGCACAGGCGCGGGCATTAACAACAACGCCAGCTCCAGTAACGTCAATCTCAACAATGTCACCATCAATGCCGCTGATGGCCCGGCTATTCGCACGGCGGTGACCTTCTCTGCGGAAGGCAGCGGCAACGTCCTGAACGTCGACGGCAGCGGCAGCGGCTTTGCGTTTATGAATGCCGATGGCTCTGCCACCAGCGGTAATCTGACGATTGGCACCGGCTATACCATTAATGGCAACGGGGCGGGCAGCGTTGGGGTATTAGCGAAAACCAACGGCGCGGTGAACTCAGGAACCAGCATCACCATGGGGCCGCAGGCCGGGGCCGCTATTGATGCTACCAACGCCAGCAGCCTGACCAATCAGGGAAATATTCAGACCTCCAGCGATACCGGCAGCACGATCCTGGCGGCTAACACGGGTTCATTCAAAAACAGCGGCACGATCAACTCCAGCAGCACCGTCAACGGCAGTTCGCTGATCGTCCTCAACGGCAGCGCGGCGAATCGCACTATCGGCAATACCGGCACCATCACCAGCAACAGCCAGAATGCGACGGTGATCGACGCTCGTGGCAGCGCCAATAACACCATCACCAACAGCGGGACGCTGACCGCAGCCTCGCCGACCGCTCAGGTGGTGATCACCGGCAGCGGCAACGACAGCATGGCGCTGAGCGGCGGCACCACGATGGGTGAAATTACCCTCGGCAGCGGCAAAGACAACTTCAGCTGGAGCAGCGGCAGCTTTAGCGGCGGCGTGACCTTTGGCGGCAGCGACGGCCAGGACACCGCGACGCTGGGCAACGTGAATATCAGTAACACCAGCCATATCGTCAGCGAAGGGGGAACCGGCAGTACCCTGACCCTGAACGGCACTCATGGCACCGCAGGTTCGGCGCTGATTGGCTCGCTGGCGGCCGATAATCTCAGCACCGCCACTAACATTGGTGGCGGCTGGAGCACCCTGACGTTGAACGGAGCGGGTACCGACGTGCGGGCAGTGGATGATCTGGCGCTTTCCAGCGCTACGCCGCTGATCAACGTCAATAACGGCGCGATACTGCGCAGCGGCGACAATACCAACACCAGCAATCAGGCGACAATTCGCAACTACAACATTGCGACCACGGGCTCCGGCAGCCTGGTATCGTTCGACGGTACCGATCCCGGCAATATTTACAGCGGAGTGATATCCGGCACCGGCGGGATGCAGCGCGTCGGCACCGGGAGCACGGTGCTACTGGGGAACAACACCTATAGCGGCAGCACGCTGATTGGCAGCGGCACCACGCTGGCGCTGGGCGATGGCGGTACGACGGGGCTGCTTTCAACGCAGACGGCCATTACCGATAACGGCACGCTGAACGTCAATCATTCTGATGACGTGGCGCTCAATGGGGTGATTTCCGGCAGCGGTATTTTCCAGCAGATTGGCACCGGTATCACCCGGCTCGGCGGGGCTAACAGCTATGCCGGAGCGACGAATGTCACTCAGGGCACGCTGCTGGTGAACGGTAATCAAACCGGTACCGGCACGACAACCGTCTCTCCGGGGGCTACGCTTGGCGGGGTTGGCACACTTGGCGGTGACGTGATGTTTGACCCTGGTGGCGTCAACACCCTGTCGCCGGGCGATAACGGCACCGGAAAATTCACCATCAACGGCAACCTTGCCCTGCAAAACACTACCACCAGTCTGTTCCAGCTTGGAGAAGCCTACGTGCCGGGCGGAACCTATAACGACCTGGTGAACGTCGGCAAGAATCTACAGCTCGACGGCAATCTCGATGTCCAGTTGGCGGCGGGCGGAACGTTCCTGCCGGGCATCTATCGGCTGTATAACTACGGCGGTGGACTGATCGACAACGGGTTGAATATCGTCGCCTTGCCGCCAAACGACTCGCAGTATGCCGTGCAGGTCAACGTGCCGCAGCAGGTAAACCTGGTGCTGAACTTTGTCGATCCCTCTAACGCGTTGCAGTTCTGGGACGGTGACGCTGCGGCTAACCATGGAGTCAACGGCATCAGCGGCAACGGTCTGGTCGACGGCGGGGTCGGAAGCTGGCTGCCGCTGCTCAACGGCGTGGCGAATAAATGGACCCAGTCCAGCGGTGACGGCAACGCACCGTGGTCGCAGCATGCTTTTGCCGTCTTCCAGGGGATGGGCAGCGTCGTCAGTGTGACTGCCGCACCGATTCTTGGACAGCTGACTCAGGTGGTCACCTCCGGGATGCAGTTCAGTTCGGATGGCTATACGCTGAACGCCGCCGACAGCGACAGCGTACTGAAGTTTGTGGCCACCAACAGCGCAACGGGGCTTATTCCGGCTAACAGCTACACCGCAGAGGGCGAAACCGCAGCTAATCGCTACTTCCTGATCCGCGTGGGCGACGGCGGTGCGGGTGAAGATGTGACCGCCACCATCAACGTTAATCTGGTTCAGGACACCGATCCTGCTGGCGTCAGCGTCGTTGACCCTATCGGCGGAGATTTCGATTCCAGCGGCAACCTGAACGTGACACGCCTGCTGAAAACCGATCCGGGCACCCTGGTGCTCAACGGCGATAACAGTATCAACGGCGGTGTGGAAGTGTGGAACGGCACTCTACAGGTTTCGAAAGACAGCAGCCTGGGCAATGCCGGGACCTCCGTCACGCTGAAAAACGATGCCACGCTGCGCTCAGGCGCGGATTTCACCACTGACCGCCTGATTTTCCTCGATAAAACCGGCGGCGGTACGCTGGATGCGTATGGCAATACCTTCACTCCAACGGGCGTGATTGGCGGTGAAGGGAATCTGACCATTGAAGATACTTCCACCGGGACGGGCAGCGGACAGCTGGTGCTGAATACTGCTAACACTTATCTCGGCGATACTCTTGTCAACGGCAAAAGCGGCACCGGAACGCTGACCGTTAACGCCAATACCACCGGGGCTTTTGGCCTGCAAACCAGCACGGTTACGCTGAACGATGATGCGCTGGTGAATTTCAACTACGCAGCCGATGCCCAACAGCACACCTTTGCCGTCAACGGCTCTACGCTTGCGTTTAACAACAGCGCCAGCGCCGGGCAAAGTACCATCGGTCTGACGGACGGCATCGCCCTCTTTAACCAGACCAGCAGCGCTGGCAGCGCCACGATCAGCGTCGATGCGGGTTCACAATTGTTGATGACCGGCAACGCCGATGGTGGCAGCAGCGTCACCACCAACGCCGGGTTTGTGTCGTTTAGCGGACAGGCTCAGGCCGCCAATGCCCGTATCGCCAACCAGAGCGGAGGCGATGTGGAGCTGACTGGCTCAGCAGGGAAAACGTCGGTCGGTTCGCTGGACGGTGCCGGTACGGTGACGCTCGGTGCGGCAACGCTCAGCGAAGGCAATCTGAATCTTAACGACACCATCAGCGGCCTGATTTCCGGGATCGGCGGCGGGCTGGAGAAAGTGGGCAGCGGCATTCTGACCCTGACCGCCGACAACACCTTCACCGGCGCGACTTCCGTGCTGCAGGGCGTGCTGCTGATCAACGGCAACCAAAGCGCTGCCACCGGCGCGACCAGCGTCGCCAGCAACGCCACGCTCGGCGGGGAAGGAACGCTCGGGGCTAACGTCACCGTTGCGGATAACGGCCATCTGGCACCGGGCAAAGATCTGAACAGCGTCGGCGTGCTGACCATGAACAACCTGACCCTGTCCGAAAACTCCCAGCTTGATTTCCAGTTCGGCAAATCCAACGTGCCGGATGCGAAAGATCCGCTTAACGATCTGCTGGTGGTGAACGGCGATCTGACGCTCGACGGCAGGCTGAACATCACCCAGTCGCCGGGCGGGCAATTCGACGTCGGGGTGTATCGCGTCATCAACTACAGCGGCAACCTGATCAACAACTCTCTGCTGTTCGGCAGCGTGCCGGAGGCGGCAAACCAGCTGTACGTACAAACTTCAGTCGCCAATCAGGTTAACCTGGTGAACACCACCGGCCTACTGCTCAACTTCTGGGATGGAACCGGCGGCACCGGCGGGGTGTTGAAAAACAACAACCAGATTGATGGCGGCGACGGCATCTGGCAGAACAGCCACGGCAACGATAACTGGACCACCGATCAAACTAATCCGGGCGGTGCGATCAACGCTCCGTTCAGCGATGGCGCGTTTGCGGTGTTCAGCGGTCAAAAAGGCAATGTCACCGTGGATAACAGCCTGGGTGAAGTGCTGATTAGCGGCGCGCAGTTCACCACTAACGGCTACGTAATCAACGATGGCGTGATCACCACTAATACCGCAGACACGGTGCTCCGCGTTGGCGACGGTACGGTTCTGGGCGGTCTCTATACCGCGACGATCAACTCGCAGATTGCCGGGAGCGGTGGGCTCGATAAAACCGATATCGGCACCCTGGTGCTGAACGGCAACAACAGCTACAGCGGCGGAACGACCGTCACCGGTGGCGTATTGCAGGTCAATGGCGATCAAAATCTGGGGGCTGCATCAACCGGGATCACTCTCAACGGCGGGACCTTCCGCTACGGTCAGGCGTTCGACACCGCGCGCGCCTGGACGATGGGCGATAACAGCGGCACCATCGACACCAACGGGAACAATGTGTCGCTGCTCGCGGCCGTGGGCGGCAGCGGTGGGTTGACCAAAGCGGGCGACGGCACGCTGACTCTGACGCAGGACAGCTCCTACGGCGGGCTGACGACCATTCGCAACGGCACACTGCAGCTCGGCAATGGCGGCAGCGCAGGCAGCGTGACGGGCAACATTCTTAACCTCGGCGATCTGGTCGTTAATCGCAACAATACGCTGGCGCTTAATGGCGTCATCGCCGGGACCGGGAACTTTATTCAGCGCGGCAGCGGGACGACGGTACTGAACGGCATCAACACCTGGAACGGCTATACGCTGGTGGAAAACGGCACGCTGCTGGCCGGGGGCATTTCACGCTTCAGCGCCAACTCCGCGCACATTGTCAGCCAGAATGCGACGCTGGATACCGGCGGTCACAGTCAGACCGTGGCAAGCCTGGTCAACCAGGGGACGGTGAATCTGCGCGGCGGCAACGTTGGATCGACGCTGACGGTTAACGGCGACTACGTCGGCATGGGCGGGACCATCAAAATTGCCGCCCAGCAGCACAGTCCGGGGATTGCCGACAAGCTGGTGATTAACGGCGGCACGGCGACCGGCAACACGCTGCTGGATATCGACGTCAGCCAGCTCGGCGAGCCAACCACCGGCGACGGCATTATGGTGGTTCAGGCGCTGAACGGCGCGACCACCACGGCGCAGACCAGCAAAGACGCCTTCAGCATCGGCGGGCAGAAGCTGATCGCCGGAGCCTGGCAGTATCAGCTTTATGCGGGCAACGCCAGCGGTGCCGGGGAAGACTGGTTCCTGCGCGCGGGCTACAGCCCGGTGGTGCCGGGCTTTGATACTCTGGCCTCGGTGGTTCGTCAGGCCGATCTGTTCGTGCTCGGCACTCTGCATCAGCGCGTTGGCGATGAACAGCCGTGGAGCGCGGACGTGCCGGAAGATCAGGAAGGACGCTTCTGGGCGCGCTATCTGAGCAAAACGGTCGATCAGCATCTGAACGATGCCACCAGCAGCAAAAGTCATTCGCAGTACGACGGTATGCAGATCGGCCTCGATCTCTGGCAAAACGATCAGTGGCGCGCCGGGTTCTACACCACCTTTATGGATCTCGACAGCTCGATCAGCGGCAATACCGGGATGGGCGGCGGTTCGGCCTATAACTCCACGTTCTCTTCTTATCTGGGCGGCTATGCCACCTGGACCGACATCAGCGGGCTGTACGTCGATAACGTCCTGCAGTACGGCTATCACTCGGTGGATCTGAAAAGTGAAGGCAGCAACGACACTTATCATCCGGATGGCAACACGGTAACGGCTTCGGTGGAAGTGGGTAAACCCTGGCAGCTCGGCAGCAGCAACTGGGCGCTGGAGCCGCAGGCGCAGCTGGTGTGGCAGTGGAGCAACTTCGATGACACCACGCTTAACGATGGGGTGAACACCCACGTTAATGTGAATGCCGACAGCGCGGTGATTGGCCGCCTGGGAGCGCGTCTGACGGCGGACTACGACACCAACATTGGTAAAGTGAAACCGTACGTGCGGGTGAACTACTGGCAGCAGCTGAGCGGCGGCGATGACGCGGTGACCTACAGCAGCGGTGACAACAGCAACGGCAGAACCACCCTCAAAGCGAGTCAGAAATACAGCGCCACGGAGGCTGCGGTCGGCGCAACCTGGACCGTGACCAAAGACGTACAGGCCTACACGGAAGTCGGTAAAACGTGGGACAACGGCGGGGATACCAGCGTGGATGCCGATTTGTCAGCCTCGGTGGGGATGAAAATCCGCTTCTGACAGGGGAATATGCCCGGCGGTGCTGCGCTTGCCAGACCTGCGACACCAGGTCTGATAAGCGAAACGCCGTCAGGCAAAAACAGGGGTGACGGGGGCGTTATCAGTCTGATTGCTTTATTTATTTTTGGACTTCTCCAGGTTTTACTTCCCCGGTCAGAGACAGGTAAAGTGCCTGTTTCTGACTTTTACCCCTTCACGTCTGATGCTCCCTGGGTATCAGCACCTGTCGTACTGTCTGACCTGCCTGAAGGAAGCCACGCATGAGAACCTTGAAGCAGGGAACGCTGTTGTGGCTGATGTTTTTTGTCTGTAGCGCGCAGGCGCAGAGCCTGTTTGACGCCGAAGACGGGATGCTCGATATGAGCCAATATCTGCGGGACAACCCCTACGGTTTTCTGCCGGTGCCGGTAGTGATTACGGAACCTGCGGTTGGCTACGGCGGCGGCCTGTTTGGCCTGTTTCTGCATGGCAAAGGCCAGCAGGTTGGCGACCGTTTCATTCCGCCTGCGGTAACGGGATTTGGCGGTGGTGGCACCCAGAACGGCACCTGGTTTGTCGGCGGGGCGCATCGCCATACCTGGAACGATGACCATATCCGCTGGCTGGGCGGCGCGGGCTACGCCAACGTCAATATCGATATTTATTCCGGCGATGTCCTTGGCTTTGGCGGCAACAAAGCGATCAACACCACCACCAAAGGTTATGGCGCGCTGCAAAAATTACAGTTTCGCGTCGGGGATTCCCCGGTATTCGTCGGCGTAAGTCAGCTCTGGATGAATGTGGACGTGTCGGCAAAAGACAACCCGCTTATCAACAAAGTCTGGCAACAGGTGCTTGGCAACAGCAGCACTTCTTCCGCCGTCGGGCTGGTGGCGGAGTATGACTCTACCGATAATTTTTTCTGGCCAGGAAAGGGGCTTTCTCTGAGCGCGGAGTACCGTTTTTATACCAATTTTTTGGGCGGCGACTATCGTTATAACCAGCTGACGCTGGACGGTAAATATTTCCTGCCGCTGACGCCCACCCTGACGCTTTCGCTGGCAGGTAACTACCAGGCGTTGACCAACAGCGATAAGCATTTGCCGCCGATGGCCAGGCCGTACGTCAACCTGCGCGGCATCTCCCGCTATCGCTATCAGGGGGATTACGTCGGCACGGTCCAGAGCCAGCTTGGCTGGAGCGTAACGCCGCGCTGGACCGTGCTGGGGTTTGTCGGCGCGGGGAGCGCCAGCAATGACTCTGGCCATCTTTTTGATGACACGGAAGTAGCATGGGGAACCGGATTTCGCTACCTGATAGCCCGCGAATACGGGCTGCACACGGGTGTGGATATCGCCTTTAGCGATCATGAGCAGGCGGTCTATTTTAATGTCGGCTCCGGGCTATAGCCGGGCAACAAACAGATGAGAAAAGAAAAATGAAATGGATCCAGGCGCTGGTGCCTTTGCTGCTGATTTCCGGGACGGCGTGCGCCGCAACGACGGATAGTGCCGCCGCTGGCGATCCCACAGAAAGCCCCTCAGCTTCAACGGACAGCGCTGACAGCAGCATGTTCCCGATTTGGGGAGATGAAGCGCGGGCGCGCGGCTACTCGCTGCCGCTGCCGTTTGGCGTGGGCGTCAACTACATGAACATGCGGCAAAACATCAACGTCGACAGCATCTCGCTGACCGGGCTGAATTTTCGCGGCTATCCGATCCCCAATGATATGTTCGATATTGGCGTCGGCAACACTCGTGAACAGAGCAAAACCGAAAACCTGCGCCTTGATATGTGGGTGTTTCCGTTCCTGAATGTCTACGGGATCCTCGGTCATACCAAAGGTTCATCGGTATCGCAGATCTCCGTCAACTCCGATCCTTCACGCTACGATTCGGGGACGATCCTCCATCCAAATCCCGATCACATCATCTCGCAGGCGGTGCACGCCGGATATGAAAGCGGGGCGCTACAGGATCTCAAATTTAAGCTCAATTTTGAGGGCACCACCTACGGCGCTGGTTTTACGTTAGCCGGTGGTTATCAGAACTGGTTTGCGCTGGTGGATACCAACTATACCCAGACCAACTTTGACATTCTCGATGGCAAAACGTCGGCGCTGACGGTCTCGCCGCGCGTGGGCTACCGCTTTAATCTTCAGGGCATTGCTGGCCCTTCGCACCTCAGCGTCTGGGTCGGCAGCATGTACCAGAATGTGGATCAGGAGTTCAGAGGCAATCTCTCAGATTTGAATCTGCCCTCTGCGCTGGACAGCGTGGTGGAAGATGGCCGTTTTGACGTGAAGCAGCACCTGACCTCACCGTGGAATATGCTGGTCGGCGCGCAGTACGACGTCACCGAGAACTTCAACATCCTGACGGAATTTGGTTTTAACGATCGCAACAGCTTCTTTATTTCGGGTGAATACCGGTTTTGATGAACAGGCTGACGATAGCGCTGTTGGGACTGCTTAGCGTCGGATGGGCGCAGTCGGCCGCAGCGCTGGATGAAAAATCCATCGACGAATTTTTAGGCAAACTGGGGGCGGATAATCAGTACGATCCCAGCAAAGGCGTCGACTGGAGCGTATTGCCGGGGCCGTTTTATACTCCGGAGCTGAAGCTTGGCCTCGGTACGGCGGTCGCCGGAATTTACCGGATGGATCCCAATGACAAAACCACGCAAAACTCCTCCATTTCATTTACCGGGTTTGTCAGCACCAGCGGAGCGCTGGGGTTGGGATTGCACAACTACACCTTTTTTACCGATGACCGCTGGCGGCTGTTCGTCGATGGCTCGATAGCCAAGGTTCCGACGAAATTTTGGGGCGTAGGCTACGATGCCGCTCAGGGTGACTCGCAAAAGTACAACGACAATTCGATTCAGGTGCATCCACAGCTGCTTCGCCAGATGGCTGACAACCTCTACCTCGGCGTTGGCTGGGATTTTTCTGCGATGAATGCCAACGTGGAAGACTCGCATCCTGGCGATAAATTCTCTCAGTACACCAGCAACACCAATCCGCTGAGCTCCGGCGCGACGGTCAGCCTCAACTACGACACGCGCGATGCCATTACCCGTCCGCAAAAAGGGCAGTATATCAGCGTCGAGTACAGCTATTTTGACCCGAGCCTGGGGTCTGATACCCACTTCACCGCCACCAAACTGCAGTACAACTACTACCATCCAATAGACGACAAGCGCGTGCTGGCGTTCGATTTATGGGGGCGGTTTACTCACGGGGACGTGCCGTGGGACAGGCTGTCGCTGGCGGGAGATGACAACCGGCTGCGTGGCTACTATCAGGGACGTTATCGCGATAAAGACGTGGTCAGCGGGCAGATTGAGTACCGGCAAAAGCTCAACTGGCGTCATGGCTATGTGCTGTGGGCCGGAGCAGGCGCGTTGGGCAGTTCACCCGGCGATTTAAGCAAACATCCGCTGCTGCCGACGGTCGGAGCCGGATATCGGTTTGAAGTGAAGCCGGCGATGAACATCCGGCTTGATCTAGGCGTTGGCCGGGAAAGTGCCGGTTTTTATTTTCAGGTTGCGGAGGCATTTTGATGCGGGGCTGGCTGTTAAGTTTAGTGTTGTTAAGCGGTGTGGCGCAGGCCAGCGATGCTTTATTCCCTGTTGATGTGGCAAGGCATGTCGCGCCAGTGGTCGAAAATCTTGCGCCGCCGGAATCGCTGCGGCCCTGCTGTGCGTTTGGCTATGATCTGCACGTACGCGCGATTGGCGTGCCGATTCCGGTCTATCAGATTGGCAACGTGCTGACCCTGGATACGCTCGGCCACCACCATTACAACGACAGCGCTCTCGGCGCCGTGACCAACCTGATTGGGCTTAGCGAGGAGAAAACCGGACTGATTTACACCCATCGCGGTGGCTTTATCGATATCGCCCATGTGCGGGACACCGCCGACAACACGCTGTATCTGTTCTCGAAAATTTATCCCAAACTCGGCCAGCGCTGGCGCTTCTTCTACAGCGAAGAGCTGGGTCTGCGTCGCGTGCAGCTGAAGGCGTTCACGCCACCGGCAGGCATGACGCAGCGCTACACCCTCGCCGCCTGGCTGGCCGGAAAGATTGGTTTTGAACTGGCGCAATGGCATGAAATTGCCCAATGGTATGGCTTTCAGTCGGTGCCGGGTTTCTCTGAAGAAATCTCTGCATTCTCCCCGGAAGACCTGTATTCGAATTTACTGGGCGCACGCCTGGCGATTACGGTGATTTTGCAGGGGCACGCAGGCTCCGTCGATGACTACAACAAGGCGATGGACGTCGAGCTGAAAAAAGCGCTGACTGGGCTCGGGGCGGTCAACCGTGAAGAGACCGAGAAAATGTTCCGCGAAGTGGACGGCGACTGGTGGAACAGCCATCGCCGGGTGCCTGATAAATTTCTTGTGCTCAAGCGTAACTATCAGCTGAGCGATAACCGTTTTCCAACCCCGGTTCCCTTTGAAAAAGCGCAGCCCTATGAGTTAACGATGCCGACCGAAGTTGAGCACCTGACGCTCGCCTCTTTGGGCGAGCTGCAAATCCATAAAGGGAAAAACATGGAGCGTTTACCCGTGCCGGAAGGTTTCTATACTCCTGCGCAATTTCAGCCGCTGGCCGACAAAGCCGAGGCGGCGGACAGGACGCAGCTGGATCGCCTGCAAAAATAGAGTTCAGATTTAATAATGAATCATCTTCTTGCTGAAGAATTATGCGGCTATTTGTTACTCTTTCGCGCCTTCGAATGAAGGGGTTATCCGCATCGTGACTGATGACGAATTTTAAGCGGGTAACTATGCTTTTTTTACCCATAAGAATGAATAAAACGCTTAATTTTTTTGGCAGGTGGCAGATGAATAAAATCGCATTGATATGCTCTGGTTTAGTCTTTTCGTCCATGACACATGCCAGCGCGCTTTATTTCTATGAAATTGGTACTGAAGATACCGCGCTCGCCGGTGCGGGGCAGGCTGCGCGTGCGGGTGACGCTTCAACGATTGTCACCAACCCGGCAGGGATGACGCGACTGCCGGACCATATGGTGACTGGCGGTTTGCAACTGCTGGGTGGGAACATCGATTATCAGCTTGATAACGATCGTCGGCAAAGTCCGGGCAATCTTCTGAATGTGATGCCCAACGCCAACGCCTTTTACAGCCAAAAAATCAACGATAACCTGTATGCCGGTATTGGCATGTACGGCAATTTTGGGCTTGGCGTCGATTTTGGCAATTGGGCGGGCGATCGATTGATCAAAAAGAGCAGTCTGCTGGCACTGACCGTAAGCCCATCCCTGGCATATAAGCTGAACGATCGTCTGTCTGTCGGTGCATCCGTCAATGCAAACTATGGATTCTTCAGCGTCACCCGTGATGCTAACGGCGATCATACGGATAAAGATCACGACTGGGCGGCGAGCTATCGTCTGGGTTTGTTAATGGATCTGACCGATCGGACCCGGGCAGGTATCACCTGGAACAGTAAAACCAATTACGATTTCAATGTGAAGATGAAGGCGAACTACCCGCAGGGAGAATTTGCCATTCCGATCGCCGCCCAGGTGAATGCTCCCCAGCAGCTGATGTTTAGTCTGGTGCATGACATCGATAAACAGTGGTCGGTGATGGGGGATTTGGGCTGGCAGGATTGGAGCCAGTTTGGCGCGCCGCAAATAACCATCAACGGACAGCAGGTTAACAACAGCAATCGCCTGAAAGACACCTGGCATACTGCGGTTGGGGTTCAGTATCGCCCTACGGAAAAATGGCGTCTGAACGCTGGCGTGGCCTTCGACAGCACGCCGTATCGAGATCAAAGTGACGTGGCGCTGGCTATGCCGACGGGCGATGAGTGGCGTTTTGGCACCGGAGCGCAATACCAGATTACGCCAGCAAGCAACATCGGTTTTGCGGTGGAATATCTGCATATGCAGTCCGGGAAAGTGGCCTCGCCGGAAGTGTTCGCTGGCGGCTACGATCATCCGTATCTGTGGTTCGCGAGCATGAACTACAGCTATCAGTTCTGATTTTATCACTGATATCAAGGGACCTTTCAGGTCCTTTTTTTATGTGATTCATTAATCCCCGCCTGGAAACCCCTGGTCGTGCAGGGTTGCAGATATAAAGATAATGCGTATAGTTCTCATTCTCTTTTTTATCTTTAGGCAGGGAACTTTCATGAAACGTAACCTCACCGCGTTGGCCATGGCTTTCGCGCTGGCGGGATGTGCCGCAAAGAGCACGCCCGTCTCCCCAAAAGAATCTGTAGTTGCTGCCCCGGTGGCAACCGATCTGACCAAACGCGAGCTGGCCGACGGCCTGTATGAAATGGCGTTAAGCCCGGCGGGCGACGCGCTCTATGTCTCAAGCTCAGAAGGCTTTAAAGACGTGCAGGGCGGCGTGGTCTACAAACTCGATCCGGAGACGCTGAAAACCACCGGTGCCAGCCATACCGATCTGAAAAACTTCGCGATGGCGATGTCGGCGGACGGTAAAACGGTCTACGTTACCAACTCGCTCGACGGTGGGATCAGCGCTATCAACACGGCCGACGGCAAGGTCAAAAATCGCCTGATGTTCCCTGAGCGCAATGAGAAAGGCCTGCCGTACGGCGCGCGCCAGATTTTGCTGCATAACGACACCCTGTACGTGGGCGCCGTCGCCGATCCGGCGCTGATTTGGGTCGTGGATGCGAAAACGCTGAAGCTGAAAACCCGCATCAAAAATACCGGTAAATGGATGACCGGCCTGCATTATTCCGACGCAACCGGACGCATTTACGCCGCTAACGGCAGCGGTGAGATTCTGGTGATCAATCCGCGCAATAACCGTATCGAACAGCGCTGGAAGCCACTGGGCGACAAGCCTGCGCTGCTGCTAAATATCGCCGAAGATGCGCAAACGGGCCGCCTGTTCGTCACCGACAACTCTCAGGCGAAAACCACGCTGGCGCTGGACATTCACAGCGGAAAATTGATCAAACAGCTCGATGTGGGCGATTCGCTGGGCGTGGTGTTTAACCCGAAACGCCATGAGATTTATGTTTCTCAGCGTGAGTCCGGCAAGGTGTTGAGCCTTGATGCCACTTCCTATGCGCTGAAAAAGAGCTGGGATTTGAAACCGAATCCGAACAGCCTGCTGCTCTCTGCCGACGGGAAAACGCTGTTTGTCACCGTCAAACAGGCCTTCAATAAAGACCATTCAACCAACGGGCCCGACAGCGTCGTGCGCATTGATCTGAATAAATAAAAAAGGCCCGGCAGCGGGCCATTTTGATTCACTTTAGCCTCGTTAAAACATTATGCACAACACCAACACAATTGCGTTTCGTAAAACGCTGCTGGCACTTGCCATCGGCGCGGTTTCCTGCTCTGCCTTCGCGGCGGACGCTAATGGCAAAAGCAAAAAAGAAGAAACCATGGTCGTTCAGGCCGAAGAGGGCAGCGACTTCAAACCGGGCGGCAACGATCTGGTGCCCGCGTTTCTGGATGGACAAATTGCCCACGGCGGACGCCTGGGGATGCTCGGCGAGCAAAATGCGATGGACGTCCCGTTCAACGTTATCGGCTACACCTCGAAGTTGGTTAAAGATCAGCAGGCCAAAACCATTGCCGACGTGGTCAGCAATGACGCCAGCGTGCAGGCCGTGCAGGGCTACGGCAACTTCGCAGAAACCTACAAAATTCGCGGCTTCGAACTGGACGGCGATGACATGACCATGGGCGGCCTGGCCGGCGTGGTGCCGCGTCAGGTGATGGACACCCAGATGCTGGAACGCGTGGAGATCTTCAAAGGCGCAAACGGCCTGCTGAACGGCGCGGGCAGCACCGGCGTCGGCGGAATGATCAACCTTGAGCCGAAGCGCGCGGAAGAGACGCCGAACGCCAGCGTGGGAGTAGATTACACCTCGGATTCTCAGGTCGGCGGCACGCTCGATCTGGGGCGTCGTTTTGGCGACAGCAACCAGTTTGGCGCACGCGTGAATCTGGTGCATCGCGAAGGCGAAGCGGCGGTAGATGACGATAAGCGCCGCACCACGCTGGCTTCACTGGGGCTCGACTATCGCGGCGATCGCCTGCGCACCTCGCTGGATTTGGGCTACCAGAAGAAAACTTTCCACGGCGGAGAGATGGGCCTCAATATCAGCGGCGTGAAGTTCATTCCAGACGTGCCTGACAACAGCAAAAACTTCAGCCAGAAGTGGGGCTACAGCGACATCGAAAGCGAATTTGGGATGGCAAAAGCCGAATACGATCTGACCGACAGCTGGACCACCTACGCCGCGTTTGGCGGGCAGCACTCGCACGAGATCGGAACCTATTCTGCGCCTAAGCTTATCAACAAAGCTGGTGACGCTACGGTCGGGCGTCTGGACACCAACCGCATTATCGACGCCTGGAGCGGCATGGGCGGCCTGCGCGGTGATTTCGATACCGGCCCGGTGAGCCACAAAGTCAACGTCGGCTATTCCGCGTTGATTAAAGAGGACAAAACCGCGTGGCGCATGTCCTCCAAAAATCCGACCACCAACATCTATGACAATCAGGATGTAGCGGAACCTAACAATGCATACTTCGGTGGCGATTATTTCGACCCGCTGACCACCGCCCGCAGCCGCACTCAGGGCTGGCTGCTGAGCGACACGCTGGGCTTCTTCGACGATAAAGTGCTGTTCACCGCGGCGGCGCGTCACCAGAAAGTCGTGGTGCGTAACTACAGCAACGCAACCGGGCTTGAGGATACGACCTCTCGCTATACGCAAAGCCGCTGGATGCCGACCTACGGCATTGTTTACAAGCCGTGGGACACGCTTTCGCTGTACGCCAACCATACCGAAGCGCTGCAGCCGGGCGATAACGCGCCTAAGGGCGCGGATAACTACGGTCAGAGCATGGGGATCCTGCACGCCAAACAAAATGAAGTAGGCGTGAAAATGGATTACGGCCGCGTGGGGGGTACGCTCGCGCTGTTTGAAATCAAAAAGCCTTCGGCCATTCTCAACGGCAGCAACGATTACGTGCTGGACGGCGAGCAGCGTAACCGGGGCGTGGAGCTGAACGTGTTTGGCGAGCCGATGCTTGGCCTGCGCCTCAACGGCAGCACTACCTGGCTCGATCCGGAAATGACCAAAACGGCAGGCGGCACCAACGACGGCAAAGACGCCATCGGCGTGGCGCGTTTCTATGCGGTGCTGGGGGCGGAATATGATATCAAGCCGGTGGAAGGGCTGACGGCCACGGCGAAAGTGAACCATACCGGATCGCAGTATGCCGATGCGGCCAACACTAAAAAACTCGACAGCTACACCACACTGGATCTTGGTGTGCGCTATCGAACCCGCGTAAACGCCAACCAGAACGAAATGGTCTGGCGTGTGGGCGTGGATAACGTGACGAACGAGAAGTATTGGTCAGGCGTGGAGAGCTACGGCACCTACATCTTTGAGGGGGAGCCGCGCACCGTGAAGGTGTCGATGAGCTACGATTTCTGATGTTCATTGCCCGCCAGCCGCCGGCGGGCAATTTTTCAGGCTTTATTCCACGGCATCAAGGCCAGCAATTTGGCCATCCCGCACCATCCGCTGATGCCGGCGAAGATCAGACCGCAGCCCACAAAAAGCGGAATGGCAAAAAAACCCGGCGCGGCCAGCAGCCCCAACAGCGTGCCGCCCAGCACCAGACTCCCTGCGACAATCTGCACCTGACGCATCAGCGGCAGCGGCTGCTTTTTGTCGATAACGGTACTAAGTCCCGCCTTTTTCCAGCCGTTAATTCCGCCCTGCATCACCTTTGCCTGCGCCGGATGCACGGTGGCAGCCAGCCTGTCGGCATTCGTTTCGGTACGCATACCGCTCTGGCAGTGAAAAATTACCACTTCATTGTCAGTGAAAGCGCCAGCGGACGAGAGTTCTTCCAGCGGAAGCGAAAGCGCATCGGCAATATGTTCACGCCGCCAGTCGGCACGATCGCGAATATCAATCAGCGTGCAGCCTTGAGCGACTAACGTACGGGCCTCTTCCGGCGTGAGGGAGGGCAGGGACATAGCGAATTTCTCCGGTGGAGTGGCGGCTTATCCTTCTCGAGTAAATACTGAGGAAAGCGGCCGGGGTGTTTGTTGCCTTGCTCAGCAGTCTACTGCCGTGAGCCACAGCGTCAACCCTGATGGTTGAGGACAAGGAAAGGGGTGACTTCGCTTGCGACACTTCCGGTGAAGTGTTAAAAGGTGCCCCTTCTAAAAATGCAACAGGGGAACGACGTGAAAAACGCGTCATCGGCATCCGGGAATTTGCCAACGGATGCTGCGTCGGACAGTCAGCCGACGCTTCATCGCGGTCTGCAAAACCGCCACATTCAGCTTATCGCCCTCGGCGGCGCTATCGGTACCGGACTGTTTCTGGGTATCGGCCCGGCAATTCAGATGGCCGGGCCCGCGGTAGTGCTGGGCTACGCGATTGCCGGGATCATCGCTTTCTTAATCATGCGCCAGCTTGGCGAAATGGTGGTTGAAGAGCCGGTTTCGGGCTCCTTCGCGCACTTTGCCTATAAATACTGGGGGCCGTTCGCGGGCTTTCTTTCCGGCTGGAACTACTGGGTGATGTTTGTGCTGGTAGGCATGGCGGAGCTGACCGCCGCCGGGATTTATATGCAGTACTGGCTGCCGGATGTGCCTACCTGGGTTTGGGCAGCGGCGTTCTTTATTATCATCAACGCCGTCAATCTGGTGAACGTGCGCCTGTACGGCGAAACCGAATTCTGGTTTGCGCTAATTAAAGTGCTGGCGATCCTCGGAATGATTGGCTTCGGCCTGTGGATGCTGTTCAGCGGCCACGGCGGCGAGCACGCCAGCATCGATAACCTCTGGCAGCATGGTGGGTTCTTCGCGACCGGCTGGCACGGGCTGATCCTGTCGCTGGCGGTGATTATGTTCTCGTTTGGCGGGCTGGAGCTGATTGGAATTACCGCCGCTGAAGCGCAGGATCCGCAAACCACGATCCCCAAAGCGGTGAATCAGGTTGTTTATCGTATCCTGCTGTTCTACATCGGTTCTTTGGTAGTGCTGTTGGCGCTCTATCCGTGGGTGGAAATCAAATCCGACAGCAGTCCGTTTGTGATGATTTTCCACAATCTGGACAGCAACATTGTCGCTTCTGCGCTGAACTTCGTGATTCTGGTGGCTTCGCTGTCGGTGTACAACAGCGGCGTTTATTCCAATAGTCGGATGCTGTTTGGCCTGTCCGTGCAGGGCAATGCGCCGAAGTTCCTGACCCGCGTTAACCGCCGTGGCGTACCGATTAATTCGCTGATCCTCTCCGGGGTGATCACTTCGCTGGTGGTGCTGGTCAACTACCTGCTGCCGCACGAAGCCTTCAGCCTGCTGATGGCGCTGGTTGTTGCCACGCTGCTGCTGAACTGGGTCATGATTTGTCTGGCGCATCTGAAGTTCCGCAACGCCCAGCGTCGTAAAGGCCGCGAGCCGAAATTCCGCGCGCTGTGGGCTCCTGCCAGCAACTATCTGTGTATTGCGTTCTTGCTGATGGTTTTCGGACTGATGCTGACGATGGACGGAATGCGCCTGTCGGCGCTGCTGCTGCCAGCCTGGGTACTGTTCCTGTTTGTTGCCTTTAAGACGCTGCGCAAGCGTAGCTGAATAGAGAACTAAAATGCCCGGTGGCGCAGGCTTACCGGACCTACCAAACCGTAGGTCTGATAAGCGAAGCGCCATCAGGCAATGAGTTCAATTAGCGCTAAGTGCCGACAGCGCCCGAATATCATTGCCGGTCGGCGTCTGGTGAATTCTCAGTCCAAATTCATCGACCACCGCGAAGATATGATCGAAAATATCTGCCTGAATCCCCTCATATTCTGCCCACACCACGGTGTTGGTAAACGCATAAATTTCCAGCGGTAAGCCATTGGCATCCGGTGCCAGCTGGCGAACCATCAGCGTCATATCTTTACGAATTCTTGGGTGATTACGCAGGTATTCGTTGAGATAAATGCGGAAGGTACCGACGTTGGTCATTTTACGACGGTTAAGAATCGACTCATCCGCGCCGTTTTGCTGATTCCACTCGCTGATCTCTTCGTGACGGCTGTTCATATAAGGCTTCAACAGCTTCGCCTGAATAAGACGCTGCTGCTCCTGCTCATCAAGAAAATGAATGCTGGTGGTATCGATGCTGATGCTGCGCTTAATTCGGCGGCCGCCGGAAGCCGACATTCCGCTCCAGTTTTTAAACGAGTCCGACACCAGAGACCAGGTGGGAATGGTGGTGATGGTGTTATCCCAGTTGCGCACTTTCACCGTGGTCAGCCCGATATCCGTGACCGCCCCGTCCGCACCATATTTCGGCATTTCCAGCCAGTCGCCGAGGCGCAGCATGTCGTTAGCGGAAAGTTGGATCCCAGCCACCAGGCCCAAAATCGGATCTTTAAACACCAGCATCAGCACGGCGGCCATCGCACCCAGGCCGCTGATCAATATTGCCGGTGACTGGCCTAACAGCAGAGAAATAATCAGGATTCCGACCAGAATCGCGCTGACCAGCTTGATCCCCTGGAAAATCCCCTTCAGTGGCAGCTGAGAAGAAAACGTGAATTTGCGCGACAGATTCAGCACCACGTCCAACAGCGAGAAAAAGGCCAGCAGCGAATACAGCAGCACCCACAGCTGGGCGCAGGTAATTAATATCGTCGAGGCATCACTGCCTTTTTGCAGCCACAGTGCGGCCTGCACCTGCACAATTATCCCCTGTAGCGTCAGCGCCACACGGTGGAAGAGTTTGTTCTGGGTAATGATTTGCAGCCACAGAAGCTGGCTGGCCTGGGCCTTTTTTTCGAAGGCGCGAAGCACGACCCGATGCAATATCAGATGCAGAATAATCGCAGTGAGAAAAATAATACCAAAGATGATGACGAGCGATGTGGTGTGGTTGATATCGATGCCCCAGTCTTTCAGGGTGCTGATTATTTCCTGCATAACTTCTCCTCTTTATCAGCGGTCATGATGACCGCTGAGTGAAGAAGATGCAAATAAGCGGGGCAGGGGTCAGAGGGACGGTGAAGTACAGCGAGCCAGATGATGACGAAAGCCAAGGGCGATCCCAGCCAGTGCCAGCATCAAAATGACTTCCAGTCCCAGGAACCCCACAATTGCCGTGATATAGCCGCCAGCTGACGCCAGCGCCAGAAAAATGCTGCCCAGCACCGCTGGCCCCAGTCCGAGGCTGGACTGTTGCAGAGTACTCAGAATTGCACTGCCAGCCCCTGCATCCCGCGAGGCGATATCCCGCATCCCAATTCGGTAGAAGCTGTTGACGATTAGCGCCTGGCCGTAGCCGACCAGCGCTGTTGCCGGGGCCAGCGTCAGCGCGCTGTTATGCAGGCCAAATCGCCAGAACGTGAACATCAATAGCAGCAGACCGCCAATCTGAATAGCCAGTCCGGTCAACAGGATCTGGCCCATGCTGAAGCGTGCTATCAGTTTTGGTGCATACAGCGCTGAGACAAAATAGGCGATGCCGAGGGCGATAAAGCTGTTGCCTGACTGCCAGGGAGCCATACCCAGCCCGCTCTGCATCGTCAGCGCCATGCAAAACATAAATCCGGACCAGGCGCTGAAGAACAGCAGGGCAATCGCCAGCCCAAAACGGATGCTGGGTAACTTAAGCAACCGGGGCGGTAGCAGGGAAGGTTGCCCGCGACGCTGCTGCCGCTGTGCATTGTGACGCATCAGCCACACCAGCGGCGGCAGGGCAATCAGCATCAGCTGCAGATACCATGGCCAGTTCAGCTCCCGGCCCAGCGCTAAAGGGAACAGCAGACAGCAGAGGATCAGGGCGAGGCAGATCGTTCCCGCCCAGTCGATGCCGGAGGCACTATCGCTGCGGGTTTCCGGCACATAGCGTGGGCTGAAGATCAGCACCAGCAGGCAAATAGGCACGTTAATAAAAAAGGCATTTCGCCAGCCCAGCCCGGCAAAATCGGCCGAGACCAGCCAGCCGCCGCCCATCTGCCCGACGATAAAAGCAATCCCGCCGATGCCGCCATACAGGCTGATGGCTCTGGCATGTTCACGCCCTTTAAGGGTGACGTGCAGCGTGGCGAGAATTTGCGGCACGATCAGCGCAGCTCCAGCCCCCTGAAGCACCCGGGCGGCCAGAAGTTGATGAACGTTGACCGCCATCCCGCAAAGCAGCGAGGCAAGACCAAACACTGCCACGCCCCACAGAAACAGACGGCGGCGTCCGTGGTTATCGCCGAGCTTGCTGCTCATTGCCAGACAGACGGCAAAGGCCACGCCGTAAAGCGCGACAATCAGCTCCAGCTGCGTCGGGGTGGTATGCAGTGAACGGGTGATTGAATCCAGCGCGACGTTAGTGATTGAGGTGTCAATCAGTGGCAGCATCTGGCCGGTTAACAGCAGCAGTAGCCCGGCACGGCCGGGAGAAGCAGCAGGTGAATTCATGGTGGACTCCATTGCGTCATTCAGGGATCGGACGTAGCATCGCTGAATGAATAAACGGGTACCAGTTCCTGGTTATACTGGTACTGGCACTACTATGCTGGAGATCCTATGTCGCTTATCATGCCTGTTGACGCCGTTACGACGCACTCTGAAGACAGCCGCAAGCAGCTGGGCGCTTTTCTGCGATCGAGGCGTGAAAGTCTGGATCCGCAAAGGCTCGGGCTGCCGCGCAGCGGACGGCGGCGCACACCGGGGCTGCGACGCGAAGAGGTGGCGATGCTGGCAGATGTCGGCGTGACCTGGTACACCTGGCTTGAGCAGGGCCGGGAGGTGAACCCTTCTGCGGTGGTGATGCAGGCGGTTGCGAAGGCTTTGCAGTGTAGCGCGCTGGAAACCCGCCATCTGTTTGTGTTAGCCGGTTTGCCGCCGCAGGAGTCGCTGCAGGCGCCACAGTGCGAAGGGATCAGCAGCGGAACGCGGCGGATGCTCGACAGCCTGATGCCGCAGCCCGCCAGCATCCAGAAACCGAATTTTGATATCGTGGCGTGGAATGACAGCTTTTGTCGTCTGATGGGCGTGGATTTTGCAGCGATGGCTGAAGAAGACCGCAACTGCATCTATCTTTATCTCACCAATGAACACTGGCGCAGCCGACTGGCAAATCCTGACGTGCTGCCGACCTTCGTCTCCTATTTTCGCGCGGCGATGGCCGAGCACCGGGGAGAGGCGGAGTGGGAAGATAAACTGGCGCGCTTTTTTGCTGCGTCGGCTGAATTTGAATCGCTCTGGTATCAGCGTTACGACGTACGCGGTGTGGAGAATCAGCTGAAAAGTTTCTGTCACCCGGTGCTGGGTCGTTTCACGCTCCAGCAGATGTACTGGTATTCCGCACCGCGAAATGGTTCGCGATTGCTGGTCTATTTGCCGGTTGACGAAGCGGGGGAGCAGGCGCTTCAGTGGTTTGACGGTCAGAAATAAGCGTTTATAGACAATTTAAGGCAAGGGGATGGAAATGGATGTGACCCGTAAGCAGGCGCGTATTTTGCGCCAGGCGCTGTCTGAGTGGCAGGCACAGGGAGAGCTGAGTGAGACAGAGCATCAGCGGCTGGCCGCGACGCTTCGCCCCGTGGCGATGGACTGGAAACGCCTGAGCCGTTATGCCTTCTGGACGTCGATGGCCTGTGTGTTGATTGCATTGGGCAGCCTGTTTGCCGACAGTGATTTGATGATGGCCCTGCTGGCGCTGTTTTCGTATTCCGCTATTTTGCGGATCGGCGTGCCCTGCGTGCTGGCTGTGCTCTGCTATCTGTGGGGCTTTTCCCGTCAGCGGAAGGAAACACAGTGGCACTACAGCACCGAGGCCATTGTCTTTTTAGGCGTGGTGTTTACTGCGCTGGCGCTCTGGCAGCTCGGCCTGCGGCTGGACAACGGCAGCGGCCACGTTGCGCCGCTGTTTCTGCTGGGCTGTGCCATTTATGGCCTGGTGGGTTGGTTTGCCCGTTCGTCGCTGGTCTGGCTGTTTTTCCTGCTGGCGCTGGGCAACTGGTTTGGGGCTGAAACGGGGTATATGTCCGGCTGGGGAGCGTACTGGCTGGGGATGAACTATCCGATTCGCTTTGTCGGTTTTGGTGCCGCACTGTTGGCGGGTTGCCTTCTGCTGAGCCGCGTGCTGCAGGCCCGTCAGCTTTATACGGTCAGTAAGGCGATGGGGCTGACGTATCTGTTCATCGCTTTATGGATCATGTCGATCTTTGGCAATTACGATCTGGATAACTGGTACGCCAGCAGCCATGCGGAATTATTGCCCTGGGCCTTGCTGTTCGCCGTAGCGGCGGGGATATGCATTTGGATCGGCCTGAAAACCGACGACGGTATGCTGCGGGGATTTGGCCTGACCTTCCTTGCAATCAACCTCTACACCCGTTTCTTCGAATATTTCTGGGACAGCCTGCACAAGGTATTGTTCTTCCTGATCCTGGCGATATCGCTGGCAGTGCTGGGCAGGTATGCCGAGAAGCTCTGGCATGCTGGAGAGAAGTCTTTACCGCCAAAGTAAAAAGTCTTCTGAAGCGAGGTTCCAGTTTTCTCACGTGTTTCTGCTTTTTTTCTCCTGATGCGTCACGTTTCAGGCAGAAAAATCAAATTTAGCCTTTAATGCAATTTGCCTTTTATGCTAAATTCTCAGGGAGCGGAGCATGATGTTTAAACTGGAAGTGCATAAAGCGGTGCAGGAGGAGATCCTCGCTCTGCCATTGAAAGCGCAGGCCCGATTCTTCCATCAGTTGGAAAAACTGAGAACAAATCCCACGGCACTCAGGGAACCGGACTCTAAACCGTTGGGGCATGGCTTGTTTGAGCTTAGAACGGTGGGTCTTTTTCATACGCGGGGCCTGTATGTCTACCGGCAGGAAAGGACCCTCTGGTTACTTAGGGTGTTTGTGAAGAAAACTCAGAAGACGCCAGAAGCAGAACTTCGTCTCGCGATGAACAGATTAAGGGAGATGCATGATGAGCAAAACAATCATTAACTGGGATGAACTGAAGGCGAAAATGTTTGAGCAGTCAGGCTTTCAGGCGGCGCTGGATACCGTTGAGCGTGAGGAAAGACTGCGTGAAATGCTGGCTCAATGGCGGCAGGTAGCGGGGTTGACCCGTTCTCAGGTGGCGGAACGCATGGGAGTCAGTGCGCCTACTGTTTCCAGAATGGAAGCTAACGTCACACGCGCCAGCCTCGATACGCTGACGCGCTATGCGCTCGCCTGTGGTGTTGAAAACCCACTCATCAAACTCTATTGATATACGCCCGGTCTGAACCGGGCAACAGCTTTAGATCTCAGTCACTGTGGTGCTGAGCGGCAGGCGGGATTTTGGCAGGCTGGCGTTAAAGTCTTCCACGCTGTGACGTCCGACCGGCACGACGACCACGCTGGTAAAGCCTTTCTCTTTCAGGCCAAACTCTTCGTCCATTATCGCAGCATCAAAGCCTTCAATCGGCACGGCGTCCAGACCCATAGCGGCCACGCCCAGCAGGAAGTTACCGACGTTGAGGTAAACCTGTTTCTGCATCCAGTGCGCGTCATCCTTCAGATCTTTACGGTGCAGATCGGCAAAGAAAGTGCGGCCTTTGTGGTTGCCTGCTTTGGCTTCCGGAGTGGCAAAACGGCCATCGGCATCTTCCTGATCGACCACTTTTTCCAGCCATGCATCGTCCATTGCCGTTTTCGCGCAGAATACCACCACGTGGGAAGCATCCAACATTTTGCGTTCGTTAAAGACGAAACCGCCAGCGGCAGACTTCGCTACGCGCGCTTTGCCTTCATCGGTGCTTGCCACAATGAAATGCCACGGCTGAGAGTTGGTGCTGGAAGGGCTGAATTGCAGCAGCGTCTTCAGGTTTTCAGCCTGTTCGTCAGTCAGCTTCACGCTGGAATCAAAGGCTTTGGTAGAATAGCGTTTTAAAGCAACGGAAATGATGTCCATGATGGCTCCTCAATAAGTCACTGCCCGGTGGGCGCGTTTAATGGGAGCAGAGTACAGGCAGGTCGTTGAAATGATAAGGGTCAAAAATGCGATAACACTTGTTGTTTTAGAGTGATAATGCCGGATGGACGAGTAAGGCCTGCTGGTGTTCCAGGCCTGATAAGCGCAGCGCATCAGGCATTTTATTTTATTCTGGCCGTAACCGTTTCTGATCGCGCTTGGGCAATTTATCCACCACGCAGTGCCACGAATCTTCCACTAAGGCTTCAACCAGATCCGGGCTGATATCGTCTCCGCCGTAGACGGTGATCCAGTGTTTTTTATTCATGTGGTAGCCGGGACCGATGCTTTTATAGATTTCCTGATGCAGCAGCACGTTATCCGGTTTAGCTTTCAGGTTGATGCTGGTCTTCCCGCTCATGGCGGAGGCAATCATAAAGATTTTCCCGCCGACCAGATAGACATCATGCTCTGGTCCAAACGGCCAGGTCTGTTCGGTGAAAGGCAGCTCCAGCGCAAACTGGTGCGCGTGCCTGACAATCTCTTCTCCGGTCATACGGCATTTTCCTCGGCAAGCGCCAGCCACATGGCTTCGAAGCCCAGCGCGGTTAAATCGGCGGCGCGTTCTGGTTCGTGGCTGGCGAACTCAATGGTGGTTTCGGCCAGGGATAAAAACAGCGCATCGCCAAAGGTCCGGTAGGCCTCAGACAGAAACACGTCGCGCACCGAACGCTGGCAGAGTTTATTCAGTTCCGGGAACATGTCAGTCACCTGCTGTTTGGTGTCGGCGGTGATTTTTTCGCTGACTGACATGCGACGAATGGCTTTGTGACCCAGCGGATTACGCACGCCCCAGTCGATATAGCTGTTCCAGATGCTGCGCGTGAAGTTTTTTGGCGAGATGGGATCCGCCATTCCCGCCAGCATGGTTTCGCAAAGTGAGGTTTTCAGGTGCAGATAAAGTGCGTTGAGCAGGTCGTCTTTGGTGGCAAAATAACGAAACAGGGTACCCTCGGCAACCCCCGCATTACGGGCGATCAGCGCCGTGGATGCCGCGATGCCCTGATGAGCAATGGCAGACGTGGCGGCTTCCAGTAATGCCTGTTTTTTATCTTCACTCTTCGGACGAGCCACTACACTTTACCTCTCAGGTTTGCAAAAGCAGCGATTGAAACACGCTGCCCGCAGCACTTCAATGTTGAATGTCAAAAATTGAAAATCGGCTTGACGACTTTCGCTCCATTTCTATAATGAGTGCTTACTCACTCATAATCAAGTTTCTCTCACCCGTGCTTCCAGGATGAAGCCTTTCTTCGGTCAGGACGTGAAACCTTTTCTGTTAAGTGTGGTTCTCATTATGCTAATTGCCAGCGCTGCGAGTTTACCGTTCGTGTTGAATGCCGGTTTCGGCAAAGCGCCGCAGGGCGCCCAGCTGCGTGCCGTCGAGCACTCTGCACACTATCGCGACGGCCAGTTTCACAACCAGCAGCCCACGCCGAGCTGGTCCGGACAGAAAAGCATGCCGGCGGCGATGTGGGAGTTTTTAACCGTTAAGCGTGAGAACGCCCGTCCGGCACAGCCGTTGCCGATGGTACACACCGATCTTGCCAGCCTGCCGCTCCAGCAGGAGGTCATGATCTGGCTGGGTCACTCTTCATGGTATTTGCAGCTGGCGGGCAAACGCATCCTGATTGATCCGGTTTTCAGCAGCTACGCCGCGCCGTTTTCCTTTCTCAATAAAGCGTTTACCGGGGAGTACCCGTGGAGCGCTGAGAAAATGCCGGAAATCGACCTGCTGATCATCTCTCACGACCACTACGATCACCTCGATTACGCCACCATCAAAGGGCTGATGCCGAAGATTAAGCGCGTGGTGACTCCGCTCGGCGTCGGGTCGCATCTGCGCTACTGGGGTATGGACAGCGCGATCATTACCGAAGCGGACTGGAAAGAGCAGGTCAGCATCAGCGATGAACTGACGGTTCACGTTCTGCCAGCGCGCCATTTTTCCGGCCGTGGGCTCAAGCGTAATCAAACGCTGTGGGGCAGCTTTATGTTCGTGACGCCGGAGAAAAACATCTATTACAGCGGTGACAGCGGCTACGGCCAGCATTTTAAAGAGATTGGCGACCAGTTTGGTCATGTCGATCTCGCCATTCTGGAAAATGGTCAATACGACCAGGACTGGAAATACATCCACATGCTGCCTGAAGAGACTGCTCAGGCCGCGGTGGATCTTAACGCCCGCGCGGTTCTGCCAGGCCACGCCGGACGCTTTGTACTGGCAAAACACAGCTGGGACGACCCGTATATCCAGCTGACTAAAGCCAGCATTGGGAAGCAATATCGCCTGTTAACCCCGGTTCAGGGTGAGCCCGTTTGGGTCGCCAATCGCGACCAGCAATTTCGCGCGTGGTGGGAATAACCCACCGCCGTGCCGTTTAAAAGAGGGGAGGAAGGTATGACGATTTCCGCTCAGGTTATTGACACCATTGTCGAGTGGATTGACGACAATCTGCACCAGCCGCTGCGCATTGATGATATTGCCCGCCACGCGGGTTATTCGAAATGGCATTTGCAGCGCCTGTTTTTACAGCAAAAAGGCGAAAGTCTTGGCCGCTACATCCGTGAGCGTAAGCTGCGGCTGGCGGCGAAAGATCTGCGTGATACCGATCAGAAGGTGTATGACATCTGCCTGAAGTACGGTTTCGATTCGCAGCAGACTTTCACACGGGTCTTTACCCGCACCTTTAAACAGCCGCCCGGCGCGTGGCGCAAAGAGAACCAGAGTCGCGCACATTAATCATCAGACTGCCCGGCGGCGCTACGCTTGCACGGACCTACCTGGTTTTGTAGGTCCGGTAAGCCTGTGCACCGGGCATTATTTCAGGGAAAACCAGCGCCGCCAGACGAAGCGGATCAGGAAAAACTCCAGCGCACCGAGCAGCAGGAACCAGACGCAGAGCAGCAGGGTGTAGAGCTGGTTAAGATCCATCAGATGGAACACGCCCACCAGTTTTTGCGCCAGCGCGAGTCCCAAAGAGGGGGCTGGCAGCAGCAGGCAGGAAAGAAAAGCCATCAGCAAAATGCCGCCAGCGGTGGTCAGGGATTCAAGCGGGTGCTTCATGATGATGTTAATCGCCAGTTAAAAACGCTATTGTCCGATCATTTTTTACATAACGCAATAATAACACCCGACGTATGATTAGACGGTTATTTAAATATTAGCCATACGTAATTCATTCCGTATATTTCCTTTATTATTTATCTTTCTCCTGAACTGTAAATTAACGTCATTATTATCCCAGCACTTTTACAAATGTATAAGTGCTGTAGCCAATAATTGTTGCAATCAGGATAGCCAGTGCAACATATAGCGCCAGTCTGCGCCCTCTGTAGATCCCAAACATAAATACCTCGTTTAATATTGGTTTAACTATTTTCTGTAATATGGCGTTCAGCAACTTTGTTAGATTTAGTTTTGAATATTGCGGACGACTTATTATTGCTTCAGATCAATTTATGAGTCGTCATCTTAAATATTACCTCTGTTTGCCTGAAATTGACTTTGGGCTATTTCCTGAATGGAATTTAGAAGGAATGCTATTTTGACTAAAATGAAAAATCCTCAGAATATGCCACCGGGCATCACCGCGCCTCAGCATCCTTACCAGCAAAGCGTTCGTGAGGTGCTGGAAAAGCACAACAGTCAGACCTGCGGCCTGAGCGCCAAAGAGGCGCAGCGTCGCCTGGAAACTGTCGGCCCCAACGCGCTGCCGGAGAAAAAAGCCAAACCCGCGTGGTTGCGCTTCCTCGCTCATTTCAACGATGTGCTGATTTACGTCCTGCTGGCCGCCGCGGCGCTGACGGCGGTGATGGGCCACTGGATCGATACCCTTGTCATTCTCGGCGTGACGGTGATCAACGCGCTGATTGGCCACATTCAGGAAAGCAACGCCGAGAAGTCACTGCAAAGCATCCGCAATATGCTGTCCAGCGAAGCGCTGGTGCAGCGTGACGGCAGCCATCAGACTGTCAGCACCACCGATCTGGTGCCTGGCGATATCGTATTGCTGCGTGCCGGTAACCGTATTCCGGCGGATATGCGTGTAGTGGAAGCGCATAACCTGCGCGTGGAAGAGGCGATCCTCACCGGTGAGTCGACCGTAGTGGATAAACACGCGAAGCCTTTGAACGGCGAACTGCCGCTCGGCGATCGTACCAATATGCTGTTCTCCGGCACCACGGTGAGTGCGGGCAGCGGTATTGGCGTAGTGACCGCGACCGGTGAACAAACCGAATTAGGCCACATCAACCAGATGATGGCGGAGATCAAGCAGCACCGCACGCCGCTGCTGGTGCAGATGGACAAGCTCGGCAAAGCTATCTTTGCCATTATTCTCGCGATGATGGCGGCGCTGTTTGTCTTCAGCCTGGTGTGGCGCGATATCCCGATGTCCGAGCTGCTGCTGTCGCTGATTAGCCTGGCGGTGGCTGCCGTACCGGAAGGGCTGCCGGCCATTATCTCGATTATTCTTTCCCTCGGCGTGCAGGCGATGGCGCGTAAAAAGGCCATTATCCGCAAGTTGCCGACGGTGGAAACCCTTGGTGCGATGACCGTGGTGTGCTCGGATAAGACCGGCACCCTGACGATGAACGAAATGACGGTCAAAGCGATCATCACCGCCGACTGCTGCTACCGCGTGGAAGGCGACAGCTACGAGCCTGTGGGGCACATCTGCCTTGAAGGCAGCAACGAGCCGGTGCAGATCCAGCCGGGCAGCGTGCTGGAGCAGTATCTGCGCACCATCGACCTCTGTAATGAAAGTCAGCTGGTTCAGCAGGAAAATGGCCTGTGGGGCATCACCGGCGGGCCGACCGAGGGCGCGCTGAAAGTGCTGGCCGCGAAGGCACAGCTGCCAGAGATTGAGACGCAGCTGGTCGCTAAAATTCCGTTCGATTCACAGTATAAATACATGGCGACGCATTACCGCTTTGCGGAGGAGTCGCGCGTGCTGGTGACCGGCGCACCGGATGTCATTTTCGCCTTGTGCCAGTCTCAGGAAACCAAACAGGGGCAGGCGGAGTTTGACCGCAGCTACTGGGAGCGTGAAATGGCGCGCTTTGCCAGCCAGGGGCTGCGCATGGTGGCGGCGGCCAGCATGCCTGCCAACCCGGACAGCAGCACGCTGACGCATGACGATCTGCAAAACGGACTGGTGTTCCTCGGTATCGCGGCGATGATGGATCCGCCGCGTCCGGAAGCCATTGAAGCCATCCACGCCTGCCAGCGTGCAGGGATCCGCGTGAAGATGATCACCGGCGATCACCCGCAGACGGCGATGAGCATCGGGCAGATGCTGGGTATTGGCAACAGTACTCAGGCGATCACCGGCTACCAGCTTGAGCATATGGATGACGCAGAGCTTGCGAAAGCGGCGGTGGAGTACGACATTTTTGCCCGCACCAGCCCGGAGCATAAGCTGCGCCTGGTCAAAGCTTTGCAGGATAAAGGTGAAGTGGTCGGGATGACCGGCGACGGCGTCAACGATGCTCCAGCGCTGCGCCAGGCCGACGTCGGCATCGCGATGGGCATCAAAGGTACGGAAGTGACCAAAGAAGCCGCCGACATGGTGCTGAGCGATGACAACTTCGCCACCATCGCCAGCTCGGTGAAAGAGGGGCGTCGCGTTTACGACAACCTGAAAAAGACCATCCTGTTCATCATGCCAACCAACCTTGCGCAGGGGCTGCTGATCATCATCGCCCTGCTGGCGGGCAGCATGATCCCACTGACGCCGGTGCTGATCCTGTGGATGAACATGGCAACCTCCGCCACGCTCTCCTTCGGTCTGGCCTTTGAAGCCGCCGAGCGCAATGCGATGAACCGCCCGCCGCGTAAAACGGGCCAGCACGTAATGGATGGTTTTGCCGTCTGGCGCGTGGCCTTTGTCGGCTCGATGATTGCGGTCAGCGCCTTTGCGCTGGAAGCGTGGCTTGCCCCTCGTGGCTACAGCCCGGAGTTTATTCGTACCGTGCTGTTGCAGATGCTGGTTACGGCGCAGTGGGTATACATGATCAACTGTCGCAGCAGCGACAGCTTCTCGCTCAACCGTGGTCTGCTGATGAACAAAGGCATCTGGCTGGTGACCGGGACACTGCTCCTGCTGCAGCTGGCGATTATCTACCTGCCGTTTATGCAGCTGATGTTTGGCACCGAAGCGCTGCCGGCCCGCTACTGGCTGATTACCCTGGCGATTGCCGCAGTGATGTTCTTCATTGTCGAAATTGAGAAGCGACTGACCCGCCGCTTCCGTAAGCCTCGCTAACCCTGCCATTCTGCTGTCCTCCCCCTGGGGAGGACATTCTGGAGCCCTCAATGAAAACTCCTTTTCGTCACGCTCTGCTGGCCTGTGGCCTGGCTTTTTTCACCCTTAATACCGCAATCGCCGCTGCCTTGCCGGTTCGTGTCGCCACGGTGGAGCGGACTCCGTTTGCCGCTGAGCGGCAGATCCCCGGTCGGGTGGAAGCGCTACATACCGTTGAACTCCTGGCCCGGACCGAAGGGGCGATTGTGAAAATGCACGCCCGGGAAGGGCAGTACGTTAAGGCCGGGGAGCTGGTTTTTCAGCTCGATGATGCACAGCAGCGCGCGGCCCTTCAGCTGGCGCAGGCAGAGCTAAAGAGCGCTGAAGCCTCTCTGCGCCAGGCGCAGCAGCTGCTGAGCCGCTACCAGAGCCTGAAAAACAGCCAGGCGATCAGCCGCAATGACGTGGATACGGCCACCATGCAGCGGGATGTAGCCAACGCTGCCGTCGCTCAGGCGAAAGCGCGCGTGCAGACGCAGACTATCCAACTGGGCTACACCCGCATCGCTTCACCAGTGACCGGGCGGGTAGGGCACACACGTTTCCACACCGGTAGCCTTGTGAACCCGGCCAGCGGACCGCTGGTGGAGGTGGTTCAGCTGGATCCGATCCGCGTAGCCTTTGCGCTGGACGAACAGGCATTTTTCCACAAAGCGGGCAATCACGTGGATATTCAGGCGCTGAAGGCCGCGTGGCTCCCGCAGATAGCTATCGGGGAGCAGCGCGAGTCCGGCACGCTGACGTCCGTTGATAACCGTATCGATCCGCGTACCGCCAGCGTGACCCTGCGCGCGGAGTTCAGTAATCCGCAGCATCGCTTGCTGCCGGGCGGCAGTGTCAACGTCTGGCTGCGTCCGCAGCAGGCCACGCCGGAGCTGATGGTGCCGGTGGCCGCCGTCCAGCAGGATGCGCAGGGGTACTTTGTGTGGACGGTGGATTCTGAGAACCAGGCTCAGAAAAGAACGGTGACACCGGGCATCCAGCAGGGGCAGCTTTATGTGGTTCGTGATGGGCTTGAAGCCGGTGACCAGGTGGTCATCGAAGGGACGCAGCGTCTGCGCAGCGGTACCCCCGTGCAGCGTTTACCTTAAGGAGAAGCTATGCTGACGTTTTTTATCCAGCGCCCGCGCTTTGCGATGGTGATCGCCCTGTTGATGGTCTTTGCCGGAGCCGTGGCTCTGAAACTGCTTCCCGTTGAACAGTATCCGCAGATAACGCCTCCGGTGGTGAACGTCAGCGCCAGCTGGCCCGGTGCCAGCGCCGCTGACGTGGCAGAGGCCATCGCCACGCCGCTGGAAACCCAGCTTAATGGCGTCGATCATATGCTGTACATGGAATCCACCAGCTCTGATGAAGGTACCTACAGTCTGAGCCTGACCTTTGCCGCCGGTACCGATGCGGACATGGCGGCAATCGACGTGCAGAACCGGGTCTCGCAGGCGGTGGCGCAGCTCCCCGCCGAAGCCCAACAGAATGGCGTTCAGGTGCGAAAGCGCGCCACCAATCTGATGATGGGCGTCAGCCTTTATTCACCGGAGCAGACGCTCTCTGCGCTGACGGTCAGCAACTACGCCAGCACTCAGATCCGCGAAGCGCTGTCCCGCCTGCCTGGCGTGGGCCAGGTACAGATGTTTGGCGCGCGTGATTACAGTATGCGTATCTGGCTGCGCCCGGATCGCATGAATGCGCTGAACATCACCACTGACGATGTCGCCCAGGCGCTTCGCGAGCAGCACGTTCAGGGGGCGGCGGGGCAAATTGGTACGCCGCCGGTGTTTAACGGGCAGCAGCAGACGTTGACCATCAACGGCATTGGCAGGCTGAACGGCGCTCAGGAATTCGGCAATATTATTGTTCGTACCGGCAGTGAGGGTCAGCTGGTTCGTCTGGCCGATGTGGCGACCATTGAGCTGGGCTCGCGCAGCTACAGCTCTGGCGCGCGGCTGAACGGGCACGACTCAGCTTATCTTGGTATCTATCCCACGCCGACGGCCAATGCTCTGCAAGTGGCGACCGCCGTTCGGGCCGAGCTGGAGCGCCTCTCCGCCCGTTTTCCTCACGATCTGACCTATGAAGTTAAGTTCGATACCACGCGCTTTGTGGCGGCTACCATCAAGGAGATTGGCCTTTCGCTCGGCCTGACGCTGCTGGCGGTGGTGCTGGTGGTTTCTCTGTTTTTACAAAGCTGGCGCGCCACGCTGATTGTGGCGCTGGCGATCCCCGTGTCGCTGACTGGCACTTTTGCGGTGCTGTGGCTGTTGGGCTACAGCGCAAACACGCTGAGCCTGTTTGCGATCATTCTGGCGCTGACGATGGTGGTGGATGATGCCATTGTGGTGGTTGAGAGCGTGGAGTCGCTGATGGCGGAAGGGCTCAGACGGGGTGAGGCCACGGCGAAGGCGCTGCGCCAGATTGCCGGGCCGGTGGTGGCTACCACGCTGGTACTGCTGGCGGTCTTTGTTCCGGTGGCGCTGCTGCCGGGGATCGTCGGCGAGTTGTACCGTCAGTTTGCGGTCACGTTATCGGCAGCCGTCACGCTTTCAAGCCTGGTGGCGCTGACCCTGACTCCCGCGCTGTGTGCGTTGCTGCTTCGTCCGCGTCCACAAACAACGTGGGCAGTCTATCGCGGCTTCAACCGTCTGCTGGCGGCGGCTCAGCAGGGCTACAAAGGGCTGGTGATGCGTCTCAATCGTCGTCCCTGGCTGGCGCTGGCGGCGACAGGTGCCGCTGCGGCACTGGTGATTTTCAGCTTCAGCTCGATGCCGAAAGGTTTTCTGCCGCAAGAGGATCAGGGCTATTTCTTCGCCAGCGTCCAACTGCCGGAAGCCGCCTCGCTGGAGCGCACCGAAACCTTGATGCAGGATGCGCGTAAGCTGCTGCTGGCGAATCCTGCGGTGGCGGACGTTATCGAAGTTTCCGGGTTTAACATTCTCAACGGCACCAGCGCGGCCAACGGTGGTTTTATTTCGGTGATGCTCAAAGACTGGCATCAGCGAGCGCCGCTGGCGGCAGTAATGGGCGAGACGCAGCGACAGCTGCTGTCGCTGCCGGGAGCGACGATCATGACCTTTGCGCCGCCGACGTTGCCGGGGCTGGGCAGCGCGTCCGGATTTGACCTGCGAATTCTGGCGCAGAATGGGCAGTCGCCGGCAGAGCTTGAGAGCGTGGTCAGCCTGCTGCTGCGGGAGGCCAATCAGCATCCGCAGCTGCGTCAGGTGTTCAGCACCTGGAGCAGTAATGTGCCCCAGCTGACGTTAACCGTAGACAGAGAGCGGGCTGCGCGTCTGGATGTGCCGGTTTCACAGATTTTCAGCAGCCTGCAAACGGCGTTTGGTGGCACGCGGGCCGGAGATTTCAGTATCAACAACCGGGTGTACCACGTAGTGGTGCAGAACGAAATGCAGTGGCGTGAGCGGGCAGAGCAAATTAACGATCTCTATGTGCGCAGCAACGGCGGCGACCGGGTGCAGCTCAGCAATCTGGTGACGGTGACGCCGACGCTTGGTGCGCCGTTCCTGCAACAGTACAACCAGTTTCCGTCGGTTTCGGTCAGCGGTTCCGCCGCTGAGGGCGTCAGCAGCCGTGCGGCGATGGCGGCGATGACGCAAATCCTTGAAGCGAACCTGCCGCAGGGCTATGACTACGCCTGGAGCGGGATCTCCTGGCAGGAGCAGCAGACCGGTAATCAGGCGATGTGGATCGTGCTGGCCGCGGTGGTGATGGCCTGGCTGTTCCTCGTGGCGCAGTACGAGAGCTGGACGCTGCCCGCCAGCGTGATGCTGTCGGTGCTGTTTGCCATCGGCGGGGCGCTGCTGTGGCTGTGGACGGCGGGATATGCGAATGACGTGTACGTGCAGATAGGGCTGGTGCTGCTGATTGCGCTGGCAGCCAAAAATGCGATTCTGATCGTCGAGTTTGCCCGTACGCGGCGCGCTGCCGGTGAGTCGATTGTTGATGCCGCCAGCGAAGGCGCTGGCCGACGTTTCCGCGCGGTGATGATGACCGCCGTCTCCTTTATCATCGGCGTTCTGCCGATGATGCTGGCAACGGGGGCGGGCGCAAAGAGTCGGCGGATTATCGGCACCACGGTGTTCAGCGGCATGCTGGTGGCGACGGTAGTGGGGATCCTGTTTATTCCAGCGCTGTACGTGCTGTTCCAGCGTCTGCGCGAGTGGGCCCACCGACGCGTGTCATAATCGTGATGGGCGGCGCTATGCCGCCCAAATCTCGCAGTGTTTTTCTACTAAGGCAATCAGCGAACCGCCTCCAGCGATAAAATCCCGCATCGCGTCGGCTTCGCTGTGACCCTGTTTTACCTGCCTGCGCAGGGCGTCAATCGCGCTGCTGGCTTCCAGCGTTTCAGCCCACGGCTGAACGGTATCGAGCAGGCGCTGAATGTCCTCACTGATGCGGCACTGTTTTCCGCTATCAACGTCCGTCAGAACGCCCTCCAGCCCATAGCGACAGGCCTGAAAACGATTAAATTTGTACAGCAGATAGTCGCTTTCCTGATGCTTAAACGGGCGCGTCTCCAGCAGCCAGCTGGCGATGGACTGAATCAGCCCGGCGATATTCACAGCGTGGGACAGCGTCAGCGGCGTATCCATCACCCTCACTTCCACCGTGCCGAAATGCGGGCTGGGACGAATATCCCAGTGCAGATCTTTAATGCTGTCGATCATGCTGGTGTAGCTCAGGCGGCGAAACAGCCCTTCGAACTGTGACCAGTTCTCGACCCACGGCATTGGGCCCATATCGGGAAAAGCGGAAAAGACATTCAGCCGCGAGCAGGCGAACCGTGTATCCGCACCCTGAAGCCACGGAGAAGCAGCGCTCAGGGCAATGAAATGCGGAACGAAGCGTGACAAACCGTGCAGCAGATAGAGTGCCTCATCGCCGCTGCGACAGCCCACGTGAACGTGTTGCCCGAACACCGTCGCCTGTTGGATCAAATAGCCAAACTGCTCAAAAGTGCGCTGATAGCGTTCGTTGTCGCACACTTCCTGGCGCTGCCATTTCTGAAACGGATGGGTACCGCCGCCGCAAATCACCAGGTGCTGACGGCTGGCGGCTTCGAGCACTACCTGGCGCAGGGCAGAGAACTGCGCGCTGGCCTGGTGGATGTCGTGACAGACGCCCGTTGCCAGCTCCAGCATACTTTCGGTGATATCGTGCTTCACCTCTCCGGCGGCGAGCTGGCCCTGAAGCCCGGCGATCAGTGCGGAAGAGTCCTGGCTGAGATCGAAGGCCGGTGGATTGACCACCTGCATTTCCAGCTCAATGCCGAGAGTGTAAGGATCGGAAACGTGAAAATCGGGAAGTGGCATAGGCAGCCCTGACGCGTTGACCTGACGTCAGAAAAGTATTGCTGGCTTGTCCGGCTTACGCCAGTGACCCGGCAGGCGAAACCTGCCGGGAAGAGGAGAATTAGCCCGCAGACCAGGTGTAAGGTGCGGCTACGCCCAGCGGCATCCCGAGACCCCACCACACCAGCAGGAACACGCTCCAGCTGATAAAGAACGCGATAGAGTAAGGCATCATCATCGACACCAGCGTGCCCACGCCCGCGCCTTTCACATAGCGCTGGCAGTAGATCACAATCAGCGGGAAGAAGACCATCAGCGGGGTGATGATGTTGGTGCAGGAGTCGCCGATACGGAACGCCGCCTGAGTCAGCTCAGGCGAAATACCCACCGCCATCAGCATCGGTACCATAATCGGTGACAGCAGCGCCCATTTGGCAGAGGCAGAGCCGATAAGCAGGTTGACCACCGCCGTCAACACAATCATGCCGATGATAGTGGCTTCGCCCGGCAGCGCCATCGCTTTCAGGCCATCAGCCCCGGCCAGCGCCACCAGCGTTCCGATATTGGAATCGCTGAACGCTTTGATGAACATGGCGCAGAAGAAGGCCATCACCATGTACGAGCCCATTTTGCTCATCGAGTCATTCATCGCGCCGATGACGTCTTTACCGGTTTTGAAGGTGCCGGAAGCAAAGCCGTAGACGATCCCCGGGATGATAAAGATCAGGAAAATCAGCGGAACGATGGACTTCATGATCGGCGCGCTGAAGGCCGTCAGTGAACCTTCAGGGCTGCGCAGCATGGAGCTTTCCGGCCATGCGGCAGCGGCCAGCGCGACCAGACCCAGCAGCATCACCAGACCGGCACGGTTAAACGCACGGCTTTCCTGGGCAGAGACCTGAGACATATCTTCATCGTGTTTGAAATCACCATCAACGACCATTTTGCTGACGCGCGGCTCAACGATGCGCTCGGTGACCCACCAGCCGACGAGGGTGATCATGATGGAAGAACCGATGCCGAAGAACAGGTTACACAGGGTATTGACGGTATAGGTGCTGTCGAGCAGCTGGGCCGCGGCCTGAGTGAAGCCCTGTAACAATGCGTCGTTGCCCGTCGGCACCATGTTGGCTGCGAAGCCGCCGGAAACGCCTGAAAATGCAGCGGCAATCCCCACCAGCGGATGACGACCGGCCGACATAAAGATGATGGCACCGAGTGGGATAACCAGCACGTAGCCCGCATCAGCGGCCACGTGGCTGAACATCGCCACGAAAATCAGCATTGGCGTCAGCAGTTTTTTCGGCGTCACGCGCAGCATTTTTTTCAGCGCGACGTTAATAAAGCCGGAGCTTTCCGCCACGCCAACCCCAAGCATCGCCACCAGTACAATGCCCAGCGGAGCGAAGCTGGTGAAGGTGGTGACCATATTGGCCAGCGTGCTGGTTAACGCTTCGGCAGACAGCAGGTTGTTGACGTGAACCGTCTGTTGGGTGACCGGGTTAACGATGTCAAATTCGACCATCGACAGCACGGCGGACAGGCCCATCACCGCCAGTAAGAAGTAGAAGAAGATCAGAGCGGGCTCTGGCAGGCGGTTACCTGCTTTTTCAATGGCGTTCAGGAAGCCGCTCATCAGGCGACTTTCCTGCCCCTCCTTTTTATTCCGTGTCAGTGTATTCATAGATTCCCTCGCGACCGACTGAGTGTTTCATTTCGTTGCTGAATATTTCAGAGGGATAATAGAGAGATTGATGGGCGCAGACTATCTCTTTTTCGAGTCTTTTTCTGATTATGATCGCATTTACAGAGTCTAATGCTAAATGGTTCGGTTTTATCTGGTTTTTGATTCGGTAAATGTATTTGTTGATGGCACTAATCTCTGTTGTGGTATCGAAAGGGTGGAGATCGCCATGCTATAACATGGGCACCAACATAGACGAGGACGCTCCGTGGCAGAGATCAATCAGTTTGGACAACAGGTGGGCGATGCTTTGCCCGACTGGCAGGGCGCAGGGTTACTTGAACGCAAAACGCTGTCAGGACGCAGCTGCCAGCTGGTGCAGCTCAGCGCGGAGCTGCATAGCGCTGAGTTGTTTGACGCCTTTGCTCAGGCAGAGGACGACCGCGACTGGACATGGCTCGGCAGCGAGCGCCCGGCATCGCTGGCGGCAGTGCATGCCTGGATCCAGAACAAAGTTGATGACTCCGCGCTGGTACCTTTTGCGGTGATTGATCGCAGCGAACGTGCGGTGGGCGTGGTGTGTTTTATGGCTATAGACCGGGGAAATGGCACCGTCGAAATCGGCCATGTGACCTGGTCGCTGCGCATGAAACGCAGCACCGTCAGCACCGAAGTGGTCTGGCTGCTGCTGCGCGAAGCCTTTGCCTGCGGCTATCGGCGGGTGGAGTGGAAATGCGATGCTCTCAATACCGCTTCACGCCGTGCCGCAGAGCGTATCGGCTTCATCTTCGAAGGGAGATTTCGCCAGAAAATGGTGCGCAAAGGGCGCAACCGCGACAGCGACTGGCTGTCGATTATCGATGGGGAATGGCCCGCGATTGACGCTGCGCTTCAGGCATGGCTGAAACCTGATAATTTTGATGAGCAGGGCCAGCAGTTACGCAAGCTGGAAAGTTTCCGCCAGTAGGGTGATAACCCGCTGTCCTTGTTGCTGCCAGGCAACCTGATAGCGTTGCCCGGCAAAGTCTTCACAGAACGGTTTTTTAACTTCCAGCGTCAGATGCTGAGCGTCAATCGCTATGATTTCTGCGCTGTGGAAGCCTGGCAGCGGTGTGGCGAAAGATGAAAGTGCTTTGTACAGGCTCTCTTTGGCGCTAAAGGCCAGCGTTAACGCCAGCGGGAAGGGCAGCACGGAAGCGGCTAACGTTTCACGCTCGTTGGCGTTGATGATCTCTGCGGCGACGTCATCGCAAACTGAAGCACTAAAAATCTCCTCCAGATCAATCCCGACAGCTTTCTGACTGACGACAGCAATAGCCGTGCTCCCGCAATGGCTGATGCCACCGTGCCAGCCCACTGGCCATAGCGGCTGACGGTTATCACCGATATCCGGAATGTGTGTCAGCCCGTGCTCACCTAACGCATAAAATGCCGCTATTCGCCCGGCAAGATGTTCCGCTTTGCGCTTTTTGCCTGCATGGCTGAGCTTGCGGTGGTGGGGGAGCCACAGCAGATCTGTTTCTGTGAATGTTTGTGGGGTGAAGTCTATGCGGTGGACTTTTTGTCCGGCCAGGGGAAGGGGGGTGTGCTGGATGTTCATGGCGATTTTCCCCTCTCCCTAACCCTCTCCCGGAGGGAGAGGGAACTGTACGGTGTGTTCTGTTCTTTCTCCCTCTCCCAAAGAGAGGGCCCTTCTGGCTTTTCTCCCTCTCCCTTTGGGAGAGGGCAGGGGAGAGGGGAAAACCAGTATCAGAAGTGCGTATTCACGCTCAGGTAGTAAGTCCGGCCAGACTCGTTATACGTCTCAGCGCCCGCGCCATACATATAGCCCGTTGTGCCGCCGGTGGTCTGGGCGTTGCCCGCGCGCCAGTGGCGTTTATCAAACAGGTTATCGATGCCCGTGGTGAAGCTGACATATTTAGTCGCATCCCAGGTGGCGCTCAGGCCCACGATGCTGTACGGGCTGACTTCGTTGGTTTCGCTGCCGGTGGCAGGCTGACCCTTGTAGTTGTACTTCTTCGGCTGCTGCTTGCCGTACCAGGTGAAGGTCGACTGCACGGAAAGATCCTGCTGAATTTGCCAGCTCAGCGTGGAGTTCAGCGTGTATTCCGGGATGATCGACAGACGTTCGCCGGTCTCTTTGTTTTTACTCTGCAGCATGTAAGTGATGTTGTTGGTCCAGTTCACCGCATCACTGACGGGCACATTCAGCGTCCCTTCCAGCCCTTCGACCACGGCTTTCGGCACGTTTTCCCACTGATAGATATCAGTGTAGGTGGTGGTATTCTTGCTGGTGATCGACGTCTGGCCGATTGGTGCGTAGCCCGCTTCAATCTTGTTGCGGTAGTCGTTACGGAACCAGGTGGCTCCGGCGAGCCAGCCGTCGCGTTTGAACTCCAGACCAATCTCTTTGTTGATGCTGGTTTCTGCCTTCAGGTCGTCGTTGCCCATCATGTAGCAACCGACGCCGTTGCCGCTGGCGTAGCAGCCCTGGCCTTTACTGTAGAGAATATAGTTCGGGTTAGTCTGGTACAGGCTCGGCGCTTTGTAAGCACGAGCGATGCCCATCTTCAGGGTGAAATCATCGCCCAGACCCTGCGACAGGTTCAGTGACGGACTCCAGTTATTGCCGACGATGCTGTGATGATCGAATCGCAGCGCCGGAGTCAGCATGGTGGAATCGGTGATTTCCATGTTGTCTTCGGCAAACAGCGAGAAGATCTCCGCCTGGGAATACGGGCTGCGGTCGGTGCTGCTGTACCCCGGAATGTTGCCGCCCATAAAGGTCTGGCTGTTGGAGGTCATGTCCTTCATCTTCTGCTGGTTCCACTCGGTGCCCAGCGTCAGGTTCTGGTTGACCAGCAGATCGAACGGCAGGTTGACTTCGCTGTGTAGCGTCACGTCACTCAGGTCGATATCGCCGAATTTGTTGGAGCTGAAGATCCCCTCGGTGCCGCCCGCCAGGCCTTCGTTAATGCGGGAGTTGCGGGTACGCTCGTACTGCACCCAGTTGCTGGTGGTCACACCGTTGTCCAGGCCGCCGTTCCAGGTCAGAGCATAGTTCTGGCGGTACAGACGGTTGGTCTCTTTGCCGTAGTTTTCTTTGACGAAGTTATTGGTGTTGGTGTTCTGCGTGTCACCGGCGTAAAGGTTGTTCTGACGGGTGTAACCGGCTTCCAGCTCAAGCGAGTTCAGCGGGGCGAAATCCCAGCGAACCACGCCGTTAATATTTTTGTTTTCAACGCCTTCACGCCCGGCAGGCAGGGTGTTCTGATAAATCCCTGTACGCTCAGACTGGTGACCCTGGTTGATGTCCCAGGCATCGGCCTGCGTTTTATCGAGGTTGCCGTACAGGCGGAAGCTGAAGTCGCCGCCCATCGGGCCGCTGAGGCTGAAGTTGGTGCGTTTGGTGGACCCTTCGTCCTTGTGCTCCGGTAAGTCCATATAGGTGTTCCAGGAGCCGTGCCACTCATCGCCGCCTTTTTTGGTGATGATGTTCACCACGCCGCCTGCTGCGCCGTTGCCGTAACGGGCTGCGGCCGGGCCACGGATCACTTCGATACGCTCAATCATTTCTGGCGGAACCCAGCCGGTATCGCCGCGGGTATCACGCTCGCCGCGCCAGCCGAGGCGCACCGAGTTACGGCTGGTGACGGGCTTGCCGTCAATCAGGATCAGGGTGTTTTCCGGGCCCATACCGCGAATGTCGATCTGGCGGTTGTTGCCGCGCTGACCGCTGGTGGAGTTACCGGTCAGGTTAACGCCCGGCATGGTACGGATAATTTCCGAAACGTCACGTGCCGGAGGATTTTTGCGAATTTCATCGGCGGTGATGGTGGAAACGCCCGGCGCCTGCAAGTTTTGCTGGGCGGCGGTGACCACCATGGTTTCACCGGATTCTGCTGTGGTGTCTGTTGTCCCTTCGGCATGAAGCGGGAACGCCACCCCGTAAATTCCCAGATTGACCAACAAGGCCAATGACTTGAGTTTGTTATTCATTGTTATCCCGATTTTTTAGTTGTGTGTATCCAAAACGCGCGCCAATACGCTATTGCAAATGCAAATAGTTATCAATAATATTATCAATAAATTTTACCTTGTAACAAAAACTTCCACATGAAACATGGGGTTAACGTGACGGATACGACAGCGACAGGGAGTGCAGCCTGGTGGGAAGGGATCGACGGGCCGCAGTGGCAAAGGCATGGCGAGGTTTGCCACGTCACGTTTTACTGGCGCGATGCGGCGGGAACGGAGCAAACTTCGCCGCTTAAACGGGTGTGGATTTACATCACCGGCGTCACCGATCATCACCAGAATTCCGTCCCACAGACGCTGTCCCGTCTGCCCGGAACGGACGTCTGGCAGTGGAGCACCTCATTGCCCGCCAGCTGGCGCGGCAGCTACTGTTTTATGCCTTCAGAGCGCGAGGACGATTTTGCTCCCTCGCTGTTTCATGGGATTACGCCGGATATGTCGCTGCTGCGTGAAGGCTGGCGCAGGCTGCTGCCGAATGCGGTGGCCGATCCGCTGAATCAACAAAGCTGGCTGGGCGGGCGAGGGCATGCCGTCTCGGCGCTTTCACTTCCCGATGCGCCCGTTCAGCCAGGCTGGGACCTGCCGAACGTTCCTCATTCCCCACCGCTTTGTATTCAATGGCACAGCAAACGGCTAGGAAATACCCGTCGGATCTGGATCTATGCCACCGGCGAGAGCGAAGAGCGGCCGCTGGCGCTGCTGCTGGACGGTCAGTTTTGGGCTGAAAGCCTGCCCGTGTGGTCCCCTCTGGCGCACTTAACCGATCAGGGGCAGCTTCCTCCAGCGGTCTACGTGCTAATCGATGCAATTGATACCGCCCATCGCAGCGCAGAATTACCCTGCAATACCGATTTCTGGCTCGCCCTTCAGGAAGAGCTTCTGCCACAGATCCATCGAATTGCCCCGTTCAGCGATCGACCGGAACACACGCTGGTTGCCGGGCAAAGCTTTGGCGGACTGGCGGCGATGTTTGCCGGGCTTAACTGGCCGCAGCGTTTTGGCTGCGTGCTGAGCCAGTCCGGGTCGTACTGGTGGCCGTCACGCGGCAACCGGCACGGTGGCGTGATTATCGACAAACTCTCCCGCGGCGAACTTTCCCCGCAGGGTTTGCGCATCTGGCTCGAGGCCGGGTGTCGCGAACCGCTTATTTTTCGGGCCAACCAGGCCCTTTTACAGCAGCTACAGCATTCACAGCAGCCGCTTTTCTGGCGTCAGGTTGACGGCGGACACGATGCGCTGTGCTGGCGAGGCGGACTAACGGCCGGGCTGATGGCGCTCTGGCAGCCGCTTGTTCAGGCATAACGCGCACTTTACGACAGGAGTTTGGTATGCAATTCAGTAACCCTTTCGATGATGCGCAGGGGCTTTTTTATCTGCTGCAAAACGGTCATCAACAGTTCAGCCTCTGGCCCCAGCAGTGTGCGCTGCCCGCAGGCTGGGATATCGCCTGTGAACCGCAGTCTTTAGAGGCCTGCAATGCCTGGCTGGCAGAGCGCTGGACCACCCTGAATCCTTCCCATTATGCCGGAGTGCAGCATGACTAATCGTTTACCGCTGGTGGCGGCACAGCCGGGGATCTGGATGGCTGAGCAGCTTTCTACCCTGCCGAATGCCTGGAGCGTGGCGCACTACGTTGAGCTGACAGGCGAGATCAATTCTGGCCTCCTGCAACAGGCGATTGTCAGCGGAATGAGTCAGGCCGATACGCTCCGTATGCGCTTTGGCGATGAGAACGGTGAGCCGTGGCAATCGGTAGATGAAAGCTTCGGGTTTGCCGCACCGGAGAGCCTCGATCTGCGCCACGAGCCTGATGCGCATGCGGCGGCAATGGCGCTGATGCAGGCAGATATTGCCAGTAATATTCGCATCGACAGCGGTAATCCGCTGGTCTGCCATCAGCTTTACCGCGTGGACGAAAACCGCTGGTACTGGTATCAGCGTTATCACCATTTACTGGTCGATGGCTTCAGCTTCCCGGCGATCACCCGCCAGATCGCACAGATTTATCGGGCTTTACAGCGCGGTGAAGCGCTGCCGGAAAATCCTTTTACTCCGTTTGCGGAAGTGGTTGAAGAGTATCAGCAGTATCGCGCCAGCGAAGGCTGGCAGCGGGATGGCGCATTCTGGGCGGAACTGCGGAAAAGCCTGCCGTCTCCGGCCTCGCTTTCCCCGGCCCCGCTGCCCGGCAGAGCGAATACCACCGATATCTGGCGGCTGAAATTGACCGCAGATAAACAGGCCTTCAGCCAGCTCACTGCGGCATCAGGCAGCCAGCGCACCGATCTCGCACTGGCGCTGGCGGCGCTGTGGCTGGGGCGACTGACCGGGCGCAATGACTATGCCGCCGGGTATATCTTTATGCGCCGGTTGGGTTCGGCGGCGCTCACCGCCACTGGCCCGGTGCTGAACGTGCTGCCGCTGGCAGTGACGATTAACCCGCAGGAAACCCTGGCGGAGCTGGCTAACCGGCTGGGCGCGCAGCTGAAAAAAATGCGTCGCCATCAACGCTACGACGCCGAGCAAATTGTCCGCGACAGCGGCAAAGCGGCGGGGGACGAACCGCTGTTTGGCCCGGTGTTTAACGTGAAAGTCTTTGACTATCAGCTGGATCTTGACGGCGTGGAGGCGACAACTCACACCCTGGCGACCGGTCCGGTCAACGATCTTGAGCTGGCGCTGTTCCCTGATGAAGAGGGCGGGCTGTCGGTTGAGATCCTCGCTAATAAACAGCGCTATGCAGAGGGCGAACTGCGCCAGCATGCGGATCGCTTGCTGGCGATGCTCGGGCAGTTTGCGAAGAACCCGGCTCTGCGCTGCGGCGAAGCGGAGCTGGTCTCGGAGGCGGAATATCAGCAGCTGGCGCGTATTAACGACACCGGGATGATGTTGCCCACTGCTACCCTGAGTTCGCTGGTTGCCGCACAAGCGGCAAAATCGCCGGAGGCTCCGGCCCTGGCTGATGCCAGCTGGCAGTTCAGCTACCGCGAAATGCGCGAGCAGGTGCTGGGATTAGCCGCGCTGTTGCGTCAACGTGGCGTCAAACCGGGCGACTGCGTGGCGGTGGCATTGCCGCGTTCCGTGTTCCTGACGCTGGCCTTGCACGGTATTGTGGAAGCCGGAGCAGCCTGGCTGCCGCTGGATACGGGCTACCCGGATGACCGCCTGCAAATGATGCTGGAAGATGCGAAGCCGTCGCTGCTGATCACCTCAGACGACCAGTTGCATCGTTTCTCAGGGCTGGAAACGCTGTGCTACAGCGCGCCATTAGCACCTGTTAGCGGCAAAACGCTGGATCTGGCTAAGCCGGAAAGCACTGCCTACATCATCTTTACCTCTGGCTCGACCGGTCGCCCGAAAGGGGTGATGGTGGGGCAAACGGCTATCGTCAATCGCCTGCTGTGGATGCAGGATCATTATCCGCTCACGGCGAACGACGTGGTAGCGCAGAAAACGCCGTGCAGTTTCGACGTTTCGGTGTGGGAGTTCTGGTGGCCGTTTATCGCCGGGGCGAGTCTGGTGATGGCCGAACCGGAGGCCCATCGCGATCCGCAGGCTTTACAGCAGTTCTTCGCGCGCTATGGCGTGACCACCACCCACTTTGTCCCTTCGATGCTGGCGGCGTTCGTGGCGTCGCTCAACGAAGACAATGCGAACAGTTGCCGCACGCTGAAGCACGTATTTTGCAGCGGTGAAGCTCTGCCGACGGCGCTGTGCCGCGAATGGGAACAGCTGACGGGAGCGCCGCTGCACAATTTGTATGGCCCAACGGAAGCCGCTGTCGATGTGAGCTGGTATCCGGCCTGCGGTCCGGAACTGGCGGCGGTAACGGGCAACAGCGTGCCGATTGGTTTCCCGGTGTGGAACACGGGTTTGCGTATTCTTGATGCGATGATGCGTCCCGTGCCGTTTGGCGTGGCGGGCGATCTTTATCTGACGGGGATCCAGCTGGCGCAGGGTTACATGGGCCGTCCGGATCTGACCGCCAGCCGCTTTATTGCCGATCCTTTTGCTCCCGGCGAACGAATGTATCGCACGGGCGACGTGGCGCGCTGGCTGGAAAACGGCGCGGTGGAATATCTCGGTCGCAGCGACGACCAGCTAAAAATTCGCGGCCAGCGCATCGAGCTCGGTGAAATCGAACGGATGATACTGACGCTGCCGGGCGTGGCGCAGGCCGTTGCCCATGCCTGCGTGCTCAATCAGGCGGCGAGCGTCGGTGGCGATGCGCGTCAGTTGGTGGGGTATGTGGTCTCTGAAAGCGGACTGCCGCTGAACGGCGGAGAACTGCTTGAACAGTTGCGCGATAAACTGCCGCCGCATATGGTGCCTGTCGCCATGATTTCCCTGAGCGAACTGCCGCTCAGCGCCAACGGCAAGCTGGACAGAAAAGCGCTGCCGTTGCCGGAACTGGCACAAAGAACCGCGGGCAGGGAAGTGGAAAGCGAGACCGAACGGGCCGTGGCGCAGGCGTTTAGCGAGCTGCTGGGCTGCGAAGTCAACGACGTCGAGGCCGATTTCTTTGCCCTTGGCGGGCATTCTCTGCTGGCGATGCGGCTGGCCGCGCAGCTCAGCCGTACCTTCGCCCGTCAGGTGACGCCAGGTCAGGTGATGGTCGCCTCCAGCGTGGGGAAACTCAGCCAGCTGCTGGATGCTGATGAGCTGAATCAGCGTCTGGGCTATGAAATGCTGCTGCCGCTGCGCGAAAGTAGTGGACCAACGCTGTGGTGCTTCCATCCGGCTTCTGGGTTTGCCTGGCAGTTCAGCGTGCTTGCCCGCTGGCTAAATCCGCGCTGGTCGATTACCGGAATGCAGTCGCCGCGCCCGGAGGGGCCGATGGCCGGTTCCGCCACCCTCGACGAACTTTGCGATCGTCATCTGGCGACTTTGCTGGCTCAGCAGCCTCATGGCCCTTATTACCTGCTGGGCTATTCTCTTGGCGGGACTCTTGCCCAGGGCATTGCCGCCAGACTCCAGGCGCGGGGCGAAAAAGTGGCGTTTCTTGGCCTGCTGGATACCTGGCCGCCGGAGTCGCAAAACTGGTCAGAGAAACAGGCCAACGGTCTCGATCCTGAAGTGCTGGCGGAAATTAACCGCGAGCGCGAGGCGTTCCTGGCAACGCAGCAAGGGCAGGCTTCCGGTGAGTTGTTCAACGCTATCGAAGGCAACTATGCCGATGCTGTCCGTCTGCTGACCACCGCGCACAGCGTGCGGTTTGAGGGCAAGGCGACGCTGTTTGTGGCAGAGAAAACGCTGACGCCGGGCATGGATCCGCAGCGAGTCTGGTCACCCTGGGTGAATGAGCTTGAGGTTTATCGTCAGGATTGTGCGCACGTGGAGATTATCTCGCCTGCCGCATTTGAGAAGATTGGCCCGGTGTTGAAGGAGATCCTTCAGTAGATCATCGCCTGTTCCCCCTCTCCCTAACCCTCTCCCTCAAGGGAGAGGGAACTGTTCGGCGCTGGTTTTTTCTCTCTCACTCAAGTGGGGGAGGGTTGCTTCTTTTCTCCCTCTCCCTCAAGGGAGAGGGAACTGTTCGGCGCCGGTTTTTATTCTCTCACTCAAGTGGTGAGGGTTGCTTCTTTTCTCCCTCTCCCTTTGGGAGAGGGCCGGGGAGAGGGAAACTCAACCTCGTCCCAAAGGCACCACTAAAGGCGTTCCGGCCACCGGATCTTCGATGATGATGCAGCGCATCCCGTAAATACGCTCGATCAGTTCTGCCGTCACGATCTCAGCCGGTGCGCCTTCTGCAACAATTTTCCCTTCCCGTAGCGCAATCAAATGCGTGGCATAACGGCACGCCTGGTTCAGGTCGTGCAGCACGGCAGCCAGCGTGTAGCCCTTTTCACGATTCAGCTCGCTGAGCAACTCCAGCAGATCGATTTGATGACTGATATCCAGCCAGGTGGTGGGTTCGTCGAGCAGCATAATGGCCGTTTCCTGCGCCAGCACCATTGCAATCCAGGCGCGCTGACGCTGGCCGCCGGAGAGCGTATCCACGCTTTGATTCGCCAGTTCTGTCACGCCCGTCGCCTGCATCGCCCTGGTCACTGCGTCTTCATCCTCGCTGCGCCAGCGGGTAAACAGCGGCTGATGCGGATAGCGCCCACGCGCCACTAATTCCCGCACCGTAATGTCTCCCGGCGTGGTGGCGTTTTGTGCCAGCAGCCCGATGCGTCGCGCCACCTCTTTACTGTTGAAGCGCTGGATCTGCTCACCGTCCAGATAGACATGACCACTCTGCGGCGGCATCAGCCGGCTGAGCGAGCGCAGCAGTGTCGATTTCCCGCAGCCGTTGGGGCCGATAATGGCGGTGAAATGACCGTCCGGAATGGCGACCGTGAGATCTTCGGCGATCGTCTTTTTGCCATAGCCCAGCGTGAGCTGTTCGCCACGCAGACGAGTGAGTGGGGCGGTCATTTTTTACGGGACTCCTGAATGAGCAGCGCAATGAGATAGAGGCCGCCAAGGCTGACGGTCACGACTCCCACCGGGAGCTGGTAGGGCTGGAACAGCTGTTGAGCACATAAATCGGCAAGTGAAAGCAGTAAAGCACCGCACAGCGCGGCCTGCGTGAGCCCCCAGCGTGCCGTACCGCTGATCCTGCGGGCGATATGTGGGGCAACCAGCGCAATAAACGAGATCGGCCCGGCCAGCGCGGTGGCTCCGGCGGTCAGCACTACCGCCACCAGCATCAGCAGCAGGCGCGACCACTCCACCCGCACGCCCAGCGCGCAGGCGCTGTCATCGCCCATTTCCAGCAACCGCAGGCGGCGTACCAGCAAAGCGGAAAACACCAGCATCACCAGCAGCAGCGGGGCAGAAGGCCAGGTTTTAGCCCAGGTCAGGCCGTTGAGCGATCCGGCGTACCACAATCCGGCAGAAACCGCCGTTTCCAGCGAGGCGCGCAGCAGCAGCCAGGTGTTGAACGCCATCAGCATGGCGCGTACGCCGATACCGATGATGATCAGCCGGAAAGTGTCGATACCGTTGCGCCATGCCAGCGCCCAGACGATCAGCGAGGTCAGAATGCCGCCAGCCATTGCCGCCAGCGCAATAGTGGTTAAATTGCCGCCGAACAGCACCATCGCTACCAGCACGCCGCTCCATGCGCCAGTGTTAAAGCCCATCACGTCCGGACTGCCGAGCGGGTTGCGCATCAGCGACTGAAAAATAGCTCCGCTGACGCCGAGCGCTGCGCCAATCAGCAGCGCCATCAGCACGCGCGGCAGTCGCCATTCGGTAACCACCATGGTGATATTTTTGGCTGCCTCGCCGGTCAGGGCGGCAACCACCTGACTCAGATCCAGCGTCACTGCGCCGCTGCGAAGACTCCACAGCGCCACGATGAGGCTGGCGAAGGCCAGCAGCAGGCAGCTTAAAATCAGGCGGCGGGAAGGCGCGATCATGCGGCACCTCCACCAGGTCTGCGACGAACCAGCCAAATCAACGCCGGTGCGCCAATAAAGGCACTCACCACCGAAACGCGTAATTCACCAGGAACCAGCAGGCGGCCCAGCACATCGGCCAGCAGCAGTAACGTCGGCGTCGCCAGCAGCGTGACGGGCAGCATCCAGCGGTGATCGGCTCCCACCAGCCAGCGCGCTACGTGCGGCATCATCAGGCCGATAAAGGCAATCGGCCCGACCACCGCCGTCGCGCTGCCGCTGAGAACGGTGATAACCAGCAATCCCAAAAGCTGCGTGCGCGCCACTTTGCTGCCGAGCGCCGTAGCGGTATCTGCACCCAAACTCAGACCGTTCAGCGAACGGCTTAGCATCAGCGCCACGCCAGCCGCCAGTACCACCGGCAGAACAACAACTTTCAGCGTTTGGAGAGTGCGAATATCCAGCGAACCTGCCTGCCAGAACCGCAGCTGGTCGTAGACATCGGGATTGAGTAATGAGATGCCGGTCGAGAGGCCTTCCAGCACCGCAGCCAGGGCCACGCCCGCCAGCGTCAGCCGGACAGGACTGAGCTGGCCGCCGCCCTGGCTGCCGGTAAACGCGACTAACAGTGAAGCCACCAGCGCGCCGCAAAAGGCGAGCATTAGCTGTTCCTGCGGCGAAGAAAGCCCGAACAGCGCAGCGCCCAGCACGATGGCGAAACTGGCACCGGAGTTCACGCCCAGAATGCCGGGGTCGGCGAGGGGATTGCGGGTCAGCGTTTGCATTAGCGCGCCGGCGAGACCCAGTGCGGCCCCGGCCAGTAATCCCGCCAGGGTTCGCGGCAGGCGGGCATCGAGCACGATCAGACAATCGGCGCTTTGACAGCTGCCGAAAAGTGCATCAGACACCACGTTGACGGGTAGGGGTTTAGCCCCCACGAGCAGGCTGAGCGCAGCGGCAATAGCTAACAGAATGAGTAAACCGGGCACGGCGACGGCTCGCAGTGCGGCGGGGGAGAACGACATAGCAACTTCCCTGATTTGATAATGATAGTAATTATCGTTATCGATCTTATTCGTTTATGTTAGCATGTACAGCCTCAAAAATGGTACCGAAAGTTCGTTGAAGGCCCTGTGATGCAAAGACAATCCTGGCTGCTGAACCTCAGCCTGCTGAAGACCCATCCGGCGTTTCGCGCCGTCTTTATTGCCCGCTTTATCTCTATTCTTTCGCTGGGCCTGCTTGGCGTGGCGGTGCCTGTCCAAATCCAGATGCTCACCCAGTCTACCTGGCAGGTGGGGCTTTCGGTGACGCTCACCGGCGGGGCCATGTTTGTCGGGCTGATGCTCGGCGGCGTGCTGGCGGATCGCTATGAACGCAAAAAACTCATTCTGCTGGCGCGCGGTACCTGTGGGATCGGTTTTCTCGGGCTGTGGCTGAATGCGCTGCTGCCGGAGCCCTCGCTGCTGGCAATTTATCTGCTCGGGATCTGGGATGGTTTGTTTGCCTCTATTGGCGTGACGGCTTTGCTGGCGGCGACGCCTGCGCTGGTCGGGCGTGAAAATCTGATGCAAGCTGGGGCGATTACGATGCTGACGGTGCGCCTGGGCTCGGTGATTTCGCCAATGGTCGGCGGCCTGTTGCTGGCAAGCGGTGGATTCTCCTGGAACTACCTGCTGGCGGCGCTTGGCACCTTCCTGACCACCCTGACGCTGCTGCGTTTACCGCTGCTTCCACCGCCGCCGCAGCCACGTGAACATCCGCTGAAATCGTTGATGGCCGGACTGCGCTTTTTGTTCAGCAGCCCGCTGATTGGCGGTATTGCTCTGCTGGGCGGATTACTGACGATGGCGAGCGCCGTGCGCGTGCTCTATCCCGCTTTGGCATTGGGCTGGCAGATGTCGGCGGCGCAAATCGGCATGCTGTATGCCGCCATTCCACTAGGTGCAGCATTGGGCGCACTGACCAGTGGACGCCTGGCGCAGTTTGTTCGCCCTGGTGCGCTGATGCTGGCAACGACCGTTGGGGCTTTTGCCGCCATTGGCCTGTTCAGCCTGATGCCCGTCTGGCTGCTGGGCGTGGTCTTCCTTGCGCTGTTTGGCTGGCTGAGCGCCATCAGCTCTCTGTTGCAGTACACGATGATCCAGACGCAAACGCCGGAAGCGATGCTCGGCAGAATTAACGGCCTGTGGACGGCGCAAAACGTGACGGGTGATGCCATCGGGGCGGCGTTGTTAGGTGGGTTTGGCGCGATGTTAACGCCAGCTGTCGCCGCTTCGGTCAGCGGATGGGCGCTGGCGGCCGTTGGTATCATTCTGGTGGCGGTGTTGGTGGAATTACGGCGCTTTCGCCAGATGCCAGTGAACGCATGAAACCTGAGGAACCTGCCCGGTGGCGCTGCGCTTACCGGACCTACAAAACCGTAAATCCATTCGGATGTAGGTCCGTGCAAGCGTAGCGCCGCCGGGCAATGCCTTTAGCCAAATAAAGCTTCGAGCCGTTTCAATATCAGCATCGCGCTGTAGTAATCAAGTCGGAAAGTCTCAGTGCCGAGAGCATAAACGTGCTTGTTCTGAACCGCGGGAAGGTGGGCGAGCAGAGGATTGGCGTAAATCGCATCGGCATCTTTCTGGTCGCCGGCAAACAGGAACAGCGACTGACCGTTCAGACCGGTTGCCAGGTTTTCGCCGCCGAGCTGGATGATGTCATGACGTTTCCCCTGGCTCTGGCTGGTGTGCAGTCCGGCAGGCAGTGGAGCCAGCGCAAACCCCAGTTGTTCCAGCAGCTTGCCCTGTGCAGATTCTGGCGTCCACAGGTTGGCGGAGTGTGCCGCAGCGGTATACACCAGCGCGCTGACCGGCTGCGGTGGCAGCTTCATCTGCTTTTTCAGGGCGGCGAGCTTTTGGTCGAATTCTGCAATGCGCGCTGCGGCCTGCTTTTCGTTGCCGGTGATTGTCCCGAGCTCAGCCAACAGCTGCTGCCAGCTTTTGTCGTCGTAGTTGATGACCAGCGTCGGCGCGATGGAGGAGAGCTGATCGTACAGCGCCAGCGCCGAATCACCGCCGGTTGCACTAATCAGGATCAGGTCCGGCATTTGGGCGGCCACGGCTTCAGCGCTCGGTTCGCCGATATACAGGCGTGCAAGCTTGCGCTGTTTGGCGACCTCGCCCCACTGGCGCAAAAAGCCTTGTCCATCCGCGACGCGGTTATTTGGCGTGGTTGCTCCGCTGGCAACCACCGGCGCATCGATGGCCAGCAGTGAGCCGGTCAGCGTCACGCTGGTGGACACAATGCGCAAGGGTTTGTGCTCGAGAGTCTGAGTGCCGCGACTGTCAACGATCTGGCGGGGCCAGTCGGCGGCCTGAGCTGAGGATAATCCTAAAAGGGAAGCGCTGAGAAACAACAGGGCGTTACGGAAAAAAGCCGGGAATTTCACGAAGTCAGTATCCTGTCTTAATGTTGTTAATGCGACTCATTTTCACTTGCGCATCGCGCAGATGCAAGCGAGAAGATGTCGCGGAAGTTGACATTAGGTGGTTTAACTTTTAGTTTACCCAACCAAAATATAAATGATAATTATTATTAATATCTTTATCGTTTGGAGATGATATGGAAACGTCACTGGCTGAGGCCGTAAAGAAAGTCGAATCTACGCTGTCCCCCGACAGCTTCTTTTTTATGTCGCCGTACCGCAGTTTTACCACCTCCGGCTGTTTTCGCCGGATAGAACAGTCGGTCACAGGCGGGGATGATCTGGCGGGTGAGTTTCAGCAAACTATTGCTAAAGCCTTCGCCGATGCTAAAGCCGCAGGGATCGAAAAACCGCTGCTGGTTGGTGCCATTCCGTTCGATACCGCTCAGCCTTCCGCGCTGTTTATTCCTCGTCGCAGTGAAGCTTTCTCTCGTACTGAGAAACAGCATTCCGCGCCTTACGCCGCCACTCTCAAACCCATGCAGGTGACCTCACGTCAGGAAATCCCGGCGCAGGATCCGTTTATGGCGATGGTGCAGAAGGCCGCTGAGCTGACCGCCACGCCGCAGGTGGACAAAGTGGTGCTGTCGCGCCTGATCGAGCTGACCACCGACGTTTCCGTGGACACCGGTGCGCTGCTGGAACGGCTGATTGCGCAGAACCCGGCGAGCTTTAATTTCCATGTTCCGCTGGCTGATGGCGGCGTGCTGCTGGGTGCCAGCCCGGAACTGCTGCTGCGTAAAGAGGGCCAGCATTACAGCTCTCTGCCGCTGGCAGGCTCTGCTCGTCGTCAGCCGGACAGTGTGCTGGACAGGGAAGCGGGCAATCGCCTGCTGGCGTCGGAAAAAGACCGCCACGAGCACGAGCTGGTGACCCAGGCGATGAAAAAAGTGCTGGGGCCGCGCAGTGAACATCTCTCTTTGCCGTCTTCGCCGCAGCTCATCACCACGCCGACGCTCTGGCATCTTGCCACTCCTATCGAAGGCCAGGCGAAGGCCGATGAAAATGCACTGTCTCTGGCCTGTCTGCTGCATCCAACCCCGGCGCTTAGCGGTTTCCCGCACGAGGCCGCGAAGGCGGTGATTGCTGAACTGGAGCCGTTTGAACGTGAACTGTTTGGCGGGATCGTCGGCTGGTGCGATGCCGAGGGCAACGGTGAGTGGGTGGTCACCATTCGCTGCGCCAAAGTGCGCGCTAACCATATTCGCCTGTTTGCTGGCGCAGGCATCGTGCCCGCCTCTTCACCGCTCAGCGAATGGCGCGAAACCGGCGTCAAGCTGACCACCATGCTGAACGTGTTTGGTCTCAATTAAGGAACGACAATGAGCGTAGCTTTTACCCGCTGGCCGGACGCGCTGGCTGCCCGCTATCGTGAAAAAGGATACTGGCAGGATCTGCCGCTGACCGACATCCTGACCCGCCATGCTGACAGCGAGCGGCTGGCCGTGATCGAGGGCGAGCATCGCCTGAGCTACCGGGAGTTTAACCGCCAGGTCGATAACCTGGCGTCGGCGTTTCAGCGTCAGGGGCTGAAGTCTGGCGAAACCGCGCTGGTGCACCTGGGTAACGTGACAGAATTTTACGTCACTTTCTTTGCTCTGTTACGTATCGGCGTGGCACCGGTGAATGCGCTGTTCAGCCATCAGCGCAGCGAGCTGAATGCCTATGCGATGCAGATTAAACCGGCGCTGCTGGTGGCGGATCGCGAGCATACCCTGTTTGCTGACGATGTTTTCCTGAATCAGTTTCTCAATGAGCATCGCTCCGTGCGGGCGGTGTTTCTGCGCAACGACGGCGCTGAACACTGCCTGACGGCGGCAGTTCAGCGGCCAGCGGATAACCTGCTGCCTGCGCCCACGGCGGCAGATGAGGTGGCCTTCTTCCAGCTTTCCGGCGGCAGCACCGGTACGCCGAAGCTTATCCCGCGCACGCACAACGATTACTACTACAGCATTCGCCGCAGTAATGAGATCTGCCAGTTTGATGCGGATACCCGCTATCTCTGCGCGCTGCCTGCGGCACATAACTACGCGCTGAGTTCCCCCGGCGCACTCGGCGTGTTCCTGGCTGGCGGCTGCGTGGTGCTGGCGGCTGACCCGAGCGCCACGCTGTGCTTCCCGCTGATCGAACAACATCAGGTCAATGTGGCAGCACTGGTGCCGCCTGCTGTGAGCCTGTGGTTGCAGGAGATTCAGGCCATCGGCAGTAACGCACAGCTGCGCTCATTGCAGCTTTTGCAGGTGGGCGGAGCCCGCTTATCCGCCACGCTGGCTGCTCGTATTCAGAACGAAATCGGCTGCCTGCTTCAGCAGGTATTCGGTATGGCGGAAGGGCTGGTGAACTACACCCGGCTGGACGATCCGCAGGAGCGCATCATCCATACCCAGGGCTGCCCGATGTCGCCGGATGATGAAGTGTGGGTGGCCGATGCCGACGGTAATCCTTTGCCGCAGGGCGAAGTCGGAAGGCTGATGACCAGAGGTCCGTATACCTTTCGCGGCTATTACAAAAGCCCGGAGCACAACGCCAGCGCTTTCGATGCCAACGGGTTTTACTGCTCGGGCGATCTGATTTCGATTGATGAGCACGGTTACATCACGGTGCAGGGCCGCGAAAAAGATCAGATCAATCGCGGCGGCGAGAAGATTGCCGCAGAAGAGATTGAAAATCTGTTGCTGCGCCACGACGCGGTGGTGCATGCCGCGCTGGTGAGCATGGAAGACAGCCTGCTGGGCGAGAAAAGCTGCGCCTATCTGGTGGCCAAAGAGCCGCTGCGTGCCGTAGCGGTACGTCGCTTCCTGCGCGATCAGGGCGTTGCAGAATTCAAACTGCCGGATCGGGTGGAATGCGTGGAAGCGCTGCCGCTCACGCCGGTAGGTAAAGTCGATAAAAAACAGTTACGTCAGTGGCTCGCCAAACGCGCGCTGGCCTGAGGAGAAGAACATGGCAATTCCAAAACTGCAGGCCTATGCGCTGCCGACCGCAAACGACATTCCTGCCAACAAGGTGGACTGGGCCTTTGAACCGGATCGCGCCGCGCTGCTGATCCACGATATGCAGGAGTATTTCCTCAATTTTTGGGGCGAGAACAGCGCGATGATGGAAACCGTGGTGGCGAACATCAAAGCCCTGCGCGATTACGCCAAACAGCACAACATTCCTGTTTACTACACCGCTCAGCCTAAAGAGCAGAGCGATGAAGATCGCGCGCTGCTCAACGATATGTGGGGACCGGGCCTGACTCGCTCACCGGAGCAGCAGCGGGTGATTGCCGCACTGGCTCCTGATGAAGCCGACACCGTGCTGGTGAAATGGCGCTACAGCGCTTTCCATCGCTCACCGCTGGAGGAGATGCTTAAAGAGACAGGCCGCAACCAGCTGATCATCACCGGCGTGTATGCGCACATCGGCTGTATGACCACCGCGACGGACGCTTTTATGCGTGACATCAAGCCGTTCTTCGTGGCGGATGCGCTGGCGGATTTCAGCCGTGATGAACATCTGATGTCACTGAAGTATGTTGCAGGTCGTTCCGGCCGGGTGGTGATGACGGAAACGCTGCTGCCGCTGCCTGCTTCTAAAGCAGCGCTGCGCGCCATCATTCTGCCGCTGCTGGACGAATCTGATGAGCCAATGGATGATGAGAACCTGATCGACTACGGTCTGGACTCCGTGCGGATGATGGCGCTGGCAGCACGCTGGCGCAAGGTGCATGGCGATATCGATTTTGTGATGCTGGCGAAAAAGCCAACGCTTGATGCCTGGTGGGCGCTGCTCTCCCGCGAGGTGCAGTAATGGCGACTTTTGATTTTCACGGCAAAACGGTGTGGATCACCGGCGCCGGGAAGGGCATTGGTTATGCCACCGCGCTGGCGTTTGTGGACGCTGGCGCGGAGGTGACAGGGTTCGATCTGGCGTTTGAGCAGCAGGCTTATCCGTTCGCGACTCAGCTGCTGGACGTGGCGGATGCCGAGCAGGTTCAGCAGGTTTGCTCGCGTTTGCTGAAGGACGTTGAACGTCTGGATGTGCTGGTCAATGCCGCAGGTATTCTGCGCATGGGAGCCACCGATGCGCTGAGCCTGAGCGACTGGCAGCAGACTTTTGCGGTCAACGTGGGCGGAGCGTTCAATCTGTTCCAACAGACAATGGCGCAGTTCCGTCAACAGCAGGGCGGGGCGATTGTTACGGTTGCTTCCGATGCGGCCCACACTCCGCGCATTGGGATGAGCGCCTATGGAGCCTCGAAGGCGGCGCTGAAAAGCCTGGCGCAAACCGTGGCGCTGGAACTGGCCGCCAGCGGCGTACGTTGTAATATTGTCTCGCCGGGTTCGACGGATACGGATATGCAGCGCACCCTTTGGGTCAGCGATGACGCGGAGCAGCAGCGTATTCGCGGCTTTGGCGAGCAGTTCAAGCTCGGCATTCCGCTGGGAAAAATCGCCCGTCCGCAGGAGATTGCCAGCACCATCCTGTTCCTCGCTTCTGACTGCGCCAGCCATATTACGATGCAGGATATCGTGGTGGACGGCGGCTCAACGCTGGGGGCGTGATGATCTGGAAACGTCATTTAACGCTTAAAGCTCTGAATGCCACCAGCGCCAACACGATGGTGGCACATCTTGGCATCGTCTATACCCGGCTCGGCGACGATATTCTGGAAGCCGAAATGCCGGTCGATAGCCGTACGCATCAGCCTTTTGGCCTGCTGCACGGTGGGGCTTCGGCGGCGCTTGCGGAAACGCTGGGATCAATGGCCGGTTTTCTGATGACCAGCGAAGGCCAGTGCGTGGTGGGAACGGAGCTTAACGCGACGCACCACCGCGCGGTGTCGCAGGGGAAAGTTCGCGGCGTTTGCCAGCCGCTGCATACTGGCAGACAAACGCAAAGCTGGGAAATCGTGGTGTTTGACGAGCAGGGGCGGCGCTGCTGCACCTGCCGGTTGGGGACGATGGTTTTGGGTTAGATACCGTATGCTTTGCCCGGTGGCGGCTTCGCCTTACCGGACCTACAGTTCGTGGATTTTTGTAGGTCCGGCAAGCTTTAGCGCCGCCGGGCAATCTCGATTAAAGCATCGAAACAACCCGTTTCAACAACCGAATCCGTGGCTCAATGGAAGCAATATCCAGCCACTCCGCCGGGCTGTGGAAACCAGCGCCCACCGGACCTAAACCGTCGAGGGTTGGAATACCGAGCGCCGCGGTGTGGTTGGCATCGCTGCCGCCGCCGACCGCCTGCCATGTGACTTTAATTCCTTCTTCCTGACCTGCCAGCTCAACCAGACGCATCAGCAGCTGCGTTTCCTCGCTTGCGGCCATCGCCGGCTTATGATTCACGCGAGTCAGATGGGTCTGCACGCCTTCAAGAAAACCTTGTTCACACAACTGCTGCAATGCCTGGCTGACCCGGTCATATTCGTCGTTTTCCCAGAAGCGTACGTCGAGCTCAGCACGCAGTTTATCCGGGACCACGTTAGCGGCACTGCCGCCTTCCACTACGCCAACGTTCAGGGTGGTACCGCGATCCGTATCGGCCAGCGCGTTGATTGCCAGTACGCTGTTGGCAAATGCGGTGATGGCCGAACGGCCTTTTTCCGGCTCGTTGCCCGCATGGGCCGCCACACCTTCAAAGGTGAGGTGGTAGCCCGCCATTCCTTTACGGGCTTTGACCAGCGAGCCATCAGCACGTGCTGCTTCACACACCAGCACGCAGCGGGCATGTTTGGCCAGCGTGCCGATCCACTGATGCGAATGGACGCTGCCGGTTTCTTCATCCGGGTTCATGGCGATGGCGATCGACAGGCGATCTTTGTGGTCAGCAGCGAGAGTGCGCATCGCCCACAGAATGTTCAGCAGGCCGCTTTTCATATCGGAAACGCCGGGGCCGTACAGGCGGTTTTCATCGCGGCTCATCGGGCGTTCCGACACGGTGCCTGCCGGGAAAACGGTATCCAGATGGCCGACCAGCAGCACGTCAAACTCCGAGGCTTTAGGCTTGTTGCAGACAAATACGCCCGGACCAACGGCTTCCCCTAAATCAATCTGCTCTGCATGCCAGCCTTCCTGCTGCCAGAGTTGCTGCATTATTCCTGCTACTTTGGCTACACCTTCGCGGGTCTGCGTGCCGCAGTCGACGTTCACCAGCGTGCTCAGTTCTTCAATGTACTGTTCCAGTTTCATGTTCTTTCCTTTGTCAGAGAATAATGCGCATCAGCAGCATGGCTAAGAAGGCGTTGATGACGGAGATGGCAATCATCAATGGAATGCGTTTGGCGCGGGTGCCAATGACGCCAAGAATACGGCCGAGGTACTGCACCTGTGAGCCCATCAGGTAGATAGCCGGGGCGAGGATCGCCAGATGCTCCCCGGTGAGAATGCCTTTATCGAACAGACCGATGGCCACGCCGATTGCGCCGCCCATCGACATCCAGCCGCCAATCAGCACTGCGGCGGCTTCGCCCGGCAGGCCAAACAGCCCCATCAGTGGAGCAAACAGGATCCCAAGGCCCTTCAGCGCGCCGGTGATCTCCAGCGCTTTGATGATAATGAACGCCATCACCACGTTTGGCAGGGTGCTGGTGGTCGCAATGTTCCAGCCCTTGCGAGCCCCTTCGACAAAAACGTCGGTGATAACCGGATTAGATGTTGGTGCACTCATGAGGCTTCTCCTTGTGCCGGGGTGGTGACGGTAGCTTTTCGGTCGGCAACGCTGAGGAACAGGCGCATCAGGTTGGCACCGACAATTTTCATGATGAACATCACCGCAATGCAGGCACCAATTGAGGTGGGAACAGCCGCTGTACCGTCAACGGCGACCAGGGTAAACAGGATCGCCCCGGAGGAGAAAAAGTTGGTGATCATCGCGCCTGCCGAAAACTGGAACATGGCGAAGATATCTTTTTCTTTCTCGGTGATTTGCCCTTCATCGGCAAGATTGCGGGTCAGCGAGGCGCCAACGTCGGTGCTTTGCAGGCTGCCGATCAGCGCCAGCCCGGTGTTGCCCGGGATGCCCATCAGCGGACGCAATAACGGCGTCAGCAGGCGGCGTGCGGCTCGCAGCGCGCCGTAGTGCTCCAGCACGTTGATCATGCCCAGCGCAAACATGACCGCCGGGATCAGCCCCAGTGCGAACAGAAAGCCGTCCATCGCACCGTGGCCGCCGTGACCACGAAAGGCTGAAGTGGTGGTGGCGATCGCATCGCCCGTTTGATTGACGCTGCTGACGACTTTGCCAAAGGCGCCATTCAGCGTGGTGAAATCAAATACGCCGTACCACTCTTTACCGCCGAGCAGGCCGGAAAAAAATACGGCGGCAAAGGCCAGCGCGAAGTACGCGTCGGGTCCCACTTTCTTTTCCTGAGGTTGTGTACTCATCTCCATTTCCTTGTAATGACCAATTTAGCCGTTCCATTCTGGCGATTAGAAGATGAAAAAAAATGATACAAATCATTTCGTAACACGAGGGTATTAATAAAAAGCGAAAAGTGTGACGCGCAAAACTAATCTCATTCCCCGGCGGTTATCGCGGGAAAGTGATCGGCTTAACATTGTGTTGTAAATACGTGGTTAAGCATCGGATTTCCTTGGTTGTCAGGTTGTTAAATGCAATATCGGTGTTATAGATACAAAATGTAACATCTTCCTCCTCTACTGACGGACTAAGACCATGAGCAACCCAGGGAAATACCTTATATGGGCCGTTCTCTCGATTGTGGGAGCCTTCGCCCTTGGCTATATCGCTTTAAATCGCGGTGAGCAGATCAACGCGCTGTGGATTGTTGTTGCGGCGGTGTGTATCTATCTCATTGCCTATCGTTTTTACGGCCTGTATATCGCCAAAAATGTGCTGGCGGTAGACCCGACGCGGATGACGCCTGCCGTGCGTCATAACGACGGGCTGGACTACGTTCCGACCGACAAGAAAGTGCTGTTCGGTCACCACTTCGCCGCGATTGCCGGAGCAGGTCCGTTGGTAGGGCCGGTGCTGGCGGCGCAGATGGGTTACCTGCCGGGGATGATCTGGATCCTGGCGGGGGTGGTGTTAGCCGGGGCGGTACAGGACTTTATGGTGCTGTTCGTTTCAACCCGCCGCGACGGTCGTTCGCTTGGCGAACTGGTGAAAGAAGAGATGGGGGCGACCGCCGGGGTGATTGCGCTGGTGGCAACCTTTATGATCATGGTCATCATCCTTGCGGTGCTGGCGATGATCGTAGTGAAAGCGCTGACCCACAGCCCGTGGGGAACCTACACTGTGGCGTTCACCATTCCGCTGGCGATCTTCATGGGGATCTACATTCGCTACCTGCGTCCGGGGCGTATTGGTGAAGTGTCGGTGATTGGTCTGGTGTTTCTGATTTTCGCCATTATTTCCGGCGGCTGGGTGGCGGCAAGCCCGACCTGGGCTCCGTGGTTTGACTTTACTGGCGTGCAGCTGACCTGGATGCTGGTGGGCTACGGCTTTGTGGCGGCGGTATTGCCGGTGTGGCTGCTGCTGGCACCGCGCGATTATCTGTCTACTTTCCTCAAAATTGGCACCATCGTTGGCCTGGCGGTTGGGATCCTGATCCTGCGACCTACGCTGACCATGCCTGCGCTGACCAAGTTTATTGACGGTACGGGTCCGGTCTGGACCGGTAACATGTTCCCGTTCCTGTTTATCACCATTGCCTGCGGTGCGGTGTCTGGTTTCCATGCGCTGATTGCGTCCGGCACTACGCCGAAGATGCTGGCAAATGAAGGCCAGGCCTGCTTTATCGGCTACGGCGGGATGCTGATGGAATCCTTCGTGGCGATCATGGCGCTGGTGGCGGCCTGTATCATCGATCCGGGCGTGTACTTTGCAATGAACAGTCCAATTGCGGTGCTGGCTCCTGCCGGGACCACAGATGTGGTCGCTTCCGCCGCGCAGGTAGTCAGCAGCTGGGGCTTCACCATCACCCCCGACACGCTGACGCAAATTGCCAATGAGGTGGGCGAGCAGTCTATTATCTCCCGAGCGGGTGGTGCACCGACGCTGGCCGTCGGGATGGCGTACATCCTGCACGGTTCCCTTGGCGGGCTGATGGACGTCTCGTTCTGGTATCACTTCGCGATTCTGTTCGAAGCCCTGTTTATTCTGACGGCGGTGGATGCAGGGACTCGAGCAGCGCGCTTTATGCTGCAGGATCTGCTGGGCGTGATTAGCCCGAACCTGAAACGCACGGACTCTCTGCCTGCTAACCTGCTGGCAACGGCGCTGTGCGTGCTGGCCTGGGGATACTTCCTGCATCAGGGCGTGGTGGATCCGCTTGGCGGTATCAACACCCTGTGGCCGCTGTTCGGCATTGCTAACCAGATGCTGGCAGGTATGGCGCTGATGCTGTGTGCCGTGGTGCTGTTCAAAATGAAGCGCCAGCGTTACGCCTGGGTGGCCCTGGTGCCAACGGCCTGGCTGCTGATTTGTACGCTGACCGCAGGCTGGCAAAAAGCCTTCAGCAGCGATACCAAAGTGGGCTTCCTCGCTATCGCCAACAAGTTCCAGGCGATGATCGACAGCGGGAAAATTCCGGCGCAGTATACGGAATCACAGCTGAGCCAGTTGGTGTTCAACAACCGTCTGGATGCCGGCCTGACCATCTTCTTTATGGTCGTGGTGGTGGTACTGGCGTTGTATTCCATTAAGACCGCGTTGGCGGCGCTGAAGGAAGACAAACCGACTGCGAAAGAAACACCGTACGAGCCGATGCCTGAAAATCTGGAAGAGATTGTGACCAAGGCGAAAGGGGCACATTAATTCCTTATCCGGACCCTCTCTCAAACGGGAGAGGGTCTGTTAGCGAGATCTGAATCATGTTCGATACCCTATCCAAAGCCGGTAAATACCTGGGCCAGGCTGCCAAAATGATGATTGGCGTGCCGGATTACGACAACTACGTAGAGCATATGCAGAGGACGCACCCCGATCAGACGCCGATGACCTACGAAGAGTTCTTTCGTGAACGCCAGGACGCGCGCTACGGCGGGAAGGGCGGGGCGAAGTGCTGCTAGCCTTCTTTAGGCAGATACAGGCTGATTTGCTCCTGCTTGCAGCTGTAAATAGCCGCCAGTTTTTCACGAGTACGTTTCTGCGGGCGCGAGAAAGGAGACTCCAACTGAGAAACGGCTGACTGGGTGATCCCTAGCTTTTCCGCGACTTCCTGTTGAGAGAGGCCGCGAGCGATACGCCAGGCCGCCTGCAGGCTGACATCCTCGTCGATCGTAATGGCAATGATTTCGTGCGGGATGACGACATCATCGTATTTATCGTGCTCGATGGGGATCTCTTCCCAGTTTTCTTCCTCACTTTCGTCTTCTACTTCCAGACGGTCCAATTGCATATTGAACCAGATATGGTAGGGCACGACGACGTATTGGGTGTTGCCCTGTTCATCTTTTATAAATTGTATATTCATAGACTCCTGGCTCCTCATGAAGGGAATAGGTTGTTGTCGTTCTGCGTCGGACGGCCACGATAAAGCAAGTGTCATTGTCCTCATCACCGCGGGTGAAAATGACCCGATAGTCTCCGACTCTAAGCCGGTAGTGATTGGCCGGACGGGCGAGCTTCATAAGGTCAAGAGGTGGGGCGCTGATGTCACCCAGAAACTCGATCCTTCTCCTGATGTGTTGCTGGTAGCGTTTATCTATTGCTGCCAGATCTTTTCTTGCCGCATTTGTCCAAACGATCGTCAACTTTTTTTCCATGCTACGTCCTTAATAATATAAGTAAATAATTAGATTATTAGTTGCTGTGGTATTAGAAAATTATTCAGGCATTCTGGAGAGTACAGGCAGCGGAAAAAAGCATGAAGTTTTCAGCCTGCGATCGAGGCCGGGAGCGCCTTTGCCTGATTGCAAAGGCTTGCAGAAAATGCGGAAAATCGTTCGCAAAAGCAAAGACGGAAGTACGGAAACGGACTTATGCGTTGACGCCTCCGTCAACATCCAGACCGGTACCGGTTATTTGGGCTGCGGCGGGGCTGGCGAGGAAAGTCACCGCGGCGGCGATATCCTCTGGTTTACCGTAGTGGCCTACGGCAATGTGTTTAACCTGCTCCCTGCCTTGTTCACTGTCCGCCGGGTTCATATCGCTGTCCGTAGGACCAGGATGAACCAGATTGACGGTGATGCCGCGTGGGCCCAAATCACGCGCCAGCCCGCGGGTGAAAGAGTTCAGTGCAGACTTACTCATTGAATAAACGGCAATTCCTTCAAATGCCACTCGGTTGGCAAGGCAACTGCCGATGTTTATGATTCGTCCCCCTTTGCCAAGATGGGGAAGGGCGGCCTGAGTGGCGATCACCACGCCGCGAATGTTCACGCCAATCACCGCATCGATATCTTCCAGCGACATGGACTCCAGCGGGCCTCCACGGGCAATTCCGGCGTTGTTGACCAGAATATCCAGTCCGCCAAGCTTTTCTGCCGTCTGGTTAACGGCCTGCACGATTGCCTGAGCATTGCTGCTGTCGGCCTTAATCGCATGGCCGTTTCGTCCGTGAGCACGGATTTCCTCAGCCACAGCCAGCGCCTTATCGGCGGATTTTTCATAAGTAATCACCACGTCAGCACCAGCTTTCGCCAGCGACAGCGCGATGGCGCGACCAAGCCCACGGCTGGCACCGGTCACCAGCGCCTTTTTACCCGTTAAATCGATATGCATAGTTGCCTCACTGGAAGTGGATTGAGAATCATCATTAGGTATAGAAGGCGCTCCGCTGCCGTCAATGGAGGGGCGGCTGGAGAATCTGCGGCGCTTTGTGTATCAGCGAGTTAGGTTGGCCGTTTTTACAAATGGATTGGAGCTGAACAACGCTGTTGCTCATTTGTTATTTTTCTGTGTATTATCGCTATCCATGAATATGTCTGGACATCCGGACGGCTAATATCATTTGGCTTTATCTTATGCCTTTACGTCAGGGTTATCTGCAGTGAACGCATGCTTGATCCATCCATTAACAAAGGAGTCAGCGAATGGCATATAACTGCCTTGAGATGCGTGGCATCAGCCTGGCTTTTTCAGGTTTTAACGCGCTGACTCAGGTGACGTTTACCCTCACAGGAGGCTCCGTACATGCGCTGACGGGGGCCAACGGGGCCGGGAAATCAACTTTGATGGCCGTGCTGTGTGGCACCTACGGTCACTATGACGGTGAGATAGCGATCAACCAGCAGCCGGTGAGCATCCGCACCCCACGGGATGCAAAACAGCTTGGTATCCATTTGGTTCAGCAGGAGGTGGATGTTGCTTTGGTGCCTGGGTTGTCGATTGCTGAAAACATCATGCTCGATCACCTGGCCGTTCCGGGCTACCGCTTCAGCTGGCGGCAGATACGACAAAAGGCAACAGAGGCTCTGGCACAGCTGGGCGTTGAACTCGACGTCAGGCGTGCAATTGACGGATGTACACTGGCGGAAAAGCAGCAAATTTTGCTGGCGCGGGCACTTTCCCATCACTGTCGCTTTCTGATCCTCGATGAACCCACTGCGCCACTGGACAGCCATGAAAGCGAGCGGCTGTTTGGCGTCGTCAGGCACCTGCAACAACAGGGGATAGGCGTGGTGTTTATCTCACACCGCATCCACGAGCTAAAGGCGATTTGCGACACCCTTACGGTGCTGCGCGACGGGCGGCTGATTGAGAGCGGCCCGATGGCGGCGCTGAGCGGTGAACAGATTGTCGCCAAAATGCTGGGCCACGAGCTAACGGATCTCTTCCCACCAAAACGCAGCGCTCACAGTGAAGAAGTGGTGTTGCAGGTTGAAGGGCTGCATGACGAGCGCCTGCTGCAAAACATTTCGCTCAGTCTGCGCAAGGGAGAAATTCTGGGCATCGCCGGTCTGGCCGGTGCGGGAAAAACCGAGCTGTGCAAAGCGCTGTTTGGGGCGAGCAAAAGCATAATCGAGAAAGGAGAACTAAACGGTCAGCGCTGGCAGCCGAAAGATCCCGCCGATTCCGTCACCCGCGGGCTGGCGCTGGTTCCGGAAGAACGACGCAAGGAAGGGATTTTCGTTGAGAAATCCATCGGGATGAATCTGGCGGTGAGCGCCGACAACAGTTTTTCGCGCTGGAGCCTGTTTGGTCATCGTCAGGCATGGCGCTGGGCGGAACAGGCGATTGCCCGTCTTGGGGTTCGTGCTACCGGTCCTGCTCAAACGCTGCGCCGCCTTTCCGGCGGTAATCAGCAGAAGGTGGCGATTGGAAAATGGCTGCGCGGTCATGCCAGCGTGCTGATTTTTGATGAGCCAACCAAAGGCGTGGACGTCAAAGCCAAAACGGATCTGTTCACGCTGATTGATGGCCTTGCCCGGGAAGGAAAGGGCGTGATTTATGCCTCCGGCGAGTTTGCCGAGTTGGTTGGGCTGTGCGACAGAATTTGCGTGCTGTGGGACGGGCGCATCGTGGCAGAAATTTCGGGCGATGAAGCCCGTGAAGAGACATTACTTTATTACTCCACCGGAGGAGCGGCGCTGTGAGCAATGCCCAGGCAGTAAAAGCGGCGGCGTCGGGCCGTCAGCATATTTTTGATTTTCTCTATAAATGGGGCATGTTGCTGACGGTGGTGGCCCTGGTCGCCATTTTCGGTCTTGCTGCGGATAACTTCCTCGATCCGTTTAACATCATCAATATCCTGCGTTCTATCGCGATTGTGACGGTGATTGCGGTCGGTGTGTCGATTTCGCTGACCGTTGGCGGCTTTGATCTCTCCGTTGGGTCGACGGCCTCGCTGGCGAATACCCTGGTGATGTCGCTGTTCGTCTGGCATGGCTTTGGCACGACGGAAGCGATTGTTATCACCCTTGCGCTTTGCACGCTGGTGGGGCTGTTCAACGCCTTTCTGATCGTGGTCCTGCGCATTCCTGACATGCTGGCGACGCTTGCCAGCCTGTTCGTAGTGCAGGGCGTGGCCGCCACCTACAGCTTTGGCGGCTCCATCACTGAAAACATGGTGCTGCCGAGCGGCGATATGGCGGAAGGGACGATCCCGGCGGCGTTTGGTTCACTCGGGCAGGTCCCGACCATCGTCATCATCATGCTGGTGGTGACGCTGGTTGCCCAACTGGCGCTGTCGCTCACCACTCACGGCCGCCGCATGTATGCCATTGGGGGCAACCCTGAAGCGGCACGTCTTTCTGGTATTCGTACCACGCGCTACAAAGTAGCGGCGTATGTGATTGCTTCACTGCTGGCGGGACTGGGCGGCATTCTGCTGGCCTCACGAATTGGCTCATCGCAGGTTAATGCCGGTAGCGGTTACCTGATGGATGCGGTGGCGGCGGCCTGGATTGGTTTCTCGCTGGCAGGGTCAGGCAAGCCAAACGCACTGGGGACGCTGGTTGGTGCGGTGATCCTCGGCGTGCTTTCCAATGGTCTGGTGATGCTGTCGGTGCCTTATTACGCCATGGATATTATCAAAGGTCTGGTGCTGGCTGGCGCGCTGGCTCTGACCTATTTCCCGCGCCGGACATAACTATAATCAGGGTAAACACAATGAAAAACACCACGCTATCGCTTATTGCACTGGGGCTGCTGACGTCATTTTCTTCGCTCGCTGAAACGCCAGCCCCAGTTCCAGCGGCTATTGCCAGCCACAGCGGCCCGATTCGTATTGCGGTGATCCGTAATCTGGGCTCTGACGATAACACCACTCAGTTTGTCGCCGGAGCGATTCAGGAAGGGAAAAAACTGGGCTTCAAGGTCAGCGCCTTTCTGAGCAACGGCGATGATGCGAAATTCCAGGACTTCGTTAATCAGGCTATCAGCCAGAAATATGACGGGATAATTCTGTCGCAGGGGCGCGATCCCTATTCTACTGCGCTGGTGAAGAAGGCGGTGGATGCCGGAATTAAAGTGGCAGCTTTTGATACTGCGGTGCAGGGAGATATTCCCGGCGTGACGGTGTCTCAGCAGGATGACGCCTCTCTGACCGAGCTCTCTTTCGGCCAGTTGGTAAAAGATTTCAACGGCAAAGCCAATATTATTAAATTATGGGTTGCCGGCTTCCCACCGATGGAACGTCGTGAAACTGCTTATAAAGCGCTGCTGCAGCAAAACCCTGGCATCAAGGAGCTGGAGTCAATCGGCGCGGTTTCCTCTGACGTGCAGGGCGATACGGCCAACAAAGTCGGCGCGATTCTGGCGAAATACCCGAAAGGGAAAATTGATGCCATCTGGGGTACCTGGGATGCGTTCAGCCAGGGCGCTTATAAAGCGCTGAAAGAGAATGGCCGTACTGAAATCAAACTCTACAGCATTGACGTTTCCAATCAGGATTTGCAGTTAATGCGTGAAGCCGGTAGCCCGTGGAAGGTTAGCGTCGCCGTGGATTCGAAGCTGATTGGTGCCACCAACGTAAGGCTGATTGCCAACAAAATTGCTGGTGAGACTACGCCTGCAAGCTACAGCTTTAAAGCAGCCGCTATTCCTCAGGCGCTGCTGGTTGCACAGCCGGGAGCGGTAAACGTCGCCACTCTGGGTAAAATTGTTCCGGGTTGGGGTCAGACGGAAGATTTCATCGCCCCGTGGTTTGCCACGCTTGAAGCGAAGAATAAGCAGTAATTAAGTTCGCCCTCTCGTGATGGAGAGGGCATCTCAGGTCTTAGCTGTACTGACGAATACGGGCAATCAGTTCATCCACGCCGTTGATTTTATCCGCAAGAACGATCAGCGCACGCCCAAGGGTAATCGCATGGCGCAGGCACTCGTGGCGCATCGCGTCATCTTTGATCGTCTCGATATCTGCCACGTGAGAAAGCCCAACGCTGCGGCGAATCAGCTCAGTGCCGCAAAATCCTACCGCATCCTGCCAGACTTTTTTCAGGAACTCAGACGCGTAGCCCGGATAAGCGAGGGCGGCATCACGCGTGTTTTCGCTGGCCAGTGTCTGAAAACGTTCGGCGAAAGTGTTCCACAGCTCCTGAATATCGACCAGGCGCTGCTCACGGGCGGCTGCGGCATCACGAATGCCCAGATGACCCGGCAGCCCGCAGTAGTTCAGCAACAGGTTGCCAATCGCCGTCCCGACATCAAAACCGATCGGGCCGAAGTAGCCAAACTCGGCATCGATAGCTTTCAGGCTGTCGTCTGCGACAAAAATAGATCCGCTGTGAATATCCCCGTGCAGCAGGGCTTCGGCCTGTGAGAAGAAACGATGCTTCAGCGAAGCGACGGCAAGTTTCAGCTGCGTATCCTCGCGGAGCGCTGCTACGTCTGTTTCCAGCTCAGCAGGATAGTTGTTCCGTTCGTGAATCTGGTACGGATCGTTAAAGAACAGGTCTTCGGTGATCTCACACATTTCCGGGTTAATAAACTGAGCTACCTGCGCTTTTTTCTCATGCGGATGCAGGAAGAAATCGCTAGTGTGAAACAGCGTCTGCGCAAGATAGTGACCGAGCTGCTGCGCGGCCTGTGGGTAATAAACGCCCTGGATCAGCTCACCGCGCCAGATACGATGGTCAGATAAATCTTCCATCACCATCACCGCCAGCGCCGGGTCAAAATGATGAATTTTCACGGTATGTTGAGGGCTGTGGCGATGGTGCTCTACCAGCGTCTGGGCTTCAAGGCGGGCGCGATCCAGCGTTAACGGCCAGGACTCTCCAACGCAGCGCACATAGGGTAAGGCTTGTTTAACAATCACCCGGCTGACGCCGTTGGCATCGAAGATTTTAAAAACCAGATTGAGATTCCCGTCGCCAACTTCCTCGGCTGAGACCAGCTCAGAGGGACTATCCAGACCGCCAAATTGTTGCGCATAGGCCACGGCGTCGTGAGCGGTGAAGGTGTGGTAGTGCGACATTGCCTCGATCCTTATATCTCTGGAAACGGAAAACTAAAATAAAGCCGTTTGGACGTCTATACATCTGTAATTCATCCTGACACAATGTGATACAACAACGCAACAGAGATTTAACGATATGCAGACATTACAGACCACCAGCCTGCGGGTGCGCGATAATCAGTTGTTTATCCTCGATCAGCAGGCTCTGCCGCAGGAAACGCGCTGGCTGGAGGCCAACAGCGTTGAACTGTTGGTTGGCCATATTCACGCCCTGCGGGTGCGCGGCGCTCCGTTAATTGGCCTTTCTGCCAGCCTTTTGCTGGCGCTGCTGGCGGAACGTGGTCTCAACCGCGATGAGCTGCTGGCTGCCCTGGAAACTCTGCGAGCTTCGCGTCCGACGGCGGTCAATCTGATGAATAATCTGGATCGCATGAAGCTCCGGCTGGCAGAAGATAATTTTGTCCCTGCGTTGGTGAGTGAAGCGCTGCGGCTGGTGGAAGAAGATAAGCGGCTTTGTGAGCAGATCGCCGTTGCAGGTAGTGAACTGGTGAAACCGGGTAGCCGTTTGTTGACTCACTGCAATACCGGCGGCCTGGCGACCGCTGGCGTTGGCACGGCATTAGGGGTGATAAATCTGGCTCATCAGCAGGGGAAAGTTGAAAACGTCTGGGTGGATGAGACCCGCCCGCTGTTGCAGGGCGGCAGGCTGACGGCCTGGGAGCTGGGTGAACTGGGCGTGCCTTATCAGCTCATTACCGATTCCATGGCGGCAAGCCTGATGGCGAAAGGGCTGGTGGACGCCGTGTGGGTTGGCGCTGACCGTATTGCTGCCAATGGCGATGTGGCGAACAAAATCGGCACTTACTCTCTGGCCGTATTAGCCCGGTTCCACAATATTCCTTTCTATGTCGCCGCCCCACAAACCACGCTCGATCCTCACTGCCCGAACGGGGATGCTATTCCGATTGAACAACGTGCAGCATCAGAGGTGACTGGCGTGGCTGGAAGCTTTGGTGCCGTGCAGTGGGCTCCACAGAACGCCAAAGTGTATAACCCGGCATTTGACGTGACGCCAGCCGAACTCATCAGCGGCTGGGTGCTGGACAGTGGCGTAGTCTCGCCGAACGAAGTACGTGCAGGAGTGTTCGAATTCGGACTTAATGGCTAAAGGTCGCTAACTTGCTCCGGATCCGGATGGTATGGCGTTGGACGGCAGGAATCAGAGGCTTAAAATGGCGTTACGTCAGCGTAACGCTGACCAGGTGCAATGTTGCGGGGGCTTGATCCCCGGCGGCATGAGTTGCTGGAGAGAGAAAGCCCCCGCATGTTGTTTGGTAAAAACCTGGCAACATTTCGGGGTCTTACTTGAACCACACAATTCAAGGATAGCCGCGAACTGTTGTCGTTGCAACACAAGGCGGTTGTATGACGCTCGAGGAAGCCTGCTGGCTGGCGGTATTTACGTCCATTGTCGCACCTATCGCGGTGGCGCTGATCCGTAAGTACTTTAAGTTTTAGCAGGAAGGGCGTTATTGCCGTTACAACGGTAACGTGCGCCCGGATCAGGCCAGAGGAAACTCTGGCCTTTTTTGCTGTCAGGGAGGTGATTGATTCTTCTGTAGTGGGCACACCATCAGAAAGAGGCTTTTATTCCCAGCATTCCCTGAATGGGTGTCTCGATATAACTGCCCTGACGATAATTTGCCTCACCGTATAGCGTAAGGTCTTTTCCAAGCTTGACCGATGCGCCAACGCCGTATTTACCGGATGTTCCTTTCGTATTGTTGTCGAAACGGTGCCGTTGGTTGATGGTGACTGTATTAGAATTTGCAAATTCCTGCAGTATGGCGGCTGACAGATAAGGCCTGAATTCAGCCTTCCCGATAGCCAGTTTAAGAGCAACTTTGGCACCTGCCTCGCCGACCGTCGAACGGGGTGTACCGGTATTTCCTTTCATTCCGTTGCTGAGCTTCACATCCTCGCGGGTCGTCTGAACAAATGAGAGACGGGTGTAGGGTGTCAGGCTTGTTTCACTTGTGACATCAAGCTGATATCCCCCTTCCAGAGAAGTGCTGAGCGCGTACTGATTCCAGTCACCGCTGGTTCTGCCTCCATTTGTCATGGTCGCGCTCAACGTGTTGTTAAGCCGGTTTCCTTTAACAACCCCATCGGCATAGAAACCACGGGCATCAAACCAGGCGGCATAGGCGCCGATACCATAGCTTTCAATCTTGCTTTTACCGCCTCTGGCATGGTTAACCTTGTTGTCGCTGTAAGAAGCATAAGCTCCGGTGACCAGGCTGCCGCGAGTGAATTCCGTTCGCGTATCACCCCCGATTTCCATCCCGTTCTGGTTTAACTGATACGCCGTGCCGCTGTTGGTATCAATATTGTTTTTGCTTCCGAGGTAGTGGCCCCAGACATTGCTTTGCGGACCGGTTTTATCGAGACCTGCGCGGTACATGCGCCAGCCGTCAAGCTCGGCACCGATGACTTTCAGGCCTGCTGATGACATGGCCAGCACGGCATCGGTTGCAGGCGTTGTCATAGGGACTTTTCCGCCGCCAGGGTTCTCGCCACCGCCAGGATTCTCACCACCGTCAGGATTTTCACCACCGCCAGGATTTTCACCACCACCAGGATTCTCACCACCACCAGGATTCTCACCACCACCAGGATTCTCTTCCATAGCCCCCAGGTACCAGACGTTTCCGCCGTTCAGGCCATCCTTGTCCTGAGCGCTATACAGTGTGTACATGTAGGTACCACCATCAATGCCTTTTGTGCTCCGCCCATTCGCTGTCACCATCTCAAAATCAATGTCGCCGCCTTTCTCGTGAATTAGGTTGAGAGTGAGATCGGTATGATCGGTGATTTCTTTACCGGAGTCGGAGATGGCAACCCCGAATCGTCCGGTGCCTTGTTCAATCGTCACGAAGTTGGCTTCTCGCTCGGACAGTGAGGTGTTGAAGATGAAATTTCCTGTGCCTGACAGCTCGGAAACGTTGAGCCTGGCGAGTTCTCCGTGGCCTAGCTTGCTAAATGAGACGCTCCCATTATCCATGGTTAGTTTATCAATCTGAGCTGGTGCGCGGTCCTCTGTCAGCGAGTGATGATGATCATAAATAAGAATTGTGCCTCCCTTCACTCTGATATCGGTCGCACGTGCGTCGGACTGAAGAGACAGGGTACCGTCAGCGCCTACGCTGGTGACTCCGTCAGCAAGCGCTCCAGGGGCTAAGTCTGTCAGACCGGAATGAATGCTGGTGTGGGTTGTTGTGGAATTGTGATCAACGAATTGATATCCATTGCCCTCAATATGTGTGTTAAAGGCTGAAGAAGCTTCCTGAAGATATTGGCGACCGCCGTCTAAAGTGGTGCCGACAACAACCCCTCCGGAAACCCACTGATCGCCCCAATTAATGGTGGAGCTTTCGGCTTTTCCTCCCGCTTCAATATACTGAATGCCACCATTGAGCGTTGTCCCAGACGAGAGACCGCCATTCTTTACATATTGAAAGCCTGAGTTAACCATGGTTCCAAAGGATGTTGCTCCCCCGTAAACATACTGGCGACCATTACTATTAATTGTTGCGGAATGACTTTCTCCTCCGGCGGTAATACCAATAGCAGGGTTTGTACTCTTGTTAATAATATGGAATCCACCGCTATTAACCTCTGTATTGTACGACTTGCCCCCCTCAGTAATCAGGGAACCGCCGTTGTTTATAACTGAGTTAATATCCGTGCCGCCGACATAGGTGATGATTGTTCCGTTATAATTAGCTGTTGAGTTTTCGGCTGTGCCTGTACTGGCAACATGTATCCGACCGCCATCATTGGCCGTGGCACTGACGAGTAATCCCCCCTCCTGCTGATTCCCTCCCCAGTATCCAACTCGTAGTTGGGCACTGTTCTCGACAACACCTTTATTCAGAACGGCATTTTGTCCAGTCACAGTTAACTCGACGCCTGATCCTTTCAAATCTGCATCTTCAACATAACCATTACCTCTCACCACTATTATTGCATGAGCGTTGGGTGAATTAGTGAGTCCATAGACGCTGCCTTCGATATCTACGCTTTGATTCTTAAGAACAAGGTCATGGACAATTTCACCTTCGTTTATGGTCATAGCATGTACGATATTTGAGGAGATAAAAGACATGCTCGCTAGTGCAAGGGTGAGTGCATTAAGTTTGAATTTTTTCATATGGCTATTCCCTGAGATTTTTTTCAAGTGCAAAAGTCCTGAGGTCCTGAGTGTTCGTCGGGAGAAGTACGCTCTTGCTCAAATATATTTCTGCGAATTATCCTGACAAACAGGCTATGTTTTTGGCAATTTGTATTGCAATGTCAGCTATTTACAAATTTAAAATCTTCTAAATTTTTCTTTTGCAAACTGTTGTGCTGCAAAAAGGTTTGACTTACGGGTATGTGCTATCATGCCGTCATCACCATGAGGCAGGGAGGGGCAAAGATGGTTTACCTCATAGACACAAGGGTTCGGTATCGTCCTGAGGACGGCTCGCTGTGGCTTTCAGAAGATGAACATTCAGCCGTCACTCTGACGATGACCATGAACAGGTTGCTTGCCTTTGTGCTGGAGAAACGAGGTCAGGTGTTGACTCGTAATGAACTGTTGGAGGGGGTCTGGGACGCTCATGGTCTGCGCTCCTCGAATCACACTCTCAATAAATATATTTCTGAACTCAGAAAGCATTTTGTCCAGTTTGGCATCACCCAGGAGTGCATTATAACGGTACCTCGGGTTGGCTTTATCTTTAACGGTGATATTGCTGTTGAAATAATTGAGAGCACCGCCTCTGAGAAAACAGCTAAACCCAAGCATGCTACTGATGATGATTTCAAAGAACATAATGTGCATCGCGAAGGAAAAGAGCATATTGCGGCGAAAACTCTGGCTGCTACAGCTGGTGTTAAATACTTTGTACTTTCATTCTTAACGCTGTTGATATGTTCTCTGTTGATATCTGCACAATACTGGTATCCCGCCAGGATAGCCAATAAACCAAAAGATATGTCGACCTATCATTTGTTTGATTATGAAACCTGTCCGGTTAATACCATTCAGCAAAACTCTATTGCACTGAGCGAAACAAAGAAAAAAATGTTTACCGAACTCGTGACTAAAGAGGGGATATTATGTCTGAATGGCTCAACCTTTCTTTTTCAGGTTTCTGAGTCCTACCTTTATGGTAAAAAAGGACGAGCGTTTATTAGCCGGTGTACCTCGAAAGAAAGTCATTATATCTCTTGCCAGAATTTCTACTGGAGCGGATATGCAAGCAATGAGTAAAGTCAAAATTACGATCTCTGTTACCCTGATGGCCATGCTGATCCTCTCACTGGCTATTTTTGTGTACCACCGCTTTCGTACGCCCGGGCATGATGTAAATTGTTCAACTATTCTGCACTACGACCATCGGGATCCTGATTTTGTTTCTACCGTCGAAATGAATCTTCGCCTTAAAGAAGATCGTAGCGGATTTGTTGTTCTGTCAGGGAATGTTCATTCTGAAAATGAAGCCAGTGTTGTTTCCAGACGAGTTGAGTTTGACTATGAGATAACCTCTCCGGGCGAAATTTCAATTCGAAACCTGAATTACGTCAAGAACAGAAGGGACACGACGAGTGACGATTTCTTCAAAAAGAGTTTCTTTTTTACTCAGCAAGGAACACACCGGCAAATGCGGCTTAGCCCTTATGGTAATGCCTGGCTAATGGGGAATCCTCAGTCGCCTTTTGCCTTATGCGTGAATCATGACCAGTAAGGCCTGAGGCGATGATCGGGTGTTTTCAGTTCTGTTCAGCTGTCGTGAGTCTCAATTGTTTTAAGATAGTCCTCGAACCGCTTACCGCTCTCCGGCCTGAAATGTTGCCCCAGGCCCTCTACTGATAAGATGTTATCCACCCTCAGGTTGCGAAAATCAGAACGGTTCTCACACCAAACCGTCAGCAGCCATACGGCATCAAACACCGTCAGCCCCAGCGGGCGAACAATACGGCGACTCTCTTTACCCTGCAGATCAACATAGTGGATGTTCAGCTTTAACTTTTTACGCAGTGCATGGCGGAGAAATGCCAGATGGTTGGCGGCTTTGTCGTTCTCCTCCGTTCGTCTGGACACCGCCCGATAGGGGAGACGTTGATAGGCGTTAGAGGCTTTAGCATCAATCACGGAACTGACCTTGGCTGATACACGTTTTGCTGCGCAGAGGAGCATGTCATCCCCGCGAGCACCAATCAGCCGCATGCCCAGCATGATGGCATCCAGTTCATCGGCATCGAAATTGAGCGGTGGCAAAAAGTAGTCTTTCTCAAGCAGATAACCCATTCCTGATTCCCCACGAACAGGTGCACCAAGCGCCTGAAGCGTAGTCATATCCCGGTAGATGGTTCTGACGGAGACCTGAAAGGACTGTGCCAGTACTTCAGCTGATACGGGGTGAGCCCGACCGCGAAGATCGTCAAGCAACAGAAACAGCCGGATAGTTTTCATAAAACAGAGTCTATCACCCTGACACTTTCTGTCAGGAGTTTGGCCCAGAATTTTGGCTCTCTATCACACTGAAAACGGAGCCATTCATGGGTGTACCTTGTTATGAAATAGTGACCTACAAGGTCAGGGATCAAGAAAAAGCAGAGTCCAGCAGAAGTGAGGCACGCAGCCTGCTTGAACAATTTCCGGGATTTATTGACTGGATTGCCTTCTCGGGGATGGGAAGCAGCGGTGAAAGAGCCGATCTACTCATCTGGCGTTCTCTGGAAGAAGCGCGAGTCGCCGCACAGGCCGTAGAAGTTCTGCCTGAATTTTTATCATTCAGAACTTCTGTCAGTAGCCTGCACAGCATGGGGCACTTCCTCGCTGACGTTGACGCGACACTTTCGCCGACTAAATCAGGATGTGGAATTGAAATGGGCAGATTTCGTCTACGGCCAGGCGTTGAGGAAGGCCAAATGCGTGAGGTTTATCAACGAATGGTGACTAACTGTCTGGCAAACCTGCCCGGATGGAAGAAACAGCACTTAGTCAGTCTGGAAAACGGAGTTTACGTCGATCTTGTCTTCGCTGAGACGCAGCAAAGCGCCAGGGCGATATGTGATTCATGGAAAGAATATGCGGAATGTGATGCTTTTCTGAAGCTTATAGAAGCAGAAAGGATAGAATTTGGTTCTGTGTGCTGAGGGTGGGTTAAACCTCTGCGTCACAGCCTGACTAACTCAATATCTTTTCCCTCTGAAGCGGCTTTATCCTGCTTCAGAGGGAATATTTCGGTATTCAGGCGAGCTTAGGAAAACCTGCAGCAATTGCACTGCCGGTGAACTGGGCAATCCAGCCTTCGGGATTATCAAAAATGCGGATCGCGGTAAAGTTGGGTTCGGAGCCCATATCAAACCAGTGGGGCGTACCTGCCGGAACGGAAATCAGATCGTTTTTCTCACACAGAACCTGAAAGACCTCATCACCAATATGCAGGCAAAACAGCCCGGCCCCTTCAACAAAGAAACGGACTTCATCTTCGCCGTGGGTGTGCTCATTAAGGAATTTTGCACGCATGGCCTCTTTTTGCGGATTATCCGCGCGCAGGCTGATCACATCCCAGCTTTGGTAACCCTTTTCCTGCACCAGCCTGTCGATGGCGTGCTGATAGGCGGCAATAACGCTTTCCGGGGAAGGATCGCGGCCCAAATCCCGGTCCGCCTGCCAGCGCTCAAAGCGCACGCCTTTGCCATTGAGCCGTTGCTGAATTTCACTGGCGTCGGTGCTGTACCAGATGGGTTCGTTAGCCTTGCTGTCAGAGAAAATAGTCAGTGCGCTCATGAAGGGAGTTGCTCCGGATGAATATTATCGAAACTGGAAACCTGATGATGATGGCTGGCAGCATCGCTGTCGCCACGGATTAACTGTACGGTACGAAAACCAGCCTGCTCAGCGGCATCCAGTTCCTGATGTATGTCCGACAGGAACAGAATTTGCCCTGGATTGTGGTCGATCCGATCGGCGATATTACGGTAGGACTGCACCTCGCGCTTGGCTCCCACGTGGGTATCGAAGTAGCCGCTGAACAGAGGAGTAATATCACCTTCGTCGCTGTAGCCAAATAACAGTTTTTGCGCGGCCACCGAGCCCGAGGAATAAACGTATAAATCAATACCCTGCTGCTTCCATTTTTCCAGGGCAGGCAGTACGTCCGGGTAGAGATGGCCGGTAAAATCGCCGTTCACATACCCTTCACGCCAGATCATCCCCTGCAGGGCTTTCAGCGCTGTCGACTTTCGGTCTTCGTCCATAAAGGCGAAAAGCGTGGCGATAAGTTCTTCGTGATTAGCCTGCGGGCGGGAAATTTCTGTGCGCAGTTCATCAAGAATGGATTTCACTGGTTCAGCAAACTGCTGAGCCGTGACGAAGTCGGCCAGACGCTCGCGGGCATAGGGAAACAGCACGTTGTGTACGAAGCGAATATCGCTGGTCGTGCCTTCAATATCGGTCACAATAGCGCGGATCATAGTTTCTCCAGTTGGCGTAAGCGCAGCTCGCATTCAAATAAAAATTCCAGCCCTTCCAGATGACGGCGGGCCTCCGCCACATCGCGCCCCCAGCAGGTGAGGCCATGTCCGCGCAGCAGAAAACCGTAGTTCAGCGGGCGCTCACTGGCATAGTGTTCAATCCGGCGCGCAAGTGCGTCAATATCCTGATCGTTATCGAAAATGGCAACAGGCACGCAGTCCAGATGGCTGCTTTGCCCACGCAGCGATTTCTGCATTTCGTAGCCCTGTAATACCAGCTCTGCGGATTTTTCGATGCGCGACAGGACAGTGGCATTCACCGTGTGAACATGCAGCACCGCGTTGGCGTCAGGGAAAAGACGATAAACGAGGGTGTGCAAGCCGGTTTCGGCCGAGGGATTGCGCCCTGAAGGGGCCTGATTATCGGCTATCGATACCTGTAAAAAGTCGGCGCAGGTTAGCTGGCCTTTATCTTTGCCGGATTCGCTGAGCCAGCACCAGTCAGCATCTTCGCGCACGGACATATTCCCGCCGGTCGCGGGGGCCCAGCCTTTGGCCCCGATCCAGTGACAGGCCTCGACGAGGGCATTGAGTTGCGGGTTGACTGTCATCCGGCCATTCTCCTGATCAAACGGGGTAGTATCGTTTAGACGTCTAAGCGTCTTGATTGCCAAATCTTAACATCGTGTTATAGTGGCTTCAACAACATCGTTACAATCGGTCTATGACGCCATGAGCCATTCTAAGCTGATCCCACGAAGCAAACTGCCCAACCTGGGCACCACCATTTTCACCCAAATGAGCGCGTTAGCCCTTGAACATCAGGCGATAAACCTTTCGCAAGGATTTCCGGATTTTGATGGTCCGCGCTTTCTTCAGGAGCGCTTAGCTCACCACGTTTCTCAGGGAGCAAACCAGTATGCTCCGATGACAGGGGTTCCTGCGCTGCGTGAAGCCATTGCCGGAAAAACGGCTGAACTTTATGGCTATCAGCCTGATGCCAATACGGAAATAACCGTAACGGCAGGTGCGACAGAAGCGCTGTTTGCCGCAATCACCGCGCTGGTGCGTGAAGGCGATGAGGTGATTTGTTTTGATCCAAGCTATGACAGCTATGCCCCTGCGGTTGAACTCTCTGGCGGTATTCTGAAACGCATCGCGCTGCAACCGCCGTATTTTCGCGTCGACTGGCAGGCGTTCAGCGAACTGTTAAGCGACCGCACACGCCTGGTGATCCTTAATACGCCGCATAACCCTTCGGCGACCGTCTGGCAGAAATCGGACTTTGCCGCTTTGTGGCAGGCCATTGCTGAGCGCGAAATCTATGTGCTCAGCGACGAAGTTTATGAGCATATCTGTTTTGCAGAAGAAGGGCATGCCAGCGTGTTGGCACACCCGGAGCTTCGTGAAAGAGCGATTGCCGTTTCCTCTTTCGGCAAGACTTTCCACATGACCGGCTGGAAGGTGGGCTATTGCGTGGCGCCCGCAGCGATAAGTACAGAATTGCGCAAAGTGCACCAGTATCTGACCTTTGCGGTGAACACTCCGGCTCAGCTGGCGCTGGCAGATATGCTCCGACAGGAGCCGGAACATTATCGTGAGCTGCCGGATTTTTATCGCGCTCGCCGCGATGTGTTTATCGGGGCACTCAGCAAAAGTCGGCTGGAAATTCTGCCCTGCGAAGGAACCTATTTCCTGCTGGCGGATTACAGTGCGATTTCTGATCTCGATGACGTTAGCTTCTGCCAGTGGCTGACCAAAGAGGTGGGCGTAGCGGCCATTCCGCTGTCGGTGTTCTGCGCCGATCCTTTCCCGCACAAGCTGATTCGCCTGTGCTTCGCGAAGCAGGAATCGACGCTGCTGGCCGCCGCAGAGCGCCTGTGCAAACTCTGATTATTTGACGGTCCACGCCTGCGAAAACTGACGGTCTGCAAACAATTCCTGCAGACCGTTAATTTGCCGCAGACGTAGCACCTCGTCGGCATCCATCCCCAGCTCCTCGCTGATTTTGGCATCCGCCCAGCCGAGCTGGGTGAGCTCCCGAACGATCTCGGACATTGCGTTGATCTGATGCCGCCCTCTGGCGCGATTATGGCGGATCGTGGAGGCCATCCGGCTGGAAACATCCTCATTTTCTTTTTGGATCACCGTCACGGGCAGATAGCCTTTAAACTGCTTTTTTAACTTAGATTTGGATTTCGCCAGCTCGTGGCGATGAAAGCCATCGATGATTTCATACTGGTGATCCTGCTGCTCGTGCACCACGAGTGGCTGAGTGAAGCCGTCGGCCTCAAGCGATTTTTGCAGCAGCCGACGCTCAGGGGGAGCCACGTTGTTGGGGTTGTAATCGTTAGGGGCGATATTTTCCTGTTTGACCCACAGCACGCAGTCGATGGGCTGATTGTTAAATGGGCTGACCTGGTGCAGGGCGCGGCGAAAAGCATTGATGGCTTCAATGCGTTCGGCTTCCGGCAGCGTTTTCAGCCATGCTGTCATCTGAGTCATCATTTTTTGCTGCATAGGATCCCCCATTCCTGACGTTTTGACGCCATCCGTTGGTTGTAACGCTGATAGTGCTTTGGCTTGGTTGGGCTGAATGAGAGCATCCGACACCAGTAATCATTGCTGAGCAGCACCCGACAGATGCGCCTCCAGGAAGGGACATCCTTCGAGCCCGTGTCGCCAGGCTGCGTATCCGGGATGGCTTCCATGCCGTGCTTTTGATACCAGCGCAAATAAACGGCAATTTTGTTGCGATAATGCTCTGCCGTTGGCTGCGGCATGCTGTCCAGCAAAAACAGCGCGTAGCTTTGCCAGCTGTGGTGCCCGGGCTTTTCAAGCTTGCGGTGGCCATAGAATTGATTATCCTGGCCGGCATAGATCCCTCCACACTGAACGCCGCCGACACGCTGACACATTGCCGCCCAACGCTCGGGCTCCAGCACGTGGTACAGCCACAGACCCTGACGCTGTTCCGGGCCAAAGGGCTCACAAATCCGCATGTAACGTAAAGGCACGCCTGCCTGGTACATCAGGTTATACAAGGGATTGTAGGCAAGCTGTGTTTTCGCAAACCACGTCCAGATGTCCGCTGTTTTCCAGTCATAAATAGGATAAATAAACCAGGCGTGCCCACCGGGCGCGAAGCTGGTCCAGGGCTTATCATCGGCGAAGCGCTGTTTGCGGTGAGAAGCGATGGCCAGGAAACGGTTGTAGGACTCGTCGGCGCGAATGCCAATCATCACGGCGGCGGGGCGCTGCTGCGAAAACCATTCAGCAAAGTCGCGGACAAAGGCCTCAAAGGTCATTCCGGGCTGATAAAACGAAAAGAAGGCGTGATCGGTAATCGCATGCTCGGGGGGCTGACGCACCCATTCCACGCCTTTTTCCCAGCATTGCCATTCCGGATTAAATTGAGTGAGTGAATTGGTGGTGAGCAGCGGTAGCGCAACCCAATAAAATTGGTCGATGACATCACTGTATTGCCGGCGAAGTTTCTCACAGTGCTCAATGGTGCTGGAAAATTGGGCTTCCCAGTCAATAAAAAGGACGCTAAATTTCTTACCTGCTTTTCGCGCCAGCTGCCCGGTGAGATGCAGCATTACCGTGGAGTCTTTGCCACCTGAAAATGAAACGCAAACACGCTCATAATTTCCTAACGTCCATGAAATACGTTCTATTGCGGCCTCCACCACCGACTGGGGTAGTGGTATTTTGCAAACCGACATTTGAAATTATCCTGAAAGAGCTGGTGAATAACACTGGCGAAAGTATAGGAAAACCAAATGATTGTAAATGAGATTATTTCTGGATTGTTAACGAGTGCGTTTTATTTATTTGGTGAATAATATTAATTCTATTTATTTATTAGGCTGCAATCTGCCGTGGGCTAGTTCATTCTGTCGATAAACTTGGCAAAGCTGCTGTTGCTCAGTGAAGCCTTATTGTAAATCATGTACATCCGAATTTTTGGCATTTTTAACGGCGATTGAACTTCTTTCAGTTGCATAAAATCTTTAAAGTGCTCGTATATATCTCGAGGCATGATGCCGACCAGTTCGCTGGAACTGATTAAATTCATAAGTGCGAAGAATGAATCACTGCGATAGGTCACCTGGCGCTCTTTGAAAAAACTGTACTCGAATTTATAGATTCCTTTAATGGCAGGTTCCTCTGACATATACATCACGTACTCTTCACTCAGTAATTCCTCAACCGTGGCCGTTGACTGCAGGCGTGGATGCGACGCGCTACAAACAAAAAGCAGATCGAAGATTTGCAGTTCCTGGCAGACGACGGCAGGGTGCGTGCTGGGTGAGGTAGTCATGATCAGATCGGCTTTGCGGTAGTTCAGGAGGTCTTCGGCGCTCTCATGCGACATCAGCATGTCGTAATGCTCAATCATTAAATGCTGGTCTTCGCGAAGCGTGTTGAGTAACTGTCGTACCGGAGCAACTACGGCAAGCTGAGGCGCATAAATAACAAATTTTTTCACCATGTCAGTTCTGTTCATCAGCTGAATGGTTTTCTCAAGCTGATTGAGATTGTCTTCCAGATAATGGTGCAGATTCACGGCCACGGTGGTAGGGGTAAGACCTTTTCCGGAACGAATAAACAGCGGATCGTTTAACTGCGTGCGTAAGCGTTGCAAAGACTGGCTGACGGCGGAAGGGGTAATAAACAATGTTTCAGCCGCCTTGCTGATACTGAGGTTTTGATAGATGCACTCGAAAATAACCAGCAGGTTGAGATCGAATTTCCGGAGGTCGTAGAGGTTTGCCATGATTATCCTTGAGGTTGCCGGAGTGTAATATATCTAAAACAGAGTAAAAAAAGGCGCTAATAATTACATCCATGAATGCTTTACGCCGTGCAGCGTGCAGCCAGGCTGTAATATAGGGTTTGGAGGTCATTTTATCCAGTCAGGGCAGAGATGAAGATGACTATTTTGGAGAAAAATAGTCATCAAACAAAAACTAATTACCCATCATTGCTTTCAACTGCGTTTCATCCGGTAGCCCGACAACCTGCTGCAGCTGATTTTCATCATTCATGTAATAAATTGCCGGAGTGGCATTGGCGCCCAGCGCGTCCATCAGTTTTTGATTCTGCGCGAGAATGTTTTGCTGCTCTGGCTGTATGGAGCCAGGGACATCAAGCGCCAGTTTCCCGTTCGACTGTTCGTAGTCGTGCCAGGTTTTAGCCGGATCTTTGCTGGTCAGAATCGTTGCCGCCGTCGCCGGGCTCTCGGGTTTGATCACCCCGACCATCAGCGTGCGCAGCTGGACTTTACCGGACTCAACCCATGGGCGTGCTTGCTGCCAGAACTGCTTGCAGTACGGGCAGAACGGGTCGGCGAAGACATAGATCACCCGTGGCGCGTCTTTCTTGCCATCGAGGATCCAGTGAGCGTTTTCCATCTGCTTCCACAGTTCACGGCCCTGAGGCGCGTAGATTTCCTTCTGAATCAGCTGCTCACTGAGGTTGGTGCCCTTGTCGTCGTACATGTAACCGGAAATAGCCTGTTTACCATCCGGAGTCACGTAGATGGTCACCCCCATGTCCTGGTATTTACCGAGATAGCCTTTCATCCCACCTGGAGCGTCAAAGGATTTAATGATGGTAATCCCTTGTTTCTCGATGGCTTTTACCGGTGCCGGAAGTTCCTCCGCAGCGGCAAGAGCGGGCAGGAGGCTGAGCACAAGCGCGAGTTTACGCATAGTAAATCCTTGTAAAATAAATGGATTAGTCATAGTGAATGGCAGAACCTATCACAACCATAGAGAAGACCCCGGCGTGTTGCAATTGCTCTGGCAGAAGGTGAGTGGTCTAATCACTTCCGCTATGACGACCCTGAACAAGGTAAAGCAGAGCGCAACGCATCGCCAGCCTGGCTGGCACTGAGTTCCTTTGCAGGGATTCAGGTAACGGGGCCGCCTGAAAAGGTGGCCTTTTTACGTTGTGGCGCTAACTGCGGCAAACGTCGGCGATTGTCGCTAAAGGTTCAAGAACTACTGAAAGGAGTTTGTTAGCTAACGCTTATTGATTTGATAATGGAAACGCATTAGCCGAATCGGTGAGGGTGGGTTACCTTACTTCTCAACGAAAACACGGAGGAAGTACAGATGTCCTTAATTAACACTAAAATCAAACCTTTTAAAAACCAGGCTTTCAAAAACGGCGAATTCGTAGAAGTCACTGAGAAAGACACCGAAGGTCGCTGGAGTGTGTTCTTCTTCTATCCTGCAGATTTCACCTTCGTTTGCCCAACCGAACTGGGTGACGTGGCTGACCATCACGAAGAGTTCCAGAAACTGGGCGTAGACATCTACTCCGTTTCTACCGATACCCACTTTACCCACAAGGCATGGCACAGCAGCTCTGACACCATCGCAAAAATCAAATACGCGATGATCGGCGACCCAACTGGTGCCCTGACCCGTAACTTCGACAACATGCGTGAAGACGAAGGTCTGGCTGACCGTGGCACCTTCATCGTTGACCCGCAGGGTATTATCCAGGCTATCGAAGTGACCGCTGAAGGCATCGGCCGTGACGCATCTGACCTGCTGCGTAAAGTGAAAGCGGCTCAGTACGTGGCTTCTCACCCAGGCGAAGTTTGCCCGGCTAAGTGGAAAGAAGGCGACGCGACCCTGGCTCCATCTTTAGATCTGGTTGGCAAGATCTAAGATTTCCGGCGTCTTTCACGCCACAGGTGCGTTGGCGTCACTTGCTCACCCCGGTCACTTACTTTGTGTAAGCTCCCGGGGATTCACAAGCTAGCCGCCTTCCTGTGACGCGAAATCCACAGGAAATTAATACTTATAAACGGGTGAAATTATCCACCCGTTTTTCTTCCCAGCCTCATCATCCAAGCCGCATTCAGGTAGCCCGCAAGGCCGCTTGCATGATGATGTTTCTTAGCAGGAGATAAAAGATGCTCGACACCAACATGAAAACCCAGCTCAAGGCTTACCTTGAGAAACTGACAAAACCTGTTGAGCTGATTGCCACGCTGGACGACAGCGCCAAATCGGCGGAAATCAAGGAACTGCTGGCTGAAATTGCCGAACTCTCCCCGAAGGTGACCTTTAAAGAAGACAACACCCTGGCCGTGCGCAAACCGTCTTTCCTGATCACCAATCCGGGTTCCCATCAGGGGCCGCGTTTTGCCGGTTCTCCACTGGGGCATGAATTTACTTCTCTGGTGCTGGCGCTGCTGTGGACCGGTGGTCATCCGTCAAAAGAGGCGCAGGCGCTGCTGGAACAAATCCGCGACCTCGATGGTGATTTTGAGTTTGAAACCTACTACTCGCTGTCCTGCCACAACTGTCCGGATGTAGTACAGGCGCTGAACCTGATGGCGGTGCTGAATCCGCGCATCAAACACACCGCGATTGACGGCGGCGTGTTCCAGAATGAAATCACCGATCGCAACGTAATGGGCGTTCCGGCGGTGTTCGTGAATGGGAAAGAGTTCGGTCAGGGTCGTATGACGCTGGCGGAAATCGTTGCCAAAGTAGATACCGGAGCGGAGAAACGCGCGGCGGAAGAGCTGAACAAGCGTGATGTTTACGACGTGCTGATTGTGGGTTCTGGTCCTGCGGGCGCAGCGGCAGCGGTTTACTCCGCTCGTAAAGGCATTCGCACAGGTTTAATGGGTGAACGCTTCGGCGGCCAGGTGCTGGATACCGTCGATATCGAAAACTATATCTCCGTGCCAAAAACCGAAGGCCAGAAGCTGGCGGGCGCGCTGAAACAGCACGTTTCTGATTATGATGTGGATGTCATTGATTCCCAGAGCGCCAGCAAACTGACGCCAGCCTCGATGGAAGGCGGTCTGCATCAGATTGAAACGGCCTCCGGCGCAGTGCTAAAAGCACGCAGTATCATCATTGCCACCGGGGCTAAATGGCGCAACATGAATGTTCCTGGTGAAGATCAGTATCGTACCAAGGGCGTGACCTACTGCCCGCACTGCGACGGCCCGCTGTTTAAAGGCAAACGCGTAGCGGTGATCGGCGGCGGCAACTCCGGCGTGGAAGCAGCTATCGACCTGGCAGGGATTGTTGAGCACGTCACGCTGCTGGAATTTGCGCCAGAGATGAAAGCGGACCAGGTACTGCAGGACAAAGTTCGCAGCCTGAAAAACGTCGATATCGTTCTGAACGCGCAGACTACCGAAGTGAAAGGCGACGGCAGTAAAGTTGTTGGTCTGGACTACCGCGACCGCGTCAGCGGTGACGCACACCACGTGGCGCTGTCCGGGATCTTTGTACAGATTGGTCTGCTGCCGAACACCAACTGGCTGGAAGGTTCGATTGAGCGCAACCGCATGGGTGAAATCATCATTGATGCTAAATGCGAAACCAGCGTGAAGGGCGTATTTGCTGCGGGCGACTGCACCACCGTGCCTTACAAACAGATTATTATCGCGACGGGCGAAGGCGCAAAAGCCTCACTGAGTTCGTTCGATTACCTGATTCGCACTAAGACTGCGTAATACAAAAAAGTAAGACTACACCTGCATAAACAAAACCCCGCGTAAGCGGGGTTTTTCTTTATCTACGGTTAGCGAACAACCAGCACCGGAATGTGCGCATGGCGCACCACGCTTGAGGCATTAGAGCCCAACAGATGAGTGGAGATGGACGGGTTACGCGAACCGATAACCACCACGTCAGCTTTCAGATCTTCGGCCAGTTCATTCACTACGTCACGCACGCTACCCATCAGCACGTGCATCTTGATGCGTGAGGGATCAATGCTGAAATGGTCAACCATCGTCTTCAGGCGGATTTCCGCTTCCTGATGCAGATGTTCTTCAAAGCGACGCAGATCGGCGGCAAAGCGGCTCATGGTCATACTGGCGGAACCAGGAAGTACGTGCAGCAGGTGAATCACCCCTTTGTCCTGCGCCAGAAACTCTGCGTGACGAACCGCTTTATCACTCAGTTCCATTTCAAAAACATCTACCGGCATAATGATAGTGTTGTACATAAATTCTCCTCCTTGTGATTGTTGACTTTATTCAAGCACATTCAGCGGAATTTATATGACATTCACGTCGCAAATCTGTCAGCAAGACGGGGAGGGTAGCGTAAAGTTTTGTTGAACGGACGTCGGAAAGAGGATGTGGGGGACATCCTCTGAAAAACAGGTCAGGCGACCTTAACGGTGAAATTCACCCGCAGCTTCGGGCTGGTAAATCAGCTCAAGCACTTCCAGGTTGGTGGAAGTCCCGTTCGGCAGCGTCCAGTGAATGGTGGCGCCGACGGTCAGGCCGAGCAGTGCTGCGCCGACAGGAGCCAGTACGGAAAGCTGGGTGGCGCTGTCGGTCATCGCGGTTGGAAACACCAGCGTGCGCACGCGCTCTTCGCCGTTGCTTAAATCGCGGAAGCGGACCTGGCTGTTCATACTCACCACGTTATTCGGCATCTTCTGCGGGGCGCACATTTGCGCACGATCCAGCTCGTCGTTCAGCGCGCTCGCCACCGGCGAGTTAGCCCACTCTGGTCGTTCAAGAAGTTTGTCGATACGCTCGGCATCAAACTCGTTAATGATAATGGCGGGTCTGGTCATCGTTGACTCCTTGTTTATCCAGCTATCTGTATCCAAAAGAAAACCCTCGTCGTTCAGGACGAGGGTTTGGGGTGACTCCATAATACTGGTTGTGGTCAGATCTTTGAAGTTAAATCGTCCAAATCAGAAGATCAGACTGCCAATCAGCGCGAACAGGAAGGCCAGCCCGCCGAGCAGGGTTTCCATCACCGTCCAGGTTTTCAGGGTCGTTTTCTCATCCATTTCGAGGAAGCGTCCCACCAGCCAGAAACCAGAGTCGTTCACGTGCGACAGCACCGTTGCGCCGCCCGCGATGGCGATAACGATAAAGCACAGATCCAACTGGCTGATGCCTGTCGTCGCCTGCACCATTGGTGCCACTAATGCGGCGGTGGTAGTGAGTGCCACCGTTGCGGAACCCTGCGCCACGCGCAGTGCGGTTGAAATCACAAACGCCGCCACAATCACCGGCATGCCGGTATCGGACAGTACGCCCGCCAGCGCGTCGCCGATGCCGCTGGCGCGCAGCACGCCACCAAACATCCCACCGGCACCGGTGACCAGAATGATGCCGCAGATCGGGCCTAATGCGCCGTCACAGATTTTTTCCAGATGCTTGAGGCTGTGCTGGCGGCTGAAAACGGCCAGCGCGAAGAACACGGTGATCAGCAGCGCTACCGGCGTTTTGCCGAGCATGCGCAGGAAGTTCACCAGCGTGTCGTCTTTTGCTACCCAGCCAAGCACCACAGCGGTGTTGAGCCCGGTTTCGAGGAAAATCAGCACCAGCGGCATCAAGAGGATGGTCAGCACCATGCCGAATGAAGGCGGCTTATGGTTAGCATCGGCTTCCACTTCGCCAAGGAAGGAGGAAGGGAGTTTGATGTCGAACTTTTTGCCCGCGTACAGGCCGTACAGATACGCGCCGAGATACCAGGTTGGCAGCGCGATAATCAGGCCGACAATCACCAGCAGGCCGATGTTAGCGCCCAGCAGCTCGCTGGCCGCCACCGGACCCGGATGTGGCGGAACCAGCGCGTGCATTACCGCGAAGGCACCCGCTGCCGGGAACGCATACTTCAGCGTTGAGCCGCCGAACTGCTTCGCCACGCTGAAGATGATAGGCAGCATCACCACCAGACCTGCGTCGAAGAAGATCGGGAAACCGAACAGCAGCGAGGCAAGGCCCAGCGCAAACGGTGCGCGATGGGCACCGAATTTGTTAATCAGCGTATCGGCAAGCACTTTTGCCCCGCCGGAGACTTCCAGCAGGCGGCCAATCATAGCGCCAAGGCCTACCAGCAACGCGACGCCAGCCAGCGTACCGCCGAAGCCGGTCAGCAGCGTTGGCACGACCTTGTCGAAAGGAACCCGGGTCAGGAGTGCCACCACGATACTGACGAGAGTAAGGGCTAAAAAGGCATGCACTTTGAAGCGCATGATCAATACCAGCAGGAGTGCGACGGCACCTGCGGCGATGCCGAGCAGCGTACCGGCTCCGAGTGCGTTCGTAACTTCTGTCATCTTAAATTCCTCTGTTTCCTGACAGCTAAAGAGGGAGTGATAGCCTGGCATTAACCTTACGCTTATCACTGATACCGGTAACATGATACTGGTAACATCCTAGGGGCTGTAAATACGATCCGACACATTTATTAACACTTTGCGACAGGCTTCAAATATCCGAAAGAATTGTGGATTTGGAGAAAGTTTCGCCAGAAAACGTGACCGGTTTCAAATCTGACCTATCCTTGACAGGCACCGCTGCGCCCTCTGGCGTCAGCATTTTTGAGAAACGGGAGATCCCATGAGTGGTTACGACAAACTGACCCTGAAAGATGGCAGCACTCTTTATTTCAAAGACTGGGGAAGCGGCCAGCCGGTGGTATTCAGCCACGGTTGGCCGTTGAGCGCGGATGCTTTCGAAGACCAGATGCTGTTTCTCGGCAGCAAAGGTTTTCGGGTGATAGCCCATGACAGACGCGGGCACGGTCGCTCTTCACAGACCTGGGAAGGCAACCATATGGATCAGTATGCCGACGATCTGGCCGAACTGACTGCCCATCTGAATCTGAAAGACGCCGTTCACGTCGGGCACTCGACGGGTGGTGGTGAAGTAGCTCGCTACATTGGCCGACACGGCACTTCTCGGGTGGCAAAAGCGGCGCTGATTGGCGCGGTGACGCCGATTATGATTAAAACGGATTTCAACCCTAACGGCGTGCCGAAGGAAGTTTTTGATGGTATTCGTCAGGGCGTGGTTGACGATCGCGGAGCCTTTTTCCATGAGCTGACGATGGCGTTTTACGGCTACAACCGGCCTGGCGCGAAAGTGTCGGAGGCCGTGCGCGCTGGTTTTGTCGCCCAGGGTTTGCAGGGTTCGATCAAAGCCATGTACGATTGCATCAAAGCGTTCTCGGAAACGGATTTGCGTGAAGATCTCAAAAAGATGACTATCCCGACGCTGGTGATCCACGGTGATGACGATCAGATTGTGCCGTTCGAAACCTGCGGCAAAGTGGCGGCAGAAATTCTCCCGCACTCTGAACTGAAAGTGTACAAGGGCGGCTCACACGGCATCTGTACCACCCACAAGCAGCAGATCAACGAAGACCTGCTGGCGTTTATCAAATCGTGATTTTCCTGCCCGGTACGTGACGTGCCGGGCGTACAGCTCCCCCTTAAACAGGCTACACTGCGACTCTTTCTCTTTTCGAGGCGAACCGGTGCCTGTCGCTCAACTTCCTGCCGATCAGCGTTTTTTTGTCGATTTACTCAGTGGTCTGGTGCTCAACCCGCAGCAGCTGGGACGCGTGTGGTTTGCCTCAACACCCAGAACTTTACCTGCTGGCAGCTTGTGTCTGGATTTACCGCGGCTCGAAGTGGTTCTGCGCGGTGAATATGGCAATAAACTCGATGAAGCCCAGCACACCATCGCGCAAGGGGAAATGCTGTTTATTCCCGCCCGGGCAGCTAATTTGCCCCTGTTTACCCGTCCGGCGATGGTGCTAAGCATGGTGTTTGCTCCTGCGTGGACGGGGATGGCCTTTTATGACAGCCGCAACGGTAGCACGCCTGCGCCGATGCGTAAAATTGAAATCCCGCATCAGCAGCGTGGAGAAGGGGAAGCAATGCTCACAGCCCTGACTCTGCTCAGCCGTTCGCCGCAGGACCAGGCCATCATTCAGCCGTTAACCTTGAGCCTGCTGCATCTGTATCGCAAAAGCGTGATGACTACGGCAGAGGCCACGCTGTCACGCCCGCAGTTCCTGTACCAGAGCATCTGCAACTGGCTGCAGGAAAACTATGCCCAGCCGCTGACTCGGGAAAACGTGGCGGCGTTTTTTAACATCACACCGAACCACCTCTCCCGCCTGTTCAGCCAGCATGGGACGATGAGTTTTGTTGATTATCTGCGCTGGGTGCGGATGACGAGGGCGAGGATGATTTTGCAGAAATATCAGCTGTCGATTGGCGATGTGGCTTTGCGCTGCGGTTATCCGGACGGTGATTACTTTAGCCGGTTGTTCCGGCGTCAGTTTGGCCTGACGCCGGGGGAGTATCGTTCACGTTTCCAGTAAACGTTTTTAATAACTACAGGGTAAGCTCTGCGTTCAGCAGATCAAGAATGGCCTGCGGATCGGTGGCCGTCAGCAGCGACTGACGGAAAGTCTTGTTCACCAGCTTACGCGCCAGCTGCGAGAACACCTTCACGTGATTAATGCCTTCGTGCTCACCAAGAGTCAGCATGATCACCAGCTCAACCTCACCCATTTCCGACTGCCAGTCGGTTAGCGCAGGCAGACGCGCAATGCTGATGCTGGAGTGACGGATCCAGGCGGATTTGGTGTGCGGGATAGCCACGCCGAAACCCACGCCGGTGGTGACGATTTCTTCACGCTGCCAGATGTCTTCTTCCAGCTCCAGCGGGTTGTCCGTTCTGCCAGTGATAGCGAGATTGCCGCACAGCAGCTGGATAATCTGCTCTTTACGCAGGGGAGAATCGGTGAACAGGATATTTTCCAGTGCCAGCAGCGGACGTGTCTCTTCCTGCGGAACAAAATCCAGCAGCAGCTGTTCGATCTCTTCGGCACTGCGGCAGTCGCAGGCTCTGTCTGCTAATTCGCGGCAGGCGCTACCGTCGAGCTGGCGCAGCAGGCTTTTGATGGCCGGAATGCGCGGGCCGCTCATGCTCAGTTCATCCAGCTCCAGACCAAATAACAATGGCAGATAGCGACTTTCTCCCCCCAGTTCGCCGCAAATGCCTACCCATTTCCCGTGGCGATGGGCAACGCTGACAATCTGGCGCAGCATGCGTAAAAACGATGGGGTGATCGGATTGTACAGTGGGGAAACCCGTGGATTATTGCGATCCACCGCGTACAGGTACTGGGTCATATCGTTCGAACCGATGCTGAAGAAGTCCACCTCTTCGCAGAAGTGATCGATGATGTAGCAGACGGAAGGCACTTCCACCATGATCCCCAGCGGCAGCGAATCCGTAAAACGCAGACCTTCAGCCTGAAGCTTCGCTCGCACTTCGCGCAGTTCATTTTTGACCCACAGGATCTGATCCAGACTGTGAACCATCGGGATCATCAGCCGCGCGTTGCCGTGTGCGCCCGCCCGCAGAATCGCCCTTAGCTGAGTCCGGAACAGCCCGGCAAACTCCGGATAAATACGCACCGCGCGATAACCGAGGAACGGGTTTTCTTCTTCAGGAATGTTGAGATAGTTCAGCTGTTTATCGCCGCCAATATCCATGGTGCGGAAGATAACCGGCTTATCGCCTGCCGCCAGCAGCACCTGCTGATAGGCTTCAAACTGCTCCTGCTCATCCGGCGGGGTTTGTCTGTCCATATACAGCATTTCGCTGCGGAACAGCCCGACGCCTTCCGCGCCCATGCTGAAGGCTCCCGGTGCTTCCAGCGCGCTGCCGATGTTAGCTGCCACTTCAAGCCGCTGACCATCGCGCGAAACTGCGGGCAGCGCGGCGTCCTGCATTTCGCGTTTGGCCCGAACTTCAGCAAGCTGGTGGGCTAGCTGATAGTAGCCCTGTACGGCTTCATCAGGCTCAATAACTAGTACCCCGGACTGTCCGTCGAGGACGGCCTGCTGTGCTTCGTAAATCGTCAGTTCTGCCACGCTCAGGTCGTTCAATACCGGAACGGAAGCCGCGCGGGCGAGGATCAGCGTATGGGAAGTACGGCCGGTTTTCTCCAGCACCATCCCTTTGAGATAGCGCAGATCCAGGCTCAGAAACTGGCTCGGTGTCAGGTCGTCGGCAACCAGGATGCAGGGGCGCTCGAGGCGCAGTGCGTCATGATTACGATGCTGCGGCCAGGTGATATGCAGCAGTTGTTCGCTGATGTCGCGAATATCGCTGGCGCGTTCACGCAGGTAGTCGCTGCTGGAAGCCAGAAGTTTGTCGCAAATGGCTTCCATATTGTCGATGATCGCTGCCGCCAGCCCCTGCTTACGGTCGCGCATCAGGCGGCGGATATTGCTGGCAAACTCCTCATCCTGAATCAGCGACAGATGTGCGCTGAGGATAGTTTTGCTCTCTCCGCCCAGTCCCCGGAGCTGCTGATTCAGACTATCGGCAAGCTCGGCCAGGCTGTGCTCCAGCAGAGTCATATCTTCCGGGTTCGCCGGAATGGCGCGATAGCCGTCGAGGCTATCACTGCGCCACAGCAGAATTTCACCGCTGCCGATACCGCTTGCCAGCACTTTGCCGCTGATAAGGCGTGGGTTCAGGCGCGACAGCGAGCGGGGAAGAGGATGCGCCTGAGGTGAAATCGCTACCGGCTCGATGCTGTCGCTGTCGATAAACCGGTGTTCGAGATAACTTTCCAGCTCGCGCTTTGCCCGCTCCTCATCGCTGCCGCTGATTTCCAGCGAACAGCTGTCGTTAAACAGCGTGCCGGTGCTGACCAGCGCCAGCGAACTTTTGGCGTCCGCGTGCGTGTTCAGACGATGGTTGATAAAGCGGATCTCACTTTGCCAGGCGCTGCAATGCTCTTTCAGCGCCCAGGCGGGGCGGGCGTGAAGACCGTTGGGTAAGGGGCATAAAAAATCCAGAGTAATCATCGCGATTCCTTAGTACTCAACATCAGCATCTGAAGTCCGTCAGATGAGAAACGGTGTTGGCATTTGAGCGTTTTAACAGGGCGACCAGCAGCAGATGGGTCAGGTCAATATCGTCGGCATCGGCAATCGAGGCCGCGCAGTGTCCGTGGCGGGTTGGTGGCCCAAGTACCACGGTGGGAATGCCGTTGCCGCTAAGGTGGATGGCTCCGCCGTCGGTGCCGCCGTTGCTGAACATATCCCGCTGAAGTGGGATGGCGTTTTGTCCGGCGGTCTCTTCCACCCATTCCACCAGCCGGGGAGGGGCTATCAGGGTTTTGTCATACATCACCAGCATCGGCCCGTTGCCAATCTGACGATGGTTGTCGCTGCCGTAATCGAAGTTTTTCGCCCAGCAGGCGGTATCGAGGACAATAGCCAGATCCGGGTTAAGTTTGCGTGCAGCCGTTTGCCCGCCGCGCAGGCCCACTTCTTCACTGGAGCTGGCCACCAGCCAGACTTCGGCATCCAGCGGCGTCTGATGCAGTTCGCGCAGCAGCGTGACCAGCAGATAGCAGCCAAGACGGTCGTCGAAGGCTTTGCCCATCACTCGTTTATGCGGCAGCTCGCTGCACGGGGTGGCAAACGCAATGCGATCGCCGGGCTCGACGCCGGCATCGGTGACTTCTTCTGCGCTGCGGGCACCAATATCCACGCGTAATTTGCTGACGTCGCTCGCCTGGCGTTCGCCGTCCAGCAGGCCGTTGATTTTCTTGCCGCTGCGGGTGGTAATGCGCACTGGCTGCAGCTCACGGGCGGCCATGCGTACATTGCCGATAGGGATGGCGTCAATCGCACCGGAGGAGGAGATGCTGCGCACCATAAAGCCAACTTCGTCCATGTGAGCGCAAACCATGATTTTCGGCCCATGGCTTTCATTGAGGCGGATTAGCACGGAGCCGAGGCCATCAAACTGAACTTCTTTGCCAAACCGATCCGCTTCGGCCAGCAGGATGTCACGGACCTCCTGTTCTGATGCGGCAATGGCATCGGCTTCGCTGAGCGCCTTCAGTAATGCAAAATCCATTACGCTTCTCCTGTCATCAGCAGCGTTTTCGGCATCTGGTACAGCACTTCTGCACCGCTTTCGGTGACGAGCACGACATCTTCAATGCGCACACCGCCTTCTCCGGCAAGATAGATGCCGGGTTCCACGGTCAGCAGCATTCCTGCCCGTAAAAGCGTGGTGTCCGTTGGCGAAAATCTTGGGTTTTCGTGAACATCAATGCCGATGGCGTGGCCCGTGTTGTGACCGAAATTAGGCCCGTAGCCTGAGCGGGTGATGTGCTCGCGTGCGGCGGCGTCCACGCTCTGACAGCTTGCACCGGGACGCACTGCCTCGATGGCGGCAAGCTGGGCTTCGAGCACGGTCTGATAAACCTGATACAGCGGAGATTCAGACGCATGGCTGTAGCGACCAGCCACCAAAAATGTGCGGGTCATATCTGAACAATAGCCCTGGTACTGAGCGCCAAAGTCGAGGGTGACCAGTTCACCGGCCACAATCACTTTGTCTGACGCTTTGCCGTGCGGCAGCGCACCGCGCGCGCCGCTGGCAACGATAGTATCGAAGGAGGCTTTTTCTGCCCCCTGTTGCTTCATAAACCATTCCAGCTCGGCGGCGACTTCACGCTCCTGCATGCCGGGCTGAATAAAGCGGCGGATATGCTCCGCCGTGATGTCGGCAATCCGACAGGCTTCGCGAATCAGCGCAATCTCTTCACCGGTTTTAATCTGACGCAGCTCATCCAGCGGCAGATTGATTAGCTTTGGCGTCAGGGTATCCTGCCACTGCTTGCCGGTCTGCCAGCTCACCTGTTCCCCTTCGAAACCCAGTCGCTGCAAGCCTTCTTCGGCGACAATCTGGTTAACGATGGCGCTCATTGGGCGACTGGCTTCCAGCAGATGCAGCTGATAGCCGTGGGTTCTGGCAGCGACTTCGCTGAAGTAGCGAAAATCGACCAGAATGTGCGCATTATGCTGTGTCACCAGCACGTAGCCCGAAGCAGTGGAGAATCCCAGATGCGGCAATTTGTTCTGCCGTGAGGAGATAATTACGCCATCAACCTGCTGTTGACGCAGCCAGCCGCGAAGCTCTGTCAGTAAGCTCATTCTCTGTTCCTCTTACAGCGTGCCGATGTCGAGTTTGCCGCGTTTGTGCTGGTTGTTGCGGATAAGCACGACCAGCAGAGCGGTGATCACCGCGCCAACCGCAATACTCAGCATGTAAGCACCGAGGTTTGTCACCAAAGGCCATGCCCAGATGGCGGATTCAGGGAACCACTGCACGGCGCCCAGCGCGGTAGCGGTCATTGCTCCGGCAATCGCCCCCACCATGTAAGCAGGTAGAGTGGCAATCGGGTTTTCCAGCAGGAACGGAATCGCCCCTTCGCTGATCCCCATGAAGGCGAGGAACATCGCCGTTTTACCCTGCGGGTAGAGCTGCGGGCTGAACAGGCGTTTGCCGGTCAGTCGACGGTCGATGATCGTCGCCAGACCCAGGCCAATCGGTGGGATCACAATGGCGACGGCGCGGGAGGTAATCGGCAGCACGTGATCTGTTGTAAAGCCTAACGCCACAAAACCGGCTGCTTTGTTGATCGGGCCACCCAGGTCAACGGCGGTGGCCGCTGCCAGGCCGATGGCGTAGATCATTGAACCTGCCTGACCTGCTGCCAGCAGCATCGAACGCATACCGGCGTTGATCCATCCGCCAATCGGGGTGATCACGTAGTACATCGCAAGCATCACGAACATCGCAGAGATAATAGGGATCAGGAAAGTACTTTTGAACGCCAGCAGATACTGTGGAACGGAAATTCTGGTGTTCAGCCATTTCACCAGATAGCCCGCGGCGATGGCGATGATCAGCGCACCGATGAAAGTTGATGGCACTGGTTTAGTGGCAAGCCAGGCCAGTTTTTCCGGGTCAAAGTTCAGGACCAGCGTCGGCTGAGTGGAGACAAGCCCGCCGATGAAACCTGCCGGGAAAGCCAGCTTTCCGCCAATCGAGTTAGCCACAAACGCCGAGAACATCGGAATGGCAAAGCTGAACAGCAGTCCGCCGAAAGACTCGGTCAGATAGCCAAATTTCAGCAACGACAGATGGAACCCGGTGAACTTCCCGGAGTTCAGCGCATCCAGCATCCCCATATCCGGCGGGATCTCCAGCCATACGTAAGCGATCAGCTGCGAAATGGCGAGGATCACCCCGCCCATAATCAATGTAGGGACCATGCGGGAAATACCCGACATGATGTGCTGCGGGAGTTCTTTCCAGAAGCTTGAAGCAGACTCTGCGGAGGCCGCAGGAAGCGCTATGGCCTCGCCGTCAGGCGAAGCAGGACGAATGGCGCTACGTTTTTTTATTGCCATTTCAATCACCCTTGCTGTTGAAGATTATTGTTGTTCTGCAGCGATCAGCTCTTCGATTTCTTTCAGGGTACCCGCCGCATTTTTAATGGCGTCCTGAAGGGAGATTTCATACACATCGCGGGATTCAAAACGCTCGTTGTCTTCCGGCGTAATGGCGATGGCATGAATGATGACGTCGGCGGTGGCGATATCCTGCGCCGTCAGGCGGTTCTGGATCCCGTCCGCGCCCTGCGTTTCGATTTTGACTTCATAACCTGCTTCAGTTGCCGCGTCTTCCAGCGCCTGAGCCGCCATAAACGTGTGAGCCAGCCCCATCGGGCAGGCGCATAGTGCAATCAGTTTCTTGCTCATCATGAACTCCAGTTGTGAGGGACTGGCAGGATTATGGGCAGAGGTGCGGAACTTTGGTTACCAGACAAATGACGCATTTTCAGGATGATTAATGCAGTGAGAGGGAAGTGTGATAGAGGTCTGCTTATCAGTTTTTACGATGAAACACGGATTGCCTGATGCGCTGCGCTTATCAGGCCTACGGCATTTTGACGGAACAGGGAGTGTAGGCCCGGTAAGGCGTAAGCCGCCACCGGGCAATGGGGATGGGCTTAGTTGCCAGCTTTGTCGATGATGAACTGCTGGCCGCAGTTGCCGGGATGCGGCTGCGGGAGTAAGGAGCCAGCGGCGAGCGGAGCATTGATGGCGTTGGCTTTAATCGCAATCTGCATTTCTGTCAGGTACGCCGGGTTGCCATTACAGGTCAGCTTGAAGGCTTTCACGCTTTCAGGGCCGTAGCTTTTCGCTACTGCGCTATCAAAGGCGCTGCGGCTGACGGTTTTGCCGTAGTTGTCTGCGAGGAATTTGCCGAGTGAGCTCTCTTTGACTTCGCCATTCAGGCGCACCATGGTGCCGAAGTAGGCATCCGGATCGAAGCCAAAACAGACGCCGTGCTTGGCGTATTCATAGCGCTCAAGGCAGGACTGGCCACCGCTACCGGGCATCACGTTGTTCAGCTTGTTCGCCATTTCGAGAGAAAGCCCGGTTTCCGCAGCGGAACATTTCCGGCTGGCACGGACTTCCGGCATATTCGGCTCCGGACGGGTGGCACAGCCGTAGCGCATCCAGCGTCGGTCGTCGACGCCGCGTGCGGCAATGGATTTAGGCAGCGAAGGCCACAGACCATGAACGGTCAGGTAATTCTCTTTATCCTTCTCTTCTTTTTGCAGACGGCACTCTTCAGGCTCGTTGCGGTTGCGCTCCTGCATGCTCTGGCAAAAACCCGTCTGCCAGGAGAGCGCCAGCACGTAGCTGTCAAAATCGCCGTATTTTGTTGCCGCGAGAGGATCGGCATGGACGCTGGTCACGGGCAGCAAAGAGGCCGCGAGCAGGGATAAATAACGCCACTGAGCTTTCATGTTGGTCTGAAACTTATTGAAATGAGGAATGTAGGCTATTTAAGCATAAAAAGAGCCAGACGGGGTGAGCCGTCCGGCAAGATTTAATGCAAATTTAGTGAAAGATCAGTACCACAGCGCCAGCAGCGGCCAGCCTACCAGCAGAAGCATCGAGATATAGATAACCCCGAAGATAGCGCCGAGCCGCCAGTAGTCTTTCGATTTCACGTAACCGCAGCCGTAAATAATCACCCCAGGTCCGGTGGCGTAAGGCGTCAGACAGCCCATGATCCCAATGGACAACACCAGCAGCAGGCAAAGCTGCTCCATTGGCACACCTGGAATGCCTTTTCCGACTGCCAGAATGACCGGCAGCATCGTGGCCGTATGCGCGGAGAGGCTGGCAAACAGGTAGTGGGCAAAATAGAACACCAGTACGAGCACAATCACCGTGGCATTGGGGGAAAAGCCTTCCAGATGCGTACTCATGGTGGTGGCAAACCAGTTAATAAAGCCCGAACGAGTCAGTCCGTTGGCCATCACCACCAGCGTGGAGAGGTTAACCAGCGTATTCCACGCGCTGTTGTAGCGGGTGATCTCTTTCCAGGGGACAACGTGCAGCGCCAGCATTAGCGAAACGGCCAGCAGGCCAACCGCAGTCGCATCGATATGTTCACCGCCGAAAACCCATAGGCCGAGGCTCAGCAGCACCAGAGCAATCAGCGTCAGCTCTTTGCGGCTCAGTGGCCCCATGGTTTTGAGCTCGTCCCCGGCCCAGCTTGCCACTTCGGCGCTGTGGGTGACTTCGGGTTTGTACAGCACGTAAGAGAGCCAAGGGGCGACGATCAGCAGAATAATCCCGACCGGTAAAAAGCCGAGAAACCACTGCAGCCAGCTAATTTGGATCCCGGCAATTTTATTGACGAATTCCAGTCCCAGCACGTTTGGCGCGGCACCGGTAACAAACATGGAGGAGCTAAGGCTGGTACTGATCACCATCATCCACATCAGATAGCCGCCGATCCGGCGTGATGAAGGCTCGTTGGGAAACGATTTAAATAGCGGCGGCAGGTTTTTGATAACCGGGAAAACCGTTCCGCCAGTACGGGCGGTGTTGGATGGGGTAAACGGTGCCAGCAGGATATCGATGATGACGATCGCGTACCCCAGCGTCAGCGTTCTTTTACCCATAAACTTCACCAGAAACAGCGCAATACGTCGGCCTAATCCGGTCACTTCATATCCCAGCGCGAAGATAAATGCGCCAAACACCAGCCAGACCGTGGTGCTGGAGAAGCCCGCCAGCCCCCATTTTAACGCCTGCTTACCGGCGTCAAATTTGGGATCGGCAAGCTCGGTCGCATCGAACAGCAGATAGTGACTGCCGATCACGCAAATGGTTACCGCGATAAAGCTGATAGCGGTGGCGGGAATGGGTTCAAGGATCATCCCGACAATCATCGCCACAAAGACGGCGAAGTAGTGCCAGGCCTGCGGCGGCATGCCGTCAGGAACCGGGATCAAAAACAGCACGCCCATCGTGATTAGGGGGGCCAGTAACTTCCATATGTTCGCTTTAGTTAGTGACATGAGTGACTCTCCGAAACTCATAAAAGGTGAAAGCTGACGTGAGATAAATGCGCTAAAAACCAGGTGACAATCAGCAGGTCGGCGCTGCCGCCGGGGCTGAGATTGCGTTCAATACACTGGTTATCGAAGTGAATAAGTGAGGGCAGATCGTCGGCTGTGCGGATCCCGCCGCTGTGCAGCAATGCTTTGGCCCGTGTTTGCAGCCAAAGCAGACCTTCGGCGCCGCCGCGTGAAGCGACGTTGGTGTCGCCATTACGCGCCATCAGCAGCAAAAGGGTATCGAGGAGCGCCAGTTCTGGATCTCTTCCTTGCGCCAGCAGTTGCTGATAGTGGGGAAGGGCATGATTGATCACCAATGGATAACCGGCCTCCGCTTCGCCCCGCGCACCGGTTAAGCCAAGCTGGTGAAACAGGCGCTGGCCGGCGGTTTGTGAGGGATTATTTTGCTCAAGCTCACGGGCGGTGATCCCCTGACAGAATGCGGAAACGCTGGCGCAGAGGCTGGCAGCGGTAATGGGTAAATCCAGCTGCTGGAGGCGGCCCAGCGCTGTGCAAATCAGTCCCAAAGAGAAAATGCTGCCTTTATGGGTATTTACACCGGCGGTGGCGCGAAACATTGCCTCTTCACAAAGAAGTCCGATTGAACGGGCTCCAGCCAGGATCTCCGCTGATGGAAGATGCGCACTGGCAGCACCGTGTTCAATAAAATCAGGAAGCCATTGCCGGATAGCCAGCGCGCTGCGCTGAAAGTCGATCAGCGACATATCTTTGTGCGCCCCGGTGTTAACTCTGTCGACCAGACCAGGCTTGGGCGACAGGTTGACCTCCGTCAGCATCGCGCGCCACGCCAGCTCACTCCAGCCTTGGATCAGCGAGGATGTGAGGCGATTTTCAGCGAAGACGGGCATCGGCGTCATCCAGCAGGCCCTCCATTCTGGCAAGCAGATCTGCGAGAGGGTGTCGTCTGCCCCGCGCGCAGGCGGCAGCACTTTGCTCACACAGCAGGCAGCGGCGCACGGGCAACGCGAAATGACGGCGGGAGAGGATTTCACCCTCCGGCGTCAGGACGTCAATATCCCAAAGGCGACCTAAAGGATGCTGATGTTCAAGCCGGATAGCCGCCTGTTTCAGCTCTGCCGCCGGGGCTTCGATGGCAAAAAAGGCCTCTGGCCCGCCATCAGCGACGAACATCTGTTTTTCCCTGATTATCCAGCCAGATTTCTGCGCCAGATCCTGCCATGCGCTTACCCCATGATTAAAAATACGCCGGGTCAGCTGGCTGTCTTTTACGGCTCCCGGAGCCACAATGGTAAAAGAGATCAGCGCCGTGCAATGACGGGCTATCCAGTCCTGCTGGCGACGCTGGCGTGCATCACGGCTGGCAAGCAGACTGCTCAGCGTAATCGGTGAGTCTGTGGCGTGGTCAGGATCAAGGCGCATTGCTTATTCCCTCACCTGATGGACAACGTCGATGACGGAACCATCCCGATAGCGAACCACGGCCACCACGCGCTCGTGGAAGCCAATGGCCTGCGGCTGGCCGGTAAGCTGCAGGGCTCTTTCACGCAGCCACTCCATAGAAACGACTTTCATCCCGGCCTGTTTCAGACGCTCAGCAAGCTCCGGGCGGGCTGGATTGACGGCAATGCCGTGATCGGTAACCAGAATGTCGACGCTTGAGCCTGGCGTCACGCAGGTGAGCACGTTATCGACGAGCGTTGGGATCCGCCCGCGAACCAGAGGGGCGACGATGATGGCCAGTTTTGCCGCGGCTGCGGTGTCGCAGTGGCCGCCGGATGCACCGCGCAGCATACCGTCTGAACCAGTGAGCACGTTGACGTTAAACCCGGTGTCGACTTCGAGGGCGCTCAGTACCACCACGTCGAGGCGATCGACCGATGCGCCTTTCGAGCCTGGGTTGGCGTACTGGTTGGCGCTGATCTCCAGGTGGCCTGAATTACGCGCCAGAGAGGCAGCGGCCACGCCGTCAAAGCTTTGGACGTCCAGCAGTTTGTGGATCAGACCTTTTTCGTGCAGATCGACAATCGTGGCGGTGATCCCGCCGAGGGCGAAGCTGGCGTGAATATTCCGGCTGCGCATTTTGTCTTCCAGAAAGCGGGTGACGGCAAGCGAGGCGCCCCCCGTTCCCGTTTGCAGTGAAAATCCTTCCTCAAAATAGCCGGAGTTGACGATCACCTCTGCGGCGCTGCGGGCAATCAGCAGCTCCCGGGGATTGGTGGTCATTCGGGTGGCATCTGCGCCAATTTTTCCGGCATCGCCAACGTGTTCGACCTGCACGATCAAATCGACCCGATCCTGGCCGATGCTGGCTTTATGGTGCGGATAGGCGACGATTTCTTCGGTCAGTAAAACGACGCAACCTGCGTATTCAGCATCGACCTGAGCGTAACCCAGTGAACCGCAGCATGCTTTGCCGCTGTAGCCATTGGCGTTACCGAAATCATCACACGCAGGCACGCCCAGAAAAGCGACGTCAATCTGCAGCTCGCCGCTTTGGATCAAATGCACGCGTCCGCCATGCGAGTGGATCTGCACGGGTTCAGCCAGCAGGCCGCGTGAAATTTCGTCTGCCAGCGGTCCACGTAAACCTGAGGTGTAAATCCGGCTGACGACGCCGCTGCGGATATGCCCGATAAGCGGGGCGTGGCAATCACTTAGCGAGCTTGAGGCCAGCGTCAGATTTTTAAAACCCATTCCGGCGATAGTTTCCATCACCAGATTAAGCGTCAAATCGCCGCCGCGATAAGCGTGGTGAAACGACACGGTCATGCCGTCGCGCAAACCTGAACGGCGAACCGCTTCTTCAAGCCCGGCGCACATTTTTTGCTGATGTGATTTTAGCGTCATGGTTTATTCCTCCCTTACGCCAGACAGCGCGGCGCGGGAAAGGACCAGCCGCGCACGTTCGATAATCGGGCTGTCGACCATTTTTCCGTTAAGAGACACCACGCCACGGCCTTCGCTGGCGGCACTTTCGGCGGCCTCAACGATCAGCTGCGCACGCGTGACCTCATCGCGGGTCGGGGCATACAGGTTGTGCAGCAGATCTATCTGGCGTGGGTTGATGAGTGATTTACCGTCAAAGCCAAGCTGCTTGATGTGGGCGGCTTCATGCAGGAATCCGGCTTCGTTGTTGGCATCGGAATAGACCGTGTCAAAGGCCTGGATCCCCGCTGAACGTGCGGCCTGCAAAATGGAGCAGCGTGCAAACAGTAATTCAGTGCCTTCAGCAGAGCGTTCGGTGCGCAGATTACGCACATAGTCTTCTGCGCCAAGTGCAATACCAATCAGGCGCGGTGATGCATTGGCAATGGCAACGGCCTGGGTTATCCCCATTGCGGATTCGATGGCGGCAAGCAGTCCTGTGCTGCCAGGCTCCCGGCCACAGGCCCGTTCAATTCGCAGGATCTCGTTTTCGATATCGATAACATCCTGAGCAGTGTCGGTTTTTGGCAGGCGAACAATATCCGCTCCTCCGCGAACCACCGCTTCCAGATCGTGAATACCCCACTCGGAATCCAGCGCATTGACGCGCACAATGGTTTCCACCTCGCGGTACAGCGGATGCTGCAAGGCGTGATAGACCAGGCGCCGGGCCGCGTCTTTCTCGCGCAGCGCGACGGAGTCTTCCAGATCGAACATCAGCGCATCGGCCGGGTAAATAAAGGCGTTGCTGACCATCGCGGCATTCGCGCCGGGCACAAATAACATGCTGCGGCGCAGGCGGGATTTACGTACAAGCAGGCTGTCGCTGATCATCGCTGGTCCTCCCAGGGCAGGGCAGGAATACCGCTGGCACGGGCTAACAGCGTTTCCAGACGGGCACGTAATACGCAGTCGAGCGCGCCTTTGTCATCGACGTTGAGCTGAACGCCGCGAATGTTGTGATGCGCGAGGATTTCCAGCAGCGTAGCCCGGATGGCTTCGCCAAACTGCTTTTCCACGCTGCTGTTGATTTGCAGGTCGATTTCCTGCGAATCGAGCGGCGCGATGCGGATCATCACGTCTCCCGATTCCAGAGTTCCCGCAACGGCGGGCTGGATAATTTTCATTTTTCACCTGTGGCTAAGACGGAAAGGGGGGCTGGAGACAGCGTTTTCGTCGGGGCTTGTCTGAGCATGTCTGCCAGATAATTGAGCGTGGATTTCGGCACCAGCGGGGCGATGGCTGCCAGCTCTTTTTTAACCAGCAGTTTGCGAACCCATGAGGCGGAAATGGGGATGCCCTCAAAGCAGAGGCGCTCGATCTCAATCAGCTTGATTTTGGGTGTGGTGAGGTCTGGTGTTTCCAGCCAGAAGCGCATGTCGTGGTTGTATTGTGAGGTTACGGTACAAAAGGGTTCGGTACCCACAAAGCGATGAGTGATCCCCAATGCCGGAGCCAGATACTGGCGGAATATTTTGAGGTCGATTTCGGTATAGCAGTGGTTAATGACGCTTTGTTCTTTTATGAAATAGCAGGGGAACGTGGCGCGCGAGATTATATATTCCGAGCCCCTATGTATCGTCAGTCTCGGTATTCCCTGAGTGCCTTTTTGCACTAAATCAAAGCGATCTTCATAAGGAAAACGGGAAGTGTCTTCCTTTACCAGAAAAACATGCAGCCAGTCGCATTGCGCTACGGCCTGTTGAATTAAATAACGGTGCCCTTCGGTAAAGGGATTGGCATTCATAATGATGCAGCCAATTTTCTTTCCGCTATGGCGAAAAGCCGTCAGTGAATTTGCATAGCGCTTCAGACGAGTGGCGCTATTTTCCATCAGCACCATAATGCCGGGGACGGAGGTCAGCGTGGTGAAGCCACACTGGTGGAACAACGCTTCGTATTCGGTTTTGGTGTAGATGAACAGATGCGGGCAGTGGCGCTCATACGCCAGGTTGATAAGCTCGGTAGCAAGTTTCAGCGCCAACCCTTCGCCGCGTACAGACTGGCTTATAGCCACGCACTTAATAATATTCCCGGATATTCCCCCGCAGGCAATCAGCCGATTGTCACGGGAGACCGTAATAAAAATATCAACGCTGGTATCGAGACTGAGATCGTTTTCCTTAAGAAATTGGGTGACCTCCGCCATCTTTATATTTTCAGCACGCCTGACTCGCGTGAACGTCTCCTGGCTAAACATCTTTCCCTTTTCCCGGTAATACAGACTGAAGGATCATCTGATTGATTTATACGGGGATGGTAATCAGTGCTGGTAGCCCGGTATTTGAACTGATTCACATAATTATTTTGGCTGGCGCGGTTTTAATGGTGTTTATAAGAAATGAAAAGAAGATTTATTGTTAAGATAATATTAAATGTATTCAGGTGGGGAATATAATAGCGTGCTTATCTTAAAGATAAACACGCTTGAGAATTATTTGCCGAGGAGGGCAGAAGCAGAAGAAGGGACCATCAGTTCGGTGGCGATAATCACGACAATCAGCCCGACCAGAACCGGCACTGACGTACGCTTAACCACTTCGAACGGAGAGATTTTTGCCATACCAGCTACCGCTACCACCACGCCAGAAACCGGGGAGATGGTACGTCCAAGGTTAGAAGCCTGAAGCATAGGGATGGAGAGGTACGCCGGGTTAATGCCGGAGCTGTGCGCCAGTTTCGGGATCATCTCCACGAACGCATAGAACGGGGCGTTACCGGAACCGGTGGTCATCGCTGCCAGCATGGTCAGGATCACCAGAACCAGCATCAGGATGATACTCGCGGAACCAAACGAGGTGGCGATAGAGATCAGGCTGTTGATAAAGCCGATGGTGCTGAGGCCCTGAGCAAAGACGCCAGCCGCGACCAGCAGCATCACTACGCCTGCGAAGGCATCAGCCATCCCACGGTAAGCCACTTCGAGGCCTGAGAAGACCTTCTGGGTATTAAAGCCGCGGCAGAATTCGAGAATAGCGGCCAGCAGCATGCAGATCACCAGAATGGTGATGATGTGCAGCTCCGGGCCCCACTTGCCGTCAAAAATCAGCACCCCGATGATCGGTGTGAACGGCAGAATGGCGTAGAACGATGGCGCGGTGGTGGTGATTTCGCTGACATCGAGCATTTCGTGGGAAATGTTCTCTTTTTTGTCGAGATAGCGCTGCCAGAAGAAGTGTGCGATTGCCATGCAGATAATGGCAATGATGGAGATAGGCAGCGTGGTTTTGAAGGCGAAATCAATCAGCGGCATTTCGGCAGCTTTCGCTGCTAATACCACGTCGCCAGAGGTTGGCGAAAGAATAATAGCCGCCGGAGAGGCACAGATGGCGGCAGCGGCACCGCGGCTGATCCCTACGTTAACCATCACCGGGAACAGCGTTGCCATCAGCAGAACGCCAAGACCCGTGGCGGAGGAGACCGCAAGCGACATCAGGCAAGCGACGAAGTAGGCCGCAATCATCAGGATATAGGGTGAATTGATGTAGCGCAGCGGCTTAGAGGCAAGCTTAACCACCATGTCGTTGGCGCCGATATGCGTCATATAGGCGGCAAAACCACACAGCATCATGATCATCATGCCAAGATCGCCACCGCGGCTCATCAGCAGGATCTTGATATATTCCACAATATCGGTGGCGGAGTATCCGGTGCTGCTGGCGCTGTCAGGCAGGATTTTATGCCCCATAACTGCGCTGGCAATCAGCAGCGCCAGACCACCGACGAACAGCACGCCGGTAGCGGAATACCCTTTAATGATATAGCGGGCGACGCCCACAATGACGACCACTCCGATAAGGAGCTCAAACAACGTTAGCATGATGGATTCCTGTCTTCCTGCAGCCCAAAGAAAATTCTGTCTGAAAAGTTTTCGAAAAAACGAAGTGTGGGAATGTGCCTAATAAACGGTCAAAGCTTACTGACGGAAATCAATAAATCCTCGTCCGCCGGATCTCTGCTGCCAAAAACAGCAGACACCATCACATTATATATATTCACGTAGTGAATGCTTCGGCTTTTAATGATGCAAAATTGAAACGATTAAGTTAATGAAATTCATTGTGTTAGCCGTGATGTCCAAGACTGAGGTGGTGAACAGGGGGGCCATGGCGATCGACCCGCGGCCAGCAATGGCACTTTTTGCCCGGAAAAGAGGAATTTTCCAATATCGTTAAGATTCTATTAATTTTAAACTGGTTATCCTGTTCAGGTACGAACAAAATGCGGTATGAGTAAAGTGTTAAAATCTAAGCAATTCTCCCTTTTCACCTGGGTCTTCCTGCTGCAATGGATGTTTGCGGCTGGCGCGTACGCGTCATTCACCTCCACCGTTAGCGATGCCTGGTCCACGCTCAGCGATAACGTTGCGCAAACGTGGCAATCGCCTGAGCATTACGATCTGTATGTGCCCGCCATTACCTGGCACGCACGCTTTGCCTACGACAAAGAGAAAACGGATAAGTATAACGAGCGCCCGTGGGGGGCTGGTTTTGGTCAGTCACGCTGGGACGATCAGGGTAACTGGCACGGTCTTTATCTGATGGCCTTTAAAGACTCATTTAACAAATGGGAGCCGATTGGCGGCTACGGTTGGGAAAAAACCTGGCGACCGCTGGCGGATGACAAATTCCATCTGGGATTAGGTTACACGGTTGGGGCGACGGCCCGCGATAACTGGAACTACATTCCCATTCCCGTGCTGCTGCCGCTGGCTTCTATCGGCTATGGGCCTGCTACGTTCCAGATGACTTATATTCCGGGCACTTATAACAACGGTAACGTATACTTTGCCTGGATGCGCTTCCAGTTTTAGCGCTCAAAATGATGTACTGACGATAGTGGAGCCGCAGTCGTGTGCAAAAACAACGACTAACTCTTAGTCCAGAGAAAAATTAGCGACATTTATCACTTTTTCGTTAACTTAAGCTGGACAAAAGGCACCACAATTGCTGTACTGTTAGCCGACACAGCATTTGTGTCCATTTTCATGTAAAGGTAATATTGATGTCTAAGATTAAAGGTAACGTTAAGTGGTTTAATGAGTCCAAAGGCTTTGGTTTCATTACTCCGGAAGATGGCAGCAAAGATGTATTCGTACACTTCTCTGCAATCCAGTCCAACGGTTTCAAAACTCTGGCTGAAGGTCAGCGCGTAGAGTTCGAAATCACTAACGGTGCCAAAGGCCCATCTGCTGCAAACGTAATGCCTATCTAAGCATTTCGTCAGTAGAGTTCAAAACCCGCTTATGGCGGGTTTTTTTTGGTCTGTACTCAGCGAGCCGCGGAGAAAATCCACCAGGCCAGCGCCGTCATTGCAAACGATCCCAGCAGGTTCAGCGCTACGTTCATCAGCGCCCAACCAAAACGCCCGTCCTGCAGTAAAAACACCACTTCCGCAGAAAAGGTTGAGAACGTCGTCAGGCCACCGCAAAAGCCGGTAGTGATGAGCAGCTTCCACATCGGGTCGATGTGGGTCATTCGGTTGAACCACGCCAGCCCTGCGCCAATGATAAATGCCCCGGCCAGGTTTGCCGTCAGCGTGCCAATCGGGATCGCCTGATGTAGCGGATTTAAGCGCATTCCCAACAGCCAGCGCACCACGCTGCCTGTTCCCCCACCAATAAAAACTGCTAAAAGAATTTGTAACACTGCCAATTCCTGCTATTTCAATAGTGAATGAATTATCTTAGCGCCGTACCGCCTGAATGGCTATGGCAAGCAATAAGGAGAACCCATGCGCGTTGCCGCAGGACAATTTGCTGTCACCCCGGACTGGCAGACCAATGCCCAGACTTGCATCGTGCTAATGCAGCAGGCGCAGGCCAATGGAGCCTCTCTGCTGGTGCTGCCAGAGGCGCTGTTGGCCCGGGATGATAATGACCCGGATATGTCTGTCAAATCGGCTCAGCCGCTGACAGGTGGCTTTTTGCAGCGTTTGCTTGAGGAAAGCCGCAGCAATGCGCTGACAACCGTTTTGACTATCCATGTACCAACTTCTGAGGGACGAGCGGCAAATACGCTGGTTGTGCTAAGAGGCGGGGAGATTATTGCGCAGTACCAGAAGCTGCATCTCTACGATGCATTTAACGTTCAGGAATCAAAGCGCGTAGATGCTGGCGATGTGCTGCCGCCGCTGATTGAGGTGGATGGTATGAAAGTGGGGCTGATGACCTGTTACGATCTGCGCTTTCCTGATATGGCACTGGCGCATGCGTTACAGGGGGCTGATATTCTGGTGTTGCCGACGGCCTGGGTACGCGGCCCGTTAAAAGAACATCACTGGATAACGCTGCTGGCGGCCAGGGCGCTGGATACGACCTGTTATATCGTGGCGGCAGGGGAGTGTGGGAACAAAAATATCGGCCAGAGCCGGATAGTCGATCCACTTGGAGTGACGCTGGCGGGAGCTGGAACTGGTCCGCAAATGATTTTCGCAGAGCTTTGCAAGGACTCTTTAGGACACATTCGGGCACAATTACCGGTGCTTAAGAACCGCCGCTTTGCGCCACCGCAAATTATGTGATGTTTTTTTAAGCAGCGCTTGATTCACCTTGTTACAGATTGCTATTGTGTGCCCTCGCAAAATGACCGTCTATTCTTTAAGGTATAGCCACGGTGTTGATGGCGCGTTTCGTTGCCTGTTTTAATGAAGAAGGTATCTATGGGTGAGATTAGTATTACCAAACTGCTGGTGGTTGCCGCACTGATTGTTCTGGTGTTCGGTACCAAGAAATTGCGTACGCTCGGCGGTGACCTGGGCTCTGCAATCAAAGGCTTTAAGAAAGCCATGAACGATGATGAAACCAGCGTGAAAAAGAGCGCTGAAGACGACGTTCCGGCAGAAAAACTCTCTCATAAAGAGTAATTCATAGCCACGGCAAGGCGCATCGCCTTCGCTGACTGGTGAATTCAGAGAGGCCACAACGGCAGACGTTGCGGCCTCTTGTGCTTTATTGCGCCAGAGATCGGCCAAAAAGTTGCAACCAGGTATTTCACCGCTGCGTTCTGAAGCCGTAGAAACAAAAAAGCCGCGGCGCAGGCCACGGCTCTTTCATCAACGATAAGGCTTACTTCACTTCCAGCCCTTTCGCCTGCATATCTGCATGGTAAGAAGAACGAACAAACGGGCCACAGGCTGCGTGGGTGAAGCCCATCGCCAGCGCTTCGGCTTTCATCTCTTCGAACTCATCAGGGCTCACGTAGCGCTGTACCGGCAGATGGTGACGGCTTGGCTGCAGATACTGGCCCAGCGTCAGCATGGTGACGCCATGGCGACGCAGATCGCGCATCACTTCAATGATTTCTGCATTCGTTTCTCCCAGACCCACCATCAGGCCAGATTTGGTTGGGATATGCGGATGAGCTTCTTTGAAACGCTCCAGCAGCTTCAGCGACCAGTTATAGTCTGCGCCCGGACGGACCTGGCGATAGATGCGTGGCACGTTTTCCAGGTTGTGGTTGAACACGTCCGGTGGCGTTGCGGTCAGGATTTCCAGCGCTTTATCCATGCGACCACGGAAGTCAGGAACCAGCGTTTCAATCTTGATGTTTGGGCTCTTCTCGCGAATGGCAGTGATGCAGTCGGCAAAGTGCTGTGCACCGCCGTCACGCAGGTCATCGCGGTCTACAGAGGTAATCACCACGTAGCGCAGTGCCATATCAGCAATGGTCTGACCGAGCTTTTGCGGTTCATTGGCATCAGGCGCAACCGGGCGGCCGTGGGCAACATCGCAGAACGGGCAGCGGCGGGTACAAATTGCGCCCAGGATCATGAATGTGGCTGTACCGTGGTTAAAGCATTCTGCCAGGTTAGGGCAGGACGCTTCTTCACAGACGGAGTGCAGGCCGTTTTTGCGCATCGCGGCTTTGATGCCCTGAATGCGGGTAGAGTCCGCCGGAAGTTTGATTTTCATCCATTCCGGTTTTCTCAGCAGAGCTTCTCGCTCGGTAGCCACGTTTTTAACCGGGATAAGGGCCATTTTATCGGCGTCGCGGTACTTAACACCGCGTTCCATCACAATGGGTTTACTCATAGCGTGCGTGTTCCAGTTGCGAGTAACGAAGGAAAGCGTTTCAATTCAAGGGAATGTTGTATTTATCAACTATTTTTGAATTTAATGGCTGGCAGTATACCATCAATCAGTGTGAGAAGCAGCCTGCCAGCCCGGCAATTTGTAAACCAGTTGTTGCTTTCTGTGCTCAATGTCCAAAAGGCAGGAGACATTGAGCATGGCCAGGGCTGTCAGAACACCTGACGGATGGCCGTGATGACGCTCTGCAAAATAGGATCTCGCATGCTGAGCTTATTGTAATGCAGTGAAAATTCGACGCTTTCCTCTTTGATCGCCGGGAAGTCGATAGCCCGCAGCGGCCAGCAGTTAGCAAAGAGTGTCAGGAAGCGGGACGGCATCAGTCCGATTAAATCGCTACTGCCTATCAGGGCAGCAATTGTCACAAGGCTGTAACTGCTGAAGCTGATTTGGCGTTCCGGCAGGATTTCATGAATGCGTTTGCGCAACTCGGAATGAGAAGAGCCATCCATCATCAGCAGGGTGTAATCATACTGGCTCAGTGATTCCTGGCTCTGAGGCGCTCTGAGCGCCGGATGGCCCTCACGGGCAACCAGCAGGAGACGATCGCTGTACAACACGTGATGGCTGAGCGCCCTGGCGTTATGGATGGTGCTGTCGATAATCAGGTCCGTCTGGAACTGACTGAGCTGCAGACCCACGTCGGTAACCGGAATATTGCGCAACAGGAGCTGCGGGAATTTTTCTCTCACCGTCTCAAAGATGGCTGGCATCACCAGTGCGCCAACGGTAGGTGAAGTTCCGATGGTGATCGTGCGCTGTTTATCGTAACTGCCGGTCAAATCGAGCGCACCCAGGATGGACTCCAGCCCCTGGCTGATGTACTCATGCAGGTGTGTGGCATAGGCCGTCGGGGTGACGCCCTGGCCCTTGCGAATAAAAAGCGGGTCAGGAAATATGGAGCGCAGCTTCTGAATGGACTGACTAATTGCTGAAGGAGTGAGATTCAGAATTTTCGCAGCATTGACGATGCCTTTGTGTACATATACCGCCTCAAAAATGGTCAGCAAATTGAGATCAATATTACGCAGCGTTCGGAAGATTTGCGGTGTATCACTCTCGCGACCTGAGTTTATTCGGCTTTCCGGCTGGTCGTTATATTCCACACTCGTACTCCGTATTCATTCACAATATGAATGATAGTTGAAAATATTTTTATTGTTATTATGCTGTTGAGCGGCGTTTTTCGCGGAGACAGGATTTTACTTCATTTTGAACAATGAGTTACATCTTGGGTTGCGGTGCCGTCTCGGTTTTTTAAGTGGTGTGTTTACGTAAAAGATTGTATGTGACGAAGCCAATACTTCGACAGGCTGAGAAAAAATATAGAAAGATGTGATTAATGTAAAGGAAAACAGGGCAAAAGAGGCGTGGACCCGACAAAATATCAGGTCCGATGTATAATATATTAAGCTGGAATATATTTATGAGGCGGATTGTTTAGCAGGGCTAAAAAATGCCTGACCAGCACAGGGGCGATATTTTGCGTTTTTGCATCGGCGACCCAGTGCTGCATTTGCGTCATCTCCATACCCGCATAGCCACAGGGATTAATGCGTAAAAATGGGGACAAATCCATCGCCACGTTGAGCGCCAGACCGTGGAACGAGCAGCCTTTTCTGATACGCAAACCCAGTGAGCAGATTTTTTTCTCGCCAACATAAACACCCGGAGCATCTGCGCGAGGGTGCGACTCAATGCCGAACTCAGCCAGCGTGTTAACGACAGTCTGTTCAAGCAGCGTCACCAGCTCCCGCACGCCCAGTTTACGACGTTTAAGATTCAGCAGAACATACATCACCTGCTGGCCTGGCCCGTGATAGGTGACCTGACCTCCGCGATCGCTCTGGATCACCGGAATGTCGCCCGGAACCAGCACATGTTCCGCTTTACCTGCCTGGCCCTGAGTAAACACCGGCTGATGTTCCACCAGCCAAATTTCGTCAGGCGTGGTGTCATCGCGGGTATCGGTAAACTCATGCATCGCCTGAGAAACAGGCTCATACGGCTGTATGCCAAGCTGGCGAACGAGAAGGGTGTTCAAATCCACAACGGTCTCTTTGCAGAATGAGGAAATCAGGAGAGGGAGTATATCACAGAGCGGGAAGAGGAGTTGCCCGACGACGCCGGGCAACGAGGATTACAGTACCATACGTACGATTTCGATATTCCCCAACTCTTCGTACAGCGTCTCAACCTGTTCGATGTGAGTGGCGTTGATGGTAATGGATACCGAGTGGTAATTGCCTTTGCTGCTTGGTTTTACCTGCGGGGAGTAATCACCTGGCGCATGGCGCTGTACCACTTCCACCACCTGGTCAACCAGCTCAGGCTTCGCCAGACCCATCACCTTGTAGGTAAATGAAGTAGGGAATTCAAGCAGTTCGTTAAGTTTGGTTTTCATGTCAGCTCCGGTGGTTTTAAAAGACGACTCCCGCGCAGGGCACGGGAGTCGTTGTCTTGATGCTTAGTATATGGGGATGGAAATCACACTTTCAAGTGTGTATTTTTTAACCAAACCAGTGGTGGAACATTAATTTAATGTAATCAATGATCTTACCGAAGAAGTTGCCTTCCGGGATTTCCTGCAGCACAACCAGCGGACGCTGCTCAATGGTCTTGCCATCAAGCTGGAAGTTGATGGTACCCACTACCTGATTTTTCTGCAGTGGGGCATGCAGTTCGCTGGTGTTCAGCACATAGCTCGCTTTCAGATCTTTCATGCGGCCACGTGGAATCGTCAGATAAACGTCTTTATCGACGCCGAGGGATGCGCGGTCGGTATCACCAAACCAGGCTGGCTCAGAGGCAAACTCTTTACCGGCTTTCAGCGGGCTTACGGTTTCAAAGAAGCGGAAGCCCCAGGTCAGCAGTTTTTTGCTCTCGGTTTCACGGCCTTTAAAGGTACGTCCGCCCATCACCGCGGAAACCAGACGCATCTGGCCTTCGGTGGCGGAAGCAACCAGGTTGTAGCCTGCTTTATCGGTGTGGCCAGTTTTGATGCCGTCAACGTTCAGGCTGTTGTCCCACAGCAGACCGTTACGGTTCATCTGGCGAATGCCGTTAAAGGTGAACTCTTTCTCTTTGTAGATAGTGTATTCGTTTGGTACGTCGCGGATCAACGCCTGGCCAATCAGCGCCATGTCGCGCGCCGAGCTGTACTGTCCGTCAGCATCCAGGCCGTGAACGGTCTGGAAGTGAGAGTTTTTCAGGCCCAGCGCGGTAACGTAGCTGTTCATCAGACCGACGAACGCATCCTGGCTACCGGCGACATAGTCGGCCATGGCTACGCAGGCATCGTTACCTGACTGGAGGTTGATACCGCGGATCAGCTGAGAAACAGGAACCTGCATGCCTGGCTTCAGGAACATCAGGGAAGAGCCTTTGAATACCGGGTTACCGGTAGCCCAGGCATCATTGCCCACGGTCACCAGATCGGACTCTTTGAATTTCCCTGCTTTCATTGCCTGGCCGATGACATAGCTGGTCATCATTTTGGTCAGGCTGGCCGGGTCACGGCGGGCATCAGCGTTCTGCTCTGCCAGCACTTTCCCTGAGTTGTAGTCGATCAGAATGTAGGATTCCGCGTCAATCTGCGGAACGCCTGGGATCATGGTTTTGATGTTCAGGTCATCAGCGTGGGCTGCGGTTGTCAGTGCTGCGACAGACAGCGCCGTAATAAGTAAACGTGCAGAGAAAGAGGTCTTCATGGTCAGAACAACGACATCCGTGATGGAGTGAAAAAAGTGCCTAACTATAGCATTTGCTATAAGGTCAGGCATCCTGCAATGCGCGCGAGATTGTTAACGATTTTTACATACGCGACGCGTCAGGATGCCAGCCGGAATTTAGTTGGCGTGAGTAATAAACGATTGAAGCTGTGCTTCGCTCTGCAGGCGTTGCTGCAGGGTGCTGGCGTCTGATTTGCTGTTAAACGGACCGAGCTGGATACGCCAGACGGCACCGTTTTGCACAACGCGACCTGGCACCGAAAATTTCTGGCTCAGCCCTTGCTGATACTGCTGGGCACGAGCCTGATCGCTGACCGCACCTACCTGTACGACATAACTGCCGCTGGCGGCTGAAGCGCCAGAGGTCGCTGCAACGGCGGCTGGTGCCGCAGCAGGAGCAACGCTGCCCTGTACTGAACCTGGAGCTGTCACTGGCGCAGCTGGTGTTGCAGCTGGCTGAACGGCCGGTTGAGCGGCTGGAGGCTCGCTGCCTTCAAGTACGCCGCTGCTCAGTGGCGTCGGCGCACCCAGGAAACCGCTGCTGTTCACCGGCGCACCCGTGCTGTCTTCAGGCTTCAGCGTATCGTTGCTGATTGCTCGTACATCGCCCTGCGCAGACTGAGGTTGGGGTGCAGAAGACGCGCTACCCATACCGCCGCTCAGATCCGGGCGAGAAGGCAGGGCGTAGGTTTGTTTGGCGATGGTGGTACACGCCGTGCCCGGGCCGGACATGGTTCCGTCCTGCGCCACGATAATCGGGTCGATGCGGACTTTGGTGTTATTCGAGGTGTTCAGGCGATCGGCAGCCGCGCGCGAAAGCGAGATGACGCGATCGTTGCCGTAAGGACCACGGTCGTTAATGCGCACAATCAGCATGCGGCCGTTTGCCAGGTTGGTAATACGGGCATAGCTTGGGATCGGCAGCGTTGGATGCGCGGCAGTTAACTGCATCGGATCGAAGGCTTCACCGGAAGCAGTCAGGTTGCTACCCGGCTCAGAATCATAAATCGCTGCCAGACCCGCCTGGCTGAAATTCGACGGATCCTGAACAATTTTATAGTTGTTGCCGTCGCGCTGATAATCCTGATTCACCGAAGGATTCAGGGGCTCGTAGCGTGGCTCTGCACCGCCAATTTCCACCACCGGGCCGTTACAGACAGCCGGTTTCGGTGCACTGACGGTCTGCTGTTGCTGCCCGTCATCACTCGAACACGCGGCCAGTAAGCCTGCGGCGATACAAATACCAAGCCATTGTTTACGCATCATTGCGCACCCCTTATACGCTTTTCGACAACATTTTCCTGTGGGTGTGTATCGACATCACGATACCAAACCCGGCCATCAGTACGATCAGAGCTGAGCCTCCATAGCTGACCAGCGGTAGCGGTACGCCAACCACCGGCAGGATCCCACTCACCATACCAATATTTACGAAGACATAAACGAATAAAATCAACATTAAGCCACCGGCCATCACGCGGCCAAAGGTGGTTTGTGCCTGTGCGGCTATCCACAGTCCGCGCATGATCAGCAGAACGTACAGGGCCAGCAGCACCAGGAATCCGATTAATCCTAACTCTTCTGCCAGAACCGCAAAGATGAAGTCGGTATGACGTTCAGGCAGGAATTCGAGCTGCGACTGCGTTCCGTGCAGCCAGCCTTTACCGCGCAGGCCACCGGAGCCAATCGCAATTTTCGACTGAATGATGTGGTAGCCCGCACCCAGCGGATCGGTCTCCGGATCGAGCAGCATCATTACGCGCTGACGCTGATAGTCATGCATCAGGAAGAACCACAAAATAGGGATAAAGGCCGCAACCATCAGCACTGCCACGCCAATCAGACGCCAGCTCAGGCCCGCCAGGAACAGCACAAACAGGCCGGACAGCGCGATCAGAATCGATGTCCCCAGGTCTGGCTGCGCAGCCACAAGCAGCGTAGGCAGGAAAATGAGCACCAGCGCAATCGCCGTATTCTTCAATGACGGCGGGCAGACATCACGGTTAATGAAGCGTGCGACCATCAGCGGAACGGCAATTTTGGCAATCTCTGAGGGCTGGAAACGAACTACGCCCAGGTCCAGCCAGCGCTGTGCGCCTTTAGAGATAGCCCCGAAGGCGTCTACCGCCACCAGCAGCACGATACAGAAAATATAGAGCCACGGCGCCCAGCCTTCATAGACTCGCGGCGGGATTTGCGCCATCACCACCATGATCACCACACCCATGGCGATCTGGCCGATCTTACGCTCCATCATCCCCATGTCCTGGCCGCTGGCGCTCCAGATAACCAGCGCGCTGTAGGTCAGCAGCGCGAGCAGGATCAGCAGCATCGTCGGATCGAGGTGGATTTTATCCCACAGCGATTTTTTGTTCGGATTATCCGTCATGGTTATTGGTCCTCCCCTGCTGCCGCTGCCGGGGTTTCCGACGGCAGCACGGTGTTGTTGTCACCGAGCATGATATGGTCGAGGATCTGACGCATCAGCGTCCCGACAGCCGGGCCTGCGCCGCCGTTTTCAAGGATCATCGCGACGGCGACCTTCGGGCTGTCGTACGGCGCAAAGGCGGTCATCAGTTTATGGTCTCGCAGACGCTCGGCGATACGATGCGCGTTATAGGTTTCGTTAGCTTTCAGGCCGAAGACCTGCGCGGTACCGGATTTAGCGGCAATCTTGTAAGGCGCGCCGGCAAAGTATTTGTGTGCAGTCCCGTTCGGGCGGTTTGCCACGCCGTACATCCCGTCCTTGGCGATTTCCCAGAAGCCGGAATGGATATCGCCCACTGGCGCTTCGTGCGGCTGTTCCCACGGCACTTGCTTACCGTCTTCAGTGGTACTCAGCAGCAGATGCGGTACTTTCACCAGCCCGTCGTTAATCAGGATCATCAGCGCTTTGCTCATCTGAATTGGGGTAGCAGTCCAGTAGCCCTGGCCGATCCCGACCGGGATGGTGTCACCCTGATACCACGGTTTCTTAAAGCGCTTCAGCTTCCATTCACGAGTCGGCATGTTCCCGGAACGCTCTTCTGACAAATCGATTCCGGTATAGTGGCCGTAGCCAAACTTGCCCATCCATTCGGAAAGACGGTCGATGCCCATGTCATAGGCAACCTGATAGAAGAAGGTATCCGCAGACTCTTCCAGCGCTTTGGTGACGTTCAGGTGGCCGTGGCCCCATTTTTTCCAGTCACGATAGCGTTTGTCAGAGCCTGGCAGCTGCCACCAGCCCGGGTCAAACAATCCGGTGTTTCTGGTGATAACGCCCGCGCTGAGGGCCGAGACGGAAACATAAGGCTTCACGGTTGACGCAGGCGGGTAAACGCCTTGCGTTGCACGGTTCACCAGTGGCGTATTCGGGTCGTTCAGCAGGGAGGAGTAATCCTTGCTGGAAATCCCGTCAACGAACAGGTTTGGATCGTAGCTTGGCATCGAAACCAAAGCCAGGATACCGCCAGAACGTGGATCGGTGACCACCACGGCGGCACGGCTGCCGGCAAGCAGCGTTTCAATATACTGCTGAAGTTTCAGATCCAGCGTCAGATAGATGTCATGCCCGGCCTGCGGAGGGACTTCTTTCAGCTGGCGGATCACGCGGCCACGGTTGTTAACCTCAACCTCTTCATAGCCGGTCTGCCCGTGCAGAACGTCTTCGTAGTAGCGCTCAATCCCCAGTTTGCCGATGTCGTGGGTCGCGGCGTAGTTTGCCAGCTTGCCTTCTTTATCGAGGCGGTCCACGTCTTTATCGTTAATTTTGGAGACATAGCCGATGACGTGCGTCAGCGCCGAGCCGTAAGGATAGTAGCGACGCTTATAGCCTTTGACTTCGACGCCCGGGAAGCGGTACTGGTTAACCGCAAAGCGCGCGACCTGAACTTCGGTCAGGTTAACCTTGACCGGAATGGAGGTGAAGCGGTGAGAGCGGGCGCGTTCTTTCTTGAAATTGGCAATGTCGTCATCGGTAAGATCGACCACACTGCGCAGATCGTTAAGCGTTTGCTGAAGGTTATCGACCTTCTCCGGCATCAGTTCCAGCTGGTATATCGTACGGTTGAGTGCCAGCGGTGTGCCGTTGCGGTCATAGATAATGCCGCGGCTTGGTGGAATAGGCACCAGCTTGATGCGGTTTTCGTTAGAGCGGGTTTGATAGTCGGTAAAACGGACAATTTGCAGATTATAAAGATTAACAACCAGCACGCCACTGAGTGCTAAAATACCCAAAAATGCGACTACCGCCCGGCGCACGAACAGCGCGGACTCAGCCGTATAGTCGCGAAAAGAATTCTGTAATTTCATCCGCTGCTTAATCTAACCTGGTCATCATTACTCACGGTGATAAGGATGGTTGGTGGTAATGCTCCACGCCCGGTAGAGGCTTTCTGCCACCAGAACCCGCACCAGTGGGTGAGGGAGGGTCAGCGTGGAGAGGGACCAACTTTGTTCGGCGGCAGCTTTACAGGCCGGAGACAAACCCTCCGGGCCGCCGATCAGCAGGCTGACGTCACGGCCATCCTGCTTCCAGCGTTCCAGCTCAACGGCCAGCTGCGGCGTATCCCAGGGCTTACCTGGAATATCCAGCGTGACAATGCGGTTTTTTCCGGCAGCCGCCAGCATCAGTTCGCCTTCTTTTTCAAGAATGCGTTTAATGTCCGCATTTTTACCGCGTTTGCCCGCCGGAATTTCAATCAGCTCGAACGGCATATCTTTCGGAAAGCGACGCAGGTACTCCGTGAATCCGGTCTGCACCCAGTCCGGCATTTTGGTTCCCACGGCAATGAGCTGCAGCTTCACGCATTAACCCCAGAGTTTTTCCAGCTCATACAGGCGACGGCTCTCTTCCTGCATGACGTGGACAATGACATCACCCAGATCCACAACGACCCAGTCAGCCACGTTTTCACCTTCGACGCCCAGCGGCAGCATACCGGCAGCGCGAGATTCCTGAACAACGTGATCGGCAATAGACATCACATGACGGGTGGAGGTACCGGTACAGATGATCATGCAGTCGGTGATACTGGATTTACCCTGAACATCAATGGCGATGATGTCCTGGCCTTTAAGATCGTCGATTTTGTCGATAACAAAATCCTGGAGTGCTTTACCCTGCAAGTTTCCCCCTGGTCAGGTGAAGATTAATGATATGAACAGCCCGTCAGTATACCTGAATCCAGGACGAAGTCGGGACAAATGTCACCGGCCGGATGGTACCGGCGGGCTATCATCCCACCCAATGGCCATGATTGCACCGCCATTTTTGTAAAACAATTTCTGTAAATCAGTGTGGTGGGATAAGTCTGGCAGCGGAGAATAACAGCCTTGCCGGGGGTGTCAATGGTCTGGAAGGAAGCTTAGGCCGAAAAGGGAAAATTCGCATAACCCGTGAGCGTTTTCTCCCCTTCGTTTATCGGTACAGCCCCTGCTGATGAATGTAGTCCAGTACGGTTTCTGGCAGCATTTCCGCACAGGATTCGCCCTGCTGCAGGCGTTCGCGGATCAGGGTCGCTGAAATATTAAACCACGGCGTTTCTGCCAGATAGATTTTCCCTGCAGGCGCGCGGTGCAGGTCTTCCACGTTATGCGTCAGATGACGATCGAGCCAGAGCTGATGCGCCTCATCTTTCATGGTCATCGGGTAGCCCGGGCGGCGGCAAACCAACAGGTGCGCGTTTTGCAGAATGCTTTGGTAGTCATGCCAGGACGGGAAGTTGATCAGGGAATCCTGACCGATGATGAAGGCCAGCGGCTGATCTGGTCCCTGTTCAATACGCCACGCTTTCAGTGTTTCAGAAGTGTATGAGGGCGTATCGCGCTGTAGCTCACGCTCGTCCAGCTCAAACAGCGGTTTGTCAGCGATTGCCAGCTCCAGCATCCGCTTACGCTGAGCGCTGGTCGCTTCCGGCTGTGGGCGATGCGGCGGGACGTTGTTCGGCATGATGATGACCTTTGACAGGCCAATCAGATTTGCCAGGATCTCAACCGGCTTCAGGTGGCCGTAGTGCACGGGATCAAACGTGCCGCCATAGATGGCTTTTAATGCGGTCATATCACCCTTCAAAGAAAATATCCGGCAGATTTTTATGGCACAACAGCAGCGAGAGTTCATCAAGCTCAGCCCACACCGATTGCCCGTAATCCTGTTTTAGCGTCAGCTCAGTACGAGCCAGCAGGGTGACGGCATGGCGAAGCTGTTCTGCACTCAGGCGATTCAGCGCTTCGGTAAACAGCGGACGACGATTTTGCCAGACACGATGCTTGTCAAAGAGCGTACGCAGCGGCGTATTGACCGACTGACGTTTCATATTGACCAGCAGCAGCAGCTCACGCTGTAGCGTGCGCAGCAGGATCACCGGCTCGCTGCCTTCCTGGCGCAATTGCTGAAGAATGTGCAGGGCGCGTTTGCTCTTTCCCGCCAGCAGGGCATCCAGCCAGTGGAAAGGAGTGAAATGGGCGGCATCATTCACCGCCTGCTCCACGCGCGGCAGCGTAAGTTTACCGTCTGGCCACAGCAGCGATAAATGCTCAAGCGCCTGAGCCAGCGCCAGCAGATTTCCTTCGTAGCAGTAGCAAAGCAGCTGGCTTGCTGCGTCATCCAACTGAAGATTGTGCTGTTTTGCGCGTGCAGCCAGCCAGCGTGGAAGCTGGGCCTGCTCGGGAGTCTGGCACGAAACCTGAACCGCATGTTCAGAGAGCGTGCTGTACCAGGCGGCGTTTTCCTGGGCTTTGGTGAGTTTATTACCGCGAACGATCAGCAGCAGATCGTCGTGAAGCAATCCGATGAGCGCAAGGAGCTGTTCGTTGATGGCGGCATTCGGCCCATTTTCCGGCAGGATTAACATTAACGTCTGACGGCTGGCGAACAGGCTTCGTTCCTGGCTTAAGGAGAACAGGGCGTTCCAGTCGGTGCTGGCATCGACGGTCACGCTATGATGCTCATCAAAGCCCTGAGTTTGTGCTGCAGCGCGAATGGCGTCCTGGCTCTCCTGTAGCAGAAGAGGATCGTTGCCGAGGAGCAGATACGCCGCGCGCAGCCCTTCAGAGAGCTGCGCGCGGAGTTGTTCTGGGTACAACCGAATCATCAGTTACCCAGAGTAGTGGAGACACGGCCTGAGGCTGGCGCGGCGGCTGTGGTGCTTTTCTTCGTCGCCTGCTGGTCCTCTTTGGTCGCTTCAGCATCTGCCACCTTCACGCTAGGAAGTTTACGAATCAGCTGCTGCGCGGCTTTGTCGTACATTTCCTGAATGATCATACCCTGCTCAGCATCTTTCGCCAGCGCCTGCTGTGGGTTATCGAAGTAGGAACGATAAACCTTAGTGCTGATTGGATAGATGTCATGCCCTGGAATAAGCACGCTGGCAGTGGCGGTCATCACCATCTGATATTCCGCCGTCTGACCATTCTGGAATACAGAAGCTGTATCCTGGCTAACTCCTGCACCACCCAGACGCAGTGACGGGATATCTTTACGCAGCGAACTGCCATCGACAATCTCAATGCCGTTCAGACGCAACTGGTTGCGGACGGAACGGGTAAATGGACCGTTAGGATCGCCTGAAATTAAGATCATTTTTTTCATGTTGTCCGGTACCTGCGTGGTACTACGCAGGTGCCAGCCACAGCCTGCGGTGACCAGCACCGCAAGAGATACCAACAACGTTGTCAGAAATCGCACGCTTCCTCCCGCGCTTAGCCAACGACCAGGTTGAGCAGTTTACCCGGTACGTAAATCACTTTACGTACGGTAACGCCTTCCAGATATTTCGCAACCAGGTGTTCCTGGCCTGCACGTTCACGAACTTGCTCTTCGGTCGCATCCACCGGAACGGTGACTTTACCGCGGACTTTACCGTTAACCTGTACCACAACCAGCGTGGTGTTTTCTACCATCGCTTTTTCGTCGGCTACCGGCCATGGCGCGTTGTCCACATCGGCTTCGCCGCCCAGGATCTGCCACAGGGTGAAGCTAACGTGTGGAGTGAACGGGTTCAGCATGCGCACGACGGCAAGCAGCGCTTCCTGCATCAGGGCGCGATCCTGCTCGCTTTCCGTTGGTGCTTTCGCCAGCTTGTTCATCAGCTCCATGATCGCCGCAATGGCGGTGTTGAAGGTCTGACGACGGCCGATATCATCGGTCACTTTAGCGATAGTTTTGTGAACGTCGCGACGCAGAGCCTGCTGATCTTCGCTCAGTGCGTCGGCGTTCAGCGCGACAACCGGGCCAGCGGAGGTGTGCTCGTAAACCAGTTTCCAGACGCGTTTCAGGAAGCGATTAGCACCTTCCACGCCGGATTCCTGCCACTCCAGGGTCATATCAGCCGGAGAAGCGAACATCATGAACAGACGGACGGTGTCCGCGCCGTAGCGTTCAACCATCACCTGCGGGTCGATACCGTTGTTTTTCGACTTGGACATCTTGCTCATGCCGGTATAAACCAGTTCATGACCTTCGGCGTCTTTTGCCTTCACGATACGGCCTTTCTCGTCGCGCTCAACGATGGCATCAACCGGAGAAACCCAGTTACGCTCACCGTTAGCACCTACATAGTAGAAGGCATCAGCCAGCACCATGCCCTGGCACAGCAGCTGTTTAGCTGGCTCGTCAGAGTTCACCATGCCCGCATCGCGCATCAGCTTGTGGAAGAAGCGGAAGTAGAGCAGGTGCATGATGGCGTGTTCGATCCCGCCGATGTAAATATCGACCGGCAGCCAGTAGTTCGCGGCGTCGGAATCCAGCATCCCTTCCTGATAGTCCGGGCAGGTGTAGCGCGCGTAGTACCAGGAGGACTCCATAAAGGTGTCAAAGGTGTCGGTTTCACGCAGCGCAGGCTGGCCGTTGACGGTGGTTTTTGCCCACTCAGGATCGGCTTTGATTGGGCTGGTGATGCCGTCCATGACCACGTCTTCCGGCAGGATCACCGGCAGTTGGTCTTCAGGAGTTGGCATCACGGTGCCGTCTTCCAGCGTCACCATTGGGATTGGCGCACCCCAGTAACGCTGACGTGAAACGCCCCAGTCGCGCAGACGGAAGTTAACTTTACGCTCGCCCACGCCCAACTCGGCCAGTTTATCCGCGATGGCATTGAAGCCCGCCTGGAAGCTCAGACCGTCGAACTCGCCGGAGTTGAACAGGGTGCCTTTTTCAGTCAGCGCCTGCTCAGACAGGTCTGGTTCAGAACCGTCGGCAGCCAGGATGACTGGCTTGATGTTAAGGCCATATTTAGTGGCAAATTCGTAATCGCGCTGGTCGTGACCTGGAACAGCCATCACTGCACCAGTACCGTATTCCATCAGCACGAAGTTAGCGGCCCATACCGGGATAGCTTCACCGGTCAGTGGGTGAATCGCTTTAAAACCAGTATCGACGCCTTTTTTCTCCATCGTTGCCATATCGGCTTCAGCCATTTTGGTGTTGCGGCATTCGTCGATGAAAGCGGACAGCGCTGGGTTATTTGCTGCCGCCTGCTGTGCCAGCGGATGACCCGCAGCAACGGCCAGGTAGGTGCAGCCCATAAAGGTGTCTGGACGGGTGGTATAAACGGTCAGCTTATCCGCGTAGTCGTTCACGTCGAAGGAGATTTCCACACCTTCAGAACGACCGATCCAGTTGCGCTGCATGGTTTTAACGGTGTCCGGCCAGTGATCCAGTTTATCCAGATCGTTCAGCAGCTCGTCGGCGTAGGCAGTGATTTTGATAAACCACTGTGGGATCTCTTTACGCTCAACTTTGGTGTCGCAACGCCAGCAGCAGCCGTCGATAACTTGTTCGTTGGCCAGCACGGTCTGATCGTTCGGGCACCAGTTAACGGCGGAAGTTTTCTTGTACACGAGGCCTTTTTTATACAGCTCGGTGAAGAACTTCTGCTCCCAGCGGTAGTATTCCGGGGTACAGGTTGCCAGTTCACGGCTCCAGTCATAGCCAAAGCCCAGCATTTTCAGCTGGTTTTTCATGTAGGCGATGTTGTCGTACGTCCATGGGGCTGGCGCGGTGTTGTTTTTCACCGCCGCGCCTTCTGCTGGCAGACCGAACGCATCCCAGCCGATCGGCTGAAGCACGTTTTTGCCGAGCATACGCTGGTAGCGGGCAATCACATCGCCAATGGTGTAGTTACGCACGTGGCCCATGTGTAGTCGGCCAGAAGGATAGGGTAGCATCGACAGGCAGTAGTATTTCTCTTTGCTGTTGTCTTCTGTCACTTCAAACGTGCGCTTTTCGTCCCAGTGTTGCTGGACTTTCGTTTCTATCTCTTCCGGGCGGTATTGCTCTTGCATGGCAGCCAGTGGTCCTGTGTTCAATACAGCTACAAACGTAGCCAATGGATGTGGTCAAACAGATCGGCATAGCATAGCCCAAACGCGCACGTCAAAACAGCCTTAAAGGCATTCGGGTCTGGCGTTTATTTACCGACTCTGTGGCTTAACTGACAAAGCGCAGGGGAAATAAGGTCTACTATTAGAAGACGTTAACCGCCCGGGAGAGGAAACAATGAACAAGGTTGCTCAATATTATCGTGAACTGGTGACGACGCTTTCTGAACGCCTGCGCAACGGCGAGCGCGATATTGACGCGCTGGTTGAGCAGGCAAGAGCCAGCGTCAGCCAGACCGGGGAGTTGACCCGAACTGAAATCGAAGAGCTCACGCGCGCTATTCGCCGCGATCTGGAAGAGTTTGCTATCAGCTACAACGAAAGCAAAGAGGAAGCGGAAGACAGCGTGTTTTTGCGGGTGATTAAAGAGAGCATCTGGCAGGAGCTGGCGGATATCACTGACAAAACGCAGCTGGAATGGCGCGAGGTTTTCCAGGATCTGAATCACCATGGCGTTTATCACAGCGGAGAAGTGGTGGGACTGGGTAATCTAGTCTGCGAGAAATGCCATTTCCATCTGGCGGTCTATTCGCCGGATGTGCTGCCTTTGTGCCCGAAATGCGGGCATGACCAGTTTCAGCGTAAGGCTTTTGAGCCTTAGTCTTTTCTCCCTCTCCCTGTGGGAGAGGGCCGGGGTGAGGGCACCAGACGGCTCAGAACTTGTTTGTTCCCCCTCACCCTAACCCTCTCCCTCAAGGGAGAGGGAACCGATCGGCGCAGTTTCGTGGTGCTTAGTGCAAAATCTTAGCCAGGAAGTCCTTAGCGCGATCTGACTGAGGATTATTGAAGAAATCATCCTTGTCAGAGTCTTCGACAATCTTCCCTTCGTCCATAAAGATCACCCGGTTCGCCACTTTGCGGGCAAAGCCCATTTCGTGGGTCACCACCATCATCGTCATCCCTTCGTTGGCGAGCTCAACCATCACGTCCAGCACTTCGTTGATCATCTCCGGATCGAGCGCGGAAGTGGGTTCGTCGAACAGCATCGCTACCGGATCCATACACAGCGCACGGGCAATCGCCACGCGCTGCTGCTGGCCGCCGGAAAGCTGGGCCGGGAATTTATCGGCGTGCGCGGAAAGCCCCACGCGCTCCAGCAGCTTCAGCCCTTTGGTGCGCGCTGCGGCTTTATCACGTTTGAGGACTTTCACCTGCGCCAGCGTCAGGTTTTCAATGATCGACAGATGCGGGAACAGCTCGAAATGCTGGAACACCATCCCCACGCGGGAACGCAGTTTGGCGAGATCGGTTTTCTTGTTGTTGACCGCAATGCCGTTGACCAGAATTTCTCCCTGCTGCACCGGCTCAAGACCGTTGACGGTTTTGATAAGCGTAGATTTGCCGGAACCTGACGGGCCGCACACCACCACCACTTCGCCTTTTTTCACTTCCGTGGAGCAGTCGGTCAGCACCTGAAAGTGGCCATACCATTTCGAAACATTTTTCAGGGAAATCATTACGCGTTCCTTTTCTTCAGATAGCTGACCAACAGTGAGGCGCTTAAGCTGATAACAAAATAGACGGCCCCGGCAAACAGGATCATCTCAACCTGGGTACCGTCACGCTCACCGATAGTGGAAGCGGTACGGAAGAAGTCGGCAAGGCTCAGGACATACACCAGCGAGGTATCCTGGAACAGGACAATCCCCTGGGTCAGCAGCAGCGGCACCATCGCGCGGAAAGCCTGCGGCAGCACGATGAGCTTCATTGACTGCCATTGGGTCATTCCGAGCGCCAGCGCAGCGTTACCCTGACCGCGTGAAATGCTCTGGATACCTGCACGGATAATTTCCGAATAGTAGGCCGCTTCAAACATCGAGAAGGCGATCATCGCTGACACCAGACGAATATCCGTCTTCGGCGACAGGCCAAGCACGTTTTGCAGGAAGCCCGGCACAATCAGATAGAACCACAGCAGCACCATCACCAGCGGAATGGAGCGGAATACGTTGACATAAGCCGTAGCAAACCAGGAAATAGGCTTGAAAGTTGAAAGGCGCATCACCGCCAGCAGCGTGCCCCAGACAATCCCGACAACCACTGCCGTGACGGTGATTTTCAGGGTGATGACCAGGCCTGCCAGCAGGTAGGGCATCGAGGGAACGATAGAACTCCAGTCAAAATCGTACATTATTTGCCTCCCATGTTGCCCGGCAGGCGAATTTTGCGTTCAACGAGGTTCATCAGCAGCATGATCACCGCGTTAATGAAGACGTAAGCGAGGGTGATCGCGGTAAACGATTCCCAGGCATGCGCGGAATAATCCAGCAGTTTCCCGGCCTGTGCGGCCATATCCACCAGCCCGATGGTCGAGGCGATGGCCGAGTTTTTCACCAGGTTCATCATCTCAGAGGTCATCGGCGGCACAATCACGCGATAGGCGTTAGGCAGCAGCACGTAGCGGTAGGTTTGCGGCAGCGTCAGCCCCATCGCCAGCCCGGCATTTTTTTGCCCGCGTGGCAGAGACTGAATGGCGGCACGAACCTGCTCGCAGACGCGCGCGGCGGTAAACAGCCCAAGGCACATCATCGAAGAGATGAAGAATTGCACGTTAGGATCAAGCTCGGACTTAAACCAGGTGCCGATGTTTTCCGGCAGCAATTCCGGGATCACCAGATACCAGGTAAAGAACTGCACGATGAGGGGAACGTTACGGAACAGTTCCACATACAGCGTGCCCAGCATGGAAAGGAAGCGGTTGGGAACGGTACGCAGAATGCCGAACAGTGAGCCGACGAGAAACGCGATGATCCAGGCCGTTATCGATAATGCGACGGTGACCTGAAATCCGCTCCACAGCCAGCCTAAATAGGTGGTGTTGCCGAACGGGGCCTGTTGCAGAAAAATACCCCAGTTCCAGTCGATTGACATAAATGGACTCCGAAAAAAAAAGGGTAGCAGCGCTACCCTTGAAGACTGCTAAGGAAACAATTGATGTGGCTTGTTCATGCTGAGTGGGGAACGGCCCCTCAGCGTATAGTCTGTCCGTATTTCCTTGCAATCGAGAGGGCAGGCGAACCCGCCCATCGTTGTTTTAATTAGTTAAGTGCTTTGTCGTTTGGCGCTTTGAACAGGGCTTTCATGTCGTCAGACAGTTCGAAGTTGAGGTTCAGGTTCTTCGGTGGAATTGGGTTTTTGAACCACTTGTCGAAGGACTTCTCAGCCGCGCCGGAGGTCTGGGCCTGAACGATGGTGTCGTCCATCAGCTTTTTGAAGGCTGGATCGTCTTTGCGCAGCATACAGCCGTACGCTTCTTTAGACTGCGGAGTACCGACGATTTCCCACTGGTCAGGTTTTTTCGCTTTCGCGCGCTCACCGGCCAGCAGGGCATCATCCATCATAAAGGCCACTGCGCGACCGCTTTCCAGGGTACGGAAGGAGTCACCGTGGTCTTTAGCGCTGATGATGCGCATATCCATTTTCTTCTCGTCGTTCATCTTATTCAGCAGTACTTCAGAGGTGGTCCCGGAGGTCACCACGACCGCTTTGCCTTTCAGATCGTCGAAATCTTTGATTGGGCCGCCCTTTTTCACCAGCAGACGGGTGCCGATAACGAAAATAGTGTCAGAGAAAGCGGCCTGCTTTTGACGCTCGAGGTTGTTGGTAGTGGAACCACACTCGAAGTCATAGGTGCCGTTTTGCAGCAGTGGGATACGGTTCTGAGAGGTCACAGGGATCAGTTTGACCTGCAGATCCGGCTTGTTCAGTTTTTTCTTGATCGCGTCAACGATCGCGTTGGAGTAGTCCTGGGAGTAGCCCACGACCTGCTGTTGGTTATCGTAGTACGAAAACGGTACGGACGATTCACGGTGGCCGACCACAATCACCCCATTTTTGGCGATTTTATCCAGCGTGCTGCCCGCAGCGGGTGCATCTTCAGCATGGACAACCCCGGCAGACATCCCCATCACCAGCATGGCTGTGGCCAGTTTACGTAATTGCATATCCAACTCCTTATCATGGCGTCGCGTGAACGCACTGATACCCATTGTGTGTGTTGTGTTGTTCTTAGCTGCCACTTTTGTGTGCAGTATTAAGCCTGTTTGTTAACATTTAGTTTGGCTTAATGTAAAGATTTTGCTGCGTTATTGTTTGTTTTTGCGAGGTGCGCCGCACCGTTTTAAGGCAAAAATGCTTAATTGCACCGAAAGGGTGCTACCGCTGAACCCTGATAGTGCAACCGGGTTGCGCTATCGCGATAAACGCAGCTTACTGAAATGATTAAGCAATTGGCGTGCCAGAAGTGGATATCGAGACTGGGGAATTGCCTGATGGCGCTTCGCTTATCAGACCTACGTTCTTTGTAGGTCCGTGCAAGCGAAGCGCCGCCGGGCGGGGTAGAGAGGAAAAACTTAACGCTTACGCTGACGTAAGCTCATGACCAATGCACCAAAGCCAAACAGCGCAGTGATTGCCCACAGCGGCCAGTTGCCGGTACGGGCGTATGGCGTCAGGCCAGTGGTTGGCGTCACGGTGGTTGTCAGCACATCACGGGTGAACTGCGGGATCATCGCCTGCACGTCGCCGTGCGGATCGATAACAGCCGTAATCCCGTTGTTAGTGCTGCGCAGCAGCGGGCGAGCCAGCTCCAGCGCGCGCATACGTGCCATCTGGAAATGCTGCCATGGACCAATCGACTTACCAAACCAGGCATCGTTTGAGATGGTCAGCAAGAAATCGGTATCCGGACGGAAGTTATCACGCACCTGTTCGCCAAGAATGATCTCGTAGCAGATAGCGGCGGTCAGCTTCAGGTTATGCGCTGACAGCTGTGGCTGAATATAGGGACCACGGCTGAAAGAGGACATCGGGAGATCGAAGAACGGCGCCAGCGGACGAAGAATTGATTCCAACGGCACAAATTCACCGAACGGCACAAGATGATTTTTGTTGTAGCGGTCGGTGGAGTCGTAGCTGTACGGATTGTCTTTGCCGAGGGTGATGATGGTGTTGTAAGTGTCATAACGGTTTTTACCGTTCAGACGGGCATCCACCACCCCGGTGATCAGCGAGCTGTTTTTGGCGCGCAGCATATCGTCCATCATGCTGAGCAGACGCTGCTGATTCATTTCCAGATCAGGAATGGCGGATTCTGGCCAGATGATCAGCTGCGATTTGCCCATCACCTTTTCGGTGGCATCAAGGTAGATTTTGAGCGTATTGATCAGCTCTTTTTCATCCCACTTCATCGACTGTGGGATATTACCCTGCACCAGCGACACTTCAGTGGTGCGCTCAGGCAATAGCTGATACCACTGGATATAACGCAGCGGGAACGGCAGAGCAAACAGCACCACGGCAACGACAAGCGGACGCCAGCTGCGCTGAGTGATAGCCAGCACCAGCAGGCCGCTCACCACCATCAGCAGGAAGTTGATCGCCTCCACGCCCATGATTGGCGCCAGCCCTTTCAGCGGGCCATCGATTTGGCTGTAGCCAAACTGCAGCCACGGGAAGCCTGTCAGCACCCAGCCCCGCAGGAATTCGGTGATTTGCCAGACAACGGGCGCAGCTATTGCCACTCGTACCCAGTTCGATTTTGGCCACAGTCGTGAGAGCACTCCGGCAAACAGCCCGGTATACAGCGACAGATACGCCGCCAGCAGCACCACCAGGAAGACGTTGACCGGTCCGGGCATGCCGCCAAACTGAGCGATACTGACATAGACCCAGTTGATACCGGAACCAAACAGGCCCAGGCCCCAGAAATAGCCAATCCATGCGCTTTGCAACGGACGGCGATTCAGGGTCAGTCCCTGAAGCCCCATCAGCGAAACTATCGCCGCAGGCCAGATATCATAAGGGGAAAAAGCCAGCGTTCCGCAGGCACCAAAAAGTAGCGCCAGCAGCAGGCGAATGCGCTGGCGTTCAATCAGAGAGGCAAATGCCATTTAGCGTTGTCGTCCCGTTAAATTAGTCTTCCAGAGTAGGCTGTGGCGCGTCTTCCGGAAGTTTGACATGGACCTGAATAATACGGCGACTGTCTGCCATCGCAACTTTGAACTGGTAACCATCAATGTCAATGGATTCACCGCGCGCAGGCAGATGCCCGAACGCCTGCATCACCAGACCACCAATGGTATCCACTTCTTCGTCACTGTAGTGCGTGCCGAAGGCTTCGTTGAAGTCTTCAATCGACGCCAGGGCGCGCACCGTCCAGGTGTGGCGGCTCAGTTGACGAAAATCGATGTCGTCTTCTTCATCGTATTCGTCTTCGATTTCACCGACGATCAGTTCCAGAATGTCTTCAATGGTCACCAGACCTGAGACACCGCCAAACTCGTCAATCACAATGGCCATATGGTAGCGCTGGGAACGGAACTCTTTCAGCATGCGATCCACACGCTTACTTTCCGGCACCACCACGGCCTGACGTAACACTTTATCCATGCTGAAGGCTTCGGAATCGCTGCGCATAAACGGCAGCAGATCTTTGGCCATCAGAATCCCTTCGATATGATCTTTATCCTCGCTGATCACCGGGAAGCGCGAGTGAGCGGACTCGATAATGACGTCGAGACATTCATCGAGGCTCTGGTTGCGTTTCAGGGTAATCATTTGCGAGCGGGGGATCATGATGTCGCGGACGCGCTGGTCGGCGATATCCATTACCCCTTCGAGCATGTCACGCGTATCTTCGTCGATAAGATCGTTCTGCCCGGAATCACGGATCAGCGCCAGCAGTTCGTCACGGTTTTTCGGTTCGCCGTGGAACAGTTGGCTCAGTAAGAGGGAGAAAAATCCCTTTTTGCTGTGTAAGGTGTCGCTACTGTGTGAGTTGTCGTCGCTCATGGCGTCGTTGGGGGTCTCATGTTAGTGAAAAAATGGCCGTCGCGCGTAAACTCAGCGTCGGACGGCGGTGAAAAAAGCTTGCGTGGTACGCAGGCTATTCTTTCTCGGCAATGTACGGATCATCATAGCCCAGAGCAAGCATTATCTCTGTTTCCAGACTCTCCATCTCTTCCGCTTCTTCGTCTTCAATATGGTCGTAGCCCAGCAGGTGCAGACTGCCGTGTACCACCATATGCGCCCAGTGGGCTTCCAGCGGCTTGCCCTGTTCCTGCGCTTCGCGTTCAACGACCTGGCGGCAGATAATTAAGTCGCCGAGCAGCGGCATTTCCATTCCCGGCGGGGCTTCAAACGGGAAGGACAGCACGTTAGTGGATTTGTCTTTTCCGCGATAGGTCAGGTTCAGCTCGTGGCTTTCGGCTTCATCGACCAGACGGACGGTGACCTCTGACTCTTCCTGAAACGCCGGAATGGTGGCATCCAGCCAGCGCTGGAACTGGGCTTCCTGCGGCAGACCGCTCTCATCTTCACAGGCCAGCTGTAAATCTAACATCACCGAACTCATTTATGCTCCTGAGCCTGTGCGGCCAGCGCTTCGCGTTTGCGCTCGGCGGCCTCAATGGCTTTACGTTTCTGATCGGCTTCTTCCCACGCTTCGTACGCATTGACGATGCGGGCAACGACCGGATGGCGAACCACGTCTTCGCTGTGGAAGAAGTTAAAGCTGATTTCATCCACTTCCGCCAGCACTTCAATCGCATGGCGCAGGCCGGATTTGAGGTTGCGCGGCAGGTCAATCTGCGTCACGTCACCGGTGATCACCGCTTTCGAATTGAAGCCGATACGTGTCAGGAACATCTTCATCTGTTCGATGGTGGTGTTCTGGCTTTCATCAAGAATGATGAAGGCATCGTTCAGCGTACGTCCGCGCATGTAGGCCAGCGGAGCCACTTCGATAACGTTACGCTCAATCAGCTTCTCGACCTTTTCGAAGCCGAGCATCTCAAACAGCGCGTCGTACAGCGGGCGCAAATACGGATCAACCTTCTGGCTAAGATCGCCCGGCAGGAAGCCCAGCTTTTCACCTGCTTCCACCGCCGGACGGGTCAGCAGAATTCGACGGATTTCCTGACGCTCAAGCGCATCAACGGCGGCGGCAACGGCCAGATACGTTTTACCGGTTCCCGCCGGGCCCACGCCAAAGGTGATGTCGTGATCGAGAATATTGGCGATGTACTGCGCCTGGTTTGGCGTTCGCGGCTTGATCACGCCACGCTTGGTTTTGATGTTGATCGCCTTGCCGTAGTCCGGCACGCTTTCAGCGCTTTGTTCCAGCACGCGGGCTTCTTTGATCGCCAGATGAATTTGCTCCGGCTCAATATCCTGCGTCTGACCGCGCATCGGGGCGGTATCAACGTACAGGCTGCGCAGAATATCCGCAGCTGCGTTAACGCAGATGGCGCGTCCGGTGAGTTTGAAATGATTATCGCGGCGGTTGATTTCGATGCCCAGTCGTCGCTCCAGATGCTTGATGTTGTCATCAAACGGGCCACAGAGGCTCAGCAGGCGTTCGTTATCCGCTGGCTCCAGGGTGATGTCACGGGTTTCTGTATTCAAACTGTTCCTCTTTTACATTTCGCAATGACGGGCGTGCAGACACGCTCTTACAGGAAATTATTCACGCCAGAGTTTAAAGGCGCAAGCATTGCAATCGATGTGGGGGCAGGGCGGGGAAATGCAAGGCCTGCCGACAAGGCAGGCCGTTGAGATCACGGCTGGAAAGTGCCAACGCCAAGATCGTTCTCTTTGCGGGTTCGGGCGATGACGGATTCAGGGGATTGTGCAACGCGCAGGCCCATTTCATCCTCGGTGCGAACCAGCTTGCCGCGCAGGGAGTTGGTATAGACATCGACGATTTCCACATCGACGAATTTACCGACCATATCCGGCGTGCCTTCAAAGTTCACCACGCGGTTGTTTTCGGTGCGCCCGGTGAGCTCCATGATGCTCTTACGGGAGGTGCCTTCGACCAGAATACGCTGAGTGGTGCCGAGCATCCGGCGGCTCCAGGCCATCGCCTGCTGATTAAGACGCTCCTGCAAAATGTACAGGCGCTGCTTTTTATCTTCTTCCGGCACGTCATCGATCATATCGGCCGCCGGCGTACCAGGACGCGGAGAGAAGACAAAGCTGTAGCTGACGTCCATATCGACATCGGCAATCAGCTTCATGGTTTTGGCGAAGTCTTCGTCCGTTTCGCCAGGGAAGCCGACGATAAAGTCAGAGCTTATCTGGATGTCCGGACGGGCTTCACGCACCTTTCGCAGAGTGGCTTTATATTCCAGCGTCGTATGCGTGCGGCCCATCAGGTTCAGCACACGGTCGGAACCGCTCTGTACCGGCAGATGCAGGAAGCTGACTAACTCTGGCGTATCGCGATAAACATCGATGATATCGTCAGTAAATTCGATCGGGTGGCTGGTGGTGAAGCGCAGACGGTCGATACCGTCGATTGCCGCAACCAGGCGCAGCAGTTCAGCGAACGAACCGGTACTGCCGTCATAGTTCTCGCCGCGCCATGCGTTAACGTTCTGGCCGAGGAGATGAATTTCACGCACGCCCTGAGCCGCCAGTTGGGCCGCTTCGAACAGGATATCGTCAGTCGGACGGCTGACTTCTTCGCCACGGGTGTAAGGCACCACGCAGTAAGTACAATATTTATTGCACCCTTCGATGATCGACAGGTAAGCCGTTGGGCCTTCAGCACGCGGTTCTGGAAGTCTGTCGAACTTTTCAATTTCCGGGAAGCTGACGTCGATGATTGGTTTGCGGCGATCGCGCATTCCCTTGATGCTGTTGATCATCTCAGGCAGGCGATGCAGAGTTTGCGGCCCGAAAACCAGGTCGACATAATGCGCGCGCTCGCGGATCAGCTTGCCTTCCTGTGAGGCCACGCAGCCGCCGACGCCGATAATCACGTCCGGTCTTTTGGCCTTGATCAGCTTCCAGCGCCCCAGCTGATGGAACACTTTTTCCTGTGCCTTCTCACGAATTGAGCAGGTATTCAGCAGCAGCACATCGGCTTCTTCGGCGTTCTCTGTCAGCTGATAGCCGTGGGTGGCATCCAGCAGATCGGCCATCTTTGATGAATCGTACTCGTTCATCTGACAGCCCCAGGTTTTTATATGGAGTTTTTTTGTCATCGACTTGCTCAGGCTCAAGAAATGCAGGGCGCTAGTGTAATGCTTTGCAGCGGGAGTGACCAGTATGATGGACCCGCTGCACACAGGGTAAAAAAATCCGGTAAACTTAAGGAATTCAGGTTTAAGGAAACCGGGCTATGAACAATCAACAAACTGATGTCGCTATTGTCGGCGGCGGAATGGTCGGCGGAGCGCTGGCGTTGGGCCTGGCGCAGCAGGGATTTGCCGTCACCGTCATTGAACAGACCACGCCACCGGCGTTTGATCCCCAAAGCCAGCCAGATGTCCGTATTTCTGCTATCAGCGCGGCTTCCGTGGGGCTTTTGCGCGGGCTTGGCGTCTGGGAGGCCATCCTGGCGATGCGTACTCATCGCTATCGCCAGCTTGAAACCTGGGAGTGGGAAAGTGCCCATGTGGTGTTTAACGCCACCGAGCTGAAGCTGCCAGAGCTTGGCTACATGGTGGAAAACAACGTGCTGCAGCTGGCTTTGTGGCAGGCGCTGGAAGCTGAAGCGAAGGTCGACTTACACGTGGCTTCGCTGGAAACAATGCTCCACTCAGCAGAAGGCTATCAGGTAAGTTTCACCGACGGCAGCGAACTGCAGGCAAAACTGGTGATTGGAGCCGACGGCGCAAATTCCCATATCCGACAGCTTGCAGGTATTGGCGTCCACGCCTGGCAGTATCAGCAGTCCTGTATGCTGATAACCGTCGAGTGCGATCAGCCGCCGGGTGACAGCACCTGGCAGCAGTTTACCCCTGACGGCCCGCGCGCGTTTCTGCCGCTGTTCGACCGCTGGGCCTCGCTGGTGTGGTACGACTCACCGGCCCGCATCCGCCAGCTGCAGTCACTTTCAATGAGTCAGCTTGAACAAGAAATTCGTAAGACGTTCCCCGCTCGTCTGGGGCAGGTGAAACCGGTGGCCGCCGGAGCCTTCCCGTTAACGCGTCGCCATGCCCTGCGCTATGTGCAACCTGGTCTGGCGCTGGTGGGCGATGCTGCGCACACCATTCATCCGCTGGCGGGGCAGGGAGTCAACCTTGGTTATCGTGATGTGGATGCGTTGCTCGATGTGTTAGCCAGCGCGCGCAGCCACGGTGAGGACTGGGCAAGTCTGCCTGTACTGAAGCGCTATCAGAACCGCCGGATGGCCGATAACTACGTGATGCAGTCGGGAATGGATTTATTCTACGCCAGTTTTAGTAACGATCTGGCGCCCCTGCGCGTGCTGCGTAATATCGGGCTGATGGCGGCCGAACGCGCTGGCGTATTGAAACGCCAGGCGCTGAAGTATGCGTTAGGGCTTTAGCGTTAAACCAGTGAACACAGTCTGCCCAGCGCGGACTGTGCCTGCTTCCTGCCTACGAAAAATGCCTGATACCAATGGGAGCCAGCGGTAGAAGTGATGGCCTGAATTTGCCACTGCTGAGCGCTTATCATGCGTAAGGTTCTCACCGTCGAGACGATGATCAGCACCAGGGCGCAAAAGATAATTCCTTCCGCCAACCCTTCAATACTCAGCCATGCAGCCTCTTTCCCCTGATTCAGCAGCATGATCAAAGCCGCGAGCTGGATTACCAGCTTGCAGATAAATGCACGCAGATAGAATTGCTGTAGCCGCTGTGGTGAAGTGAAACAGGGGTTGCTAAGCGTTGAGCGCTGTTCCTGCACGGGAATGCCGTTGACGTACACCTGCCAGTCCGAACGCTCTTTCATCAGCCACGCGTTCCCGGATTCGCTAAGCGTATGCAGCCGCATCGAAACAATCACCGGGAGAACCAGTCCGGCTATCAGCATATAGAAAATCGGGCTGGAAAAACCCAGAAAGGTGCAGGCAAGGCAGAGCAGAAAAGCGAGAAAGTAGAAGGGGTGATAGAACCACAAAGCCGACGTCTGGTAGTTCATGTTTTTTCATCCTGAAAAAGGTTTTGTCTAAATTACAACCTGTTCCGGCGGATGAAAACAAAAAAGCCCACCGAAGTGAGCTTTTTTGCTTATTGGCTGGGGTGCAGGGATTCGAACCCCGGTATGCTGGTATCAGAAACCAGAGCCTTACCGCTTGGCGACACCCCAATAATTTGGGTACTTACGATGTCAGTGAAGAGAGTGGCTGGGGTGCAGGGATTCGAACCCCGGTATGCTGGTATCAGAAACCAGAGCCTTACCGCTTGGCGACACCCCATCAGATACTCTTTAACTTAACACTTTTTACATCGTTTACAACATGGCTGGAGTGCAGGGATTCGAACCCCGGTATGCTGGTATCAGAAACCAGAGCCTTACCGCTTGGCGACACTCCAAGAATTTGGTGGCTACGACGGGATTCGAACCTGTGACCCCATCATTATGAGTGATGTGCTCTAACCAACTGAGCTACGTAGCCTGAGTTTGTGTTCATCGACTGGCTGGGGTACCTGGATTCGAACCAGGGAATGCCGGTATCAAAAACCGGTGCCTTACCGCTTGGCGATACCCCAACAACAGGTACGTCAGTTTGTCGATGAAAATATGGCTGGGGTACCTGGATTCGAACCAGGGAATGCCGGTATCAAAAACCGGTGCCTTACCGCTTGGCGATACCCCATCCGTGCAACGCTTATTGGGAATGGTGCGGGAGGCGAGACTTGAACTCGCACACCTTGCGGCGCCAGAACCTAAATCTGGTGCGTCTACCAATTTCGCCACTCCCGCAAAAAGATGGTGGCTACGACGGGATTCGAACCTGTGACCCCATCATTATGAGTGATGTGCTCTAACCAACTGAGCTACGTAGCCATCTTTTTTCGCGTTACCTTATCGGCGTTGCGGGGCGCATTATGCGTATTGAGCCTGATAGCGTCAACCCCTTTTTCAAGGAAAATGCCCGGAATGTGACTGTTTGGTTAGGTTGCGAACAGCGCGGCGGAAATATCGGCAATTCTTGATTATTGCGCTTATTTCTTAAGGGAAATAAATGAAAAAGGACCCTTTCGGGTCCTTAAGGATTATTTGTAGGCTGACTGGTGAACACCCACCGCGCGGCCTGATGGATCGTTCATCGTTTTGAAGGCTTCGTCCCACTCGATGGCTTTGGCAGAAGAGCAGGCTACGGATGGCCCCCCCGGCACGCATTCGGCAGCGCTTGGCAGCGGGAACAGCTCTTCAAAAATCTCGCGGTACAGATACGCTTCTTTAGAAGAAGGCGTGTTGTACGGGAAGCGGAAACTGGCGGTTTCCAGCTGTTTATCCGTAATCTGCTTCGCCGCCACTTCTTTCAGCGAGTCGATCCAGCTATACCCTACGCCGTCAGAGAACTGCTCCTTCTGACGCCAGGCGACGCTGGCTGGCAGATAGGATTCAAAACATTCGCGCAGAACGTGTTTTTCCATTTTGCCGTTGCCGCACATTTTATCCTGCGGGTTAATGCGCATCGCCACATCAAGGAATTTCTTGTCGAGGAACGGTACGCGGGCTTCCACGCCCCAGGCGGACATCGCCTTGTTAGCGCGAGCGCAGTCAAACATGTGCAGCGCCTGCAGTTTGCGCACGGTTTCTTCGTGCAGCTCTTTCGCGTCCGGCGCTTTGTGGAAGTAAAGGTAGCCGCCAAACACTTCGTCAGAACCTTCACCGGACAGTACCATTTTGATGCCCATCGCCTTGATTTTACGCGACATCAGATACATCGGCGTGGAGGCGCGGATGGTGGTGACATCGTAAGTTTCGATGTGGTAAATCACATCGCGGATCGCATCTAATCCTTCCTGCACGGTGAAATGAATTTCATGGTGCACGGTGCCTAAATGGTTTGCGACTTCCTGCGCGGCTTTCAGATCCGGCGAACCCACCAGGCCCACGGCAAACGAGTGCAGCTGCGGCCACCAGGCTTCAGTACGTTCATCATCTTCCACGCGGCGAGCGGCGTATTTTTTGGTGATGGCTGAAATCACGGAGGAATCCAGACCACCGGAGAGCAGCACGCCGTATGGCACGTCTGACATCAGGTGGCTTTTAACAGAATCTTCCAGCGCCTGACGCAGTTCGGCTTTATCCGTCACGTTGTCTTTCACCGCGTCGTAGTCAAACCAGTCGCGCTGATAATAAGGACGAATTTCACCGTCCTGGCTCCACAGGTAGCTGCCCGCCGGGAATTCTTTGATGGTGCGGCAAACCGGAACCAGCGCTTTCATTTCAGAGGCGACATAAAGGTTGCCGTGTTCGTCATGGCCCATATACAGCGGAATAATACCGATGTGGTCGCGGCCAATCAGATACGCGTCTTTTTCGCTGTCGTACAGCGCAAAGGCGAACATCCCTTGCAGATCGTCGAGGAATTCCGGGCCCTTTTCCTGATACAGTGCGAGGATCACCTCGCAGTCAGAACCGGTCTGGAACTGATAGCGGTCACCGTATTCAGCGCGCAGCGCCTGATGGTTGTAGATTTCACCGTTGACGGCCAGCGCATGCGTTTTCTTTTCGTTATACAGCGGCTGGGCACCGGCGTTGACGTCGACAATCGACAGGCGTTCGTGGGCGAGAATCGCTTTATCGCTGGCATAAATACCGGACCAGTCCGGGCCGCGATGGCGCATCAGGCGGGAGAGCTCCAGCGCTTTTTTACGCAGCTCACCCGCGTCAGTTTTGATATCCAGTACACCGAAAATAGAACACATAGCGACTTCTCCGTTAACCCTGTTGCGTGATGTTGTGTCGTTGCATGAGTTAAAAAATGCCGGAAAGCGTGCAGCTTCGCAAGGGAATAACAGGCCGAAACGAAAAAAGCGCAACAGGGATTAGAGAATGATGAATAATGCGTATGATTTTCGCCTCATTATTAGTGAGTATTCATTTCTAAGCTGAATTTATTAGATGGGATCGTGTTTTGGTGTGCCGAAAACTAAAAACCACGCCCTGGAGCGTGGTTTCTGGTCAGATAACGTCGATTTCCGCGACGGACGGGTAAATCCACGAAGGGCGGAATGGCATGTTATCAATGTCATCCAGCGTGGAGACGCCGGACAGCACCAGGATGGTTTCAAGCCCTGCCTGGAAGCCAGCCAGAATATCGGTGCGCAGGTTATCGCCAACAATCACCGTCTGCTCGGAGTGCGCCTGCATCTTGTTGAGCGCCGCGCGGATGATCCACGGACTCGGTTTTCCCACCACAAATGGCTTACGGCCAGAGATTTTCTCAATGCCCGCGCACAGCGCACCACAGGCCGGATAATAACCGCGCCCGTGGGTATCCGGGTTGGTAGCGATAAAACGTGCTCCGTTGGCGACGAAGAACGCGGCTTTATGCATCATATCCCAGTTGAAAGAGCGGGTTTCGCCGACAATCACAAAATCCGGGTTGACGTCGGTAATGGTGAAGCCAGCTTTATACAGCTCGTGGATCAGCGCACCTTCTCCGACTACATACGCTTTCTTCCCTTCCTGACGGCGCAGAAAATCCGCGGTAGCCATTGCTGAGGTGTAGAACACGCTGTCCGGAACGTTGACGCCTGCGGTAGCAAAACGGTTCGCCAGATCCTGCCCGGTCTGGGAAGGATAGTTGGTCAGCAGCACCAGCGGCATGCCTTTTTCCATTACGCGGGTCAGAAATTCCGCGGCGCCTGGCACGGCTACGTTGTCGTGCATCAGCACGCCGTCAATATCGCAAATCACGTTCTGAATGGTCATGGACAGTCCGGGTCTTTTTTAAGGAAGGCGTAATTATACACATAATCCTCCCGTCTGACGCGGCAGCGGGAGGAAGAGGGGCGGTTAGCCCTCCAGCAGATGCTGAAGCAGCAGGCCGTTAAGCATTGAGCGTTTGACCAGCGCAAAAGCGCCAATGGCTGAGCGATGGTCGAGGGCGGAACGAACCACCGGCAGATTCTGACGGAAGGCTTTCAGCGCCTGAGTATTGATGCAACCTTCGATCGCGGGCAGCAGGACTTTTTCTGCTTCGGTAATTTCCCCGGCAATCACGACTTTTTGCGGGTTAAACAGGTTAATGGCTATCGCGATGGTTTTGCCCAACTGGCGGCCAACCTGTTCAATCACTTCGCAGGCAAGGGCATCGCCTTTATTTGCCGCTTTGCAGATAGTTTTGATGTTGCACTCTTCAGGGGTGACTTTGCTCTGGTAGCCTTTTTCTAGCAGATGGCGCACGCGCTGTTCTATGGCGGCGTTGGCGGCCACGGTTTCCAGACAGCCAAAATTACCGCAGTGGCAGCGCTCACCCAGTGGATCAACCTGAATATGGCCTATCTCGCCAACGTTGCCGTTGCGACCGATGAAAATGCGTCCATTGGAGATGATCCCCGCGCCGGTACCGCGATGCACGCGCACCAGAATAGAGTCTTCACAGTCCTGAGTCGCACCAAAGTAGTGCTCTGCAAGTGCCAGACTGCGGATGTCGTGACCGACAAAGCAGGTGACCTTAAAACGTGCTTCCAGCGCGGCTACCAGCCCCCAGTTTTCAACCGGGATATGCGGCATATAGCGGATCACGCCGGTTTCAGGATCGACAAGGCCCGGCAGGATCACCGAAATGGCGATCAGCTCGCGGATCTTGCGCTGACAGTGCTCAATAAAAGTGGAAATGGTGTTGAGCAGGGCGTGTTCCAGCGTTTCCTGGGTGCGTTCAGGGAGCGGATAGTGTTCTTCTGCCACCACTTTGCTGCTCAAATCATACAGCGTGAGCGTGGTGTCATGACGACCGAGACGTACGCCAATAGCGTGGAAATTGCGGGTTTCGGTGATGATCGAGATAGCGCGGCGGCCTCCGGTGGAGGCCTGCTGATCGACTTCTTTGATCAGGCCGCGTTCAATTAGCTGACGCGTGATTTTGGTCACGCTGGCGGGCGCAAGCTGGCTCTGTTCGGCAATCTGAATGCGCGAGATTGGTCCGTGCTGATCAATCAGGCGGTAAACGGCCGCACTGTTAAGTTGTTTAACGAGGTCAACATTACCAATTTGAGCTTGTCCGCCTGATGTCATACTTTCACTTACTCTTAAACGACCTCGTTACCATTAACGATGGTCTTAGTGATTTTATAATCGCGGGTAAACGCGGTCAGGTTTGCCACCATGCCTGGCGCAATGCTGCCCAGCTGTTTGTCCACGCCGATAGCGCGAGCCGGGTAGAGCGTTGCCATACGCAGGGTTTCATCCAGCGAAATACCGCAGTGTTCAACCAGATTACGCACGCCTTCGATCATGGTTAAGGCAGAGCCGCTGAGGGTTCCGTTTTCATCCACGCACAGTCCATCACGGTAGTATATTGTTTTACCAGCAAAAATGAACTGTTCAATGTTTGCGCCAGCAGGAGCGGTGGCATCGGTGACCAGGCACAGCTTGTCGCCCTTCAGGCGTTTAGCGTTGCGCACGTTAGCGAAATCAACGTGCAGGCCATCGACGATGATGCCGCAGTAAACGTCAGCTTCATCAAAAATAGCGCCAGCCAGACCCGGCTCACGACCGGTAATGTACGGCATCGCGTTATATAAATGAGTGGCGAAGGTGATCCCGGCGCGGAAGCCGACTTTCGCTTCTTTCAGCGTGGCGTTGGAGTGGCCTGCGGATACCACGATCCCGGCATTGACCAGGCGGGTGATCACTTCAGCGGGAACCATTTCTGGTGCCAGGGTGACTTTGGTGATGACGTCTGCGTTAGCACACAGGAAATCGACCAGCTCGTGATCCGGTTTACGGACATAATCCGGGTTGTGGGTGCCTTTCTTAACGAGATTCAGCCACGGACCTTCCAGATGCAGACCCAGCGCCTGATTCGGGTATTTAGCCAGGTATTCACGCATCACGCGGATACCCTGTTTCATCAGCTCATCGCTGGAGGTAATCAGCGTCGGCAGGTAGCTGGTGCAGCCAGACTTCTCATTCGCCTTCTGCATGATTTCCAGCGTTTCAACGGTCACCGCATCCGGGCTGTCGTTGAACTGCACGCCGCCGCAGCCGTTCAGCTGCACGTCGATAAAACCGGGAGCAAGAATGGCGCCATTCAGCGAGCGTTGCTCAATCCCTGACGGCAAATCGGCCAGCGGGCAGATACGTTCAATCAGGCCATCGGCAATCACTACCGCATGGTCATCCAAAATTTCGTGGCCGGTATAAATCCGGCCGTGGGTTAATGCATACATTACGACCCCCGGTTTTCAAAAAAGCGACCGCCTCCGGGTACGGAGGCGGGGGATTCAATTACAGGCCTTTGATATTTTCGGCTTCTAATTCGTTGAAGTATTTCAGCGTCTTAACTTTCAGTTCCATGGTGGACGGCTCGTCACAAACCATGACGGCTTTTGGATGCAGCTGCAGGCAGCTGATGGTCCACATGTGGTTAACGTTGCCTTCAACGGCCGCCTGCAGGGCCTGTGCTTTCTGGTGACCCAGCACCAGAATCATCACTTCTTCAGCGTCAAGCAGGGTGCCCACGCCAACGGTCAGCGCGTATTTAGGAACCTGAGTCACGTCGCCGTCAAAGAAACGGGAGTTTGCCACGCGGGTGTCATGGGTCAGGGTTTTAATACGGGTACGGGAAGAGAGGGAAGAGGCCGGCTCGTTAAACGCGATGTGACCATCGTTGCCCACGCCACCCATGAACAGGTTGATTTTACCGTAGGAACGGATTTTCTCTTCGTACTGACGGCACTCTGCATCGATGTCCGGCGCGTTGCCATCCAGCAGGTTGATGTTTTCTGCCGGGATGTCAACGTGGTCGAAGAAGTTACGGTGCATGAAGCTGTGGTAGCTTTCCGGGTGCTCTTTCGCCAGACCGACGTATTCATCCATGTTGAAAGTCACAACGTGTTTGAAGCTAACCTGGCCTGCTTTGTGCATCTCAACCAGGGCTTTGTAAGCGGTGAGTGGAGTTCCGCCGGTTGGCAGACCCAGAACAAACGGACGATCCGCTGTCGGTTTAAACGCGTTGATACGGTTTACAATATGACGGGCAGCCCATTTGCCCACTTGTTCTGCTGTTGCCAGGGGAATCAGTCTCATTATTCACCTCTATAAGTTAATTTAAAAAAATGGTGGCAGATTGGCAGCTTCTCTCAGTTAAGAGTAACCTGGTTTCGCATCAGCGGCCCTAATCTGTCCTGATTTTTCGAATGATAAAATAAGTTTTGGCTGTTAGCCAGTGAGAGGAGGGGGGGATTACGATATTTGGTGATAAAAGTCACAAAAAAAGCGCGTTTAATTTGCGGGGCGAATTAATTTTTCACACACTCTCATGGCAGGTCGTACGTCGCAGTGCTTGCAAAAGAGTAGTCACACTATAAAAAAACGGCTTTAACGAAGTCGGTTCGGGGTCTCATAGGGGGAATAAACGTGAGTGTTCTAGGCTATTTACAAAAAGTAGGTCGCGCACTAATGGTGCCAGTGGCCACGCTGCCAGCCGCAGCCATTCTGATGGGTGTCGGCTACTGGATTGACCCGGTAAGCTGGGGCGGAGACAACGCCTTAGCCGCTCTGTTCATCAAATCAGGCTCCGCCATTATCGACAACATGTCCGTGTTGTTTGCTATTGGTGTGGCTTATGGAATGTCAAAAGATAAAGACGGTGCGGCAGCGCTGACCGGCTTTGTTGGTTTCTTAGTATTAACGACCCTCTGCTCTCCGGCAGCGGTGGCAATGATTCAAAAAATTCCGGTGGAACAGGTTCCGGCGGCGTTTGGTAAAATCAGCAACCAGTTCGTCGGTATCCTCGTCGGTATCATTTCTGCGGAACTGTACAACCGTTTCAGCGGCGTAGAGCTGCCGAAAGCGCTGTCGTTCTTCAGCGGCCGTCGTCTGGTGCCAATCCTGACCTCCTTCGTGATGATTGCTGTTGCCTTCATCCTGATGTACGTCTGGCCGGTTATCTTTAACGGTCTGGTTGACTTCGGTGAGCACATTCAGAAACTCGGCTCTGCGGGCGCGGGTATCTATGCGTTCTTCAACCGTCTGCTGATCCCGGTTGGTCTGCACCACGCGCTGAACTCCGTATTCTGGTTCGACGTTGCCGGTATCAACGATATTCCTAACTTCCTCGGCGGCGCGCAGTCTATCGCTGCAGGCAAAGCTGAAGTGGGTATCACCGGTCGTTACCAGGCTGGCTTCTTCCCAATCATGATGTTCGGTCTGCCTGGTGCTGCGCTGGCGATTTACCACTGCGCACGTCCAGAGAACAAAGCGAAAGTGTTGGGTATCATGATGGCGGGTGCGTTTGCAGCCTTCTTCACCGGTATCACTGAGCCGCTGGAATTCTCCTTCATGTTCGTGGCTCCGGTTCTGTACTTCATCCACGCTGTGCTGACCGGTATCTCCGTGTTCATCGCTGCCAGCATGCAGTGGATTGCGGGCTTCGGCTTCAGTGCGGGTCTGGTGGATATGGTGCTGTCCTCGCGTAACCCGCTGGCGACACACTGGTGGATGCTGATCCCTCAGGGTCTGGTGTTCTTCGTTATCTACTACGTGGTGTTCCGTTTCACTATCACCAAATTCAACCTGATGACTCCGGGTCGTGAACTGGCTGTTGCCGGTAGCGAAGCGGATGGCGAAGATGTGAACGTAGCAACCGATAAAGAGCAGGACGCTTCTGAACTGGCTCGTCAGTACATCGCCGCTGTTGGTGGTTCTGACAACCTGACCGGTATCGATGCCTGTATTACTCGTCTGCGTCTGAGCGTGAAAGACTCTTCTCTGGTCAACGAAGCGCTGGCAAAACGTCTGGGTGCATCCGGTGTTATTCGTCTGAATAAAACCAGCGTGCAGATTATCGTTGGCTTCGTGGCAGAAAAAATCGCTAACGCGATGAAAACCACAGGTCATGTAGCAGCGGCAGCAGCAGCTCCGGCGGCAGCGCCAGCACAGGCCACGACTAAACCACAGGCGGTACCAAATGCAGCAGCAACCGTTGCCGCTCTGGTTTCTCCGGTAACAGGTGAAGTGGTTGCGCTGGAGCAGGTTCCTGACGAAGCCTTCGCCAGCAAAGCGGTCGGTGACGGTGTTGCTGTTAAACCAACCGAGAAAATGGTTGTTTCTCCGGCTGCAGGTACCATTGTTAAAATCTTCAACACCAACCACGCGTTCTGCCTGGAAACCGAAAAAGGCGCGGAAATCGTTGTCCACATGGGTATCGATACCGTTGCGCTGAACGGTCAGGGCTTTACTCGCCTGGTTGAAGAGGGTGCGGAAGTGACAGCAGGTCAGCCAGTTCTGGAAATGGATCTGGACTTCCTGAACGCCAACGCGCGCTCCATGATCAGCCCAGTGGTATGCAGCAACATCGATGACTTCAGCGGCCTGGTCATTAAGGCTCAGGGTCAGGTAGTTGCAGGCGTAACACCGCTGTATGAGATTAAAGGCAAATAATCGTTCCTGAGTAAATATCTATGCCTTAGCGGCGGGGGATTATCCTCCGCCGCTTTTTTATGCGCGGTCAGCTGACTTTATCGAGGGGCTGAAGGGGAGGCAAAGTGCTGAACTGGACGATCTCCGTTTTTAACCAGTCGCGGAAGGAAGCGACGCGAGGCAGATTTTCTTTACCCGGCGCGGTTTCCAGCCAATAGCCGTTCTCGCTCTCCAGCTCGACGGGCGACAGCATCACCAGCAGCCCTGAATTGAGCTCATTTCTGATCATCATTTTATCCAGCACTGCAAAGCCTGCGCCGGTTACACAGGCGTTGATCACCTGATCCTCGGTGCTGAACTCCAGCCCGCCAGCCATCAGATATTCCGATTTTCCGGCGGCTTCCAGCCAGCGCGGCCAGTTATCCAGCCGATAGTCACCGTTCAGGATATGCAGCTGCGGCTGGCTGTTGAGCGGGGGAAAGTGCCCGTCAATCATCAGCAGCGGGCTGGCGACCAGCACCAGCTGCTCGTGGCACAGCCATTCTCCCTGCTGTTGCGCCTGCCATGGCGTCCCGAAGCGCACCGCACAGTCAAAATCACAGTACTTTTGCCGGGTTTCACTGACCAGCGCGATTTGCAGCTGGCTGTTTTTCTGCCGCAGAGCGACCAGCCTTGGAGCCAGCCAGCGCGTGGCGAAAGTGGGAGCCACCTGCAGACGTAAATGCTGAAAAGGGTTGCGCAGCTGAACATGATTGATGCCGTCTTCCAGCATATCCAGCGACTGACGCACCACCGGGAGCAGCAGCGCGGCGTCCTGAGTCAGCGTTAACCCTCCAGGCTGGCGAACAAACAGCAGTTTGCCGAGAAATTCTTCCAGCTGTTTTATCTGCCGACTGGCGGCACTTTGCGTAATGCACAGCGCCTGCGCGGCCTTGCTCAGGCTCAGCGTCCGACAGGTTTCTTCAAACACGCGCAGGGTACTCAGTGATGGCAGTTTTCGCACAATGCAGGCGCCTCATTGTTAATTTATTGTTTCAACTTAGTCGCGTTCCCGGCTACCCGGCGATGACTGTTTGCCGGAAAGATGAGAACGATCACATGCATTTTTCTCATAGGGGTATGCGCAGAACGCGCTCGTCAGTTTGCCAATTTGTTGTCATGTTGTTAACCGAAATGAAACATAAAAATGACAACAACCCTACAAACTCAGCTCCAGATGGAGGACGAGTCAATGCAACAACTGACACAACAAGCTGTACGGATGGATGATGTCCCGTTAAATCGGTTCCATCTCAAAATCGCGGGCCTGACCTTCGGCGCGCATTTCACCGACGGTTATGTGCTTGGCGTCATTGGTTTTGCCCTGTCACAAATTCGCCCTCAGATGGCGCTCACCCCTTTTCAGGAAGGGATGCTGGGCAGTTCAGCGCTGATTGGTTTATTTCTCGGCAGCCTGATCCTTGGCTGGATCTCCGATTACGTAGGCCGTCAGAAGATCTTTTGCTTCAGCTTCGTCATCATCACTCTGGCCTCAGCAGCACAGTTTTTTGCCACTACGCCGGAACAGCTTTTCTGGCTGAGGGTGCTGGTGGGCGTGGGGCTTGGCGGAGATTTTTCCGTCGGACACACGATGCTCGCGGAGTTCTCCCCGCGTAAACACCGTGGCGTTCTGCTCGGATCGTTCAGCGTTATCTGGACGGTGGGCTATGTCGCCGCGACCTTTGCCGGGCACTTTATGACGCTGCTGGGGCCAGAAGCCTGGCGCTGGCTGCTCTCATCCTCGGCTATTCCCGCTTTTATCATTCTGCTGTTGCGCATTGGCACGCCGGAGTCGCCGCGCTGGCTGATGGGCAAAGGAAGGCGGGAACAGGCGATGGAAATCGTGCATCGCCACTTTGGTCCCCATGTCCTGCTGGTTGATGAAGCGCCTGTGGTGTCCCGTCAGCGTTTCTTCTCGCTGTTCGGGCCGAAATATCGCCGCCGCACCGCCTTTAACAGCCTGTTTTTTGTCTGCCTGGTGATCCCATATTTCGCTATCTACACCTTCCTGCCGTCCATTCTGAGCGCCATGCAGCTCGACCAGAGCTTCGCTACTGACCTGCTGCTCAACGGCCTGCTGATTGTTGGCGCACTGCTGGGGATTGTGCTGACGGTGGTGTGTTCGCGTCGCGGCTTCCTGATTGGAGCGTTTGTGTTTCTTGCCGCCTGTCTGGCGTTGATGAGCCTGTTCCCGGCGGGGTACAGCGTCTGGCTGGTCGTTCTGTTTGCCGCTTTCACTCTGATGATGTCTGCAGTCAGCAATCTGGTCGGCGTGTTTCCGGCGGAAAGCTTCCCAACCGAAGTACGTTCGATGGGCGTGGGCTTTGCCACCTCGATGAGCCGCCTGGGTTCTGCTATCGGCACCGCCATGCTGCCGCTGTCTATCGTCCATTTTGGTATGCCTGTTACCACCGGCATTCTCGCGCTGATCCTGGTTATCGGTGCTCTGGTTTCACTCGCATGGGCTCCGGAAACCAAAGGGTTAACCCTGGTTGACGCCGCTCACGATCCGCATCAACGAACTGAATCTCGTGCCGCTGTTCCGGCTGAATAATCCCTTTAAGGAGTGGTCATGGAAATGTATATCGGTGAAGGTTTTGAAGGTAATGGCGTGAACGCCTCGCACATTAACATCATGATTGGGCCACGCAGCGGCGTGGTGGGGCAGGCGTTCTCCTCAAGCCTGGCCTCACCGAGCCAGGGGCACTGTCCGTTTATGGTGGTGATTAAGCCGAATATTCCGGCGAAGCCGATGACGCTGTATGTCAACAAAGCGGAAATCAACGGCGATACCCACGCCAATGCCACCTGGGGTGCGTCACAGGCAGCGATTGCCAAAGCGGTGACTGAATCGCTGCTGGAAGGGGTTCTGCCCGCAGAAGCCGAAAACGAGTGGTGCATCGTAACGGCCAACTGGGTGAATCCGGGCTGTAACGATCTCGATGAGGTATATCGCAATAACTACAACGCCTGCCGCAATGCCATTCGTGCCGCGATGAAGGGCCTGCCGCAGCGCAGTGAAATTGCCGATGCCGTTGTTCAGCCTTCCAACCCGTTCTATACCCCGAAAAACTGAGGATGCCAGCCATGGAATACATCAATCTGGGCCAGAGCGGCCTGAAAGTTTCCCGTCTGTGCCTCGGCACCATGAACATGGGCAGCAAGCAGTGGAAACCGTGGATCTTCGATGAAGCGCAAAGCGAGCCGCTGATCCGTCATGCGCTGGAAAGCGGGATCAATTTTATTGACCTGGCAGACTTCTATTCCAGCGGGGCGGGCGAGGAAGTGGTGGGCAACGTCATTTCCCGCATTGCGAATCGCGACGATCTGGTGTTGACCACCAAGGTTGGCTATCCCATTGGCAGCGGGCAGAACAATCAGGGGCATTCGCGTAAGCATATTATGGCCAGCATCGACGCCAGTCTGAAGCGCCTGAAGACCGATTACGTCGACGTCTACATGCTGCACTATTTTGACGTGAATACCCCGGTGGAAGAAACCTGGGCGGCGATGGATGCTATCGTGCGCTCCGGCAAGGCCCGCTACGTGGGCGTGTCGACGATGTACACCTGGCAGCTCGCCAAAATTCTGTGGTGCTGCGAGCGCAATGGCTTTACCCGTCCGATCAACATGCAGCTGCAGCTCAACTGCGCCTATCGTGAAGAAGAGCGCGAGATGATCCCGTTCTGCCGCGATCAGGGTCTTGGCGTGTCGGTTTTCAGCCCGCTGGCTCGTGGCTTGCTGAGCTGTGATTTTCACTCCACGCGTAACACCACGGACTTCTTCACTCAGGAGATGTACTCCGACGCCACGTCGCTGGAGATCGCCCAGTCGGTCAGCCGCGTAGCGGCAATGCGCGGCGTACCGCCAGCGCAGATGGCGCAGGCCTGGGTGCTGAATCATCCCGGCGTGGACTGCATGCTGGTGGGCGCAGATTCCGTGCAGCAAATCGACAGCGCGCTGGCGGCGCTGGAAACCCGTCTCAGCGACGAAGAGCGCTATGAGCTGGAAAGAAACTACACCCCGTGCGATGTGATTAACGATTACACCGCAGGCAAGCGGATATCCCGTGCAGCGCGCGCGGCGCAGGGCATTTTTATTGATGAAACAACCACAAGGAAAATCGCATGAGTGACGCAAAGCAGCTGATCAAAACCGGATGGTACAGCGACGGGCAATGGCAGAAGGCGCAGGAACATTACCCGGTGATCAACCCGGCAACAGGGGAGGTGGTAGCTCAGGTGGCGATGGCTGGCGCAGTCGAAACCGAAAAGGCGATTGATTCTGCGGCCCGCGCCTTAAAAAGCTGGAGTGTGCTCTGCGCTTCCGCCCGCTCGAAGCTGCTCCAGCGCTGGTATCAGCTGATCATGGAAAACCAGCAGGCGCTGGCCGAGCTGGTGGTCACCGAGCAAGGGAAAGTGCTCAGCGAAGCCGTTGGCGAAGTGGCCTACGCCGCGAGTTTTATTGAGTGGTTCGCGGAAGAAGGCAAACGGGCCTACGGCAAAACGATCCCGGAGAACAAATCCGGCAATCGCATCCTCACCTTTAAAGAACCTGTTGGCGTGGTAGCGGCGATCACGCCGTGGAATTTCCCGCTGGCGATGCTGACCCGCAAATTGGGTCCGGCGCTGGCGGCGGGCTGTACGGCAGTGATCAAACCTGCCAACGAAACGCCGCTCTCCGCATTTGCTTTGATTGCTCTGGCAGAAGAGGCGGGGATCCCGGCAGGCGTGCTGAACGCGGTGACGGGTGACACGGCAGCCATCGGCAAGACCTTAATGGCCAGCAAAACGGTGCGTAAAATTTCGTTCACCGGTTCGACCGCAACAGGAAAATTGCTGATGCGCCAGGCGGCGGATAACGTCAAAAAACTGTCGCTGGAGCTGGGCGGCAATGCACCGTTTATCGTGTTTGAAGATGCCGATATTGATGCTGCGGTGGCGGGAGCGATGGCGGCGAAGTTCCGCAACAGCGGGCAAACCTGCGTGTGCGTGAACCGCTTCTATATCCATAATGCCGTCTATGAGCAGTTTGTGACTCGCTTGAGCGAGGCGGCAAACGCCCTGAAAGTGGCTCCAGGCATGACAGCTGGTGCGCAGCAGGGGCCGCTTATTCATCCGCAGGCGCTGGAAAAAGTGGATGCGCATGTTCAGGATGCGCTGAGCCGCGGGGCAAAAATTCGCTGCGGCGGTGAACGTCATGCGCTGGGAATGAGTTTTTATCAGCCTACCGTGCTGGCAGAGGCAACCCACGAGATGCGCATTGCCCACGAAGAGACCTTCGGTCCGGTGGCGGCCTGCTTCCGCTTCGATAATGAAGAACAGGTGATTGGCTATGCCAACGACACGCCTTTCGGCCTGGCGGCTTACCTTTATACCCGAGATTTGGCTCGCGCGTTTCGCGTGACGCGTGCGCTGGAAAGCGGAATGGTTGGCGTGAATGAAGGGATCCTGTCGACGGAAATCGCACCGTTTGGCGGCGTGAAAGAGTCCGGGCTGGGGCGTGAAGGTTCTGACGTCGGTCTGGACGAATATCTGGAAACGAAATATATGAATCTCGGTCAGATTTTCTGATCCTCATCGCAGCACGGTTTGCCAGGGATGGCGACCGTGTTTCCTCCGCTTTTCCCTGCTTCTGCCATTATCCAGCCATTTATTGCCAGTTTTCTGCAACAAGGGGTTGTCACTCCTCGCGGCTTATAAGATCATATGCCGTTATACGTTGTTTACGCCTTGAGGAACCCGCGATGAGTGAGGCAGAAGCCCGCCCGACTAACTTTATTCGCCAGATTATTGATGAAGATCTGGCCAGTGGTAAGCACACGACCGTTCATACCCGTTTTCCGCCTGAGCCGAACGGATATCTGCACATCGGTCATGCGAAGTCTATCTGCCTGAACTTCGGCATTGCTCAGGACTATCAGGGCCAATGCAACCTGCGCTTCGATGACACCAACCCGGTGAAAGAAGATATCGAATACGTCGAGTCAATTAAGCACGACGTTGAGTGGTTAGGTTTCCACTGGAGCGGCGATATTCGTTACTCCTCCGACTATTTCGATACTCTGCATCAGTACGCCGTAGAACTCATTAATAAAGGTCTGGCGTATGTGGATGAGCTGTCCGCAGAAGAAATTCGCGAATATCGTGGCACCCTGACCGCGCCGGGTAAAAACAGCCCGTACCGCGATCGCAGCGTGGAAGAGAACCTGGCGCTGTTCGAAAAAATGCGTGCCGGTGGTTTCGAAGAAGGTAAAGCCTGTCTGCGCGCCAAAATCGATATGGCATCCTCTTTCGTGGTGATGCGCGACCCGGTGCTGTATCGCATTAAGTTTGCCGATCACCACCAGACCGGCAGCAAGTGGTGCATCTATCCGATGTACGACTTTACCCACTGCATCAGCGATGCGCTGGAAGGCATTACGCACTCCCTGTGTACGCTGGAGTTCCAGGACAACCGACGTCTGTACGACTGGGTGCTGGACAACATTTCCATCCCGGTACATCCGCGTCAGTACGAGTTCTCTCGTCTGAATCTGGAATACACCGTGATGTCCAAGCGTAAGCTGAACCAGCTGGTCACGGAAAAGCACGTTGAGGGCTGGGACGATCCGCGCATGCCAACTATCTCTGGCCTGCGTCGTCGTGGCTACAGCGCTGCGTCGATCCGCGAGTTCTGCAAACGTATCGGTGTGACCAAACAGGACAACACCATCGAAATCGCTTCTCTCGAATCCTGCATTCGTGAAGATCTGAACGAAAACGCGCCGCGCGCCATGGCCGTTATCGATCCGGTGAAGCTGGTTATCGAAAACTATCCGCAGGGTGAAAGCGAAATCGTCACCATGCCGAACCATCCGAGTAAGCCGGAAATGGGCAGCCGTGAAGTGCCGTTCAGCGGTGAAATCTGGATCGACCGTGCTGACTTCCGCGAAGAAGCGAACAAGCAGTACAAGCGTCTGGTGATGGGTAAAGAAGTGCGTCTGCGCAATGCGTACGTGATTAAAGCAGAACGCGTTGAGAAAGATGCGGAAGGCAATATCACCACCATCTTCTGTACTTATGATGCAGATACGCTGAGCAAAGATCCGGCCGACGGACGTAAAGTGAAGGGCGTTATCCACTGGGTGAGCGCACAGCATGCGCTGCCGATTGAAATCCGTCTGTACGATCGTCTGTTCAGCGTGCCTAACCCAGGCGCGGCAGAAGACTTCCTGTCTGTTATCAACCAGGAATCTCTGGTGATTAAGCAGGGCTATGCCGAACCTTCACTGAAAGCGGCTGAAGCCAGCAAAGCTTTCCAGTTCGAGCGTGAAGGTTATTTCTGCCTCGACAGCCGCTACAGCACCGCAGACAATTTGGTCTTCAACCGTACCGTTGGCCTGCGTGATACCTGGGCGAAAGTGGGCGAATAAACGCTGACTCTCTCCAATCGAAGCGCCGCCTCTGCGGCGCTTTTTTTTATGACATTTTCGTGATGCGAAATAATATCATTTCTGTTTCTGCAACACGGCTTCGCCCTGTTACATTTTCCTGCCATTGAATTTCAAATCTCGCTGTAACATCCCGCCGTTGTTGGCTTTCATTACGGACGCTTAAATCCTGACTTTGTAACAAAACGCAATCAAATATGTGCGCGCTGTCATACTCTTGCGTATTCGTGCGGAAAAAGGATTGATAATTCGCGTCGCGAAAAATAGTCTAAGAGACGTAGCTTTTAGGAAGATTCTTCCCGGCTACCATTTTTTGCAGTTCTTATTTTTACGCTTTCCGCCTTTGCGGAGCGTTTTTAAAAAGTCAAAGAGGATATACACATGCGTACGTTCAGTGGCAAACGTAGTACGCTGGCGCTGGCTATTGCCGCCGTCACCGCAATGTCGGGCTGGGTTGCATCTCCGCAGGCCAGTGCAGCAGGTTTCGTCGATGATTCAACCTTAACTGGCGGCATCTATTACTGGCAGCGTGAGCGTGACCGTAAAGATGTCACCGACGGCGACAAATACAAAACCAACCTTTCTCACTCCACCTGGAACGCCAACCTCGACTTCCAGTCTGGCTATGCTGCTGATTTTATCGGTCTTGATGTAGCTGCCTTCACCGCTATCGAAATGGCGGAATCGGCAGAAAGCGGCCACCCGAACGAAATCGCGTTCTCCTCTATCAACAAAGCCTACGATGAAGACTGGTCTGGTGATAAGAGCGGGATCAGCCTGTATAAAGCGGCAGCGAAATTCAAATTAGGCCCAACCTGGATGCGTGCTGGTTACATCCAGCCAACCGGTCAGACCCTGCTGGCACCGCACTGGAGCTTTATGCCAGGTACCTATCAGGGTGCTGAAGCCGGGGCTAACTTCGACTACGCGGACGCGGGTGCGCTGAGCTTCTCCTACATGTGGACCAACGAGTATAAAGCTCCATGGCACATCGAGATGGACAAGTTCTATCAGAACGACAAGAAGACCAAGGTTGAGTATCTCCACTCCCTCGGTGCTAAGTATGATTTCAAAAATGATCTGGTGCTGGAAGCCGCATTTGGTCAGGCACAAGGCTATGTCGATCAGTATTTTGCCAAAGCCAGCTACAAATTTGACGTAGCGGGAACGCCGCTGACCACCAGCTATCAGTTCTACGGTTCACGTGACAAAGTCAGCAACGGCGGCGTCAACGATCTGTACGACGGCACCGCGTGGCTGCAGGCGTTAACCTTCGGCTACCGCGTGGGTGACGTGGTTGATCTGCGTCTGGAAGGGACCTGGGTTAAGGCAGACGGTCAGCAGGGCTACTTCCTGCAGCGTATGACGCCAACCTACGCGTCTTCCAACGGTCGTCTGGATATCTGGTGGGATAACCGTTCTGACTTCAACGCCAACGGCGAAAAAGCAGTGTTCTTCGGCGCAATGTATGACCTGAAAAACTGGGATATGCCGGGCTGGGCGGTTGGAGCTTCCTACGCTTACGCATGGGATGCAAAACCAGGTCAGATGTCTACGCCGGACCAGTACTACAAAGCGGATAATCGTCTGAAAGAGTCTGCGTACAGCCTCGATGCGATGTACACCGTTCAGGAAGGTCGTGCGAAAGGGACGCTGTTCAAACTGCACTTCACCGAGTACGACAACCACTCCGACATCCCAAGTTATGCCGGCGGTTACGGCAACATCTTCCAGGATGAGCGCGACGTGAAGTTCATCGTTATCGCACCGTTCACCATCTTCTGATCCCCTTCGCGGCAGGCTGCTGGTCTGCCGCGTAACATCGAGGTCGACTCATGAAAAAACTGATTCTCATCGCTGTGATGGCATCCGGACTGGTGGCCTGTGCACAACCGCCTGCGCCGAAAGAAGACAGCAAACTGAAAGATGCTTACAGCGCCTGTATCAACACGGCGGAAGGTAACCCGGATAAAATCTCAGCCTGTCAGACGGTACTGAATGTTCTGAAACAGGAAAAGCAGCACGAGCAGTTTGCCAATCAGGAAACCGTGCGCACTCTGGATTATCAGAAGTGCATTCAGGCTACCCGCACTGGTAACGATCAGGCTGTAACTAAGCAGTGTGACAAAATCTGGCAGGAAATTCGTAGCAACAACGCGCAGTAAACTCTGTTAAATCGCCCTGTTATCGCCAATAAAAAAGCCAACCGTCAGGTTGGCTTTTTCGTCTGCGGGAAAAATTATTTCCCGGCAGCGTCGTGCGCGTGTTCATCTTCACGGCAATCACCTTCAGCGCAGTGGCCGTACAGGTAAAGGCTGTGGTTGGTCAGGCGAATGCCGTGACGGGTCGCGATTTCACGCTGGCGCGCTTCGATGGAGTCGTCGCTGAATTCGATAACTTTGCCGCAGTCGAGGCAGATCAGGTGATCGTGGTGATGCTGCTGGGTCAGCTCGAAAACAGATTTGCCGCCTTCAAAATTGTGGCGGGTGACGATACCGGCGTCGTCAAACTGGTTAAGCACGCGGTAAACCGTGGCCAGGCCAATCTCTTCGCCCATATCGATGAGGCGTTTATACAGATCTTCCGCGCTGACATGGTGGTTGTCCGGCTCCTGCAGCACTTCCAGAATCTTCAAACGCGGAAGCGTGACTTTCAGGCCTGCCTTCTTTAATGCGGTATTGTTGTCAGTCATGCGGAATCAGTCCTGTTGCTATACGGTACACTTCCGTACGCGGAAGTATTACTAAGAATGAATTCAGGAGAATGCGTCTCATTATAGAACTGCGTAGGCTAAATGAAAACCGTAAACCCTGAGCAAAGTATGCTTTTCAAAACGAGGCATCATCTGCAAAGCGAAACATCTGTCCCCGTCAAAACAGCACACATTGTACAGACATGTGGGGAAAAGTTAAAAATTTGTAGCGATTAATTTGATTGCTTTTATCTATTAATGTCACACAACTTATCGCTAATACGGCGCAACGCGAACGCTGCGCCGTCGTCAGATCAGGCGTTTTTGATCTCTTCGAGGTGCAGCTCTTCGGAGATCTGCTTCACCCACTTCTCAACACGTTCTGCGGTCAGCTCAGGCTGACGGTCTTCATCGATAGCCAGACCGACGAAGTGATCGTCATCCGCCAGGCCTTTAGACGCTTCGAAATGGTAGCCAGCGGTTGGCCAGTGGCCGACGATGGTGGCGCCGCGCGGTTCGATAATGTCGCGGATGGTACCCAGCGCATCGCAGAAATATTCAGCGTAATCTTCCTGGTCGCCGCAGCCAAACAGGGCCACCAGCTTGCCGTTGAAGTCTACCTCTTCCAGGGTTGGGAAGAAGTCGTCCCAGTCACACTGTGCTTCACCGTAATACCAGGTCGGGATGCCCAGCAGCAGGATATCGAAACCTTCGAGGTCTTCTTTACTGCTTTTAGCAATGTCATGCACCTCAGCAACATCTTTACCAAGCTGCTTCTGAATCATCTTTGCGATGTTTTCAGTGTTACCAGTGTCGCTGCCGAAGAAAATGCCTGTGATTGCCATGAGTAAAATAACCTCTTGAAACGTAATGAAATGGTGGTGGTACAGAGCCCACAGATAAAGGCAATGATAGCAGGAGGTGAAGTGCGCGGAAACAGCAATCGCGCCAGACTGCACTCTCTGCTACATGAAAGTGACGTTTTGTCGGATTTTCAGACAGATCCCTGGCCGTGTAAGGCAGCCAGCTGCTGCATCAGCATCTCTTCGATGAGTTCGCTACGGCTCATGTTTCTGGCATCTGCCAGTTCATTGAGCGCGTCCACAGCATCGTTGTTGAGCTTGAGTTCAACGCGTTTGAGGCCTTTGCTTTTGTCACGTTTTAGCTGGTTACGCTTGTTGATGCGTAACTGTTCATCGCGTGAGAGCGGATTGGTTTTCGGTCTTCCCGGGCGACGCTCATTTGCGAACAAATCTAATGTCGTTCGGTCCGTTTGTTCTTTTGCCATGATTCAGAGTGACTTCGGGGAAACAAGCCGCCGGACGACAGGCCCGGCGCAGATAGCGCGCAATCATACATCAGTGCATCCCGCACGCCAACGCCGGGAGGCACAAAGACGCTTGCTTGCTCGGATTTTAATCATTCCGCGAGATAACGGCGAATCGCGCGCAGCACGGCGTCGGGTTTTTCGGCATGAACCCAGTGTCCGGCACCGGCAATGATATGTGCGCGGGCCTGTGGGAATTGCGCCAGAAGGTCGTCGCGGTATTCCGGCGTAACGTAAGGGGAGTTGCCGCCGGGAATAAACAGAGCAGGGCGATCCCAGGCCGGAATGGTTTCCCAGCCGACAATGTGTGGATACTGATCCCAGAGCACCGGCACGTTAAAACGCCATTCTCCGTCAACAAAGGATTTCAGCAGGAACTGGATCACGCCTTCTTCATTTAAGTAGCTGCGCATGACTTCTGCCGCTTTCTGACGGGAAGGGCAGGCCGCTTCGGTAACGGCATTGATTGCGGCGAAAATCTCATCGTGGCGACGGACGTGATAATCCACTGGTGCGATATCAATGGCGACCAGTTTGTCGACTCGCTCCGGAGCCAGCGCGGTAAAGGCCATCACCGCTTTGCCGCCCATCGAATGGCCAATCAGCGTGGCTTTATCGATGCCGTGGGCATTTAACGTATCCAGCAGATCCTGAGCCATCGCCGGATAGCTCATTTCAGGATCCCGCTCAGAAAGACCGTGGTTACGCATATCCACCTGCAGGATATCGTGATCCTGCACCAGGTCACGGGCGAGGATACCTAAATTGTCCAGACTGCCAAAAAGGCCGTGAACCAGGACGATGGGAGAATTATTGTGCAGGTTTTGTGCAGTTTGCGCTCGGGTATGTAAATTCATGGCAAAGTTCTTTTTTTCGCTTCGTCGGGTTAGGGTATTATGTTGACCATTCTGCCGCCCGGCTGCAACTCTCAGGCTCGTCTGAGTTTTTGCCGACACGCTATCCGCTGTTGGGTTTTGACTTTATACTCCCAGCAACTTGTATTCAGAAAGATATCGCACTGGATTAAGATGAAAACAATCGAAGTTGATGACGAACTCTATGGCTTTATTGCCAGCCACACTAAGCACATTGGCGAGAGCGCATCCGATATTTTACGGCGCATGCTGAAGTTTTCTGCCGTTTCTCAGGCTACGGCCAGCGTCGTCAAAGAAACCCCGGTAGCGGCACCCGCTGCTGTGCCAGTTAAAAAAGCGGCTTCGCCAAAAGATAACGTTCGTGCCATGCGCGAGCTGCTCCTTTCTGATGAGTATGCCGAGCAGAAGAAAGCGGTAAATCGCTTCATGCTGGTACTGACTACACTTTATAGCCTGGACAACAAGGCATTTGCTGAGGCGACTGAATCGCTCCACGGCCGTACCCGCGTCTATTTCGCGGCGGACGAAGCGACGCTGCTGAAAAACGGCAATCAGACTAAGCCTAAGCAGGTTCCTGAAACCCCGTACTGGGTGATCACCAATACCAATACCGGTCGTAAATGCAGCATGGTGGAGCACATCATGCAGTCAATGCAGTTCCCGGCGGAATTGATTGAAAAGGTTTGCGGCACAATCTAACCCTTGCAAAAGAAGGACCACGCAATGGCATCTCCTAATCGTGCAGGCCAGCCTGCGCAACAGAGTGATTTGATCAACGTCGCTCAGCTGACGTCTCAGTACTACGTGCTGAAACCGGAAGCGGGCAACGCGGAACACGCGGTGAAGTTTGGTACCTCCGGTCACCGCGGCAGCGCGGCGCGCCACAGCTTTAATGAACCACACATTCTGGCTATCGCCCAGGCGATTGCTGAAGAGCGTGCGAAGAACGGCATCACCGGTCCATGCTACGTGGGTAAGGATACTCACGCACTGTCTGAACCGGCGATCATCTCCGTGCTTGAAGTGCTCACCGCCAACGGCGTCGATGTGATTGTGCAGGAAAATAATGGCTATACGCCAACGCCTGCCATTTCTAACGCCATTCTGGTGCACAACAAAAAAGGCGGTCCACAGGCTGACGGCATTGTGATCACTCCGTCCCACAACCCGCCGGATGACGGCGGTATCAAGTACAACCCACCAAATGGTGGCCCGGCTGATACCAACGTCACCAAAGTAGTGGAAGACCGCGCTAACGCGCTGCTGGCCGATGGCCTTAAAGGCGTTAAGCGCCAGTCTCTGGATGCTGCGTACGCGTCTGGCCATATCAGCGAGCAGGATCTGGTCCAGCCGTTTATCGAAGGGCTGGCAGATATCGTTGATATCAAAGCGATTCAGAAAGCGGGCCTGAAGCTGGGTGTCGATCCGCTCGGTGGTTCCGGTATTGAATACTGGAAACGCATCGCGGAGTTCTACAAACTCGATCTGACTATCGTCAACGATCATGTCGATCAGACTTTCCGCTTTATGCATCTCGACAAAGACGGCGCGATCCGCATGGACTGCTCCTCTGAGTGCGCAATGGCGGGCCTGCTGGCGCTGCGCGATAAATTCGATCTGGCGTTTGCCAACGACCCGGATTACGACCGGCACGGCATCGTTACTCCGGCTGGTCTGATGAATCCTAACCACTATCTGGCGGTAGCGATCAACTATCTGTTCCAGCACCGTCCACAGTGGGGCAAAGACGTTGCCGTAGGCAAAACGCTGGTATCTTCAGCGATGATCGACCGTGTGGTGGAAGATTTGGGCCGTAAGCTGGTGGAAGTGCCGGTGGGCTTCAAATGGTTCGTAGACGGCCTGTTCGACGGTAGCTTCGGCTTTGGCGGCGAAGAGAGCGCGGGGGCTTCCTTCCTGCGCTTCGACGGCACGCCATGGTCCACCGATAAAGACGGCATCATCATGTGCCTGCTGGCAGCGGAAATCACCGCTGTGACCGGGAAAAACCCGCAGCAGCACTATGACGAGCTGGCTGCGCGCTTTGGTGCGCCAAGCTATAACCGTCTGCAGGCTCCGGCCACTTCTGCACAGAAAGCTGCGCTGTCTAAACTCTCTCCGGAGATGGTTAGCGCAGATACTCTGGCAGGTGATCCGATCACCGCACGTCTGACGGCAGCGCCGGGCAACGGGGCTTCCATCGGCGGTCTGAAAGTGATGACCAAAAACGGCTGGTTTGCGGCACGTCCTTCCGGTACAGAAGACGCGTACAAAATCTACTGTGAAAGCTTCCTCGGTGCTGAGCATCGTAAGCTTTTCGAGAAAGAAGCGGTGGAGATTGTCAGCGAAGTGCTGAAAAACGCTTAACCACTCGTTTTGATATCAGCGAGGCACCCATGTGGTGCCTCGTTGCGTTTTTATCCTGCCACCGAAAGATTCATTCCTGATTTATTATTCTCGCCATTAATCGCCCTGAGCTATTTGCCAGCCTTTCATTTTGCCAGGTGAAACCCTTCAGCTAATGATTTGCCATTTAATAACCGAAATTATCAGGCTATTTGGGCTAAAGCACTCAGCGGATAATATTCGATATATTCTGTGGCGGGCATTAGCAGCTGTCGTTTCTCTGTCAATTCAAATTATTACATTTTTACCTTAAGTAAAATGCTGGCAAAAAGAACTATCTATTCTAATGTTAAATTACAGTGTCAAAGTTGTTGCGATGTTAACTGTACGGGTCCTTAAATTTATATTTTAGCGAGGCTTAAGGATATGAGAGCTAATATTTACTCACGCTTAATTTTATCCAGCATGGCCCTGGCTTTTATTCCCACGGCTAATGCGGCGGTAGCAAATGGAACATTCCAGGTTTTGATCACCATCCTGAAAGCCTGCACGGTTACCGCTGGCTCGGGTTCCAATATCAACCTGGGCTCGGTCAACTCCACGGCGACCAATACCACCGGCAATAACACCATTTCGGTCACCTGCTCTAAAACCACGCCCTATTTTATCGGCCTTTCGCCTTCAAACAGTAATACCCTCGGGGCCGGTACCATGGCCTCCTCGACTAACCCCGTCACCAATACCGATAAAGTCCCCTATCAGCTGAACCAGACCAGCGCCACCGGCCCTGTCTGGGGGAACACCGCAACTGCCCTTGTCGTCGGGAACGGGGTAGGAGGGGTCGGAACCGGAGCGGCTCAGACTCTGACCGTGTACGCCACGGCGGCCAGCGCCAGCTTCACCCCAGATAGCTATGCCGATACGGTGACAGTGAACGTTAACTACTGACGTCAGGGGTAGGGATGAAATCAACATTGCGTGTTATTCGGCAATACGCCCTGGCGTGTCTGTCTGCCACTGCCTGCGCCGTTAGCCCCGCGCTGGCTGGCGGCTTGCAGATATCCCCGGTGACGTTAACTTTGCAGGCGACGCAAAACGCCGATGGGATCTGGCTTAGCAACGAAGGCGGCACCCCGCTGAATGCGCAGGTGCGGGTTTGGCGCTGGACGCAAAGCGGCTACAGCGACAAGCTCGCCGACGCTCAGGGGCTGGTTATCAGCCCGCCGATGCTGTCACTGGCTCCCGGCCAGAAGCAGCTGGTGCGCGTGATCCGTACCGGTCCAACCGCTAGCAATACGGAAGATGCCTGGCGTCTGTCCGTCGACGAACTTCCCCCGGCGAAACCCGCCAGGAATCAGATCCAGTTTGTGATGCGCTACTCCGTGCCGGTCTTTGTTCAGCCAGCGGGTTTGATAGGAGCTGAACCGAGGCTGCAATGGCGGCTGGTGCAGGCTGACGACAGGGCATTTATCGAAGTCAACAATCAGGGAACCACTCACGCGCAGCTCGCCGAAGCGACTTTTGTGAACGGCAGCGGTGCGCGTAAGGTCATTTCGCCAGGACTGCTGGGGTATGTTCTCCCGGGTTCAACGATGCGATGGATCATTCCGGCGGCTGCCGGTGATGTCCAGCGCGGTGGGAAAGTTGAAGTAATGATTAATGGTCAAAAAACAGAACAGAACCTCTGAATGGCCATCATGTCTGGTGAAAATTATTTTGCTCAATGGAGTCTTCATATCGGGAATGGCAGCGGCGCAGGGTATCAGCAATAACACGCCACAAAATGTGGCCATAAGTGATACCACGCCGCTTGTTGGTAGCGATTTGTACCTTGACGTTACTCTGAATGGAAATCCAGTGGGGCTGGTTCACCTGGGCTACGCCGATGGCAAGCTCTACGGCAGCGCAAAAACCCTGCGCCAGCTGGGATTACGCGTGCCGGAAGAGACGACGAAGCCAGTCTGCCTCAACGATCTGCCTCAGCTGAAGGTGGATTATGACGCTCAGCAGCAAACGCTGGCGCTGTCTGCACCGCTGGAAACCCTCGATGTTGCAACCACGCAAATCAACGAGTTGAACGAGGCTAACCCGGAGGTCAATACTTCGCGCGGGGCGCTGCTCAATTACGATCTCTATACCCAGCAGGGCAAATACAGCAGTGTGAATACCTTCAGCGAACTGCGGGCTTTTAACTCCGCGGGGGTGCTGAGTTCGACTCAGCTAAGTCAGTATTCAACGGAGAAAGATGCCGACAATCAGTTCAGCCACCTTGATACCAGCTGGCGCTCGTCGTTTCCCGATAAAATGCTGGCGCTCACGTTGGGTGATACCCTGACCAGCTCGCTCTCGTGGTCGCGTCCGACTCGCATCGCGGGGATCCAGGTAGGCACCGATTTCAGCCTCAAGCCGTACATGCCAACCACGCCTCTTCCGGCGTTCCTCGGCTCTGCGACGTTGCCTTCAAGCGTTGAGCTCTACGTTAACGGGGTGAAGTCGTACAACGGTGAAGTGCCGGCGGGTAGCTTCCAGATCAACACCATGCCGAACATTAACGGGGCGGGGAATGCCCAGGTGACGATGACCGATGCTCTTGGCAGAACCTCGGTGCAGAGTTTTTCGTTCTACAACGATCAGCAGCTGCTGCGCGAGGGGCTAACTTCCTGGTCAGCAGAACTCGGCGTGGTCAGGGAAAACTATGGTTATTCGTCATTTGATTACGCGAGCTCCCCGGCGCTGAGCGCGACCTGGCGGCGCGGTATCAGCAATTCACTCACCACCAGCGCTCATGCTGAAGCCAGCGACAGTCTGATGAACGGCGGAGTCGGCAGTGACTGGATCCCCGACGGTCTGATCGGCACCGTTTCTACCTCGCTGGCGATGAGTACCGATGCGGGAGAAAACGGTTTTCAGTACGGCCTTGGCTATCGCTGGAGCGGAGAACGATTCAGCTTCAGTACCAACACTGTCGGCACTTCCGGAGATTATCACGACGTCGCCACGCACTACGGCCAGCCGCCACCCGCGCTCAGCAGCAGCACCGTGGTGGGTTATAACCTGGGAACGGCGGGTAATTTCAGCCTTAGCTATCTGCAGTTTCGCTATCCACAGCAATCTTCGGTGCGCTATGCCAACGCCAGCTGGTTCAAAGCCCTCACCGACAACGTCTTTATCAATGCCAGCTTCAACCAGAACGTTGACGACAGCCGGGACAGCAGCGTGTATCTGATGCTGACGGTGACGACCAGCGGCAACATCAGCGCCAGTAGCACCATTCAGCGCACCAATGATGAAATGGGCTATCAGGTCAATGCCAGTCGCACGCCGCCTTCCGAGGGCGGTTTAGGCTGGAACATCGCCGCCAGCCAACAGCGATCCGATCAGAGTGGTCAGGGAGAAGTGGGCTATCTGGGGAGCTACGGCAAGGTTTACACCGGTTTCAACAGCGTACCGGATAACCAATACGGTTACGCAGGAGCAACGGGATCGGTGGTGATGATGGGCGGTGGATTGTTTGCCGCACGTCAGATAAACAACGGCTTTGCCGTCGTTTCAACGGACGGTATTCCGGGCGTGCCTGTGATGTTACAGAACAATCAGGTGGGGGTGAGTGATTCTCAGGGGCTGCTGCTGGTGACTCAGCTCAACAGCTATCAAAAGAACGAGATAAGCATCAACCCGATGAATCTGCCTGCCAATATGCGTATCAGCAGCGTCACCGCCAACGCCACTCCGGCGGACCGCTCTGGCGCGCTGGTAAGCTTTGGTATCACTCCAGTCCGCGCGGCGATGGTGATTCTGGTGGATGAACGCGGTCGGGTGATCCCGCAGGGTAGCACCGCTACTTTAAGCGGTGGCACGCGGCAATCCTCGGAAGTGGGCTTCGATGGGATGACCTATTTTGATGCTCTCGAAGTCCATAATCAGCTGCAGGTTTCCACGGCAACAGGCGCCTGTAGCGTACAGTTCGATTTCCCGGAAAAAACAAAAGATATTGCGCGTATTGGCCCGCTGGTGTGTAAGTAGGGCGGCCATTTTCAGGACAGGAGCAGACGGATGAGAGTAAAGCTTTGGTTATTACTGGCAGCGCTGCTGCTATCACCGGGTATCAGCCATGCGGTGACCTGTTCGGTCAGCAACGTCTCGACGGTCAATTTTGCCTCCGTGAACCCACTCGCGACGACCGGGCCGACAACCCAAATGACCTTTAACTATTCCTGTGCCAAAGAGCTGGGCGACGTGCTGGCGGGGATCTACGTGTGCTTTAACATCGGTAACTCGACGGTAAGCGGCTCGATTTCCCCCCGGACCATGTCCTCTGCCGGGCCACCGCCCAGCACCCTGAACTACCAGCTGTATCAGGATGCTAACCATACCAATGTGTGGGGAAGTCAGTACCAGAGCGGAACGACCTTTCCAACGCTATCACTTACGCTACTCAGCCTGACTCCGGTGACGGGAAGTTTAACCGTCTATGCTCAGGTTCCCACGCCACAAAGTGCGCCGGTGCCAGGCCCTTTTCAGGATAGCTATACTGCCGCCACTGCCTTCGTCACCATAAACATTGGGGCACTGGCTCCTCCCACCTCCTGTGGCTCCACTGTCGCTGCCACTTTCCCGTTCAACGTCACGGCGACGGTGGTCAAGCAATGCAACGTCAGCTATGCCAATAACGTCAGCTTCGGCAGCGTGAATGCCAGTCTGACCAACGTCACCTCGTTCAATACTCTTGGCGTGGCCTGTTCCAATAATACGCCTTACAGCATCGGGCTGATTCCTTCCAATAGCAACACGGCTGGCAGCGGGGTGATGAAGGGAACCGGAAGCAATACGGATACCGTCCCGTATCAGCTAAGCTCAACGACAGGACCATCCGGTACGGCATGGGGGAATACGGCGCAAAATACGGTGGCGGGAACCGGTACGGGTTCAACGGTGGCTTATACCGTTTATGGCACCGTCCCCAGCACCAACCATATACCAGATACTTATACTGATACGGTGACGATTAATGTGACCTATTAATATGGGGCAATGCCGATATCGCTCCCATCAAAACTGACGGGAGCGATTAACGTCGTGCCTGACTGGTCAGAAAATAACATTAGCGAGATTTGCCTTTCCCCCCAAGACCCGCACCAACACCTGCGCCAACAGATGTGCCACCCAGGGAGACTCCGGCACCCAGGCCGACGGAAGTTCCGCTGGACCCCGTTGAGGCACCAAGGCCAACACCTGCGCCGACGGAAGTTCCACTGGATCCCGTCGAGGCGCCGACGCCAGCACCCGCGCCAGCGGAAGTTCCGCTGGAACCTGTAGAAGCACCGGCACCTACACCAGCACCAGCAGAGGTCCCGCTGGAGCCCGTTGAAGCACCCACTCCGGCACCTGCGCCAGCGGAAGTCCCGCTGGAACCAGTAGAAGCACCGGCACCTACGCCTGCGCCAGCAGAAACACCACCGGAGCCCGTCGAGGCACCGACTGAGCCCCCGACACCAGCGGAGACGCCACCAGAGCCTGATGTTCCACCAGAGGAGCTGCCGCCAGAGCCTGATGTCCCACCAGACGAGCCTCCGCTGCCAGAGGAGGTGCCGCCAGAGCCCGATGTTCCACCAGAAGATCCACCGCTGCCTGTGGAACTGCCACCGGAGCCTGAAGTTCCTCCTGACGAACCGCCGTTACTGGCGGTAGCGCCACCAGTGGAGCCACTGCTACCAGCGGCGGTATTGCCAGAACTTGCGGTACTGCTACCGGAAGTTCCGAGGCCGCCAGAGCTTGTCGTGCTGCCTGTGGAATTACCGGAAAGGGCAGAAGTGCTGGTGCCGTTTATATTGGGGCTTTGCCCAGTACAGTCATATTGCGGGGCGCATTTCACCGTGTTGGGTAATTTGCTGGAATTATCACTACAAGCAGAAAGCGAACTGGCGAGCATGACCGCCATCGCAATAGTGCTAAGGTGACTCATGTTTAGAGAGCTCATAGTAAAGACCCCTATTTAAAATACACCGGACGGCATATTTATATTAAGTGTATGGCGTCTTTTGGCGTCTGCCATCGTTCATTATTAGCAATTGCAGTCAACTTTTTGTACGGATGTCGATTGTTAATATAGCCGGTCAGATATTATTTTTTGTTGTAGGGAAAAGGGCGTACAGCGCAGCGGAGGTCAGCTTAATAATAAGCAAGATGAAAAAATAAAGTCAGAATCTCTGACTTTAAATATAGATGCGGAAATGGGCATTAAGATAAACAGTTATGAAACGAACCTATAACCGATGCCCGTTTCTGTTAATAAATGCTGAGGGCGCGCGGGATCGACTTCCAGCTTCTGCCGCAGGTGTCCCATATAAATACGCAAATAGTGGCTATGTTCAACCGCATTGGGTCCCCATACCTGGCTGAGTAGCTGGCGTTGGGTTAAAACCTTGCCGTGGTTATTCAGCAGCACCGCCAGCAGACGAAACTCAATGGGAGTAAGGTGGATCTCTTCTGTACCGCGTAAAATGCGGCGATTGGCAATATCAACCTGGATATCTGAAAACGAAACTACCGGCTGGCTTTGCTCCGCGCTGCCGTGACGACGCAGCGCCACGCGCAGGCGGGCCTGGAGTTCACCAATGCCAAAAGGTTTGCTGAGATAATCATCGGCCCCGGCATCCAGCGCGGTAATTTTATCGGTTTCCTCCACGCGTGCCGAAAGCACGATAACCGGGACCTGGCTCCACTGACGGAAATCCCGGATAAACTCAATGCCGTCGCCGTCGGGCAGGCCGAGATCGAGGATCACCAAATCCGGCTTACGCGTGGCGGCTTCCAGCAGACCACGCTGGAGCGTATCCGCTTCAAACACGCGCAGACCGTCGCCTTCCAGCGCACTGCGGACAAACCGACGAATCGCTTGTTCATCTTCCACGATCAATACGTTAATCACAGTTCCTCTTCGAATTCATCCAGCCTGGGTGGCGCTTCCAGCGGCAACGTCACGATAAAACTGGCACCGCCCTGCGGACGATTGTGTGCGGACAGTCCACCGCCGTGAACCTCAACGATGGCCTCGCAAATGGCTAACCCCAGCCCGACGCCCGGGATAGCAGATTCTTTGTGGCCACGTGAGAATTTAGCAAAGATCGCCTGTTCCTGACCAGCCGGGATCCCCGGGCCAGAATCCCAGACTTCCAGCTGCAGCTTTTCAGGAAGGTGCCGGGCTGAAATACCGATCATAGCTGAGCTTCCGGCATACTTCACCGCGTTTTCCAGCAGGTTAATGAGCACACGTTCAAACAGCGGGCCATCGACATGAATCAGCGTCAGCGGCTCGCCCAGCTCCAGCTGAATATGCCGCCCGCCGAGGCCCGGCTCCAGGGTGCGAATGGCGCTGCCTACCACTTCTTCCAGCGTCAGCCACTCTTTGCGCAGATTAAAGCCGCCGGACTGAATGCGGGCCATATCGAGCAGGTTATTCACCAGGCGGGTGGTGTTCAGCACGTGCTGACGAATTTCATTCGCCTGTGGCGCATGTTTTGAACCTTCGCTGGCCAGGTCCAGCGTCAGGATCTCCGCCTGCCCGAACAGCACCGTGAGCGGTGTGCGCAGATCGTGGGATAACGCGGCCAGCAGTGAGTTACGCAGGCTTTCTCTCTCGCTGGTGAGACGGGATTGTTCCTCGCTGGTGGTCAGCGCCAGGCGTTCGAGAGCGCTGGCGACCAGCAGGGTGCAGGTTTCCAGCAGCCGTTGCTGTTCCGGGATCATCAGCTGGCGCAGATTTCCGGGTTCGACAATCACCACACCATGCGTTTTCTGCCCGGTTTTCAGCGGCAGGATGAGATAGGGCACGCCCGGCAACGTGTCCGTTCCGGCACCGGCAGGCTGGCCTTTGTCGTAGCTCCAGCGGGCGATAGCTTCATCCCACGGCGTAATGTCATTACCCTGAGTGACTGCGGTAAGTTTTCCTGAGTCATTGGGCAGCAGCACCTGACTGGCTGCCTGAAAAGTTGAGAGAATAAATTGTTCGCTGGTTCGCGCGACATCCTGCTGATTGCGCCCGGTTGAGAGCGCTTTGGACATCTCATACAAATGACGGGTGCGCTGTTCGCGATAGCGTGCAACTCTGGCCTGATAGCGAACGCCAGCGGTCAGATTACCGATCACCAGCCCGACGGTCAGCATTACGCCGAACGTCAGCACATACTGAACGTCCGACACCGCAAGCGTGCCGCGCGGGGCGACAAAGAACAGGTCGAAGCTAAGAACGTTAACCACGGTGGCAAGTACCGACGGCCAGCGCCCGTAAAAAAGCGCCACCATCACCACGCCTAACAGATAGAGCATCACCAGGTTAGCGGCTTCAAACGCCATCAGGAAGTGGCTGGCAAACAGGGTGATGAAGGCACACAGCATCACGGCGACGATGCAGCCGTGTAGCTGAACGCGCCAGCGGTCTAGCCACGGTCGGCTGTCGGCACTGCGAACGGAAGGGCTGGCGGGGCTCTCTTCCAGCGCCACAATCACCAGGTCGAGATCCGGCGCACGTCGCGCCAGGCGGTCGGCGAACGATTCGCGACTCCACCAGCGGCGCTGGCTGCGGCGACCAATAATAATTTTCCCGAGATTATGCTCGCGAGCGTAGCGCAGAATGGCTTTATCTTCAGCCGGATCGGAGAGGGTTGCAGTTTCAGCGCCCAGTTCCTGAGCCAGTCTTAAAGCGCTCAGAATATTGCGGCGCTGGTGTTCAGGCAGGCGATGCAGGCCCGGAGTTTCAACATAAACCGCGTGCCAGACGCTGCCAAATTTGGCCGCGAGACGTGCTGCCGTGCGCACCAGCTTTTCATTGCCGCCGCTGTGGCCGACACAAAGCAGGATGGCGTCGCGGGTGTGCCAGACTTTTTCCTCGCCCTGACGGTCACGCCAGGCGCGCATCTGGTCGTCGACGCGGTCAGCGGTGCGGCGTAACGCCAGTTCACGCAGGGCAATCAGGTTGCCTTTACGGAAAAAATGTTCGATGGCGCGTTCGGCCTGGCCGGAAATGTAGACTTTGCCTTCATGCAGGCGCTGGCGCAGATCGTCCGGAGGCAAATCCACCAGCACCACTTCATCGGCGGAATCAAAAAAAGGATCGGGGACGGTTTCGCGAACTTTAATGCCGGTCACGCCGCTCACCACGTCATTCAGGCTTTCCAGATGCTGAACGTTAACGGTGGTGAAAACGTCGATTCCCGCTTCCAGTAGCTCTTCCACGTCCTGCCAGCGCTTGGGATGACGGGATCCCGGTGCGTTAGTATGCGCCAGTTCATCCATCAGGATCAGCGCCGGGCGGCGGGCGAGGGCGGCATCGAGATCGAATTCTTCAACCTGACGCCCGCGGTAGTGAATGCGTTTACGCGGCTGGGTCGCCAGCCCTTTAAGCTGGGCGGCGGTTTCCTGTCGGCCGTGGGTTTCCACCACGCCGATCAGAATGTCGAGCCCCTGCGCCCGCAGGCGCTGTGCTTCGCTGAGCATGGCGTAGGTTTTCCCCACGCCCGCACAGGCGCCAAAAAAGACTTTCAGTTTTCCCCGATGCCAGCCGGAGGCTTGCTCCAGCAGGCGGTCAGGGTCGGGACGAAGGGGCTCGTCAGTCATGCTTCATCCTTAGGGTTGTTTCAGGGCATCCAGGGCCATATTCAGTTCCACGATATTCACCACAGGTTGACCAATAAAGCTGACCAGCGGCTGTTGTGTATGTTCGGCAACAAGCTTAGTTAAGGTTGCCACCGGTAGCTGGCGAGCCGCTGCTACCCGGGGGATCTGCCAGGCCACGGACTGTGGCGTAAGGCTGTAGTCCAGGCCGCTCGCCGAGGCGGTGACCAGCTCCACTGGCACTTTTGCGTCAGCCTGCGGATTGTCCGCACGCAGTTTCGCCACTCGTGCCGCCACTTCTTTATCCAGCTCCGGGTTACTGCCCGCCAGATTACTGCCGCCGGATGCCTCTGGATTATAGGGGCTATTGGCGGTGGCGGAAGGGCGTCCCTGAAAATATCCTGCGGCGGAAAACTGCTGACCAATCAGGCGTGAACCTCGTATTTCATTATCCTGCAGAATTAACGAGCCGTTGGCCTGGTCTTTGAACCACCATTGTCCGAGTGCGGTAGTCACCAGCGGGTAAAGGCCCCCCGTCACGAACGTTAAAAAAATCAGTATCACTAGAGCAGGGCGTAAAGTCGCCATGAGCGTTTCCTCTTAAACCAGACCAAACAGGGTCAACAGCAGGTCGATAATTTTAATCCCAACGAACGGCACCAACAGGCCGCCGAGGCCGTAAACCCACAGGTTGCGGCGCAGCATCGCTGCAGCAGACAGCGGCTTGTAGCTCACGCCTTTCAGCGCCAGCGGGATCAGGAAGACGATAATCAGCGCGTTAAAAATGACGGCGCTGAGGATGGCCGAAGCAGGGGAGTGCAGATGCATTACGTTCAGTGCATTCAGCTGCGGATAAGTCGCCGCAAAGGCCGCCGGAATGATGGCGAAGTATTTCGCCACGTCGTTGGCGATACTGAAGGTGGTGAGCGAGCCGCGCGTCATCAGCATTTGTTTACCGATGTGCACCACTTCAATCAGCTTGGTCGGGTTAGAGTCGAGGTCGACCATGTTACCGGCTTCTTTCGCCGCCTGCGTGCCGGAGTTCATCGCCACCGCCACGTCGGCCTGGGCTAAAGCCGGGGCATCGTTGGTGCCGTCACCGGTCATGGCGACCAGACGACCTTCCGCCTGATACTGACGAATCAGCGCCAGTTTTGCTTCCGGAGTGGCTTCGGCAAGGAAATCATCAACGCCCGCTTCAGCAGCGATAGCGGCGGCAGTCAGGCGGTTATCACCAGTGATCATCACCGTTTTAATGCCCATTTTACGCAACTGGGCAAAACGCTCCTTAATACCGCCTTTCACGATATCCTTCAGGGCGATCACCCCGAGCACTTTGGCCCCTTCCACCACTACCAGCGGCGTGCCCCCCGTGCGGGCAACGCTTTCCACCAGCGTATCTACCTGCGGTGGGAAATGACCGTTGTTGGCCTCCACGTGGCGGCGAATGGCATCCACGGAACCTTTGCGGATCATCCGGTCGTGGACGTTGATACCGCTCATGCGTGTTTGTGCGGTAAAGGGAACGAAGGTCGCCTGCAGTTCCTGCACGTCACGGGTGCGAAGGTTAAAGCGTTGTTTAGCCAGAATGACGATGCTGCGGCCTTCCGGCGTTTCATCTGCCAGAGAAGCCAGCTGCGCGGCATCGGCCAGTGTTTTCTCATCCACGCCCGGAGCGGGCAGGAATTCAGAAGCCTGACGGTTACCGAGGGTGATGGTGCCGGTTTTATCCAGCAGCAGCACGTCTACGTCACCAGCAGCCTCAACCGCACGGCCGCTGGTGGCGATCACGTTCGCGCCCAGCATTCGGCTCATACCTGCCACGCCAATGGCCGACAGCAGGCCACCTATGGTAGTCGGGATCAGGCACACCAACAGAGCCACCAGCACGGTCACGCTGACGGCTGTGCCGCCGTAGGCTGAGAACGGCCACAGCGTGGCGGTCGCCAGCAGGAAGACGATGGTCAGAGCCACCAGCAAAATGGTCAGCGCAATTTCGTTTGGCGTTTTACGACGCTGCGCGCCTTCCACCATGGCGATCATTCGGTCGAGGAAGGTTTCGCCTGGGTTAACGCTACAGCGAATCACCAGCCAGTCAGAAAGAATGCGCGTACCGCCGGTCACGGAGGCGAAATCGCCGCCGGACTCACGGATCACCGGCGCAGATTCCCCGGTAATCGCGCTTTCGTCGACGGACGCGCCGCCTTCGATGACTTCACCGTCACACGGAATGATATCGCCCGCTTCCACCTGCACGATGTCACCTTTGCGCAGATCGTCTGCCGGAACGTGATCCATCGGCGAACCATATTTAGGCTCGCGCAGCTTGCGGGCGAACGCTGTTTTCTGCACGCCCTTCAGACTGTTGGCCTGCGCTTTGCTGCGGCCTTCCGCCAGCGCTTCGGCGAAGTTGGCGAACAGCACGGTAAACCACAGCCAGACGCTGACAGCGCCGGTGAAGCCTGCGCTGCCCGACATATGGCCGGTTGCCATGGCTATGGCAAGCAGCGTGGTGAGCACGCTGCCAAGCCAGACGATAAACATCACCGGGTTGTGCCACTGTACGGCTGGACTCAGTTTTTTTATGGCATCCATTAGCGCCGTGCGAACCAGAGCGGGTTCAAACAGGGCCAGTTGCTTACGACTCATAAAACGTGTCTCCAGCAGACTTATAATGAAGAGAGGTGTTCAGCCACCGGACCTAAGGCCAGGGCAGGAATAAAGGTCAGCGCACCCACCAGGATCACGGTACCAATCAGCAGGCCAACGAACAGCGGGCCGAAGGTTGGCAGCGTGCCGGGGCTGGCTGGCTGGATTTTTTTGCCGACCAGAGAGCCCGCAATCGCCATCACCGGAATGATCACCCCGAAGCGCCCGACGAACATGCAGAAAGCCAGCAGCATGTTCCAGAATGGGGTATTGGCGCTCAGGCCGCCAAAGGCGCTGCCGTTGTTGTTGGCGGCAGAAGATACGGCGTACAGCACTTCGCTGAAGCCATGAATACCAGGGTTGAAAATACCTGCGCGGCCAGCTTCGGTCATCATCGCCAGCGCGGTGCCGAGCAGTACCAGAGAAGGGGTGATCAGAATGGCCAGCGCGGTCATCTTCATCTCACGCACGTCGATTTTTTTGCCCAGATACTCAGGCGTGCGGCCAATCATCAGCCCGGCGATAAACACCGCCAGCAGCACGAACAGCAGCATGCCGTACAGACCGGAACCGACACCGCCGAACACCACTTCACCAATCTGCATCAGCCACATCGGTACCATCCCACCGAGTGCGGTGAAGGAGTCGTGCATCGCGTTCACTGCACCGCAGGAGGCCGCGGTGGTAATTACCGCAAACAGGCTGCTTTGCAGGATCCCGAAGCGGCTCTCTTTACCTTCCATGTTGGCGGCGCTGTCGGCCCCCAACTGCAGGAAGTGCGGGTTGCCTCTGAGCTCAGCCCAAATCACGACAGCCACGCATATCACGAAGATGACGGACATTGCCCACAGAATGGCGCGGCCCTGACGACGATCGTTGACGGCTTCGCCAAAGGCAAAGCACAGCGCCGCCGGGATCAGGAAAATCGCCAGCATCTGCACGAAGTTAGTCAGCGCAGTCGGGTTTTCAAACGGATGGCTGGAGTTAGCGTTGAAGAAACCACCGCCGTTGGTGCCAAGCATTTTGATCGCTTCCTGGGAAGCCACTGGGCCCATTGGCAGCAAGCCTTTCACTCCTTCCAGCGATGTGAAGTGCTGATAAGGCAGGAAGTTTTGCAGCGTACCCTGCTGGATCATAAACAGCGCAATCAGCAGCGAGATGGGCAGCAGGATCCACAGCGTGATGCGCACCATGTCTTTCCACGCATTCCCGAGCATCTCGGTGCTGTGGCGGCTGAAGCCGCGGATCAGAGCGAAGACCACGGCGATCCCGGTAGCGGCAGACAGGAAGTTCTGCACCGAGAGTCCGACCATCTGGCTGAAATAGCTCATGGTGGTTTCGCCGCCGTAAGCCTGCCAGTTGGTGTTACTAACGAAGCTAACCGCGGTGTTCAGCGCCAGATCCCAGGAAAGGCCAGGGAAGTGTTGAGGGTTCAGCGGGAGCCGATCCTGGAACGTCAGCATCAGAAACAGCAGAACAACTCCGGCAATATTGAGCCAGAGGATCGCCAGTAAATATTGCCGCCAGTTCATTTCCTGAGAGCCGATGCCGAGCACGCGCCACAGACCGCTTTCAACGGTTGTGGTTCCAGGCAGAGGAGTATTGGCAATCAGTCTCGCCAGCAGTGAGCCCAGAGGACGGGCCAGAATGAAAAGTACCAGCAAAAAACTGGCAATCAGTAAAAACGCCTGCGCTGCCATCAGAAGGCCTCCGCATTAATCAGGGCATAAACCAGATAGCCCAATAACAGGAAAACCAGCACGATGCCGGTTAGCACGCCTGCACTCACAGTCCACCTCCAGGTGTTTAATGATGTGAGGTAACAGTAGGATTTTCAGTGCAAAGATTTCGCAAAAAACGAGGCAGGGGGTGTAAAAATTATATAAAAATGCACAAGGCCATGAATTAACTAATGGTTAGTATTAATTTAACTTTTATGTAACTTAATTACGTAGAGATAGTTAAATCAGCACTAAACGACCTAAAAAAAGTGGTCGGATGAGTAGTAAAATTACAATCAAAAGGGTACTATTTAGTCAGAAAACATTTACCGGTGAGCGTTACCGGCCATGAAAGGGGAGAGTAATTATGTACAAAGAGTATTCTGCACAGACTGTATTGATGCGTCGGACTTTCGCCGTTGTGGCGGGTGTGGTGGCGCTTCCTGTGATGCTGTTCTGGAAAGATCGCGGTCGTTTTTATAGCTACCTGCACCGCGTCTGGTCGAAAACCAGCGACAAACCGGTGTGGATGGATCAGGCTGAGAAAGCCACCTGCGATTTCTACTAATCCAGATTCAACACCAACAAAAAAACCGCCAACGTTAAACGTGGCGGTTTTTTTATACCTTCAGGATTCGCGGTCCTTAGGGCGGTACTACAAAGTTCCTACCAAGGAGGCTTAATAATCTACCCCTTTGCTCCGCAGGTCAATGGATTGAACCTTGATGAATTCCTAATTTCATGTCTGGTTCTTACTGAAAGTGAAGTTAGCCACTATTATGACTTCGGTCCTTTCCGCCGTCTCGCAAATGGGCACCGGTTTAGGGAAAGGTCATTTCACAACCGTTAAAGTTCCTACCAAGGAACTTGTATTCACCGGCTTATCACCGGTGGTAAAACGGTGAAGCGGTTTCTCGCAAGGACCGCATAATGAACCGCTATTTTTGTATCGTGTTCATTGTTATCGGTACACTGATGCTGACAGCGGACAGGCAGGACACTCCTGTTCCAGCGCATGCTTTTGTGCTGATCAAGTAGCGCCAAGGCCGCCCAGCGCGGCCTTTTTCACGTCTACACTTCAATCAAGATTGTCTGTCTGGCTAGCGCTATTTCGATCTCTGACGTAAAGTTTTGCCTTTACGTTACGAACACTCACTGGAGCATTATGACCACCCATCTGGTCTGGTTTCGCGCTGATTTGCGCCTTCATGACAACCTAGCGCTGGCCGCAGCCTGCCGCGATACTCAGGCAACCGTTTTAGCGCTGTTCATCGCTACGCCTGAGCAATGGAAACAGCACCATATGTCGCCGCGTCAGGCTTCACTTATCCAGTTCAGTCTCAATGAGTTACAGCAGAAGCTGGCGGAAAAGGGTATCCCGCTGCTGGTGCGGGAAGTGGCTGACTTTGCCGCCTCGGTCGATGAGCTGAAAAACGTTTGTGCCGAGCATCAGGTCAGCCAGCTGTTTTACAACTATCAGTACGAAATCAATGAGCGGCAGCGGGACGCGCTGATGGAGAAAACGCTCAAAGGGGTGGTCTGCCAGGGCTTCGATGATAGCGTGATGCTGGCACCCGGTAGCGTGATGACCGGCGATCGCCAGATGTATAAAGTGTTTACGCCGTTTAAGAATGCGTATCTGAAGCGCCTGAAAGAGGGATTGCCGGAATGCGTTCGTGCCCCTTCAGTTCGGGAAAAAGTCAGTTCTCCAGTCGAACAAGCGATTAAACTCAGTTACCCACAAACCCCATTCGATCCCGCTTTATTCCCGGCCGATGAAAAAAGCGCCATCGCGCAGCTCAGGCATTTTTGCCAGCAGCGGGCCGCTGAGTACGAAGCCAAACGGGATTTCCCTGCAATTGAAGGGACCAGCCGCTTATCGGCCTGTCTTACCGTAGGTTTGCTTTCGCCCCGCCAGTGCCTGCATCGTTTGTTAGCCGAATGTCCTGAAGCGTTGGAGGGAGGTGCAGGGGCCGTCTGGCTCAATGAACTGATCTGGCGTGAGTTTTATCGCCATCTGATGACTTTTTATCCAAAGCTGTGCCGGTTTAAACCGTTTATTGCCTGGACCGATAAAGTCCAATGGCAAAGCGATCCTGAAAAACTGGCGGCGTGGCAGCAGGGGAAAACGGGTTATCCGATCGTTGATGCGGCGATGCGCCAGCTTAATGAAACGGGATGGATGCACAACCGCCTGCGGATGATCGTGGCCAGTTTCCTGGTGAAGGATCTGCTGATCGACTGGCGAGAAGGTGAACGCTACTTTATGTCCCAACTTATCGACGGCGATCTGGCTGCCAACAACGGTGGCTGGCAGTGGGCCGCGTCGACAGGGACGGATGCCGCGCCGTATTTTCGCATTTTTAACCCGACGACCCAGGGGGAAAAGTTCGATAAAGAGGGTGACTTTATCCGCCAGTGGCTTCCAGAGTTAAAAGCCATATCGGGGAAAGCTATCCATACGCCATGGCAGTGGGCAGACAAAGAAGGGCGGACGCTGGATTATCCGCGCCCGATTGTTGATCACAAGCAGGCGCGGCTGGAGACGCTGGCGGCCTATGAAGCCGCCAGAAAAGCTTAGGACTCTAACGCCAGGCGGCGGGAGCGGACCTTCAGTGCGTGGCTGAGCCAGATGACCAGCACGGCGGCGACACAGGCCAGTGAGCCCCAGGTGATCTGGCTGAACACATCTATGTAGGCGTTAATCGAGTAGTTGATTGCACCAGCTGCATCAAACGAGCTTTGCGAGGTCTGATCGGCAATCACCCCGGCCACGTAGTTAGCGATGGCCCCTGACAGCAGCATGTAAATGCCAGTCAGCACCCCGGTTACCCCCGGGATCTCGATGCGGGTGATTTGCGCCATCGCCACCGGATCGATAAACAGCTCGGCAAAGCCCATCACCGCCATCCCCAGCACCATCAGCGGCATTGAAGAGTGGCCAAAGCTTGCGGACCAGCGGGCGCTGAGGGTCAGAATACAGAACCCGGCGCTCATCAGTCCCAGACCCAGCGCATATTTACCCCAAATGCGCACCGCACGGTTGCCGGTCACGGACTCCTTCACCACCCAGGCGAGGAAAATCCCGCACAGCATCACCGCGAAACCATTCACCGACTGGAACATTGCCGTTGGCACTTCGTAGCCGAGGATATTGCGGTTCACAAAGCGGTCGATATACAGGCTAATCGAGCTGCCGCCCTGCTGCGCGAACGCCCAGAACAGCAGGCTGAAGAAGGTCAGCACCACAATCAGCCCCAGCTCTTTACGCTGTTTCTGGTTTTCTGCCTTTTTGTAGATTTTACCCAGCATCGCGAGACCAATGATGGTCGCCACAATCAGCGCGTACAGAGACCACTCTTTCCAGAACAGAACGGCGATCACCAGCGGAGAAACCACCAGCAGGGCCAGCAGCCAGCCCCAGACCGGAACGGCCATTTTTTTGCTTTTCAGCACGGCTTTGTTGACGCCGACGGTGTGGCTGAAGTGACGGTTACCGCAGAGGAAAATGACCAGTCCTGCCAGCATGCCAACGGCCGCGAGCGCAAAGCCCATCGCCCAGCTGTACTCTTCCTGCACGTAGCCGCAGGCGATAGGAGCAATAATGGAGCCCACATTACCCGCTGCATACAGCAGGGAGAAACCGCCGTCACGACGCGGATCGGTTGGCTCATACAGCTCGCCGAGCAGGCAGCTGACGTTGGATTTAAACAGCCCGTAGCCGCAAACAATAATTGCCAGTGATAAGTAGAGGAACAGCGACGACATTTCGCTGGCGCCCAGCACCAGATGTCCGACGGCCATTAAAAAGGCGCCAATCATCACCGCCATGCGGTTGCCGAGGACTTTATCCGCCAGCCAGCCGCCGAGGATCGGCGTGACATACACCAGTGAACAGTAGGCACTGAACAGCGCGTAGGCGTGATCGTCGTTGTATTTCAGTTGGTTAGTGAGATACAGGATCAGCAGTGCGCGCATCCCGTAAAAGCTAAAGTATTCCCAGATTTGCAGTGCCACCACGTAATAGATAGCGCGTGGTTGTGAGGATGGTGTCTTCATGTTGCTCTCAGTCTTGCCAGAAGTGCAGAAGATAATCATTCCGCATTATTCGTTTCTTATATGCTATCCATGGATTTTGAGCATGAAAGCTCAATTTATATGCTGTCCTGGTGCATAAATATATACGAATATGCTGCCCGGCGTTAAGCGATTTTTGCGCTAACGTCAGAGTGGGTTCTGTCCTGCTATCGACGAGAAGGGATTCGGCGGCTATGGTATCCCTCAAGTGCCGAAAGTCAGTCTGGAGTGACGATGAAGAATAGTGAACTGGAACAACTGATTAATGAGAAACTCAACAGCGCGGCGATCAGCGATTATGCGCCGAATGGGCTGCAGGTTGAGGGACGTGAAGAGATCCGCAAAATCGTCACCGGCGTGACGGCAAGCCAGGCGCTGCTGGATGAAGCCGTGCGCCAGCAGGCCGATGCCATCATTGTGCATCATGGCTACTTCTGGAAGGGTGAGTCACCGGTGATCCGCGGGATGAAGCGCAACCGGCTGAAAACCCTGCTGGCGAATGACATCAATCTGTTCGGCTGGCATTTGCCGCTGGACGCGCATCCGCAGCTGGGCAACAACGCCCAATTAGCCGGGCTGCTCGGGATTAACGTTCTGGGTGAGATTGAGCCGCTGGTGCCGTGGGGCGAGCTTACGATGCCGGTTTCCGGCGCAGAATTTGCCTCCTGGATTGAAGCCCGCCTGGGGCGTAAACCACTGTGGTGCGGCGACACCGGGCCAGAGAAAATCTCCCGCGTGGCCTGGTGCACTGGTGGTGGTCAGAGCTTTATCGACAGCGCAGCCCGCTTTGGCGTGGATGCGTTTATTACCGGCGAAGTTTCCGAACAAACTATTCACTCCGCGCGTGAGCAAGGACTGCATTTTTATGCGGCGGGGCATCATGCCACCGAGCGCGGCGGGATCCGCGCCCTGAGCGATTGGCTGAATGAAACGACCGATCTGGACGTTACCTTTGTGGATATCCCTAATCCGGCCTGATAAGTGAGGAAAGAGTGCAGAGAGCGCGTTGTTACCTGTTAGGCGAAACGGCCGTCGTTCTGGAGCTTGAGCCTCCTGCTACGCTTGAGAGCCAGAAACGCATCTGGCGGCTGGCGCAGCGTTTACCCGATTACCCGGAAGTGCTGGAAGCCATTCCGGGGATGAATAACATTACCGTGATCCTGCGTAACCCGCAGTCGCTGGCCCTCGATGCAATTGAGCGCCTGCAGCGCTGGTGGGAAGAAAGCGAAGTGCTGGAGCCTGAATCCCGCGAGATAACTATCCCGGTTGTCTATGGCGGAAAGCAGGGGCCGGATCTGGCGCTGGTTGCTGAACACAGCGGATTGTCGCCAAAGCAGGTGGTTGAGCTGCACGCCTCTGGAAACTATGTGGTCTGGTTTTTGGGCTTCCAGCCTGGTTTTGCTTATCTTGGCGGATTGTCAGAGAAGCTGGCGATGCCGCGCCGGGCTGAACCGCGTGTTCAGGTCCCGGCGGGAAGCGTGGGCATTGGCGGTGAGCTTACTGGCATTTATCCCCTTACCACTCCCGGCGGCTGGCAGCTCATTGGGCATACCTCGCTGGCGCTGTTTGATGCACGCAAAGAGGAACCGGTGTTGTTAAGAGCCGGCGACACGGTGCGCTTTGTGCCGCAAAAGGAGGGCGTATGCTGAAGATTATTCGCTCAGGGCTGTACACCTCTGTTCAGGATACGGGGCGTAACGGGCTGCGTCAGTCGGGCGTGAGTCGCTGCGGCGCGCTGGATATACCCTCTCTCATCACCGCCAACCTGCTGGTGGGCAACGAACCTGATGCCGCTGCGCTGGAAATTACTCTTGGGCAACTGACGGTTAAGTTTGGCCACGATGGCTGGTTTGCGCTGACGGGCGCGGCCTGTGAAGCCACGCTGGATGGTGAGACCGTCTGGGCTGGCTGGCGGTTACCTGTCACTGCCGGGCAAACGCTGGAGCTGAAGCGTCCGCTGCACGGCATCCGTAGCTATCTGGCGGTCGCCGGGGGAATTGACGTGCCGAAAGTGCTTGGCTCTTACAGCACGGATCTGAAAGTCGGCATTGGCGGACTGGAAGGGCGACGTTTGCAGGATGGTGATTCGCTGAAACTGCTGCCCGCAGCACGTCAGTTCAGTGAATCACGAGGCGTCAAACAGCTTCCCTACAGCAACCGCATTCGCGCGCTGCGTGGGCCGGAATATCAGGAGTTTGACAGCGCCTCGCAGGAGAATTTCTGGCGTGCGCCGTGGCAGCTCAGCCCGCAGAGTAACCGGATGGGCTATCGTCTTCAGGGACAACCGCTGGTCCGTAATACGGATCGTGAGCTGATGTCTCACGGCCTGTTGCCGGGCGTGGTTCAGGTGCCGCATAACGGCCAACCTATTGTGCTGATGAATGACGCGCAGACTACCGGCGGATACCCGCGTATTGCCTGCATTATCGAAGCCGATATGTACCAGTTAGCGCAAATTCCGCTCGGACAGCCGATCCATTTTGTTCCCTGCACGCTGGAAGAGGCGCTGAAAGCTCGGGAAGAACAACATCGCTATTTCGAACAGCTGGCCTGGCGGCTAAGCGAAGAAAACTAAGGACTGAGGAATGCCGGAAGGACCGGAGATCCGCCGCGCGGCGGATACCCTTGAGGCCGCAGTTAAAGGTCAAACCCTGACCGCGGCCTGGTTTGCTTTTCCGCAGCTGAAGGCTTTTGAAGCTGAGCTGATTGGACAAACCATCACCCACATTGAAACACGCGGTAAAGCGCTGCTGACCCATTTTTCCTCCGGGCTGACGCTTTACAGCCATAACCAGCTTTACGGCGTCTGGCGAGTGGCGGACGCAGGTGCTGAGCCTGAAAGCAAACGCGTTCTGCGCGTCCGACTGGAAACGTCGAACAAAGCGATTCTGCTCTACAGCGCGTCGGATATTGAGATGCTCACCGCCGAACAGCTTGCCATTCATCCGTTTTTACTGCGCGTCGGTCCTGACGTTCTTGATGTCAATCTGACGGAGGAGACGGTCAAAGCGAGGCTGTTGTCGAAACCGTTTCGCAACCGCCAGTTTTCGGGATTGCTGCTGGACCAGGCGTTTCTTGCCGGATTGGGCAATTATCTGCGGGTTGAAATTTTGTGGGAATGCGAGCTGACAGCGACGCACAAAGCCAGTGAACTGACGGATGAACAGCTGGACAGATTTGCTCATGCACTGCTGGCGATCCCGCGCTTATCCTATAACACGCGAGGGCAGGTGGATGACAACAAACACCACGGAGCGTTATTCCGCTTTAAGGTGTTTCATCGGGATGGGGAAGCCTGCGAACGATGTGGCGGGGTGATTGAACGCACGATGTCGTCATCGCGACCGTTTTATTGGTGCCCTCAGTGCCAGAAATAGAAAACGCGCCCCGGGGCGCGTTTTTTTATTGCCTGATGGCGCTTCGCTTATCAGACCTACAAAATCAAATGATGGCATTGGTTTCGTAGGTCCGGCAAGCGTAGCGCCGCCGGGCAATTGTCTTAGTGTTTCTTCAGGTCCGAATTAAACTCGCGTTTGTCGTAGCCGGTGTACAGCTGACGAGGACGAGCAATCTTCATTCCTTCGCTATGCATTTCGTTCCAGTGTGCAATCCAGCCCACGGTACGCGCCATCGCGAAGATCACGGTAAACATGGAAGACGGAATGCCCATCGCTTTCAGAATGATGCCGGAGTAGAAGTCCACGTTCGGGTAGAGTTTCTTCTCGATGAAGTACGGGTCGTTCAGTGCGATGTGTTCCAGCTCCATCGCGACCTGCAGCAGGTCGTCTTTGGTGCCCAGCTCTTTCAGCACTTCATGACAGGTTTCACGCATCACGGTGGCACGCGGATCGTAGTTTTTGTACACGCGGTGGCCGAAGCCCATCAGACGGAACGAATCGTTCTTGTCTTTCGCGCGACGCACAAACTCAGGAATGTGCTCAACGGTGCTGATCTCTTCCAGCATCTTCAGTGCCGCTTCGTTGGCACCGCCGTGCGCTGGTCCCCACAGGGAAGCGATACCGGCAGCGATACAGGCGAATGGGTTAGCGCCAGAAGAGCCTGCGGTACGAACGGTAGAAGTGGAAGCATTCTGCTCGTGGTCGGCGTGCAGGATCAGGATACGATCCATTGCGCGTTCCAGAACCGGGTTAACAACGTACTCTTCACATGGCGTAGAGAACATCATGTTGAGGAAGTTGCCGGCGTAGGACAGGTCGTTGCGGGGATAAACGAACGGCTGACCGATGGAATATTTGTAGCACATCGCTGCCATGGTAGGCATTTTGGACAGCAGGCGGAACGCCGCGATTTCGCGGTGACGCGGGTTATTCACGTCCATTGCATCGTGGTAGAACGCCGCCAGCGCACCGGTCACGCCGCACATCACCGCCATTGGGTGAGAGTCACGGCGGAAGCCGTGGAACAAACGGGTGATCTGCTCGTGGATCATGGTGTGGCGTGTGACGATGGTTTTGAATTCATCGTACTGTGCCTGAGTCGGTTTTTCGCCATTCAGCAGGATGTAGCAGACTTCGAGGTAGTTAGACTGGGTGGCTAACTGGTCGATAGGAAAACCGCGGTGCAGCAGGATACCTTCGTCACCGTCGATAAAGGTGATTTTGGATTCGCAGGAAGCGGTAGAGGTAAAACCTGGGTCAAAAGTAAACATGCCTTTTGAACCAAGACTACGAATATCAATAACGTCCTCACCGAGCGTGCCTTTTAGCACATCCAGTTCAATAGCAGCATCACCGTTGAGAGTGAGCTTTGCCTTTGTATCAGCCATTTACGGTCTCCTTAGCGCCTTATTACCTAAGACTGCGGGATGCCGGATTCACTTTCAGGGTGTCGTTCGACGTTACCAGTTTGTTATTTGGCTCACAGCTCAGCTCACGAGGGGAACCAGGGTACAGAGCAAAGGGCGCCTGGGGGTATACGTTCATTACACCGTGAAACTACAGTAAATCAGGGTCTTAGCAGTCCGTTTATTCAAACCTGTCTATCACTATTAACTTTCCTGAATACATTGGTCAATACTTTCTCACTGTTACATAACTTATTCTCAGGAGAAAGAGTGACCCCATAACTTTTACGCATTATATGCCTTTTCTGGTGATGGTTGTAACAATAATGTTTAATATTTGTCAAATCAGGTGAGTAAAATTTAAAATAATGTTGTTATCGTGACCCCGATCACTGTTCCGCATAAAACCCGACAAACTATATGTAGGTTAATTGTAATGATTTTGTGAACGTCCTATACTGCCGCCAGGTCTCCGGAAACCCCTGCAATCCCGAGCCACCCAGCGTTGTAATGTGCCGTTTTAGCTCTTGAATCTGGAGTTTTTACATGACGCGCAGTTATAGAAAAGGACGCTGTCTGACCCGCACGCAGACCGGAGGAAGGAAACAATAAGAACAGCATGTGGGCGTTATTCATGATAAAAAATGTGAAAAAACAAAGACCTGTCAATCTGGATCTCAAGACGATCCGATTCCCTGTAACGGCGATAGCGTCCATCCTCCACCGCGTTTCTGGCGTGATCACTTTTGTGGCGGTTGGCATCCTGTTGTGGTTACTGGGCACCAGTCTCTCCTCTCCTGAAGGCTTCCAGACGGCGAGCGCCATCATGAGTGGCTTCTTCGTCAAATTCATTATGTGGGGCATTCTGACCGCGCTGGCGTATCACGCGGTGGTCGGTATTCGTCATCTGATGATGGACTTTGGCTATCTGGAAGAGACGTTTGAGGTGGGTGTTCGGTCTGCCAAAATTTCTTTTGTTATTACTGTCGTGCTTTCACTTCTTGCAGGAGTCCTCGTATGGTAAGCAACGCCTCAGCACTAGGACGCAACGGCGTACATGACTTCATCCTCGTGCGTGCCACTGCGATCGTCCTTACTCTGTACATTATCTACATGGTTGGATTCTTCGCGATTCACGGTACCGTGACCTGGGAAGTCTGGTCAGGTTTCTTCTCTTCCGCTTTCACCAAAGTCTTCACCCTGCTGGCTCTTTTTTCCATCTTGATTCATGCCTGGATCGGCATGTGGCAGGTGTTGACCGACTACGTTAAACCATTGGCTGTTCGTTTGCCGCTGCAGCTGGCTATCGTTGTAGCGCTGGTGGTTTACGTCATTTATGGATTTGTTGTGGTGTGGGGTGTGTAATGAAACTGCCAGTCAGAGAATTTGATGCTGTTGTTATCGGCGCAGGTGGCGCGGGCATGCGTGCCGCGCTGCAAATCTCCCAGAGCGGCCAGACCTGTGCGCTGCTCTCTAAAGTCTTCCCGACCCGTTCCCATACCGTGTCCGCGCAGGGTGGTATCACCGTCGCGCTCGGTAACAGCCATGAAGATAACTGGGAATGGCACATGTATGACACCGTAAAAGGGTCAGACTACATCGGTGACCAGGACGCGATTGAATATATGTGTAAGACCGGCCCGGAAGCGATTCTGGAGCTGGACCACATGGGCCTGCCTTTTTCCCGTCTGGAAAATGGCACCATCTACCAGCGCCCGTTTGGCGGCCAGTCGAAAGATTTCGGCGGCGAGCAGGCGGCGCGTACCGCAGCGGCGGCTGACCGTACCGGTCACGCCCTGTTGCACACTCTGTATCAGCAGAACCTGAAAAACCACACCACTATCTTCTCCGAGTGGTATGCGCTGGATCTGGTGAAAAATGCCGATGGCGCAGTGGTGGGTTGTACCGCGCTGTGCATCGAAACCGGTGAAGTGGTCTACTTCAAAGCTCGCGCTACCGTGCTGGCAACCGGCGGCGCAGGCCGTATTTATCAGTCCACCACCAACGCCCACATCAACACCGGTGACGGTGTCGGTATGGCTATCCGCGCTGGCGTGCCGGTGCAGGATATGGAGATGTGGCAGTTCCACCCAACCGGTATTGCCGGGGCAGGCGTTCTGGTAACAGAAGGCTGCCGTGGTGAAGGCGGTTATCTGCTGAACAAACACGGCGAGCGCTTCATGGAGCGTTATGCTCCGAACGCGAAAGACCTGGCGGGTCGTGACGTGGTGGCGCGTTCCATCATGATCGAAATCCGCGAAGGCCGCGGCTGTGACGGTCCATGGGGCCCACACGCGAAGCTGAAACTCGACCATCTGGGTAAAGACGTTCTGGAATCCCGCCTGCCGGGCATCCTCGAACTGTCCCGCACCTTCGCGCACGTCGATCCGGTGAAAGAGCCGATCCCGGTTATCCCAACCTGTCACTACATGATGGGCGGCATTCCAACCAAAGTGACCGGCCAGGCGCTGACCGTGAACGAGCAGGGCGAAGATGTGGTGATCCCTGGCCTGTTCGCAGTAGGCGAAATTGCCTGCGTATCCGTACACGGTGCCAACCGTCTGGGTGGCAACTCCCTGCTGGACCTGGTGGTGTTTGGTCGTGCGGTGGGTCTGCACCTGCAGGAATCCATTGCCGAGCAGGGCGATCTGCTTGACGCAACCGAAGCTGAAATTGATGCCTCCCTGGAACGCCTCAACCGCTGGAACGGTAACCGTAACGGCGAAGATCCGGTGGAAATTCGCAAAGCGCTGCAGGAATGTATGCAGCACAACTTCTCGGTATTCCGCGAAGGCGACGCGATGGCCAAAGGGCTTGAGCAGCTGAAAGCGATTCGCGAGCGCCTGAAAAACGCTCGTCTGGACGACACTTCCAGCGAGTTCAACACCCAGCGCGTTGAGTGTCTGGAGCTGGATAACCTGATGGAAACCGCTTACGCCACTGCGGTGTCAGCAAACTTCCGTACCGAAAGCCGTGGCGCACACAGCCGCTTCGACTTCCCGGATCGTGATGATGAAAACTGGCTGTGCCATTCCCTGTATCTGCCAGAGTCGGAATCCATGACGCGTCGTAGCGTCAATATGGAGCCGAAACTGCGTCCGGCGTTCCCGCCGAAGATTCGTACTTACTAATTGCGGAGACAGGAAAATGAGACTCGAGTTTTCAGTTTATCGTTACAACCCGGATGTCGATGACGCTCCGCGCATGCAGGATTACACCCTCGAAGCGGAAGAAGGGCGCGACATGATGCTGCTGGATGCGTTAATCCAGCTGAAAGAAAAAGATCCGACGCTTTCATTCCGTCGCTCCTGCCGTGAAGGCGTGTGTGGCTCCGATGGCGTCAACATGAACGGCAAAAACGGTCTGGCTTGTATCACCCCGATTTCCGCTCTGCAACGCGCCGGGCAGAAGATTGTGATTCGCCCGCTGCCGGGTTTACCGGTAGTGCGTGATTTGGTGGTGGACATGGGGCAGTTCTATGCCCAATATGAGAAGATTAAGCCTTACTTGTTGAATAATGGGCAAAATCCACCCGCTCGCGAGCATTTACAGTCGCCTGAGCAGCGTGAAAAACTGGACGGCCTGTACGAGTGTATTCTTTGTGCATGTTGCTCCACGTCTTGCCCATCCTTCTGGTGGAACCCGGACAAGTTCATTGGCCCGGCCGGTCTGTTAGCGGCTTACCGCTTCCTGATCGACAGCCGTGATACCGAAACCGACAGCCGCCTTGAAGGGTTAAGTGACGCTTTCAGCGTATTCCGCTGCCATAGCATCATGAACTGCGTCAGTGTGTGTCCGAAAGGGCTTAACCCGACGCGCGCCATCGGCCATATTAAGTCGATGCTGCTGCAACGTAGTGCGTAAGTAGTAAACGGCGGTTTTCCGTAGGCCTGATAAGCGAAGCGCATCAGGCAAAAAATGCCGGATGCGACGTAAAACGTCTTATCCGGCCTACGGGAACCGCCAGCAACAAAAGCAGGAAATCTTTAAAAACTGCCAAATCTACTTTCTCCACAGAGAGAAAGGGAGAGCGGTAAGACCGCTAAAGACAGTTTCTAAAGGTTCCTTCGCGGGCCAGTGTAAACAAGAGCTCGCAAGTGAATCCCGGCACGTACACGTGGTGTGCGTGGTAGTTTCTACGGCGAAAGTAAGCATAAAAATGCTTAAGGGATCACGATGCAGAACGGCGCAATGAAAGCCTGGCTGGACTCTTCTTACCTCTCTGGTGCCAACCAGAGCTGGATAGAACAGCTCTATGAAGACTTCTTAACCGATCCTGACTCTGTCGACGCTAACTGGCGTTCCATGTTCCAGCAGCTGCCTGGCACCGGAGTCAAACCCGATCAATTTCACTCTACAACGCGTGATTACTTCCGCCGCCTGGCGAAGGATGCCTCACGCTATTCTTCTGCGATTTCCGATCCTGATACCAACGTGAAGCAGGTTAAAGTCCTGCAGATGATCAACGCTTATCGTTTCCGCGGTCATCAGAATGCCAACCTCGATCCGCTGGGATTGTGGCAGCAGGATAAAGTCAGCGATCTCGAACCGAGCTTCCATGACCTGAGCGAAGCGGATTTCCAGGACAGCTTTAACGTAGGCTCATTTGCCGGTGGCAAAGAGACCATGAAGCTGGGCGAGCTGATCACAGCCCTTAAGCAGACTTACTGCGGCTCCATCGGCGCGGAATACATGCACATTACGTCCACTGAAGAAAAACGCTGGATCCAACAGCGTATTGAATCGGTGGTCGGTCACGCCAGCTTCACCGCTGACGAGAAAAAACGTTTCTTAAGCGAACTGACCGCAGCCGAAGGGCTGGAGCGTTACCTTGGGGCGAAATTCCCGGGCGCAAAACGCTTCTCGCTGGAAGGCGGCGATGCGCTGGTGCCAATGCTGAAAGAGCTTATCCGCCATGCGGGTAAGAGCGGCACTCGCGAAGTGGTGCTGGGTATGGCGCACCGTGGTCGTCTGAACGTGCTGGTCAACGTTCTGGGTAAAAAACCGCAGGATCTGTTCGACGAATTCGCCGGTAAGCATAAAGAACACCTCGGCACCGGTGACGTGAAGTACCACATGGGCTTCTCTTCTGACATCGAAACCGAAGGCGGCCTGGTGCACCTGGCGCTGGCGTTTAACCCGTCTCACCTCGAAATCGTGAGCCCGGTGGTTATCGGTTCCGTGCGTGCCCGTCTGGATCGTCTGGAAGAGCCAAGCAGCAACAAAGTTCTGCCAATCACCATTCACGGTGACGCCGCGGTAGCCGGGCAGGGCGTAGTTCAGGAAACCCTGAACATGTCCAAAGCGCGCGGTTACGAAGTGGGCGGTACCGTACGTATCGTTATCAACAACCAGGTTGGTTTCACCACCTCCAACCCGCTGGATGCCCGTTCCACACCATACTGCACCGACATCGGTAAGATGGTGATGGCGCCGATTTTCCACGTGAATGCGGATGACCCGGAAGCGGTTGCCTTCGTGACCCGCCTGGCGCTGGACTTCCGTAACACCTTCAAACGCGATGTGTTCATCGACCTGGTGTGCTATCGCCGTCACGGCCACAACGAAGCCGACGAGCCAAGCGCAACCCAGCCGCTGATGTACCAGAAAATCAAAAAGCATCCAACGCCGCGTAAGATTTACGCCGACAAGCTGGAAGGCGACAAAGTTGCCACCCTGGAAGATGCCACCGAGATGGTCAATCTGTACCGCGATGCGCTGGATGCCGGCGAATGCGTGGTAAAAGAGTGGCGTCCGATGAACATGCACTCCTTTACCTGGTCGCCGTACCTCAACCACGAGTGGGATGAGAGCTACCCGAACAAGGTCGAGATGAAGCGTCTGCAGGAGCTGGCTAAGCGCATCAGCACCGTGCCAGAAGCCGTTGAGATGCAGTCCCGCGTAGCGAAAATTTATGGCGACCGTCAGCTAATGGCTTCCGGTGAGAAGCTGTTCGACTGGGGCGGCGCGGAAACTCTGGCTTACGCAACGCTGGTTGATGAAGGCATTCCGGTTCGTCTGTCCGGTGAAGACTCCGGCCGTGGTACGTTCTTCCACCGCCACGCGGTGATCCACAACCAGACTAACGCATCGACCTACACCCCGCTGCAGCACGTGCACAACGGTCAGGGCCAGTTCAAGGTCTGGGACTCCGTGCTGTCTGAGGAAGCGGTACTGGCGTTCGAATACGGCTATGCCACCGCAGAGCCACGTATTCTGACCATCTGGGAAGCGCAGTTCGGCGACTTCGCCAACGGGGCTCAGGTGGTTATCGACCAGTTCATCAGCTCCGGCGAGCAGAAATGGGGCCGTATGTGTGGCCTGACCATGCTGCTGCCGCACGGTTACGAAGGCCAGGGTCCGGAGCACTCCTCCGCGCGTCTGGAGCGTTACCTGCAGCTGTGTGCAGAACAAAACATGCAGGTTTGCGTGCCGTCCACTCCGGCTCAGGTGTATCACATGCTGCGTCGTCAGGCGCTGCGCGGGATGCGTCGTCCGCTGGTGGTTATGTCACCAAAATCTCTGCTGCGTCACCCGCTGGCCGTCTCTTCTCTGGAAGAACTGGCAAACGGCACCTTCCAGCCTGCTATCGGCGAGATCGACGAGCTGGATCCGAAGGCCGTGAAACGCGTGGTGATGTGCTCCGGTAAGGTGTATTACGACCTGCTGGAACAGCGTCGCAAAAACGATCAGAAAGATGTCGCCATCGTGCGTATCGAACAGCTTTATCCGTTCCCGCATCAGGCGATGCAGGACGCGCTGAAACCTTATGCTCACGTTCATGATTTTGTCTGGTGCCAGGAAGAGCCTCTTAACCAGGGCGCATGGTACTGCAGCCAGCATCACTTACGTGAAGTGATTCCATTTGGGTCTGCCCTGCGTTACGCGGGTCGCCCGGCCTCCGCCTCTCCGGCGGTAGGGTATATGTCCGTTCACCAGAAGCAGCAACAAGATCTGGTCAATGACGCGCTGAACGTCGATTAATTAAAGGATACAAAATGAGTAGCGTAGATATTCTTGTTCCCGACCTGCCGGAATCTGTAGCCGATGCAACGGTTGCTACCTGGCACAAGAAGCCAGGCGATGCGGTTGTCCGCGATGAAGTTCTGGTCGAAATCGAAACTGACAAAGTGGTACTGGAAGTACCGGCGTCGGCTGACGGCATTCTGGATGCGGTACTGGAAGATGAAGGCACTACCGTGACCTCTCGCCAGATTCTGGGTCGCCTGCGTGAAGGCAACAGCTCCGGTAAAGCGACTGAAGCCAAAGCAGAAGCCAAAGAGTCTACCCCGGCCCAGCGCCAGCAGGCTTCTCTGGAAGAGCAGAGCAACGATGCCCTGAGCCCGGCGATTCGTCGCCTGCTGGCTGAGCACAGCCTCGACGCGAATGCCATTAAAGGCACCGGTGTGGGCGGTCGTCTGACCCGTGAAGATGTTGAAAAACATCTGGCTAAGGCTCCGGCTAAAGCTGAAGCCAAAGCTCCTGCGGCAGCGCCTGCTGCGGCTGCACCAGCTCCGCTGGCTGGCCGTTCAGAAAAACGCGTTCCAATGACCCGTCTGCGTAAACGCGTGGCCGAGCGTCTGCTGGAAGCGAAAAACTCTACCGCCATGCTGACCACGTTCAACGAAGTCAACATGAAGCCAATCATGGATCTGCGTAAGCAGTACGGTGACGCGTTTGAAAAACGTCACGGTATCCGTCTGGGCTTCATGTCCTTCTACGTGAAGGCCGTGGTTGAAGCGCTGAAACGCTATCCGGAAGTGAACGCTTCCATCGATGGCGAAGACGTGGTTTATCACAACTACTTCGACGTCAGCATGGCTGTGTCCACGCCGCGCGGTCTGGTGACCCCGGTTCTGCGTGACGTTGACGCACTGGGCATGGCCGACATCGAGAAGAACATTAAAGAGCTGGCGCTGAAAGGCCGTGACGGCAAACTGACCGTGGAAGATCTGACCGGCGGTAACTTCACCATCACCAACGGTGGTGTGTTCGGTTCCCTGATGTCCACGCCGATCATCAACCCACCGCAGAGCGCGATCCTCGGCATGCACGCCATCAAAGACCGCCCAATGGCGGTTGACGGCAAAGTTGAGATCCTGCCGATGATGTATCTGGCTCTGTCCTACGATCACCGTCTGATCGACGGCCGTGAGTCCGTGGGCTTCCTCGTAGCCATCAAAGAGCTGCTGGAAGATCCGACTCGTCTGCTGCTGGACGTGTAGTAAACCCTGCATCACCTGTCCTCCAGGCTGGTTTCGGCCTGGAGGTAAAATGATAACGATTACCTGAAAAGTGGATAGAACGCATGAACTTACATGAATACCAGGCCAAACAGCTGTTTGCCCGCTACGGTTTACCTGCGCCTGTAGGCTATGCCTGCTCAACTCCGCGTGAAGCTGAAGAAGCGGCCTCTAAAATTGGTGCCGGCCCATGGGTCGTCAAATGCCAGGTTCACGCTGGCGGTCGCGGTAAAGCTGGCGGCGTAAAAGTCGTTAACAGCAAAGAAGACATCCGCGCCTTCGCTGAGCACTGGCTGGGTAAACGCCTGGTAACCTATCAGACAGATGCCAACGGTCAGCCTGTTAACCAGATCCTGGTTGAAGCAGCGACTGATATCGCTAAAGAGCTGTACCTGGGCGCGGTAGTAGACCGTAGCTCCCGTCGCGTGGTGTTCATGGCGTCTACCGAAGGCGGCGTGGAAATCGAAAAAGTAGCGGAAGAAACCCCGCACCTGATCCACAAAGTAGCTATCGATCCACTGGCAGGCCCAATGCCTTACCAGGGTCGTGAGCTGGCGTTCAAACTGGGTCTGGAAGGCAAACTGGTTCAGCAGTTCACCAAGATCTTCATGGGTCTGGCGAACATCTTCCTGGAGCGCGATCTGGCGCTGATCGAAATCAACCCGCTGGTGATCACCAAGCAGGGCGACCTGATCTGCCTCGACGGCAAACTGGGTGCTGACGGCAACGCCCTGTTCCGCCAGCCGGATCTGCGTGAAATGCGCGACCAGTCTCAGGAAGATCCACGTGAAGCACAGGCGGCACAGTGGGAACTGAACTACGTAGCGCTGGACGGCAACATCGGCTGTATGGTTAACGGTGCGGGCCTGGCAATGGGCACCATGGACATCGTTAAACTGCACGGCGGTGAGCCAGCGAACTTCCTCGACGTGGGCGGCGGCGCGACCAAAGAGCGCGTGACCGAAGCGTTCAAAATCATCCTCTCCGATGACAATGTAAAAGCCGTACTGGTCAACATCTTCGGCGGTATCGTGCGCTGTGACCTGATTGCTGACGGTATCATCGGCGCAGTCGCAGAAGTGGGCGTTAACGTACCGGTGGTCGTTCGTCTGGAAGGTAACAACGCCGAACTCGGCGCGAAGAAACTGGCTGACAGCGGCCTGAATATTATTGCAGCGAAAAGTCTGACGGATGCAGCTCAGCAGGTTGTTGCCGCAGTGGAGGGGAAATAATGTCCATTTTAATTGATAAAAACACCAAGGTTATCTGCCAGGGTTTCACCGGTAGCCAGGGGACTTTCCACTCCGAGCAGGCGATTGCTTACGGTACCAACATGGTTGGCGGCGTAACGCCAGGCAAAGGCGGCACCACGCATCTGGGCCTGCCGGTGTTCAACACCGTGCGTGAAGCAGTAGAAGCAACTGGCGCCACCGCCACTGTTATCTACGTTCCGGCACCGTTCTGCAAAGACTCCATCCTGGAAGCTATCGATGCAGGCATCAAGCTGATCATCACCATCACCGAAGGTATCCCGACTCTGGATATGCTGACCGTGAAGGTGAAGCTGGATGAAGCTGGCGTGCGTATGATTGGCCCGAACTGCCCGGGTGTTATCACCCCAGGTCAGAGCAAAATCGGCATCATGCCTGGCCACATTCACAAGCCAGGCAAAGTGGGCATCGTTTCCCGCTCTGGTACCCTGACTTATGAAGCGGTTAAGCAGACCACCGACTACGGTTTCGGCCAGTCCACCTGTGTGGGCATCGGCGGTGACCCGATCCCGGGCTCTAACTTCATCGACATCCTGAAGATGTTCCAGGAAGACCCGCAGACTGAAGCGATCGTGATGATCGGTGAGATCGGCGGTAGCGCGGAAGAAGAAGCCGCTGCGTACATCAAAGATCACGTGACCAAGCCAGTTGTTGGTTATATCGCTGGTGTGACCGCGCCGAAAGGCAAGCGTATGGGCCACGCTGGCGCCATCATCGCTGGCGGTAAAGGCACAGCAGACGAGAAGTTTGCTGCTCTGGAAGCGGCCGGTGTTCGCACCGTTCGCAGCCTGGCCGACATCGGCGAAGCGCTGAAAACCATCATTAAGTAATGATCCTCTCTGCTCCCCTTGCGGGGAGCCTTATATGTCCGTTTTCGACATGGTTGGCCGCTGAATAAGCGGCCTTTTTTATGCCGAAAAATCCGTCACAAACACAAAAGAGATCTGCCTGTCGTCGCTGCGCAATAACAAATACTCAATCATCGACGTGGACGGGTTATTCGGGCCACGAGCGGTGATCACCGAGGCTTCATTTTCTGAAAAACAGCTCACGCTTATCGGCGGATCGGCCTGATAGTCAAGCCTGCAAGATCCCTTCAACGGCTTCGTCGTTGCCTGGCGCACGTAAGGGTAGCAGAGCGCAATTTCCTCGGAGAAGCGGGGCGCCAGCAGTTCAGCGTCAATGTGATAAACCGCATCAATGCACTGAGCGTGAGGGTTTTCTATCTCCCAGCGGTCGATGAGCTGGTGTTCGGTGACTTCAATCGTCCGGCGGAAGACGATATCCCGGTAGGACTCAGTATCCCACTCCACGCGGATTTTGCTGTCCGGCAGCTTCGCGGGCGTTTTCCAGTCGACCTCCGTCACCAGCTTAATCTTGTTGTCCATTTCCTGATAGTCGATAACTCGCGGATTGGCCGGAGGCTGGTTCAATCCATTCACGCATAACGTATTGTGTGAAAATGAATTTTTGTAATAGCCATAGTGCAGCGGCGCGCCGTAGCCGGTGGTGCCTAAATCCGGGAACAGCGCTTTGCCGTTATTGAAGACAATCAGGTTAAGCCGGTCGTAGTGATCGTGCTCGCCGCCGTAAGGACCGTGTTTGATGGCAATTGCGCGGCCTGGCTGGTTCCTGATGATCGTAAAACCGATGTCCGGGCGATGGGTGTTGCCCGAAGGGACAGTCAGAACATTTTCCGGCAATTTTCTGCCGTAAAAAAGTGAGTCGATATTGTCACGCGGCGCGCTGCGATAGAGCCAGGCCAGCAGTTGTCCATACTCCTCCTGGTCGTAGTAATACCACGCGAATTCATAAATGTCGGCGTGGCCAGGTTTCTGCTGGCCCTCTACGCAGTCATTCACTTTCGGTAGCGTCATATCCGGCATCAACAGCGTGAGCGGCAGCGTCAGCATATCCCGATAAAATGGCTTATCCAGCAGGCTCCACGACGTGTGGCGGGCGAATTTCTCGAAGGCCATAAACGCCTGAAGCGCGTAGTAGTGATAATGCAGGGATCCCTCGAACCACAGACCACCGGGCAGCAGGGCGTGACGCAGCTGATAGAGCAATCCATAGTCGCTGTTAACGGCAAACGCCAGATAGCGTTCGTCGTCGAGCACCGCGCCGATCATGCCAATCGTCGAGCTGATTTTCACTTCGTGATTGTGGATTTGCTTTGAGCGATGCTGCATCAGAAAGTCTGCCCCACAGCGCAGCAGGCGTTCGGCGATATACTGATATTGCTCTGAGGTGAGCGCAGCGCTGACAATATCAAAACCGCGCACAAAATCTGCGTGGCAGTTGGCTTCACACAGCGTCTGGGCATTGGCTTTGCCCGGCCCGTTGTAGGGAATGCCGCCGTGCTCCTGATAATCAGGATAGTGACGGGCATACTGCATCAGGATGTCCGTCACTTTATCGAGATACTTTGGCTCATCCGTCAGTAGCCACAGCACGCCCAGTTCATAACAGGCCTTCGCGTTCAGACCGTTGAGCCAGCGCCACCATGCGCCGTAGTAGGGTTCACCGGTAAAGACTGCCCCATCGACAGGGCAGCGATGTTTGTTGGGCGAGTGGCGATCCCAGATCAGCCGCACGCTGTGCTCCGGGCAGAAAAAATAGTGGTTCCACGTCGCACAGCCTGTGGTTGGCACCAGCGTGTCGTTATCAAGTACATCGCGGTTGTTCTCAGTCAGGCGTTGCAGGATCTGCGGCGTTACCCGTGATTTTGCCGCCTGAATTTCTTGTTGCGTAAAGAGTTTCATGCGCTATTTCACCAGTACCGAACCCGGCGTCAGGATATTGATATCCTTCGGGTTGTCCTTGATTAAAAGGCCAGCGCTCTGGCGGAAACTCTCTTCTTTCCAGGCTCTGGCTGCCGCCAGCATCGGCCCCAGCGCTTCATGCGGGGTGAATTTGATGTCTTTATAGTGCCAGTCTGCGGCGGGTTTACCCGTTTGCTGGCTGACAAAAGCAAAGGCGCTTTTCATCGTGCGACCGTCCAGTTCGAAATTCCACAGGTCGTCGTTAGCCTGTTCACCGTAGCGCCCCATTCTGGCGTAAGCGGCAAGGGCAAAATTGCTGTAGTGGAAAGAGCGGGTGCGCTCAAGCTCGGCGGTGAGCTCGCCTTTGCTGTTCACCTGCGCCGCCAGATGTCGGTACTTAAAGGTTTCGATTTGCTGATGCGCCTGGTTAACGTTGCCGGTGAACAGGGAAAACGCGGTGACCTGCGCGTCATACCAGGCCCCGTGATTGTTATACCAGTTGGCTTCTTCCTGCCCGTTGGCGCTGGTCAGCAGCCAATGGGTGTAGTCGGCGTACCACTTTTTATATCCTTCCACCTCTTTGCCCGACAAAAAGCCAGCCTGTTGCAGCAGGGCAATGCTATCGGCGACATCAATCAGCACGCGCGTATCGATAATGCCGATCCCTCTGCCGTTCACAATGCCGGGGATGGCCTGCGCGTAATTCAGGTTGGGATTCATGCGCGTTGCCGGATTGATAAACCACGCAGACAGCTGCGATTTGGCTTTTTCCGCGTAGCGGGTATCACCGCTGTAAAACGCCGCCAGCGCCAGCACGCGGATATCATCGGAAAACTGCACCATGCGTTTGCTGTCGGTGTCATCCGTTTTTGACGACGGGTTTATTTCGCCGTCTTTACGGATATAGGGCAGGGTGGTTTTACTGTCCGGGTTCGGCCACCAGTAAGGGCCAAAGCTGTAGTAGTCGTGCTTATCGCCCGAGGCGGGTAACAGCTTTTTCTCCGTGACGGAATAGGGCGAATGCTCCAGCGCTTTGTCAGCCTGCTCCTTCACCTGAAGCCAGGCCGGGAGCAAAGTGCTGTCACCCTGCTGAATTTTAGCTTTCATTTCCTGCATCTGCTGACAGTCGTATGTCAGGCAGACGTCAGCAGATTGTGCGAAAACCGGAGCGCTTATCAGCGCTGCTATCACGAGCCATTGGTGTTTCATTGCGTCATTCCTTTTTAAGCAACAGCCGGATTCAGGGTTGGGGCAGCAGGGCGTTTGATCAGCATCCACAGGAACGCCGCGCCAATCAGATCGAAAATTCCCAGGCCGACAAAGAACATGTTATAGCCCACAACGGCCACCATCGCGCCGAGGAACAGGCTGAATAAGAAGTTGCCCATGCTGCCGGTGAAGGCGGCAAAACCGGTGGCGGTGGCAACCTTCTGTTTCGGGAACAGATCGGAAGACATGCTAATCACGGTTATAGAAAGGCACTGGTGGGCAAATCCGGCGATACAGAACAGCGCGATGGCAACGTACACATTGCTGACGTAACCCACTGCCGCCATCGACAGCATCAGCAGCGCCGCGAAGGTGAAGGTAATGCGCTTGGCGTTGATGATATGTACGCCGCGATTGTTAAGGAATTTTGAGATAGCGCCCGCAGCCAGACAGCCTAAATCGGCGGTCAGGAACGGCAGCCAGGCGAACATCGCGATCTCGCTGAGGTTCATGTGGCGAACGGTGACCAGGTACAGCGGCATCCAGTAGTGCAGGGTGCCCCATGCCGGATCGGCCATAAAGCGCGGCAGAGAAATCGCCCACAGGTTTTTGTCTCTGATCATCGAGCCGAGAGTGGCCTTCTCTTTGACCTCCTGAATATGATCTTCCTGCACCATTTCGTATTCGGCCTTGATCATCGCAGGATGCGATTCCGGCGGACGGTAGCAAACCAGCCACAGAATTGACCACAGGATCCCCAGTGCGCCGGTCACCACAAATGACATTTCCCAGTTGTAGTTGACGATCGCCCATACCACGAGAGGAGGCGCCAGCATTGCCCCAAGCGATGTTCCCAGGCTGTAAATACCGCAAGCCAGTCCGCGCTCTCTGGCCGGGAACCACTCGGCGGTGACCTTCATCCCTGCCGGGTTAAAGGCGGCTTCGGTCAGGCCCAGCCCGCCGCGCAGACAGGCGATGGGCAGCCAGCTGCTGAACAACGCCGTCAGCATATTGCACAGCGACCACAGTGCCGCCAGCACCGAAAAGCTGAAGCGCAGACCAAATTTATCGATCACGAAGCCGCAGGCGATGCCGCCAATGGCATAGGTGAACGGAAACACGGAGACAATCCACGAGTACTGCTCGCTGGAAAGATTGAGGGTTTTCATCATCTCGGGCGCCGCGACGCCGAGGGTGCTTCTGGCCAGATAGTTGATGATGGTACCCAGCATCACGAGTGAGATGATATACCATCTCAGTTTTTTAATTTTCACACATCCATCCTGTAGTTTGAAATTTTGTATTCAAAAAAATAAAACCAAGTTTCATTTTTATGTTAGTGAAGGATCTCGTGAACGATGATGATAGTTGTCACATTTTTAAAAAAGAGGGTTTATTCAGTTAGGATATTTTTATATCGGGTATTTCTTTTTATTCATGAAATGAATTGGTTCTATATTTTCATACGTTGAAGGTTATTTGTTTTTCATAAATATCAAAATAAAACGATGTTTCATTAAAAATTTGACGGCGATCTTTATTTTGCAAAAATAGTGATGAATTGTTTTTTTGAGTGGCTATTATCGGCGGCGGATAATCCCTGCGGAATTTTTCTAAAAGGGTTAGGTATTTGTTATTATTTCAAGGACAGGAATGGATCATGCAAAACAAACTTTTCCGTATTTTACTGCTGGCGACTGCCGGATTGCCCGCTGTTAGCCACGCGTTGACGTTTGATGTCAGAGGTGGCTACAAGGCCGGGAGCCACTCTTATGAATCACGCTACAAAGTCAGTGAATCCTGGCAGTCTGGCTGGTGGGCAAGCATTGAAACGGATAATAAAAATAACAAAAACAACGGCAAAGGAAAGGACGGGGCCGATAAGTCAGACAGTTCACACTCCTTTGGCGACAGCAAAACGGACTACAATGAAATCGAAACTAACTACAAGTGGAATCTGAATGATAAGTGGAGCCTGCAGCCCGGCGGTATTTATCACTGGAGCAGCAACGGCACGCAAATCAGACCTTATTTCCGGGTGAATTATAAAATTACGCCGCAGTTCACTAGTGGATTACGTTATCGCTACGACTACAATACGTATGAAACAACCAATAGTCAGGGGGAGTCACATCGCGATAGTGTGAATCGTCTTGACCTATACCTGGGATATAAAATTAATGATAAATGGAGCGTGGGTTATCAGGGAACGGCCTATAAACACGCAAGTGATGATTATAAATATAAAAATGATAAAACCTGGGCAACAGAAAATGCATTTACCCTGCGTTATAAATGGAACAACTGGTTTAGTCCCTACATTGAGTATGACTACCTGGATCAGCAGGGCTATTACGAAGGTGAGGATAATCTGTCAGAATCTCGCTACCGTATAGGCTTTACGTTTACCCTTTAAGACGCTTTGCAGGCAAATACCCGGTGCGGCTGGCGCACTGGGCCTTTGCTTGCCAACATCAGCCTCTGCGCTTTGCCACCAGGGTAAATTTGTAATCGTCGCTCTTGAAGGCATTGCGGCTGTATTCAAACACCCGACCGTCGCTGAGGTACCCGCGTGAGATCTTCTCAAGAATGGGACGATTGGCGTCGAGGCCGAGCAGACTCACCATCTCTGCTGACGGCATGATCGGCAGGATCTCCTGTTCGCTGCGGTCAATCACCATCTTTTTAACCTGCTCGATAAAGTGATACTTCGAATTCTCCATCACTTCCCAGGTCAGATCCGGAAACAGCGCCAGCGGCATCCAGGTTTCTTCCAGTGTGACTGGCTTTTGCTTGATAAAGCGCACCCGTTTCACGTGCCAGACCTTTTCACCTGCTGCAAGCTGGAGTTTATCGGCCAGAGTTTCGTCGGCGCTGATGGCTTCAAAGACCTGAACGTCGCTGTGAGTTTCTACGTTTCGGTCGGCCAGTTTCTCGTAAAAGCTGGTGAGCTGGTAAATGTCATAGTTCACCCGTTCTTCTTTTACATACGAGCCGCTGCCCTGAATGCTTTCGATGATGGCTTCCTGGGTGAGCTGCTTTAACGCCTGGCGGACGGTCACGCGGCTGACCGAAAACTCCTCCTGAAGGGCGGATTCAGTCGGCAGGGCATCTCCCGGTTTTAACTCTCCGCGCTGGACTTTTTCACGTAGCACGTCGGCAATCTGCCGGTACATGGGTTTTTTCGTCATCCTGCCTGCTGCTCCTGAGATAGGACAATAGTGATACCAATAGCGCCATTATGCCTGTCAGCTTCATCATGTAAATAATACAAATAAGATACAAATTATGAGTAAAAGAGAAAGTGATCACATAAATGTATTATCTAATCTGTCAGGATAGCGTCAACGTAGCGGCCACCAGGCGGCTGTTTCTCTTTCACAGTGAGGATCGTGATGAACCTGACAACCCTGACCCACCCGGATGCGCTGTGTCTGCAGGCCGGATTCAGCAGCCGCGATGAAGTCATTCACGCGCTGGCCGAACGGCTGGCCCGGCTTGGCAAGATCGCCGACCAGCAGGCTTTTTTGCGGGATGTATTTACCCGCGAGAGCGAAGGCCCGACCGCGTTGGGGGAAGGCCTCGCCGTCCCTCACGGCAAAAGTGAGGCCGTAAAGGAAGCCGCTTTCGCCGTAGCGACACTGCCAAAACCCATTCTGTGGGAAGGCGTTGACGGCGAGGAAGAGGTGAATCTGGTAGTGCTGCTGGCTATCCCGCCCGCAGAAGCCGGATCCACCCATATGCAGCTGCTGACCGCTCTGACCACCAGACTGGTTGATGATGAAGTACGTGCTGCTGTCTGCACCGCCACGACGGCTGAAGAGTTATTTACCGCTCTGGACGGGCCGGGCAGGGTCAGCAACACAGAAATTATCGAAAGCGCCCCGACGATTGTTTGCGTGACTGCGTGTCCGGCGGGCATCGCCCACACCTACATGGCTGCGGAATATCTTGAAAAAGCAGGGCAAAAGCTCGGCATCAACGTCATCGTCGAAAAGCAGGGCGCTAACGGCATTGAAGGCCGTCTGACGGCGGAACAGCTTAATAAGGCGCAGGCCTGTATTTTTGCGGCGGAAGTGGCGATTAAGGAATCTGAACGTTTTAACGGCATTCCTTCTATTACCGTGCCAGTGGCCGAGCCCATTCGTCACGCAAAAAAACTGATTGAGCAGGCGCTGGCGCTAAAACCCCTGACGGGAACCCGCGAGATGCAGACGGACAGCATGGGGCAAAAAAGCGTAAAAACAGAGCTCAAGCAGGCGCTGTTAAGCGGTATCTCCTTCGCCGTCCCGCTGATTGTGGCCGGAGGAACGGTGCTGGCGGTGGCCGTGCTGCTGGCGCAGATGCTGGGGTTACAACATTTGTTCGACCAGGAAAACTCATGGCTGTGGATGTACCGCAAGCTGGGCGGCGGCATGCTCGGCACTTTGATGGTGCCTGTCCTTGCCGCCTACACCGCTTATTCTCTGGCGGATAAGCCCGCGCTGGCTCCGGGTTTTGCCGCCGGGCTTGCTGCCAATATGATTGGCTCAGGTTTCCTCGGCGCGGTGGCAGGTGGCCTGATTGCCGGATACCTGATGCGCTGGGTGAAAAATAACATCCGCCTCAGCAACCGCTTCAACGGTTTTCTGACCTATTACCTCTATCCGGTACTCGGCACGCTGGGCGCGGGCAGCCTGATGCTGTTTGTCGTCGGTGAACCCGTTGCGTGGATCAATAACAGTCTGACAGCGTGGCTGAACGGACTGTCCGGGACTAACGCGCTGGTGCTGGGGATGATCCTCGGTTTTATGTGCTCATTCGATCTGGGTGGCCCTGTGAACAAAGCGGCCTATGCCTTCTGCCTGGGCGCGATGGCTAACGGCGTCTATGGGCCGTACGCGATTTTTGCCTCAGTCAAAATGGTCTCTGCTTTTACCGTCACCGCTTCAACGGTGATTGCGCCACGCCTGTTTAAAATCTTCGAAATTGAAACCGGCAAATCCACCTGGCTGCTGGGGCTGGCGGGGATCACCGAGGGGGCAATCCCGATGGCGATTGAAGATCCGCTGCGGGTGATTGGCTCCTTCGTGCTGGGCTCGATGGTGACCGGCGCAATTGTCGGCACCATGAACATCGGTCTTTCCACGCCGGGCGCGGGCATTTTCTCGCTATTCCTGCTGCACGATGGTGGACTGGGCGGTGTGCTTGCCGCTGCGGGTTGGTTTGGCGCGGCGATTGTGGGAGCCGCTATCTCCACCTGCGTTTTAATTCTCTGGCGTCGCCAGGCCGTCAGGGCCGGTAAATACATTCCCGACAGCGTAATGCCTTAACCGAACAGGAAACGAAGATGAAAGCTGTATCTCGCGTTCACATCACCCCGCATATGCACTGGGACCGTGAGTGGTACTTCACCACCGAAGAGTCGCGCATTTTGCTGGTCAATAATATGGAAGAGATCCTGACCCGTCTGGAGCAGGATGCTGAATACAAATACTACGTCCTCGACGGACAGACCGCGATCCTCGAAGACTATTTCGCCGTGGTGCCAGAAAATAAAGAGCGGGTTAAGGCTCTGGTGCAGGCCGGGAAACTGATTATCGGCCCGTGGTACACCCAAACGGATACCACGGTTGTGGCGGGAGAATCCATCGTCCGCAACCTGATGTACGGGATGCGCGACTGTCTGGCGTTTGGCGAACCGATGAAAATTGGCTATCTGCCGGATTCATTTGGTATGTCAGGGCAGCTGCCGCACATCTATAACGGTTTTGGTATTAAACGGGCAATGTTCTGGCGTGGGTGCTCCGAACGCCACGGTACGGATAAAACAGAGTTCCTATGGCAAAGCCAGGACGGCAGCGAAGTGGCGGCGCAGGTGCTGCCGCTGGGCTACGCGATTGGTAAGTACTTACCGGAGGACGAAGCGGGCTTGCACAAGCGGCTCGACGGCTATTTTGACGTGCTGGAAAAAGCTTCTCAGACCAAAGAAATTCTGCTGCCCAACGGCCACGATCAGATGCCGCTGCAGCAGAACATTTTTGCGGTGATGGACAAACTGCGAGAAATCTATCCGCAGCGTGAGTTTGTGATGAGTCGCTTTGAAGAAGTGTTTGAGAAGATTGAACAGCAGCGCGCCGCGCTGGCAACGCTGAGCGGCGAGTTTAACGACGGCAAATACATGCGCGTGCACCGCACCATTGGCTCAACGCGGATGGACATCAAAATCGCTCATGCCCGCATTGAAAATAAAATCGTCAATCTGCTGGAGCCGCTGGCGACCCTTGCCTGGTCGCTGGGCTTTGAGTATCACCACGGCCTGCTGGAAAAAATGTGGAAAGAGATCCTCAAAAATCACGCCCACGACAGCATCGGCTGCTGCTGTAGCGACAAGGTTCACCGTGAAATCATGAGCCGCTTCTGGCTGGCAGAAGACATGGCTGACAGCCTGATTACCTTCTATATGCGCAAAATTGTCGACAACATGGCACAGAGCGACGGTGACAAGCTGACGCTGTTCAATCTGATGCCGTGGCCGCGTGACGAAGTGGTCAACACCACCATTCGCCTGCGCGCCAGCCAGTTCAGCCTGCTGGACAGCGAAGGGCAAGAAGTGCCGTACTTTATTCGTGATAAGCGCGAAATCGATCCGGGGCTGGTGGACCGGCAAATCGTCCATTACGGCAACTATGAGCCGTTTATGGAATATGACATTCAGCTGCGCCAGGTTTTACCGTCGATGGGTTGGCTGACGCTGCACGTCGTGGCCGGTGTGGAAGGCAGGCAGGCTGCGTTGTTGAAACCGAGCGATGCGCTGCTGGAAAACAGCTACTGGCGCATCACCCTCAACGGCGACGGCACGCTGAGAATGGAAGACAAAGAAAACGACGCGGTTTACGACCGGGTGCTGGAGTTTGAAGACGGGTCCGACGATGGTGATGAGTACGATTACTCCCCGTCACGGGAAGAGTGGCTGCTTACCAGCGCAGCAGGTAAACACCGTCACAGCGTGACGCACGATGCCTGGCAAAGCAGGGCGGTTTTACGAACCACCATGGCGGTTCCGCTGGATCTGGCCGAACGTTCAGCGCGCAAAACCAGCGGTTCCCTTTCCCTGGAAACCACGGTGACGCTGAGTCATCACAGCCGTCGCGTGGAATTTGATGTGAAAGTGCTGAACCAGGCCGACGACCATCGCGTGCGGGTGCGCATTCCGCTGCCTTATAAAACGGAGCGGGTACTCACCGACACCCAGTTCGGCTCGCTTTCGCGCCCGGTGCAGGACGAAGCAATGAACGTCTGGCAGGAAGAGGGCTGGAAAGAAGCGCCGGTGCCGGTGTGGAATCTGTTGAACTATGCTGCTTTACAGAACGGGCAAAGCGGGCTGGCCGTCTTTACCGAAGGACTGCGTGAAGTCGAAGTCATCGGCGAAGAGAAAAGCACGATAGCGCTGACGCTGCTGCGTGGGGTAGGGCTGTTGGGTAAAGAAGATTTGCTGCTGCGTCCGGGGCGTCCATCCGGGATCAAATTGCCGGTGCCGGATTCGCAGGTTCGGGGCGAGCTGCTCTGTCGCTTCAGCTTAATGCCATTCAGCGGATCGCCGCTTGAGGCTGGTGTGGCTCAGCAGGCCAGAAGCTGGCTGACGCCGGTGCAGTGCTACAACAAAATCCCGTGGGATGCGATGAAGCTGAACCGCACTGCGATTAGCGTGCCAGAAACTTACAGCCTGCTGACGCTACCCTCGACCGGATGCCAGCTTAGCGTGCTGAAGAAAGCGGAAGATGAAGAAGCGCTGGTGATACGTCTGTTTAACCCGTCTGACACTGAGGTATGTGATTCACTGTTAATGGTTAACCGCCATCAGGTTCAGGGCGAAGAAACCGGTATGGACGAACAGCCCCTCGCACAGGGAAGTGACATTGTCGGGAAATCTGTCACTTTCAAACCGGGCCAGTCGCGCACCTGGCGGCTGCGGATTGATTAAAGAACCGGCAAACGAACAGAGGCCTCGCAGCGCGAGGCCTTTTTGTTTCAGCAGGAAATTAAAGTGCAATGTTAATTATTGAAGTCTTTATGGTGAATGAAATGTAAAATAAAGCAGCTATACTTAATGCCTTTAAGATGAGGTTAAACTCAGCCTGGCTATTTTCATCTTTCCCGCTGCGCATTGCCGCTACGCTTTTTACGTTAAAAGCGAAATCCCTCACACACTCATTTCCTCTTATTTGATAACCATCAACGTCATCGATAAAACATGTTTTTAACATTGACTTTACGATGCGTCATCAAGCGCATACAGAATTAACAAGTGAATGTAAAATTGATTTAAATCAATATCTAAAACTTGGAAAAGCGTTGTCAAAAGCGGTAGATTGTCGCAGATCAAAGTGGTCGATTAGTGGCATCTTAGCTATATATTGATCAGCGTCGAAAAACGTAAAACAGGTTCAATAAAAACCTGTTTATCGTAAGGGTTTTACGGCGTAATATATTGAAGGGATCAATTTGGGTTTTTTATTAACGTATTTGTAACCTTTGCTCATCGTCGTTTTCACATAAGCGAAAGCGGCAACGCAGCGGGAAGCAAATAAATTTGTATTGGGGCATGCGTGTGGATCCTTTCTAACGGGATCCGCTCTCGGAGTCTTCATGCGATGAGCAAGGAGTCATGATGTTAGATATAGTCGAACTGTCGCGCTTACAGTTTGCCTTGACCGCGATGTACCACTTCCTTTTTGTGCCACTGACGCTCGGTATGGCGTTCCTGCTGGCCATCATGGAAACGGTGTACGTCCTTTCCGGCAAACAGATTTATAAAGATATGACCAAGTTCTGGGGCAAGTTATTTGGTATCAACTTTGCTCTGGGTGTGGCAACCGGTCTGACCATGGAGTTCCAGTTCGGGACTAACTGGTCTTATTATTCCCACTACGTGGGCGATATCTTCGGTGCGCCGCTGGCCATTGAAGGGCTGATGGCCTTCTTCCTCGAATCCACCTTTGTAGGTCTGTTCTTCTTCGGTTGGGACCGTCTGGGTAAAGTCCAGCACATGGCTGTGACCTGGCTTGTGGCATTGGGTTCAAACCTCTCCGCGCTGTGGATCCTGGTCGCTAACGGCTGGATGCAGAACCCGGTCGCCTCTGACTTCAACTTCGAAACCATGCGTATGGAGATGGTGAGCTTCTCCGAGCTCGTCCTGAACCCGGTTGCGCAGGTGAAATTCGTTCACACCGTGGCATCTGGCTACGTCTGTGGCGCGATGTTCGTCCTCGGTATCAGCTCCTACTATATGCTGCGCAATCGTGACTTCGCTTTCGCGAAGCGCTCCTTTGCTATCGCGGCAAGCTTCGGTATGGCGGCAATCCTCTCCGTTATCGTGCTGGGTGATGAATCCGGTTACGAAATGGGTGACGTGCAGAAAACCAAACTGGCAGCCATTGAAGCCGAGTGGGAAACTCAGCCTGCACCGGCGGCGTTCACGCTGTTTGGTATTCCGGATCAGGACGCACAGAAAAACCACTTCCAGATCCAGATCCCTTATGCGCTGGGCATCATTGCTACCCGCTCCGTCGATAAGCAGGTGACTGGCCTGAAAGATCTGATGGCTCAGCACGAAGAGCGTATCCGTAACGGGATGAAAGCTTACAAGCTGCTGGAAGAACTGCGTTCAGGGTCGAAAGATCAATCTGTTCGCGATGAGTTCAACCACGTGAAGAAAGACCTCGGATACGGACTGCTGCTGAAACGCTACACGCCGAACGTGGCTGACGCTTCTGAAGCCCAAATCCAACAGGCAACCAAAGACTCTATCCCTCGTGTTGCGCCGCTGTACTTCGCGTTCCGTATCATGGTGGGCTGCGGCATCCTGATGCTGCTGATCATTGCCGCTTCCTTCTGGTCGGTGATCCGTAACCGCATCGGTGAGAAAAAATGGCTGCTCCGCACCGCGCTGTACGCTATTCCATTGCCGTGGATTGCGATTGAGTCCGGCTGGTTTGTTGCAGAGTACGGCCGTCAGCCTTGGGCCGTCGGTGAAGTGTTACCGACCGCGGTCGCCAACTCTTCGCTGAGTACGGGTGACGTACTGTTCTCAATGATTCTGATTTGCGGCCTGTACACCCTGTTCCTGATTGCCGAACTGTTCCTGATGTTCAAGTTCGCGCGTCGTGGACCAAGCAGCCTGAAAACCGGTCGTTACCATTATGAGCAGACACCTGTGTCTGGTCAGCCGGCACGCTAAGACAGGAGTCGTCAAATGTTCGATTATGAAGTATTGCGTTTTATCTGGTGGCTGCTGGTTGGCATTCTGCTGATCGGTTTTGCGGTCGCCGACGGCTTCGACATGGGGGTGGGCATGCTCACCCGCGTTCTCGGTCGCACTGACACCGAGCGTCGAATCATGATTAACTCCATCGCTCCACACTGGGACGGAAACCAGGTGTGGCTGATCACCGCCGGTGGCGCGCTGTTTGCCGCCTGGCCGATGGTTTATGCCGCAGCGTTTTCTGGCTTCTATGTGGCGATGATCCTCGTGCTGGCGTCTCTGTTCTTCCGTCCGGTTGGTTTCGACTACCGCTCGAAGATTGAAGACACCCGCTGGCGCAACATGTGGGACTGGGGCATCTTCATCGGTAGCTTCGTGCCGCCGCTGGTGATCGGCGTGGCGTTCGGTAACCTGCTGCAGGGCGTGCCGTTCCACGTAGATGAGTTCCTGCGTCTTTACTACACCGGTAACTTCTTCCAGCTGCTGAATCCGTTTGGTCTGCTGGCCGGGATTGTGAGCGTGGCGATGATCCTGACTCAGGGCGCAACCTATCTGCAGATGCGTACCGTGGGTGAACTGCACCTTCGTGCTCGCGCAACCTCGCAGCTTGCTGCGCTGGTGACTCTGGTGTGCTTCGCACTGGCTGGCGTTTGGGTGTACTACGGCATCGATGGTTACGTGGTGACATCCGCACTGGATCACACCGCAGCTTCCAACCCACTGACCAAAGAAGTGGCGCGTGAAGCGGGCGCATGGATGGCGAACTTCAACAACATGCCAATCCTGTGGGCGATCCCTGCGCTTGGCGTAGTGCTGCCACTGTTGACCGTGGTGTGCTCACGTGCAGAGAAAGGGGCCTGGGCGTTCCTGTTCTCCTCACTGACTCTGGCTTGTATCATCCTGACGGCCGGTATCGCGATGTTCCCGTTCATCATGCCTTCCAGCACGATGCTCAACGCGAGCCTGACCATGTGGGATGCTACATCCAGCCAGCTGACGCTGAACGTCATGACTTATGCGGCGATGGTGTTCGTACCGATTATCCTGCTCTACACCACCTGGTGTTACTGGAAAATGTTCGGTCGTATCACCAAAGAAGACATCGAACGCAACACCCACTCTCTGTACTAAGAAGGAGCAACGTATGTGGTACTTCGCATGGATCCTGGGGACGCTTCTTGCCTGTGCATTTGGCGTGATCACCGCCCTGGCGCTTGAGCACGTTGAGTCCGGACAGAAAGAAGATCATTAATGACTAAAATTATCGCAGCGTTGTATGCGGTAATGGATAAGGGCCCGTTAAGGGCCCTTTCCTTACTGATGGCCTTAGTGCTGGCAGGCTGTATCTTCTGGGATCCGTCACGCTTTGCGGCAAAAACCAGTGCCCTGGAAATCTGGCATGGTTTACTGATTATGTGGGCGGTGTGTGCGGGCGTGATCCACGGCGTGGGTTTTCGTCCCAGGGCGATTCACTGGCAGGGGATTTTCTGCCCGCTGATCGCTGACCTTGTCCTCCTTGCCGGACTGATTTTCTTTTACGCCTGATTCAGAAACATCCAGAAATAGCTATGGGCTTGTTCAAGCCCATAAAAATTTACTCACCGTTTACTTTCTCCCATTCCAAACCAGCATTCCCGCGCGTATAGTAGCGAAGTTTGAAAGCCCTAAATCTTTTTTGCATTACCGGGATGTAAAGTGAATACAACGCTGTTTCGATGGCCGGTTCGTGTCTATTACGAAGACACCGATGCCGGTGGTGTGGTTTACCACGCCAGCTACGTCGCTTTCTATGAAAGAGCACGCACTGAGATGCTGCGCCACCATCACTTCAGCCAACAGGTGCTGTTGGCCGAGCGCGTTGCCTTCGTGGTACGCAAGATGACGCTGGAGTATTTCGCACCCGCCAGACTCGACGATATGCTCGAAGTCCAAACGGAAATTACAGCAATGCGTGGCACCTCACTGGTTTTCACGCAGCGGATCGTCAACGCGGAAAATACCGTACTCAATGAAGCTGAAGTACTGATTGTCTGTGTTGATCCACTCTTAATGAAGCCTCGTGCGCTTCCCAAGTCTATTGTCGCGGAGTTCAAGCAGTGACTGACATGAATATCCTTGATTTGTTCCTGAAGGCTAGCCTTCTGGTTAAACTTATCATGCTGATCCTGATTGGTTTTTCAATCGCCTCCTGGGCCATCATTATCCAGAGAACGCGCATCCTCAATGCCGCCAGCCGTGAAGCTGAAGCTTTCGAAGACAAGTTCTGGTCCGGAATCGAACTGTCTCGCCTGTATCAGGAAAGCCAGGGCCGTCGCGACAACCTGGCCGGGTCTGAACAGATCTTCTACAGCGGTTTCAAAGAGTTCGCCCGTCTGCATCGTGCTAACAGCCATGCGCCGGAAGCGATTGTGGAAGGGGCTTCGCGTGCGATGCGTATTTCCATGAACCGCGAGCTGGAAACCCTTGAAAACCATATTCCGTTCCTCGGTACTGTGGGTTCCATCAGTCCTTATATCGGTCTGTTTGGTACGGTATGGGGGATCATGCACGCCTTTATCGCACTCGGTGCGGTGAAACAGGCAACGCTGCAGATGGTTGCACCGGGTATCGCCGAAGCGCTGATCGCCACCGCGATCGGTCTGTTCGCGGCAATTCCTGCGGTAATGGCGTATAACCGCCTGAACCAGCGCGTGAACAAACTGGAACTGAATTACGACAACTTTATGGAAGAGTTCACCGCAATTCTGCATCGCCAGGCGTTTACCAGCAGCGACAGCAACAAGGGGTAAACCATGGCCAGACGTGGACGCGGACGTCGTGAACTGAAGTCCGAAATTAACATCGTTCCGCTGCTGGATGTGCTGCTGGTGCTGTTGCTGATCTTTATGGCGACGGCGCCGATCATCACGCAGAGCGTGGAAGTGGATCTGCCAGACGCGACAGAATCGCAGGCCGTCAGCACCAATGACGATCCGCCGGTGATTGTTGAAGTGTCCGGTGTCGGACAGTACAGCGTCAATGTCGGTCAGGATAAAATGCCGCAGCTGCCGCCAGAGCAGGTAGTGGCTGAAGCTCAGCGCCGTTTGGAAGCTAATCCGAAAACGGTGTTCCTGATCGGTGGCGCGAAAGACGTGCCGTACGATGAAATTATTAAAGCGCTAAACCTGTTGCACAGCGCGGGTGTGAAATCCGTAGGCTTGATGACTCAGCCTATCTAACCTGCTCAACAGGCTAACAGTTTTTGGGAACCGAGAGTGTCAAAGGCAACCGAACAAAACGACAAGCTTAAACGCGCGATCATCGTCTCGGTGGTATTGCATATCATTCTGATTGCACTGCTGATTTGGAGTTCGTTCGATGAGCACATTGACGCATCGGCCGGTGGCGGTGGGGGTTCCTCTATCGACGCGGTGATGGTCGATCCGGGTGCGGTCGTGCAGAACTACAATCGTCAGCAGAACCAGCAGGCGAGCGCCCGTCGTGCTCAGGAGCAGCGTGAGAAGCAGGCTCAGCAGCAGGCGGAAGAGATGCGCGAGAAACAGGCGGCCGAGCAGGAACGTCTGAAGCAGCTTGAGCAGGAAAAACTGCAGGCGCAGGAAGCGGCGAAGCAGGCTCAGGAGCAGCAGAAAAAAGCTGAACAGGACGCAGCGAAAGCGGCTGCCGATGCGAAAGCTAAAGCCGAAGCTGATGCCAAACTTGCGGCTGACGCTGCGAAGAAAGCTGCTGCCGATGCGGCGAAGAAAGCAGAAGCCGAGGCCGCAAAAGCTGCCGCCGCTGCGCAGAAGAAAGCAGAAGCTGAAGCAACTAAAGCTGCTGCCGACGCACAGAAGAAAGCCGAAGCGGAAGCTGCGAAAAAAGCTCAGCAGGACGCTGAGAAAAAAGCTGCTGCCGATGCTGCGAAGAAAGCCGCTGCTGCAGAAAAAGCTGCCGAGAAGGCTGCAGCCGAACAGGCCGCGGCTGACAAAGCTGCTGCGGATAAAGCTGCCAAAGCGGCTGCCGAGAAGAAAGCTGCCGCTGCTGAAAAAGCCGCCGAAGCCAAAGCCGCGAAAGCTGCTGCTGCGAAGAAAGCAGCCGAAGCGAAAGATGCCTCTGGCGTTGACGACCTGCTGGGCGATCTCAGCTCTGGTAAGAATGCACCGAAAACCGGGGGCGGGGCGAAAGGAAACGGCACTCCTTCAAAAGATAGTGGTACAAGTGGTGCTAATGGCGGTGCGACGGGAACCGATATCACTGGTTACGTTTCAAAGATACAAGCAGCAATTCAGAGCCGTTTGTATGATGCCAGCCTTTATGCCGGTCAGCAGTGTGACCTGCATATAACACTTGCACCAGATGGTAGATTGACAAGTATCGAGTCTGCGGGGGGCGATTCTGCGCTCTGTCAGGCTGCGTTGACTGCGGCAAGAACCGCGAATATGCCTAAACCGCCGAGTCAGGCAGTTTATGAGAAAGTTAAAAATGCCACTTTAGGCTTCAAGATTCAGTGATTCATTGATGATAGAAGTCTGGTAGTGGCCCAGGTGTGTCACAGGGTTTTGGTAGTTTTGTGTATTTGAGTTTGTTAACATTCTGCTAAATTATCGTGGGCTTTCCGCCTGGATAAGGGAGATATGATGAAGCAGGCATTAAAAGTAGCATTTGGTTTTCTGATGCTGTTTGCAGCGGCGCTGCATGCAGAAGTACGTATCGAGATCACCCAGGGGGTGGACTCGGCACGCCCAATCGGCGTTGCTCCGTTTAAATGGGCAGGCCCGGGTGCTGCACCTGAAGATATCGGTGGCATCGTTGCCGCTGACCTGCGCAACAGCGGTAAATTCAACCCGCTGGATCGTTCTCGTCTGCCACAGCAGCCAGGCTCCGCACAGGAAGTTCAGCCTGCGGCATGGTCTGCGCTGGGTATTGATGCCGTCGTGGTAGGGCAGGTTACGCCTAACCCGGATGGTTCTTACACCGTGGCTTACCAGCTGGTTGATACCGGCGGTGCGCCTGGTACCGTTCTGGCTCAGAACTCTTACAAAGTGAACAAGCAGTGGCTGCGCTATGCCGGTCACACTGCAAGTGATGAAGTGTTCGAGAAGCTGACCGGTATTAAAGGCGCTTTCCGTACCCGTATCGCTTATGTCGTTCAGACCAACGGCGGTCAGTTCCCTTACGAGCTGCGCGTGTCTGATTACGATGGCTACAACCAGTTCGTGGTTCACCGTTCTCCACAGCCGCTGATGTCCCCGGCCTGGTCTCCGGACGGTTCTAAACTGGCTTACGTGACCTTCGAAAGCGGTCGTTCTGCGCTGGTGGTTCAGACTCTGGCAAACGGTGCAGTCCGTCAGATCGCCTCTTTCCCACAGCATAACGGTGCACCGGCGTTCTCTCCGGACGGCTCTAAACTGGCCTTCGCGCTGTCGAAAACCGGTAGTCTGAACCTGTATGTGATGGATCTGGGCTCTGGTCAGATTCAGCAGGTGACCAACGGTCGCAGCAACAACACCGAACCAACCTGGTTCCCGGACAGCCAGAACCTGGCGTTCACCTCTGACCAGGCAGGTCGTCCACAGATTTACAAAGTTAACGTTAACGGCGGAACTCCGCAGCGTATTTCCTGGGAAGGTTCTCAGAACCAGGACGCTGACGTCAGTTCTGACGGCAAATTTATGGTAATGGTGAGCTCGGCCAACGGCCAGCAGCACATTGCCAAACAAGATCTGGCAGCGGGTGGCGTACAGGTTCTGTCGTCAACGTTCCTGGATGAAACGCCAAGTCTGGCACCAAACGGCACTATGGTTATCTACAGCTCTTCTCAGGGGATGGGATCTGTGCTGAATTTGGTTTCTACAGATGGGCGTTTCAAAGCGCGTCTTCCGGCAACTGATGGACAGGTTAAATTCCCTGCCTGGTCGCCGTATCTGTAATAATAATTAATTGAATATTATAGGAATCAAAGAAATGCAACTGAACAAAGTGCTGAAAGGACTGATGATCGCTCTGCCAGTTATGGCTATCGCGGCGTGTTCTTCCAACAAGAATGCCAGCAACGATCAGAGCGGCGAAGGCATGATGGGTGCCGGCACTGGTATGGATGCTAACGGTAACGGCAATATGTCTTCCGAAGAGCAGGCTCGTCTGCAGATGCAGCAGCTGCAGCAGAACAACATCGTTTACTTCGATCTCGACAAGTACGATATCCGTTCTGACTTCGCTGCAATGCTGGATGCGCACGCTAACTTCCTGCGTAGCAACCCGTCTTACAAAGTCACCGTAGAAGGTCATGCTGACGAACGTGGTACTCCTGAGTACAACATCGCGCTGGGCGAACGTCGTGCTAACGCTGTTAAAATGTACCTGCAGGGTAAAGGCGTTTCTGCTGACCAGATCTCCATCGTTTCTTACGGTAAAGAAAAACCTGCAGTACTGGGTCATGACGAAGCGGCTTACTCCAAAAACCGTCGTGCCGTACTGGTTTACTAAGAGAATTGCATGAGCAGTAACTTCAGACATCACTTGTTGAGTCTGTCGTTACTGGTTGGCATAGCGGCCCCCTGGGCCGCTTTTGCTCAGGCGCCAATCAGTAGTGTCGGCTCAGGCTCGGTCGAAGACCGTGTCACTCAACTCGAGCGTATTTCTAACGCTCACAGTCAGCTTTTAACTCAACTCCAGCAGCAGCTCCAGGACAACCAGGCCGATATCGACGCCCTGCGTGGTCAAATCCAGGAAAGCCAATACCAGCTTAATCAGGCGGTCGATCGCCAGAAGCAGATCCAGTCACAGCTGGATGGGATGAGCTCTGGTGGAAATGCGGCTCAGACTGCGCAACCGGCAGCAGGCGACCAGAGTGGGGCTGCCACTGCGGCTCCTGCGGCAGGTGCAGCTGCGGCAGGTGCAGCTGCGTCAGGCGCACCGGCGCAAACGGGTGACGCTAATACCGATTACAATGCGGCTATTGCCCTGGTGAAGGATCCTTCACGCCAGGACGATGCGATGGCGGCATTTCAGAACTTCATCAAGAAGTACCCTGATTCAACCTACCAGCCTAATGCGAATTATTGGCTGGGGCAGTTGAATTACAACAAGGGTAAAAAAGATGATGCGGCGTACTATTTTGCCTCCGTGGTGAAAAACTACCCGAAATCACCGAAAGCCGCTGATGCGATGTTTAAGGTGGGCGTCATCATGCAGGACAAAGGTGACACTGCGAAAGCGAAAGCAGTTTACCAGCAGGTCGTCAGTAAATATCCTGGCACCGATGGAGCCAAACAGGCACAGAAACGTCTGAGTGGCCTCTGATGCTTACGGCATGACCTGAAATTGAAGTATTTCTGGTCATGCCGCATGAATCATAAGCAGTTAGCCATTGTTTTCAGAAATTTTAGTTGCGCTGAAATCTGAAATCAGTAATATATGCCGCCGTTGCCAAGGGATATCAAACATCCCGAAAGTGGCGAAAATAGTGGGTCGTTAGCTCAGTTGGTAGAGCAGTTGACTTTTAATCAATTGGTCGCAGGTTCGAATCCTGCACGACCCACCACTAAAAGCAGTATCCAGCGTAGTATCGGGTGATTAGCTCAGCTGGGAGAGCACCTCCCTTACAAGGAGGGGGTCGGCGGTTCGATCCCGTCATCACCCACCACTCGGGTCGTTAGCTCAGTTGGTAGAGCAGTTGACTTTTAATCAATTGGTCGCAGGTTCGAATCCTGCACGACCCACCACTTCAAGTGGTTCCGAGTAAAGTAGTAAATCTTCGAAGCAAGACCTTATGGGTCGTTAGCTCAGTTGGTAGAGCAGTTGACTTTTAATCAATTGGTCGCAGGTTCGAATCCTGCACGACCCACCATCTTGTTGGTGGCGTCTTCGAAGAACAAGTCCCGAAAGGGGTCGTTAGCTCAGTTGGTAGAGCAGTTGACTTTTAATCAATTGGTCGCAGGTTCGAATCCTGCACGACCCACCAATGTAAAAAGGCGCCCTAAAGGCGCCTTTTTGCTATTCTGCGTCCGGAAAATTTTATCCTTTTCTTCTCTCTGCAAAAACCCCAGGACAATCTCGGGCATTTTCGCTATCTTGTTTAGTATATAAAACACCACCAGCGTGATAATGCCTTTCAGGCCGATCATGATGATGACTTAGTTAAGTCTGCAAAACGAGAAAGCAAGATGAGCGTGATGTTCGACCCAGAAACGGCTATTTATCCTTTCCCGCCGAAACCTCTGCCGCTGTCCGCAGATGAAAAGCACTTTTATCGTGAAAAAATTAAGCGCCTGCTGAAAGAGCGCAACGCGGTGATGGTGGCGCATTACTACACCGACCCTGAGATCCAACAGCTGGCAGAAGAGACCGGCGGCTGCATTTCCGATTCACTGGAGATGGCGCGCTTCGGCGCCCGCCATCCGGCCAGTACGCTTCTGGTCGCCGGAGTTCGTTTTATGGGCGAAACCGCCAAAATTCTGAGCCCGGAAAAAACGATTCTGATGCCAACCCTGAACGCAGAGTGCTCACTGGATTTAGGTTGCCCGATTGAGGAATTCAACAAGTTCTGCGACGCGCATCCCGATCGCACTGTGGTGGTATATGCCAATACTTCGGCCGCAGTCAAAGCTCGCGCTGACTGGGTCGTCACCTCCAGCATTGCCGTGGAGCTGATTGAGCATCTCGATAGCCTGGGTGAAAAGATAATCTGGGCACCCGATCGCCATCTTGGTCGCTATGTGCAGAAGCAAACCGGCGCAGATGTTTTATGCTGGCAGGGAGCCTGCATCGTACACGATGAGTTTAAGACTCAGGCACTGGCGCGGATGAAAGCGCTTTATCCCCACGCGGCCATTCTGGTGCATCCTGAATCGCCACAATCGATTGTCGATATGGCTGATGCCGTGGGTTCTACCAGCCAGCTGATTAATGCCGCCAAAACGCTGCCGCATCAGCAACTGATCGTGGCGACCGATCGCGGCATTTTCTACAAAATGCAGCAGGCGGTGCCGGAAAAAGAGTTGCTGGAAGCACCAACGGCCGGAGAGGGGGCAACCTGCCGCAGCTGTGCACACTGCCCGTGGATGGCGATGAATGGCCTTAAAGCCATTGCTGATGGCCTTGAACACGGTGGGGTAGAGCATGAGATACACGTCGACGCCGCGCTGCGTGAAGGCGCGCTGCTGCCGCTGAATCGGATGCTGGATTTTGCGGCTACACTACGCTAAATAAAGCGGAGTGGTAGTAAACGCCATCCTGAAGGGATGCGCTTGTTGAATTGGCGGAGGCAAAAATGGATTTCTTCAGCACGCAAAATATTCTGGTTCACATTCCACTCGGTGCAGGAGGCTACGATCTTTCCTGGATTGAAGCCGTCGGCACTATTGCTGGCCTGCTCTGTATCTGGCTTGCCAGCCTGGAGAAAATCAGCAACTACGCTTTCGGTCTGCTTAACGTCACGCTTTTTGCGATTATTTTCTTCCAGATCCAGCTGTACGCGAGTCTTCTGCTTCAGCTGTTCTTTTTTGCGGCCAATATTTACGGCTGGTATGCCTGGTCCCGGCAAACCAGCCAGAATGAAGCGGAGCTACAAATACGCTGGCTGCCGCTGCCAAAAGCGCTGGCCTGGCTGACGGCCTGCGTGGTGGCGATTGCTCTGATGACCGTTTATATCAACCCGGTATTCGGCTTCCTGACCCGTATTGCTGTCACGATCATGCAGGGCATTGGGCTTCACGTCGCGATGCCGGAATTACAGCCGGATGCCTTCCCGTTCTGGGATTCCTGCATGATGGTCCTGTCAATTGCGGCGATGATCCTGATGACGCGTAAATACGTGGAAAACTGGCTGCTGTGGGTGATCATCAACGTGATTAGCGTAGTGATTTTTGCTCTGCAGGGCGTCTACGCGATGTCACTGGAGTATCTGCTGCTGACGTTCATTGCGCTTAACGGCAGCCGGATGTGGATCAACAGCGCACGTGAGCGAGGCTCTCGCGCGCTTTCTCATTAATGGTGATGATGATGGTCGTGCGCGGCTTGCGCCTCGTTAAGGTGGCATTCCGGGCCGCTGCACGGCTGATACTCCATCTGGATAGTGGCATGCGCTATCTGGTAATGATGCTCCAGATAGTGCTGAATTCTTCCCAGCAGGGCATCGTGGTCGTGCGGCGGGATCACGTGAACGTGCAGCGTCATGATCGGTTTTTCACCTACCAGCCAGACATGAACGTGGTGAACGTCACGCACTTCCGGAATTTCACGCCGCAGGCCGCGCTTCAGGGCTGAAATATCCAGCGAGCCCGGCGCGCCTTCCAGCAGCTCGTTCACGCTCTCTTTCAGCAACCGCCAGGCGCTGCGCAGGACCAGGCAGGAGACCACGACCGACAGAATCGGGTCGATCGGTGTCCAGCCGGTGGTCAGGATTACAATAGCCGCTACAATCGCCCCAACCGAACCCAGTAAATCTCCCATCACGTGCAGCGCGGCGGCGCGGACGTTAAGGTTCTTTTCTTCACTGCCGCGATGCAAAATCCAGAATGAAAGAATGTTGGCGAGCAGCCCGGCAACGGCGATCGTCATCATCATCCCACCTGCCACGGGCTGTGGGTGATTGAAACGCTGAAACGCTTCCCAGACAATCCATACGGTGATCAATACCAGCGCAATGGCGTTAACAAAAGCCGCCAGGGTCGTGAGGCGCAGCCAGCCAAAGGTATGGCGCGAATTAGGCGGACGTTTGGCAAACTGGACCGCCAGCAGGGCGAACATCAGAGCTGCGGTGTCCGTGAGCATATGTCCGGCATCGGCCAGCAGCGCCAGAGAACCTGAAATCAGGCCGCCAATGGCCTCCACCACCATGAATCCGGCGGTGATAAGAAAAGCCAGCAGCAGGCGACGACCGTTACCGTCACCGGGCTGCGGAGAAGGGGAGTGCGAATGAGAGTGCGCCATAGCAGGTCCTGCAATTTTTTTAGTTAGTGCATGACATCATTGCAGATCTCTGACGCTTTCGCATAAAAAAACTAAGGAGAGGCAGACTCTCCTTAGTTCATTAGGCCGCTATCAGGTTACTGGGTGGTGCCGTCAGTTTTGGTGTTGACGTCGTTGTTCATACCGTCACCAGTACCGACTTTTTTGTTGATATCCGGGCATTTACCGTCTTTGCAGGCTGAATTTTTGTGGATCTCATCCGGGCTCATGTGCTGCGCATCGCTGGTTGAACCGTTGGGATGCAGCATGGTGCCACTTGATGAGCTATTCACCTTGCTGTTGTCGACCCCGTTAGGGGCAACATTCTGATGAGCATCAGGTGCGGTCTGACCTGCATCGGCTGCCGCGTTGGCCTGGCCGTTGTTATCAGAACCGTTGTCGGCTGCGAAGGCAGCTCCGCTCATCATCGACAGTGTTGCGGTCAGGATTAGGGTTGCCAGTGTCTTGTTTTTCATGGGGATGCTCCTGTTATGGTCGTTAAGTCGGATAACTTCTTCCAACAGTGCATTTCTGGGTGCGGATGCCGGGCGGTGGTTAAAGATCCCACGGCGTTGAATTATGTCAGTGTGGAATCTTGTTTGTTGCTAACTTTTCAGCATTTGCATTTAAAAAGTCTAGCGGCGATCTCATTTATCGCTACTTTCTGGCGTTTTTTAGGTGATTTCCAGGAATTGTCCGTGAGAAGTGTAAAAGCGAGTTTACACTTTCGGGCTGTCGGGATAGATTGAAGGGATTGCATTCACTCAGATAAGTATGGCAACGCTGGAAAGATCATGAATTATCAGAACGACGATTTACGTATTAAAGAGATCAACGAGTTATTACCTCCTGTCGCACTCCTTGAAAAATTCCCTGCTACCGAAAACGCCGCCAACACGGTGTCGCACGCTCGTAAAGCGATCCATAAGATCCTGAAAGGCAGCGACGATCGCCTGCTGGTGGTTATCGGGCCTTGCTCCATCCACGATCCACTGGCGGCGAAAGAGTACGCGAAACGCCTGAACACGCTACGTGAAGAGCTGAAAGGCGAGCTGGAAATCGTGATGCGCGTTTACTTTGAAAAGCCGCGTACCACCGTGGGCTGGAAAGGGCTGATCAACGATCCGCACATGGATAACAGCTTCCAGATCAACGACGGTCTGCGCATTGCACGTAAGCTGCTGCTGGAAATCAACGACAGCGGCCTGCCTGCCGCCGGTGAATTCCTGGATATGATCACTCCGCAATATGTGGCCGATCTGATGAGCTGGGGCGCCATCGGCGCACGTACCACAGAATCTCAGGTTCACCGCGAACTGGCGTCCGGTCTTTCCTGCCCGGTTGGTTTCAAGAACGGCACTGACGGCACCATCAAAGTGGCTATCGACGCCATCAACGCCGCGGGTGCGCCGCACTGCTTCCTGTCAGTGACCAAATGGGGTCACTCTGCCATCGTCAACACCAGCGGGAATGGCGACTGCCATATCATCCTGCGCGGTGGCAAAGAGCCAAACTACAGCGCTCATCATGTCGCGATGGTGAAAGAAGGGCTGCACAAAGCGGGTCTGCCTTCACAGGTGATGATCGATTTCAGCCATGCGAACTCAAGCAAGCAGTTTAAAAAGCAGATGGATGTGGCAACGGATGTCGCGGGTCAGATCGCTGGCGGTGAAAAAGCGATTATTGGCGTGATGATTGAAAGCCATCTGGTTGAAGGCAATCAGAGCCTCGAAAGCGGCGAAGCGCTGACCTACGGTAAGAGCATTACCGATGCCTGCATTGGCTGGGAAGACACCGATGCGGTGCTGCGCCAGCTGGCGAATGCGGTAAAAGCTCGTCGCGGCTAATCGGCTTTAACTGAGCAATAAAAAAGCGTGGAAAATTCCACGCTTTTTTGCATTTCAGGCCCACAAAATCAACACGTTGTGTCCAACTTGTAGGTCCGGTAAGCGAAGCGCCACCGGGCAATTAGCCACGATGGCGAGCCAACTCTTACTTAGCTTTACCCTGGTTCGCCACGGCAGCAGCTTTCGCCGCGATCTCGTCAGCGTTACCCAGATAGTAATGTTTAACCGGCTTGAAGTTCTCATCGAACTCATACACCAGCGGTACGCCCGTTGGGATATTCAGCTCAAGAATTTCGTCTTCGCCCATGTTGTCGAGGTATTTCACCAGTGCGCGCAGGGAGTTACCGTGAGCAGCGATGATCACACGCTCACCGCTTTTCAGGCGTGGCAGAATGGTTTCGTTCCAGTAAGGCACCACGCGATCGATAGTCAACGCCAGGCTTTCGGTGGTTGGCAGCTCTTTATCGGTCAGTTTTGCGTAGCGTGGATCGTGGCCCGGGTAGCGTTCGTCATCTTTGGTCAACTCTGGCGGGGTCACCGCAAAGCCACGACGCCACTGTTTAACCTGATCGTCGCCGTATTTCTCAGCGGTTTCAGCTTTGTTCAGACCCTGCAGCGCACCGTAGTGACGCTCGTTCAACTTCCAGGATTTCTCAACCGGCAGCCAGGCCTGATCCAGTTCGTCCAGCACGTTCCACAGGGTGTGGATAGCGCGTTTCAGAACAGAGGTGTACGCAAAATCAAAGCTGAAGCCTTCGTCTTTCAGCAGTTTACCTGCTGCTTTGGCTTCGCCCACACCTTTCTCAGATAAATCAACGTCATACCAACCGGTGAAGCGGTTTTCATTGTTCCACTGGCTTTCGCCATGACGAACCAACACAAGCTTAGTAACAGCCATAAAGTGACTCCCGATTCAGTTTGAATGATAACAATTCTCATTATATTGCCGTGACGAGACTCACAGCAATCCTTAATGACAACCATAGCGAAAATAGTGGACCAGTGTAAGCGGCATGTGAAGCAGGCGTTACTTTTTGTGGGTAAGTGGCGCTATTTTCAGCAAAAGATGAAAAAAGCCCTCCACGGGGAGGGCAGGGGATCACAACGAGGTAAACTGGTATTCGGTGATGCTGATGTACTCTTCACCCCGTAACAGCGTGCAGTCTGGCTGCGGCCATTCCGGATGATTGGGGCTGTCGGGCAGGAATTCGCTCTCCAGCGCCAGACCCTGCCAGTCGCTGTAAGGCTGAGTCTCCCTGGACGGGGTTCCGCCAAGGTAATTGCCGGAGTAGAACTGCAATGCCGGCGCTGTGGTGTAGACTTTTAGCTGCAGCTTTTCATCGGCCGACCACAGCGTGGCTGCCGCCTGCTCCAGATCGCCTTTAGCCGACAGTAAAAAGGCATGGTCGTAGCCTTTCACCTTACGCTGATCGTCGTCGCCTAAAAACTCGCTGGCGATGACCTTTGGCTGGCGGAAATCAAAGCTGGTTCCACTCACTTCTTTGAGCCCCTGACGCGGGATGCCCATCTCATCAACAGGCAGGTAAGACTCAGCCAGAATCTGCAGCTTATGCTCACGCACATCAGTCTGAGCGCCATCCAGGTTGAAGTAGACGTGATTGGTCATGTTCACCGGACAAGGTTTATCCACCGTTGCGCGATAGCGGATGGCAATGCGGTTGTCTTCCGTCAGCCTGAAATGCGCGGTGGCGCTCAGGTTACCAGGGAACCCCTGATCGCCATCGGCAGATTCCAGGGCGAACAGCACGGACTCATCGTTTTGATTCAGCACCTGCCAGCGACGTTTGTCAAACCCGTCCGGGCCGCCGTGAAGCTGATTCGGGCCCTGGCTTGGCACGAGCTGAACCGTCTCACCATCAAGGGTAAAACGGCTGTCGGCGATGCGGTTGGCATAGCGGCCGACCGAGGCGCCGAGAAAAGCCGCCTGTTCGGTATACTGTTCCGGGCTGGCGCAGCCGAGCAGCGCTTCACGCACTGAGCCGTCGACCATCGGAATACGGGCAGAAAGCAGAGTGGCGCCCCAGTCCATCAGCGTCACCACCATCCCCGCGCTGTTGCGCAGGGTCAGCAGGCGAAACGGCAGACCGTCAGGTGCCAGAGTTGGGATCTCTTTTAGCACTGTCCAGCTCCCTGTGAGGCTTTGCACACATAGAAGGTTTCTTTAATGCCGGTTTTGGCTTCGTACTGGCTGGCAACCGCATCTTTAACCGCAGGAACCAGTTCTTCAGGAACCAGCGCAACGATGCAGCCGCCGAAACCGCCACCGGTCATACGCACGCCGCCTTTCTCGCCGATGGTGGCTTTCACGATTTCCACCAGCGTATCGATTTGCGGAACGGTAATTTCAAAATCATCGCGCATTGAAGCGTGGGATTCAGCCATCAGCTCGCCCATGCGCTTCAGATCGCCTTTTTCCAGTGCGGAAGCGGCTTCGACAGTACGGGCGTTTTCGGTCAGCACGTGGCGAACGCGTTTCGCCACAATGGGATCCAGCTCGTGCGCTACGGCGTTGAATTTTTCCAGAGAGACGTCGCGCAGGGCGGGCTGCTGGAAGAAACGAGCGCCGGTTTCACACTGTTCGCGACGAGTGTTGTATTCGCTGCCAACCAGGGTGCGTTTGAAGTTGCTGTTGATGATGATCACCGCAGCGCCTTTTGGCATGGAGACGGCTTTGCTGCCCAGCGAGCGGCAGTCGATCAGCAACGCATGATCCTTCTTACCGAGGGCAGAAATCAGCTGATCCATAATGCCGCAGTTACAGCCGACGAACTGGTTTTCCGCTTCCTGGCCGTTCAGCGCAATCTGCGCACCGTCCAGCGGCAGATGGAAAAGCTGCTGGAACACGGTACCCACGGCCACTTCCAGCGAAGCGGAAGAGCTCAGACCTGCACCCTGCGGCACATCGCCGCTGATCACCATATCCACGCCGCCAAAATTGCGGTTACGTTTTTGCAGATGCTTCACCACGCCGCGCACGTAGTTAGACCACTGCTGGGTATCGTGGCTGACGATTGGGGCATCCAGTGAGAACTCGTCGCTCTGGTTTTCGTAATCGGCAGCAATCACGCGCACGATGCGATCTTTGCGCGGCGAACAGCTAATTACCGTCTGGTAGTCAATTGCGCAGGGCAGCACAAAACCGTCGTTGTAGTCGGTGTGTTCACCGATCAGGTTCACGCGACCCGGGGCCTGAATGGTGTGGGTGGCAGGGTAGCCAAATTTCTCAGCAAACAGGGACAGGGTTTTCTCTTTCAGACTCATTATTTTTAGACTCCTGATTCGCGATAGTGGACATCACTGACGGCACGCAGACGCTCGGCGGCTTGTTCTGCCGTCAAATCGCGCTGGGTTTCTGCCAGCATTTCGTAGCCGACCATAAATTTGCGCACGGTCGCCGAGCGCAGCAGAGGCGGGTAGAAATGGGCATGCAGCTGCCAGTGTGAATTTTCCTCACCGTTAAACGGCGCGCCGTGCCAGCCCATCGAGTACGGGAATGAGCACTGGAACAGGTTGTCGTAACGGCTGGTGAGTTTTTTTAGCGCCAGCGCAAGGTCGCTGCGCTGAGCATCGGTTAAATCAGTGATACGCAGCACATGCGCTTTTGGCAGCAGCAGCGTTTCAAATGGCCATGCGGCCCAGTAAGGAACGACGGCCAGCCAGTGTTCGGTTTCCACCACGGTACGGCTGCCATCTGCCAGCTCGCGCTGAACATAGTCCAGCAGCATCGGCGAGCCTTGCTCAGCGAAGTAGGCTTTTTGCAGGCGATCTTCGCGTTCAACTTCGTTGGGCAGGAAGCTGTTTGCCCACACCTGACCGTGCGGGTGCGGGTTAGAGCAGCCCATCGCCGCCCCTTTATTCTCAAAAACCTGGACCCACGGATAATCCTGGCCCAGTTCAGCCGTTTGTTCCTGCCAGGTTTGCACCACTTCTTCCAGAGCGGAAACGCTCAGCTCTGGCAGCGTTTTGCTGTGATCGGGCGAGAAACAGATAACCCGGCTGGTGCCACGTGCGCTTTCACAGCGCATCAGTGGATCGTCACTCTGCGGCGCATCCGGCGTGTCGGTCATCAGCGCGGCAAAATCGTTGGTGAAGACATAGGTGCCGGTGTACTGCGGATTTTTATCACCGGTGACGCGGGTGTTGCCCGGGCACAGGAAGCAGTCCGGATCGTGCTGAGGAAGCGTCTGTTTCGCAGGCGTTTCCTGCGCCCCCTGCCAGGGGCGCTTGGCGCGATGTGGAGACACCAGGATCCACTGCCCGGTTAGCGGGTTAAAGCGGCGGTGTGGGTGATCAACTGGATTAAATGGGGTCATGACAGATCCTTAGTCTGGATAGCCCTGCGGATGACGGGACTGCCAGTGCCAGGTATCCTGCGCCATTTCGTCAAGGTTGCGGGTAACACGCCAGTTCAGTTCGCGATCGGCTTTGTTGGCATCGGCCCAGTAGGCCGGGAGATCGCCATCGCGGCGCGGCGCAAAGTGGTAGTTAACCGGTTTGCCGCAGGCTTTGCTGAAGGCGTTCACGACATCCAATACGCTGCTACCAACGCCTGCGCCAAGATTGTAAATATGCACGCCGGGTTTATCAGCCAGTTTTTCCATTGCTGCAACGTGGCCGTCGGCCAGATCCATCACGTGGATGTAATCACGCACGCCGGTGCCGTCTTCAGTTGGGTAGTCATTACCAAAAATAGCAAGGGAATCGCGGCGGCCTACGGCTACCTGAGCGATGTAAGGCATCAGGTTATTCGGAATGCCCTGCGGATCCTCGCCCATATCGCCTGAGGAGTGCGCACCCACCGGGTTGAAGTAGCGCAGCAGGGCGATGCTCCAGTCTGGCTGCGCTTTTTGCAGGTCGGTCAGGATTTGCTCAACCATCAGCTTGCTCTTGCCGTAAGGGCTTTGCGGCGTGCCGGTAGGGAAGCTTTCAACGTAAGGGATTTTTGGCTGATCGCCGTAAACGGTGGCGGAGGAGCTGAAAATGAAGTTTTTAACGTCAGCGGCGCGCATTGCTTCAATCAGGCGCAGAGTTCCGGTGACGTTGTTGTCGTAGTATTCGAGCGGTTTTGCAACGGATTCGCCCACGGCTTTCAGCCCGGCGAAATGGATTACCGTGTCGATGGCATGCTTGCGCAGTACTTCAGTCATCAGGGCTTCGTCGCGAATATCGCCTTCCACAAAGCTGGCCTGTTTACCACCGAGGCGTTCAATCACCGGTAACACACTGCGTTTACTGTTGCAGAGGTTATCAAGAATGATCACTTCATGACCTTGTTTCAGTAACTGCACGCAGGTATGGCTGCCAATGTAACCGCTACCACCCGTAACCAGTACTCTCATAATTCGCTCCGTTAAGCCTATGGTATGGAATAAGACTAGCATAACAGAGAGGCGAAAAGTGTGACATGGGATAAATTAGTGGAATCGTTTACATTGCGGATTTCTTACCGACGGTGAAAGATTTTTCCATTATAAAACAAAGACAGGACGGCGCAGAGCTACGCTTTGTCTGAAAAGCGGGAACGGCTGTTCCCGCGAGCAGAATCAACGCTTGCCGATAGCGTACCGGTAACCGTCACCTTCAGGCACAAACTCAAGGCGATGAGTAATGCACTCAGGGGCGTCTTCCGCATGGTGGGAAACAAACAGCAGCTGGGTCTTACCTTCGCCAATCAGCACATCAACAAAACGGCGGATCAGCTGGCGGTTGAGCGGATCTAATCCCTGCAAAGGTTCATCAAGGATCAGCAGCGTCGGATGTTTGACCAGCGCTCGCACGATCAGCGCCAGTCGCTGTTGGCCCCAGGACAGGCTGTGGAACGGCGCGTCGGCGGTCCGGCTGTCAAAGCCCAGAATATCCAGCCACTCCTGCGCCAGCTTGTGTTGCTTGTCAGAAACAGCCTGGTAAATGCCAATCGAGTCGAAAAAGCCAGACAGGATCACATTGCGCACGTTGGTGCTGACGCGGTAATCCAGATGCAGACTACTGCTGACATAACCGATATGCTTTTTGATATCCCAGATGGTTTCCCCGCTGCCGCGACGGCGGCCAAACAGCGTCAGGTCATTAGAATAACCCTGCGGATGATCGCCGGTGACCAGACTCAGCAACGTGGATTTCCCCGCGCCGTTAGGCCCGACAATCTGCCAGTGTTCTCCCGGATTTACCGTCCAGCTCATGCCGTTAATAATTGGCCTGTCGTTGTAGGAAACCACGCCTTCTTTTAACACGATCCGCGGCTGGTCTTCAGGCAGAGCAAGGCGTGCGGAAGGGGCGTCGGGCTCCGGCAGGCTGATGCCGGAGAGCTTTTCGCTGTGGGCGAGCTGAGCAACCAGCGCCTGCTCCAGCAGCGCCTTTTTGGCTCCGGTTTCCAGCAGCGTGCAGTCGGCAACAATACCGGCAAACTGAACAAATTCCGGGATCTCATCAAAACGATTCAGAACCAGCACCAGAGTCAGACCTTCCTGATGCAGCGCGGCAAGCAGCTCCGCCAGCGTCTGGCGGGAGGCAACGTCCAGACCGTCAAACGGCTCATCAAGGATCAGTAAATCTGGCTGGCTCATCAGCGCCTGACACAGCAGCGTTTTCCGGGTTTCTCCGGTCGAGAGGTATTTAAAACGCCGGGTCAGCAGGTGGCTGATACCAAATCGCCCGGCAAGCGCCTGACAGCGTGCTGTATCTTTGATTTCTTCCTGAATAATGTCGGCGGTGGTGCGCCCGGTATCGTCTTCGTCGGGGCTGAGCATGTCCGTGTTGTTGCGCTGCCACTCATCGCTGACCAGCTTCTGCAACTGCTCGAAAGAAAGCCGGGTGGTGCGAACAAACTGGCTTTCCCGTGAACCTTTCAGCAGCGTCAACTCACCGGAAAGCGCACGGGCGAGGGCAGACTTGCCGCTACCGTTACTGCCGACGAATGCCCAGGACTCTCCTGAGCGCAGCGTTAAATTTTCAATCGACAGGGTTTTGGTATCGCTAAGACGAAACGTGCCTTGCGAAATTTGCAATGATGACATGATGTATCCCGTTTTTTGCAGCGATTTTATTCAGGGATACGTGTTCTGAAGGGGATTGTCAAGCCATCAGCGCCGGTCAACCTTGATATCTTAGTGCTTCAATGATGACGTTTAAGGCTGCTGAAGATTTCAGACGACTGGTGTAATAGAGGTAATAACTCGGGTAGGTAATCGTGAAGTCATTGAGCACCGTTAGCAGCTGTCCTGAAGCAATGTCATCCTTGACCAGCTCATGCGGAACGTAAGCAAATCCATAATCCGCAAGGCAAGCCTGATGCACCTGATTAATCCCGTTAACGATAACCTGCCCACTCACCTTTAATTTCTGCTCCTGACCGTCAATGAGAAACGTCCAGGGCAAATTCTGTCCATGCGTCGGCAGCTGCAGATTGATGCAGGGGAGTGCAAGCAACTCCGCCGGGGTTTCAGGCACGGTATGGTCCTGAAGGAAGCGTGGGGACACCGTGACTGCCATCGGGTGTTCTGCGCTTATCGGTATGGCCACCATATCCTGAGCGATAAGCCCCCCTCGCCGCACTCCTGCATCAAAACGGTCCCTGGCAATATCCACCAGGCCGTAATCTGTAATCAGTTCGAGATGGATATCGGGAAAGTTTTTCAGCACCGGCGCCAGCTTTGGCCACAGGATCTGCTGGATGGCGTATTCATCGGCAGAAATGCGCACTCTGCCAGATGGTTTATCCCGCAGTTCGGCGAGCTGTTTCAGGCCGTCAGAGATCTCGTTAATGGCCGGCCCAATCAGCTGCGCCAGCCGCTCGCCCGCTTCTGTTAACGTCAGACTGCGGGTCGTCCGGTTCAGCAATTTTATCTGCAGACGGGCTTCGAGCTGGCTGATGGTCTGACTGACCGCCGACTGGGAGGTTCCTGACTTCACGGCGGCTCTGGTGAAACTCCTTTCCTGAACCACCGTCAGAAAAGTCAGGAGATCGTTGAGATTTTCTTTCATCATATTAATAAGTCCTGCTTATAACTGACATCAAATTATCCCTGCTAATCAGATGGACCGTCCAGCTCTATCATTCCCTCATCGATGCTAATCGCATCCCAATCAGTTTGAGGAGTTGACACTATGTTCCATGAACAAGCGGTTTTCTTCCGCCATAACAACTGGCAGGTTGCGGCCACCCTCCGCTTCCCGGAAGGATTTAATGCCAACAACAAATATCCGGTGGTGGTATGCGCTCACCCAATAAGCAGCTGTAAAGAGCAGACTTCAGGAGCGATATACGGGCAAAAGCTGATGGAGGCAGGTTTCATCACCCTGGCATTTGATGCCTCAACCCAGGGGGAAAGTGAAGGAGAACCGCGTTTCAGCGAAGATCCTTCCATCCGCGTAGAAGATTTCCGCTGTGCAATGGACTACCTGGTAACATTACCCTGGGTCGATGAGGATCGTATCGGGGTACTGGGGATCTGCGGGGGAGGAGGTTACGCCGTCAGTGCCGCGACGACAGACCACCGGTTTAAAGCCGTTGCCACCGTCGTGGCTGCCAACTATGGCCGCATTATGCGTGAAGGTGACTCGGGGCCCGATGCGGCGCTGAAAACCATTGCAGCCCTTGGCAAACAGCGTACCGCTGAGGCCCGGGGAGCCGCTCCGCTAGTGGTTGGATACATTCCTGCCAATGCTCATGAGCTGGAAAATGCGGGAATTAAAGATATCGATATCGTTGAAGCGGTTGATTATTACACCACTCCTCGTGGGCAACAGGCAGGTTCACCTAATAAGCTGCGTTTAACCAGTACGATCCCGACTTTAACCTGGGATGCTTTTGCGTTTACGGAGCAATTGCTGATACAGCCACTGCACATTGTTATCGGTGATGTTCCCGGAGGTTTTGGATCGTATCGCGACGGTTATGAACTCTACCACCGTGCCCGTTCAGCAGTGAAGACGCTCCAGGTTGTCAAAGGGGCTTCTCACTATGATCTGTACGATCGTCCACAGCCTACGGCGGAAGCACTGGCGCAGCTGATCCCCTTCTTTAATAAGCATTTAGGATCGTCAGTCGTTTAATCGGGTGACGGCTTTTAGCACAGCGTGGCGATGATCGCTCTGTCGGCATTGAACCAGGCAATGGCGGGTTCATTTTCCCGCAAATCTACCGTCTCTGCGACGGGCATCGTGGCGCAAAGCACTTGCCCGTCGGCGAGGGTCATCAACACCTCGCACTGCTCTTTGCCGCGCTCGATGTGGCTTATCACACCGGTCAGTTGGTTATCCGCAGCAGCTGCGATGGCTTCATCGCGGGTGATGCCAACCCATGGCGCTTTCAGCAGGACCAGCACCTCTTTGCCTTCTTCCAGTCCAAGACGTTCTCCGCTTTGTGCGGTAATCGCCACTTTCAGACGCGTTTCGCCATCGGCCAGCAGTACGTCGACATGTTCCTGAACCTGTTCATGGTCACGGCTGGTGATGGTGCCAAACCACTGATTGCGGGCACTGGTTTGCAGGGAGAAGCGGGAAATGGCGGCCAGCAGGCTATTCAGCGGCAGGGCGTCGTCGTCGCTCAGTACGTCGAAGGCTTTTTGCTGAATTTGCGCCAGCAGATCGTAGAGCTGGATCAGGCGCTGGCCGTAGCGGGTCAGAACCGCGCCGCCGCCGCCTTTACCACCGGTAGCCCTGTCGACCAGCGGCTGTTCGCTCAGTTGGTTCATCTCGTTAATGGCGTCCCACGCGCTTTTGTAGCTGATGCTGGCATTCTTCGCGCCCTGGCTGATGGAGCCGGTGATCGCAATTTGCTTGAGCAGCGCAATGCGACGTGGATCGGCAAACAGACGCTGCTGGAGCTTAAGGGTAAGAAGAATTTCGGCCTGCATATCAATGTCCTGCTGAGGTAAAAAAGGGGCGCATCTGCTTATTATTGCACAGGGCACCGCACAAAAGGGGCGTGAATTTCCTGATTATCGGGTTACAATGAAGGAATAACAACGTCTGGAGCTGACCATGTTAGAGTTACTGAAAAGTCTGGTGTTTGCCTTAATCATGGTCCCTGTGGTGATGGCAATCATTCTGGGATTGATTTACGGGCTGGGTGAAGTGTTTAACGTTTTATCCAACGTGGGTCACAAAGATAAAGGCCAGCAGCAAAATCACTGATTTCGAGACGCCCGGTACTACCGGGCGTTTTTTTATCCACACTCCGCACTTAAGTTCCTCTTCTTCCTGCCGATAGTACCTCCAGAGTATGACTATTTAGCGCTGGGAAAACCCTACAGTTATCGTTATATTACTGCATACATAACGACACTCACAGGAGTTACAGATGGAACGTTCGTGGTTACGCCTTGTTGCAGGTACAGCTTTATCCCTTTCTGTTGCCGGTCATGCGTTTGCCGATGAAGGCAAAATTACTGTTTTCGCCGCTGCCTCTCTGACCAACGCTTTGCAGGACATCGCTAAAGAGTACAAAAAAGAGAAGAACGTGGATGTCGTTTCCTCCTTTGCTTCTTCTTCCACTCTGGCTCGCCAGATTGAAGCGGGTGCGCCTGCGGATCTGTTTATTTCTGCCGACCAGAAATGGATGGACTACGCGGTAGAGAAAAAAGCTATCGATACCGCGACCCGTGAAACCCTGCTGGGCAATAGCCTGGTGGTCGTTGCGCCTAAAGCCAGCGAGCAGGGCGATATCACCATTGACGCTAAAACCAACTGGACCAGCCTGCTGAAAGGCGGCCGTCTGGCGGTAGGCGATCCGGAACACGTTCCGGCGGGTATTTATGCTAAAGAAGCGCTGACGAAACTGGGCGCGTGGGATACTCTGTCTGCTAAGCTCGCTCCTGCGGAAGACGTGCGCGGCGCCCTGGCGCTGGTGGAACGTAACGAAGCCCCGCTGGGCATCGTCTACGGCTCTGATGCCGTTGCCAGCAAAGGCGTGAAAGTGGTCGGGACTTTCCCTGAAGATTCCCATAAAAAAGTGGAATACCCGATTGCCATCACCGACGGACATAAAAACGCCACGGTTACCGCTTTCTACGACTACCTGAAAGGGCCGCAGGCATCAGCTATCTTTAAACAGTACGGATTTACTACGCACTAATGATATTGTCCGATCCCGAATGGCAGGCGGTACTGCTGAGCCTGAAAGTTTCCTCCCTGGCCGTGGTTTTCAGCCTGCCGTTTGGGATCTTCTTTGCCTGGCTGCTGGTGCGGCGTAATTTTCCAGGCAAAGCGCTACTCGATAGCCTGATTCATCTTCCTCTTGTCCTGCCGCCGGTGGTGGTGGGATATCTGCTTTTAATTGCGATGGGCCGCCGGGGTTTTATCGGCTCATGGCTGTATGATTGGTTCGGTCTGACCTTTGCTTTCAGCTGGCGCGGTGCGGTGTTAGCCGCCGCGGTGATGTCTTTCCCGCTGATGGTGCGCGCCATTCGTCTGGCGCTGGAAGGGGTCGATATCAAACTCGAACAGGCAGCGCGAACGCTGGGAGCCGGACGCTGGCGGGTGTTTTTCACCATTACGCTGCCGTTGACGCTGCCGGGCATTATCGTCGGCACCGTGCTGGCGTTTGCTCGCTCGCTGGGAGAATTTGGCGCGACCATCACCTTTGTCTCCAACATTCCTGGGGAAACACGCACCATTCCTTCCGCAATGTACACCCTGATTCAGACGCCGGGTGGTGAAGGCGCGGCGGCGCGCCTGTGCATTATTTCCATCGTGCTGGCGCTGGTTTCGCTGCTGATTTCAGAATGGCTGGCGCGTCTTAGCCGTGAGCGGATGGGGAAATAATCATGCTGGAACTCAACTTTTCCCAGACCTTAGGCGATCACTGCCTGACCATTAACGAATCTCTGCCTGCTTCCGGCATCACCGCCGTTTTCGGCGTGTCCGGGGCCGGAAAAACGTCGCTCATCAACGCTATCAGCGGGCTGACAAAGCCGCAGCAGGGCCGGATTGTGCTCAACGGCCGGGTGCTGAACGATGCGGAAAATAAAATCTGCCTGTCGCCTGAAAAGCGCCGCGTTGGCTACGTGTTTCAGGATGCACGTCTGTTCCCGCACTACAAGGTGCGCGGCAACCTGCGCTACGGCATGGCAAAAAGCATGGCCGGACAGTTCGATAAGCTGGTGCAGCTGCTGGGCATTGAGGCTTTGCTCGACAGGCTGCCGGGTGGCCTCTCCGGCGGTGAAAAACAGCGCGTTGCCATCGGCCGTGCGCTGCTGACCGCGCCAGAACTGCTGCTGCTGGATGAACCGCTGGCTTCGCTCGATATTCCCCGCAAACGTGAACTGCTGCCTTACCTGCAACGGCTGGCCCGCGAAATCAACATCCCGATGCTCTACGTCAGCCACTCGCTGGACGAAATTTTGCATCTCGCCGACAAAGTGCTGGTGCTGGAAGACGGCAACGTGAAAGCGTTCGGCAATCTGGAAGACGTCTGGGGCAGCAGCGTGATGCACCCGTGGCTGCCGCAGGAGCAGCAGAGCAGCATCCTGAAAGTGACCGTGCTTGAACATCACCCGCATTACGCGATGACCGCGCTGGCGCTGGGCGATCAGCACATCTGGGTCAACAGGCTGGACCTTCCGGTACAGTCTCCGGTGCGCATTCGCATTCAGGCTTCAGACGTGTCGCTGGTGCTGCAACCGCCGGTGCAAACCAGTATTCGCAACGTGCTGCGGGCTAAAGTGGCCGAGTGCTACGATGATAACGGGCAGGTAGAAGTTCAGCTTGAGATTGGCGGGAGAACCCTGTGGGCGCGCATCAGCCCGTGGGCCCGTGATGACCTGGCGGTAAAGCCAGGCCAGTGGCTGTATGCGCAGATTAAAAGCGTGTCGATTACTGCCTGATCACAGCAGGCGGCTGTAGATAAAGTCGGCGATACTGTTTTCGGTATTCTCGCCGATCACCACATTAGCACGAGCTTTGACGGCATCATCGGCATTGCCCATCGCCACGCCGGTGCCTGCCGCTTCCAGCATGCTGATGTCGTTGAAGTTATCGCCAAACGCAATCACGTCTTGCATTGAGAAACCCTGCGATTCCACCCAGCGCGTCAGGCGATAGCCTTTGCTGTTGCCTTTGCGCGCGATATCGACCTGATCCTGCCACGACCATTCACACTCCAAATCCAGCGTTTCTGCCGCGTGGTTGGCAAAGGCATTCAGCTTCCGCGTGTCCTCATCGGTCAGGGCGAATTTCCATACCGCTTTCACTTCCTCGGCGGCCTGAATCAGGGAACTCACCTGGGTGAACGAAGGACGCTGTGCTTCCGGCAGCTTTTGCGCCCAGTTTTGCGTGCGGATCACGTGCCCGGTGGCCTGCTCGTACATCATGGTATCGTCGACGTACATCAGGCCGTGGATCTGATTTTCAGCCAGCAGTCTGACCAGCGCATGGGCCTTTTCGACCGACATCGGATCGGCTTCAAGGACCTTTTTTGCCTGATAATCATACAAATAGGTGCCGTTGCAGCAAATTGCAGGTGTATCGAGAGCCAGTGCCTGATAAAAAGGATGGATCGCCACGTGATGTCGCCCGGTGACGATCAGGATTTGATAGCCAGCCTCTTTCGCTCTTGCCAGCGCTTCCAGCGAAGCCGGAAGGATCGTTTTGGTCGGGGTGAGGAGGGTGCCGTCTAAATCGAGGGCAATCACGCGTGATGTCATGTTGCTGTCCTGGTTAATGTTGAAAAATAAGCTGCTTGTGATGGTACACCGCTGCGCTCACAGGGCAAATTTTTCAGCACTCACCTCTAAAACGAACTATCGTGGTAATTTGCTTCCACGTGCAGTCAGGAAAGGAGTTTTCATGAAACAAACCGTATATACCGCGAGCCCGGAAAGCCAGCAGATCCACGTCTGGAGCCTCCATCACGACGGCAAACTGACGCTGGTTCAGGTGGTTGACGTGCCGGGGCAGGTACAGCCGATGGTCATCAGCCCGGACAAACGTCATCTGTACGTGGGCGTGCGCCCTGAATTCCGCGTGATAGCCTATCGCATCGCGCCGGACGATGGCGCACTGACCTTTGCCGGTGAATCTGCTCTGCCGGGTAGCCCGACTCACATTTCAACCGACCATAAAGGCGAATTCCTGTTCAGCGGCTCCTATAACCAGGCCTGCGTCAGCGTGACCCGTCTTGAAGACGGTCTGCCGGTTGGCGTGGTGGACGTTGTGGAAGGCCTCGAGGGCTGCCACTCCGCCAACATCAGCCCGGATAACCGCACGCTGTGGGTTCCTGCGCTTAAGCAGGATCGCATCTGCCTGTTCACGCTAAGCGATGACGGCAAGCTGGTGGCACAGACCCCGGCCGAAGTGACGACCGTAGAAGGCGCTGGCCCACGCCATATGGTGTTCCATCCGAATCAGCAGTACGCCTACTGCGTCAATGAGCTGAACAGCTCTGTGGACGTCTGGGAGCTGAAGGATCCGCACGGTGAAATTGAATGCGTGCAGACCCTCGATATGATGCCACATGACTTCACCGGCACCCGCTGGGCGGCGGACATTCACATCACGCCGGATGGCCGTCATCTGTACACCTGCGACCGCACTTCAAGCACCCTGACGGTGTTTACCGTGTCCGAAGACGGTAGCGTGCTGGAGATCCAGGGCTTCCAGCCAACCGAAACTCAGCCACGCGGCTTCAACATCGATCACAGCGGCAAATACGTGCTGGCGGTAGGGCAGAAATCTCATCACCTGGCGGTGTATGAAATTAAAGGCGAGCAAGGGCTGCTGCACGAAAAAGGCCGCTATGCCGTAGGTCAGGGCCCAATGTGGGTGGTGGTTAACGCGCACTGATCCCTTGATGCAAAAGAAAAAACCTCGCTGAAGCGAGGTTTTTTTATGCCAGAGCAAGAGGAATTACTTCTTAGGCTCGGCCACCACGTAGCTTCCCACGCCGCGGTTGTTGTATTCCCACATGCGGTTGAAGTTAGTGTCGTTCAGGTTACGTTCGATCTCGCCTTTGTCGTTCTTCGCGCCGGTATTGCCGCTGAACGGACGGTTGGAGATGGCGGCATCAGCCCACGGTTTAGCGGTGTTGAATCCTTCGTTGATTGCGCTGTCGCGGATCACTACCTGACCGTTGGTATTGCCGTCTACGTCCAGGGAACGACCGAGTTGCGCCACGCCGTCACCCGCAGCGTTAAAGCGGCTGTTGGTTGCCAGGAAGCCGAAGAACAGGTTGGCCTGGGTGGCTGGAGCAAACACGTAGCCTTCTTTCTGGGTACGGGAGTTCACCACGCGGAAATCGGTGTTATCGAATACCACCGCGCCGCGACCGGAAACGATATCCACATCGCCTTCCAGATAGCTGTTGGTCACCAGAGTACGGGTGATGCGGTCAGCCTGCAGTTTGTTATTCACGCTGCTGTTGGTGACAAAGAAGGTGTTCTGACGGCCCAGAATGTTGACGTTGTTGATCTGCACCTGGTCGCCATCGCTACGCAGCGCCACGGCCTGGTGAGTTCCGGCGTCCACGCTGTCGCCAAGGTTGTTTTCGATGGTCAGGTTTTGCAGCTGCAGACCGTTGTTCTGCGACCAGAATACCGCAGAGCACATCACGCCAACGGTGGCGGTGCGCTTGCTCTGGCAACTGTCAAACATATACCAGGCAGGTTTGCCCGGCATATATTTACCGCCCGGGTTCACCAGACGACGCCAGTCGTTCGGCGCGATTTCAGAATCGATAGCCATACCAACTTTCACATCAGAGGCTTTATCACCGGTACCATAAATGGTGATGGTGCCTGGTGCTGCCGGAACATACACGGTGCCGTCATATTCACCTGGCATCACGGCGATGTAGGTGCGTGAGGTGCTGTGGCGAGTAATCGCTGCATCAACAGCTGCCTGAATGGTGGTGTGGGTCACGCCCTGAGTCCCGGCCGGACCGACCACAAAGTCAGGTTTAGCCGGTACGCTAATCGCTGAAGGCGACCACGGAGCGGCATTCTGATCCATCGTGGTGAAATAGCGTGCCTGTACGAAGTTTTTCGCTTCGCCAGCATTCAGGATCGGACGGGAAGCCGTACCCGGCGCTTCCTGAGTGGAAGGCTGCTGGTCAGGCGGCGTTGAGCTGCAGGCAGTCAGCGTCACGCCAAAGGCGAGCGCCAGCGCCAGACGGGAAACCGAGAATGTGTTCATGGTGCTCCAGGCTGAGTAAAGTAGAAAAGTTCCCTAAAACCAGACTTTTTATACTATGTTGAGCGAAACGGGAAGCGATGCTGTGAAAAAGTTCGTCAACGCCGTTCACGCGAGCGGGCCAAATATCACAAATTCGCAACATTATCGGCCCGATGGTTGACATCGGAGCACTCACTGTCAATAAATGTCTATACAACCCATGACAAGTGATGCCCTATGTCTGAACAGCCTGTTATCTGGCATAACGCCCGAATTGCCACTTTCGATCCCAGTCGTCCCGAAGCCTACGGCTTAGTGGAACATCATGCCCTGATCGTCCGCGATGGCGTGATTGAGGCGGTGGTGCCGGAAGAAACTCTTACCTCAGAAAAAGGCAGACGTATTGATCTGCAAGGCCGCTTAGTCACACCCGGACTTATTGATTGCCACACCCATCTGGTGTTTGGCGGCAGCAGGGCGCAGGAGTGGGAGCAGCGCCTGAACGGCGTCTCCTATCAGACCATCAGCGCTAACGGCGGTGGCATAAATTCCACCGTGCAGGCCACCCGCCAGGCCAGCGAAGCGCAGCTGCTGAAGATTGCGCAGCAGCGTCTTGAGCGCCTGATGCGTGAAGGGGTGACCACGATTGAGATAAAATCTGGCTACGGTCTGAATGTGGATAATGAACGCAAAATGCTGCGCGTGGTCCAGCAACTGGCGGAGCACAATACGGTGGAAATCAGCCCGACGCTGCTTGCCGCTCACGCGGTTCCTGCGGAATTCAAAGGCCGGGCCGACGAATACATTTCCCTCATCTGTGAACAGCTGCTGCCTGAGCTATGGCAGGAAGGGCTATTTGAAGCCGTGGATGCGTTTTGTGAAAACGTGGGGTTCAGCCCTGAGCAAACCGAGCGCGTGTTTGCCGCCGCGCAGTGCCTCGGCATTCCGGTGAAAGGCCATGTTGAACAGCTCTCCTCGCTGGGTGGCGCCGAGCTGGTCAGCCGCTATCACGGGCTGTCAGCCGATCATATTGAATATCTGTCGTCTGAAGGCGTGGCAGCAATGGCCGACAGCGGCACCGTGGCGGTGCTGCTACCCGGTGCGTTCTATTTTCTTAATGAAACCCAAAAACCGCCAGTGGCAGAGCTACGTCGCCTTGGCGTGCCGATGGCGGTGGCGACGGATTACAATCCTGGCACCAGTCCGTTTGCCAGCCTGCATCTGGCGATGAATATGGCGTGCGTGAAATTTGGCCTCACGCCGGAAGAGGCGTGGAACGGCGTGACGCGTCACGCGGCGCGCGCGCTGGGACGTGAAAAAACGCACGGCCAGCTGGCGGCAGGTTTCGTGGCCGATTTTGCCATCTGGGATGCTGAACATCCTGTTGAAATGGTTTATGAACCTGGGCGCAATCCGCTCTGGAAACGTGTTTTTCGCGGAGAGGGGCAAGCATGACACTCTGGCAACCAACTTCCCCTGGGCTGTGGCAGGGCAGGGACGACAGCGCAGAATCCCCCGTGGCGAAGCGCCTTTTTCAGACGGTAGAAGTGGAACAGCACTTTTCTCCCGAACAGCATCAGGGGAAAATAGCGCTGCTGGGCTTTGCCTGCGACGAAGGGGTTAAACGCAATCACGGACGCCCCGGAGCGCAACAGGGGCCGGAAGCCCTGCGTAAAGCGCTGGCAAATATGGCAAGCCATGATGGTCACGATAGGCTGGTCGATCTGGGCAACGTCTCCGCTGAGCCAGAACGACTGGAAGAAGCTCAGCAGGCGCTTCACGATGCGGTGCTGGCCTGCCAGCGTGCGCAGATGAAAACCCTGGTGTTCGGTGGCGGTCATGAAACGGCTTTCCCGCACGGTTCGGGCGTTCTGGATGCTTTTCCGAATGAGAAAGTGGCGATCGTCAATCTGGACGCGCATCTGGATTTACGCCATGCAGAGCGCGCCACGTCCGGCACGCCGTTCCGCCAGCTGGCGCTGCACTGCGAAAGTCAGAGTTATGGTTTTTATTACACCTGCTACGGGGCGAGCAAAGCCGCAAACACTCAGGCACTGTGGCAGGAAGCGCGGGATCGCAACGTCACCGTGCTGGAAGATTTAACGCTGCTCGACCCGCAGTTCACCGCCGTGGAGCAGGATTTACAGCGTGTCATCGCCGATCATGACCGGATTTACCTGACCATCGACCTGGATGTGCTTCCGGCGTGGGAAATGCCCGCCGTCTCGGCTCCGGCCGCGCTGGGCGTGCCGTTGGCTATTCTGTTGCGCATCATTATGCCGCTGTGTCAGAGTGGCAAGCTGCAGGCGGTTGATCTTGTTGAATTCAATCCGCATTATGATCGCGACGGACAGGGTGCCCGCACGGCGGCCAGACTGGCCTGGCAAATCGTTCACTGCTGGCACAACCTTAAGGATTAAGCATGAATTCACCGCGAGCGAGCGCCCCGGCGCCTTTTTACGAGAAGATCAAACGGGTCATCAGCGACAACATTGCCGCCGGGATCTGGCGTCCGCACGACAGAATTCCATCAGAAGCGGAGCTGGTGGCGCAGTTTGGCTTCAGCCGCATGACCATCAACCGCGCGCTGCGTGAGCTGACCGATGAAGGATTACTGGTCCGTTTGCAGGGCGTGGGCACTTTCGTTGCCGAGCCGAAAGGGCAGTCGGCGCTGTTTGAAGTGCACAGCATTGCCGATGAAATTCGCGCCCGCCAGCATCAGCATCGCTGCGAAGTGCTGCTACTCGAAGAGGTGAAAGCCGATAAACATCAGGCGCAGGCGCTGAACGTCGCCGAAGGCACGCCGATTTTTCATTCGCTGATGGTGCATTTTGAAAACGACATTCCGGTGCAGATTGAAGACCGCTGCGTCAATGCTGCGGTGGTGCCGGAATATCTGCAACAGGATTACACTGCCACCACGGCCCATGAGTATCTGTCGCTGATCGCGCCGCTGACCGAAGGTGAGCACATCGTTGAAGCGGTGAAGGCTACCTCGGAAGAGTGTCGCATTCTGCAAATTCACGAGCACGACCCGTGTCTGCTGATCCGCCGCCGCACCTGGTCACGCTCCAGCATCGTTACCCACGCCCGCCTGATATTCCCCGGCAACCGCTACCGTTTACAGGGCCATTTCGGCTCCTGAGTCTCTGCGTCAGCACTTTGTGCTTCAGGTAAGTGTGATTGCTGACGCAATATAACAAAAATGTATCCAAATTGTTAACTACTGGCTTGCGAACGATTGTATAGACAAGTATATAAATCTTAGTCTTCATCGTATCCGTCAGGAGTTTCCCCGATGTCTCAGAACAAAATTCGCCGCCAGGATGTACGTGCTCCACGTGGCACCACGCTGAACGCCAAAAGCTGGCTCACCGAAGCGCCACTGCGCATGTTAATGAACAACCTCGATCCGGAAGTGGCAGAAAATCCGCACGAGCTGGTGGTGTATGGCGGTATCGGCCGCGCTGCCCGTAACTGGGACTGCTACGACGCTATCGTCGACTCCCTGAAGAAACTGGAAAGCGATGAAACGCTGCTGGTGCAGTCAGGTAAGCCGGTGGGCGTGTTCAAAACTCACGACAATGCGCCGCGCGTATTGATTGCCAACTCCAACCTCGTGCCACACTGGGCCACCTGGGAACACTTCAACGAGCTCGATGCGAAAGGGCTGGCGATGTACGGCCAGATGACCGCCGGCAGCTGGATCTACATTGGCAGTCAGGGCATCGTGCAGGGCACTTATGAAACCTTCGTCGAAGCGGGGCGCCAGCACTATCAGGGCAACTTGCAGGGGCGTTGGGTGCTGACCGCCGGTCTGGGCGGCATGGGCGGCGCGCAGCCGCTGGCGGCAACGCTGGCTGGCGCTTGCTCTCTGAACATTGAATGTCAGCAAAGCCGCATCGATTTCCGCCTGCGCACGCGCTACGTCGACGAACAGGCTGATTCCCTGGATGACGCGCTGGCCCGCATCAAAAAGTACACCGCCGAAGGGCGTGCCGTTTCCATCGCGTTGTGCGGTAACGCCGCCGATATTCTGCCGGAGCTGGTGAAACGCGGCGTGCGCCCGGATATGGTCACCGACCAGACCAGCGCTCACGATCCGCTGCACGGCTATCTGCCGCAGGGCTGGACGTGGGAAGAGTATCAGCAGAAAGCGGAAAGCGACCCGCAGGGCACGGTGAAGGCGGCGAAGCAGTCTATGGCACAGCACGTCAATGCGATGCTGGCCTTCAATGCGATGGGCGTTCCAACCTTTGATTACGGCAACAACATCCGTCAGATGGCGAAAGAAGAGGGTGTCAGCAACGCGTTTGACTTCCCGGGCTTCGTTCCGGCCTATATCCGTCCGCTGTTCTGCCGCGGTATTGGGCCGTTCCGCTGGGTGGCGCTCTCAGGCGATCCTGAAGATATCTATAAAACCGACGCCAAAGTAAAAGAGATCGTTAAGGACGATAAACACCTGCACCGCTGGCTGGATATGGCACGCGAGCGCATCAGCTTCCAGGGTTTACCGGCGCGTATCTGCTGGGTGGGCCTGGAGTGGCGACAGAAACTGGGTTTAGCCTTCAACGAGATGGTGCGCGTGGGTGAAGTCTCTGCGCCGATTGTCATTGGTCGTGACCACCTTGATTCCGGCTCCGTTGCCAGTCCAAACCGTGAAACCGAAGCCATGCGCGACGGCTCCGATGCCGTATCCGACTGGCCGCTGCTCAATGCGCTGCTCAATACCGCCAGCGGCGCGACCTGGGTGTCGCTGCACCACGGCGGCGGTGTGGGAATGGGCTTTTCACAGCACGCAGGAATGGTTATTGTCTGCGACGGCACTGACGAAGCAGCCGCGCGAATTGCCCGCGTGCTACACAACGATCCGGCCACTGGCGTGATGCGCCACGCGGATGCGGGCTATGACATCGCCATTGAATGCGCCGCCGAGCAAGGACTGAATTTACCGATGGTTGCTGCAACCCAGGGGAAAAAATAATGCACACTCTGACTATCACTCCAGGCCAACTGACCCTGGCACAGCTACAGGCGGTTTACCGTCAGCCACATCATCTGGCGCTGGACGAAAGCGCTATTCCGGGCATTAACGCCAGCGTCGCCTGCGTTAACGCGATCATGGCGGAAGGACGCACGGCTTACGGTATCAACACCGGTTTTGGCCTGCTGGCTTCCACCCGAATCGCTACCGAAGATCTGGAAAACCTGCAGCGTTCGCTGGTGCTTTCACATGCCGCTGGCATTGGCGAAGCGCTGGACGACTCAATGGTGCGCCTCATCATGGTGCTGAAGATTAACAGTCTGGCGCGGGGCTTTTCTGGCATTCGCCTGCAGGTGATTGAGGCGCTGATGGCGCTGGTAAATCATCAGGTTTACCCATGTATTCCGGCGAAAGGTTCCGTTGGCGCATCTGGCGATCTGGCTCCGTTGGCGCACATGTCGCTGACGCTGATTGGCGAAGGCAAAGCACGCTGGAACGGCGAGTGGCTGCCAGCGAAAGAGGCGCTGAAAAAAGCCGGGCTCGAACCGCTGACGCTGGCCGCGAAAGAAGGTCTGGCGCTGCTGAACGGCACCCAGGCTTCCACAGCTTTTGCGCTGCGCGGTCTGTTCGAAGCCGAAGAGCTGTTCAGTTCGGCGGTGGTGTGCGGTGCGCTGACGACGGAAGCGGCACTCGGTTCGCGTCGTCCGTTTGATGCGCGTATTCATGAAGCACGCGGACAGCGCGGGCAGATTGACGCCGCCGCGATGTACCGCCATCTGCTGACGGACTCCAGCGCCGTGTCCCAGTCTCACGCCAAGTGCAGCAAAGTGCAGGATCCTTACTCACTGCGCTGCCAGCCGCAGGTAATGGGCGCGTGTCTGACCCAGCTGCGCCAGGCGAAAGAAGTGCTGCTGATTGAAGCCAATGCGGTGTCCGATAACCCACTGGTCTTCGCAGAAGAAAACGAAGTCATTTCCGGCGGTAACTTCCACGCTGAACCAGTGGCGATGGCGGCGGACAACATCGCGCTGGCGATTGCCGAAATCGGCTCGCTGACCGAACGTCGCATCGCGCTGCTGATGGACAGCCATATGTCACAGCTGCCGCCGTTCCTCGTCAAAAACGGCGGGGTTAACTCCGGCTTTATGATTGCCCAGGTCACCGCTGCGGCGCTGGCGAGCGAAAACAAAGCGCTGGCGCATCCGCACAGCGTGGACAGTCTGCCAACCTCGGCCAACCAGGAAGACCATGTGTCGATGGCGCCTGCGGCAGGTCGTCGCCTGTGGGAAATGGCGGCCAACACCCGTGGCGTGATTGCGGTGGAATGGCTGGCGGCAGTGCAGGGGATTGATATGCGTGAAGGGCTGACCACCAGTCCGCTGCTGGAGCAGGCGCGTCATCTGCTGCGTGAGAAGGTTTCGCACTACGTGCAGGACCGCTATTTCGCTCCGGATATCGAAGCGGCCATTGCGATGCTGGCAGAAGGCCAGCTGCAAAAACTGGCACCTTCAGTGCTGTAATGACCTGGTTTTCCCCTCTCCCTGACCCTCTCCCAAAAGGAGAGGGAACCGATTGTGCTTCTTTCCTGCTAAGTTAGTTACCTGAACCTGACAAGAGTTATTTTTAAACAAATTCCCACCACTTTTTTGCCGATCGCTTCTCTATACTGTCCGGCTGTTAACGCTGTTGGGAAGGCATCATGCTACGACTTTTACTGACGGGAATGCCGGTCATCCTGTGCAATCTGCTGCTGCAGTCGATGGTGTCGGTCGGGAGTCTGCGGATTTATCACTGCCGGTTCCATCATCGGGAAGGTTTTTTCTCCGGCACGCTGGCGCTGTTTACCACCATTTCCATAGTGTTAGCGGGAAATCTGATGCAAATCCTGCTGTGGGCACTGCTGTTTCTGTGGCTGGGGGAATTCTCCACGCTGCACGACGCGGCCTATCACTCAGGCGTAAATTTTGCCACCCTCGGTTATGGCGACGTGATCATGAGCGACCGCTGGAAATTGCTTGGGCCGATGGAGGCGCTAAACGGCGCGCTGATGGTCGGATTATCCGGAGCCAGCATGCTGGCGGTGATGCAGTATCACGTGCGGAAGCAGTTAAAGCATCTGCCGATCGAATAATCGGTTTGCAACATGCCCGGTGGCGCAGGCTTACCGGACCTACATTTTTGGGATTTTGTAGGTCTGATAAGCGAAGCGCCATCAGGCAACTTATTTAGCTGAACATCGCCGTAATGGAAGCGCTGGCAAGGCTGTGGAAGTGAACGTTAAAGCCCACCATTGCGCCGCTTGCCCCTTCATCCACCTCGATTTTCTCCACGTCCAGGGCGTGTACCGTGAAGATGTAGCGGTGGGTTTCGCCTTTTGGTGGCGCTGCGCCACCGTATCCGGCTTTACCGAAGTCGGTACGGGTTTGCAGAGCGCCGTCGGGTAACTCCGCGATCCCTGAACCTGCGCCCTGCGGCAGCACGCGCGTATCCGCTGGCAGATTCACCACCACCCAGTGCCACCAGCCGGAGCCCGTTGGCGCATCCGGGTCGTAACAGGTCACCACAAAACTTTTGGTGCCGGACGGCACCTCGTCCCACGTCAGATGCGGGGAGAGGTTATCGCCGTCGTAGCCCATGCCATTAAACACCTGGCGATGGGGCAGTTTATCGCCGTCTTTAAAATCATGACTGACCAGTTTCATCGCTTTTCCTCTATTCAGAATAACGACTTAGTTTAGCTCAGCGCGTAAAAAGCGTGTTGTCGGCGAGAGCGGCTTTTAGCGCATTGGTCAGTTTTGTCAGCTGCTCTGGCGTAATGATAAACGGCGGCATCAGGTAGATGAGCTTGCCGAATGGCCGGATCCACACGCCCTGTTCAACGAAGAATTTTTGCAGCCGGGCCATATTGACCGGCTCTTTGGTTTCCACCACGCCGATGGCACCCAAAATTCGCACGTCTGCTACATGTTCGGATTCGCCAACGTCGGTCAGCTCGCGCTTCAGCTGTGCTTCGATATCAGCGACCTGCTGCTGCCAGTGGCCTTCCTCCAGAATCGCCAGACTTTCCGTGGCGACGGCGCAGGCCAGCGGATTGCCCATAAACGTCGGGCCGTGCATAAAGCATCCTGCCTCACCGTTGCTGATGGTTTCCGCTACCTCACGGGTCGCAACCGTGGCGGAGAGCGTCATGGTGCCGCCGGTCAGCGCTTTTCCAAGGCACAGAATATCTGGCGAGATCCCCGCGTGCTCGCAGGCGAACAGCTTGCCCGTGCGCCCGAATCCTGTCGCCACCTCATCGGCAATCAGCAGAATGCCTTCGCGATCGCACATCTTCCGCAGCCGACGCAGCCATTCCGGATGATACATCCGCATCCCGCCCGCGCCCTGGACAATAGGTTCGATAATCACAGCGGCGATTTCGCTGCGGTGTGCCGCCATCAGCCTGGCGAACGGCACGATGTCCATTTCGTCCCACTCGCCGTCAAAACGGCTCTGCGGCGCAGGCGCAAAGAGGTTTTCCGGCAGGTAACCCTTCCACAGGCTGTGCATGGAGTTGTCCGGATCGCAGACCGACATCGCGCCGAAAGTATCGCCGTGATAGCCGTTGCGGAAAGTCAGGAAGCGCTGGCGCGATTCGCCTTTGGCATGCCAGTACTGCAACGCCATTTTCATCGCCACCTCTACCGAGACCGAGCCGGAATCTGCCAGGAATACGCACTCGAGCGGATCGGGCGTCATCGCCACCAGTTTGCGGCACAGGGCGATGGCCGATGGATGGGTGATCCCGCCAAACATCACGTGCGACATCTGATTCATTTGGGCAACCATCGCCGCATTCAGACGCGGATGGTTGTAGCCGTGTACGGTGGCCCACCATGACGACATGCCGTCAACCAGCAGCTCCCCCGAGGCCAGTTTTAACTCACAGCCGTGAGCAGAAACCACCGGGTAAACGGGCAGCGGAGCGGACATCGAAGTATAGGGATGCCAGATATGGCGTTGGTCGAAAGCGAGATCGTCCTGATTCATAATTGACTTGTAAACCAAATTGAAAAGTTTTAGGTTTACGAGCTTACACGAACCCGATAAACAACAGAACCCCTTTTGGAGACGCCAATGGCTCACCGCATGCAATGGACACTGTCACAGGTCACTGAATTATTTGATAAACCCCTGCTGGAGCTGCTGTTCGAGGCGCAAAGCATCCACCGCCAGCACTTCGATCCGCGCCAGGTGCAGGTCAGCACGCTGCTGTCGATTAAAACCGGCGCCTGCCCGGAAGACTGCAAATATTGCCCGCAGAGCGCGCGCTACAAAACCGGGCTGGAAGCAGAGCGTCTGATGGAGGTCGAGCAGGTGCTCGACTCGGCGCGTAAAGCGAAAAATGCCGGTTCAACCCGTTTCTGTATGGGCGCAGCGTGGAAAAATCCGCATGAGCGCGATATGCCGTATCTCGAACAGATGGTCAAGGGCGTGAAAGAGATGGGGCTGGAAGCCTGTATGACGCTCGGCACGCTGTCCGATTCCCAGGCACAGCGTCTTGGCGCGGCGGGGCTGGATTACTACAACCACAACCTTGATACCTCGCCGGAGTTTTACGGCAACATCATCACCACCCGTACCTATCAGGAGCGTCTGGATACGCTCGGCAAAGTGCGTGAGGCGGGGATTAAAGTCTGTTCCGGCGGGATTGTCGGCCTGGGTGAAACCGTTAAAGATCGCGCCGGGCTGTTGCTACAGCTGGCAAACCTGCCGACTCCGCCGGAAAGCGTGCCGATCAACATGCTGGTGAAAGTGAAAGGGACGCCGATGGAAAACAACGAGGATGTCGACGCGTTTGAGTTTATCCGCACCATCGCCGTGGCCCGTATCATGATGCCAACCTCCCATGTTCGCCTCTCGGCGGGCCGTGAAAAAATGAACGAGCAGACTCAGGCGATGTGCTTTATGGCCGGGGCAAACTCAATTTTCTACGGCTGCAAACTGCTGACCACGCCGAACCCGGAAGAGGACAAAGATCTGCTGCTGTTCAAAAAGCTCGGCATCAACCCGCAGCAAACGGCGGTGCTGTCCGGCGACATTGAGCAGCAGCAAAAACTGGAACAGGCGCTGCTGACGCCGGATACCGAAACGTATTACAACGCGGCGGCGGTATGAGTTGGCAGCAGCGTATAGACACCGCGCTGGCCGAACGTTGCGCTGCCAGCGCTTTTCGAAAGCGTTCGCCGGTAAGCCTCGGGGCAGGTCGCTGGCTGACTCAGGGCGACCAGCGCTGGCTGAATTTTTCCAGCAATGATTACCTCGGACTGAGCCAGCATCCGCAGGTTGTGGCGGCATGGCAGCGGGGAGCGACGCGCTATGGCACCGGCAGCGGTGGTTCCGGGCATGTGACGGGCTACAGCGAAGCGCATCAGCAGCTTGAACAGCAGCTGGCTGAGTGGCTGGGTTTTCCTCGTGCGCTGCTGTTTATCTCTGGTTTTGCCGCCAATCAGGCGCTGATTGCCGCGCTGGTGGGACGGGACGACAGGATCGTCGCCGACCGCCTGAGCCATGCTTCGCTGTTGGAAGCGGCCAGCCAGAGCCAGGCGCAGCTGCGACGCTTTACCCATAACGATCCACAACAGCTTGCTCAGCTGCTGGCCAAACCCATCGACGGGCTCCAGCTGGCGGTGACCGAAGGCATTTTCAGCATGGATGGCGACAGCGCACCGCTGGCGGAAATCGCCGCAGTCACCAAAGCAGCGGGCGGCTGGCTGTTGGTGGACGATGCGCACGGGATTGGCGCAACGGGCGAAGAAGGGCGCGGCAGCTGTTTCAGTCAGCAGACGAAACCCGATTTGCTGGTGGTCACTTTCGGCAAAGCCTTTGGCCTGAGCGGCGCAGCGGTGTTATGCAGCGAGACAGTTGCGGATTACCTGTTGCAGTTCGCCCGCCATCTGATTTACAGCACCAGCATGCCTCCAGCCCAGGCCGTGGCGCTCAGCGAGGCGCTGAAGGTGATCCGCAGCGATGAGGGCGAACAACGACGTCAGATTTTACTTGACCACATCACGCGTTTTCGCCGGGGAGCGCAGCAGCTGGATGTACAGCTGATGGATTCACAAAGCGCGATTCAGCCGCTGATTGTGGGCGAAAATGCCCGCGCGCTAAGCCTTGCGGAAAGTCTGCGCGTTCAGGGCTGCTGGCTGACGGCGATTCGCCCACCTACCGTGCCTGCCGGAACGGCGCGCCTGCGCGTTACGCTGACGGCCAGCCATCAACCGCAGGATATCGATCATCTGTTGGAGAAACTCTATGCTGCCTGTCGATAAAACTGCGGTTGCGGCAGCCTTCGGACGGGCCGCCAGCCACTATCAGCAGCACGACGAGCTCCAGCGTCTGAGTGCAAACGCGCTGCTGGAGATGCTGCCACAGAAAGCGTTTACCAGCGTTCTCGATGCAGGCTGCGGGCCGGGAAGCAACAGTCGGCTCTGGTCTGCGTTGGGCAGCAGGGTGACCGCGCTGGATCTCTCATCGCTGATGCTGGAAGAAGCGGTGCGGCAAAATTCCGCTCAGCATTACGTTGAGGCCGATATTGAAGCGATGCCGCTGGCCGATCGGCAGTTCGATCTGGCGTGGAGCAACCTGGCGGTGCAGTGGTGTGAATCTTTGCCCACGGCGCTGGCCGAACTTTTTCGCGTGGTTCGCCCCGGCGGCCGGGTGGCGTTCAGCACTTTGCTGGCAGATTCCTTACCGGAGCTAAACCAGGCCTGGCAGGCGGTGGACGGACGGTCGCACGCCAATCGCTTCTTGCCTCACCAGCACATTCTTGCCGCGCTGGAAGCGTATCGTTTTGAAGGTCAAACGCACTCATTCTGCCTGACGTTTGACGATGCGCTGAGCGCGATGCGTTCTCTGAAAGGCATTGGTGCTACCCATCTGCACGAAGGGCGGGCTGCACAAACGCTGACCCGCGCACATCTGCAACAGCTGCAGCTGGCGTGGCCAAAACAGCAGGGACGATGCGCCCTGACGTACCATATTTTTACAGGAGTGATTGATCGTGACTAAGCGCTATTTTGTCACCGGCACCGACACCGAAGTGGGTAAAACGGTCGCCAGCTGCGCTCTGCTGCAGGCGGCCCAAACTGCGGGCTATCGCACGGCGGGCTACAAACCCGTGGCCTCCGGCAGTGAAATGACGGCGGAAGGGTTGCGTAACAGCGATGCGCTTGCGCTACAGCACAACAGCGTGTTGGCGCTGAGCTATCAGGAAGTGAATCCGTACACCTTCGCCGAGCCGACCTCGCCGCATATCGTCAGCGCAGCGGAACAACGTGCCATTGAGCCTGCCGCGATTTCACAGGGGCTGCGCGAACTGGAAAGTAAGGCCGATTGGGTTTTAGTGGAGGGCGCAGGCGGCTGGTACACGCCTCTGTCCACGACTTTCACCTTTGCCGACTGGGTGCAACAGGAACAGTTGCCGGTGATTCTGGTGGTTGGCGTGAAGCTTGGCTGCATCAACCATGCGGTGCTGACCGCTCAGGCCGTTCAGCAGGCCGGGCTTAAGCTGGCTGGCTGGATTGCCAATGACGTCATCCCGCCGGGGAAACGCCACGCTGAGTATATGGAAACGCTGATCCGGATGATCCCGGCCCCGCTGCTGGGTGAAATCCCCTGGCTTGAGGATGGGCCGGAGAAGGCGGAACCAGGGCGGTATCTGGATATTACCCTGCTGGATCATGGGATCTAATTTCCTGTTTTTGAAAGGAAGGGCTGGCCGCGCGCTGGCCCTTTTTCTTTGCTGCTGAAGCTGAGTCTCAATGATGGATTTGTGAGCAATCTCTCACTTAGTGCTATGCCGCTTTTTGCTGATTTATAGCAAAAAATAGCGATAAATATTTTTTCTGACCGCCCGCAGGGGCAAAGAGGCGTTTCGCCAGAGTGGCAGGGGCGTAGGGCTGCAGACAGTTATCCACTATTCCTGTGGATAACCTTGTGTATTAGAGTTAGAAAACTAACCGTGAGCGAGAGAACACGCGGCTTGTCGCCAAATTGATGCGAAACGCGGCTTTTTGATATTTTCTATATTTATCAGCTTGTTGAATAAAAGCAATGCCTGCCGGGATTGCGCTGTCTGCATTCACAAAAGTTTTATGACATCTCTTGACAATGTTAAAAAAGAAAATGTTCTGGGGATAACCGGGTATTGCAGGTGATTTATCTCGTCAGAGCGTAAATTTGCCCTACGGTGACTTGCCTGTGGAAGCGCTAACACAGATAGCGTATTACGTTACTGGTTTTTTATCCAGTATTTATTGTTGGCAAATTTTTGTGCGGCGAGTAGAATTAAGCGTCTGCCCGTTTACCCTTCACCAGGTTGTCGTTCATGAGTAAACCGTTAAAACTGCACTCTGCTTTCCGTCCTTCTGGCGATCAGCCCGAAGCCATTCGCCGACTTGAAGAAGGGCTGGAAGATGGCCTCGCTCATCAAACGCTGCTGGGCGTAACGGGGTCCGGGAAAACGTTTACCATCGCTAACGTGATTGCAGACCTGCAGCGCCCGACCATGCTGCTGGCACCTAACAAAACGCTGGCGGCGCAGCTGTACGGCGAGATGAAAGAGTTCTTCCCGGATAACGCGGTGGAATTCTTCGTCTCCTACTACGACTACTATCAGCCGGAAGCCTACGTCCCGAGTTCTGACACGTTTATCGAAAAAGACGCCTCGGTGAACGAACACATCGAACAGATGCGCCTGTCGGCCACCAAGGCCATGCTGGAGCGTCGCGATGTGATTGTGGTGGCTTCCGTCTCCGCCATTTACGGCCTGGGCGATCCGGATCTGTACCTGAAGATGATGCTGCACCTGACGGTGGGCATGATTATCGATCAGCGTTCTATTCTGCGCCGCCTTGCGGAACTGCAGTACACCCGTAACGACCAGGCATTCCAGCGCGGTACGTTCCGCGTGCGCGGCGAGGTTATCGATATTTTCCCTGCGGAATCGGATGACATCGCGCTGCGCGTCGAACTGTTTGACGAGGAAGTAGAACGCCTGTCGCTGTTTGACCCGCTGACCGGGCATCTGGAATCGACCATTCAGCGCTTTACCGTCTATCCGAAGACCCACTACGTCACCCCTCGCGAGCGTATCCTGCAGGCGATGGAAGAGATCAAAGACGAGCTGGTCGACAGACGCAAAGTGCTGCTGGACAACAACAAGCTGCTGGAAGAGCAGCGTCTCTCCCAGCGCACCCAGTTCGATCTGGAGATGATGAACGAGCTGGGCTACTGCTCCGGCATTGAAAACTACTCACGCTATCTCTCCGGGCGTGGGCCGGGTGAGCCGCCGCCGACGCTGTTTGACTATCTCCCGGCAGATGGCCTGCTGGTGATCGACGAATCCCACGTTACCGTGCCGCAGATTGGCGGCATGTATCGCGGCGACCGGGCGCGTAAAGAGACGCTGGTGGAATATGGCTTCCGCCTGCCGTCGGCGCTGGACAACCGTCCGCTGAAGTTTGAAGAGTTTGAAGGGCTTGCGCCGCAAACCATCTACGTCTCCGCCACGCCGGGTAATTATGAGCTGGAGAAATCCGGCGACGAAGTGGTCGATCAGGTTGTTCGTCCAACGGGTCTGCTGGATCCGGTTATTGAAGTGCGGCCGGTGGGCACCCAGGTTGATGACCTGCTTTCGGAGATCCGCCTGCGCGTAGCCATCAATGAACGTGTGCTGGTCACCACCCTGACCAAACGTATGGCGGAAGACCTGACGGAGTATCTGGAAGAGCACGGCGAACGCGTACGCTATCTGCACTCCGATATCGACACGGTTGAGCGGATGGAAATCATTCGTGATTTGCGCCTGGGCGAGTTTGACGTGCTGGTGGGTATCAACCTGCTCCGTGAAGGTCTGGACATGCCTGAGGTGTCGCTGGTGGCGATTCTCGATGCCGACAAAGAGGGCTTCCTGCGTTCAGAGCGCTCGCTTATCCAGACCATCGGTCGTGCCGCGCGTAACGTGAACGGCAAAGCCATTCTGTATGCGGACAAAATCACGCCTTCGATGGCGAAAGCGATGGGCGAAACCGAGCGTCGTCGCGAGAAGCAGGAGCAGTACAACAAGGAAAACGGCATTGTGCCGCAGGGTCTCAACAAGAAAGTGGTTGATATCCTGTCGCTTGGAGAAAACCTGGCGAAAACCCGCGCCAAAGGACGGGGCAAATCCAGAACGCCTGCTCAGACGGAAGCCGCAGAACTGGCGCTGACGCCAAAAGCGCTGCAGCAAAGAATTTCTGAGCTAGAAGCGCAGATGATGAAGCATGCGCAGAACCTGGAATTTGAAGAGGCCGCTCAAATTCGCGACCAGCTCCATCAGCTGCGCGACCTGTTTATCGCCGCTTCGTAAAAAAATAAGGTCCCGATCACGTTTTGCCGATCGGGACCTTAATGTTCAGTTAATCTTGGTCGGCGACACTAGCCTCACTTTAATGAGGGTAGTGACATGCAAAAACAAAATCTGATGAACGTCCTGGCCGTGATGGTTTCCTTTCTGGTTGTGATTGGTTTCTTCCACCACTGGATCCTGACGTACTGATCAGTGCACCCGGCGTGGGAATTTCACCCATGCTTTCAGACCTGGTCCCGGTTTTCGGTTATGCAGGAAAAACTGGGCATCGTGCAGCTGTGCAATCCGGGTGACGATACTTAACCCCAAACCAATTCCTCCATAGCGGCTGTCCATCCTGACAAATGCTTTGCTTAACTCACCGCTTTTCGCCTCATCAATCCCTGGTCCTTCATCTTCGACGGCCATCATCCCGCTCTCAATGCTGAGCGTAATGGTGGAATTTTCCGGACTGTAGCGATGGGCGTTTTCCACCAGATTTCGCAGCAGTACCCGCAGCAGCGTCGCATCGCCCGACACGGTGATCTCTTTCTCTTCCGGCGGAAGGACTAAGGTTTGTCCTCTCTGCTCCAGCATCGTCTCCAGCTCGCCCTGAAGGGGCAAAATCACCTCATCCAGCAGCGGCACCTGCTGATAGCTGCCCGCCGAAAACGACTGGCCAACGCGAGCCAGCTGCAGCAGCTGGGAAATGCTGTTGGTCATCTGGTCGAGTCGTTGCAGCAACGGATCCACGTTCACGGTGTGCGCTTTCGCCATCAGTTCGAGGTGCAGACGCAGGCCGGAGAGGGGAGTGCGCAGCTCATGGGCCACGTCAGCGGTAAACAGACGCTCGCGATCCAGCGTCTGATTCAGACGGCCGACCAGCTGATTAATCGCCCCGGTAACCGCGTCCACTTCACTGACAGACTTAGGCAGCTCAATCGGCTGGAGATTATCCGGCGTGCGGCTGTTGAGCTCCTGCTGCAAATCCCAAAGTGGGCGCGTAATGCGCTTGACCGCCTGCAAAGAGATCCACAGCGCCAGACCGATAATCAGCATGCTGGGGATCAGCAGGCTGGCGACGGCTTCCCGCACCTCATGTTCGATATGCTTGCGGTTGTTATGGCCGTCGATAGCGCTTTGCACCAGCAGCTGGATCTGCTCCTGGCTTTCATGCCACAGCCAGAACACGCTGATTATCTGACAGACCAGCAGGATCGTGGCGATGGTCAGCAGCAGCTGGCGGCGCATTGTCCACTCGACGGTGGTGAGGAACGGAAGATTCATCAGCTTTCCTCGCTGGTTTTCACCAACATATAGCCAAAGCCGCGTACGGTGCGGATCCGGGATTTGCCGATTTTGTCCCGCAGGTTGTGGATATGCACTTCCAGGGTGTTGGTGGAAGGTTCGTTATCCCAGCTGTAAATGTCGTTGTAGAGAATTTCACGGTGCACCGGGCTGCCCGCTTTGGCCATCAGGCGGGAGAGCAGCGCGTACTCTTTGGGAGTGAGTTCTAGCGGCGTATCACCCAGCGCCACCAGACGGCGGGTAACGTTAAGGCATAAATTTCCGATCACAATCTCATTATCCCCGTCGTTGTTATGGCGACGGAGCAGGGCGCGCACACGAGCGTTGAGTTCTTCCAGTGCAAACGGTTTGACAAGATAGTCGTCGGCTCCGGTATCCAGGCCGGTGATCCGGTCCAGCACGGTGTCGCGCGCGGTCAGGATCAGCACCGGCAGGCTCATTTTCTCTTTGCGGATCCGCGTCAGAAAATGCAGGCCGTCTTCGTCAGGCAGCCCGAGATCGAGCACCATCAAACTGTAGTGACCGTTCGCCAGGCACAGACCGGCTTCGTGCGCGGTGGTGACGCCATCACACACGTAGCCTTCGCTCTGCATGGCGAGGATCAGTCCCTGCTGCAATAACGCATCATCTTCAACGACCAGCACTTTCATCTATTTTGCTCCTCTGCACGGCGACAGCATGTCGTCGCTCGCCTGGTATTCCTTCGTACTCACACCCGTTAAGCCTAACAGGGTTGAGAACAAATTATCCTGCGAAAAGTCGTTTGCTTTCGCATGGGCCTTCAGACACTGGTAATCAATACCGTAGCGCTGCTGATAATCCTCAGACAGCCACACCAGCATCGGCACATGTTTTTGGGTATCCGGTGCGATGGCATACGGCAGACCGTGAAGATATACGCCGTTTTCACCTAAAGACTCTCCGTGGTCGGAAAGGTACACCAGGCTCGTCGTGAAGGTATTTTGCTTTGACTGCAAAAGCTTAATGGCTTTATCGACGATGTAATCGACGTTGACGATAGTGTTGTCGTAGGTGTTGACCAACTGCTCTTTTGTACAATTTTGAATTTCGTTGCTGTCGCAGGTTGGGGTAAAGGTGCGCAGCTCTTTTGGATAGCGGTTGTAATAGGTCGGGCCGTGGCTGCCGATGGTGTGCAGAACAATCACTCCGTCGCCTTTCAGGTTGTTGATGTACTCGTCCAGGCCGTGGAACAGCACGTCGTCGTAGCATTCGCCGTCGATGCACTGACCCGGCAAATCCAGACGGGTGACATCCTGATGCGGCACGCGGTCGCAGGCGCCCTTGCAGCCGCCGTCGTTATCGTTCCACAGCACGTTGATGCCCGCACGCTGGATAACATCCAGCAAGCCTTCCTGATGCTGTGCCAGCTGTTCGTCATAATGCGCGCGTGGCATGTTGGAGAACATACAAGGCACGGAGACGGCTGTAGCGGTACCGCAGGAGGTGGTTTTCAGGAAATACACCACGTCGTCTTTCGCCAGCCGCGGGTTCGTTTCGCGTTCATATCCGCCAAGCGAGAAGTTTTCCGCACGTGAAGTTTCACCCAGCACCACGATGGTCAGATTACGGCGTGGACCATTTTTCATGATCGGTTTCTGAGTGGCATCTTCACCGATACGCACCAGCGGCAAATGCGCCAGACGATTGTGCGAATACCACGAGTTTATCGCCACAATGCTGTTGGACGGATTAAGCGATTTCACCAGCTCTTTGTTATTGCGGAACAGCGACGCGTAATCCTTATAGAAGAGCAGGGCCACGAAGACGATAAGCAGCGCCGACACGACGATGCTGGCTCCGCGCCAGGCCAGGCTTTTCCACACCAGGGCCGGTTTTTTCACTTTGATCCACAGCGCGATAATCACCGCCAGCAGCGCCGTCAGCAGCAGGGTGATCACCAGCTTGCCGGACATCAGGGCGAAGCTCTCCGCCGGAGTGGTATCGATGATGTTGGTGATCATTGAGCGGTCGATCACCACGCCAAAATTCATAATGAAATACTGCGCGGAGGCGGCCAGCAGGATAAACAGGACGATCAGAAACCTGTCCAGCCACAGGAACGAAGCCAGTGTGATGAGAATATTAATCACGCAAAGCAGCACCACCGGCATGGTGGCAAAGACCAGCGCGTTATGCAGCGAATCAACCGGCAGCAGCGCGAAAGCCTGTTTGAAATAGGCAATATTCAGGAACAGTGAAATATACAGGGCACACAGAATTAAATAAGCAACATGCCCCATCGCTGGGCGGCGAAGGGAAAAACGTGACATGACAGAACATCCAGCAGAAATGATGACGCTATGATGACGGTTCAGTTTTAAGACAACCTTAAGAAATTAAGGTTGGCAGGGAGTGCCGGGCAAGAGAGGAATTGCCCGGCGAAACGAAGATTAACCTAAGGCCTCAACGGCCTGTTCAAGCGCTTCACGCAGCAGCTGGCGGTCGTGACGGTAGCGGATATCGCTGGCTTCAAGCTGGGTCTGGATCACCACTCGCTCATCCATATCGCTGACGTCCACTTTCGGACCGACCACCACCGCATCAATGACGGGTTTGCCGACGTAATGCTCCATCAGCTCCAGTTTGTCCTTTAGGGTCAGGCTGGCTGCCGCCGGGCTGAGCTCTTTGCCAAGATTGCCAATGTACACCATCGGCGCTGGCGTACGGCGCAGCGCCTGCGCCATCTCGTCCAGCAGCAGAATTGGCATCAGGCTGGTGTAAAAACTGCCGGGGCCAATCAGAATCAAATCCGCTTCGGCAATGGCGTGAACGGCTTCACGCGTGGCTGGGACGGCGGGAGTGAGCATTAGCTCCTTTGGTGGCAGCTTAAGCTGATCGATATTGACCTCACCGTAAATTTCATGGCCTTCTTCATCAATAGCCATCAAATCGACGGGTACTTCCGACATGGGGATTAATGAGGCTTCCACTTTGAGCAGGTTTTTGATCAAATTGATCGCATCAAGAGGCCGCACGCTCAGGTGATCGAGCGACTTAAGCATCAGATTTCCGAGGTTATGCCCCGAAAGCTCGCCGTTACCGCTAAAACGATACTCAAACATCGCCGAAGCGACGCTGGGTTCAGTGATCAGCTGGTTAAGACAGTTACGCATGTCTCCCCATGCTATACCGCCTTCTGAGCGGCGAATGCGACCCGTCGAGCCGCCGTTGTCAGTCGTGGTGACAATTCCTGTCAGGCGCGAACCTAAAAAGGAGAGAGAGGACATCACTCGCCCCAGACCGTGCCCGCCGCCGAGAGCGACAACGCGGTCGAGATCCGCAAAAGTACGATTGCGCATAAAATTCCTTAAGCTTTGACTCACGCTCTAACAGTAGCGTAACTACCCCTAAAAGACGATGACCGGCAACCGGCAAAATGACTCATATCAATGCAAAAGCCGGATTTTTGCGTATTCTGTAGCGAAAGTGCACGATCAGGTCGCTATGTACAAGATTATATAGCGAAAGCAGGGAATGGCGAAAGCGCGATTTCCACGCTACTATCGGCATAACCCGCTCCTGAAAATCAGGCGCTACACTCTAGCCTTTGTGCCTAAGTCGAACGATATGGTGCACTGGCCGTGACGAGAGTCACCAGGGTACAGAAAGAAATGACTGTGCCTCCCGTATCTGGAAAGGTGTACATGGCCCCACAACTGACCGATGCTTTCGCGCGCAAGTTCTACTATTTGCGTCTGTCGATTACCGATGTATGCAACTTCCGTTGCACCTATTGCCTGCCTGACGGTTATAAACCGGGCGGCGTCAGCAATAACGGTTTTCTCTCCGTCGATGAAATTCGTCGGGTGACCCGCGCCTTCTCCGCGATGGGCACTGAAAAAGTGCGCCTGACGGGCGGCGAACCTTCCCTGCGTCGCGACTTTACCGACATCATCTCTGCGGTGCGTGAAAACGAAGCGATCCGCCAGATTGCGGTGACCACCAACGGCTACCGGCTGGCGCGCGATGCGGCAAACTGGCGCGAAGCCGGGCTCACGCATGTGAACGTCAGCGTCGACAGCCTTGATGCGCGTCAGTTTCAGGCCATCACCGGGCAGGACAAATTCCAGCAGGTGATGGACGGTATCGATGCCGCTTTCGCCGCTGGCTTCGAAAAAGTCAAAGTCAACACGGTGCTGATGCGTGACGTTAATCACCACCAGCTCGACACCTTCCTTGCGTGGATCAAACCGCGCCCTATTCAGCTGCGTTTCATCGAACTGATGGAAACGGGCGAGGGCAGCGAACTGTTCCGCAAACATCACATCTCCGGCATGGTACTGCGCGACGCGTTACTTGAGCGCGGCTGGATCCACCAGATCCGCCAGCGTAGCGACGGCCCGGCGCAGGTCTTCTGCCACCCTGATTACGCAGGGGAAATCGGTCTCATCATGCCGTACGAGAAAGATTTCTGTGCCAGCTGCAACCGCCTGCGTGTTTCCTCAACCGGCAAACTGCACCTGTGTCTGTTTGGCGACGGCGGCGTGGATCTGCGCGATTTGCTGAGCGAAGATACCCAGCAGGCAGAGCTTGAAGCCCGCATTTCGCTTGCGCTGACGCACAAAAAGCAGACCCATTTCCTGCATCAGGGCAATACCGGCATTACGCAAAATCTTTCCTACATCGGCGGCTGAGCCGTTAGCAGAATAAGGAGGTTTACTATGAGTCAGGTGAGTGCTGAATTTATCCCGACCCGTATCGCTATTCTTACCGTTTCCAGCCGTCGTGGCGAAGAAGACGACACGTCCGGCCATTTCCTGCGTGACGAAGCCCACGAGGCAGGTCATCACATTGTTGATAAAGCGATCGTTAAAGAGAACCGTTACGCCATTCGCGCCCAGGTGTCGGCGTGGATTGCGGATGAAAACGTTCAGGTAGTGCTGATCAACGGCGGCACGGGCTTTACCGAAGGCGATCAGGTTCCGGAAGCGCTGCTGCCGCTGTTCGACCGTGAAATTGAAGGCTTTGGTGAAGTGTTCCGCATGCTCTCCTTTGAAGAGATCGGCACTTCAACCCTGCAATCCCGCGCGGTGGCCGGAATGGCCAACAAAACGCTGATTTTCGCCATGCCGGGCTCGACCAAAGCCTGCCGCACCGCCTGGGAAAATATCATTGCGCCGCAGCTCGATGCGCGCACCCGCCCGTGTAATTTCCACCCACATTTGAAGAAATAAGCCATGTCGCAACTGACGCATATTAACGCCGCCGGTGAGGCGCATATGGTGGATGTTTCCGCCAAAGCTGAAACGGTGCGCGAAGCGCGCGCCGAGGCCTTCGTCACCATGCTGCCGGAAACGCTGGCGATGATCGTCGAGGGCAGCCATCACAAGGGTGATGTTTTCGCCACCGCCCGCATTGCCGGAATTCAGGCTGCAAAACGCACCTGGGAGCTGATCCCGCTGTGCCATCCGCTGATGCTCAGCAAAGTGGAAGTTAATTTGCAGGCCGAGCCGGAGCACAGCCGCGTGCGCATCGAGGCGCTGTGCCGCCTGACGGGCAAAACGGGCGTTGAGATGGAAGCGCTGACCGCCGCTTCAGTCGCCGCGCTGACCATCTACGACATGTGCAAAGCCGTGCAAAAAGATATGGTGATTGGCCCGGTTCGTCTGCTGGCGAAAAGCGGCGGTAAATCGGGTGATTTCAGGGTGGACGTATGATTAAAGTTCTGTTTTTTGCCCAGGTGCGCGAGCTGGTGGGCGAAGATGCGCTGAGTCTTGATACTCAGGCCACCACGGTAGAGCAACTGCGCCAGCAGCTGGTGACCCGGGGCGATCGCTGGGCGCTGGCGCTGGAAGAAGGCAAGCTGCTGAGTGCGGTTAACCAGACGCTGGTCGAAAGCAACCATCCGATTGCCGACGGCGATGAAGTGGCGTTCTTCCCACCGGTAACCGGAGGCTGATGATGAGCGAAACCCTGATCCGCGTAACGTCCGAACGTTTCAACGTCGGTACTGAATATGAGTGGCTGGCAGAGCGTGACGAAGACGGCGCGGTAGTGACTTTTACCGGCAAAGTGCGTAATCACAACCTGGGTGACAGCGTCAAAGCGCTGACGCTTGAGCACTATCCGGGGATGACCGAAAAAGCGCTGGCCGAAATTGTGGAAGAAGCGCGTGGCCGCTGGCCGCTTGGGCGCGTGAGCGTCATTCACCGCATTGGCGAAATGTGGCCGGGCGAAGAAATCGTTTTTGTCGGCGTCACCAGCGTGCATCGCGGCAGCGCATTTGCCGCCGGGGAGTTCATCATGGATTACCTGAAAACCCGCGCGCCGTTCTGGAAACGTGAAGCCACGCCGGAAGGCGCTCGTTGGGTCGAGTCCCGCGACAGCGATAAAGAAGCGGCAAAGCGCTGGTAAAACACGTTTTTCAGATATGCCTGGCAGACGCTTGTGATACGCTTATAAAACACCCTTATTTCAGAGGTATTGATCATGGACAGATACTCTCGTCCCGATTCTATTGTTCAGGCACGTAGCGGCCTGCAAACCTACATGGCGCAGGTTTACGGCTGGATGACCTGTGGCCTGCTGCTGACCGCGTTTGTGGCCTGGTTTGCTGCAAATACACCAGCGGTAATGATGTTTGTGTTCTCCAGTAAAATCACCTTTTTCGGCCTGATTATTGCTCAGCTGGGGCTGGTTTTCGTGCTCTCCGGTATGGTTCAGCGCCTGAGCGCGGGGATGGCGACCACGCTGTTTATGCTCTATTCGGCGCTGACCGGTCTGACGCTTTCCAGTATTTTCATCGCCTATACCTACAGCTCAATCGCTAGCACATTTATCGTCACGGCGGGGATGTTCGGTGCCATGAGCCTGTACGGTTACACCACCAAGCGTGACCTGACTGGCATGGGCAAAATGCTGTTTATGGCGCTTATCGGCATTGTTCTGGCTTCTCTGGTCAATATCTGGCTGAAAAGCACGCCGCTGATGTGGGCGGTGACCTATATCGGCGTGGTGGTGTTTGTTGGCCTGACGGCGTATGACACCCAGAAGCTGAAAGCCATCGGCGAACAAATTGATACCCGCGACACCAGCAACCTGCGCAAATATGCCATTCTTGGCGCGCTGACGCTGTATCTCGACTTTATCAACCTGTTCCTGATGCTGCTGCGCATCTTCGGCAACCGTCGCTAATTTTACCCTCACCCTAACCCTCTCCCTGAAAGGGAGAGGGGACAGACGGCTCCCTCGTCAGTCTTAAGAGCAGGCACATAGCCGGACGGTTTTCTCCCTCGCCCCTTTGGGGAGAGGGTCGGGGTGAGGGGCATTCACTTCGCCAGCACCTTCTCATTCCTCGCACGCAGCTTCCTGGCCCGACTTTCCAGCAGCAGATAGCACACTGTCGCCAGCGCTAAAGGCGCAAAGAAGTACAGCATCCGATAGGCTAACAGCGCCGCAATAATGGTTCCCTGCGAGGCAGGACCTCCGGCCAAAAGCGCCAGAAATACCGCTTCCAGAACGCCGATCCCTGCAGGAATATGCACAATAACGCCAGCGATACTGCTGACCAGCAGCACGCCGAGCACGAAGAAGTAATCCACTTTCTGTCCGAGCAGCAGCCAGATAATAGCCCCCATTGCCAGCCAGTTGAGGCTGGATATCAGCATTTGCAGGATGGCGAAGCGCCATGAAGGCAGCACCAGCTTTTGTCCTTTAATCGTCAGATGACGACGGCGTGCAAAAGCGCAGGCCCAGAGGTAAATCGCGGAAATCAGCAGCAGAACCGCACCCGTTATCCGCAGCGTTCCATCGCTGATATACCAGTGTGCGGGAAGGTCGACCACGCCGGCTGAAAAAATCACGCCGCCCAGCAGAATGTAGCCCAGCCAGTTGGTGGTGATGCTCAGTGAAAAAATGCGGGTGATGGTCGCGCCCGGCAGCCCAAGCCGTGAATAGAGACGATAGCGCATGCCAATACCGCCGACCCAGGTGCTGAGCGTCAGATTGAAGGCGTAGCAGATGAAGGAGACCAGCATCACCTGGCGCTTTGCCAGCTTATGTCCGCAGTAAGCGCGGCCCAGCAAATCGTAGCAGCCGTAAATCAAATAGCTCAGCACCACCAGAGCAGCTGCGCTCAGCAACACCGTGCGGTTGTAATGACGTATAACTTCCCAGACATCCTGCCAGTCAACCTTCTGCGCGTAGATCACCAGCAGCACAGCCACGGCAATGAAAAACAGTCCGGTTAAGATACGCTTTGCCAGACGCCAGCGCGGATGGGAATGGCTCATCAGGGTTTAACCCCCGGGTTTTCAGGTTCAATGCGATCCTGGGTTTCGAGGGCGGTTTGCCGTGGTGGAGCCACCTGCGCCAGCTTAGGCGTGTGGGCAGGCAGCCAGCCCACCATCGCCGGGAAGTGGCGTAAAAAGTGGAACGCCAGCACGCTTTTGCCAAGGTTCCACCAGCTGCGCTTCGGCACCATCGTGCTGTCTACGGCTTTGCTGTCCTGCTCAATGATCCCGTTGAGGTTATCCCGCAGCGTCTGGTTAAACGCTCTGTCATGCACGATAAGATTTGCCTCAAGATTGAGCGATAAACTCAGCGGATCTAAATTGCTGGAGCCCACCGTCGCCCAGTGATCGTCCATCAGCGCCACCTTGCCGTGCAGTGGACGACGCTGATATTCGTAGATTTTCACTCCGCCCTTCAGCAGGTAGCGATAGAGCAGGCGCGCGCCGACTTTTACAATCGGCATGTCCGGCTCGCCCTGAACCACCAGCTTCACCGTCACGCCCCGTCGGGCGGCGTTGCGCATGGCGTGCAGCAGCCGATAGCCGGGGAAGAAATAAGCGTTGGCGATAATCACTTCCCGCCGCGCGTTAGCCAGCATTTTCAGATAGTGGCGCTCGATATCATCGCGATGTTCGTGGTTGTCCCGCCAGACAAACAGCGTCTGAGCTTCACCGGGCGTATGATTTTCCTCCGGCCGATGCCGGCGTCGCCAGAAGCGTCTGGCAGTGGCATTTTCCGGTAGATTTTGCAGTTCGAAGCGCAAAATATCCTGCACCACCGGGCCTTCGACGCGCACCGCATAATCCTGTTTGGCCTCTGGTCCATAGTCGGACATATGTTCTGCCGAATAGTTAATGCCGCCGACAAAGGCTATCAGCCCGTCAACGACGACAATTTTGCGGTGCATCCGGCGAAACAGATTTGTCCGCATGCCAAACAGTCGGGGGCGCGGATCGTAGTAACGGAAGATGACGCCCGCGGCGGTGAGTTCGCCGACAAAGCGATCGCTCAGATCCGGTGAGCCGTAGCCGTCCAGCAGCACTTCGATGTGCACGCCGCGCCGCGCGGCTTTTAGTAACACCTCATGCAGCTGCCAGCCGACGTTATCTTCAAACCAGATAAAGGTTTCGAGGATCACTTTCTGTTCAGCGCGCTCAATGGCGCTGAAGACCGCCGGATAATACTGGTCGCCATTCTCCAGAAGCTGTAGCTGATTGCCTTCCCGCCAGCTGCATTTCATAAATGGATCTCCGCGCTCAGCGGCGCATGGTCAGAAAGATGGCGCCAGGGTTTCAGCGCCAGCGTCGCCGGATGGCTGGCATGGGCGTTTTTTACGTAAATGCGATCCAGCCGCAGCAGGGGAAATTTTGCGGGAAAGGTGCGCGCCGGACGTCCCGTCGCGCGGGTGAAAATCTCCTCCAGACCCGCCAGCTTTTTCAGCGGATAGTTAGCCCTGAGCCGCCAGTCGTTAAAATCTCCGGCCACCACCACGGGCTCGTTTTCCGGCAGCTGATTCACCCAGTCGCTCAGCATGGCTAACTGCGCCTGACGGTGGGCCTCGCGAAGGCCCAAATGCACGCAGACGGCATGAACTGGCGTGGCCAATTCCGGCGGCACAATACGACAACAGAGCAGGCCGCGTTTTTCACTCTCGCCAACGGAGATATCGCGATTCTCATAGTGTTCAATCGGATAGCGAGAGAGCAGGGCGTTGCCGTGATGGCCTTCCGGATACACCGCGTTACGGCCGTAGGCATAATCGTTCCACATGCTGTCGGCGAGAAATTCGTAGTGGCTGCTGTCCGGCCAGTTCTCAACTTTTAAAGAGTGAACCTCATGGGCGCCGAGCACTTCCTGAAGGCAAACAATATCTGCACCGACGGTGCGAACGGCGTCGCGCAGCTCGGGCAAAATAAAGCGACGATTAAAGGCGGTGAAGCCTTTATGGGTGTTGATAGTCAGTACCGTCAGTGAAAAAGAGGGGCTTTTCTGGGTCATAAATCTCCTGCCAGCGTCACTATCCTGAGTAAATTAGTGTAGTAGCCGTCACAAAAAGGTGCGGTGTTACGGAATTTTCCGTAAAGTCCGGTACTCTGAATAACAGTTGAAAATGCTTCGGGAGAGAGGACATGAAGTGGCAACAACGAATTCGTGTCGCAACTGGCCTGAGCTGCTGGCAGATTGTATTGCATCTGGCGGTTGTAGCGGTTCTGGTAATGGGATGGATGAGCGGGACGTTAGTGCGCGTGGGGCTTGGTCTTTGCGTGCTTTACGCCGTGACGGTGCTGATGATGCTGGTATTGCAGCGCCACCACGAAGCGCGCTGGCGCGAAATGGGTGATTTTTTGGAAGAGCTGACCACCACCTGGTATTTCGGTGCGGCGATGATCGTCCTGTGGCTGGTCTCGCGCGTGGTGCAAAACAACCTGGTGCTGGCCCTGGCGGGAGTGGTTATCCTCGCAGGACCAGCGATTGTGTCTCTGCTGACCAAAGATAAAAAGCTACGCAACGTTACGGCGAAACATCGCGTACGCCACTGAGCCCGTCGTGGTCGCTATTACCAGTAGCGGCCACAAACTCTGCCAGACAATATCGAAACTGGCATCCTTCAGGTAAATCTGCTTGGTAATATCCGTAAAGTGACGAATCGGGTTAATCCACGTCACGTCCTGTAGCCACACCGGCATATTCTCGACCGGGGAAACGTAACCCGACAGCAGTATCGCTGGCATCATAAACACAAATACCCCGATAAACGCCTGCTGCTGGGTGGCGCACAGCGACGAAATCAGCAGGCCAAATCCCACCAGCGACAGCCCGTAGACCAGCATCGTGAAGTAAAATAGCGCCAGCGATCCGGAGAACGGAATTTGGTAAGCGAAGATCCCCACCGCCAGCACTACGCTAGCCTGAAAGGTCGCGACCACCAGCGCGGGTACGGCTTTACCAACAAAAATCTGCCAGGTGGCGAGCGGGGAAACCAGCAGCTGATCGAGCGTACCCTGCTCGCGTTCGCGGGCGACCGAAAGCGAAGTGACAATCATCACCCCGATAGTGGTGATCATCGCAATCAGCGACGGCACCACGAACCATTTGTAATCCAGATTCGGGTTATACCAGTTGCGCACCACCAGCTCGCTGTTATTGGGTTTCGGTTTGCCGTCCAGCAGTTCAAGCTGATACTCCTGAATAATCTGCTGCAGATAGTTGGCGGCTATCTGGGCGCTGTTGGAGTTGCGTCCGTCGAGGATCAGCTGCATGGGTGCAGTCTGATAAGTATCAAGATTGCGCGAGAAATCCGCCGGGAAGCGCACCAGCAGCAGCGCTTTTTGCGTGTCGATGGTGGGCTGAATTTCCTGCGGGCTTTTCAGCAGCAGAATATGGGTAAAGGCCTTGGCGCGGGCGAAACGCTGGGTCAGCTCCACCGAGTGTTTGCCGTTATCCTCGTTATAAATGGCGATGGTAGCGTTGGTCACTTCCAGCGTCGCGGCAAACGGGAACAGGAAAACCTGAATCAGCACCGGCACAATCAGGATCGCACGGGTTTGCGGCTCCCGCAGCAGCGACTGTAGTTCTTTGCGGATCAGCGTCCATAAACGATGAAACATGGCTCCTCCTTAATCCAGCCGACGTTTGGTTTTCAGCCACGTCAGGCCGATAAACATCACCGCCGAGGCAATCAAAAACAGCACGTTGATAATCAACACCACCGGAATATTGCCCGCCAGGAACAGGCTTTGCAGCGTGCTGACGAAATAGCGCGCCGGGATAACATACGTCACCGCACGGATCGCGGCGGGCATGCTGTCTATCTGGAAAATAAACCCGGACAGCATAATCGACGGCAGAAACGCGGCATTCAGCGCCACTTGGGCAGCGTTAAACTGATTGCGGGTGATGGTGGAGATCAGCAGCCCCATTCCGAGCGTGCTGAGCAGGAACAGGCTGGTGATAAAGAACAGAATGACCAGCGAACCGCGATAGGGCACGCCGAGGATAAACACCGACACCAGCATACACAGCAGCATCGCCAGCATCCCAAGGAAGTAATAGGGAATGAGTTTGCACAGCAGCAATTCCGCGCGGGTGACCTCGGTGGAGAGCAGCGCCTCCATGGTGCCACGCTCCCATTCGCGGGCGACGACCAGTGAGGTCAGGATCGCGCCGATCACTGTCATGATGATGGTCACCGCACCCGGAATAATAAAGTGCTGGCTGATAGCGGCGGGGTTAAACCAGTAGCGCAGCTGAACGTCGATCAGTGGTTCAAATTTCTCACCCCGATCTTCCGCCCGCTGCATCTGCCAGATTTGCCAGATCCCTTGCACGTAACCCTGCACAAAGTTGGCGGTATTGGGTTCGCTGCCGTCGGTGATCACCTGTAACGGCGCAGTGTCGCCATCGCGCGCCATCTGGGCATCAAAATTCACCGGAATGACCACCAGTCCGCGAATGCGTCCGGCCTGCATTTTCTGGATCAGCTCCTGCCGGTTGTCGCTGAGGGTGGCATCGATATACGGCGAACCGGTCATGGTGTGGGCGAAATCGAGCGCTTCTTCACTCTGCTGCTCCAGTAAAATCCCTACCCGCAGTTTGCTCGAGTCGAGGTTGATGCCATAGCCGAAGATAAACAGCAGCAGAAGCGGGATCACCACCGCAATCAGCCAACTGCTGGGGTCGCGAACGATCTGCCGGGTTTCTTTCACGCACAGCGCGCGCACCCGTCGCCAGGAAATCATGTTAGCTGACATCGGCATGCTCCTTATCCCAGTCGTGGATCAGGCGGATAAAGGCCTCTTCCATAGTCGGGTCCGTCACTTCAGCGTCGGCGGCCTGCGCTTTCAGGTCATCCGGCGTACCGCTGGCAATTAGTTTGCCGCGATACACCAGCCCGATGCGGTCGCAGTATTCCGCTTCGTCCATAAAGTGGGTGGTGACCATCACCGTGACGCCTTTTTCCACCATGCTGTTGATATGCAGCCAGAACTCGCGGCGGGTGATGGGGTCAACGCCGGAAGTGGGTTCATCCAGAAACAGAATATCCGGCTCGTGCATCAGCGAGCAGGCCAGCGCGAGACGTTGCTTGAAGCCGAGCGGCAGGTCGTCCGTCGCGTGGCTGGCGATGCTTTTCAGGCCAAAGGCCTCGCTCATCTTGTCGATTTTCTCGTTCTGCGCTTTGCCCCGCAGGCCGTAAACGCCGGAGAAAAAGCGCAGGTTCTGCTCCACCGTCAGGTTGCCGTACAGCGAGAACTTCTGCGCCATATAGCCCAGATGCTGACGCGCCTTGCCGGAACTGACCTTCAAATCCATATCCAGCACCAGCGCTTTGCCTGAGGTAGGCACCAGCAGCCCGCACATCATCTTAAAGGTGGTGGATTTGCCCGCACCGTTTGGCCCGAGCAGGCCGAAGATCTCCCCGCGCTTCACGGCGAAATTGACGTGGTCGGTAGCGGCAAAATCGCCGAACTTTTTGGTCAGCTCTTTCGCTTCGATAACGGTTTCATCGGCGCTGCCTTCCACGGTATGCAGAATGGCGGCGAGAGGGGATTCGGAAGTGCCCGCGCCGCCCAACAAATCGATAAACGCATCTTCGAAACGCGGATCGGTTTCGGCAATCTCAATCTCCGGCATGCCTTCGGCCTGGCGAATATCCTCCGCGCTGGCGTCTTTCTTCAGGATCAGCCGCACCGAACGTCCCTGGATCATGCCGTCGCTTACCAGTGGCAGCTTCAGCGTGCGCTGCAGCAGCCGACGGTTGTTCTCCGCCTTGCTGTTCAGCAGAAAGCTGCGCCCGCGCATGGTGTCAGTCAGCGCTTTTGGCTCCCCCTGATAAAGTAGCTCGCCTTCATTCATCAGCAGCACGTCGCGGCACTGCTCGGCCTCATCGAGATACGAAGTGCTCCAGAGGATCAGCATCCCGTCGCCGGCCAGCTCGTGCACCATCTGCCACAGCTCACGGCGGGAAATCGGGTCAACGCCGACGCCGGGCTCATCGAGCAGCAGGACTTTTGGCTCGCCGACCAGCGTGCAGGCGAGGCCCAGTTTTTGCTTCATCCCGCCGGAAAGTTTCCCGGCCAGACGTCCGGTAAACGGCCCCAGCGAGGTAAATTCCAGCAGTCTGGCGAAGGTTTTCTCGCGGATTTCGCCCGTCACGCTGCGCAGGTCGGCGTACAGATTCAGGTTTTCCATCACCGTTAAATCTTCATACAGGCCAAATTTCTGCGGCATATAACCGAGCGAGGCGTGCAGGGCGCTGCTGTCGTTGATCGGGTCATAGCCGATCACGCTGACGCTGCCCTCGTCCGGCTTCAGCAGCCCGGCGAGCATGCGCATCAGCGTGGTTTTTCCGGCCCCGTCCGGGCCGACCAGCCCGGTGACGTAGCCTGCCTGAATGGTGCAGTCCAGTTTTGCTACCGCGGGCTTGTCCATGCCGGTAAAGCGTTTGATAAGCCCGTTCAGCTTAATCACCGCTTCACTCATGAGCGTCATCCTTCTGGAATTTCACCGTCACCGGCATCCCCTGGCGCAGTGAATCATCGGCATCGGTGACGATAATGCGCAGGCGATACACCAGATCGGTGCGCAGATCCGGGGTTTCCACGGTTTTTGGCGTAAATTCAGCGGTTGGGGAAACAAAGCCGATTTTGCCGTGATACGGCTTGTCCGGGCGACCGTCGGTGTACAGCAGCAGTTCATGTCCCGGCTGCGCCTGGTTCAGGTTGCTTTCATCGACGTAGGCGCGGACCCACACCGGACGAGTCAGGGAAAGCGTCAGCACGGTGCTTCCGGCATTCAGCATGCTGCCCGGTTCAACGGCACGGGTGAGGATGGTGCCGTCCGAAGGGGCGAGCAGGGTGGTGTCCTGCAAATCAAGCTCTGACTGAGCCAGCTGCGCCTGAGCCTGCTCGAGGCTGGCTTTAGCCTGAGCGATTTCCTGCGGGCGGTTACCGGCGTGATACTGGCTTAATTTGTCCTGCGCGGCTTTCAGCGTTGCCACGGCCTGATCGCGCGCCGAACGGGCGTTTTCCAGATCGTTGGCAGAAACGGTCCGGCTTTTCCACAGCCCCTGCTGGCGCTGATAGAAGTTCTGCGCATAGTCTGCCGCTGCCTGAGCCTGGCGGACGGACGCCGCAGCCTGAGCGATTTCCTCATCGCGATAACCCGCCACCAACAGGTCGTATTTCGCCTGTGCCGCCGCCACGTTGGCTTTGGCCTGCATCAGCGCGTTCTCAAATGGGGCATGGTCGATCTCACCCAGCGTCTGACCGGCTTTGATGGCATCACCTTCATCCACCTGCAGCGCCTGCAAACGCCCGCCGACGCGGAAGCTCATATTGACGGTACGAATATCCACGTTGCCGTACAGGGTCAGGCCGTTGTCCTTACGGCTCTGATACCAGAAGGCGCCTCCGGCAATCAGGGCCACGATAATCGCGACGATCAGAATGACGGTGATGGGTTTTTTCATGACTTCAGCTCCTTTGCGATAGTCCATTCAGCAGGAAATCGATGTGGGTGGTAATGACCTGAAAGATAAGCTCTGCCTTTTCTTCATCAAACTGCGGCCAGCCGGTGCGCAGCAGGATGGTTTCCCGCCCGAGGCGGAACGCCAGAATTTCACCCAGCAGCGCGTGGGTGTGCAAAATCGTTTGTATATCGGTCGGGCAGCGCCCGGTATAAGCGGCAATCAGCTTTGTCAGGTGCGCATGCAGCGGGGAAATCACCTGATCGTGAATGAGCTGGTAGGCGGAAGAGGGCGAAAGCTGCTCACGGGAGATAAACTTACTAAGGTTGACCGTTTCGTCCTGGGTCAGCAGCAGGATCATCTGGCGGCTGGCCTGCAAAATCAGTTCGCGGATGGCTGGTCTGTTTATCGTTGGTTCGCTAAGCAGCTGTTCACCCGCTTCAGCCATGGCGTGAAAATTACTGCCCATAAAATCGGCAATCCACTGCGCGCAGGCCAGATAGAGATCTTCCTTCGAGCCGAAGTAGTAGGTGATAGCCGCAATGTTTTGCCCCGCCAGAGCCGCGATATCGCGGGTAGTGGCATGAAGGCCATATTCGCCAAACTGGGCAAGCGCGGCGGCAATCAGCTGGCTCTTCGCCTGCTCGCCTTTGCTGGTAGTGGGCGTAGTATTCATCGCGCCTCTAAGAATTAATCAATCGATTGATTAAGATTATGACTGATTTTGGGGGTTGTCTAGTTTTGGGGGAGTGTTTTGCTGAGCTTGCGGGTTTGTGGGTTTGTGGGTAGGGGAAGAGTGGGGCAGGGAGTGGTTGAGGTAGATTGGTAACTTTGAGAACTGGTTTGGGTCAGAAGCGGACATTACATATGCCACCTAAATATATACACATACCACAATCAATGGATTATAAATAAAGAAAGTTACTTTATTGCCGATAACAATTATAATTAAAATTTAGACTTGGAAGATAAATAAATGTCGACATTAAATACTGAAAATAAAATCAAGATAACTGAATTAATAATGGTTTTTATTGCAACTCTCCCAATGGGGATAGCAAATATTTTGATAACAAAAAGTCAAAACGATGAAAAACTTGCTTTCGAGAGACAAAATGCGCAAAGTATTCTCTCTATTCAAAATAAAGAGCTATTCATAAAGAGTGCAGAGCAAGGTTTGAATTCACAGAAACTTGATATTGATTTTTTAAGAACAAGCTATGAAGAATGCCAAAAAGATGGAGAGTTATCAATTGGGAAAATAAAATCTTATGCTGATGCTTACTATTCTTCATCAGAAAAGAAAAATATCATGATTGCAAAGGTTCAAACAAACTGCTTATCAAAAAACAATAATCAATCAGTAGATAATCAAGATAAGCCGACTTACAGCATCGAGCATTACAAGAGTCTTGGGTTCAACTATTTGCAAAATAAAAAATTTCTGGAAGCTGCAGAGTCATTCTCCCAGGCGACTCAAATGACACCCGTAGATGCTTCTTTGTGGAATCAAAAAGCTTATGCACAATTTAGAGCAGGAAATTATACTGATGCAATGAATAGTATTTCCATTGCTATTAGGATTGGCAGTGATAATGATAAAGTAAGAAAATATATGGCCATTAATGCGGCCAAAATATTATGTGCGAAAGGGGATGTGAATGATGGGCGAAATTACATACAGCAATCAATAAATGCCATTCCGGATTTAATGCTAATGGTTAAAAAGGATTTAGAACTCGGAAGTATTTGTAAAATTGATCTCAGTAAATAAAAATGATCGTATTGCTTCAAAATGAATCATTTGTTTTTCTTATTTGTGAAAGTGGACGTAAGTAAGGTCCGCTTTTCGCTCAAAGCGGACCTTCAGCTCAACCAATCGATATTTATCCCACTTAAAGAACCCACATTATTAATTTCGTTTCACATCGTATTGCAAGCAAACAACCCCCGACGGGAAAATCTTACTATTCACCAGCGTGAGAGATGTTTTGTCTTTGATGTTTTTGAATAAGGGAATACCTTGCCCCAGCAGAATCGGATTGACGAATAGCCAATACTCATCGATAAGGTTTTCCGACATTAGCGCGTGTGTCGCTGAGGGGCTGCCAAACACTAAGATTTCGCTGCCTGCGCTGTGCCTGAGCTTGTTGATTTCGTCGCTCAAATGGCTGCTGATAATTTGCGTATCAGGGTGATCTTTTTCCAACAGAGTTTTCGACATCACCACTTTGCGGGCAGATTTATACCAACGTGAATGCGCATGGTCATGCGGGCTGGCGTCAGGCTTATCGGCAGCCGTTGGCCAGTACGACTCCATCATCTGGTAGGTGATGCGCCCATATAAGGCGGTGTCGGTCTGTTGGATCCGCTGCTCCACGTATTCAAACAGGTCAGGGCTCAGGCTTATCCAGGCCAGACCAGCCGGGCCCTCAGCAGTAGAAGCGACAAAACCATCCAGCGACACATGAACAAACGAAACGATTTTTCTCATGATTTTCTCTTTGATTAAGTTTTGGTTCGCTGGCCTGTAAGGCGCGCGCCCGGAACGTCTGGAATGAAGTATAAATCCTGATACCAACACTGTTCTGGAATCGCGCCGATTCCTTTACCCATTCACCTCATCAACAGGTCCGGAAGCGCACTTGTCCCATCAACCCATCCGCAATATGTTAACGGCGCATCTGCAAAATCAGATGCCGGGATTGACCTCCTGAATTATCATACTGGCGGCACATGACGCACCTGCGTCTACATTGTGCGGTTCGCACGGTTACACCTCGATGGTGGGCCGGGCGGGGGCATCGCAAGGTGCGCCAGTGTCCAGTATGGCTGGTAAGGTCAACCCCGTCCGGTTCGCCACCCGTGAGATTGACCTCTCCAGTGGCGGTACTCAAAGACCACATGCTGGAGGTTGCCACCATGGCTTCATACCTCGATCCAAACTGCGATTTATTGACCGTTCCCTTTAATGCCGCAACAGATTTCACCACACTGGCCGACTGCTGCGACCGCTTTGCTGAAACCCTGATTGACTGCCATGACCCGGCGCAAAAGCTGGCGCTGCTGGGCCGCATCGGTGCGTGTCTGGCTTTGTTGCGCCCGACGCTCGGCGAGCCGATCCCACCGCATCTGATTGGCTGTTTTACCGTGGAAACGCTGCCCGATGCGCCACAGCATTTTGAACCCGATGCCGAAGTGCTGTGTGACTACTGCCAGTCTCTGACGCAGCTGCTGTGCGAGCAGTCGCTGTTGCCTGAAGCGGCAAGAACGCTGACGGGATTATTGTGTGAGCTGGTGTGGCTGTTTGCCGCAGATTTGAAAGCCCCACGCTGGGAAAGCAAACCGGCAGAACACTAAGAGATGCTGCCCCGGCCGCCTGGCTGGGGTGCTTTGTTGATATCCCCCTCCCATCCTTTCCAGCGGCACGCCTGAGAAACTCAGACTACATTTGAATCATGATCGACAGAGAAATGACTGCATTGTCCTGGTGCAGGGATATTTTATGCGGTGTGTCACAAAAACTGCTACACTCCGCCCCTTGCTGACATTATCGTTTTTGTCTTATCGCTTTATCACTATCACCCTGAAAACGATACCTGTCATGGTCGGGGCGGTTCGGAGTTGTTATGTCTTTTGAAACCCTTGGCCTGAATGCTGAGATCCTGCGTGCGATTGCAGAGCAGGGCTACAGCCAGCCTACCCCTATCCAGCAACAGGCTATTCCTTGCGTTCTGCAGGGCCGCGATCTGATGGCAAGCGCCCAGACCGGCACCGGTAAAACAGCAGGCTTCACGCTGCCGCTGCTGCAGCTGTTGACGCAAAAAGAACCTCATGCCAAAGGCCGTCGTCCTGTTCGTGCGCTGATCCTGACGCCAACCCGTGAACTGGCCGCTCAGGTTGGTGAAAACGTGCGTGAGTACAGTAAGTACCTGAATATCCGCTCGCTGGTGGTGTTCGGCGGCGTGGCGATTAACCCGCAGATGATGAAACTGCGCGGTGGCGTGGACGTGCTGGTGGCAACACCGGGCCGTCTGCTGGATCTGGAACACCAGAACGCCGTCAGTCTCGATAAAGTGGAAATTCTGGTGCTGGACGAAGCCGACCGTATGCTGGATATGGGCTTCATCCACGACATTCGCCGCGTGCTGGCGAAACTGCCTGCGAAGCGTCAGAACTTGCTGTTCTCTGCAACTTTCTCTGACGATATCAAAGCGCTGGCCTCCAAACTGCTGCACAACCCGCTCGAAGTGGAAGTGGCCCGTCGCAATACCGCGTCCGAGCAGGTGACTCAGTATGTGCATTTCGTTGATAAGAAACGCAAACGTGAGCTGCTGTCGCAGATGATCGGCGAAGGTAACTGGCAGCAGGTGCTGGTCTTCACCCGTACCAAACACGGCGCGAACCACCTGGCAGAGCAGTTGAACAAAGATGGTATTCGCAGTGCGGCGATCCACGGTAACAAGAGCCAGGGCGCGCGAACTCGTGCACTGGCAGATTTCAAATCCGGCGATCTGCGCGTGCTGGTTGCCACAGATATTGCGGCGCGCGGTATCGACATCGAAGAGCTGCCGCACGTAGTGAACTACGAGCTGCCGAACGTGCCGGAAGATTACGTTCACCGTATCGGCCGTACCGGACGTGCTGCGGCAACCGGTGAAGCGCTGTCGCTGGTGTGCGTCGATGAGCACAAACTGCTGCGTGACATCGAGCGTCTGCTGAAGAAAGAGATCCCACGTATTGCTCTGGAAGGCTACGACGTTGACCCGAGCATCCAGGCTGAGCCGATTCAAAACGGTCGTCAGGGTCGTGGTGGTCGCGGTCAGGGCCAGGGCGGTCAGCCTCGTCGTAACGACGGTGGCCAGCAGCGTCGCAGTGATAAGCCATCCGGAAACGGACAAGCTCGTCGCAGCGATAAACCTGCCGGAAACGGTCAGTCACGTCGCACCGATGGCGATCAGCCGCGTAAATCTACTGATGGCGCACCTCGTCGCCGTCGTCCTCGCAAGCCTGCCGCCGCGCAGTAAGAGCTTGAAGCTGTCGTATGAGGACTTTGCACTTCTGCGACAGCGATAACTCCCGAACTGAATCTGATGATGGAATTGCAGCAGTCATGCGATCTGCGTTCCATTGTGGATGAATTCATCTCTCTGAAAAGTCTGGAAAAATACACTTTTAAGACGCAGAGAAACATTCTAAAGCGCCGCCCGGGGCTTTAAAATTAACTGCTGGTCGATGTTGGTTGGCAGGTGCAACGCGCGGGGGAAACTCTTCTCGCGTGCTGTCAGGTACCGAAAAGAGAAAACCCCCGCACGTTGCCGTCTTTAATCAGCAACTAACGGGGGTGACCCTTGTACCTCAACAATGCAAGGATAGCTTCCAGCGGTAGCTTTTTCAACCAGGAAACTGTCGATGGATTTCCTCAAAGCAGTGCTTTTGGCGATCCTCATTCACTTTATTGCACCCGTTGCGGTGAAGTGGTGTGAGAATCACATGGCTCACAGCGCTCACGAAGCGCCACTGTTGAAGGGAGACCACAGCCAGCCTCGCGAAAATCGCTAACGTTGCACCTGAGAACCCCGCTTCGGCGGGGTTTTTCGTTGTGGTGTCAGTCATACAACCATCTGCCGGCTTCCGCTGACTCTGCAAACATCTTTACCGTCAGCGGTAAGCGAGTTGCTTCTACATCTTTGCGCTTCAGCTTAAACCACCTCTGAAATAGGGGCGTGTTTTCCCACGGGAAGTACAAAGACCAATTCACATCATCAAGATCGATATGAAATCTCTCTTTATACTCCCGTAGAGCATCCTCAAGGTCATCACCGGGACAATCGAACAGATCCGAATCCAGCTCCAGAGGAATTTCTTTCCAGTGGCTGTCCAAATAGCCAGGAATCTCTTCACGGAAGAGTGATAAAACTTCATCGGTGATAGTCGTCATCAGAAAGATGTCCACTGTATGCGATCTCCTGGTCTGGCAATGAGATTGTATTGATGCTGCGTGCGGTTAGAAACCCTGTACAGGCTCATCGATAGTGAAGCCCAACCCAACCAGGGGACATAACGAGCAATAATGGCTCCAAGTTTGTTTGTTTTCTGCATTCTGACACCAACAGGCGTTAGAACCTGAATCCCAAAAGGCATCCGAGCATCCCGCATCATAATTCGCGCATACTTCGAGACAACACTTGTGCCTGGTGTTGCTCCCTTAGGCTTAGCTCTTGTACCTAACCATGGCTGGCCGGAAAGGATTGCAGCGCCGGACACTGAATCTAACCCCAACTCTTTACAGAATTCTTCGAGGAAGATGATATTCAAAAGTTCTGCTTTAGATAGATTAGGGTGTCCCCGGTAAAAGTACGTTCCATTTCGTTCTTCAGTAGTATCCATAGCCTCACCCCATTAAGCAGTCTGGCGCTGGTTCCAGCTATCGACAAAGATGATATTGCCGTCGTTATGCTTCCATGTGATTCGCTCGTAGCGTAGCTCTACTGTTTCCAGATGGTTGTTATTATTGTCTTCAGGGGCAGCCATCACAGGAGAGACGGAAACGATACGGACACCTTCGAGAAGGATGTTGAAGTATTCCACTTCCTGACCAGCATCGCTGATCTTGTAAAATTTCAGCTCGGCTTTTTCCAGACGCTGACCCGTAGCGACAGCTTTGTACAGATACGGGGAAGAGGGATCGAATTCTTTAGTGATCAGCATTGCCGAGTGTTGACGAGGCCCTGTGGGTTTGCCTGTCATGTTATCGGTAGGGATGCTTAAGTTATGGTGGAAGCCTTTAAACTCAATGCTGTAATCACGGTCCTGCACATCACAGCCACCTTTGACCAACGCACCACCGTCATCGTACAACCACATATTGCCAGGAATTGCCATTTTCGAAACTCCGTTTCATTTGAAAGTTGTTCGAGAATTGTACTCCTGGATAGGGAAGATAAGGGGTAAACAAATTCCGAAAGTTTTCTTTATATAATCAATATAAAGCAAAGGTAATTTGAATTAGGTTGCATTTAGTCGAACCACTGTTGCGAGCGTCTACGCAAACGCGGCCATTTTTTTTGCCCCGACGCCAGGAAAGTGCCAAAATAGTGGCTGTTTATACAGTATCTGGATTGATCAATGGCACTCACCGCCGCGCTGAAAGCGCAAATCGCCGCCTGGTATAAGGCGCTTCAGGAACAGATCCCCGATTTTATTCCCCGGGCACCGCAGCGGCAGATGATTGCCGAGGTGGCGAAAACGCTCACCGGGGAAGAGGGGCGTCACCTGGCGATTGAGGCACCGACCGGCGTGGGTAAAACCTTCTCCTATCTGATCCCCGGCATCGCCGTTGCCCGCGAAGAGAAGAAAACGCTGGTGATCAGCACCGCCAACGTGGCGCTGCAGGATCAGATCTACAGCAAAGACCTGCCGCTGCTGGCGAAGATTATTCCCGGGCTGCGTTTTACCGCTGCCTTTGGCCGCGGGCGCTACGTATGCCCGCGCAATCTGATCGCACTCTCCAGCTCATCTCCAGATCAGCAGGATCTGCTGGCCTTTCTCGACGACGATCTGACGGCCAACAGCCAGGAAGAGCAGAAGCGCTGCGCTAAGCTGGCAAAAGATCTGGAAACGTACAAATGGGATGGCCTGCGCGATCACACCGATCAGGCTATCGAAGATGACCTGTGGCGGCGCATCAGTACCGACAGGGCCAGCTGTCTGAATCGCAACTGCTTCTACTATCGCGAATGCCCGTTCTTCGTGGCGCGCCGGGAGATTCAGGAAGCGGAAGTGGTGGTCGCCAATCACGCCTTAGTGATGGCTGCGATGGAAAGCGAAGCCATTCTGCCAGAAGCAAAAGAGCTGCTTCTGGTGCTGGATGAAGGTCACCATCTGCCAGACGTGGCGCGCGATGCGTTGGAAATGAGTGCTGAAATTACCGCGCCCTGGTACCGCCTGCAGTTGGATCTCTACGCAAGGTTGATTGCCACCTGCCTGGAACAGTTTCCATTTAAAAAAACCACGCCGCCGCTGGCGATGCCTGATCAGCTGAATCAGGTGTGCGAAGAGCTGTATGACCATATCAGCAGCCTCAATAACATTCTCGGTCTGCTGATGCCGGCCGGGCCGGAAGCCGAGCATCGCTTCGTGATGGGCGAACTGCCGGAAGAGGTGATGGCGCACTGTCAGCGGCTGGCTAAGCTCACCGAAATGCTGCGTGGGCTGTCGGAGCTGTTCCTCAACGATCTCAGCGAAAGAACCGGAGCCAGCGATATTGTCCGCCTGCATAAGGTTCTGTTGCAGATGAACCGTGCGCTGGGGATGTTTGAAGCACAGAGCAAACTATGGCGTCTGGCATCGATGGTGCAGGCTTCCGGAGCGCCGGTCAGCAAATGGGCGACGCGCGATCTGCGCGACGGGCAGCCGCACGTCTGGTTCCACTGCGTCGGGATCCGCGTCAGCGATCAGCTGGAAAAAATGCTGTGGCGCAGCGTGCCGCATATCGTCGTAACGTCCGCGACTCTGCGTTCCCTTAACAGCTTTTCACGCCTGCAGGAAATGAGCGGCTTGAAAGAGAAAGCAGGGGACCGCTTCGTCGCACTGGATTCGCCGTTCAACCACGTCGAGCAGGGAAAAATCATCATTCCAAAGATGCGCTACGAGCCGTTAATGGAACATGAAGAGCAGCATATAGCCGAAATGGCTGCCTTTTTCCGTCAGCAGGTAGAGAGCAAAAAGCATCTTGGCATGCTGGTGCTGTTTGCCAGTGGGCGCGCGATGCAGCGCTTCCTTGAACACGTGATGGATTTACGTCTGATGCTGCTGGTGCAGGGCGATCAGCCGCGCTACCGGCTGGTAGAGCTGCATCGTAAGAAAGTACAAAGCGGTGAAAGCAGCGTGCTGGTGGGGCTTCAGTCTTTCGCTGAAGGGCTGGATTTAAAAGGCGATCTGCTCAGCCAGGTGCATATCCACAAAATTGCGTTTCCACCCATCGACAGCCCGGTGGTGATCACCGAAGGCGAGTGGCTGAAAAGCCTGAACCGCTATCCTTTTGAGGTGCAAAGTTTACCCAGCGCTTCGTTTAATCTGATCCAGCAGGTCGGGCGTCTTATCCGCAGCCACCAGTGCTGGGGCGAGATTGTTATCTACGATAAGCGCCTGTTGACCAAAAATTACGGTTCACGTCTGCTGAATGCGCTTCCGGTTTTTGCGATTGAGCAACCAGAGGCGCCAGAGGGTATAGTAAAAAGCACAACTAAACCGGCTCGCCGTAAAAGGCGATGATCCCGTCAGGAGCTATTCATGGACTATCGCAACATCATTAAAGAAGTAGGGCGGGGCAAAAATCACGCCCGCGATCTGGATACTGATACTGCTCGCGGTCTTTACGCGCAAATGCTCAAAGGAGAAGTTCCGGAGCTGGAACTGGGTGGGATCCTGATTGCCCTGCGAATTAAGGGCGAAGGCGAAGCTGAGATGCAGGGGTTTTATGAGGCCATGCAGCAGCACACCGTGCAGCTGACGCCGCCGGTCGGCAAACCGATGCCGATTGTCATTCCAAGCTACAACGGCGCGCGTAAACAGGCCAACCTCACGCCGCTGCTGGCGATGCTTCTGCATAAACTGGGCTTTCCGGTGCTGGTCCATGGCGTCAGCCACGATCCAACCCGCGTGCTGACGGAAACCATTTTCACTCTGCTGGGGATTGAGCCGACGCGGCATGCCGGGCAGGCGCAGGCAAAACTGGACAGCCATCAGCCCGTTTACATGCCGGTGGGCGCTTTCTGCCCGCTGCTGGAAAACCAGCTGGCGATGCGCTGGCGCATGGGCGTGCGGAACAGCGCGCATACGCTGGCAAAAGTGGCAACGCCATTTGCGGAAGATGCGGCGCTGCGCCTGTCGAGCGTTTCTCATCCTGAATATGTGCCGCGGGTCGGGAAGTTTTTCGAAACCATCGGGGGCCGCGCGCTGCTGATGCACGGGACTGAAGGGGAAGTGTACGCTAACCCGTCGCGCTGCCCGCAGATCAGCTTAATTGGCGGCTCGGGCACCCGGGCGCTGGTTGAGCGTGAGGACGAAACGCGTGAAGTGACGCTGCCGGAATCAAAAGATCCGGAAATCACCGCGCGCTGGACTGAACGCTGCGTGGCGGGCGTGGAGCCTATCCCTGAATCGCTGAAAATTCAGCTGGCCTGCTGCCTGTTGGCGACAGGAGAGGTGGGGTCGCTGGCAGAGGGTCTGCAACGGGTGAATGAAACCTGGTAATCGCAGGCAAAAAAAAGCCCGTCCAGTGGCGTGGACGGGCAACAAAGGGTTAAACAAGTACTGTATTGTGGCAATGGTCAATGAGGGGTAATTCTGTTACCGATGATTATTTGTAAATCACCGCGGTACCGCTGATTTTGTTGTTGGTGTTAGCAGAAGTAATGCTGTAACCAGACGCGCCCGCTTCAGCCGCTTTCGCTGCCAGTTTAGCTTCCAGACCGTCCAGAGTGCTTGCACCGTCTACGGAAACGGTACCAATTTTATTCATGCTTTCTGCCTGAGCAGGAGTCACTGGCTGTGCAGCAAAAGCGCCAAAGGACAGAGCAGAAAGAGCGATAGCAATAGCAGCAGATTTGATGGTTTTCATGATTAATCTCTCGCAGGTTATTCTTTAAAAGTGACGTTGTTCCGTCGATGTGATGAGTATCACGCTTTTTGACGAAAGATAAAATCGAAGAGACTTGACAGACTACATCGAAAAAATTGAATGATGAATAATTTACTGATTATTAATAAATTATTTTTCGATTTCGATGGGAAACGGTTGAGAGATTTTTTCGCGGCGATTTAAGGCACATTTTGCGACTCACATCCCAAAAAACTGTGCTCGAAAAGAAAGCGGTTTACTTTGTCGTAAAAGCTGTAGATTTGTCAGTTAATCTACATTTGACGCGAAGGAGTGAAACTATACACTTGGTATGTTCATTTTTTAAAGCTTTTATTCTGTGGTTTTGTTAGGGGGGATTACAGGTTGTAAAAAAGAATGCGCCTGCTGAAGAGGCGCATTTCTGTACGGAAAAACTTAAACAGATTATTTGTAGATGGTGGCGGTGCCGAACATTTTGTTCTCGCCGCTGGCAGAGTTCACGACAAACCCTTTCGCCCCTTCCTGCTGAGCTTTTTCAGCGAGTTTGGTTTGCAGATCGTCAAAGTCATTGGCACCGGAAACGGAGACCGTGCCTGCCGGGCGAAGTTGATCGGCCTGATTTGGCGAAAGCTGTGGAGGATCTGCGGTGGCGGAGAACGAGATCAGCGTCAACGCGGCGGCTGCGACCAGGATCAATACACTCTTCATGTACACCTCCTCTGTTACCACGGGTACTGTTTAAGTGTAGGTGGCGAAGAAGTGTGAGATACCGCAAAAAATTGCGCATGTTCTGGCTGTTTTTTGAACGATTCGCCGTGATGCTTTATCTGGCATCAGGCCGAACCAGGTCAAAGCGCTGGCTTTCATCAATGGTGTAGTAAGCCGTAGGGCCACCTGCGCGCAATACCGGCCGGGCTTTGGCGGTCTGGTAGATGCCGTTCTCCAGCAGCGATTCATCAATGTGTACCGCCACGACTTCGCCCAGCACCAGCCAGCTTCCCAGCTTGCGTCCGTCCGCTGCGGTAAGCTCAATGCACTGCGACAGGCGGCATTCAAAATGCACCGGGCTTTCCGCCACGCGCGGGGCGCGTACCAGACGGCTCTCAAGCGGAGTGAGACCGGCGCGGACAAACTCGTCTTCATGGCGCGGCAGGCTGGCGGAGGTTTCATTCATTGCTTTAGCCAGCTCAAAGGTGGTCAGGTTCCAGACGAACTCTTTGGTTGCCACAATATTTTGCACGCTGTCTTTCCAGCCGCTGCTGGCGAAACCGATGATCGGTGGGCGATAGTTAAAGCAGTTGAAGAAACTGTAGGGCGCCAGGTTGCGATTTCCCTCTGGATCCAGTGAGCTTATCCAGCCGATAGGGCGCGGGCCAACAATAGCGTTAAGCGGGTCGTGCGGCAGTCCATGGCCGTCGGAAGGCTGATAAAAATACATGACAACACCTGTGATTTAAAAACCTGATGCAGACTCCCTTATTTACGCCACCCTCGTCAACGGGTATCTTACGCGCCGTTAACAGGAGAAAGCCATGAAAGCCCAAAAGCCGGGACTACACCCGCGTAACCGTCATCACGCCCGCTATGATTTACCCGCACTGTGCCAGGAGACTCCGGCGCTGTCGGCGTTTCTGGTGACCACACCTGCCGGTGAGCAGAGCATCAACTTCGCCGATCCTGATGCGGTGAAAACCCTGAACAAGGCACTGCTGGCGCACTTTTATCAGGTTAAAGCGTGGGATATTCCTGAAGGCTTTCTCTGTCCGCCGGTGCCTGGCCGCGCTGACTACCTTCATTATCTGGCCGATTTGTTAGCCGAATCGGCCGGAGCCGTGCCGAAAAGCGCCAGCGTGCTGGATATTGGCACCGGGGCGAACCTGATTTATCCGCTGATCGGCAACCACGAATACGGCTGGCGCTTTACCGGGACCGAAGTTAACGCTGAGGCGCTTTCCAGCGCGCAGGCGATTATTGATGCCAATCCTGGCCTGAGCCGTCAGATCCGTCTGCGTCGACAGAAAGATCCGCAGGCCATTCTCGGCGGGATGATCCACAAGAATGAATTCTTCGAGGCGATGATCTGCAACCCGCCGTTCCATGATTCCGCCGAAGCCGCGCGTGAAGGCAGTGAGCGCAAGCGCCGCAATCTGGGTCAACAAAAAAATGATGCCCTGAATTTTGGCGGCCAGCAGCAGGAGCTGTGGTGCGAAGGGGGGGAAGTGGCCTTCATCCGCAAGATGATTGAGGAAAGCCGTCAGTTTGGCCGTCAGGTGATGTGGTTCACCTCACTGGTGTCTAAGGGCGACAACCTGCCGCTGCTTTATTCCGCACTGACCGCTGCTGGCGCGGTAAAAGTGGTGAAAAAAGAGATGGCCCAGGGGCAGAAGCAGAGTCGCTTTATTGCCTGGACCTTCCTTGATGACGACAAACGTCGTCGTTTCAGCGCACGGGCTCGCTAATCCTACAGCGTGGGCTGTGAGGGCAGCGGAGGCGCATCTGGCGGAGCCTGAACGGGCGACGCCAGCATCTGATAAGTCTGCACCGGTGCGCGCACGCCCGCGCTGTCGAAATGTTTCTTCACCTGAGTGTCCAGCGCGAAGCGCACCGTCCACTGCTTCAGCGGCAGGGTGGTGAACGACACGCGCAGGGTAAAGGCGGTATTGGTCAGCCCAACCAGCCCGGCAAACGACGGTTCGCCAATCACCAGCCCGCGGATCCCTTCCTGCTCCATCAGCTCATCCACCGCCGCTTTCAGCGCGTTATTCGCCTTATCGAGATCTTCTGCCCGATCCACATCGTAATTCGCCACCACTGAACCAATCCCGCGCACAAAGTTGGCGAAGGTGGTAATCGAAGACCACGGAATAATATGATACGCCCCGGTATCCTGGCGTACGCCGACGGAGCGAATCGACATCCTTTCAACGGTACCGGTAAGCGGCCCGATAGTGACCAGATCGCCGGTGTTCATGCCGTTTTCAAACTGGATGAAAATGCCGGTAATAATATCTTTCACCAGCGTTTGTGAACCGAACGAGATCGCCAGACCGAGCGCGCCGGCCCCCGCCAGCAATGGTGCGATATTCACGCCAATTTCCGAAAGCAGGATCATCACCGTGATGGTGCTGATCACCACCGCCAGCGCGTTGCGAAACAGCGTCAGCAGCGTTCGCGCACGGGCGCTTGGCAACGGGCGACCGTGAATATCAGAGGCCAGACGGTTTTCTATCAGGCTGGCAAGCAGCGTCCAGCCAATCGCCGAGAAGAACAGGATCAAAGCGATACGGATCAGCACATCCACCGTTTTCTGTCCCGCGCCGTTGTGCAGCCAGTTCCAGAAGTCAAACAGGCCCCAGGCGCTCAGCAGCAGCATTACCGCGACGCAAACGGTCAGAATGCGGGCCACCTTCAGCGAAGCGGAAATCCAGCCATTCATTCGTTTTTGTAGCTCCGGATAATTACGCTGGGTTTCCGGCGACAGGGTAATGGTTTTGGCAATCCAGCGTGAAAGAATGCCGGAAACAAAGGCGGCGATGCCGATGATCGCCAGGCTGCGTACCGAAGCGCCCATCATAAATTTCAGGCTGTTGCCCGGGTCGAACAGCGAGAAGAAAAACAGCACGATAAAGTAGGCGCTTGCCAGCCAGTGCCAAACCAGGGCAAAGGCGCGAATAAACAGGCTGAAGAAGGCCAGGGAGTTGTTCGCCAGCTCCAGCAGGCTGGCGGTAATGGCCTGCTTGTTGCGATAAATCAGGTACAGCGCCCAGCCGGTGATGCAGAGCATGATCACCACGTTAGCCAGCGCGCCGGTCTGCACGTTGACCTGATTAGAAATGATCGGCACCGCGACAATCAGACCGTAGCCAATCAACCCGCTCAGCAGGCTGAGGCGCAGGCTCCAGTAGCGTGCGGTGTCATCTTTGATGTTAAACGGCCGCAGGTCCGGAACCCGCGGGCAGAAAATCAGCCGCAGAATGGCTTTAAACAGCTCAATCAGGGCGAAAGCGTTGAGGAACAGGCTTTGCTGGAAGGCGATAGTCGGATTGCCTGCATTGAGGTTGTCACTCAGCACCTGACCGATGAACAGCGTCAGACCAAGCAGCAGCAGATCGATGACGATAGCCAGCGCGATCATCGCCGGGAACTGCAGCCAGTTGCTGCGCTCGCGGTTCTTTTTGCGCGCCCATTTTCCCATTTTGCGGTACAGCGGCAGGGCGCACAGCCGCAACAGCCAGTACACCGCAAAGACCAGCACCGCCAGCAGTAAAAAATGGCTTGCGGCATTGCTGAAGGTTTGCGCATTGAAAGGCTTGTGCGGCGCGGTAGAGATATTGCGCCAGAGCTGAGCAAAGCGGCCGGAGAGCGCTTCACCGTAATGACGGCTGACGTCGGTGACGCTTTCGAGCACCGTTTTTTCATCGCTGACGGGTGGAGGATTTAGCTGCGGCACTTTTTCCTGCGGCGGCGTGGCAGCAGCGGTGCGCAGTTGGGTTATCAGCTCTTTGCGCGCCGCGTCGTTTTCCAGCACATCGGCCAGAGCGGCATAAGCGGCTTTCTTTTGCGCCGCATCGGGGGCGCTGGGGGCCGGTTGGCTGGCGGCAGGCGTCACGCCGGGGATTGTCACGGCCTGGAGCGGAGCACAGAACAACGCGGCAATTAGCAACAAAATCCACGGCACGGTCGCCTCCCTTTCAAATCAATAACAAAAGGATAAGTATAGCGGGTGGGGGAGCGTGGCTGGATTTTGGGAAAGTTCTAATCGGAAATGTTCCCCTCTCCCTGACCCTCTCCCGAGGGAGAGGGAACCGAACTGAGCCGGTTTGCAGGAAGAGGAGCGGTAAGGCTATTAAGACACGTGCTGCAGGAACTCGCGCAAACGCTGACTTGGCGGGTTGTCGATCAGGGTCTGCGGGTTGCCATCTTCGGCAATGCGACCTTTGTCGATGAAGATCAGACGGGATGCCACTTTCTCGGCAAAGCCGATTTCATGGGTGACGATGACCATGGTCATGCCTTCTTCCGCCAGATCCTGCATCACTTTCAGCACTTCGTGACGCAGTTCCGGATCCAGCGCCGAGGTTGGCTCATCAAACAGCATCATCTTCGGCTTCACCGCCAGCGCACGGGCAATCGCCACGCGCTGCTGCTGGCCGCCGGAAAGCTCAGACGGATAGTGGTGACCGCGCTCGGCCAGACCGACTTTCGCCAGCAGCTCCTGCGCCAGTTTCTCAGCGGCTTCTTTCGATGCACCGCGCACGCGCTGCGGGCCAAACATCACGTTTTCCAGCGCCGTCAGATGCGGGAACAGGTAAAACTGCTGGAACACCATCCCAGCTTCCTGACGGATCAGGCGCTCGTCGACTTTCGGATCGTTCACCTTCAGACCATCGACAATCAGGTCGCCGGAGGTCACTTCTTCCAGCTTGTTAATGCAGCGCAGCAGCGTGGATTTACCCGAGCCGGAAGGCCCGATAATGACCACCACTTCGCCTTTGTTGATGCTGAGGTCGATGTTATGCAGCACCTGGGTTTTACCAAAGTGCTTGGAGACGTTTTTAAATTCAATCACAGGATTTTCATCCTTCTTTCAAGAATGCGAAGCACGATGTTGAGCACCTGAGTAATGATCAGGTAAATCACGCCAACGGCGGTCCAGATTTCCAGCGCACGGAAGTTACCGGCGATAATTTCCTGGCCGCTGCGGGTCAGCTCAGCCGCACCGATAACAATAAACAGCGAGGTGTCTTTGATACTGATGATCAGCTGGTTACCCAGCGCTGGCAGCATGCGGCGCAGCGCCAGTGGCATAATCACGTGACGAATGGTTTCGCGACGGGAAAGGCCGAGGGCGAGACCAGCTTCGCTGAAGCCTTTATGAATCGACAGCACCGAGCCACGGGTGATTTCCGCGATATAGGCGCCGGAGTTGATCATGATGGTGATCACTGCCGCGGTGAAGGTGTCGATGCGGATGTCCGGGAAGGCCATCGGCAGGGCGAAGTAGATATACATCACCTGCACAACGATAGGCGTACCGCGGATCACTTCGATAAATACGAGGGCTACGTGGTTGGCGATCCAGCCGCCGTAGGTACGGGCAAGGCCAGCCAGCAGGCCGATGACAATACCGCCTGCGAGGCCGAGGATCGAAATCCACAGAGTCATTTTGGCGCCGTCCAGAAGGATAGGAATGGCAGGCCAGATGACGCTCCAGTCAAACTGCATGATGATAATCCTGTTACCGTGGTGAAAATAAAAAATTAGCCAACGCGTGGATGACTAAAATTGTAGGCCCGGTGCGCGTGAGCGCCACCGGGCGTTACAGACCTGATCAGTCAGGCAGAATTATTTAGGCTCAGTACCGAACCATTTTTTGTAGATTTCGTTGTAGGTGCCGTTCTCTTTCAGCGTTTTCAGCGCGCCGTTCACTTTCTCACGCAGCTCGTCGCTGCCTTTCGGGAAAGCGATGCCGTACTGCTGTGCTTCCAGGGATTCGCCTACCGCTTTGAACTGACCGTTACCGGCAGTTTTGATGAAGTAGAGGATGTTTGGCGTGTCGTGCAGAACGGCGTCAGCACGGTTGGTGCCGAGCTCCATGTACGCGTTGTCGATGTTCGGGAACTGGCGCAGATCTTTAGTTTTGATGTTGGCTTTCGCGTAATCAACGGAACCCGTACCGCTCTTCACGGCCAGCACTTTACCATCCAGATCTTTCACGCTCTTGATGTCGTTGTTGTTGGCTTTCACCATCACCAGCAGGCCGCTTTTGTAGTAGCCATCGGAGAAGTCGATCGCTTTTTTACGTTCGTCGGTAATGGTGATCCCCGCCAGCGCCAGGTCGATGTTTTTAGTTTGCAGCGCCGGGATGATGCCGCTGAAGTCCATTGGCTTCAGGGTGTAGTTGAGTTTCAGCTCTTTAGCGATAGCTGCCCACAGATCCACGTCGAAACCAACGTACTTGTCACCCTGCTTAAATTCGAAAGGAACGAACGCGGTGTCAGTCGCCACCACCAGCGGCTTTTCCGCAGCCTGAGAAGAAACTGCAAAAGCCAGGGTCAGTGCAGCCAGAGAAACTTTCAATACAGACTTCATAGCATTTCCTTTTATAACCACGGGGCGATCCCCTGCGAGACTCTTCAGTTAATGAAAAAATCGTGCCAACTTTACAACCTGTTGTTTTTCAACGAAGCGGTAGCGCAGCATTGCACAAAAAGAGGTGCAGGGCAGACTTTATGCACCACGATGAAGCACCATAATGGTGCGCATCAGGAGGTGGGCATGATGTGCTGCTATTAAGCGCAAATTGAGGTGATAAAACAATCTTTCGTTAACGATTTTGTGAAGTGATAGTTACAACTGTATTACTTTTACGGGAAAGATCTGATTTATTTGCACTATAAAAGTGCAAAACCCCTCCGGAGAGGGGTTTGATTAACAGAAAAAACGCAGCTTATTCGATATTGGATTCAATAAACCACAGGAATTTGTCGAGGTCGCGTGAAGCCGCGGTGAAGATATCAGCGGTGTCTTCATCTTTCGCTTCCCCAATCGCTTTACGCACGTCGTTGGCGACGATCGCGTAGCGGTCAGCCAGCTCTTTCAGGTGTTCCTGAACGGTATGAATGTCCAGCGGGTAGCTCTTCAGCGGAGTTTTGCTGTTGATAACCTGAGTGGTGCCCAGTGCCACACCGCCGAGCTGGACGGCACGTTCAGCCATGGTATCCAGATGTTCGGTCAGGGCAGTGCGGAAGCCGTCAAGCATTTCATGAACGGCGATAAAGTTGGCACCGCGCATATTCCAGTGGGCCTGTTTAGTGATGAGCGACAGGTCAATGAACTGGATCACCTGGCGATTCAGCAACTCGATGGTCGCTTTTTTCTCGCTGTCCGATACATCGTTACGGGTATAGAGCAGATTAGATGTTTTGGTTTTGACCAGTTTAGCGGTACTCATAATCTCATATCCTCTTGATGTGAATATCCCAGTTAATTTCCGGAAATAAGTATAGCACCGGATTTTTTGTCGGCCGGGAAGTTAATACCTATCGGTTTAATAGCAAGAGTGAGGTTGAGAAGGTTAATCTTAATAAAAACATAGTATTAAGATTGATCTCATTACTGTTTGTGAATTTTCTGAGAAAGGTCTGTTAGTGGTGGTGATATTTTACGTAGGAAATGATTGAGAGGGGAAAATAAGCATCAGACGCCGCAGGACTTTATAATCCTGCGGCGTGAGGTCATTCTTTAATATCAACTTTTTCTATTTTACTCTCCCGGCGCGCCGTCAGCGTCGAGCCCATCGAGGCTGCCATAATTGCCAGCAGAGCCAGCGTCTGAGTGCCATTCAACGTCTCGCCGAGAAAGATCATGCCTGAAACGGCGGCGAGGGCGGGCTCCATACTCATCAGCGTACCGAACGTGCGGCTGGGCAGGCGGGTCAGCGCAATCATCTCCAGCGAGTAGGGCAGCGCGGTCGACAAAATGGCGATCCCCAGACCAATGGGCAAGATCGACCACTGCCATAACTCACCTCCGGCCTGCATCGCCCCAATTGGCACGAAAACAATCGCCGCAATCAGCGAGCCCATCGCCACCGTCGCCGGACCATGCTCTTCTCCGGCTCGTTGACCCGTCAGAATGTAAACCGCCCAGCAGGCACCCGCGCCCAGCGCCAGCGCGGCACCCGTTAGATCAACATCGGCAATATTTTTGCCCAGCGGCAGCAGGAACCACAGCCCAAGCACCGCCAGCAGCACCCACAGGAAGTCTATTGGTCGTCGGGAGCCAAACAGCGCGACCGCCAGCGGGCCGGTAAATTCCAGAGCCACGGCCACACCCAGAGGAATACGCTGGATTGAGAGATAAAAGAGGTAGTTCATCGCGCCCAGCGACAGCCCATAGAACAGCAGCGGCAAACGCTGTTCACGGGTGAATCGCAGCCGCCAGGGTTTGAATACGCAGACCAGAATCAGCGTGCCCAGCGCCAGACGCAGCGCCGTCACTCCGGGCGCGCCCACCAGAGGGAAAAGAGATTTCGCCAGCGCCGCGCCGCTCTGGATCGAGCACATGGCAATCACTATTACGAGGATCGGCAGCCACACCGGGACCTTACGGGACAACCCAGGCATCCTTTCTCCTGTCAATTTATGTCAAAGGGAGTAAAGCTGGCAGTGTAAATGAATTACCCCTTTGTGGTTTAGCCATTGTTGAAAAAAAGCTAAGGGAAGCGCCGTACAATAAAGTTCAGTCTCAGGCGTTAATCGCTGCCAGTTTAGGATTATTCTGGATGAATGAGCCACTAAACGAGCGCCATAATGGCGAAATCTGCGATAAAGCTGTTGTTTTGCAATACTAATTGTCAGTAATGGAAACGTTTAGTTACATCAAACGGACCCTTAGACAACGCGAATCGTAAAGAGTTTATTAATAAATCTTGGTATATTTAAAACTTACGGACTTACTTGAAGCACATTTGAGGTGGTTATTATGAAAAAAATTGCACGTCTTTCAGCACTGGCCCTGGTTCTGGCCGCATCCGCAGGCACCGCAGCAGTAGCTGCTACCTCCACCGTTACCGGTGGTTACGCTCAGAGCGACATGCAGGGCGAAGCGAACAAAGCTGGCGGTTTCAACCTGAAGTACCGTTACGAGCAGGACAACAGCCCACTGGGTGTGATCGGTTCTTTCACCTACACCACTAAAAACGGCGACGCTGACGGTACCTACAACAAATCTCAGTACTACGGTATCACTGCTGGTCCTGCTTACCGCATCAACGACTGGGCAAGCATCTACGGCGTGATGGGTCTGGGCTACGGTAAATTCCAGGCTAACGACTTCCCTAACAGCAAATCCGACATGAGCGACTACGGTTTCTCTTACGGTGCTGGTCTGCAGTTCAACCCAATCGAAAACGTAGCGCTGGACTTCTCCTACGAGCAGTCTCGCATTCGTAGCGTTGACGTTGGCACCTGGATTGCCGGTGTTGGTTACCGCTTCTAATCACTTCGGTGATAATAAAAAATCCGCCCTCGGGCGGATTTTTTTGTTTTTGGGGAACGGGAATATACGATTTGCCCGGCGGCGCTGCGCTTGCACGGACCTACAATTTCACGGCGTAAATTGATGTTGTAGGTCCGGCAAGCGGATGCGCCGCCGGGCAATCCGGGCATTCTGTTAGCGGGTTTTGGTTTCAAACACATCCGTACCAAGATGATCGTAATCGACCTTCTGCAGCTGGAAGTTGGTGATGTACACCGGCCCGGCCTTCTGGCTGGAAACAAAACGGTAGCCCGGCTTGATCTCCTCGGCCTGAATACCGGTCCACTGTGAGAAGAAACTGAGGAAGTCATTGGCAGAACGCCGCGCTTTGATCAGGCGATGCGCTTTGTCATCGCTGGACAGCACCATAAACGGCACCTGGAAGTTCTGCTGGAACTTGTCGTCATGCGCCAGATACTGAACCGCTTTGCCGCGCTCTTTGAAAGCCAGCCCATGATCGGAGAAATAGACCAGCGAGAAGCTGTCACCGGCATTACGCAGCTGGTCATAAAGCTTGCTCAGCAGCTGATCGGTCTGGGTCATGCTGTAGAGATAGCAGGACGTTTCCTTCGACTGCACGAAATCCGTGTACTTACCCTGAGTGCGGTCGCAGGCCTGCGGGTGTGAGCCCATCAGGTGCAGCACAATAAGCTGCGGCTGGGTGCGTTCGGTGGACAGCACCTGCGCGGTCATCTTCAGCAGCTCATCGTCACGGGTGTTTTTATCGGCCTCGAAATCACCGTTTTTCAGGAAATGCACTTCGTCCGCGCGCTTGGCGATACTGGCAATGGCGGTGTCATATTCGCCAATTTGTCCCTGATTTGAGAACCACCAGGTCTGGAAACCGGCGCGGTTTGCCAGAGTCACGAAGTTATTCTGATATTGCGGGTTACCGTCCACGACGTGATTCAGCGTCAGGCCGAGGGATTTCTGAGTCGATCCGCTGGCGGAAATGTAATTAGTGAACAGGGTGCCATTCACCTGGCTGGTGAACGGCGTGTTATTCCAGTGGCCGCCAAAAGCCCCCAGCGCATCGCGGCGCGCGCTTTCGCCAATCACCACCACATAGGTGTGATACTTCGGCTTCACCGCCAGCACATTCCAGGTGTCTTTCTGATTGGCAAACTGCGCAAGCCGCGCCTGCTCATCCAGCACCTGCTGGTTGCTGATGGCAACATCATGAGCAAAGCGAAACACCGGATAGCCAATTTTGCTGATGCGGAACACGCCATCCCACGCAATTTCCTGCACGGGTCTGACAAAGGCCACGCCCACGCAAAACAGCAGACACAGGATATCGATTTTGCTCCAGGCCCGTTTCTCTTCACGCTTACGGCGAATGGCTATCACGCCGAGGGCAAAGATAAACACCGCAATAAAGTAGCTGTACCACGGGAAGATGGTCAGGATTTCTGTCGATTCTTCCGTGTTGGTGGAGTGCATCGCCAGCAGGGTATTAAAGTTTGGCGAGCCATAAGCCTGACCAAAGGGGTAATACATCGCGGCGATAAGTGAAATAAAACCGAGCAGCACTTTCTGCGTGCGGGGAGCCGCGCGCCAAAGCACGTGCAGCACGCAGGTGAAAGCCACGGCGTACAGCAGGCTGAAAGGGTATCCCAGCGCCAGATTTATGAGCAGTGATTGTAAGAAGTAAAATCCGGTCCATGGGTTAAGCGTCAGGCTACGCGCAGCCAGCGCTTCTTTCAGCGTTGCATTCATAGGTCACAATCAAAAAAGCCGCCATGTGCGTCCCCTGGCGTCAAAGGGTAAAACCTGCCGGGCAGTGCGTGAAGAAAGAGGTTCAACGAGGCGCAAGAGCTGCAGGGATGCAAGAAGATATGTTTACAGAATTGTTACGTCAACACCCGATAACAAATTGTTTTGCGAGGAAGATTACAAATCCGGAAAAAAGAAGGGGTTTTATGGAAAAAACAGACAGCTTAGCGCTGAAAGATGACAGAAAAATGAAGCGGCGTACCGCGACGCCGCGTTTTAGTGTGAAGGTTTGTCCTGCTGCGGTTTGCCGTTAATCAGGTCGCACAGCATACCGATCAGCATCAGACGGACTTTAAAGGGAGAATGGCTAAACACCTGTATGCACCTCTTGAATTCGTTCATTGTGACCTCCTGAACTTTCCGCACCTTCAATCCGTGAAGGATGTTCGTATTACATACAGATATAGCACAGGCTATATTGTATAGCTATGGCTAAAACGTTAATTTTTTGTGCTCGGGTCACGATCCTATACAATGAGCCATCTTTATCAGATGTCGTGATGCGCCACCCGAAGAGGAAGCACAATGAGTCGCCCGGGAAAACCAGCCACAAAGAGAGTGACGCAGTTAGTTAACGTTGAAGAGCACGTTGAAGGTTTTCGTCAGGTGCGGGAAGCTCACCGACGGGAGCTGATTGATGATTATGTCGAGCTTATCTCCGATCTTATCCATGAAGTGGGCGAGGCCCGCCAGGTTGATATGGCGGCACGGCTGGGCGTTTCTCAGCCGACGGTGGCGAAGATGTTGAAGCGTCTGGCAGGCGTTGGCCTGATTGAACAGATCCCCTGGCGCGGTGTGTTTCTGACGCCGGAAGGCGAGAAGCTGGCTCAGGAGACGCGCGAGCGCCATCAGATCGTGGAAAACTTCCTGCTGGCGATTGGCGTCAGTCAGGACACCGCCCGCCGCGATGCCGAAGGCATGGAGCATCACGTCAGCGAAGAAACCCTCGAACGCTTCCGTCAGTTTGTCCTTCAGGCGGGATCCCACGCTGAATGAACCTTCCTTTCCTGCGGTCGCTGCTGCGCGACCGCTTTCTGCACCTGCTGCTGATAGTCGGCCTGCTGCTGTGCTTTTTTGTTCCCTTTAAGCCTCAAAGCTGGCCTGCGGCCATCGACTGGCACACCATCGTCACCCTGAGCGGTCTGATGCTGCTGACCAAAGGCGTAGAGCTCAGCGGGTATTTCGACGTGCTTGGCCGCAAAATGGCGCGGCGCTTCGTCACCGAACGCCAACTGGCGATGTTTATGGTGCTGGCGGCGGCCGTGCTGTCGACATTCCTGACCAACGACGTGGCGCTGTTTATCGTCGTGCCGCTGACGCTGACCCTGAAGAAGTGGTGCGCCATTCCGGTTAACCGGCTGATTATCTTTGAAGCGCTGGCGGTTAACGCTGGATCGCTGCTGACGCCGATCGGCAATCCGCAGAATATTTTGCTGTGGGGCCGCTCGGGTCTCTCATTTTTGCAGTTTAGCTGGCAGATGGCACCGTTAGCGCTGGCGATGATGCTGACGCTGTTGCTGCTGTGCTGGTTCTGTTTCCCGGCGAAGGCGCTGCATTATCAGAGCAGTGACCGCAGCGCGGGCTGGAAACCGAAGCTGGTGTGGTGCTGCCTGGCGTTTTACGTCGTGTTTTTGCTGGCGCTGGAGTTCCGCCAGGAGCTGTGGGGGCTGGCTATTCTCGCCGCAGGATTCCTGATCCTCGAACGTCGGGTGGTGTTCAGCGTGGACTGGACCCTGCTGCTGGTGTTTATGGCGATGTTTATCGATGTGCATCTGATGACGCAGTTGCCAGCGCTGCACCATGTGCTGAACGGCGTGGGCGGGCTCTCAGACGGCGGATTATGGCTGACTGCCATTGGCCTGTCGCAGGTGATAAGCAACGTGCCGTCGACCATTTTGCTCATTAACTATGTGCCGCCGTCGCTGCTGCTAGCGTGGGCAGTCAACGTTGGGGGCTTCGGTCTGCTGCCGGGTTCGCTCGCCAATCTGATTGCGCTGCGCATGGCCAACGATAAGCGCATCTGGTGGCGCTTCCACCTTTACTCTATTCCGATGCTGCTGTGGGCGGCGGCGGTGGGCTACGGGCTGCTGCTGGTTGTCAGATAATGCTTATTTGTCAGGTTTCCCTGGCAAACGTAAAGCAACCTCCTAAGTTTAGTTAACGGCGAAACTGTTACGCCGTTAACCAACAGGACCGTTGCGCGCTATGGCAGAAACAAACAGCACCCCTGAAGAAACAGAGGATAGCGAGTCTTCCTCCCGCAAGCGGCCCGGTAAAAAGCCGCTGATTATTCTTGGTATTGTCGTTGTGGTGATGGTGGTGGTGGCTCTCATCTGGTGGTTTATGACCCGCAATGAGGAAACCACGGATGATGCCTTCACCGATGGCAATACGGTCACCATTGCGCCGAAAGCGGCGGGCTATGTCACCGAACTGAAAGTGGCGGATAACCAGCGGGTGAAGCAGGGCGATCTGCTGGTGGTTATCGACCCGCGCGATAACGCCGCCCAGCGTGAACAGGCGCAGGCCCAGCTTGGTCTTGCGGTGGCGCAGCTTCATCAGGCGCAGGCCCAGCTTGCGCTGTCTAAGGTGCAGTATCCTGCCCAGCGCGACGAGGCGCAGGCTCAGGTGCTGAAAGCTCAGGCCGATTTAGCCAACGCCGAAGCGGCCTATCGTCGCCAGCGCGGCGTCGATCCTCGCGCAACTACTCAGCAAAATATTGATTCCGCCAATGCTCAGCTGCGCAGCGCTCAGGCCGAGGTCGCCAGCGCTAAAGCTCAGTTGGAAGTGGCCGATCAGGTACAGCTGCAAATCCGCCAGCAGGAAACCAACGTCGAAGCCCGGGAACGGCAGGTTGACCAGGCCAAAGCTCAGCTTGCCACCGCCGATTTGAATCTCTCATACACCGAAGTTCGCGCTCCCTTTGACGGCTTTGTCACTAAGCGCAACGTGCAGCTCGGTACGCTGGTGCAGGCGGGTACAGCTTTGTTCTCACTCGTCTCCCCGGATGTCTGGATCACCGCCAACTTTAAAGAATCCCAGCTTGAACGGATGAAACCCGGCAACAAGGTCAGCGTCTCCGTCGACGCATGGCCGGATATGAAGCTGGAAGGACATATCGACAGCATCCAGCAGGGCAGCGGCGCGAAGTTCTCCGCGTTCCCGGCGGAAAATGCCACCGGTAACTATGTCAAAATCGTCCAGCGCGTGCCGGTCAAAATCGTGATTGATAAAGGGCTGGACGCGAACCATCCGCTGCCGCTCGGTTTGTCCGTGGAACCTAAGGTCACCCTGGAATGACAGAGACCAGCCATGAAAACTGGCAGCCCGCCAGTAATCCGTGGGCGGTGGCGATTGTCGTCACCCTCGCGGTGTTCATGGAAATTCTCGATACCACCATCGTTAACGTGGCGCTGCCGCACGTGGCGGGCTCTCTCTCGGCCAGCTACGACGAATCCACCTGGGTGCTGACCAGCTATCTGGTTGCCAACGGTATTGTGCTGCCGATTTCAGCTTTTTTAAGCCGCCTGCTGGGGCGCAAGCAGTTCTTCATCATCTGTATTGTGATGTTCACCATCTGCTCATTCCTGTGCGGTATCGCCACGGAGCTGTGGCAAATCATCCTTTTTCGCGTGATGCAGGGCTTCTTCGGCGGAGGGCTTCAGCCCACGCAGCAGTCGGTGCTGCTCGATTACTTCAAACCGGAAGATCGGGGCAAAGCCTTCGGCCTTTCGTCCATTGCCATTATCGTCGCCCCGGTGATGGGGCCGACGCTCGGCGGCTGGATCACCGACAGCTACTCGTGGCGCTGGGTGTTCTTTATTAATATTCCGGTGGGGATTTTGACGGTGCTGGCAGTGTACCAGCTACTGGAAGATCCGCCGTGGGAGAAGAAAAAGGAAGGCAAGCAGAGCATCGACTGGACGGGCATTGGCCTGATCGCGCTGGGTTTAGGCTGCTTACAGGTGATGCTGGATCGCGGCGAAGACGACGACTGGTTCCATTCGAATTTCATTATCACCTTTGCCGTGCTGACGGTCATTGGCATTGTCGGGGCGATTTACTGGCTGATTTACACCAAAAAGCCGGTGGTCGATCTGCGCTGCATGGCGGACAGAAACTTTGCCGTGGCCTGCCTGCTGATGGCGGGGATGGCGATGATCCTCTACGGCAGTTCGGTGGTGATCCCACAGCTGGCGCAGCAGGATTTGGGCTATACCGCCACCTGGTCGGGGCTGGTGATGTCGCCCGGCGCGGTGCTGATCGTGCTGACTATCCCGCTGGTGCTCAAACTAATGCCGATTGTGCAGACGCGCTGGATCATCGCCTTTGGCTTTACCCTGCTGGCGGTGTCGTTTTTCTGGTCGCGCAACCTGACGCCCTCCATCGATTTTTACACTCTGGTGTTATTCCGCTGCGCGCAGTCGCTAGGGCTGGGCTTCCTGTTTGTGCCGCTCACCACCATTGCCTTCATCTCCATTCCGAGGCAGCTCAACGCGGATGCGGCGGCGCTCTTTACCATGTTCCGAAACGTGGCCGGGTCAGTGGGGATTTCGCTGTCCACAGCGGCGTTGACGGAGAGGGCGCAGACACACAGCGCAAACCTGGCCTACAACGCCACGCCGTTCAACGAATCTTTCCAGCTCACGATGAAGCAGATAGCGCAGGCCATCCGGGATTACACCACCCAGGTGGGCGATCCGCTGAGCCTCGCCGGTGGGCAGCTGTATAAAGAGATGATTGCTCAGGCGCGGTTCCTGGCCTATGTCGACGTTTTTTCTATTCTGAGCGTGGTGGCGCTGTGCCTGATCCCGTTCTGTTTACTGCTCTCGCCGGTGAAAAGCGAAGGCAGCGCAGGAGCACATTGATGATGCAAAAAGTTTTTCCCCTCACCCTGATGGCGCTGACGCTGCTGCTGACAGGCTGTGCCGTCGGGCCGGACTATCAGCCCGCGCAGCCGCAAACACCGTCGCACTGGAACGATGCCGGAGATAAAACGGCGGCTTCTCAGACTCAGACCCAGGCGGTCAATACCCGCTGGTGGACGACGTTCAATTCATCGGAGCTGAACAGCCTGATTGAGCGGGCAATTATTGGCAATCTGACGCTGCAACAAACTACGCTGCGTATTGCTGGAGCGCGAGAACAGCTCAATCAGGCCAACGGGGCTTTTTTCCCTTCGGTAAACGGCAATTTGCAGGCTACCCGTCAGCAGTTGGGCATTGAAGGTGAGCTGAAATCGCAGGGTGTATACGGGCAAATAGACAATATCAACCCGGATTTGAAGGGCGCTTTGCAACCCCTGACCGAACCGATCCATCTTTATCAGGGCAGCTTTGACGCGCAGTGGGAGCTGGATCTGTGGGGCAAAGTGCGCCGCCAGGTAGAAGCTGCACAGGCGCAGCAGCAGGCGGCCATCGAACAGCGCAACGATGCGCTGGTGTCGCTGGAGGCGGAAGTTGCCCGCGCCTGGCTGCAACTGCGCGGCACGCAAAGCATTATGGCGACAATGAACACCCAGATTGCCAGCGCGCAGGAAACGCTTGAACTCACCGAAAGCCGCCAGAAAGGTGGACTGTCGCCGCAGATGGATGTCGAAAACGCCCGCGCGCAGTTGGGTAATCTTGAGGCACAGCTGCCGCAGTACGAAGCGCAGGAAAGGCAGGCGATGAACGCTCTGGCGATCCTGCTTGGTAAACCGCCGGGCACGCTGGATGCAGAGCTCAGTTCGCCGCAACCGCTGCCAAAACTGCCCGATGTCGTGCAAACCGGAATTCCCTCCACGCTGGCGCGCCGCAGGCCGGACGTTCGCGAAGCGGAAGCTAATCTGCACGCGGCCACCGCGCAGATTGGCGTGTCAGTAGCAGAACTGTTCCCCAGCCTGACGCTGAACGGCCAGTTTGGCCTGCGCAATACCGAGACCAACTGGCTCACCGACTGGAGCAGCCATTTCTACAGCGTCGGCCCGCAGATTTCGATCCCCATCTTCCAGGGCGGACGGCTGGTGTCGAGCGTCAAACTGGCTCGCGCGCAGCAGGGGGTACAGGTGTTGCAGTACCGGCAAACCGTGCTGACGGCGCTGGGCGACGTGGAGAATGCACTGGTCAGCTATCGCAGCGATCAGAAACAGGAACAGGCATTGCAACGCACCATTGACGCGCTGCAAAGCGCCTTCGATCTGGCCAGCAGCAGTTACAAACAGGGGCTGGCGACGTTTATCGACGTGCTGGATGCGCAGCGTCAGCTGGCGCAGGCCGAACAGCAGCACGCTCAGGCGCAGGTACAGAGCCGCATCGATCTGGTGGCGCTGTATAAAGCTCTCGGCGGCGGCTGGGAAACCTATCAGAACGTTCATCTGCCGGACTACTCGGTCTTTGGCGACGCACCGCGCGGATAAGGTTCAGAGAATTGGGCAAGAAACGGGCAGGATCGCCCCATTCGGAATGTCAGTGGCCTGGCTAGTCTTAGATCCGGACATCATTCACGAAAGACATCCCCTGAGGAGGCGGTTATGCGTTATCAAAAATTAGGCAACACCGGTTTGTTTGTGTCTGAGCTGTGCCTTGGCACCATGACGTTTGGTGGCGAAGGCGGGATGTGGGGCAAGATTGGTCAGCTGCAGCAGGCCGACGCCGAGCGTCTGGTCGGCAGCGCGCTGGATGCTGGTATTAACTTTATCGACACCGCCAACGTGTATTCGGAAGGGCGCTCCGAGGAGATCACCGGTCAGGCGCTGAAGAATCTCAAAGTGCCGCGCGAAAATGTAGTGGTGGCGACTAAAGTATTTGGTGAAACGGGCACGGCGGGCGTGAACTCACGCGGCAGCTCGCGCTATCACATCATCAACAGCGTGAAGGAGAGTCTGCGCAGGATGCAGCTCGATCACATCGATCTCTATCAGCTGCACGGTTTTGATCCGGCGACGCCGATCGAAGAAACGCTGTACGCGCTGGATAACCTCGTGCAGCACGGTCATGTGCGCTACGTCGGGGTATCGAACTGGTCGGCCTGGCAAATCATGAAGGCGCTGGGTATTTCCGACCGTCTTGGCCTGGCGCGTTTTGCCTCCCTGCAGGCTTATTACACCATTGCCGGGCGCGATCTGGAGCGTGAGCTGGTGCCTATGATGCAAAGCGAAGGCATCGGGCTGATGGTCTGGAGCCCGCTGGCAGGCGGTTTCCTCAGCGGTAAATATGGCCGCGACGGGCAGAACGAAGCGGGCGGTCGTCGGCTGGAGTTTGATTTCCCGCCGGTGGACAAAGAGCGCGGCTTCGACTGCATCGACGTGATGCGCAATATTGCCGAAAGCAAAGGCGTGTCGGTGGCGCAGATTGCGCTGGCGTGGCTGCTGCATCAGCCGGTGGTCAGCAGTGTGATTATCGGGGCCAAACGTCCGGATCAGCTTGCGGACAATATCGCGGCTACCGACATCCGCCTGAGCGAAGAAGAGCTGAAGCAGCTGGATGCGGTCAGCGCTTTGCCGCGCGAATATCCCGGCTGGATGCTGGAACGGCAGGGCGAGTACCGCAGGAATCAGTTGAAAGGATAAAATACATTGCCCGGCGGCGCGTTGCTTGCCGGACCTACTAGTTTCCCCCTCGCCCCTTTGGGGAGAGGGTCGGGGAGAGGGGGAAACTCCATTATAACGGCGGTGAATTCTTCACCAGCTCCGCAATTTTCTCCAGCGTCGGTTTGGCGGCGCTAAAGAAAGCCTTCAGGCCAGGGCACAGGTAATTGAGCCCGGTTTCCCCATCCGGTGCCCGCACAATGCGGTTTTTCGGGCACTCGCCCCAGCATAATTTCAGATGTGGACAGCTTTTGCAGTATTCCGGCAGGGTGTTCTTCTTGCCCATCCCGAAGGCCTGCTGCCGCTCGGAAAATACCATCTGCGCAAGAGACTGACGGTGAATATTGCCGAGCTTGTACTCCGGGTAGACGTAATGGTCACAGGAGAAGACGTCGCCGTTTTTCTCCATCGCCAAAGCTTTACCGCAAAATTCCGCTGTCACGCACAGCTGAGCGGGAAGCCCCATGGTTTGTACCACAGCGGTTTCAAAAACGTTCACCTGTACGCGGCCTAAATCGTTGTTCACCCACTCTTCAAATGCGCCAATCAGAAAGCTGCCCCAGTCGTCAGGATCGACTGACCAGTCGGTGACAATCGAATCCAAATCGCCCGGATGTGCGCGACGCGAACCGGTGATGGGAATAGTTTCATCGCGCCAAAACTGGGGAGCGGTGTGCTTAAACTCAACGGGTTCGACGCAGGGAATAAACTGGATATAGGTCGAGCCGACGGTTTGCGTCAGAAAGCGATAAACCTCTTTTGGGAAACGGGCGTTGACCCGGTTGATCACCACCAGAGTGTTGAACGACACTTCATGACGCTTCAGCGTTTCTATCGCCCGCATCACGCGCTCAAACGTCGGTTTACCGCTGCGGGTGACGCGAAAGCGGTCGTGCAATTCCTGCGGACCGTCAATGGAAATACCTACCAGGAAGTGATTCTCTTTGAGAAACGCGGCCCATTGGTCGTTAATCAGAAAGCCGTTGGTTTGCAGATCGTTCTCAATGCGCTGGTGTTTTGGCTGATATTTCTTTTGCAGCTCCACCACTTTTTTGAAGAAATCGAGCCCCATCAGCGTCGGTTCACCTCCCTGCCAGGAGAAGACGATCTCCTCGCCTTCCTGAGTGGCGATGTACTGGCGGATGAAATTTTCCAGCACCTCATCGGTCATGCCTTTATCGCGATCCTGGTGCAGCAGCTGTTCCTTGTGCAGATAAAAGCAGTAGCTACAGTCGAGATTACAGGTAGATCCTGATGGCTTCGCCATCACGTGATAACGGCGTTTATACGGTGGCAAAAAGGTGCCGACATTTGCCAGCGGGGTTAACGGCAGTGTTGTGCTCTCTTTCATTGTCACACCTTTAAAAAACCGGCCCGCCGTGAGGCAAGGCCGGTAAACGTCATCAGTTGCCGGTTGGCAGCGCCAGCTGGAAACCTTGTTGTTGTAGTTGATCGCGTACGTTTTTGAATTTTTCGTACTGCGAAATGGTGATCGGCCCGCTGTACGCCTCACTTTGTGACGGACGCGGCGGGTATTTCACATAGGTTTGCATCAGGTTTTTGATCGCCTCGTTAAAGGTGACCAGCGTCCAGGTGTGCTCCGTATAATTGTTCATGAAGATGTCATAGCGTTCCTGCGGATCCTGCCAGAGGTCAAAGATCTGCGGCACGGTGGCGACGTAAGACTCCGCTCCTTTCCAGCCGAGGTTTGAATCGACCGCCAGCCCGCCGGTTTTCACGCCGTCGTCGCCGCGCAGGTTAAACTCTGCCTTGTAGTTGCCGACACGAACGGCACCTGGGGTGAGTTCATCCTCGGTAAAGTAGAACCACTCATTACGCGGATCCGGGCCAGTTCCGAACAACACCGGAGAGAGATCGTAGCTGTCGAAGATAGTCGGTTTACCCGCCCGGTCTTCGGTCGGCAGTTTGACTCCCGCCACGGAAGCAAAGGTGGCCATCAAATCCAGCCCGCCGACGATGTCGTAGTTGCGGCTGTGATCTTTGATTTTGCCGGGCCACCAGGCAATCGCCGGAACGCGGCTGCCGCCTTCGCGGTCTGTGCCTTTGGTGCCGCGGAACGGCGTGTAGCCCGCGTCAGGATAAACGTCCTGCCAGGCTCCGTTGTCCGTGGTCCAGACCACCAGGGTGTTCTTGTCGATGCCAAGCTCGCGGATCTTGTCCATGATATGGCCTACGCGGGCATCCATTTCGACCATCGAGTCGGCGTATTTGCTCTTCGACAGCGATTTACCGATGTAGTCCGGATCCGGCATGTTCGGCTGGTGGTTCTTCATAAAGTTGATGCTCATGAAGAACGGCTGGCCGGATTTGGCGTTGGCGTCCAGATAGTCCAGCGAGGCTTTTTCGACGTAGCGATCGAAGAATGGAATGCCGACCACCCCTTCTTTACCGTCCACCACTGGTGTATTGACGTATTCACCGTTGACCTTGAAGTCTTCGTGCGGAGCTTCCCCTGCTTTACCCGACAGCGCACCACGCGTCACTTTCTCGAACATCTCACGCAGCTTCGGATCCATATCCGGGAACCACTTTGGATCGGCGTAGGTGTAGGCGTTCAGGTGATAGAGCCCGACATAGCGCATTTCGTCATAGCCCTGAGCATTCGGCAGCGCGTAGTCCGCTTCGCCCAGGTGCCATTTGCCGGTGAAGAAGGTTTTGTAACCGCCGGTTTTCAGTACCGACGCCAGCGTCCACTCTTCTTTCGGCAGCCCGCCGCCCTGGCCCTGGAAGGCCACGGTGGTCATCCCGCTGCGGTTGGGAATGCGCCCGGTCTGCATCGCCGCACGGCCTGGCGTACAGCTCGGCTGCCCGTAGAAGTCAAAAAAGGTCATCCCTTCATCGGCCATGCGATCCAGGCCCGGGGTTGGCATTCCGCGGCCGGGGCCTCCGCCGTAGACGCCGAGATCGCCGTATCCAGTGTCATCAGAGACGATCAGGATAATGTTGGGTTTCTTAGTTTGATCGGGTGAAGAGGGGGGCGTCGGTTGATCGTCAGCAGCCGCGCCTCCGGTGCGGATTAGCGTGCCAGCAGCAATTGCCAGCACGCCGATCCCTCGCCAGCGTGTTCTCATGGGGTATTCCTCAGCTCACAGTAATAACGTAGATGTTTGAATTACGGCTTAATGAGGGGAGCGGGCCTGGCTTTCGTTTGACCCTGGCAACCCACTACAAGTGAAGTACAGAAACGTAAATGCAATGTAGTTAAATTGTAAATTTATAGCGTATTTAGCACTTTTATATTCCCTCGTTGAAGAGCCATTGAGCTCTCACCCGCTGACGATCTTTTCGAAACTGCTCACAAAAAAGACTCAATCCTTTTGCCTGATTATCCATTTCGGTCTATATGACTAGTCATGAAATTTAAATGACTAGTCATATAGACGGAGAGCGATGATGAACAAACTGCCGAAGGATTTTTTGTGGGGTAACTCGGTATCCAGCATGCAGACGGAAGGGGCGTGGAACGAGGGCGGTAAAGGCAAATCGGTGTACGACATTCGTGAGCCCAGCGAGTTTGCTTCTGACTGGAAAGTCGCCACCGACTCCTATCATCGCTTCGAAGAAGACTTCGATCTGATGCAGGATCTGGGGATGAACTGCTATCGCTTCCAGATCTCATGGAGCCGCGTCTGCCCGATGGGCGACGGCGAGTTCAATCAGGAAGGGATCGATTTCTACCACCGCTTTATTGATGGCCTGATTGCCCGAGGCATCGAGCCGATGATCTGCCTCTATCACTTCGACATGCCGCTGGCGCTGGCGGAAGAGTACAACGGTTTCAACGACCGTCGGGTGATGGATGCCTTTGTCCGCTACGGCAAAAAAATGATCGACTGCTACGGCGATAAGGTGAAGTACTGGCTGACCTTCAATGAGCAGAACATTTTCCACATGCCGATTGCGTTCCGCATTTCCGGTTATATGCGCGGGGATGAAACGCTGCGTGAGCTGTATGAGGTTCAGCATCACACCATGGTGGCGCACGTTGAGCTGACGCAGTACCTGCATGAAACCAAACCGGGCAAACTGATGGGCGGCATGCTGGCGCACCAGCTGATTTATCCGGCGACCTGCAAACCGCGCGATATCTTCTGCGCTCAGCAGCACGACGAATTCCTCAATCAGAACCTGCTGCGCGTCTATGCGGGCCAGGGCTACAGCCCGGAAGTGATGGCGGTAGTGAAGCGCGAAGGCTTCGAAGATATCTATCGCGAAGAGGATCTGGCGCTGATTGCGAAAAACAAAAACGACTACATGGCGTTTAGCTACTACGCCAGCCGCACGCTGGACAGCGATGCAATCCCGGAAGACTGTCCGGTCAACTACTACCTAAAATACGGCGACAAGAACAACCCGTATCTGAAGGCCACCGAATGGAACTGGCAGATTGATCCGCTCGGCTTCCGCACCATCATCACCCAGTACTACAACAACTGGCGCCTGCCGGTGTTCCCGATTGAGAACGGCATCGGGGTGATCGAGTCCTGGGACGGCGAGAACATGATTGAGGATGACTACCGCATCTCCTATCACCGCGACCACATCAACGCCATGAAAGAGGCCATTTTTGAGGATGGCGCAGAGGTCATTGGCTATCTCGGCTGGGGGCTCATCGACATTCTCAGCTCGCAGGGTGATATGCGTAAACGCTACGGCGTGGTGTACGTCAACCGGGAAAACCACGATCTGAAAGATCTGAAGCGCGTGCCGAAGAAAAGCTACGCGTGGTTAAAACAGGCAATCCGCAGCAACGGCGAAGAGATGTAACGCCAGCGCCAAACCGGGTTACGAGTGAGTCAAAAAAAGGTCTGTGCACATGTCTGATAACGTAACATCAAATATGCAGTCTTTTACCGATCGCTTTGTGGAGTTTTCTGCACGCATTGCTAACCAGGTTCACCTGCGTTCGCTGCGTGACGCGTTCGCCGGAGTCATGCCGATTTTTATCCTGGCCGGGCTCGCGGTACTGGTGAACAACGTGGTGTTTCCGTGGATTTTTGACGGGGAAACGCTGGTGCGATTTAAGGTCTGGGGCGAGGCGATCATCAACGGTACGTTGAACATTGCCGCCTTGCTGATAGCTCCGATGATCGCGTGGTCGCTGGCGCGTAACAAAAACTTCGGTAACCCGGTGTCGGCCGTGGTCATCGCCATTTGCAGCTTCATCATCATGATGCCTATGCAGGTCGATATGGTGCCGGTGGGCGGCAAAACGGCGGTCAGCCTGATGTCGGTGCTGACTTTTGCCAACATCGGCTCTACCGGCATTTTCGCCGGGGTGATCATCGGCCTGCTGGCGACGGAGATTTTTATCCGCATCGCTCAGTTTAAGCGCCTGGAGATCAACCTTGGTGAAAATGTGCCGCCGGCGGTGAGCCAGTCTTTCTCCTCGCTACTGCCGACAATCATCACGCTGTCGCTGTTCGCGGTGTTTGCTGCACTGCTGAACAATCTGCTGCATACCGATCTGATCCACCTGATCACCACCCTGATCCAGCAACCGTTAAGGCTGATCAACACCAGCCTTCCAGGCACGATTTTCATCTACAGCTTCGGCAACTTCCTGTTTACGCTGGGGATCCATCAGTCGGTGGTTAACAGCGTGGTGCTGGAGCCGTTCCTGCTGATCAACACCAACGAGAATATGCTGGCGTATGCGGCCGGACAGCCGATCCCGCATATCATCAACAACATCTTTGTTCCCACGTTTGGTATGGTAGGCGGTACCGGTAGCACTATTTCGCTGCTGATTGCCATCTTCCTGTTCTCACGGCAGAAGGCGTCGAAGCAGGTCGCGCGACTGGCGATCACTCCGGGGCTGTTCAACATCAACGAACCGGTGATCTTCGGTCTGCCAATAGTGTTCAACGTGCCGCTGATGATCCCGTTTGTACTGCTGCCGGCGATTGGCATTTTCTTTGCCTGGCTGTGCACCACGCTCGGTTTGATGTCGCGCTGTGTGGTGATGATCCCCTGGACGACGCCGCCGATTTTAAGCGCGTGGCTGTCGACGGCAGGAGACTGGAGAGCGGTGGTGGTTCAGTTGATAATCATCATCTTTGGTGTATTCTTCTACCTGCCTTTCCTCAAGATTGCCGAACGAGTGGCCTTAAGAAACAATGGGATAGCCGAGTAACAAAAGGAAAATTATGGCGGCGAAGTACCTTACCATCGCGCGAGAAATTAAGAAGCGCATTATCAGCCAGCGGTATCCCGCCAGCTCACCGCTGCCAGACCAGTTTGCGCTGGCGGCGGAGTTCCAGACCAGCCGGATGACCATCCAGCAGGCCATCCGCCAGCTGATTGTCGAAGGATTGATTTACACGCGTCAGGGGCAGGGCACCTTCGTGCGTAAGAACTTCCTTCAGCTTTCGCAGTGGGATTTGCCCGGCAGCGACTACTTTGGCGCCACCAAAACCTGGGAACATCTGGGAACGGTGAGCAGCAAGGTTGTGCGCTTCGAACTGCGTTTCCCGACGGAAAAAGAGCAGTCATCGCTGCTGATTAACGCCGATGCCCCGGTGTATGACTTTGTCCGCCTTCGTTCGCTGAACGGTGAACCGATGTCGCTGGATGCGACGGTGATGCCGGTTAACCTGGTGCCGGGGCTGAATAAAACTCATCTGGAAAGCTCGGTGTTTCAGTACGTGCAGGAAACGCTGGGGCTGAAGATTATGGGCTCGTACCGCGTGGTGCGCGCCATCAAGCCCGGCGAACTGGAGCAGCAGCACTTAGTCTGTGAGGCGAGCGACCCGGTGCTGGAAGTTGAGCAGGTGATTTACCTTGAGGACGGCACGCCGCTGGAATATGCCCACTGCCACTACCGCTACGATCACGGCGGTATTGTGATTGTGAATAACGGTTAACCAGGTGCAGCCCGGTGGCGCTAGCGCTTACCGGACCTACCGAGTTGTAGGTTTTGTAGGTCTGATAAGGCGAAGCCGCCATCAGGCAATTATCGTCAGGCAATAAAAAAGGCAGATTAAAAATCTGCCTTTTTTTGTGCTCAGAGCCGAAGAATTAGTTCAAACGAACCGGCATCCCGGAACGGTCCTGAACGGCCTGGTCGACGACTTTCGTGTCAACGTCAGCCTGACCGGTCACTGCCTGAACGGCTTTGTTCAGGGTCACTGGTACCACTTCGCCGCCGTTGAACTGAGCGTCGGTGGTGGACAGCGGGTTGTGAACTTCAATGTAACGGCTGCCGTCTGGTTCGGTGGTGGCTTTTACCGCTTCATCGATAAACTGAACGCGAGTACCGACCGGAACGTTCTGGAACAGGAATTTGATGTCTTCGTTACGCAGACGCACACAGCCGTGGCTCACGCGCAGGCCGATACCGAAGTTGGCGTTGGTGCCGTGAATCGCATACAGACGACCGATATACAGCGCGTACAGACCCATTGGGTTATCCGGGCCAGCGGGAACAACGGCTGGCAGCGGGTTACCGGCAGCGATGTATTCAGCGTGCATTTTGGCGGTTGGCGTCCAGGTTGGACCCGCTTTCTTACGCTCAACTTTGGTGGTCCAGTTGATTGGGGTGTCTTTACCCAACTGACCGATACCGATAGGCAGCACGATCACGGTATTGGTACCCGCCGGGTAGTAGTACAGACGCATCTCGGCGCTGTTGATAACGATACCTTCATGCGGGGTATCAGGCAGGATCAGCTGCTGCGGGATGTTCAGCACGGTGCCGCCTTTCGGCAGGTACACGTCCACGCCCGGGTTCGCTTCGGTCATGTTGGACAGACCCATCTGATACTGCGCAGCGAAATACTCAAGCGGCTGCGTGTTGTTCTCAGGGATGGTGATCACCTGGTTCTGGCCAATCAGACGGCTGCCGTCGGTTGGCAGCGGATAAGTCACAGCAGATGCAGTTTTGCAAAAGCCCATAACGGCAAGAGCTGCCGCGAAAAGCGTTGTTAATTTCATATTCATGTTGTGCGAAGTATCGATGCCACACGGGCTGTTGTGAGAGAAATTGAACCCTTAATGGGAGCGCATTATAGGTGCAATCGCCGCAACAAGGAATTCAGATGTGGACGAAATCACATTTTTTTCACCCACCCATCACATATTCTCAGTGTAGCAACCGCACGTGCAAGGCGATTTTTATTCAGAATTGTGGCAAAATAGGCCGTTTGTCACATCTTTCAGGATACGCCCGTGTTAGTTACCAGCAACGTCACCATGCAGTTCGGCAGTAAGCCGCTGTTCGAAAACATCTCCGTCAAATTTGGCGGCGGCAACCGTTACGGCCTGATTGGCGCCAACGGCAGTGGTAAATCCACCTTTATGAAAATTTTGGGAAGCGACTTAGAGCCGACTCTCGGCAACGTTTCGCTCGATCCTAACGAGCGCATCGGTAAGCTGCGTCAGGATCAGTTCGCCTTCGAAGAGTTCAGCGTTCTCGACACCGTGATTATGGGTCACGCCGAACTGTGGGAAGTGAAGCAGGAACGCGACCGCATCTATGGCCTGATGGAAATGAGCGAAGAGGACGGCTACAAGGTTGCCGATCTCGAAGTCACCTATGGCGAGATGGACGGCTACTCTGCTGAATCCCGCGCCGGTGAACTGCTGCTGGGCGTTGGTATTCCTGTGGAACAGCATTACGGCCCAATGAGCGAAGTGGCACCAGGCTGGAAGCTGCGTGTACTGCTGGCTCAGGCGCTGTTCTCTAATCCAGACATTCTGCTGCTCGATGAACCGACGAACAACCTGGATATCGACACCATCCGCTGGTTAGAGCAGACGCTCAACGAGCGCGACAGCACCATGGTTATCATCTCGCACGACCGTCACTTCCTGAACATGGTTTGTACCCACATGGCGGATCTGGACTACGGCGAGCTGCGCGTTTATCCGGGCAACTATGATGAGTACATGACGGCGGCAACTCAGGCGCGTGAGCGTCTGCTGGCGGATAACGCCAAGAAAAAAGCGCAGATTGCGGACCTGCAGTCCTTCGTCAGCCGCTTTAGCGCTAACGCCTCCAAATCCCGCCAGGCGACTTCACGTGCTCGTCAGATTGATAAAATCAAGTTGGAAGAAGTGAAAGCGTCCAGCCGTCAGAACCCGTTCATCCGCTTTGAGCAGGACAAAAAACTGTTCCGTAACGCGCTGGAAGTGGAAGCCCTCAGCAAAGGCTTTGAAGACGGTCCGCTGTTTAAGAAACTTAATCTGTTGCTGGAAGTGGGCGAGAAAATTGCCATCATCGGGGCGAACGGCGTGGGTAAATCCACTCTGCTGAAAACCCTGGTCGGCGAAATGGCTCCGGACAGCGGTACGGTGAAATGGTCTGAAAACGCCAAAATTGGCTACTACGCTCAGGATCACGAGTACGAGTTCGAAAACGATCTCACCGTGTTCGACTGGATGAGCCAGTGGAAGCAGGAAGGCGATGACGAGCAGGTGGTACGCAGCTTCCTCGGTCGTCTGCTGTTTAGCCAGGACGACATCAAAAAGCCAGCCAAAGTGCTTTCCGGTGGTGAAAAAGGCCGCATGCTGTTCGGCAAGCTGATGATGGAAAAACCAAATATCCTGATCATGGATGAACCCACCAACCACCTGGATATGGAATCTATCGAATCGCTGAACATGGCGCTGGAAATGTATCAGGGTACTCTGATCTTCGTTTCCCACGACCGTGAGTTCGTTTCCTCACTGGCGACCCGCGTGCTGGAAATTACGCCAGAGCGCGTGATTGACTTCAGCGGCAACTACGAAGATTACCTGCGCAGCAAAGGTATTGATAACTAAGTTGTCTTACCCGGCAGCCATTCGTGCTGCCGGGAATCTCTCTCTGAATACTCCATTTTTTATCGTTTCATAAACATTTCTGCAACAAGTTGTGGGTTGCTTTGCCACACCATAATTCCTGCACAATTCTGTGAACAAATAGCCTCAGATTTTTTTCGTCGTCGGAGGGGATATGCAGGAGTTCACATTCTACGCAAGCGTTGATGACAAAACCCTCTATCGCTATCAGATCAGACAAAGCGGAGCGGTGTTCTACGTCAGTATGAGCCTGATGCAGGACGACGTTGAGCAGGCTTTCCTGGGCAATAAAGTGCTGATGAACATCAACAGGGATGAAGTGATCCAGGAGTGTTTGTCGCACTGTCGCAGAAGAAGTCATGCGCCACATAGTCCGGGCTGGCTTGCAGGCCTGAGAAACTGGCTGGTGTGCAGCTTTGCCGTGCTGGCGTTTATCCGCCTGATCATCACCAAAAATTAATCCCGGCTCGATCCACGCTTAACCACAACGGAGTGCGATGATAATGCTTATTGTCCTGACGGTGTTAAACCTGGTGCTTTACTGTGTGCTGATTGGATTTTTGATTGCGGCATCGTGAGGAAAATACCCCGTCATGGACAGGGTAGGGAGTGTCATTAACGGTTTCTGTGCTGGCTCGGCAAAGGCATCGGATAGCCATTGCTGGTGACCGAAGTCCCTGAAAACGCGGCCGGACCATAAGCCTGCGAAATAGCGCCATCGTTATCGTCATCCGAAAACTGGCTTAGCGGCGCGGTTTTCGCCTGGGTCGTTTGAGCGCCAGCTTCCTGAACAGGTCTTTCCTGGAAGGCGAGGGCGCTGGTGGAGCTCAGCAGCAGAGTAAGAGTCACAGCGGTCAATACTTTCATCATGAGAAGTCCGCAAGAATAGGGGCTTTTTGAGAGTAACGCTGCGGCCAAAAAAACGCCACAGACTATTACAGCTGTGGCGTTTTTATTTACAGATAGACAACAAAAGGCGTTACCCTGCCGTGTGAGCAGGGCAGGGTAAACAGAGCCTTAGTTAATTGCCCATTCGCTGGCTGCAACGCCGTTGATCAGCAACTGGCGTTTTTCACCCGCAGGCAGAGTGACTTTCAGCGCTTTCCAGGCCGGGCGGAAGTCACCGCGCGGGCTCATTTTCACGTTGATGGTGCTGCCGGAACATTCCATTTCCCAGTCCAGCCACAGCGCCTTGCCGTCTTTATAGCCCCAGGTTTCGCCGTCATCTTCAAACAGCAGGCCGTTGTCCGTGCCCACGCCTTTCAGCGGGAACAGTTTCAGCTCGCGATACGTGTCTTCTTCCGGCTTAACGTGTTTAATGCGGTCGCTCATTGGCAGACCCGCACCGGCGCGGACCAGCAGCGGCAGTTTTTCCAGCGGCGCGTCGATGGTGATTTCCTGACCGCCGGAGAACCACTCGCCGGTATAGAAATCGTACCAGCCGGTTTCGTTGGCTGGCAGCCATACCTGGCGCTGACGCTGACCCTGTTCCACTACGCTTGCGACCAGCAGGTCACGGCCCAGCAGGAAGTCGTCGTTTTCGGCGAAGGTCTGCTCGTCGTGCTCGTGGTCGAGGAAGGTTGGACGCAACATCGGTTCGTCATCTGCATGCGCCTGCCACAGCAGGGTGTATAGATACGGCATCAGACGATAGCGCAGTTCAATCGCACCACGAATGCACGGCGTGATCGCCGGGTACATCCACGGTTCGTTGACGGTCTGGTCGTCATTCCATGAGTGAATGGTAAAGCGTGGATGCATCACGCCGTTTTGCACCCAGCGTACAAACAGCTCTGCGTCTGGCTTATCGCCGGAGAAGCCGCCAACGTCATGGCCGACGTTGAACAGGCCGGAGAGGCTCATGCCGACGCCCATGCGGGTGTTGTAGCGCAGGGTGTCCCAGTTGGTGCGGTTGTCGCCGCTCCAGGTCTGGACGTAGCGCTGCATCCCGGCACAGCCGGAACGGGAAATCAGGTACGGACGTTTTTCCGGGGCGAAACGCTGCTGCGCTTCCATCGAGGCGCGCATCATCAGCAGTGGCATCACCGGACGCACGTGCTTAATGGCAATTTCCTGACCGAAGCCGTAGCAGCGGGCTTCGCCGTCCCACACTTCGTATTCGTTGTTGTCGTTCCAGGTAGAATCGATACCCATTTCCAGCAGCTGCGTGGTGACACCTTCCTGCCACCATTTCACGGTCTCCGGATTGGTGAAGTCGAGGTGGGAACCTTCGTCATCCCAGAACACCGAACGTTCTGGTGCGTTAGCTTCAGAATCACGCACGAACAGGCCTTTTTCCGCTACTTCGTTATAGCGTGGGTGATCCTGCAACAGGCAAGGCTTGATGTTCGCCGCCAGCTTCAGGCCCGCGTCGTGGAACGCTTTGCTCATCACTTTCGGCTGCGGCACTTTGTCGTAGTTCCAGTTGAACACGTAGCGCTTGCCGTTGATTGAGGTATAGCCGGAGGAGAGCTGGAACGAATCGCAAGGGATCGCATGATCATCGCACAGGCGGATGAAGTTCATCAGCTGGTTCTGCGCGTCCGGTGCATCGGTGTAGTGCATGGTCGAACCGCTGTAGCCCAGGCTCCATTTCGGCCCGAACAGGGTTTTCCCGGTCAGACGGATAAAGGACTTGGTGATGTCCAGCACGCGCTTGCCGGTAAACAGGTAGTAATCGATATCACCGGCTTCTGCCTGCCAGCGGCGGTAAGCGGTGTGGTAGTTGTCCAGCTCGTTACCCAGATCCAGCCAGCAGCTGCTGAGGTTGTCATAGAACAGGCCAACGCTGACGTCGTCACGACGGGTGATGGTAAACGGAATGTGCTTGTACAGCGGGTCGGTGCTGACGGCGTTGTAGCCCATCGCATCCAGATTGCGCATTTCGTAGCGCTTGCCGGTACGCTGCAGATCGCCTGCTTTCTCGCCGAGGCCGTAGAAACGTTCGTCTTTCTGGCGCTTCAGATAGTGTGCCACGCCGTCGCCGTGGGCGTTAACCAGATAGGCGCTGGTTGGACGGTCGCCGGTCAGGTACTGCCACTCGCCAGCTTCGTTACGATAGTGCCACTCCAGCCACAGCGGCTGGTGGACGGTGACTTTCAGCTGCGAAGTCGCGATGGTCAGGCTGTTTTCCTGTTTTTCCAGCGTCCATGAAGGCAGGCTGAAACCGCTCAGATCTTCACGAGCGCGGCCTTCCCACGGTACGTCCTGGTCTGGCGCAATGCTCCAGGTCTTATCCAGGGCCAGTTTGCCCTGGCGTTTCAGCAGTACGCGGAACAGGTTTTCTTCCAGCATATACAGGCACAGAGTGTGCTGGCCGTCGACCTGCAGTTCAACGTGGTGGGCGGATTGTTTTTCGAATGTCCAGTGTTTAAGCGTTTTCATCTTTAAACCTACTATCAGGCGCGTTTAGCGCGACGTTCAGCAATAAATGCAATCAGGAATACGGCGCCAATCAGGTCGAAGAAGCCCATGGCGATAAACAGCGGGTTGAAGCCAATTTTGTCGGCGGTCACCCCGATAATCAGAGAGAACAGGAAGCTTGCGATCCACGCGGCGGAACCGCGCATGCCGTTAACGGTCGCCATCTGGCCTTTGTCAAAGGACTCAACCACCAGGGCGCTCAGCATGCAGGAGATGATCTGGTGACCGAAGCCGCCGATGGAGATAAGTGCAATCGCGACGTACGGATTATTCGTGAAGGCCATCACTGCCAGTGACAGCATCAGGAACGCACCGCTTACGGAAGAGGCGACGATGGAGTTCACGCGGGTGCAGCCAAAGATGCGCACGTAGAGTTTGGTCAGATAACCACTCGCCACGCTGCCAAGGTCAGCGGCGAGGAACGGCAGCCAGGCAAACAGGGCGATTTGCTTCAGATCCATGCCGTACTCTTTGGCGAGATACAGCGGGACCCAGAAGCTCATCACCGCCCAGGCAGGCTCAGCCATAAAGGCCGGAAGCGCGATACCGTAGAAGCGTTTGTTTTTCGCTACGGTTTTAAGCGCGGTCAGGAACGGCAGTTTCACCGCAGGCGGTTCGTTATCCTGCTGAATAAACGCCAGCTCTTCTTTGCTAAGGTTCGGGTGTTTATCCGGGTTGTGGTAGAACGCCCACCACAGCACCACCCACACCAGCGCCAGGAAACCGGTAAACATGAACGCGCCCTGCCAGCCGAAAGAGGCATGCGCGAAATAGATGATTGGCGGAGCCAGCATCGCACCGATGGAGAAACCGACGCCTGCCCAACCGGCAGCCACAGGACGCTCAGATTTCGGGAACCACTCACCGATGGTTTTGGCGTTTGCCGGGGTTGCGGCGGCTTCTGAAGCCCCCATCCCGAAACGCAGCATCGCGAGGTGCAGCCAGCTGCCCGCACCCGCATGGGCGATACAGGCCACGGCCCACAGGATGGCGCAAATCATAAAGCCGAGCTTCAGGCCGATCACGTCGATGAGCCAGCCGCAAATCGGCTGGAAGACGGTGTAGGCAATCTGGAAGGCGCCGACGATCCAGGAATATTGTTCAGTGGTCAGGCCAAGCTCGGTTTTGAGCTCCGGCGCGAGGATGCCCAGAGAGTTACGTGTAATGTAGTTAACGGTGACGCCCAGCAAAAACAGCACCAATACCCACCAGCGTAAGTTCTTGACTACGCGGCGGGATTTGCTTGCCGTCATCTCGTTGTTAATACCTTGGCTCATAGAAATCTCCATAAGACGGTTTGTAGGGGGAAGAAATGACCCGCTCAATCCGTGAGTTGTCATACCGATTTTTTATTTGATTGAAACCTATAGGTTTTCTTATCATTACCTTCCGGATAACTAGTATGGAAGTTGTCAGGCCAATTCAGGGTAGGACAGAACAATCGCAGGCAATAGCGCAATTTATGCAAGTTTTTTCATGAGTTGACGATATACTCCTTTTTAATTAGGTTTAGCCCCTTGTTTAAAGGGGGGATTGGTCGTGAAAATTCTTTCATTTTCGAAATGGAGGTAGATCACAGAATGGATAAAAAGCTCAAAATAGCCGAAATTGCCGCGCGAACCGGGCTGTCTGCCAGCACCGTTTCGCGGGTGCTGGCGGGCAAGGCCAACACCAGCGAAAAGGCTCGCAGCCAGGTGCTTGCCTGCGCGCGTGAGATGGGGGTAATGGAAGGGTTGGCGGCAGGCAGAATGCTGCTGAACAGCCTGATCGTCTTCGCACCACAGCGGGCGTTCGATGAGCGATCCGACATCTTTTATTACCGCGTGGTGCAGAGCCTGAATAAAGCGCTGTCGCCCCATGAGGTGCGCCTGCGTTACTGCGCGCTCGAAGAGAACGACGCGGATGCGAACCTTTTTCTGGCACGAATGAATGAGAACGAAACTCAGGCGGCGATCCTGCTCGGCATTGACGATCCGCATATCCACGATCTGGCGGCGGATTTCGCCAAACCGTGCGTGCTGATCAACTGTCGTGATGAAAAGATGCGCCTGCCTTCCATTGCGCCAGATCACCGTTTAATCGGTCAGTTTGCCGCGCGCTATCTGTTCGATATGGGGCATCGGGCGGTGATGAACGTGCTGTGCCTGCGTCGCTACACGATGGAGCTGCGTCTGGTCGGTATTCGTGAAGCCTGGAAGAGCGTCAACCTGCGCTTTCAGGATGGTCGCGATCTGATCACCGTGCCGAGCTTCAGTGCCAAAGAAACCGAGGAAAGAGTGGGCGCGTGGCTGGATGCGCAGGGTGATAAACCGCTGCCGACGGCGTTTCTGGTCGGCGGGGATTTCATGGCGGCGGGTACCATCAACGCCCTGCAACAGCGCGGGCTGCGCGTGCCGCAGGATATCTCGGTGATGAGCATCGATGGCTTTAACCTGGCGGCCATTCAGGATGTGCCGCTAACGGCGGTTCACGTCCCGCGCGATGAGCTGGGAACGGAAGCGGTGCAGATGCTGCAACAGCGGCTGATCCGCCCGGAAGCGCCCTGTGGCTCGCTGCTGCTGCACGGCACGCTGGCGGTGCGGGAATCGGTACGGCGGATACGTCCGGGCAAGCAACGTACCGCCGTGGAGCGGGAAGGGCTGTACGACGATTAAACCGGCATATCCAACGCTCGTTTACCGTGTTCGTTCAGGTCGTCGAGCGTAAATCTGTCCTCCCAGCTGGCTTCATAATCTTCACGTGGGAAGTCACCTGGAGAAGCGCCTTTTTCCAGCGCGACTTTCACTTTCTGCGCGTAAACGCGGTTCTTGTCGCACATTGGGGCCGCCGGGATGTACATCACGTTGCCCCAGCCCTGCTGATCGTTGACCGGCGCGACCGAGTGGATCACGTCGCAGTGCCACCAGACGGAGTCCCCTGGCTCCAGCGCTGGAATTGACGTCAGCGCCTTAATCAGCAGCGGATGCCACTGTTCAGACACCGGCAGCACGCGACCCGGCGCCACGCCGCACAGCTCATCTTCCGGCACATCGTCCAGCAGCGGACGCAGCAGAATATAGGCCATCGCTTCCGGGATCGGCACCACGTGCAGCAGCCCCTGATGTGGGATCATCTCTGACAGCGCCGTCCAGCCCTGGAAGGTGCGGAATACCGAACATTTCGTAGTGTTATCGACCGTGTACTCTTCCACGTCGGTGCGGTGCGCTGCATCCCACGGATCGAATTGAGTAAAGTTACCGTTGAACACGCTGGCGAACACTTGTTGATAAGCGGGCAGCAGCCAGCGCTCCAGCGCGCCGGAATCCGTATGCGCGCCGAGTCCTTTTGAGGTGGTTCCCGGTGGGCGACGACGAATACGGTCCGGGTAAATCACGTTAACGTCCGGATCGAACCACTGTTTTCCTTCGCTTTCAAAACGCCACAGGCGATTGAGGAATGACTGCACGGTCGCCATTTCCTTGCTCTGACGCGCCTGCATTTGCGCCTGCGACCAGTAGATCGGGTAGATCTCCGGGCGAGAGGCCGTCAGGGTGCCGAAAAAGTTATCGCCCGGACCTTTGTACACCTCATCAAAATGATTGCGATCGAGATAGTCGAGCATGGAGCGATCCCAGCCCAGCGCCTGCTCGCGCGGGAAGTGCCCTTCGATCACCGCGCAGCCGCGGCGTTTGATCTCTTCGCGCTGTGCGTCAGTGATGTTTCCTTTCGCCAGTTCGGCATAAGAGATAACAGGCCAGACAGGTTTGCCTGCGGCTTTCAGGGCTTCGATTTCCGCCACGCGGGCTTCAATGTGGGCGGTGAGTTTGTCAAAGACCGCCTGCACGTCGCCAATCTGCGCGCGCAGCTCTTTTTTCATATGACGAATTGCCGCTTTGTGATCGGCAGGCAGGGTATCACTGGTGAAGGTAAGCGCCATGGTGGACCTCTCAATCTTTCATTCGAAAGTAATTTAATTTACAAGTGATACTTTAAGTTAAAATTAGGTTAATGCAAGTTAAATAACTTGAGGTTTATCACGGGCCGGAAAAGATTTTGAATTGCCTGATGCGCTGCGCTTATCAGGCCAAAGAAGTATCAGTGCGTTTTGATTTTTGTAGGCCGGATAAGGCCACGCCGCATCCGGCATGGCACAGAGAGGGATCAGAAAGGAGAGGTACCGTCCAGCACGGCCTGAATCACATTCAGCGCGCCGTCGTGGTTGTTGTCGTCGGTCTGGTAACGGGCGATGGCTTTGATGCTGTCGGCGGCGTTTGCCATGGCGAAGGAGTACTTCACCAGCTTCAGCATTTCCGCGTCGTTGCCGCTGTCGCCGATCCCGACGCAATCCTGCGGTGAAAGCTGCCAGTTTTTCAGCAGGCGGCTGATACCGTTAGCCTTATGCAGGCCCGGAATAATCAGGTCCACAAAGCCAAAACCGCTGGTCACCGGCTTCATGATACCGTCGAGCGACACGTGTAGCGCATCAATCAGCTGTGGGATTTCGCTGTCCGGCAGGTTCAGGGAGAACTTGAAAATCTTGTCGTCAATCTGCTGATAGTCGGAAACGGGCTTCAGGCGGTGATAGTGCTTCGACATCAGCTTCACGAAGGCTTCCGGGGCTTTATCGCTGACGTAAGCGCTTTCCAGACCGCAGGCGACAAAGTTGAGCTGCGGATCTTTCAGCAGTTCGCCAATCACCACCTGCGATTCGTGGCGGGTCAGCTCACCGTGAAACAGCTCCTGTCCGTGCTGGTAAACCAGCGCGCCGTTTTCAGCCACGAAGGAGATCTGGTCACGGATTTCAGGGAAGAAAGAGATGAGCTGGTAATACTGATTGCCGCTGGCAACCACGAATTCAATTCCGCGTTGCTTAAGCTGCTGGAACTGCGCCAAAAAGCGTTCACGTGAGTACTGCTTGGCATCATTAAGAAAAGTTCCGTCCATATCGGTGACGATAACTTTAACGGTCATACGAAGGCTCCTGGCTTTACTGCGTTCAGGAGCATTCTAGTGATTATGTGATGGGATACACAAATTTATTTCGAATGAAAGCGTGATGTGCGCCCCTCTCCCTAACCCTCTCCCAAAGGGAGAGGGAACTGAATGGTGTGGTTTTTTACTCCCTCTCCCGTGGGAGAGGGAACTGAACGGTGCGGTTATTTACTCCCTCTCCCGTGGGAGAGGGTCGGGGAGAGGGCATCAGGCCGCAGAGGACTACAACGTATGCTCAGTACGAGCAATAATATCATCCTGAGCATCCGGAGACAGCGCGGTAAAGAACGCCGAATAACCCGCCACGCGGACCACCAAATCACGATACTGGTCCGGGTGTTTCTTCGCTTCCAGCAGCGTTTCGCGCGACACAATGTTGTACTGAATATGCCAGCCTTTATGCACCTCAAAGAAGGTACGCAGCAGCACCATCAGCTTCTGGCGGTCGGAATCGTTGTCCAGTGTCGCCGGGTTCAGCTTCTGGTTCAGCAGCACGCCGCCGAGGATTGCCGCCGTCGGCAGTTTACCCACAGAGCCAATCACTGCGGTTGGGCCAAGGTGATCCGTACCTGAAGCCGGGCTTGCGCCTTCCGCCAGCGGAGTATGCGCTTTGCGGCCATCCGGAGTGGCCATGGTCGCTGCACCAAACGGTACGTTGGCGGAGATAGACGACGTGCCCGCGTAGTAGTTGCCACCAATCGGACCACGACCAAAGCGTGGGTTGTGATACTGCTTCAGCTCGTCGATATAGGTCTGATAGGCTCGGGTCAGCAGCTCGTCCACGCTGTCATCGTCGTTGCCGTACTTCGGAGCGCCGTTGATTAAACGCTGACGCAGCTGCTCGTGGGTCAGGCCGTCGAAGTCTTCCGCAAGCGCTTTTGCCAACTGCTGCTGGCCGATTGCACCCTGTTCGAAGACCAGCTTTTTCACCGCTGCCAGGCTGTTGCCCAGGTTGGCGATACCCACCTGCAAACCGGAAACCCAGTCGTACTTCGCGCCGCCCTGTTTGATGCTTTTTGCGCGCTCGATACAGTCGTCAACCAGCGCTGAGCACAGAATATCGTGCACGTTCTCCTCCAGCATGGTGTCGACCACGTATTCAATTTCGATCGATTTACGGGTGTAGTAGCGGATCTGGGTATCCCACGCGGCCATGATTTCATCGAAGTTATCGAAGCTACCTTCGGACAGCGCTTTGGCCTGCGGGAGGAACACTTCGCCGCTGGTGGCGTCACGTCCGCCTTCCATCGCCGCCAGCATTACGCGGGCAAAGTTGATAAAGCTCATCCCGGTGCAGCGGTATCCCCACTTGCCGCCGACGGCGGTTTCGATACAGCCGATAGCGGCGTAATCGTAGGCATCCTGTTTTTCCACGCCGAGCTTGATGAATTCCGGGATCACGATTTCGTCGTTGTTGAAGGCGGGCATACCGAACCCGCAGCGGATCACCTGCACGCAGGCGTCGAGGAAGTCGTTGCTCATCCCCGCGTGATAACGCACGCTGAGGTTTGGCTGGGTAGAGCGCAAACGACCGCAGGATTCCAGAATGGCGTAAGAAAGTGGGTTTACGGCATCCAGCGCTTCGCCGTTGACCAGCTTTTGCCCGCCGATGGTGACGTTCTGATACAGCGGGCTGCCCGCAGAGGCTTTGGAGTGCGAGCCGGAGCGAATTTTGTTCACTTCCAGCAGCTTCAGCCAGCAGGAATGCAGCATTTCAATCGCCTGTTCGCGCTGGAGGCTGTTGTCGAGCTCTACGTCGCGGCGGTAGAACGGATACAGATACTGGTCCATGCGGCCGAAGGAAACGGAGTGACCGTTGGACTCAATCTGCAAAATCAGCTGGATGAAGTAGCACAGCTGCAGCGCCTGCCAGAAGGTTTTCGGTGGCTCGTGGGCGATGATGTCGCAGTTTTCCGCTATCGCCAGCAGCTCGTCGCGGCGGGTCTCACGCGTTTCTTCCGCCGCCATTTTGCGCGCCAGTTCGGCGAAGCGCTCAATGTGCAGGCTGACGGCTTCCAGTACGATATCGATCCCTTTCAGGAACTGTTCGCCGTGCAGATCTTCCAGTACGGTCAGGTTGATGCGGGAACGGCGTTCGGCCACTTTGTCACGCAGGCCGTCCATGCCTTTTTCCAGCAGCAGCGGGAAGTTGACCGCCAGATGTGCATCGCCGGAGGTCATATTGCCTTCCGCCTTGATAATGCCGGTGGCCAGCAGCGCTTTTTGCTCGTCGGTAAACATGCCGTAGCAGCGATCCTGCACCGTCTGACCATTCCACCATGGGCAGATTTCATGCAGCACGCGCTTGTTCTCTTCGCTGACCGCAAAGCCCGCGCCCGGACGGTCGGCCAGGTCGTCGATCTCTTTTTCAATCCAGCTGACGGTGTATTCCGGGAAAATCGGCGCGGCGCGCACTTCGCTCGCCTGGTTGCCGATAATCAGCTCGTCGTGTTTGATCCAGATGGTGCGTTCGGCCAGATGATGGGCCAACGCCAGCGCGCGACGCACCGGAATCGGCTTATCCATGTTCTGCTGATAAATCTGGGTGTAATGCTGTGCGCGCTCGGTGCAGACCGGCGGCTTAACGATGTGGATCAGCGCCGCTTTGTGCGCCTGAATGCGGTCGGTCAGTTTGTCGAGAGTCAGAGTGGTCATCGTATTATCCTCGTAGGGTCGCAGTCAGCCCTTTTGCTGCAGCTATCTGCTGCGCAAAATCCAGCAGCTCCGGAGCATCAAGCGGCTTATCGGGGGCAGAATAGGGCACGCCAAGCAGGCTGTATTTATTCATGCCGAGCGTGTGATAGGGTAAAAAGTGAATATCGCTAACTTGCAGTTCGTTGGCGGCAAAATCGGTGATGGCTTCGATGGAGTGCTCGTCGGCATTGAAGCCCTGAATAAGCGGCACGCGAATGGTGATTTTCTTTCCCGCTGCCGCGAGACGCTTCAGGTTATCGAGCACGCGTTTGGCCGAGCCGTCGGTCCATTTAAAAAAGACGTCAGGATCCACGTGTTTAAGGTCTGCAAGAAACAGATCGATGTAGGGCAGAGCAGGCTCGATGTATTTCCACGGCACGTGCAGGCAGGTTTCGACGGCGGTGTGGATCCCTTGCTCGTGGCTGGTTTTCAGTAAGGCCAGCGCCAGCTCCGGGTTCATAAACGGTTCGCCGCCGGAGAGCGTCAGGCCGCCGCCGCTGCGGTCGTAAAAGGGCTTATCGCGCAGAACCGTTGCCATAATGTCATCGACGCTTTTCTCTTCGCCGCAGACAGTCAGTGCCTGGGTCGGGCAGCAGTCGGTAAGCGCAACAAGGTGAGCGTCTTCCAGTTTTTCACGGTGAATGAGCAGACCATTCAGCGCCCGCTCAATGACCCCCGGTGCGGCCTGTTGGCACAGCTCGCAGCCTTCCAGGCACAAACGGGCATCGAACAGCAGATCCTGTGTGCGGGCGCGGCTTTCCGGGTTCTGGCACCAGCGGCAGCCCAGAGAGCAGCCTTTCATAAAGACGACGGTGCGAATGCCGGGGCCATCGTGAGTGGAGTAGCGCTGAATATTGAAGATCATCATTCACCTCTTTTCTTTCGTATAAAGATTAAATAACTTTCGAATGAAAGTGATTTTGACGTGAATCAACAAAGCGAGAGGTTGCCGCGTGGTAGTCTTAAACCATGCTGAATCTCACATTCTAAGGAACCGTTATGGAACTCTATCTCGATACTTCTGATGTTGCTGCGGTCAGAAAACTGGCCCGTATTTTCCCGCTGGCAGGCGTGACCACCAACCCGAGCATTGTCGCGGCAGGCAAAACACCGCTCGACGTGCTGCTGCCGGAATTGCAGGATGCGCTGGGCGGGCAGGGGCGTTTGTTCGCGCAGGTGATGGCCAATACCGCCGAAGGGATGGTGAGCGATGCGCGCAAGCTGCGCGGTATTATTTCTGACATCGTGGTGAAAGTGCCGGTAACCGCCGAAGGGCTGGCGGCCATTAAACTGCTGACGGCGGAAGGTATTCCAACGCTGGGTACGGCGGTTTACGGTGCGGCGCAGGGGATGATGTCGGCACTGGCAGGAGCGGAATACGTAGCGCCTTACGTTAACCGCATCGACGCGCAGGGCGGCAGCGGTATTCGCACCGTCGAAGAGTTGCAGCAGCTGCTGGAGCTGCACGCGCCGGAGTCAAAAGTGCTGGCGGCGAGCTTCAAAACCCCGCGTCAGGCGCTGGACTGCCTGCTGGTGGGCTGTCAGTCAATTACGTTACCGCTGGATGTGGCGCAGCAGTTTATCGCTATGCCTGCGGTGGATGCGGCGATTGAGAAGTTTGAGCACGACTGGATGGGGGCTTTTGGTCGGACATCTCTCTGATTAATCACCCTCTCCCCAGCCCTCTCCCAAAGGGAGAGGGAGCTGATTACCGCACCGGTTTTCTCCCTCCGCCCTGTGGGAGAGGGAGCTGAATCCCGCACCGGTTTTCTCCCCTCGCCCTATGGGAGAGGGGCCGGGGGAGAGGGCATCAGGCATTAGCTGAACCGCACACCTCACACCCGCTAAACCGCATCAGCTTCATCTCCCGGAACTGGCAGGTCATCGCGTCGTACATCACAATTTTACCGGCAGCTGGCGTACCGTAACGGGTAAGCAGCTTGATGGCTTCCATCGCCTGCAAAGAACCTATCACGCCAACCAGCGGGGCCATCACTCCGGCTTCCACACAGGTCAGCGCGTTGTCACCAAACAGGCGGCTCAGGCAGCGATAGCACGGTTCACCTTCCTGATAAGTGAAGACGCTGATTTGCCCTTCCATGCGGATTGCCGCGCCAGATACCAGCGGGGTTTTATGCTGAAAGCAGCCTGCATTAAGCTGATTACGGATTTGCACGTTGTCAGTGCAGTCGAGCACCAGGTCGTGGGCGGCAATCTGCTGACTGAGTTCAGCGTCATCCAGCATGGCGTTGATACAATCGAGCTGCACGTGCGGGTTGATGCGCTGTAACGCTTCACGCGCCGAATCCACTTTCGGCTGCCCGATGGTCGCATCGCTGTGCAGCGTCTGGCGCTGTAAGTTCGACAGCGAGACGGTATCGAAATCCAGCAGCGTCATCTGACCAATGCCCGCCGCCGCCAGATATTGCGCCGCCGCGCAGCCAAGACCGCCGAGCCCTACGACCAGCACGCGGGAAGCTTTCAGTTTTTCCTGCCCGTCAAAGTCGAAACCGCGCAATACGATCTGCCGGTTGTAGCGCAGCATTTCGGTATCGCTCAGCTCCACGCTCATTACAGGCCTCCGAACAGCGCGTTAAACGGCTCGACTTCCACCCATTCTCCGGCTTCTACGTTACCACGCTCAAGTTCCAGCACGATGAAGCAGTTGCCCTGGCTGAATGAGCTGAAGACGTGGGATCCCTGATTTCCGGTGGTGGCTACGGTCAGGTCACCTTCGGCATTACGGGTCAGCACGCCGCGCTGGAAATCGAGACGTCCCGGGGATTTTTTCAGTCGGGTCGCCGCGCGTACGCGCAGGCGCGGTGGTAAGCCAGAGGTCGGATTGCCGCTCAGCTTCGCAAGCAATGGCTGAACCAGCTGATAGAACGTCAGCGCCGCTGAAACAGGATTGCCCGGCAGGCCGCAGAACCAGCTGTTGTTGAGTTTACCGAAAGCGAACGGTTTACCCGGCTTAATCGCCAGCTTCCAGAAGGCGATTTCGCCCAGCTCATCGAGAATGGTTTTGGTGTAATCCGCTTCGCCGACGGACACGCCGCCGGAGCTAATCACCACGTCGGCCTCGCTGTCAGCTTTGATAAAGGCTGCGCGCAGTTTGTCCTGATCGTCCGGGATAATGCCGAGGTTAATCACTTCGCAGCCGAGCTGCTCCAGCATCAGATGCACCGCCAGGCGGTTGGTGTCGTAAATCTGGCCTGCTGCCAGCGCTTCACCCGGCAGTTTCAGTTCGTCACCGGTGGAGAACACCGCCACGCGCACTTTGCGCACCACTTCGACGTTGGCGATCCCGAGCGAAGCCAGTACCGGTAGTTCAGCCACGGTCAGACGCGTGCCGCGAGGGAAGACCGCACTTCCCGCAGCGATATCTTCGCCGCGCAGGCGGATGTTTTGACCCTGATTAACCGCGGCGGTAAAACGCACGCCCGCGTCCGTTTGCTCTGTTTCTTCCTGCATCACCACCGCATCGCAGCCCGCAGGGACTGGTGCGCCGGTCATGATTCGCACGCAGGTCTTCGCCGGCCAAACGCCGTCAAACGGCTGTCCGGCGAACGCTTTACCGGCAACCGGCAGCGCCTGACCCTCAGCCAGATCGCTGAGGCGCACGGCATAGCCGTCCATCGCGGAATTATCAAAACCGGGGACGTCCATTGGCGATACCACATCGGCGGCGGTGATGCGGCCAAAAGCCTGCACCAGCGGCAGCGTTTCGGTGGCGTTCAGCGGGGTGATGCGCTCAAGCATCTGGTTCAGCGCCACGTCGAGCGGCATCAGTCCGGCATTAAAATCCATTATTCACTCCTGCGACAATTCGTCTGTTGCGCCCATTATGGCAGAAAACCCGCTCAGACTGTATGACAGGGGTCAGGTGGCTTTACATCACGGTTGGCTCTTTCTATATTCAAAAATCAGATAAAAGAATCGGCACAAGAATGATATTTATAGAAAAAGCATGCTGTCGGCAGGGAAGGGCGCAATGAGTAACGCAGTGATCGCCATACATGGTGGAGCCGGGGCGATTTCCCGTGCAAATTTGTCCGTCGAGCGTGAACGGGAATACGTTGAAGCGCTCTCTTCCATCGTGGAAACGGGCCAGAAAATGCTGGAAGCCGGTTCCAGTGCGCTCGACGCGGTGACCGAAGCGGTGCGGCTGCTTGAAGAGTGTCCGCTGTTCAATGCCGGCACCGGCGCGGTGTTTACCGCCGATGAAACACACGAGCTCGATGCCTGCGTGATGGACGGTTACTCGCTGAAAGCCGGAGCCGTTGCCGGAGTCAAACATCTGCAAAATCCGGTGCTGGCCGCGAGGCTGGTGCTGGAACAAAGCACCCATGTCCTGCTGATTGGCGAAGGCGCGGAAGCCTTTGCGTATAAACACGGCATGGAAAAGGTAGCCAACGATCTGTTTTCCACTCCCGAACGTCTTTATCAGCTGCGCCAGGCCAAGGAGGCAGGGGAAACACAGCTCGACCATAGCGGTGCTCCACTGGATGAGCGCGCAAAAATGGGCACCGTTGGCGCGGTGGCGCTCGATCTGGCGGGTAATCTTGCTGCCGCCACCTCGACTGGCGGCATGACCAATAAACTGCCCGGTCGCGTTGGCGACAGTCCTCTGCCGGGAGCTGGCTGCTATGCCAATAACGCCAGCGTGGCGGTTTCCTGCACCGGAACAGGCGAGGTCTTTATCCGCGCGCTGGCGGCCTATGATATTTCCGCGCTGATGGAGTACGGCGGCCTGAGCGTGCATGAGGCTTGCGAAAGCGTGGTGATGGATAAACTTCCCGCGCTGGGCGGCAGCGGCGGGGTGATTGCCGTCGACCGTGAGGGAAATCTGGTGATGCCGTTTAACAGCGAAGGGATGTATCGCGCTTATGCGTATGTCGGAGATGCACCAACGGTGGGCATTTACCGGTGAGAGAAAAATCCATGCCATCAGCCCAGCTTCCCGACGCCAGCGACGTACTGGTCGTCCGCGATCTGAACATTAGTTTTCCCCAGGAAAACCAGCTTGAACCTGTGGTGAAAGGAGTGTCATTCAGCCTGAAACGTGGAGAAACGCTGGCGATAGTCGGTGAGTCCGGTTCTGGTAAATCCGTGACCGCGCTGGCATTGATGCGACTGCTGGAACAGTCCGGCGGCGTGGTCAGCAGTGAAAGCCTGCTGCTGCGCAGGCGCAATCGGGAAGTCATCGACATCGCCGGACAGTCTTCATCGCAAATGCGTCACGTGCGCGGCGCTGATATGGCGATGGTTTTCCAGGAGCCGATGACCTCGCTGAATCCGGTATTTACCGTAGGAGAGCAGATAGCCGAGTCTGTTCGCCTGCATCAGGGCCTGGGCCGCGATGATGCGCTGAAGGCCGCGAAGAAAATGCTCGATCAGGTTCGCATCCCCGAAGCCGAAACTATTCTGAAACGCTACCCCCATCAGCTCTCTGGCGGTATGCGCCAGCGCGTCATGATCGCCATGGCGCTGTCGTGCCGTCCGGCGGTGCTGATTGCCGATGAGCCGACGACGGCGCTGGACGTCACCATCCAGGCGCAAATCCTCCAGCTAATCGACGTGCTGCAAAAAGAGCTGGAGATGGGCGTCATTTTCATCACCCACGATATGGGCGTGGTGGCGGATATCGCCGACCGCGTGCTGGTGATGTACAAAGGGGAAGCGGTGGAGACGGGCAGCGTGGAGCAGATTTTTAGCGCCCCGCAGCATCCTTACACCCGCGCGCTGCTGGCGGCGGTGCCAACGCTAGGTTCGATGCAGGGCAGTGAACTGCCACGCCGATTCCCCTTAGCTAATTCAACCGAGGCGCTGGAGCAGGATACCGTTGTGCCGGGCGAGCCGGTTTTACAGGTGCGGGATTTAGTCACTCGCTTCCCGCTGCGCAGTGGCCTATTCAATCGCATCACCCGTGAAGTGCACGCCGTCGAAAAAGTCAGCTTTGACCTGTGGCCTGGTGAAACGCTGGCAATCGTTGGTGAGTCGGGCAGCGGGAAATCCACCACCGGCCGCGCGCTGCTAAGGCTGGTCGAATCGCAAAGCGGGACGATAACCCTCAACGGTAAACGTATCGACACGCTGGCGGACAGTCAGCTCCAGCCGCTGCGCCGCGATATTCAGTTTATTTTTCAGGATCCGTGGGCTTCGCTCGATCCGCGTCAGACGGTCGGCTATTCGATCCTTGAACCTTTGCGCATCCACAACATCATGCCGGAAGCTGAAGCGCTGCGGCGGGTGGCGTGGCTGCTTGAACGCGTTGGGCTCCAGCCGGAGCATGCGTGGCGTTATCCGCACGAATTTTCCGGCGGGCAGCGTCAGCGCATCTGCATTGCCCGCGCGCTGGCGCTGAACCCGAAAGTGGTGATCGCCGATGAGGCCGTCTCCGCGCTGGATGTCTCTATTCGCGCGCAAATCATAAATCTGCTGCTCGATTTACAGCGTGAAATGGGCATGGCGTATCTGTTTATTTCCCACGATATGGCTGTGGTGGAACGCATCAGCCATCGCGTGGCGGTGATGTATCGCGGACGAATTGTGGAGATGGGGCCGCGTCGCGCCGTCTTCGAAAATCCCCAGCATCCTTATACCCGTAAGCTGATGGCGGCCGTTCCGGTTGCCGACCCGGCGCACCGCAGACCGCAGCGCGTACTGCTGTCTGACGAAATGCCCGGCAATATTTATCCACGCGGCGAAGAGATCCCCAGCATGCCGCTGACGCAGGTCAGTCCGGGGCATTTTGTTGCCCGTGACGACACCCCAGGCGCTTTGTCTCGTCTGTAACAATTCGGAGAATGGCATGACACAACAAATTTCAGGTAAATGGCTGCTGGCGCTGGGTGTCGTTTCCGCCCTGAGCAGCGCTCAGGCGTGGGCAGCGAAAGACGTGGTGGTGGCGGTGGGCTCCAATTTCACCACCCTCGATCCGTATGATGCCAACGACACCCTTTCCCAGGCAGTGGCGAAGTCGTTCTATCAGGGGCTGTTTGGCCTTGATAAAGACATGAAGATGCAGAACGTGCTGGCGGACAGCTACACGGTGTCGGATGACGGGCTGGTGTACACTATCAAGCTGAAAAGCGGGGTGAAATTCCAGGACGGTACCGATTTCAACGCGGAGGCGGTTAAGGCCAACCTCGATCGCGCCAGCAATCCGGATAACCACCTCAAGCGCTACAACCTCTACAAAGACATTGCCAGTACTGAAGCGGTCGATCCGCAGACGGTAAAAATCACCCTCAAACAGCCGTTCTCGGCGTTTATCAATATTCTGGCTCATCCGGCGACGGCGATGATCTCCCCGGCGGCGCTGAAAAAGTACGGTAAAGAGATTGGCTTCCATCCGGTCGGAACCGGGCCATACCAGTTTGATACCTGGAATCAGACCGATTTTATGAAGGTGAAGAAGTTCGATGGCTACTGGCAGAAAGGCTTGCCGAAGCTCGACACCATCACCTGGCGTCCGGTGGTTGATAACAACACCCGCGCGGCGATGCTGCAGACCGGCGAGGCGCAGTTTGCGTTCCCGATCCCTTACGAGCAGGCCCCGCTGCTGGAGAAAAACAGCAAGCTGGAGCTGGTGGCAAGCCCGTCAATCATGCAGCGCTACATCAGCATGAACGTCACCCAGAAGCCGTTTGATAATCCGAAAGTGCGTGAAGCTATCAACTACGCTATCAACCGTCAGGCGCTGGTGAAAGTGGCGTTTGCGGGCTATGCCACTCCGGCAACCGGCGTACTGCCGCCAGCCATTGCTTATTCACAAAGCTACAAACCGTGGCCATATGACCCGGCCAAAGCGCGCGAGCTGCTGAAGGAAGCGGGCTTCCCGAACGGTTTCAGCACCACGCTCTGGTCTTCGCACAATCACAGCACCGCGCAGAAAGTTTTGCAGTTTACCCAGCAGCAGCTGGCGCAGGTGGGGATTAAAGCGCAGGTTACGGCGATGGATGCAGGCCAGCGTGCGGCGGAGGTGGAAGGGAAAGGGCAGAAAGAGAGCGGGGTGAGAATGTTCTACACCGGCTGGACGGCCTCCACCGGCGAAGCCGACTGGGCGCTGTCGCCGCTATTTGCCTCGCAGAACTGGCCGCCAACTCTGTTTAACACGGCGTTTTACAGCAATCCTCAGGTGGATAAAGATCTGAGCGAAGCGCTGAAGACCAACGATCCGAAACAGAAAGAGAGCCTGTACAAAGACGCTCAGGACATCATCTGGAAGGAGTCACCGTGGGTGCCGCTGGTGGTGGAAAAACTCGTTTCCGCGCACAGCAAAAACCTGACCGGGTTCTACATCATGCCGGATACCGGGTTCAGCTTTGAGCAGGCGGATTTAACGCAGTGAGTGAGATGACTTATCCGTTGACCCTCACCCTAACCCTCTCCCTGAAAGGGAGAGGGGACTGGAATGTGCGGTGTGTAGCCTTTCTCCCTCGCAGGGGGGCCTCGCGCTCTGCTTTTCTCCCTCGCCCCTTTGGGGAGAGGGCCGGGGTGAGGGGCAGCCATGCTTAACTACGTGCTCAAACGCCTGCTGGGCCTGATCCCGACGCTGCTGATTGTCGCAATCCTGGTGTTTCTGTTCGTGCACATGCTGCCCGGCGATCCCGCTCGTCTGATTGCCGGACCAGAAGCTGATGCTCAGGTGGTGAATCTGGTTCGCCAACAGCTGGGGCTGGATCAGCCGCTGTATGTTCAGTTCTGGCACTACATCACCAACGTATTGCAGGGCGATTTCGGCATGTCGATGGTGTCGCGTCGTCCGGTCTCCGAAGAGATTGCCAGCCGCTTTATGCCAACGCTGTGGTTGACGCTGACCAGCATGATCTGGGCGGTGATTTTCGGCATGGCGATGGGCCTCGCGGCAGCCGTCTGGCGCAACCGCTGGCCGGACAGGCTTGGGATGGCGCTTGCCGTCACCGGTATCTCCTTTCCGGCGTTCGCGCTGGGTATGCTGCTGATGCAGGTATTCTCAGTGGAGTTGGGCTGGCTGCCTACGGTCGGAGCCGACAGCTGGCGGCACTATATTCTGCCGTCGATCACCCTCGGGGCCGCCGTGGCTTCGGTAATGGCACGCTTCACCCGCGCATCCTTCGTTGATGTACTGAACGAAGACTACATGCGTACCGCGCGCGCCAAAGGCGTCAGCGAAACCTGGGTAGTGCTCAAACACGGGCTGCGCAACGCGATGATCCCGGTAGTGACCATGATGGGCCTGCAGTTTGGTTTCCTGCTCGGCGGCTCGATTGTGGTCGAGAAAGTGTTCAACTGGCCGGGGCTGGGGCGCCTGCTGGTGGATTCGGTGGAGATGCGCGACTATCCGGTGATTCAGGCGGAAGTCCTGCTCTTTTCGCTGGAGTTTATTCTTATCAATCTGGTGGTGGACGTGCTGTATGCCGCCATCAACCCGGCTATCAGGTACAAGTAAGTGCGATTGTTAAACTGGCGACGTCAGGCGGTGATCAACACGCTGCCGGGGATCAAACCCGGTCAGATACGGACACCCTGGCATGAGTTCTGGCGCAAATTCCGCAAGCAGCCCGTGGCGATGGCCGCGGGCCTGTTCGTGCTGCTGCTGATAGTGGTGGCGATTATCGCCCCGTGGATAGCGCCGTACGATGCGCAAAACTATTTTGACTACGACCGGCTGAACGAAGGGCCGTCGGCGATGCACTGGTTTGGCGTCGACTCGCTGGGGCGTGATATTTTCAGCCGTGTGCTGGTGGGGGCTCAAATTTCTCTGGCCGCCGGGGTATTTGCGGTATTGATTGGCGCAGTGGCAGGAACGGTGCTCGGCCTGCTGGCAGGCTATTACGAGGGCTGGTGCGACCGAATCATCATGCGTATCTGCGACGTACTGTTCGCTTTTCCCGGCATTTTGCTGGCGATTGCGGTGGTGGCGGTGATGGGCAGCGGGATGGCAAATGTGATTATCGCGGTGGCGATCTTTTCCGTTCCTGCTTTTGCCCGTCTGGTGCGCGGCAATACGCTGGTGCTGAAACAGCAGACGTTTATTGAATCCGCGCGCAGCGTGGGGGCAAGCGATGCCACCATTGTGTTTCGCCATATTCTGCCCGGTACGGTGTCGTCAATTGTGGTCTATTTCACGATGCGCATCGGGGTGTCGATTATCTCTGCCGCAAGCCTGTCATTTCTGGGGTTAGGCGCACAGCCGCCAACGCCGGAGTGGGGCGCGATGCTGAACGAGGCAAGAGCAGATATGGTGATGTCACCGCACGTGGCGCTGTTCCCGGCGCTGGCGATTTTCCTGACGGTGCTGGCGTTTAATCTGCTGGGGGATGGCCTGCGCGATGCGCTGGATCCGAAGATAAAAGGATAATCTGGAAAACTGCCGGATGCGGCTTCCGCCTTATCCGGCCTACTCTGAGGTCCTTGTAGGCCTGATAAGCGGAGCGCATCAGGCACTAAAAATTATACCCGGCTACCCCACAGGTCGTACTCGTCGGCGTGTTCAACCTTCACGCGCAGCACGTCGCCTGGCTTCACTTTAGTTTCGCCGTTCAGGTACACCGCGCCGTCGATTTCCGGGGCGTCAGCCATGCTGCGGCCAATCGCGCCTTCTTCGTCAACTTCATCAACGATAACCATGATTTCACGGCCCACTTTTTCCTGCAGGCGCTCAGCGGAAATCTGCTGCTGCAGCTGCATAAAGCGGTTCCAGCGCTCTTCTTTCACTTCTTCCGGCACCTGATCCGGCAGCTCGTTGGCTGTCGCACCTTCCACCGGGCTGTATTTGAAGCAGCCGACGCGGTCCAGACGCGCTTCTTTCAGGAAGTCGAGCAGCATCTGGAAATCTTCTTCCGTTTCGCCCGGGAAGCCGACGATAAAGGTCGAACGCAGGGTCAGTTCCGGACAGATTTCACGCCACTGTTTGATGCGCGCCAGCTGGCGATCGACCGAACCCGGACGCTTCATCAGCTTCAGAATACGCGGGCTGGCGTGCTGCATTGGGATATCCAGATACGGCAGGATTTTGCCTTCTGCCATCAGCGGGATCACGTCGTCCACGTGCGGATACGGATACACATAGTGCAGACGAACCCACACGCCGAGCTTCGCCAGCTCTTCGCACAGGCTGACCATGCTGGTTTTTACCGGCTGGCCGTTATGGAAACCGGTGCGGTGTTTGACGTCTACGCCGTAGGCGGAGGTATCCTGGGAAATCACCAGCAGCTCTTTCACACCTGCATCGACCAGACGTTTGGCTTCGGACAGTACGTCGCCAATCGGGCGGCTGTCGAGGTCACCGCGCATGGAAGGGATGATGCAGAAGGTGCAGCGATGGTTGCAGCCTTCGGAAATTTTCAGATACGCATAATGGCGTGGGGTCAGCTTCACGCCCTGTTCCGGCACCAGGCTCAGGAACGGGTTGTGCTGTGGTTTTGGTACATAGTGATGAACATGTTCCAGCACCTGCTCGTAGCTGTGCGGCCCGGTGATTTCCAGCACTTTTGGGTGCACTTCACGGATCTGATCAACCTTCGCGCCCAGGCAGCCGGTGACGATCACCTTGCCGTTCTCTTTCAGCGCTTCACCGATGGCTTCCAGCGATTCCTGGACCGCACTGTCGATAAAGCCGCAGGTGTTGACGATAACCATATCGGCGTCGTCATAGCTTGGCACTACGTCATAGCCTTCGGTGCGCAGTTCCGTCAGGATGCGCTCGGAGTCCACCAGGTTTTTCGGACAGCCTAAGCTTACGAAGCCGATTTTCGGCTGCTGCATAACATTGCTCATAGATTAAAAAGTGTTCGATTTTTAGAATGGTCAGGGCAGGGATTCTACAGATATCGGGGGGAAAATTGTACTGAAGATTTGCGGTCCGGGCGGCTTTTCGGCTTAATGACGCGGGAAGCCTTTTAAGCGTCGTTCATCAGGAGAGAAAATGACAACGAAATCGTATCAAAGCCGCATGCTGAAGCCGCTTTGCCTGGCCGCTGCGCTGTTTGCTGCACCTTTACAGGTCTTCGCCGTCACGCCACAGGCGCTGCAAAGGATTGTTGATGACACGGTCAAACCACTGCTGAAAAGCCAGCAGATTCCGGGCATGGCGGTGGCGGTAGTGTACAAGGGCAAGCCTTATCTCTTCCATTATGGGCTGGCCGATGTTGCTGCCAAACGTCCGGTGACCAACGACACGCTGTTTGAACTGGGTTCCGTGAGCAAAACCTTCACCGGAACGGCGGGTGGCTATGCGGCAGAGAGTGGATTGATGAATCTGAACGATCCGGTCGCTAAATACACGCCATTGCTGGGCGAGCCGCAGTGGCAGAAAATCACCATGCTGGAACTGGCGACCTATACCGCCGGCGGTCTGCCGTTACAGCTCCCGGATGAAGTGAACACCGCCAAAGACCTCTGGCAGTATTACAATCACTGGCAGCCTCAGTGGACGCCGGGCACGATGCGTAACTATTCCAACGCCAGCATTGGTCTGTTTGGCGTGCTCTCCGTCACCCGCAGCTCGCTCGGTTTTGAGCAGTTCATGCAGCAGAATGTGTTCGATCCGCTGAAGCTGACTCACACCTATATCGCCGTGCCGGACAGTGAACAGGCGAATTACGCCTGGGGCTATCGTGATGGCAAACCGGTGCGCGTGACGCCTGGCCTGCTGGATGCAGAAGCGTACGGTGTGAAGACAACCATCAAAGATATGGCGACATTCATGCAGGCTAATATTGCCCCCGCGAAGCTGCCGGAGAGCGAAGAGACGCTGAAAAAAGCCATTGCGACCGCGCAAAGCGGTTACTACAAAATTGGCGATATGTATCAGGGGCTGGGCTGGGAGATGTATCCGTGGCCAATTAACCCTCAGGAAGTGATTAAGGCCAGCAGCAATGACGTTGCGCTGAAAGCCAGCCCGGCGGAGCTTCAGGTTCCTGCTCGTCCGGCCACGCCAGCAAGCTGGCTGCACAAAACCGGTAGCACTAACGGCTTTGGCGCCTATATCGCTTTCGTGCCTGAAAAGCAGCTGGGCATTGTGATGCTGGCGAACAAGAACTACCCGAACCCTGTCAGAGTGACTGCCGCCTGGCAGATCCTGAACGCGCTGAAATAAGAGTGTTTTCCTCCCCGTCCGGGGAGGAATGCTCACAGGTGGAGGATCTCCGGCTTACGTTCCTTCACGCTGTGGTGATCTTCACGTAACTCATCGGCGGCATCGCGAAAGCGTGCCCGGATCTCATCGCTGTCGGCGCTATGGCGCAGCAGATGGTCGGCATTCTGAACCTGATAAAAATCATGACCGTGAACATTTGCAGCCAGCTGCCCGGAAAAAAGTGCACACAGCAGCAGAACAACTGATAACCCTTTCTTGAACATTTTCGCACCGTCTGGTTGATAGAACGGGCGCACTATACCAATCGTTTCGCTATGTGACTATTCAGTTTCCGAAACAAAACCTCAACGAGTGTTGATTATTTGTGCTGTTTGTTAACAGGCTAAGTTTCTGCAAGTGCGATTAAGTTTATGTAAAAATCCCGGCTTTTATGCGACTGCTGACTACCCTTAACGCAAAAACTACCGTCAAGGAGTTCGCTATGTCCCGCATTACTCTGGGTTTACTGGTGGGAGCGCTGTTGATCTCCCCGGCACTATCCGCTGCGGAAACAAAGGTGGAAGTATTACAGCGCCAGCTCGATCATCCCTGGTCGATGGCGTTTCTGCCCGATAATCAGGGGATGTTAATTACCCTGCGCGGCGGTCAGTTACGACACTGGCAGGCGGGTAAGGGGCTCTCCGAACCGATTGCCGGTGTTCCTCGCGTGTGGGCGAACGGGCAGGGCGGGCTGCTGGACGTGGTACTGGCTCCTGATTTTGCCCAATCGCGACGGGTCTGGCTGAGCTATGCCGAAACGGGAGAGGACGGTAAAGCAGGAACGGCAGTAGGCTACGGGCGACTTAATCAGCAACTTACCGGACTGGAAGCGTTCCAGGTAGTGTTCCGACAAATGCCGAAGCTGTCGACCGGCAACCATTTTGGCGGGCGGCTGGTGTTTGATGGCAAAGGTCATTTGTTTGTCGGACTTGGGGAGAATAATCAGCGGCCCACGGCGCAAGAGCTGGACAAGCTGCAGGGCAAGGTGGTGCGTCTGACGGACGAGGGCAAAGTGCCTGCTGATAATCCTTTTGTCGGCACCAAAGGGGCCAGACCAGAAATTTGGGCCTACGGGATCCGTAATCCGCAGGGTATGGCAATGAATCCCTGGAGCGATACGCTGTGGCTGAATGAACACGGACCGAAAGGCGGGGATGAAATTAATATTCCACAGCCGGGCAAGAATTACGGCTGGCCGCTGGCGACGCACGGTGTGAATTACAGCGGTTTGCCGATCCCTGAAGCTAAAGGTGAGAAGGTAACCGGAACTGAACAGCCGATTTTTTTCTGGCAGCATTCGCCTGCGGTCAGCGGAATGGCGTTCTATAACGCGGATAAGTTCCCGCAGTGGCAGCACAAGCTGTTTATTGGCGCTCTGAAGGATCAGACGCTGATTATGCTGAATGTAGATGGTAATAAAGTTACGGAAGAAGCGCGCCTGCTCACGGATAAAAAGCAGCGGATCCGCGACGTGCGCGTCGGACCAGACGGTTATCTGTATGTCTTAACCGACGAGTCCGACGGAGAGCTTTGGCGGGTCAGTCCTGAAGCCTGATATCAGGTTACCGGGATCATCACCGCGTCCTGGAACGCCGGGCGGCGAGTCAGCTGCTGATACCAGCGCTGCAGATTCGGGTGCGATTCCCAGGTTGTTACGGCTGTGAACAGGTTATAGACGAATGGCCCGACGGCGATATCGCCGAGGCCAAATGCGTCGCCGGACAGCCACTCATGTTTGGCCAGTTCCGCATCCAGGATGGCGAACAGTTTTTCGCACTGGGCAATGCCTGCCTCAATTTCAGCCTGATTGCGTTTTTCAGGCGGCGTTCTGACCAGCCCCATCAGAATCGGTCGATGCGCAGGGGTCAGCGTGCCGTTGGCCCAGTCCATCCATTTGTCACCTTGGGCGCGTTTGGCCGGGTTTTCTTCCCACAGCCGGTTCTGACCGTACTGAGCGGCAAGGTAGCGCACGATGGTATTCGATTCCCACAGCGTGATTTGCTGATCTTCATCGTTCAGCAGTGGCACCAGCCCGTTCGGATTCTTAGCCAGGTATTCGGGATCGTGATTGAGGCCGAATTCCAGACCAGCAAGGATCTGGTTATACGGCAGATCCAGCTCTGCCAGCGTCCAGCGAACCTTCTTCACGTTCGTTGAGTTATTTCTGCCCCACAGTGTGATCATCTGAAACTCCCAAACAGCGTATCAATGAAGGTCTTATGGTCGGATAAATTTAACCAACGCACAACCACGATCAAAAAAATGTTGCTGTTTTCAGCACAACTGGCCGTTCTTGCGTAAACTTTAAAAACTTTACCAACGCATTGTTTCTTTGAGATCATTTCTGCGCTATTACTCACCGCCTGTTGTTGCACGGCGTCGTTGACGTAGCGTGTTTTTGGAATGGATACTTGGGTGGCTTTTATGACGCGTACAGTTGTTTCCCCTCGCAGCCTTGTGGCTGGCTCTCTGATGTTACTTCTGCTGGCTCCTGCGGTGCAGGCAGCTGATTCCGACCAACAACCCGGCGCACCTACGGTAGATGCAAAAGCGTGGATCCTGATGGATTACGCCAGCGGTAAGGTGCTGAGCGAAGGAAGCGCTGACGAGAAGCTCGATCCGGCAAGCCTGACCAAAATCATGACCAGCTACGTCGTCGGCCAGGCGCTGAAGGCCAACAAGATCAAACTGACGGACATGGTGACCATCGGCAGAGACGCGTGGGCCACGGGCAACCCGGCGCTGCGCGGTTCTTCGGTGATGTTCCTGAAGCCGGGCGATCAGGTGTCGGTCGAAAACCTCAATAAAGGGGTCATTATCCAGTCCGGTAACGATGCCTGCATCGCGCTGGCGGATTACGTTGCCGGCAGCCAGGATTCCTTCATCAGCCTGATGAACAGCTACGCACAGAAGCTTGGGCTGACCAATACCACCTTCCAGACCGTGCATGGCCTGGATGCGCCGGGTCAGTTCAGTACCGCACGTGATATGGCGCTGCTGACCAAAGCCATGATCCATGATGTGCCGGAAGAGTACGCGGTTCACAAAGAGAAAGAGTTCACCTTTAACAACATCAAGCAGCCTAACCGTAACCGTCTGCTGTGGAATTCCAGCCTGAATGTGGATGGGGTGAAGACTGGCACAACGGCGGGCGCTGGCTACAACCTGGTCTCTTCGGCGCAGCAGGGCGATATGCGTCTGATTGCGGTGGTGTTGGGCACCAAAACGGACCGCATCCGCTTTAATGAATCGGAAAAGCTGCTGACCTGGGGCTTCCGCTTCTATGAAACCGTCACTCCGATTAAACCTGATGCAACGTTCGTTGAGCAGCGCGTCTGGTACGGTGACAGTAGCCAGGCGAAGCTGGGGGCCGGTGAGGCAGGTTCCATCACTCTGCCGCGCGGGCAGCTGAAAAACCTGAAAGCCAGCTATACCCTCAACGAGCCACAGCTGACGGCGCCATTGGCGAAAGGGCAGGTGGTCGGGACTATCGACTTTAAGCTGAACGACAAAACCATCGAGCAGCGTCCGCTGATCGTGATGGAAGCGGTCAACGAGGGCGGGTTCTTTAACCGGATGGTGGATTTCGTGCTGATGAAATTCCACCAGTGGTTTGGCAGCTGGTTCTCTTAATTACTCGTACAGCAAGGTGATCCCACTCTGCTTTGCCAGCGCCGTCAGTTCGTCATCCGGACGGCGGTCGCTGGCTATCACATCAAACTGCTGCAGCTCCCCCATTCTCGCCGGACGTACCTTGCCAAACTTACTGTGATCGACCACCAGCACATGTTTCTGCGCCGTGCTCAGCGCCCAGTGTTTCAGCGGCAGCTCGTCAAGATTAAAACAGGTTGCGCCGTGCTGCGCATGCACGCCTGCCGCCGAGTAAAAGGCGATGTCCGGGCAGAGATGGCTCAGAGTGTCCTGGGTGCTTAATGGCTTGAAGATCGCATTGCTGGGATGAAACTCGCCGCCGCAAAGAATCGCCCGGCAGTGGGTTTTTTCCTGCAAAGCTAAAAAGGTGTTTAGCGAATAGCAGACGCCGGTGAAGGGGAGTTCATTATCAATGGCATCAATGATCCACGGGGTGGTGGTGCCGCAGTCGAAGAACGCCATCTGATGCGCTTTTAACAGCGAGGCGGCCAGACGCGCGGCCTGGCGTTTTTCTTCCACCAGGCGGGTTTTTTGATCGCTTAACAGATAGTGACTGGCGCTGCGGGGTTCTAGCACCACATAGCCGCCCAGCAGCACAACCGGCCCGCTGTGGGTATTGAGGTCGCGGCGAATGGTCATTTCAGAGACGCCAAGCAGGCTGGCGGCCTCTTTCAGGTGCAGCTTGTCGCTACGCTTCAGTGCCTGAATAAGCTGACTGATTCTGTCATCGCGCCGGGTTTCCATATCACCTCTGTAAGCTGAAATGCCCTCTGCGTCAGGCAGAGGGGCAGGCGCTGATTTTACCTGTGTGTCAGAGGTTAGTCACGTACCCAGCCTTTACGGATGGGGAACGAGAAGCAAAAACGGTATAACGCCCGAAGACGGGTATACAGCGCCTCTCCAAAAAGATGCCACAGCGCCTGCGAGCTCATGCAGCCGAACAGCCCCACCAGGAAACCGCCGACCATATCCAGCGGCCAGTGTACGCCCAGATAAACCCGCGACCACGCAATCGCACAGCCGACGGCCAGCAGCACAATGCCGGACCACAGGCGATGCCAGAACAAAAAGCCCAGCGCAAAGGTGAAAATCGCCGTGCCGTGATCGCTCGGGAAGGAGCTGTCCACCGAGTGATGCAGGTAGTTATACCCCACACCGGCCACAAACGGGCGATCGTGCGGATAAAGATGACCAATCACCTGGGAGAGCAGCAGGCTGACAGCCAGCGCCATCGTCACCCTGATAACCAACTTACGCTGGACGCTGAGCTGACCCTGCGGTCCCCACAGCCACAAAATAATGGCCAGCAGCGGCACGATGGCAATCAAGTCTTTGGCGATAAAAATAGCCAGAGAAATCAGCCACTGCGGGGAGTCAGGCGTGGCATTGATCCAGGAGTACAGCGAGTAATTCAAATTTTCCAGCATACGTTGTGGACTCTTACAGTTTGATGACGAGACACACCTTAAAAATCGCACCCGCAAGGGTAAAGAGGGGATTGTCTTAAATCTCCTCAGGTTACGATTTTTTCACAGGCAAACTTTTTACACTCAGGTGGAAATATTGGCAGTATAAGGAGGGCAACTTAAGCGAACCTTAAACGAGTAAATTAGTGCTGTAACAGAGTGTTTCACGCACTTTTCTCTGTCGTTACTCACCGTCATTGATTACACTTCTCGCGATTTTTTTTAACTAAGAGACTGCATGACGAATCACTCATCTTCTGGTAAGCGCCTCGGTCGGTCGGCGTTACTTTTCCCCCTTTGTCTGGTGCTTTACGAATTCTCGACTTACATCGGTAATGACATGATCCAGCCGGGCATGCTGGCCGTGGTCGAGCAATTTCAGGCCGGTAACGAGTGGGTGCCTACATCCATGACCGCCTATCTGGCCGGCGGCATGTTTTTACAGTGGTTGTTAGGACCGCTATCGGACAGGATTGGCCGTCGCCCGGTGATGCTCACCGGCGTGGTGTGGTTTATCGTCACCTGTCTGGCGATCCTGCTCGCGCAAAACATCGAACAGTTTATTTTCCTGCGCTTTTTGCAGGGCGTGAGCCTGTGCTTTATCGGCGCGGTGGGTTATGCCGCCATTCAGGAATCTTTTGACGAAGCGACCTGTATCAAAATCACCGCGTTGATGGCTAACGTGGCGCTGATTGCTCCGCTGCTTGGCCCGCTGGTGGGCGCTGCCTGGGTGCACGTTGCACCGTGGGAAACCATGTTCGTGCTGTTTGCCGGACTGGCGTTGATTTCGTTCTTCGGCCTGCAGAAGGCGATGCCTGAAACGGCGACGCGGCTGGGTGAAAAGCTGTCCATCAAAGAGCTGGGCAAAGATTACAGTCTGGTGCTGAAGAACCTGCGCTTTGTCGCCGGTGCGCTGGCAACCGGGTTTGTCAGCCTGCCACTGCTGGCGTGGATTGCGCAGTCTCCGGTGATCATCATCAGCGGCGAGAAGGCCAGTACCTACGAGTACGGGCTGCTGCAGGTGCCGATTTTCGGCGCGCTGATTGTCGGTAACCTGGTGCTGGCGAAACTCACGGCACGACGCACGGTTCGCTGGTTAATTATCGCTGGTGGCTGGCCGATTATGATTGGCCTGATGCTGGCTGCGGCTGCTACGGTGGTGTCTTCTCACGCCTATTTGTGGATGACGGCAGGGCTTAGTGTTTACGCCTTCGGTATTGGGCTTGCCAACGCCGGGCTGGTGCGTCTGACGCTGTTTGCCAGCGACATGAGTAAAGGCACCGTTTCTGCGGCGATGGGCATGCTACAGATGCTGATTTTCACCGTCGGCATTGAGGTGAGTAAGCATGTTTATCAGGCGGGCGGTAACGGTTTGTTCAGCGTGTTTAACCTGGTGAATGGCATTCTGTGGCTGGGGCTGATTGTTTACTTCCTGAAGGATAAAACCGTCGGGAGTGGGCAGCAGTAATTTATATTAAAAAGGCCTGCATGAATGCAGGCCTTTTTGCTATTAGTGGAACGGCGCTTCGCGGTTCAAAACCTTATCTATTACCTGCAACACACCTTCTTCGTTATTGTGCGGTGCCCGATGGTTCGCCGCTTCCACCGCGGCCTCGCAGGCGTTGGCCATCGCAAAGCCAAACCCGGCCTGACGCAGCATTTCCAGATCGTTGCCGCTGTCGCCAAAGGTCACCACTTCGCTGTCATCAATATTCCAGCGCTGCTGAAGCAGACGCAGACCGTTGGCTTTATGAATGCCAGGGATGATCAAATCGATATTCCCGTGCCCGGTGGTCACCGCCGTCATCATCTCGCCGACGCCTTCGAGAAGCGCTTTTTGCACTTCAGGCACCAGTTTGTCCGGCAGATTGAGGCCAAATTTCAGGAAGGTATCGTCGAGATTATCGAAGCTGTCGACCAGCTCCAGGCGGTGGTAATAGCACGCTGCCATCGCTTTTAACTCATCGTCATAGCGGTTCAGCGTGTAGGCGCTGCGCTTACCGCAGGCGATGATCTCGACGTCCGGCAGGGTATGCAGAAAATCGACCACTTTTTTGAAGTGTTCCGCTGAAAGTTCACAGTTAAACACGTCTTTTCCGGCATCCCGCACCCAGCCGCCGTTTTCGGCCACGAAGGCGATTTCATCCGCTATTTCCGGGAAGAAAGAGATAAGCTGCCAGTACTGGTTGCCGCTGGCGACCACAAAGCGGATCCCTTGCTCCTTCATCCTTTGATACTGGGCGAGAAACCGCGCCCGGTTGTAGCGTTTCTCATCGCTGAGAAAGGTGCCATCCATGTCTACGGCAATCAGTTTGATACTCATCATGCACTCTCCGTTACGGGTTTAGATTCAGGTTTTGCGACCGCGCGGGCGACCAGCGCGGCGACGATCACCAGCGACAGTACCGCCAGCATCGCGCTGCGCAGACCGTAGTGCTCGCCGAGGAAGCCGAGCAGCGGTGGACCCACCAGAAACGCCAGATAGCCGGTGGTGGCGACCACGCTGACCCGGGTTGGCGCGTCCGGACCGGTATCGCTGGCAGCAGAAATGGTAAGCGGGAAGCCAAGCGACGCGCCAAGTCCCCACAGGATGACGGAGACCCCGGCAATCCAGTCAACGTCGACAAAGATGATCAACGCAATGCCGAGCGCGCCCATAATAGCGCTGGCCCGGACGACGGTGACGCGGCTGTAGCGGTCGATAAACCAGCCGCCTGTGAAGCGCCCGACGGTCATTCCCAGCGTAAATCCGGCATAAATCAGTGAACCAGACGTTGGGCTGAAGCCATGGCCATCGACCATCAGCAGCGGCAGCCAGTCGTTGGCAGAGCCTTCCGCAAAGGCCATCGCCAGTACCACCACGCCAATCAGCATCAGCTGGCCGTCGCGATAAAAGGGGACGCCTTTTTCGTGATGCTCAGCGCTTTCGGCTGAGTTTTTGCCCGTCCCGTCTGGAATGGCTTTGATAGCAATGATGATGGGTGCAATACCGCACAGCGCGGCCAGCAGGATATGAACGGTAGCCGAAAGGCCAAAGGCTGTGAGCGCCATGCCAACGCCTGCGCCGACCAAAGTGCCGAAGCTGTAGAAGCCGTGCATCATCGGCAGCACGGTTTTATTCATCTCACGTTCAACCGCCGCGCCTTCCACGTTGATGGCGACTTCCGCAGCGCCAAAGCTGCCGCCAAACACCATCAGGCCAAAGGCGAAGAATACGGGCGATGTCAGCCACAGCGCGAGGCTCAACAGCATCATGCCGAACACCGCGCAGGACATGGTGGTGCGGATTACTTTGCGGGTACCAAAACGCTTAACCAACCACGCCGAGCACAGAATACCGCTCATCGAACCGACCGACAGGCCAAACAGCACAATGCCCATCCCGGCCGTGGAGACGGACAAAATATCGCGAATTGCCGGGGTGCGCGTAGCCCAGGAGGCCATCAGCAGGCCGGGCAAAAAGAAGAACATAAACAGTGCCCACATGCGCAACTGCAGGGCTCTGCGAGAAGAGTGCGACGTCATCCGTAAACAACCTGTGACTAAAGAGAAAGAGACAACACTAGCAAGGTTGTGTACATTTGTACATAAATCACAGAAGGAAAAACTATGGCTCGCAGACCTAACGATCCGCTGCGCCGGGAGAGGATCCTGCAGGCAACGCTGGACACCATTTCACAACACGGGATCCAGGCCGTCACCCACAGAAAAATTGCCACCTGCGCCGATGTTCCGCTGGGTTCGATGACCTACTATTTCAGCGGCATCGACGCCCTGCTGGAAGAAGCTTTTACCGGTTTTACCGGCGAGATGATTGTTCAGTATCAGTCGTTTTTTTCTGAGGTTACTACCGCTGGAGAGGCCTGCGACGCCATCACCCAACTTATCTTCAGCGCACAGGTGACTACCGCGCACAACATGGGGCTGATGTACCAGCTCTACGCGTTTGTCGGCTGCAAACCGGCGCTCAAAAACGTGATGCAGAACTGGATGCAGCAAAGCCAGAAAGTGTTAGAACAATGGTTCGATCCACCGACTGCCCGCGCGCTGGATGCGTTTATCGAAGGAATGACGCTGCACTTTGTCACCGACCGCGCGCCGTTGGGGAAGACGGAGATTCGGGAGATGGTAGGGCGGATTGCGCGGATTGTTTAACACACGAGGTAGAGATGAAAACAGAAGTCAAAGAAACGCCGATTAACCTGCAAGCCAATACCTCTCAGCGTGATTTCATCGACCGCGCTACTGCGCTGACCGACGTACAGTACAACGCGTTTGTCGAGGCGCTTGAGTTGCCGGTGACGGATAACGAGGGGTTAAAACGTCTGCTGAACAGGAAGTTTCCTTGGGATTAAGTACACCGGAATTGCTGAATCCATCACATCATACAGCCACATTTTGCTGTACTGAAAAATCACTCGAGCAATGGCTGAAACGCAAAGCATTAAAGAGTCAGACTAGTGGTGGCACACGTACTTGGGTGGTTTGCCAACAAGGTTCGGTTGACGTGGTTGGCTGCTCCGCGCATTGAACGTAGCCACCAAGATGAGCAGCCGGGTCATGATAGAGCATCCCTTTCTGACTCTTCCACAGCTGTTTAGCGGTATTGGGGATTTGTTCCTTCAAGGCTGAGTTCTCAGGTCTGGATGCTGCCGCCGTGGGTATGAAAGAAGGGTAAGAGTGAACCTTAATTAGATCTGAATGATTATTTATCGATGTTGTCACGAAGTTCTCAAATCAAGTGAAGTTATTGTTTGCTTTTTCTACTGTGGTTTGATTTTCCTTAAGAGTTGTCTGGAAATGAGATATGTGATCTGATTTTGATAATTTCATGATTTACTAGTGGATTTATCTTAATGTTACGAACGATACTCAGCATAGTGAAATTCCCAGTTAGCTTAATTTGGAGGTATTGTGGCATTTGTAACTGATATTAGGATAGAAGATAACGCGGTGGCTGCACCCGCTACAGCGCAGGTTATGGCGCAAAGATTAGGTTCTGTTTTAAGAAGTCGATATGAAGGATTCATCCATAAGCGTGAATGCGTTCATGGGCAACAAGATTACGAAGTAAAAATGGCCAGTAGAGCTTTAGCTGCTTTCACAATGTATCAACTTGGAAGCGTTGATGATAAATATGCTGGTGAATCTGTTTGTGATAGTAGCCAAGATGGCGGTATTGATGGAGTAGCCATAAATCACAATGAAAAAGTCGTAGTCGTTGTCCAATCTAAATTCAATCAATCTGGAAACGGTACATGGACAAGGGCTGATTTTATGTGTTTTAAAGATGCCTGTGAAAAATTGCAGAATGAGAGGTATGAACTATTTGATCCTATTTTGCAGGACAAAAGTGGAGAGATTAGTGCTGCTTTAGGAAGTTTTGAATATAAATTTATCTTTGCTATGGCACATACAGGGAAAAAAGGTGCTGCTGAAGAGATTTTAAATGATATGCAGGAATGGCAGCGCCAATTGAATGCTGCTGCATTTACCTCTGAAGATGAGCCTAAAGAAAACTGGGGTTTTCAGGTTCACTTAGTGTCTTCCGAAGATATGATGTATTGGCTACAAAATGGATCTCGTAATCAAATAGATCTTAGCGGGGTTGAGCTTGAGAGATATGGTTTCTTAAATGAACCACATCAAGCATTTTATGGAGCTGTTAGTGGTGATCAGGTTGCTGAGTGGTGGGGAGAGCATGGCACTAGATTATTTACCAAAAATATAAGGAACATGTTAGGTAAGACCGAAGTCAATGAAGAGATCAAAAAAACAGCTATAGACAATCCTGATATGTTCTGGTTTTATAATAATGGAATAACGGTCCTGGTTAGTGAGGCCATTGCCCATAGGAGAAATGCCGCACCAAATGCGGAACGGGGAGTTTTTGATTTTAAAGATGTAAGTGTTATCAATGGTGCTCAAACAGTGAGTAGCATTGGTTCATGTAAGGAAGCTTTGGGTGAAAATATATATCGATTAAAAGTGCCTGCCCGTTTCATCGTCATTGATGAAGATGCAGACAATGCTAAGGCAAATGCGATTACTAAAGCAAATAACTTTCAAAATAGAGTTCTTGGAAGAGATTTTGCTTCGCAACAATCTGACCAGCATCGATTGGCGCGAGAGCTTGTTCTGGAAGGATACCAATATCAATTATTAAGGACAGATGAAAACTATTCACAAACCAATACGAAAGTAGTTGACTTGGATGAGGCTTTGAATGCGTTAGCCTGCCTTAGTAAAAATAACACTGTTGTTTCAACATTGAAGTCTAATAGAGGAAGGTTTTTTGAGAATTTTGAAGGGTCATTATATCGTGCTATTTTCAATCCAAGAGTAAGTGGTTTGAAATTAATTAATACTGTTTTACATTTTAGAGTAATTGATAGGCTGATTGGTAATGCTTTGTTAGAAATTGATAAGGCTACCCAAAGTCGTAAGCATTTAATAGTCACTCATGGTAATAGGTATTATGCTTCAGTTCTCCTGAATCAAGTAGGAGGTTTAGGGAATGGATCTGAAATTATTACTCCAAATGAGACTGAACTTTCTCAATGGCTTAATGCGTTGATCCAACGAGCGGAAGATTATATTGAAGTTAACTACCCTAACGCTTATCCTGCAAGGTTTTTTGCAAATCCGGCAAAAATACAAGAGTTGTATGATAATGTTTAATGAAATGGGGGGGAACCCCCATTTTAAATCATATATATAATGCGTTTAATATATGAGGGGATATTTGTGCTCATATTTAAATTTTTATTATAAATGAATGGGCGTTTGTTTCGCATTTCTCTATACCTTTTTCATCTGTAACTTCCACCAACCTTTCTGCAGCCTCAACTTGACTACGCATTCCTGGAAGCTAGTGCTAAAACCGTGATCATTCCCTTGAATATTTAGCGGAGGGGTATCAATTCGATCAGCTTGTCTTCAACCTCCCAAAGAGTGTCCTCAGGTATCCAGTATATTTTGGTATTCTGTTCCATCCAAAGATCCAGTTACTGTTCGCATGGGTGCGTGGATGTCATTCTGGAACTAGAATCGGCCCGACGCCGGTGAAACGGCTTTTATCACCGAGTAACACGCCTAAGGTGCATCTGAGCGTCGAACATGCGGCATTCCTTGCTAACAGTTTTCTCGATTTTATTCGTTTGAGGCCGGGAATCGATGATTTTCAGAGATAGAGAGAGCGAAAAAGATTTAGGAAGGGAACTTCAGGGAGGACATCAGGTTTTTGCGCTGCCGCCATGCAGCAAAAGAGAGTGCTTTAAGTACTTGATTAAGAAGGGTGTAAAATTCAGGCAACAAAAAACCCATCAACCTTGAACCAAAGATGGCGGGGTTGATGGGCTCCACAAAATGGGGACATCAAAGAAAAGCAGTGGCATTACTTATGACTGACAGCCTGAAGAAAAGTTCTGCACGTCACACATTTTTTTTCTGCCGGTTGCTTTCTTCAGATTTATCCGAGGCCTGGCCAGATGACGATGATCAGCGTCCCCGCTAATGTTAACAAGACGTTAGCAATCGCGTAGGTGCCCGCATAGCCCAGCGCCGGAATGTTACTGCGTGCGGTGTCGCTGATAATTTCCATCGCTGGGGCACAGGTTCGGGCTCCCATCATCGCGCCGAATAGCATCGCGCGGTTCATACGTAAAACATAGGCACCGAACAGGAAACAAATCACTACTGGCACCAGGCTGACGATAAGTCCTGCCGCCAGCATCTGCCCGCCAACGGCTCCCAAACCGTGTCCAATACCGCTGCCTGCGCTTAAGCCCACGCCCGCCATAAAGACCATCAGGCCGAACTCTTTCACCATGTTCAGCGCGCCCTGTGGGATGTAGCCGAACGTCGGGTGGTTGGCACGCAGGAAGCCGAGCATGATCCCGGCGAACAGCAGGCCTGCAGCGTTACCGATAGCGAAGCTGAAGGAGCTGAACTGGAAGGTGATCATGCCGATCATCAAGCCAACGATAAAGAAGGCGCAGAAGGCCAGCAGGTCGGTGACCTGGCTGTGGATCGAGATAAAGCCAATGCGATCGGCAATGGTTTTGACACGGCGCGCGTCGCCGCTGACCTGCAGCACATCGCCTTTATTAAGTACGATGTTGTCGTCGATAGGCATTTCAATCTGGCTGCGGATCACGCGGTTAAGGAAGCAGCCGTGGTCGGTCAGTTTTACCTGCGCCAGACGGCGGCCGACGACATTGTGATTCTTCACCACCACTTCTTCAGTGACGATACGCATGTCCAGCAGGTCACGGTCGAACACTTCTTTACCGTTACGGAAGCTTGGATCGAGACGCGCATGGGCATCCGGGTAGCCGACGAGGGCGATCTCATCGCCCATTTGCAGCACGGCATCGCCGTCCGGGTTCGCCAGAATGCCGTTGCGACGGATACGCTCGATGTAGCAACCCGTCTGGCGATAAATCCCCAGCTCGCGCAGGTTTTTGCCGTCGGTCCAGGCTACCAGCTCCGGGCCGACGCGATAGGCGCGGATCACCGGAAGATAGACTTTGCGATTGGAATCGGTATCCAGACCACGCTCACGGGCAATTTGCTGGGCGCTGGTCTGCAAATCCTGATGCTGAAGTTTTGGCATATAGCGCGCGCCAAGGATCAGGCTCACCAGACCAATCAGATAGGTGAGGGCGTAACCCAGACTCAGATGGTCCAGAGCCGAAGCCAGCTCATTGCCGCTCATACCTGAATGGCGGAGCGTATCGCCTGCGCCAACCAGAACCGGGGTGGAGGTCATGGCTCCGGCCAGCATCCCGGCGGTGAGGCCGATATCCCAACCGAACAGTTTGCCCAGACCTAACGCCATGACCATCGCCGAGCCGACCATCACCAGCGCCAGCATTAGATAATTCTTGCCATCGCGAAAAAAGATGGAAAAAAAGTTGGGTCCCGCTTCGACGCCGACGCAGAAAATAAACAGCATAAACCCTAAATTCAGGGCATCAGTGTTAATACTGAAATGCTGCTGGCCTAATAGGAGTGAAACCACTAAAACGCCAATGGAATTACCGAGTTGGATAGATCCTAGCCGCAATTTGCCTAAACACAGGCCGAGCGCCAGTACTACGAATAATAACAGGATGTAATTCCCATTTAACAAGTCTGCGACGTTTATATTCACGGAAGCTAACTTCTTGTTTACTAGTAAGTTGTTGAAAGGGATGGCTATTTGGGCTAAGGTTTTTCCGGACCAGTAGAGAAATCTTATTAAGACCGGTCCACAGAAAGCCATCAAATTAAGGCCGCTAGTTTAATCGTTCCTGATTGCGGCGGCTAGTAACAATCGTTTGTACTTGCGCAGGTGCTTTACGGCATGGATTGCCGAAAACTTTATCTGACTGGGCGTAGTTGAAGTTCGATAGAGAGAATCAGGAGGAATTTTGAGATCTGAACGGGGTTGGGCGGGTGTTATCTGCTGTTTTGTCCTCTTTATTGTGGTGTGCCTTTATCTGTTACTGAATGTAAGAGGGGCCTTTCGTGCGTCAGGGCATCCTGAACTCGGGTTGCTGTTTTTCGCGATCCCCGGTGCCGTCGCCAGCTTTTTTTCAGCTAATCAGCGCGTATTTTTGCCCTTAGTCGGTGCCATTCTGGCGACACCTGTCTGTCTGGTGGTGATGCGAGTGTGGGTGTTTTCCGAGCGTTCGCTGTGGCAGGAGGTGGCATGGTTGTTCAGTGCGGTGTTTTGGTGCGCGCTGGGAGCGCTGTGCTTCCTGTTTATCAGTATGCTGATTGAAGCAAAACGCGGGCGCGATTAGCACCCGCGTTGGAAATCAGGCGTACAGGCCGAGGTTTTCTTTAGCCCAGGCTTCAAAATCGGTAAAGCCGCCGATGTGAGTCTGGTCAACGAAGATCTGCGGTACGGTTTCAACCGGTTTACCCACGGTTTTTTCCAGATCGGCTTTGCTGATGCCTTCAGCGTGAATATCGACGTAGCGGAAGTTGAAATCGTCGCGTTCGTTGGTCAGTTTTTCCGCCAGCTCTTTTGCACGTACGCAGTATGGGCAGCCCGGACGACCAAAAATAACAGTAAACATGTGTTCTCTCCTGAATCTAAGCCTGACGGCGAATGGGGCCTATCATGCCCGTTGAATCGCGTTGACGAAAGAAGGTTCTGCCTTTCGTTGTGATTTGTTCCCCGGCCGTTACGCTATGTTTGGCTAACAACCCTTGCTATCCTCGTCGGTATACTCGTCCCCAGGAGAATCACTATGCGCTCATTTGGCGCTCTCCCGAAAAGCGTGCTAATCCTGGAAGCTCTTGGCATGGGGCTTCTGGTGCTGGCATGGCTCTCGTTGAAACAGTACGTGACGTTGCCTGGCTTGTTAGCCGGTCCAACGGCTGGCGCGATCATGATTTTTGCAGGCGTGATATTGATGATCCCTGCCGCCGTCGCGCTGGTCCGTGGAATGGCCCAGAGCCTGGCTCCGCAGCTGATGCAACGTAACGATAAACCCTCTTCTCCAGATCCGGATAAACGAGATGACGCCGACCATTGACACCCTTTTGAACCACCGCTCCATTCGCCATTTTACCGGTGAGCCCATCACTCAGGCGCAGCGCGAAGCTATTATTGCAGGCGCTCAGGCGGCCTCCACCTCCAGTTTTTTACAGTGCAGCTCAATTATTCGCATTACCGACCCGGCAATGCGTGAGCAATTAGTCACTCTGACCGGCGGACAGCAGCATGTGGCGCAGGCGGCAGAGTTTTGGGTGTTCTGCGCGGACTTCAATCGTCATTTGCAGATATGCCCGGACGCCCACCTTGGCCGCGCAGAACAGCTGCTGCTCGGGGTAGTCGATACCGCGATGATGGGGCAAAACGCGATGGTTGCGGCGGAATCGTTGGGGCTTGGCGGGGTGTACATCGGCGGGATACGTAACAGCATCGAAGCGGTAACGGAACTGCTGAACCTGCCGCAGCACGTGCTGCCGCTGTTTGGTCTGTGCCTTGGCTGGCCTGCGGACGATCCTGGCGTGAAGCCGCGCCTGCCGGCCAGTATTGTGGTGCACGAAAATCACTATCAGCCTGTCGATAAGGACGAGCTGGCGCGCTATGACGCAGAAATTGCCGAATACTATCTCTCCCGCGGCAGCAATACTCGTACCGATACCTGGAGCGACCATATTCGCCGCACTATCGTTAAAGAGAATCGTCCATTCATTCTGGACTATCTGCATAAGCAGGGCTGGGCTGTTCGATAGTAAAAGCGCCCTGTATGATGGGCTCGCTTTTTTCAGGTCATCACAGTGAGGTGCAGGGTGAAGATTGCCATTTTATCCCGGGACGGAATGCTCTGGTCCTGTAAACGTCTGCGTGAAGCCGCGTCGAAGCGCGGCCATCAGGTCGATATTCTCGACCCGCTCTCATGCTATATGAACATCAGTCCGGCGGCGTCGTCGATTCACTATAAAGGCCGCCAGCTTCCTCATTACGACGCGGTGATCCCGCGTATCGGTTCTGCGATCACCTTTTACGGAACGGCGGCGCTGCGTCAGTTTGAAATGCTGGGCAGCTATCCGCTGAACGAATCCGTGGCTATCACCCGTGCCCGCGACAAGCTGCGCTCGCTGCAGCTGCTGGCGCGTCAGGGCATCGATCTTCCTGTCACCGGCATTGCGCATTCCCCGGACGATACCAGCGATTTAATTGGTATGGTCGGCGGCGCGCCGCTGGTGGTCAAGCTGGTGGAAGGCACCCAGGGCATTGGCGTGGTGCTGGCGGAAACGCGTCAGGCGGCTGAAAGCGTGATTGATGCTTTTCGCGGGCTGAATGCGCATATCCTGGTGCAGGAATACATTCAGGAAGCGAAAGGTTGCGATATCCGCTGTCTGGTAGTGGGCGATGAAGTGGTGGCCGCCATTGAGCGACGGGCGAAAGAGGGCGATTTTCGCTCGAATCTGCACCGCGGCGGCGTAGCAAAGGTGGCGGACATCACGCCGTTAGAGCGCGAAATCGCCATTAAAGCAGCACAGACCCTGGGGCTGGACGTCGCTGGCGTCGATATTCTGCGGGCAAACCGCGGACCGCTGGTGATGGAAGTTAACGCTTCGCCGGGGCTGGAAGGGATCGAAAAAACCACCGGCATCGATATCGCCGGGAAAATGATCGCCTGGGTCGAACGCCACGCCCATCCGGGTTTTTGTCTGAAAACCGGTGGCTAGTTCAGAATTTCACCCGTTTCATAGCATCTGAACGGGTTTTTGCGTAACCTGTTACCGCTTCCACTAAGGTTACGCGTTAATTTCACAGCAAGAGGTTTCACTGTTTATGGATTCACTCGTCGTTCCGGGTCTGGATACGCTGCGTCAATGGCTCGACGAAATGGGCATCAGCTTCTATGAGTGTGATACCTGTCAGGCGCTTCATTTACCGCATATGCAGAATTTTGACGGCATTTTCGATGCCAAACTCGATCTGCTGGATAACGTGGTGTTGTTCTCTGCGCTGGCAGAAGTGAAGCCTTCGGCGCTGCTGCCGCTGGCCTCCGATCTCTCTTCCATCAACGCCAGCTCGTTGACGGTCAAAGCGTTCCTCGATATCCAGGACGATAATCTGCCAAAGCTGGTGGTCTGTCAGTCGCTGTCGGTTAACGTCGGTGTCACCTTCGAACAGTTCGAATGGTTCTTCCGCCAGAGCGAAGAGCAGGTGTCGATGGTGGTTCTTGAGGCGGCTTCTCATCAATTGCTGTTTAAAGGCGATGAAGAAGAGCAAGCCACAGAAGAAACAACCCAGTTCCATTTTCTGCACTGATCCCAACGCGAAATAACGCAGTCGCCACCAGCGCGGCTGCGTACCCCTTCCTGAATCTTCTGCATTTAACCTTCTGTTAAAGAATTATTCACCACTCAAAACTCATTTTGCGCTTGCAGCAGAAAGTGATCCTGCATAAAAAATTGATAAAAGGCGCTTTTTATCCGAGCTATAGCGACGAAGCCGGGCTAAGGTTATTCTTGCGAAGCTCACGCAATAGCGCGTGAAACACCTCATTCAGATGAGGTGTCGTGCATTATTCTGATGAGCAGCGAGCAATGCCTGCCGGGAGAGGGTTGCTCTCCTTTTCTTTGCAGACTGACAAAATATGCATGAATTTTGCATGCATCGAGATGCGTATATTTTGGTCCGAATGTTAACGGACGTTGAGAAGGAAACAGATATGACCGCCTTAAGTAAGAAATGGTTGACGGGTCTGGTTACGGGTGCGCTGATGGCAGTCTCCGCAGGTGCGCTCGCCGCTGAACAAAAAACGCTGCATATTTATAACTGGTCTGATTACATCGCTCCGGACACGCTGGCTAATTTTACCAAAGAGACCGGTATTAAAGTCGTGTACGACGTGTTTGATTCCAATGAAGTGCTTGAAGGCAAGCTGATGGCGGGAAGCACCGGTTATGACCTGGTCGTGCCGTCGTCGCAGTTCCTCGAGCGTCAGTCGCAGGCGGGAATTTTCCAGCCAATCGATAAGAGTAAGCTGCCGAACTACAAAAACCTCGATCCAGAAATGCTCAAGCTGGTGGCACAAAACGATCACGATAATAAGTACGGTATTCCGTACATGATGGTTACCACCGGCATTGGCTATAACGTCGATAAAGTGAAAGCCGCGCTGGGCAAAGATGCGCCGGTGAACAGCTGGGATCTGATCTTCAAGCCTGAAAACCTCGAGAAACTGAAAAGCTGCGGCGTTTCTTTCCTCGATGCACCAAGCGAAGTTTATGCTGCCGTGCTGCACTATCTTGGCAAAGATCCTAACAGCTCAGACCCGAAAGATTACACCGGGGCGGCCAACGACCTGCTGATGAAGCTGCGTCCGTCTATCCGCTATTTCCATTCTTCTCAATACATTAACGATTTGGCCAACGGCGATATCTGCGTAGCGATTGGCTGGTCTGGCGATATTCTGCAGGCGGCAAACCGCGCGAAAGAAGCCAAAAATGGCGTAAACATTGCCTACACCATTCCGAAAGAAGGGGCGATGGTGTACTTCGATATGTTCGCTATTCCTAAAGATGCGAAAAATACCGATGAAGCCTATCAGTTCCTGAACTACCTGATGCGGCCTGACGTGGTGGCGAATATCAGTAATCACGTGTATTACGCCAATGCCAACAAAGAAGCTACGCCGTTACTGAACCCTGAAGTGCGCGATAACCCAGGTATTTATCCACCTGCTGACGTGCGCGCCAAGCTGTTCACGCAAAATGTGTTATCGCCAAAAATTGACCGCGTGATCACCCGTTCATGGACCACGGTTAAGACAGGTAAATAAGACATTATGCCCGGCAGGCTCGACGCCGCCGGGCAATCAATGCCGAATTCAGGCCGGACTAACAAAAAGCCGTCTGGCAGATGCGCACTGAAAAGGGGCATCTGCACTGTGAAGTTCTTTGTATGGCACCGGACCATGCAAATGTTTGATTTTGCCGGAGAGCACCATCGTGACCGACGCAATCCCACGCCAACAGGCGAAAACCCGCAAGGCGCTGACCCCGCTGCTGGAAATCCGCAATCTGACCAAATCCTTCGACGGCCAGCACGCCGTAGATGACGTCAGCCTCACCATTTATAAAGGCGAAATTTTTGCCCTGCTCGGCGCATCAGGCTGCGGGAAATCAACCCTGCTGCGAATGCTCGCCGGGTTTGAAGCACCTACCCACGGGCAGATTGTGCTGGATGGCGTGGACCTGTCGCAGGTTCCGCCCTATCAGCGTCCTATCAATATGATGTTCCAGTCCTATGCCCTGTTCCCGCACATGACCGTTGAGCAAAATATCGCTTTCGGCCTTAAGCAGGACAAACTGCCGAAAGCGGAAATTGAAGCCCGTGTGAAAGAGATGCTGGGCATTGTGCACATGCAGGAGTTTGCCAAACGCAAGCCGCACCAGCTTTCGGGCGGTCAGCGTCAGCGCGTGGCGCTGGCACGCAGCCTGGCGAAGCGGCCGAAACTGCTGCTGCTGGATGAGCCAATGGGCGCGCTGGATAAAAAACTGCGTGACCGCATGCAGCTGGAAGTGGTCGATATTCTTGAACGCGTTGGCGTGACCTGCGTGATGGTGACCCACGATCAGGAAGAAGCGATGACCATGGCCGGACGTATCGCGATCATGAACCGCGGTAAGTTTGTGCAGATTGGTGAACCGGAAGAGATTTACGAACATCCAACGACTCGCTACAGCGCGGAGTTTATCGGCTCGGTGAACGTGTTCGAAGGACTGCTGAAAGAGCGTCAGGATGATGGCCTGGTGATTGACTCACCGGGGCTGGTGCATCCGCTGAAGGTCGATGTGGACAATTCCGTGGTCGATAACGTGCCGGTTTACGTTGCGCTGCGCCCGGAAAAAATCATGCTCTGTGAAGATCCGCCTGCCGATGGCTACAACTTTGCCGTCGGTGAAGTGGTGCACATTGCCTATCTCGGCGATCTGTCGATTTACCACGTCCGCCTGAAAAGCGGCCAGATGATCAGCGCGCAGCTGCAAAACGAACACCGTTACCGCAAAGGTCTGCCGACCTGGGGTGACGAGGTGCGTTTGTGCTGGGATGCTGACAGCTGTGTGGTCCTGACGGTGTAGGGGGAGGGCGCGCGATGAGTGTCTCAGAACCATCCGTTCCGGTGAAACAACCGGGAGGCTTCGCGGCCTGGCTGGCGCGAATGCAGATGAAACATGGCCGTAAGCTGGTGATTGCCCTGCCGTATCTGTGGCTGATCCTGCTATTTCTGCTGCCGTTCCTGATCGTCTTCAAAATCAGCCTTGCCGATATGGCGCGGGCGATCCCGCCTTACACCGATTTGTGGGAGTGGGCGGACGATCAAATCACTTTAACCCTCAATATCGGCAATTTCCTGTCGCTGACCGACGATCCGCTCTACGTTGAGGCGTATCTGCAGTCGTTGCAGGTGGCGGCGATCTCAACTGTGCTTTGTCTGCTGCTGGGCTATCCGCTGGCCTGGGCAGTGGCGCACAGCAAGCCGTCAACGCGCAACATTTTGCTGCTGCTGGTGATCCTGCCGTCGTGGACCTCATTCCTGATCCGCGTTTATGCGTGGATGGGGATCCTCAAAAGCAACGGTATTCTGAATAACTTCCTGATGTGGACCGGGATTATTCATCAGCCGCTGGAGATCCTGCACACCAACTTGGCGGTGTACATTGGGATTGTGTACGCCTATCTGCCGTTTATGGTGCTGCCGATCTATACCGCGCTGGCCCGTATCGACTATTCGCTGGTGGAAGCGTCGTTGGACCTGGGGGCCAGGCCGCTGAAAACATTCTTCAGCGTGATTGTGCCGCTGACCAAAGGCGGGATTATTGCCGGGTCGATGCTGGTATTTATCCCGGCGGTGGGTGAGTTCGTGATCCCGGAACTGCTGGGCGGCCCGGACACCATCATGATTGGACGCGTGCTGTGGCAGGAGTTCTTCAATAACCGCGACTGGCCGGTAGCTTCGGCGGTGGCGATTGTGATGCTGCTGCTGCTGATCGTGCCGATCATGTGGTTCCACAAGCATCAGCAGAAACAGATGGGGGAACACGGATGAACAATTTACCGGTAGTTCGCTCTCCGTGGCGCATTTTGATTCTGGTGCTTGGATTTACCTTCCTGTACGCGCCGATGCTGATGCTGGTCATCTACTCGTTCAACAGCTCGAAGCTGGTGACGGTGTGGGCGGGCTGGTCAACGCGCTGGTACGGCGAGCTGTTCCATGACGACGCGATGATGAGCGCCGTGGGCCTCAGCCTGACGATTGCCGCCTGTGCGGCTACGATGGCGGTGATCCTCGGTACGCTGGCTTCAGTGGTGCTGGTGCGCTTTGGGCGCTTCCGTGGTTCTAACGGGTTTGCGTTCATGATCACCGCTCCGCTGGTTATGCCGGACGTGATCACCGGGCTGGCGCTGTTGCTGCTGTTTGTCGCCCTTGGACACGCCACAGGATGGCCATCCGACCGTGGGATGTTCACCATCTGGCTTGCGCACGTTACGTTCTGTACCGCGTACGTGGCGGTCGTGATTTCTGCCCGTATGCGTGAACTGGACAGGTCGATTGAAGAAGCGGCGATGGATCTGGGTGCCACGCCGCTGAAGGTGTTCTTCATCATCACTCTGCCGATGATTATGCCAGCGATTATCTCCGGCTGGCTGCTGGCGTTTACCCTGTCGCTCGACGACCTGGTGATTGCGAGCTTTGTGTCGGGGCCGGGCGCGACCACTCTGCCAATGCTGGTGTTCTCCAGCGTGCGCATGGGGGTTAACCCGGAAATCAACGCCCTGGCAACGCTGATCCTCGGCGTGGTCGGGATTGTGGGTTTAATCGCCTGGCTACTGATGGCAAGATCTGAAAAGCAGCGAGTACGCGATATCCAGCGTGCAAGACGCGGCTGAACCGCATAAAATCTTCACAGTTGTGTCATCGCCTCCTTCGGTTGCCGGAGGAGGCGCTTTCATGGAAGACCACAATTGCGACTTTTTTCGAAATCCCGACTTTCTCATGCCAGTCTCAACGTCCCTGCGCTGGTGCAGGTGGCGGCGCTCGCCATTATTTTAATTCGCGCTCTCGATCTGCTGATGATTTTTAACCTTCTTGGCCTGAATGGGTTGGAGGAGTTTGTTCATCGCAGCGTGCAGACCTGGACGCTGACGCTGATTTTTCTCGCCAGCCTGCTGATGGTGTTTGTCGAAATCTGGTGTGCTTTTTCACTGGTGAAGGGGCGAAACTGGGCGCGCTGGCTGTATCTGTTCACGCAGATTATCGCTACCGGCTACCTGTGGGCGGCGTCGCTGGGCTATGGTTATCCTGAGCTGTTCAGCATTGCCGGCGAGTCGAAGCGGGAAATTTTCCGCTCATTAATGATGCAGAAATTGCCCGATCTGCTGGTCCTGCTGCTGCTTTTCGTGCCTGCCGCCAGCCGACGGTTTTTCCGTCTGCAATAACGGTGCTACAATCCCGGCCCTCAAAAAGTCTAAGGGTAAATTATGCAGTGCGCACTTTATGATGCCGGGCGTTGTCGCTCCTGTCAGTGGCTCGAACAGCCGGTATCCGCTCAACTGAACGCCAAAATGGCGGATCTTCAGCAGCTGCTGGCCGCCGCCGCAGTGGAAGAGTGGTGCGCGCCGGTCAGCGGCCCGGAGCAAGGGTTTCGCAATAAAGCCAAAATGGTGGTTAGCGGCAGCGTGGAAAAACCGCTGCTGGGAATGCTGCATCGCGACGGTACGCCGGAAGATTTGTGCGATTGCCCGCTGTATCCAGCCTCTTTTGCCCCGGTCTTTGCGGCCCTTAAGCCTTTTATCGCTCGCGCTGGCCTGACTCCCTACAACGTTGCGCGTAAACGCGGCGAGCTGAAATATCTGCTGCTGACGGAAAGCCAGCAGGATGGCGGGATGATGCTGCGTTTTGTCCTGCGCTCGGACAGCAAACTTGAGCAACTGCGTGCGGCGCTGCCGTGGCTACAGGCGCAGCTGCCGCTGCTGAAAGTAATTTCCGTGAATATTCAGCCGGTGCATATGGCAATCATGGAAGGGGAGCAGGAAATTTTCCTGACTGACCAGCAGGCGCTGCCGGAACGCTTTAACGGCGTGCCGCTGTGGATCCGCCCGCAAAGTTTCTTCCAGACTAACCCGACGGTCGCCAGCAAGCTGTATGCCACTGCTCGCGACTGGGTGCGCCAGCTCCCTGTTTCACATATGTGGGATCTGTTCTGCGGTGTCGGCGGCTTTGGTCTGCACTGCGCCACGCCGGAAATGCAGCTGACCGGGATTGAGATTTCCGCAGAGGCGATCGCCTGTGCGAAACAGTCGGCGGCGGAGCTGGGATTACAGAACTTGCACTTTCAGGCACTGGATTCCACGAAGTTTGCCACCGCTCAGGGCGCTGTGCCGGAGCTGGTGCTGGTCAATCCGCCGCGTCGTGGGATTGGCAAAGCATTGTGTGATTATCTGAGTGAGATGGCGCCGAAATTCATTATCTATTCCAGCTGCAATGCGCAGACGATGGCGAAGGACATCGCTCATCTGCCGGATTACCGGGTTGTGCGCGTACAACTTTTCGATATGTTCCCGCATACGGCGCATTACGAAGTGCTGACGTTGTTAGTGCGGAATTAAATGCTTTGCCTGATGGCGCTTCGCTTATCAGACCTACCGGGCTCGTAGGTCCGGTAAGCGAAGCGCCACCGGGCATATTGAGCTTAGTGGCTCATCGAGTCCTTTTTCATCCCGTCTTTCGACATGTTGTCCATCTTGCCCATGTTGTCTTTCTTCATCGCGTCTTTGCTCATCCCATCCTTACACATACCGTCTTTGCACATTTTGTCGTGCGATTTGGCCATGCCGTCTTTCGCCATCCCGTCGTGGGACATCGCCATATTGTCTTTAGCCATCGAATCTTTGCTCATGTTATCCGCAGCCTGAACGTTAGCCATCAGCAGAGCAGAAAGAGCAGCGGCAGCGATCATCATCTTTTTCATGGTATTTCCTCGTCATTGGGGTTGTGTCGTGTTGTTAGCTTCCACCAAACCAGTTGTAGCCCTGGTCTTCCCAGTAACCGCCCGGGAAGCGATTGGTGATTTCAATGGATAAAACGTGCTTCGGGTTTTTGTAGCCCAGCTTGGTTGGGATACGAATTTTCATCGGATAACCGTACTCCGGAGGCAGAATGCGGTTATCCCAGGTCAGGGCCAGCAGCGTCTGCGGATGTAACGCGGTGGCCATATCAATGCTGGTGTAGTAATCGTCCGCGCAGCGAAAACTGACGTATTTTGCGCGGGTGTCTGCGCCAATCAGTTGTAAAAACTGATGGAACGGCACGCCGCCCCAGCGGCCAATGGCGCTCCAGCCTTCAACGCAAATGTGGCGGGTAATCTGGCTGACCTGCTGCATGTGATAAAGCTCCGGCAGCGTCCAGCGTTTGGTGTCACGCACCAGCCCACGGATTTCCAGCTGATAGTCACGACCGTCAACCTGCGGAATATCTTCCATGCCATAGAAGGCGTTAAACGGGAAAGGGCGGGTGATATCAGCTTCCCGGTACTCGGGAGCAAGATTGCGGTGGCTGAAGAGAAATCCCTGCACCCGGTCGTTAAAGCGGGACATGCGGGACAGCGCCGTCTCTACGCTTTCGTTATCGCTGATGTCACAGCCGGTGAGCATCATGATCCCGCCGAGCGTCAGCCCCTGGCGCAGCAGTCGACGTCGCTCCGGGCTGAGCAGTTTTTCTGCATCCCTGACCAAATCCCGCCCGTCGCTTTCAGAAAGAAAAGTCGGCTTTTTCATCTTGTTCTCCTTAACGACCGCGCAGCATGGCGAGCAAAGTGCGGGGCACCAGCAGCACCATCAGCAAATGAATCACCACAAACAGCGCCATGCCGCTCATGCAGAAAAAATGGATATAGCGCGCGGCTTCATAGCCACCGAGCAGCTCACGCAGCAGGGGAAACTGAACGGATTTCCACAGTACCAGTCCCGAAAGCACCAGCCCGATACCCAGAAAAATCGCGCCCAGATAGGCCAGCTTTTGTACCGCGTTGTAGTGGCTGAGGTCGGCATGCTGAAGCTTGCCGCGCAGCGCCTGAAGCAAGTCATCGCGCAGCTCACGCGGTGAAAGAGGGAAGAATTTGCGGCGAAATCGCCCGGAGGCAATACCCAGCGTTAGATACACCGCGCCGTTAATGACCAATACCCACATCATCGCGAAGTGCCACTGCAGCGCGCCGCCCAGCCAGCCGCCGAGGGTGATGGCTGCCGGGAAGGAGAAATCGAACAGCGGGGAAGCGTTGTAAATCCGCCAGCCGCTGAACATCATCCCGGCAATGGCGATCGCATTGACCCAGTGACAGCAGCGTAACCACAGCGGATGGATCTTTTTGGGATGCGATGAGGACATGGCTGACTCTCCGTGAATGACATGTCAGCAGCATGGACCGTTTATGGTCACCACATCCTCACGGAAGTTTAAATAAAATGTGATAACTCGCGGCGCTCGCCTGGGGTAAGCTTGTACAAAAGAGTGTCAGGAAATCGCCATGAATAGCGCAAAGAAAATACTGCTGGTAGAAGACGATCGGGATATTGCGACCCTGCTGCGGCTGAACCTGCAGGATGAGGGCTATCAGATTGTCCATGAGGCGGACGGGGCGCAGGCGCTGGTGCAGCTTGAAAAAGGCGTCTGGGATGCGGTGATCCTCGATCTGATGCTGCCCGGCGTTGACGGTCTTGAGATCTGCCGTCGCATCCGCCAGATGACCCGCTACCTGCCGGTGATCATTATCAGCGCACGCACCAGTGAAACGCATCGCGTACTCGGGCTGGAGATGGGCGCGGATGACTATCTGCCGAAACCTTTCTCGGTGCTGGAGCTGATTGCCCGTGTCAAAGCGCTGTTTCGCCGCCAGGAGGCGATGGGCAACAACATTCGCATGGAGGCTGGCTCCATTTCCTGCCACGGGCTGGATATCGATCCGCTGGCGCGTGAAGTCCGCCTGCGTGGAGAGCAAGTAGAGCTGACGCCGCGTGAATTCGATTTGCTGTACTGGTTTGCCCGCCATCCGGGCGAAGTGTTTTCCCGGCTATCGCTGCTGGATCAGGTATGGGGCTATCAGCACGAAGGCTACGAGCATACCGTCAACACCCATATCAACCGGCTGCGGATCAAAATTGAACACGATCCTGCCGAGCCGGAAATCATCCTCACCGTCTGGGGAAAAGGCTACAAGTTCGCCGCCAGTAAACCGGAGTCGTTACCATGATCCGCCGCCTGAGTCTCAGCCAGCATCTGACGCTGGTGTTTACCGCTATCCTGTTGCTCTGCGCCGTGGCGGCGTGCAGCGTGCAGCTTTACAGCAGCTCGCAGTACGGTAATGCGATGGTGCAGCGGCTCTCGGCCGGGCTGGCGCAGCAGATTGTCAGCAGTGAACCGCTGCTGGACGATCAGGGTAAAGTGAACCGGCAGACGCTCAAAACGCTATTCGATCGCTTAATGACGCTTAATCCCAGCGTCGAACTGTATCTGGTTTCACCCGATGGGCAACTGCTGGCCGATGCCGCACCGGCGGGCCATCTCAAGCGGCAGAGTATTGATATTACGCCGCTGCAAACTTTCCTCAGCGGTGCGGCGTGGCCCATTTACGGTGATGACCCGCGAAGCCTCGATAAACAAAAAGTCTTCAGCGTGGCGCCGGTCAGGCTAAACGGTGAACTGCACTGTTATCTGTACATTATTTTGCAGGGCGAAGATCTCAACGTCCTGGCCGACAGTGCCTGGCAGAAAACGCTGTGGAGTACGCTGGGCTGGTCTCTGCTGCTGGTGGCGCTGTTTGGCGGGCTGGCGGGGATGGCGGTCTGGTACTGGGTCACTCGACCGGTGAAAAAGCTGACTTCAGAGGTGCGTGGTCTGGATCAGGACAGCATCAGCGGTATTAAACAGCTGGCACAGCAGCCGCTTGAAAGCCAACCGGCCAATGAAGTGGCGATGCTGCGCAATACGTTTATCGAGCTGGCACGCAAAATCACCAGTCAGTGGGATCAGCTTTCCGACAGCGACCGGCAGCGTCGTGAATTTATCGCCAACATCTCTCACGATTTGCGTACGCCGCTGACGTCATTGCTGGGCTATCTGGAAACGTTGTCGATGAAGGCGGATACGCTGTCGCCTGAGGACAATCGCCAGTACCTGGCCATCGCGCTGCGCCAGGGACACAAAGTTCGCCATCTCTCACAGCAGCTTTTTGAGCTGGCGAAGCTGGAGCACGGTGGGATAAAGCCGCAGCTGGAGCGTTTTGCGATTGGCGAGCTGATTCAGGACGTGGCGCAGAAGTTTGACCTGGCGATTGCCACTCGTCAGTTGCAGCTGAAAGTGGATATGCCGCGCTCGCTGCCGCTGCTGAATGCCGATGTGTCGATGATCGAACGAGTGGTGACCAATCTGCTGGATAACGCCATCCGCCATACGCCACAGGGCGGCACTATTGCGCTGCGGGTCTGGCAGGAAGAGGGACAGCTGCAGGTGGAAGTCGCCGACAGCGGACCGGGCATCGAGCGTGAACTGCGTGAACAATTGTTCCAGAGACCGTCTGCATTGAGTTCACAAAGCGCCAGGGAAAACCGCGGCGGCCTGGGATTGCTGATCGTGCGCCGGATGCTTGAACTGCACGGCGGCGGCATTCGTCTGGTCGATGCCGCCACCGGCGCTTGCTTCAGATTTTTTGTGCCGCTTTAACTGTAGTTCTGTGGGCTATAAGCCCGGTAAGCAAAGCGCCTCCGGGCAATAACGAGCATTACTGAGGGAACCACTGCTCGCTGATTTTCTGGTAGGTACCGTCGGATTTTATCGCCTTCAGAGCACCGTTCAGTTTTTCCAGCAGCGCTTTGTTATCCGGACGAACGGCGATACCAAGGCCGGTGCCGAAGTACTGCGGGTCGGTCACTTTCGGCGTCGCGACGCCCAGCTGCGGGTTGGTCTTCAGCCATTCGTTCACTACCGCGGTGTCGCCGAACACGCCATCGATGCGGCCATTTTTCAGGTCGATGATTGCGTTCTGGTAGCTGTCATAGGCGACGGTTTTCACTTCCGGATGCTTATCCTGCAAATACTTCTGATGGGTGGTGCCGTTTTCCATCCCGATGCGTTTGCCTTTCAAATCGTCGAAGGATTTGAACTCGCCTTTCTTCGCAATCACCATCGCCGAGTTAGCGTAGTACGGAGCGGTAAACGTCACCTGTTTGCTGCGCTCTGGCGTGATATCCATACCGGAAATGACCGCATCATATTTTTTGAATTTCAACGATGGGATCAGGCTGTCAAACGCATGGTTGGTAAAGGTACAGTCAGCCTGCATTTGTTTGCACAGCGCTTTTGCCAGGTCGATATCGAAGCCGACAATCTGGTTGCTGGCATCCAGTGATTCAAAAGGGGGATAGGTGGCAGACACGCCAAAGCTGATTTTCTCTGCGGCCATGGCACCAGTAGCAAAAGTCGCCAGTACAGCGGCCAGAATCATTTTTTTCATGGTAAAGCTCCCGTCGGTCAATCTTGTGATGTTGTGCCGTGTCTGAGGCATGGGAATTACCTTGCCACTAAATGAATTTATATTCAATAAAAATGATTAATTATCATTTGATGGGTAAGAAAAAAGCGGATGCTCAATGAGCTATCCGCTTTTTAACAGCAGGGTTATGCAATTCTAGTTACGGCGTTCGAATGCCAGTGCTTTGCGTTCAATCAGACGCATCAGCAGCGTCAGCAGGCCGTTGACCACCAGGTACACTACGCCTGCGGCACCAAACACCATCACGTCGTAGGTACGTCCGTACAGCAGCTGCCCGTGACCCATCACTTCCATCAGCGTGATGGTATAGGCCAGCGACGTACTTTTGAACACCAGTACCACTTCGTTGGAGTAGGAGGAGAGGGCGCGTTTAAACGCATACGGCAGCAGGATGGCCAACGTATCCTTCTTGCTCATCCCCAGCGCGCCGCAGGACTGCCACTGACCTTCCGGGATGGCACGGATAGCACCATAGAACAGCTGCGTGGTATACGCTGCGCTGTTCAGCGACAGCGCAATCATCGCGCACAGCCAGGGTTCGGAAAGCAGGTGCCAGATAACCGGATAGTTCTGCAGCTGCGGGAACTGGCCCGGGCCGTAGTAAATCAGGAAGATCTGCACCAGCAGCGGCGTGCCGGTAAACAGCGTGATATATGCACGCACGATCCACACCAGCACAGGCGTTTTTAGCGTCAGGATGATGGTGAAAATCAGCGACAGGATCAGCGCCACCACGATTGACGCGACCGTCAGCGTCAGGCTGGTGTGCAGCCCCTTCAGCAGTTCGGGTAAATACTCAAGCATCAGCCTGGTCTCCGTTCAAAGCGAGTCGCGCGCAGGTCAATGCGTTTGAGGATGTACTGGCTGAGCAGGGTGATCACCAGATAGATCGCCGCCGCCACAATGTACCAGGTGAAGGGCTCCTGGGTGCGGGTAGCAATACTTTTGGTCTGCAGCATCAGATCGTTCACGCTGATAAGCGACACCAGCGCGGTATCCTTCAGCAGCACCAGCCACTGATTACCCAGCCCCGGCAGCGCGTGACGCCACATCTGCGGCATCACCAGACGGAAGAAGATGGCGGCTTTCGATAAACCCAGCGCCTGGCCGGATTCCCACTGGCCGGCCGGTACTGCCTTCAACGCGCCGCGCAGAGTCTGCGAAGCGTAGGCGGAATAGAGCAGCGACAGCGCAATCACGCCGCACAGGAACGGGCTGACGTCGAAGTTTTCAATCTGCATCTGCACCGGAATATGGGCAAAACCGAGATTGATCGTGAAGCCGTCAGAGAGCATTAACAGCAGCTGTGAGGAGCCGAAATAGATAAACAGGACCACCAGAATTTCCGGTAATCCGCGCAAAATCGTGACAAGACCGGTGCCGACCCACGCGACGGGGCGCCATTTAGCTGACTCCCACACCGCGAAGATCATCGCCAGTACCAGGCCAATGGCCAGTGCACAAACGGCAAGGCCGACGGTCATCCCGGCGGCGCTTGCTAATGGAAACATTTCGTTCATCAAGAATTACTTCTGGAACCATTTGCTGTAGATGGTCTGGTAAGTGCCATCTTTCTTCACTTTATCCAGCGCGGTGTTCAGCTGCTGCTGCAGAGCGGTGTTGCCCTGACGCACAGCGATACCCAGGCCGGTACCGAAGTAGTCTTTATCCGTCACTTTATCGCCGATAGCGGCCAGTTTCGGATCGGCTTTCAGCCACTCGGTTACCACGGCGGTGTCACCAAACACGGCGTCAATACGGCCATTCTGCATATCCAGCTTGGCGTTCATGTAGCTGTCGTAAGGCACAACGGTGATTTCCGGGTGCTTGTCGGTAATGAATTTCTGGTGGGTGGAGCCGTTCTGCATCCCCACTTTCTTGCCTTTCAGCGCGGCGATATCGGCAATTTTGCCTTTCTGGCCGACGAACAGCGCGGAGTTTTCATAATACGGCTGAGTGAACAGCACCTGCTTTTCACGCTCAGGCGTGATGTCCATTCCGGAAATGATCGCGTCGAAACGACGGAATTTCAGGCTTGGGATCAGGCTGTCGAAGGCCTGGTTGGTGAAGGTACAGGTGGCGTCGATCTCTTTACACAGCGCGTTTGCCAGATCCACGTCGAAACCGACAATCTTATTGCTGGCATCCATAGATTCAAACGGAGGGTAGGACGCTTCCATCGCAAAACGAATAGTTTCAGCAGCGCTGGCGGACAGGCTGACGCTGGCGAGCAGCGCGGCAATCACGAGTTTTTTCATTGTCATTGTTCCCGAAAACATCAGTGTGAAAGATAGTTTTTAAAAGCTTCAGTCTGCGGATGGGTAAAGCACTCCGCGTTCCCCTGCTCGACGATATGACCGTTTTCCATATACACCACGCGGCTGGCGGTTTTACGCGCCACTTCCACTTCATGGGTGACGATCACCTGGGTAATCTGAGTTTGTGCCAGTTCGCGAATGATGCTGACAATCTGGGCGGTGATTTCCGGATCCAGCGCGGCGGTAGGTTCATCAAACAGCAGAACCTGCGGCTCCATCATCAACGCACGGGCAATCGCCACGCGCTGCTGCTGGCCACCGGAAAGATGCAGCGGATAGCGATCGCTGTAAGGTTTTAAGCGTAAGCGTTCCAGCAGTTTTTCGGCACGGGCCAGCGCCTGGTCTTTGGACAGACCCAACACACGGCACGGCGCTTCAATCAGATTTTGCAGCACGGTGAGGTGCGGCCAGAGATTGTACTGCTGGAACACCATGCCGACGTTCTGGCGCAGATCGCGAATCGCCTTGTCGGACGGTGCTTTGCTGAAATTGAATTGATTTCCCGCGATGGAAAGCACGCCGGAACGCGGCATTTCCAGCAGGTTAAGTACGCGTAACAGCGAACTTTTTCCCGCGCCGCTAGGGCCAAGCAGCACCAGCGTTTCACCCTGCGGGCAATCCAGGGTTATGTCGAACAGCGCCTGATGTGCGCCGTAAAAGCAGTTAATGCCTTCTAGTTTTATACTCATCCGGGAAATCTGACACCAATAGCTGTTGAGGCCGCAAATAGTAACGTTGACAGAATAGTTATGCAATATTTATGCGTTAAAACTTAACTATAAACCGCGTTTACTCTTAAAGTTAGCACAAAATAGCGATGGCGAAGGGGCGGAGGAATAAATGTTGGTATTCATCACAGAATGCCAGACATTTCACCCGTCATTCTTCAAGCTGCAGGTGCGTTGGCTGCACTCACTCACCCCAGTCACTTACTAAAGTAAGCTCCTGGGGATGAGCTCCCTTGCCGCCTTCCTGCAACTCGAATTATTTAGGGTGTATTGGGATATGAGATAACCGGGTTTACTTCTCAAGCACCTGACGCAGCGTGCCAGCAGGAGCATGAACGCTGCCGCCGAGGTAGCGCACGTCATCCACAGCCCAGCATTGGCCTTCGCGGATCATCAGCACTTCATCCTGCCAGCTCTGAGTACCCTGTTTCAGCTGCACGCGCAGCGGGATGTTGCGGGCATCAGTGTTCGGAATAGTAGAAGCATCTGCTACGTCAGCGCTGTCCGGCAGCGTGGTACGGCTGGAGAACAGATCCTGCTGCATTAATGCACGTTTATTCGGATCGCTATTCGCATCGTTAAGCACTTTTGCCAGCGAATCGCTCAGATACGGGCGCAGGGCGGTCAGATCGTTGCTGTGGTGCTGAATACGATAGTCGTAAAACTTCTGCGCGACGGTATCCGGGCCGCCTTCGACGCAAGGGCCGGTACGGGTACCGATATCCTGAAACGCAGGAGTGACGGTGGTGCAGGCGCTGAGGAGAAGGGCGCACGGAGCAAGAAGGGCGAGAGCGGAGTAGCGCATGAGTGATTTCCTTATAGACTGACTACGGTATTGAGTTGTTTTCAAGCATAGCGTATCGGTACGATAATGTGTTTGATTAACAGAGCTAAGGCATTGATGAAGGAGGACGAATGCAATTCTCAACTACCCCGACTCTTGAAGGACAACCGATCGTTCAGTATTGCGGCGTAGTCACCGGGGAAGCCATTCTCGGGGCTAACATTTTCCGCGACTTCTTCGCGGGCATCCGTGACATCGTCGGCGGTCGCTCCGGCGCTTACGAAAAAGAGCTGCGTAAAGCGCGTGAAATTGCCTTTCAGGAGTTGGGTGAGCAGGCGAAAGCGCTCGGGGCCGATGCCGTCGTGGGCATTGATATTGATTACGAGACCGTGGGTAAAGACAGCAGCATGCTGATGGTCAGCGTCAGCGGTACCGCTGTTAAGCTGGGTCGATGAAACGATTAGTTATTGTGCTGGCACTGCTGTTGGCTGGCTGTGCCAGTGAGAAAAGCGAGCACAAAGCCGTAGTGGATAAAGGGGGCTACCAGCTTGATACCAGTCATCCTTCGCCGAATGCCTACCCGCGCATCAAAATTCTGGTGCTGCACTATACCGCAGGTGATTTTGACGTCTCCCTCGCCACCCTAACGGATAAGCAGGTCAGCGCTCATTACCTGATTCCGGAAAACCCGCCCGTATGGCGCGGTAAACCGCGTATCTGGCAGCTGGTGCCGGAACAGGATCTGGCCTGGCACGCGGGCGTCAGCTTCTGGCGCGGTGCCACGCGAATTAATGACACCTCGATTGGGATCGAACTGGAAAACCAGGGCTGGCAGAAAGTCGCCGGGCTGAAAAGTTTTGCACCTTTCGCCCCTGCGCAAATTAACGCTCTGATCCCGCTGGCGACGGATATTATTGCCCGCTATCACATTGAGCCGCAGAACGTGGTGGCTCATGCAGATATTGCCCCGCAGCGCAAAGACGATCCGGGGCCCATGTTCCCGTGGGAGCAGCTGGCTCAGCAGGGGATTGGCGCATGGCCGGATGCCAACCGCGTGAACTTCTATCTGAACGGGCATCTGCCCTACGACCCGGTTAACCCTGCCGCGTTGTTGGATCTGCTGGCTCGCTACGGCTATGAAGTTACGCCCGGGATGACCTACACCCAGAAAAAACGGGTGATTATGGCGTTCCAGATGCACTTCCGCCCGGCGCGCTGGGATGGCGTGGCGGATGCACAAACGCTGGCAATCGCTGAGGCGCTGCTGGAAAAATATGGCCAGGGCTGAGTCCCTGGCGGTTAAACATCGCGTGGGAGAATGGGTCCATCTTTAGACCAACTCCCCCCGGATATAAGAATCTTCTTAAGCTATAGTGATTCACAACATAAATATGTGCATCGGTTCTGGACAATTTGGCTGACTGCCAGTTGCCCACCTCCTTGTGAATAGCGATCGGCGAGAAGAAATAAAATGCTTAATACCTATGTTAAAAAGACACGTCCAGAGTCTGCCCTCCAGTCTATTATTTCCGCCACGGCAGGATGTGAAGAAAAAACATTAAAGAAATGGGCAAGAATGGATGCCGATGAATCCGGCTGTATTTATGTGGTATTAAAAGGCGAAGTCGAAGTCCGTCGGCGTTCGGATGATTTGTGCATTGCAGTGGCCGAAAAACAGTTTGTCTACGGCATCGCTGATTTTTTCGATGAGGAAAGCAACGTTTACCTTCTGGTGCGTGCAGACACCGTCATCCAGCAGTTTGATAAGCAGCAGTTTGAGCAGGTGGTGGCCGCTAACGCACTGTGGCCTGAGCTGGGAAGAGTCCTGGCCTGGTATATGGCGCTGTTAAGCAAACGAGACGATGTCCTCATTGCCCGGACGGCGTATACCATTATTCGTGAATATTTAATTGAAATTAATGAGCTCACTCTCCAGTATGGGCGCGATATTAATGTTTACGATTATATTCAGGAATACACCAGCCTGGCGCGCAGCACGATAGTGAAGATTTTAGCTGAGCTGAAGAAAGGTGAATATATTGCTGTGAAAAATGGCAAGCTATTATCGCTGGGCTGCCTGCCAGAAAAATACTGATCCAACGTCAGCAGACGCCCAGCGAAAAGTCAGGCACCGCGCTGACGTTGAAGAAACCAGCTAAAGATGAGCCGGTCAGTAGCGAGCAGGTATTTTAGCGGTGCAGTTTGAGCTTACCGTGATCCTTCAGCCAGTGTGCGGTCTGCACAATCCCCTCATCGAGAGTGACGATAGGCTGATACCCCAGCTCCGTTTCTGCGCGGCTGATATCGAGCGTAAAATCGAAATTGAGTTTGGACACCCCGTAATGGGTGAACGAGGGCTCTTTGGCAGACTTATTACCAAAGCGCTCCATGCTGCGCGCCACCATATCCAGCATCGGATAAGGCACCGAGCGGATGCGGCATTGAATATCCAGCTCATCAATCAGCTTTTGCACAATGCTTTTCAGGCTACGTGGTTCACCGTTGGTGATGTTGTAGGCCCGGCCTGAAGGCAGGGCATCACAGTGCGGCTGGCTGGCAAGCCACATGGCATGCACGGCATTTTCGTAATAGGTCATGTCCACCTGTGCGGCACCACCGCGTGGCAGCAGCACGCTACCGTAGTGCTGCATCATCTGCGCCAGACGTGGAATAAACACTTTATCGTGTGGCCCAAACAGGCTCTGCGGGCGCAGCACGGTAAAGCGGGTGTTCGGATTAGCCTGCGCCAGCAGGTTGATCACTTCCTCGCCGGCCGCCTTGCTGCGGGCAAACTCGTTGGCAAAGCGGTTAGGACGAAACTCTTCTTTGATATCCCGGTGATGGTGGTAATCAAAATAAAGCGACGGTGAAGAGATATGGATAAAGTTACGCACGCCCCAGGCCACGGACCATTCGCCCAGGCGGCGCGTGGCGCGCACGTTGGCTAAGTCAAAGGCTTCCTGAGTGCCCCACGGGGAGGTAAAGCTTGAGCAGTGCCACAGCGTATCGATATCGGCAAGCATCACTTTCGCCTGCGAAGACACCAGTTCGGTCAGGTCCGCATGAACAAATTCCGCACCCATTTTTTCCAGCAGCCGACCCATCGCCTCGTTGCGACCGGTAGCTCTGACGCTGATGCCTTTGCGTCGCAGATATTCCACCGCATTACGGCCTAAACCGCTGGTGGCGCCGGTGACCAGTACCTTCATATCCATCCACTGTGTCTGAAAAGAATTTCGTGCGCATTTTTCCGTGAATTACGCCGACTTGCAATCGGAAACTTCGAAGAAAAAAGCGCATTATCGCGGTGGCGACGAGATTTTCTCCGCAAGCCTCGCAATTCGCTTCGCCATGCCTTTAAAAATGAACAAATGGGCCGGGATCATCAGCAGCCAGTAGAACAAGCCTGGCATACCGTGCGGATGCCACCAGGCCCTGACGTCAATTTCGCGATGGTCCCCTTTGTCCTTCAGCGTAAAGGTCAGCCGCCCAAGACCGGGCGCTTTCATGCCAAACAGCAGGGAAAGCTGTTTTTCCGGCTCAACGATGATCACTTTCCAGCTGTCGACGGCATCTCCCGTTTGCAAATACGGATGCTCAGGACGGCCTTTAGCCAGCTTGTGACCCATCAGCAAATCGAGAAACGCGCGGATGTCCCACAGAATATTGCCGAAGAAATAGCGATCTTTGCCGCCCAGCTGATTCACCACCTGCCAAAGCGAGGCCAGGCTTGCCGAGGTGCTGACGGTACAGCCCGCCTGCTTCGGAAAATAGCCATACTCTGGCCGCCAGCGGGCAAAAGCCTGTGCGTCGTATCCCCAGTCGCTGGAGTTCATCAGCTGTTCTTCTTCTTTCAGCGTCTTACGGACTGCATCATCGAATGAGATTAGCTGCTGAGGGATAAGCTCGCGCAATTGACGATCGTCGGCGAGCAGATCGTGCTTCAACCCCTGAATTAACGCTTTGGCAAGCGTGGGCGGCACTGAGGTGATGACGTTCAGAAACCACACCGAAATCCAGCTGGTAGGAAACGGAATGGGGATCAGCGGGCGGTGGCGACCGCTGATCTGCATAAAATGTTCGAACTGCTGCTGGTAGCTCAGCTCATCTGGCCCGGCGGCTTCCAGCACGCGGTGTTCTGCGGTGGGGTGATCGAGCAGCTTCACCAGATAGTGCAGGAGATTTTCCAGCGCAATCGGCGTGGTGCGAGAACGCACCCAGCGCGGCGGCGTTAATACCGGCAGGTTGTAAACCATATCGCGCATCACTTCGAACGCGGCGGAGCCTGCTCCGACGATGATCCCCGCACGCAGCTCGGTGACAGGAATGCCGGATTCGCGCAGCAAATCCCCGGTTATCTGGCGGGCACGCAGATGATCGGACTGCTCACTTTCCGGAGCCTGCAACGAACTTAAAAAGATGACCTGTTTGACAGGCTGCTCGCGCAATGTGTCGCGCACGTTCAGCGCCACCTGACGCTCATGAGCGACAAAATCGCCGCCTTCGCCCATCCCGTGCACCAGATAATAGAGCGTGTCCACGCCGGAAAGTAGGGCCGGTAGTTCTTTCGGCCAATGTAAATCGACGTGATGGCAGCTAACGCCGGGCAGCGCGAGCTTTTGCAGCCTTTCCGTATTGCGTGCCGCCGCCCGCACGGTAAATCCCTGGGCGCTTAATTCGGTGACCAGATGCTGGCCGATGTATCCGCTGGCTCCGAGCACCAGAATAGTTTGCGACACGCTGTCTCCTTAGCTTAGCGATTCAGAAAGGCTTTCCAGTGACCAACCACTTCCGCAAGCTGGGCGCGGTTCACATCCAGGTGCATCACCAGGCGCACAATCGGGGAGGCGTTGATCAACACGCCGTTGGCTTTCAGGTGTTCACCCAGCGCGGCGGCATGTTCTTCGCCCACGCGCACGAACAGCATGTTGGTGTCGTGACGCATCACGTCGGCACCGATCTCTTTCAGCTGTTCCGCCATCCACGCGGCGTTGTCGTGATCTTCCTGCAGACGCTGGACGTTGTTTTTCAGCGCGTACAGGCCTGCCGCCGCCAGAATGCCAGCCTGACGCATGCCGCCGCCGGTCATTTTACGCCAGCGATTAGCGCGTTTAATGTAGTCAGCGCTGCCGACCAGCAGTGAACCCACCGGCGTCCCCAGGCCTTTAGACAGGCAGATGGTGAAGGAGTCGCAGTATTGGGTCACGTCTTTCAGCTCACAGCCGTAATCGACGATGGCGTTAAAAATACGTGCGCCGTCAACGTGCAGGCCAAGCTTACGCTCACGGGTAAATTCCCACGCCTGTTTCAGGTATTCGCGCGGTAGCACTTTACCGTTGTGGGTGTTTTCCAGGCTCAGCAGTTTGGTGCGGGCAAAGTGGATATCGTCGGCTTTGATTTTGGCAGCCACTTTATCAAGCGGCAGAGTGGCGTCCGGTGCAGCGTCAATCGGCTGCGGCTGAATGCTGCCGAGCACTGCGGCACCGCCCGCTTCGTACAGATAGTTATGCGCTCCCTGACCGACGATATACTCTTCGCCGCGCTCGCAGTGGCTGAGCAGCGCCACCAGGTTAGCCTGGGTGCCGGTTGGCAGGAACAGGGCAGCTTCTTTGCCGCCCAGCTCTGCCGCGTAGCGTTGCAGTTCGTTAACGGTCGGGTCATCCCCGTACACATCGTCCCCGACCGGGGCGGCCATCATCTGTTCCAGCATGGCGCGGCTCGGGCGGGTCACGGTATCACTACGTAAGTCGATCACGGCATTTCCTTTTTAATAGAAGGGCAATGCCTCTCTTTTTACCTGAGCCAGTTGGTTTTCGCCAGTTCGATAACTTCATCGCCGCGTCCGCTGATGATGGCGCGCAGCATGTAGAGGCTGAACCCTTTTGCCTGCTCAAGCTTGATTTGCGGCGGGATCGCCAGCTCATCTTTTGCCACCACCACGTCCACCAGCACCGGGCCATCAATGCTGAATGCCCGCTGGATGGCTTCATCCAGATCCGCTGATTTTTCGACGCGGATCCCGGTGATGCCGCAGGCTTCTGCAATCCGGGCGAAATTGGTGTCGTGCAGTTCGGTGCCATCGGTGAGATAACCGCCGGCTTTCATCTCCATCGCCACAAAGCCGAGCACGCTGTTATTGAAGACGAAAATCTTGATCGGCAGTTTGAGCTGCACCACAGAGAGAAAATCGCCCATCAGCATGCTGAAACCGCCGTCACCGCACATCGCCACCACCTGACGATCCGGCGCAGTGGCTTTGGCTCCAAGAGCCTGCGGCATCGCGTTCGCCATCGAGCCGTGGTTAAACGAACCAAGCAGACGACGTTTACCGTTCATCTTCAGATAGCGCGCGGCCCACACGGTAGGTGTGCCGACGTCGCAGGTGAAAATGGCGTCATCGGCGGCGAAATGGCTGATTTGCTGCGCCAGATACTGCGGGTGAATGGCTTTCTCGCTCGGTTTCGCCAGGTCGTCCAGCCCTTTGCGTGCGTCCCGATAGTGTTCCAGCGCCTTATCAAGGAACTGGCGGTCAGTTTTTTCTTCCAACAGCGGCGTCAACGTGGCAAGGGTGGCTTTGATGTCGCCGATCAGCGCCATATCCACCTTGCTGTGCGCGCCAATGCTTGCCGGGTTGATATCTATCTGAATGATTTTGGCATCGGTCGGGTAGAACGGGCGATAGGGGAACTGGGTGCCCAGTAAGACCAGCGTATCGGCGTTCATCATGGTATGAAAGCCAGAAGAGAATCCGATGAGTCCGGTCATCCCGACGTCATAAGGATTGTCGTATTCCACATGTTCTTTGCCGCGCATGGCGTGAACAATCGGCGCTTTCAGCTTTCCGGCAAACGCCAGTAGCTCTTTGTGTGCTCCGGCGCAACCGCTGCCGCACAGCAGGGCGATATTGCTGGAATAGCGCAGCAGCTGGGCCAGTTTGTGTAGCTCGTTGATTTCAGGTACCACCACCGGCTGTGGCGCGTGATACCAGTGAGAGCTGGCACTTTCCGGAGCTGCTTTCAGCGCCACATCACCAGGCAACACCACAACGGAAACGCCGCGGTTGAGCACAGCTTTACGCATCGCAATTGCCAGCACCTGCGGGATTTGCTCCGGGGAGGAAACTAATTCGCAGTAGTGACTGCATTCGCGAAACAGCTCCTGCGGGTGCGTTTCCTGGAAGTAGCCGCTGCCGATTTCGCTGGAGGGAATATGTGCGGCGATGGCTACTACTGGCACGTGGTTGCGGTGGCAGTCGAATAAACCGTTGATCAGATGCAGGTTGCCGGGACCACAGGAACCGGCACAGACCGCCAGTTGCCCGGTCAGTTGAGCTTCAGCGCCCGCGGCGAAAGCGGCGACTTCCTCATGGCGTGTTGCCATCCAGTCAATAGTGCCCATCTTGTTGAGGCTGTCGCTGAGCCCGTTAAGTGAATCGCCCGTCACGCCCCAGATACGTTTGACTCCGGCCTGTTCCAGGGTTTTGGCAATATACGCTGCCACTGTCTGTTTCATTCGTTCCATCTCCTTTTTGTGATACCGATAACAAGCTTAGAACAATCTTTTTGCTGTGCCTGACAAAACACCCTTATTTTCAGCAGGTTTATTTGCGCAATTATTCGGCATAAGCTGGTTTTACTTCAGGGAAAACAGGGAATACATTCAAATGGTTAAATCATTGTTAATGGGAATAAACAGAACGCTGGCCTGCGACGATTTGGGAAAACTGTTGTTACGTCTGAGCGTCGGTGGGCTGATGTTATTTCATGGTCTGCATAAGCTGTTCGACGGTGTGGCGGGGATTAGCGGTATGCTGGTGGCCAAAGGGCTACCGGGTTTTATTGCCTATGGCGTGTTGATTGGTGAAGTTGTGGCGCCCGTTCTGATTATCCTTGGGATCTTGACGCGTCCGGCGGCGCTGGTTCTGGCGTTTACCATGGTGGTGGCGTGGCTGATGGTGGGCACCGGCAAAACTTTTGCGCTGGATGCGGTGGGCGCGTGGGCAATTGAAAGCCTGGTCTATTTCTTTGTGGCGGCTTTGGCAGTGGCGTTTCTTGGGGCAGGGCGTTTTTCGTTGGCGAAAGATGCTGCCTGGAAGTAAAAAAACTGCCCGGCGGCGCTACGCTTGCACGGACCTACAAAAATCGTAGGCCTGGTAAGCGAAGCGCCATCAGGCAGAGGCTTTTGACTTTAAGCCAGCACTAAATCACTTTGAGGATGACAAGAGCAAGCCAGCACGTAGCCGTCGGCAATTTCCTGCTCGCTCAGGGTCATGGTGCTGGTAACGCTGTAGTCACCGCTCATAACGCGGGTTTTGCAGCTACCGCAAACGCCAGCCCGGCAGGCGGCATTTACCGGAACTTTGTTGCTTTCCAGCGCGGCCAGCAGGGTGCTACCGACCGGGGCGTAAAACTCCTTCGCCGGTTGCAGTTTGGTGAACTTCAGCCCGCTGGTGGCGGCTTCTGCTACAGGCGTAAAGAACTGCTCTTTATAGAATTGCGTCACGCCCAGCGCTTTGACGTTTTCTTCAACCCAGTCCATGTAAGGTGCCGGACCACAGGTCATTACGGTGCGGGCGGCTAAATCCGGCACGCACTCAAGCAGAGAAGTGGTCAGGCGACCTGCGACAAAACCATGGGCAGCATTATTTTCAGCCACCAGCGTCACCGGATAGTCACGCCATTCGTCGGCAAAAATCACATCCTGCGGCGAACGAACGCTGAAAATCACCTGTACGTCGGTCTGCGGACGATTTTTTGCCAGCCAGCGGCGCATCGACATAATTGGCGTCACGCCACAGCCCGCCGCCAGAAGCAGCATTTTATCGGCAGGTTTGTCCTCACAGGTAAATTCACCCTGTGCGTCGGACAGCCACAGATAGTCGCCGCGTTTCACGTCCCGGGTCAGCCAGCCGGAACCTTTACCCTCGTCAATCCGGCGAACGGTCAGCGTAATGTATTCGCTGACGCCCGGCGTGGAGGAAATGGTGTAAGCACGCAGCGTATCGGCGGAGTTGCCGATACTAACCAGAGCGTACTGTCCCGCCTGATACGAGTAGTAGTCATGGCACAGCAGCGACAGCGTCCAGACGTCTGGCGTTTCCTGGTGGATGTGGTGAATCTGCATCCGCCACGGGCATTGTGCAGTGGGCATGGTCATGATCTTCTCCTTACGCACACAGCATCTGCTGCATGTCCTGCTCTACGTTGGTGATTGAGCGCAGGCCAAATTTCTCGTTCAGTACCGCCAGCAGATCCGGGGTCAGGAAGCCTGGCGCGGTTGGGCCGGTGACGATGTTTTTCACGCCGAGCGACAGCAGCGTGAGCAGAATGACAATCGCTTTCTGCTCAAACCAGGAGAGCACCAGCGACAGCGGCAGGTCGTTCACGCCGCAGCCCAGTTTCTCTGCCAGAGTGACCGCCAGAATGATCGCCGAATAGGCATCGTTACACTGACCGGCATCAATCAGACGCGGCAGGCCTTCGATATCACCGAAGTCCAGTTTGTTGAAGCGATATTTACCGCAGGCCAGAGTCAGCACCAGGCAGTCATCCGGTACGCTGGTAGCGAAATCGGTGAAGTAGCTGCGCTCGGTGCGCTCGCCGTCACAGCCGCCCACGAGGAAGATGTGGCGCAGTTTTTCACGGCTGACGAGGTCGATCAGGCTGTCGGCGGCACCGAGCAGAGTTTCGCGGCCAAAGCCGACGGTGATCATGTGTTCGATTTCGCTGTATGGGAAACCGGCCATCTCCTGAGCCTGAGCAATGATTGGCGCAAAATCATCCCCTTCCAGATGGCTGACGCCCGGCCAGCCGACAATGCTGCGGGTCCAGATACGGTTGGTGTACTCGCCAACGTTCGGATCGATAATGCAGTTGGAGGTCATCACCACCGGGCCCGGGAAGCGGGCGAATTCCACCTGCTGATTCTGCCAGCCGCTGCCGTAGTTGCCGACCAGATGTTTGAATTTACGCAGCTCCGGATAGCCGTGAGCAGGCAGCATCTCGCCGTGGGTGTAGACGTTAACGCCGGTGCCTTCGGTTTGCTGCAGCAGGTTATAGAGATCTTTCAGATCGTGACCGGAGATCAGAATCGCTTTCCCGGCAACGGCTTTGACGTTGACCTGAGTTGGAGTCGGATGACCGTAGGCGGTGGTTTCGCCTGCGTCCAGAATGCTCATCACTTTGAAGTTCATCTGGCCGATTTCCATCGAACATTCCAGCAGCGCATTCATATCCGCAGGCCAGGTGCCGAGCCACGCCATGATATTGTGGTACTGGGCGTAGATGTCGTTATCGTACTGGCCCAGAACGTGCGCGTGTTCCATGTACGCGGCAGCCCCTTTCAGGCCATACAGGCACAGCAGGCGCAGGCCGAGCAGGTTTTCACCGATAGCCGCTTTGTCTTTATTTGGCACGAAGGCTTCGGCCTGACGCTGCAGCTCACCGAGATCGTCACTCACCAGCTGCAGGCCAGCCATTGGGTTATCGACAGCAGCGCTGGCGTCGGCATTCAGGCAGGCGGTTTTCAGGGCTTCACGCAGAGCAATCGCTTCGCGGGCATAGCCGACAATGCGCGGAGAATCGAAGTTGACGTTGGTCAGGGTGGAGAAGAAAGCGCGTGGCGCGAAGCTGTCGACTTCATGGCTGATAATCCCGAGCTCACGAGCTTTCACCGCCCACGCGGAGAGGCCCTGTAAGGTGGCAATCAGCAGATCCTGCAGGTCAGAAGTTTGTGCGGTCTTGCCACACATTCCCTGCGCATAGGCGCAGCCGTCGCCAGCTGGGGTACGAATCGTTTGTTCACATTGCACACAAAACATGGTAACACCTTTTAAAGTTATATTTGATATACATGTTTAAGGGTAAGCTTCGACCGGAACCCTGAAAAGGACTTTGTGTGGCAACTTAAGGGGAGATTGATTTAACGCAATTTTGGCGGTAGCTCGCTACCGCCATCGGGGTATTACGCGGAGAAGAATGCCATCAGCAGCGGGACCAGCAGGCTGAGAATAAAGCCGTGCACAATGGCCGCAGGAACAATTTCAATGCCGCCGGAACGCTGCAGTACGGGCAGCGTAAAGTCCATAGAGGTCGCGCCGCACAGCCCCAGTGCGGTGGAGCGGCTGCGCTGCACCAGACCCGGGATCAGCATAATGGCAATCAGCTCGCGGGCCAGATCGTTAAAGAAGGCGGCGCTGCCAATCACCGGACCAAAGGATTCGGTTAATAAGATGCCGGAAAGAGAGTACCAGCCAAAGCCAGAGGCCATCGCCAGACCGGTTTTAATCGGCAGGTCGAGAATAAAGGCATTAATCACCCCAGCCAGCAGGGAGCTGGCGGTAACGACGACCGCAACAATCATTCCCCGGCGATTAAGCACAATCTGTTTCAGGGTCATACCGTTATTGCGTAATTGAATACCGATAAGGAACAGCAGGAAAATAAGCGTATATTCACTGGCTTCGGTGGCGTGTTGTAATATCGGCCAGCCGCTCAGGCCTAGGATAAATCCTAATAATACCACTCCGCAGAGCTGCAAAGACTCGAATGCCATTGCAATTCGTGAGGGTAATTTTTCCTGATGATGTTGATGCCGCCACGGAAGCGATCGTTCAAGCCACAACAGAGCGACTATATTGCATAGCAGAATAACCACCAGGGTCACGACGGAATAATGAAGAATAGATAACAGATTGCTCGCAAGATTATCCAGGAAGGCGAGGCTGATCCCCATGAAAAAAAGAATAACGTAAACAATCCAACTCAGCAGTCGGTTAATCAGCTGTAGCGCATGACGAGCCCGCAGTGGGATCAGGTAACCTGTCACCAGTGGCACAAGAATAATCAACAATCCCGAAAACATGAACGGCCTGGTCCTTTAGCATGAAAAAAGCGCATCTGACACTACCGAAACCCCAGCGCAGAGTAAAGCCACCAGATAAAGAAAAAGCCCGGCATCTGCCGGGCTTTGCAAGCTGTTCAACCAGGGTTGAATTATTTTTTCTCAAGCAGAGTACGGTACAGCACGCCGCCGAGGATACCGCCGATGATTGGCATCACCCAGAACAGCCACAGCTGCTGCAGTGCCCAGCCGCCCTGGAAGATAGCCACGGCAGTACTACGCGCCGGGTTCACAGAGGTGTTGGTCACAGGGATGCTGATCAGGTGGATCAGGGTCAGCGCCAGGCCGATAGCAATTGGTGCAAAGCCGGCCGGAGCGTTTTTATCGGTCGCACCGTGGATAACGAGCAGGAAGCCACAGGTCAGCACGATTTCAATTACGATTGCAGACAGCATAGAGTAGCCGCCTGGGGAATGTTCGCCGTAGCCGTTAGAGGCAAAACCACTGGCTGCTGCGTCGAAGCCGGCTTTACCGCTGGCAATAACATACAGCACCGCAGCAGCAATAATGCCGCCGATAACCTGAGCAATGATATAACCAATCACTTCTTTAGCCGGGAAACGACCGCCGGCCCACAGGCCTAAAGTCACTGCCGGGTTAAAATGGCCACCGGAAATATGACCCACGGCGAAGGCCATGGTCAAAACGGTTAAACCGAATGCCAGCGCTACGCCCGCAAAACCAATACCTAATTGCGGGAAAGCAGCGGCCAACACGGCGCTACCGCAACCACCAAATACAAGCCAGAATGTACCAAAGCATTCTGCAGCCAGTTTTCTGAACATAACCACCTCAAAAAATAACAGTCACCGAGTCAGGGAATCCTGAATCGGACCTTATTTATCGCCACAAAGGGAGGCGACATAATTAGAGCCGTTATTTTAATAACGAACGCCATCCCTTCACCAGTCAATTTTGTTCACTAACTTTGATTTATGGCAATGTGGGGTTATTCCTTGTACAGAATTGAGGTGTTTTGAGTATAGTTTAATTTTGAATATCAGAAATATCTTTGAGAATGTTTTTAGCTACGTCGCGTTATTATTTCCAGGGTATTAAATTCAGCCCCTGACAGGGAAAACATTTTTTGTCACAACATCGCTTTTTACAGGGTGTCACCGCGTAAAGCCTGCCGCTATACTGCTGTTAACGAAAGGGAAGTTTTCAGGCGGAGAGCATATGTTTCTCGAAAGGGTTGAGATAGTCGGCTTTCGCGGTATCAATCGTTTATCGTTGATGCTGGAGCCCAACAACGTACTTATTGGTGAGAACGCCTGGGGTAAATCCAGCCTGCTGGATGCCCTGACTCTGCTGCTGTCACCGGAATCCGATCTCTACCATTTTGTGCGCGAAGATTTCTGGTTCCCGCCGGGCGACGTTCAGGGCCGGGAACATCATCTGCATATTATTTTGACCTTCCGCGAGCTGGAACCCGGACGCCATCGCGTGCGGCGCTATCGTCCGCTGGAAGAGTGCTGGGTGCCGGGCGATGACGGCTATCAGCGTATTTTCTATCGTCTGGAAGGCGAACTGGCGGAAGATGGCAGCGTGATGACGCTGCGCAGCTTTATTAACGGCCACGGGGCGACGCTGCCGATGGCGAATATCGATAGTCAGGCGCGTCATCTGGTCAGGCTGATGCCGGTGCTGCGCCTGCGCGATGCCAGGTTTATGCGCCGCATCCGCAATGGCACCGTGCCAAACGTGCCGGATATTGAAATCACCGCCCGCCAGCTGGATTTTCTCTCCCGTGAACTGGTGACCAGCCCGCAAAATTTGTCCGACGGACAAATTCGCCAGGGGTTATCGGCGATGGTGCAGCTGCTGGAGCACTACTTTTCGGAACAGGGCACGGCGGAGTCCCGCCATCGCCTGATGCGCCGCCGCTCTCACGATGAACAGCGCAGCTGGCGCTATCTCGATATCATCAACCGGATGATTGATAAACCCGGCGGGCGCAATCACCGGGTCATTCTGCTGGGGCTTTTTTCCACGCTGCTGCAGGCGAAAGGAGCGGTGCGGCTGGATAAGGACGCACGGCCTTTACTGCTGGTGGAAGATCCGGAAACGCGACTGCATCCAATTATGCTGTCGGTGGCGTGGAATTTACTCAATCTGCTGCCGCTACAGCGGATCACTACCACCAACTCCGGCGAGCTGCTGTCGATGACGCCCGTTGAACATGTCTGCCGCCTGGTGCGCGACTCCTCAAGAGTAGCCGCGTGGCGGTTGGGGCCAGACGGCCTGAGCGCAGAAGACGGGCGACGCATCGCATTTCACATTCGTTTTAATCGTGCTTCTTCGCTATTTTCCCGCTGCTGGTTGTTGGTGGAAGGCGAAACTGAAACCTGGGTGATTAACGAACTGGCACGCCAGTGCGGGCACCATTTTGACGCGGAAGGGATCAAAGTGATCGAATTCGCCCAGTCCGGGCTGAAACCGCTGATCAAATTCGCCAGAAGAATGGGGATCGAATGGCACGTGCTGGTGGACGGTGACGAAGCGGGGAAAAAATATGCCGCCACGGTGCGCGGGTTGTTAAACAACGATCGCGAACTGGAGCGCCATCATCTGACGACCTTACCGGCGCTGGACATGGAGCATTTCATGTACCGGCAGGGTTTTGATGACGTTTACCATCGGGTGGCGCAGATCCCTGAAGGGATCCCAATGAACATGCGGCGGGTGATTATTAAAGCGATTCATCGTTCTTCAAAGCCGGATTTGGCCATTGAGGTGGCGATGGAAGCAGGGCGGCGTGGCGTGGATGCGGTGCCGACCCTGCTGCGAAAAATGTTTTCCCGCGTGCTTTGGCTGGCACGCGGACGGGCAGATTAACGTTCGCAGGTCTGAGCGGTTTGCGCCTGCAGGCTGTCGAGCAGCTCATAGCGGCGGCGGTATTCAGAACGTTTTTTGCTGGCAATCTCTTCCATCGGTTTGCGCGGCATCGTCAGTGGCAGCAGGTAATCACCGTTGCTGTCCACCGTCGCGCTTAACGACTCCCAGAAGGCGTTGTAATCAGCGTGCAGTTTGTCCTGCTTTTTCTTGCGATAGCGAACGCTGCGGTAGATGTGCGTTTCATTGCTGACGGCACGGATCTCTTTAACGCCCATCACCTGGCCAACCACCATTGCCACTTCCACTAACAGGCGTTTCGGGAACAGACCGTTGCAGGACTTGGTCGCCGACTGAATCAGTTCGTGTGACACATGGGCTTTCGCTCCCTGCATCCCCCCGATATACAGCGTCTGTTTACCGTTAAACTGGCAGAGGGTGAAGGTGAGTTCTGCCAAAACCGTGTTGTCGGCATCACAGAAGACAAAAGTGGCTTCTCCTTCTTTATCCTGAAACGCGTCGGCCAGAAGGCGAATACTGAAGTGCTTTTCATCACGGCCGATCAGGGCCGCAAGTTCAACGCCGCCGCGACTGAGATAGCCTTGCATGATCTCATGAGGCAGTTTTGACGCCATCGATTGGTAGTGCTGCGCAATGGCCTCACAGGCCGTCTTACGCGGCATATTGAGTGACAGCCAAGGGCGATGCAGGCGGCACGGCAGTCCCGGTTGAATCTGCAGGATCTCGCTGAGCTGCGGATGGGCGGCGAGACGGGAGAGCCATTTTGCGGTGGTGATTGGGGTGAGTAACGATCGCAACATAAACTTGCGACGATACTTTGGATTCTGCCAGGCGAGTCCTGGCTGCATCGCTCCGCTGTGAAGCTGGCGGAACAACACGCTGCCGGAGACCGACGATTCGGACTCTGAGTAAGAAATATCTGCAATGAGTGTCATAGGAAAGGGTCTTGCCAAAAAGAAAGACCTATTTCATCAGCAGTTATCTCAACCCCGCTTCAACATCGAATGCTCCGCCTGAAATGAGAGGGTTCCGTTGACGAAATGTTTAGATACAATCACCCCAGGCATTAAATCGTTGGGACATATATGACTCTGAAGGGAAAACGCGGAAAAATTTATCTGATCCTGGCCGTGCTGGTGCTACTGGCAGGCTTTTGGCTGTGGCGCACGCTGAACGCGCCGCTGCCGCAGTATCAGACGCTGATTGTGCGCAAAGGTGATCTGCAGCAGAGCGTGCTGGCAACCGGAAAGCTGGATGCGCTGCGCAAAGTGGACGTCGGCGCACAGGTTAGCGGTCAGCTGAAAACGCTGTCGGTCAGCATTGGCGATAAAGTGAAAAAAGATCAGCTGCTGGGCGTTATCGATCCCGAGCAGGCACAAAACCAGATCAAGGAAGTGGAAGCCACGCTGATGGAGCTGCGTGCCCAGCGCCTGCAGGCGGTTGCAGAACGCAAACTGGCGCAGGTGACCTATTCCCGTAATCAGCAGTTAGCGAATAAACAGCTGATCTCCCGCCAGGATCTCGATACCACCGCGACCGACGTGGCAGTGAAAGACGCGCAAATTGGTACCATCGACGCGCAAATCAAACGCAATCAGGCAACATTAGATACCGCGAAAACTAACCTGGATTACACGCGCATTGTGGCCCCAATGGCGGGCGAAGTGACGCAAATCACCACGCTGCAAGGCCAGACGGTGATCGCTGCACAACAGGCGCCAAACATTCTGACGCTGGCGGATCTCAGCACCATGCTGGTAAAAGCGCAGGTTTCCGAAGCAGATGTGATTCACCTTAAGCCCGGACAGAAGGCGTGGTTTACGGTACTGGGCGATCCGCTCACTCGCTACGAAGGGACGCTCAAAGACATCCTGCCAACGCCGGAAAAAGTGAATGATGCCATTTTCTACTACGCCCGTTTTGAAGTGCCCAACCCGCAGGGAGTGCTGCGTCTGGAAATGACCGCGCAGGTGCATATTCAGCTATCCGGGGTGAGCAACGTGCTGACTATTCCGCTTTCTGCGCTGGGAGATACGACGAGCGATAACCGTTATAACGTGCGACTGCTGCGCAATGGTGAAGTGAAAGATCGCGAAATCACTATTGGTTCACGTAACGATACCGATGTCGAAGTGGTAAAAGGGCTGGAAGAGGGCGACGAAGTGATCACCGGCGAGGGTAAACCGGGAGCCGCTAAATGACGGCATTGCTGGAGCTGAGCAATATTCGCCGTAGTTTTCCTGCAGGTGAAAGCCGCGTGGAGGTCCTTAAAGGCATTTCGCTGAGCATTGATGCCGGCGAGATGGTGGCGATCGTCGGGGCTTCTGGCTCCGGGAAATCCACGCTGATGAATATCCTGGGATGTCTGGATAAGCCCACCAGCGGAGTGTACCGCGTGGCAGGCACCGACGTGGCGACGCTGGACGGCGACGCGCTGGCGCGTTTGCGGCGTGAGCATTTCGGCTTCATTTTTCAGCGCTACCATTTGCTGTCTCATCTGACGGCCGCGCAGAACGTTGAAGTACCTGCTGTCTATGCCGGGACGGAGCGCAGGCGTCGTCTCGAACGCGCCCAGCAGCTCTTGCAACGACTGGGGCTTGGTGACCGCGTGGATTACCAGCCGTCGCAGCTTTCCGGCGGGCAGCAGCAGCGAGTCAGTATTGCCCGTGCGCTGATGAACGGCGGACAGGTGATCCTGGCCGATGAGCCAACCGGTGCGCTGGACAGCCATTCGGGTGAAGAGGTCATGGCGATCCTGCATCAGCTAAAGACCCAGGGCCATACGGTGATTATCGTCACCCACGATCCGTCCGTGGCGGCGCAGGCAGAACGCATTATTGAAATTCGCGACGGGGAGATCATCAGCAACCCACCGTCAAAAGCGGCGGTCGCGGCAAAACCGATGACATCAGCACAGACCAGCATCTCCGGCTGGCGTCAGTTTATCAGCAGCTTCCGCGAAGCGCTGGCGATGGCGTGGCTGGCGATGGCGGCGAATAAAATGCGCACCTTGCTGACCATGCTAGGCATTATTATTGGCATCGCGTCGGTGGTGTCGATTGTGGTGGTCGGCGATGCGGCCAAGCAGATGGTGCTGGCAGATATTCGCGCTATCGGCACCAACACTATTGATGTCTATCCTGGTAAAGATTTTGGCGATGACGATCCGCAGTACCAGCAGGCGCTGAAATATGACGATCTGCTGGCGATCCAGAAACAGCCGTGGGTCAGTTCCGCCACGCCTTCGGTATCCAAAAGTCTGCGTCTGCGGGTGGGAAACACGGACGTGTCGGCAAGCGTCGCGGGCGTGGGCGCACAATACTTTAACGTCTATGGCATGAGCTTCAGTGAAGGAAATACCTTCAATGAGGTCCAGCTTAACGGACGTGCGCAGGTGGTGATCCTCGACAGCAATACCCGTCGCCAGCTGTTTCCGCACAAAGCGACGGTGGTCGGTGAAATCATTCTCGTCGGCAATATGCCTGCCACTATCATTGGCGTTGCGGATGAAAAGCAGGGAATGTTCGGCAGCAGCAAAATCCTGCGGGTGTGGTTGCCGTACACCACCATGGCCGGGCGGGTGATGGGGCAGTCGTGGCTGAACTCGATTACCGTTCGCGTGAATGAGGGTTATGACAGCGCGCTGGCGGAACAGCAGCTCACGCGGCTGCTAACGCTGCGGCATGGCAAAAAGGATTTCTTCGCCTGGAATATGGACAGCCTCTTGAAAACGGCTGAACGCACCACACATACCTTACAGCTGTTCCTGACGCTGGTGGCGATTATCTCGCTGGTGGTGGGCGGTATCGGGGTGATGAATATCATGCTGGTGTCCGTCACCGAAAGAACCCGGGAAATTGGCATTCGCATGGCGGTTGGCGCGCGGGGAAGCGATGTACGGCAGCAATTTCTGATTGAGGCCGTGCTGGTTTGTCTGGTCGGTGGGGCGATGGGCGTGGGATTATCCTTAATGATCGCCTTTACGCTGCAGCTGTTTTTACCAGACTGGGGCATTGGTTTCTCCCCGCTGGCACTGCTGATGGCGTTTATTTGTTCGACGCTGACCGGCATTCTGTTTGGCTGGCTACCGGCCCGAAACGCCGCAAGGCTGGATCCGGTGGATGCACTGGCGCGGGAATAACCCATAAAAATGCCAGTCATCAGGACTGGCATTTTGACTGCGGGATGTCCACAATGGTGCGGAGACGTTACGCAACGGCTTCCGCTTCAACGGGAACAATCACACTGGCGTGATTGCCTTTTGGCCCCTGGTGGACATCAAACCGGACGGCCTGCCCGGCTTTTAGCGTTCTGTAGCCATCCATCTGGATGGTTGAGTAATGGGCGAAAATATCTTCGCCGCCGCCTTCAGGGCAGATAAAACCGAACCCTTTAGCATTGTTAAACCACTTAACAGTACCCATTTCCATACATCGACATCCTTCGTAACTCTTATAATCAGATGGAAAGAACCGGTGGTGGAGTGGTCGGGCTGTTCAAAACCTCGCCAACTCACGCCAGTACAATTTAGATAAATCGGGCAGAGCGTCAAGCAGCAGATAGCGAAGTCCGGTGAAAAATGCACCAAAATTTGAAGCAGTTAACGCTATTGAAAGGAATGTGACCGAGGTCGCGAATAGCAGGAATGGCAAATGGCAGGAATAGATGATAGTTATCTACTCTTTACTGTAGAGTCAATTTATAACGGTTCAGGTATGCAACGGGATTTCCCGCCGAACCGCAACCAAAGATGAACACTGACAATGGGTAAGACGCGTGACTGGCTGGATTTTGACCAGCTAACGAAAGACCAGGTACGCGATGCGCTACAGCCGCCGTCGATGTATAAAGTGATATTGCTCAACGATGATTACACGCCAATGGAGTTTGTTATTGACGTGTTACAGAAATTCTTTTCTTATGATGTAGAACGTGCAACGCAATTGATGCTGGCGGTTCACTATCAAGGGAAAGCGATTTGTGGGGTCTTTACCGCAGAGGTCGCTGAAACCAAAGTGGCGATGGTGAACAAATATGCCAGGGAGAACGAGCAACCTTTGCTGTGTACGCTGGAACAGGCCTGATAGCAGGCCATAAAATTGGGGGAGGTGCCTATGCTCAATCAAGAACTGGAACTCAGTTTAAACATGGCTTTCGCCAGAGCGCGCGAGCACCGTCATGAGTTTATGACCGTCGAGCATCTGTTGCTGGCATTGCTCAGCAACCCATCCGCCCGCGAAGCGCTGGAAGCCTGCTCCGTGGATCTGGTGGCGCTGCGTCAGGAACTCGAAGCCTTCATCGAACAGACCACACCTGTACTGCCGGAAAACGTTGAAGAGCGCGATACTCAGCCGACGCTGAGCTTCCAGCGTGTCTTACAGCGTGCCGTTTTCCACGTACAGTCTTCCGGCCGTAGCGAAGTGACCGGGGCCAACGTGCTGGTCGCTATTTTCAGCGAGCAGGAGTCGCAGGCGGCGTATCTGCTGCGCAAACATGAGGTCAGCCGCCTCGATGTGGTGAACTTCATCTCCCACGGCACGCGTAAAGACGAGCCGAGCCAGTCTTCCGATTCCGGAAGCCAACCTAATACTGAAGAGCAAGCAGGCGGGGAGGATCGTATGGAAAACTTCACCACCAATCTTAATCAGCTTGCTCGCGTTGGCGGTATCGATCCGCTGATTGGCCGCGACAAAGAGCTGGAACGCGCCATACAGGTTCTGTGCCGTCGGCGTAAAAACAACCCGCTGCTGGTCGGTGAGTCCGGCGTCGGTAAAACCGCGATTGCGGAAGGGCTCGCCTGGCGCATTGTGCAGGGCGACGTGCCGGAAGTGATGGCCGATTGCACTATCTACTCGCTCGATATTGGCTCACTGCTGGCGGGCACCAAATATCGCGGCGATTTTGAAAAACGCTTCAAAGCGCTGCTGAAACAGCTGGAGCAGGACACCAACAGCATTCTGTTTATCGATGAGATCCACACCATCATCGGGGCAGGAGCGGCGTCCGGCGGCCAGGTGGATGCGGCAAACCTGATTAAACCGCTGCTTTCCAGCGGCAAAATTCGGGTCATCGGCTCGACGACCTATCAGGAATTCAGCAACATTTTCGAAAAAGACCGTGCGCTGGCGCGTCGCTTCCAGAAAATTGATATCACTGAACCGTCTGTTGAAGAGACCGTACAGATCATCAACGGCCTGAAACCGAAGTACGAAGCGCACCACGATGTGCGTTACACCGCCAAAGCGGTGCGTGCGGCGGTGGAGCTGGCGGTGAAATACATCAACGACCGTCATCTGCCGGATAAAGCGATTGACGTGATCGACGAAGCGGGCGCGCGTGCGCGTCTGATGCCGGTCAGCAAACGCAAAAAAACCGTCAACGTGTCGGATATTGAGTCTGTAGTGGCGCGTATTGCGCGTATCCCGGAGAAGAGCGTTTCGCAGAGCGATCGCGACACGCTGAAAAATCTGGGCGATCGCCTGAAAATGCTGGTCTTTGGTCAGGATAAAGCCATCGAGGCGTTAACCGAAGCCATCAAGATGAGCCGCGCCGGTCTGGGCCAGGATCATAAGCCTGTCGGCTCGTTCCTGTTCGCCGGTCCTACCGGGGTCGGGAAAACCGAGGTAACCGTGCAGCTGTCGAAAGCGTTGGGTATTGAGCTGCTGCGCTTCGATATGTCTGAGTACATGGAGCGCCACACGGTGAGCCGCCTGATTGGTGCGCCTCCGGGCTACGTTGGCTTCGATCAGGGCGGTCTGCTGACGGATGCGGTGATCAAACATCCGCACGCGGTGCTGCTGCTGGATGAAATCGAGAAAGCGCACCCGGACGTCTTCAACCTGCTGCTGCAGGTGATGGACAACGGCACGCTGACCGATAACAACGGCCGCAAAGCGGACTTCCGCAACGTGGTGCTGGTGATGACCACCAACGCCGGGGTGCGGGAAACTGAGCGTAAATCCATCGGCCTGATCCATCAGGATAACAGCACCGATGCGATGGAAGAGATTAAGAAAATCTTCACGCCGGAATTCCGTAACCGTCTGGACAACATTATCTGGTTCGATCACCTGTCTACGGATGTGATCCATCAGGTTGTCGACAAATTCATTGTTGAACTGCAGGTGCAGCTGGATCAGAAAGGCGTGTCGCTGGAAGTCAGTCAGGAAGCTCGTGACTGGCTGGCAGAAAAAGGCTACGACCGTGCGATGGGCGCGCGTCCGATGGTTCGCGTGATCCAGGACAACCTGAAAAAACCACTCGCCAACGAGCTGCTGTTTGGCTCACTGGTCGACGGCGGTCAGGTGACGGTGAAACTCGACGGCCAGAAAAATGAGCTGACGTACGACTTCCAGGCCGCGCAGAAGCGCAAACCGGAAGCGGCACACTAAGTTTATTTTCTCTGTGTCATTATCAAGAGCCGGGCTGATGCCCGGCTTTTTTTTCCTCTTTTTTTGCCTGATGCGCTTCGCTTATCAGGCCTACAAGATCGATGGGTTATGACGCACCCGTAGGCCCGGTAAGCCTGCGCCACCGGGCAATGGGTTACTTGTTGGCCGAAGGCAAAGACTCATCCAAAGAAAGCATATTCTGCGGCTGTATGCGGATCATCCCGCCGCGCGGGCTGTCTATATCGGCAATTAAGGCGAAGGCGAAGGACAGTACCACCGGCAACAGCCAGGGAAACGTGGCCTTTTTAAGCGCGTGGTTGCGAAAGCCAATCATCACGATACAGGAGGCGGCTAAAACCAGGAGTAGCAGCCAGGCAGAACGTGGGATGCGGTTCCACCAGGCGGCCTGCGTGTATCCAGCGGAGTTAAATACGTCGTTCATCCCGCTGGCGACCAGCTGCATCACCGGGGTTTGTGAGTTGCGGGCCTGGGTGCTGACGATCAGCCACAGTTTGTCCTGCAGGATGTTGAGATCGGTATCGATCTTCTCCACTTCCTCTTCGCTGTGCGCGCGATACCAGAGAATTCTCTGGTCGAGGTAATTACGCAGCAGCGGTTTGGCCCCGGCCGCTTGTTCGGCCGGCAGTAAATCCAGGCGCAGCCATTCTGTACCAATCGCGTTAGCCTCTTCCTCTTCGTAATTCTTGCGCATGTCATAGCGGCTTACGGCCATAGAAAACGTAAAGCCAATCAGCAGTCCCAGAATACTCAACACCGCGCCCAGCAGCAGGGTGTAGTTTTCTGTGTCGGGCTCTGTTTTGTGAAAGCGGCGGTACAGTACGCGCGAAATAATGCTCGCCAGCCAGAACAAAATCAGACAGGCCAGAAAGGTATACGCAGGATGATCGGTAAGACGAGGCATAGTGGCACCGTTATACAGAGGTGATTATGTCTGTAATAACAGTCGGTAAGGGCTGAATTGGCAAGCAATGGGCGAAAAAAAACTGCTCCGCGTGAAGGGGAGCAGTTATCTGTCAGTCACCTCCGCAGGGAGGTGCTATCTGCGGATATTAGCGACTACGGAAGACAATGCGGCCTTTGCTCAGGTCGTACGGGGTCAGCTCAACAGTCACTTTGTCGCCCGTCAGAATGCGGATGTAGTTCTTACGCATTTTACCGGAGATATGCGCGGTAACCACGTGACCGTTTTCCAGTTCTACGCGGAACATAGTGTTAGGTAACGTTTCAAGAACGGTACCCTGCATTTCGATATTGTCTTCTTTGGCCATCTAGTCCTCTGGGGTATCACTACCGTAGTTTTGAACCGGCAAGATAATGCCGAAATTCATTAATTAAGTAAAGATTTACCCGTCATCTTTCCGTTATTAAGCCGTTGGACGGGTAAAAGAGATCGTTTTTGCTTATTGCCCGCAGTCACGCGCGCACGCCACAGGACGAGCACAATCGTTAAAGAGGGAGGGTTCTGAAACGGCGGCGGGGCAACAGGCAGAAACGACTTCCGGCACAATTATATCATCCTGACAAAAAATGTGCCGTAAACATTTAGGCCGCGGGTAAAAACAACGTGCGCGGAACCCAGAAATGACCAGGAAGCGGGTGCGTTCGCAGCTCGGCCAGATGTTCAAGATATTCACGGCGGGGAATTTCTACCGCACCGAGTGAGGCCGTGTGGCTGTTCAGCACCTGACAGTCAAGCAACTTGCCACCCTGGCTTGCAAACTCTGCGCAGAACACCAACAGCGCGCTTTTGGAGGCGTTTACGGCCCGGCTGAACATCGATTCCCCGCAAAATAGCGCACCCTGCACCACGCCGTACATCCCGCCAACCAGCTCGTCGCCGAGCCAGACTTCTATCGAATGCGCGTGCCCCAGCTCGTGCAGGCGATGGTAGGCCAGCACGATGCTTTCTGTGATCCAGGTTCCTTCGTCGCGGTCGTCCGCGCAGCCTTCAATCACTCTGCCAAACGCATGATTCAGTGTGATGCGGTACGGCGAAGATTTGTGAAAACGCTTCATGCTTCGGCTGACGTGAAAAGTTTCAGGCCACAGAATGGCGCGCGGATCCGGCGACCACCAAAGAATGGGGTCTCCGGGGGAAAACCATGGAAAAATGCCGCGCTGATAGGCCATCAGCAACCGCGCAGGGCTCAGATCGCCGCCCAGCGCGAGCAGACCGTTAGGCTCGCGAAGCGCGCCCTCCGGTGAAGGGAAGGCGATAGAATGACGTGACAACTGGACCAGCCGCATACTTCGAGACCTCACGCCTGATAATAATCAATAGTAGCTTACAGACGTTGTCTGAAGTGGTAATAACGCCCCTGTTGGGCCAGCAATTCTGCGTGATTACCATGCTCAATTATTTCACCGTTGTCCATCACAATTATTTGCCCGAATCGCGCCAGTCCGCGCAGGCGATGGGTGACCATCAGAACCGTTTTGTCGCGCATCACTTCGGCCAGTAACTCAAGGATCTGGCTCTCGGTAGTGGCATCAAGACCTTCCGTTGGCTCATCCAGCAGCATCAGCGGCGCATCGTGCAGCAGCGCACGGGCAATCGCCAGGCGGCGCAGTTCGCCACCGGAGAGCTGGCGTCCGCCTTCACCCAGCCAGCTGTTAAGGCCGGCATCTTCCAGCAATTTTTCAAGGCCGACGCGGATCAGCATCTCGCTCAGGGCTTCATCGGACGCGCCCGGAGCGGCCAGCAGCAGGTTGTCACGCAGCGTGGCGCTGAACAGATGTACGCGCTGTGGTACCACGCTGATGGTGCGGCGCAGCGCCATTTCATCGAGCGCAGAGACGGGTTTATCGTTAAACAGCAGTTCACCCTGCTGGGGATCCCACGCTCGGGTCAATAGCTGCAGCAGCGTTGATTTGCCGCAGCCGGTACGACCAAGCAGGGCAACATGTTCGCCTGCGGGAATGTGCAGACTGATGTTGTTCAGGGCAGGGTGTGCCTGCTGCGGATAGCTGAAGGTGATATTTCTCAGCGTTAGGCTGACAGAAGCAGGTGCCTCTGATTGGGTTTCCGGGAACACCACCTCTGGTTTCTGGCTGGTCAGTTCGGTGATACGCGCCGCCGAGGCCATTACCTGGCCCAGATGCTGGAAAGCACCGGTCACCGGTGCCAGCGCTTCAAAAGCGGCGAGCGCACAGAACACGAACAGCGCAATCAGCGCGCCAGGCTGGCTGTTGCCGCCCACACCGCCTGCGGCCATCCACAGCATCACCAGAATGGCTGCTGCACCAATCAACAGCATCAGAGACTGCGACAGCGCCGTCAGCTCGGACTGGCGGCGCTGGGACTCGTGCCAGTTGAGCTCGGTCTGTTCCATTTGCTCACGATAGCGGGTACTGGCACCAAAAATCGTCAGCTCTGCCTGGCCCTGCAGCCAGCTGGTCAGCTGTTGGCGATAGTCGCCGCGCAGCCTGGTCAGGCTTTCACCCGTTGGCTTACCGGCACGATAAAACAGCGGTGGCAGAGCAAACAGCGTCAGCAGCATGATCCCGCCAAGCGTCAATGCCAGAGTGACGTCGAGGAAGCTCAGGCCAAAGGTGACGACCAGGATCACCACGAACGCGCCAACCAGTGGGGATATGACGCGCAGATAAAGGTGATCGAGAGTATCGACATCCGCGACCACGCGGTTCAGCAGATCGCCCTGACGAAAACGCGCCAGCCCGGCAGGGGAGAGCGGAAACAGTTTGCTGAAGGTGAAAACGCGCAGATGCTGCAGCACGCGGAAAGTAGCGTCATGGCTGACCAGACGCTCGAAGTAGCGCCCGGCGGTACGGATAATGGCCGCACCGCGCACGCCCGCCGCAGGCAGCATGTAGTTAAAGGTGTAAGCGCCGGCAAAACCTGCGACGGCAGAGGCCGACAGGAACCAGCCGGAGAGCGTCAGCAGGCCGATGCTGGCGAGCAGCGTAACAATCGCCAGTATAACGCCGAGCGACAGCAGCCATTTATGACGTTTATACAGCGCCAGATAAGGGGCTAAGACGCGCATTCAGATGTCCTCCTGACGATGAGCAAGCAGGCGGCTGAAATGGCCTTCAGCGGCTGCCAGCTGAGAAAACGAGCCTTGCTCTACGATGTATCCGTCGTGCATAACCCACACGGCATCCCAGTCGGCAAGATTATCTAACTGGTGCGTGACCATCAGCGTGGTCTGGTTACCGGAGGCTTCCCGCAGAGCCTGCATCACGCGCTGTTCACTGTGAGCATCCAGACTGGCGGCAGGTTCATCTAACAGCAGCAGACGGCAAGGGGAGAGCAGGGCGCGCGCTACGGCAACGCGCTGGGCCTGACCGACGGAAAGACGGGCAGCCTGATCGCCCACCGGCGTGTCGATACCCTGCGGAAGCTGGTTAACGAATTCGCTCACCCAGGCGCGGTCAAGCGCATGCTGTAGCTGAGTCTCGCTGGCCGTCGAATCGGCAAGAAGCACGTTCTCGCGCAGCGTGGCGGCCGGAAGCTGCGGGTTTTGCCCCACCCAGCTCAGCAGACGTCGCCAGGCATCCGGATTAAGGTCATGCAGCTCGGTCCCGTTTACCTTCAGGGAACCTTCGTAAGGCAGAAAACCGGCCAGCGTATTCAGCAATGAGCTTTTACCGGAGCCACTTTGGCCGACCAGCACAACTCGTTCGCCTGCCGCCAGGCTGAAGGTCATTGGTCCGGCGAGCACTTTCCCTTCCGGTGAGGTGATCACCAGATCCTGAGCCTCAAGGCTGATCAGCTTGTTTTCGTCCGGATTCAGCTGTCCGTGCTGCGCCTGAGAGAGCGGAGCTTCGAGGAAGGTCTTCAGGCTGTCAGCGGCACCGACGGCCTGTGCCTTGGCGTGATAGAACGTGCCTAAATCGCGCAACGGCTGGAAAAACTCCGGGGCGAGGATCAGCGCCAGGAAACCTGAAAGCAGCGTCACCGGCATGCCATAGCTGCCGAAGTTAAGTTCACCCAGATAAGAGAAACCGAAATACACGGCGACGACGGCAATCGACAGCGAGGTAAAGAATTCCAGCACGCCAGAGGAAAGAAAGGCGAGGCGAAGCACTTCCATGGTGCGCTGGCGGAAATCTTCCGAGGCTTTACGGATGTTGTCGGTTTCTGCTTCGCCACGGCCAAAAATACGCAGCGTGTCCATTCCGCGAAGGCGATCGAGGAAATGCCCGCTTAAGCGCGCAAGGGCAAGGAAGTTACGACGGTTAGCGTCCGCCGCCCCCATGCCGACCAGCGCCATAAACATCGGGATCAGCGGAGCGGTGCACAGCAGAATTAACGCGGCGACCCAGTTGGACGGGAAAATCGTGATAACAATTAACAGCGGCACGGAGGCGGCTAATGCCATCTGCGGCAGATAGCGGGCATAGTAATCGTGCATGTCATCAATTTGCTCAAGGATAAGCGTTGCCCAGCTTCCGGCTGGCTTACCCTGGATCCACGCCGGACCGGCCTGCTGGAGTCTGTCCAGCACGGCTTTGCGGATCTCATAACGAATATGCTGCCCGGCATGAAAGCCGACCCGTTCGCGCAGCCACACCACCCAGGCGCGCAGGACGAAAATCAGCACCAGCAGCGTAAACGGCAGCAGTAAGGCTTCCCGTGGAATATTTTCCATGATCATATGATGCAGGATGCGGGCAAGCAGCCACGCCTGGGCGATGATGAGAAGTCCGCTCACGACTCCGAGCAGGCGTGACAGCATCAGCCAACGGCGGGAGAGGACACTTTGCTGTTTTAACCAGCGGGTAAGCTCTTGTTGACGGGTTTTATTCATTGCGCGCTTTGCAGGTGGAGTTATGGGAATAATTTATCAGGCGCGGCAATGTTACAACGAGGAAAAAAGAAAGGCGACTTATCGTCGCCTTATTTACCTTTGTTACTGACTTGTAAAGATTATTTAGCGTTATCGGCTAAACCGTCAAGATAACGTTCGGCGTCCAGCGCGGCCATGCAGCCTGTCCCGGCAGAGGTGATTGCCTGACGATAGATATGGTCCATAACGTCACCGGCCGCAAACACGCCCGGAATGCTGGTTTGTGTGGCATTGCCATGAATACCGGACTGCACTTTGATGTAGCCGTTTTCCAGCTCGAGCTGACCGTCAAAAATAGCGGTGTTCGGGCTGTGGCCGATAGCCACAAACAGGCCAGCCACTTCCAGAGATTCGATGTTATCGCTGTTCTGCGTATCACGCAGACGCAGTCCGCTCACGCCCATCTGGTCGCCAGTCACTTCTTCCAGCGTGCGGTGCGTGTGCAGAACGATGTTGCCGTTCGCCACTTTATCCATCAGACGGTTGATCAGGATTTTTTCCGCGCGGAAGCTATCGCGACGGTGGATCAGGTGGACTTCAGAGGCGATGTTCGACAGATACAGCGCTTCTTCGACTGCGGTATTACCGCCACCGATTACCGCGACTTTCTGGTTGCGATAGAAGAAACCGTCACAGGTGGCACAGGCAGAAACGCCGCGACCTTTGAACGCTTCTTCCGAAGGCAGACCCAGGTAACGGGCCGATGCGCCAGTGGCGATGATCAGCGCGTCACAGGTGTACTCGCCGCTGTCGCCGGTCAGACGGAACGGACGGTTCTGCAGATCGACCTTATTAATGTGATCGAAAAGAATTTCGGTTTCGAACTTCGTCGCATGCTCGTGCATACGCTCCATCAGCGCCGGACCGGTCAGATCGTGCGGATCGCCAGGCCAGTTTTCCACTTCCGTGGTGGTGGTCAGTTGACCGCCTTTTTCCATCCCTGTCACCAGAACGGGCTGCAGGTTGGCGCGGGCTGCGTAGACCGCAGCGGTATAGCCCGCTGGTCCGGAACCCAGAATTAGCAGTTTACTGTGTTTGGCCGTGCCCATGAGATCCCCATAAATGTTGGCAGACAATGGGCGAGATTGTAGGGAATTTGCAGAGGTAATAAAAGAGTGCAGAATTTTTGTTAACGATTTGTGTAATAGCGTGCACCAATGGATTGGTGAATTTATCGGCAAATATCATAACGTATTCTACTGCTATCGGGCCGATTATAAGGAGATAACATGAGGATCAACCCATGGCGTTAATGAATATCTGGCATGTTGTACTAAAAATCGATGTTTTGCTTTGACAATCCCCTGTGCTTTTGCGAAAACAATGAAGGGAGAAAAAGCAGTGTTTGTCGTGTGGTGAATTTTCATGCACACAAATGCCATTTTTAACCGGGTTAGCGTGATCAAGTATGGCGTGGACAGACGCCATTCGTGATAACGATGACTGCCGACAGGCAACGGCTTCTCAACACGTACCCTTGGGTTGTGCGTTACATCTGGTGACAGTTAAGTAACGCAGACAGCGGGCACAGGCTCTGAACAGTGAAGTGCACAGGGTCAAGACAGGAGTAGGGAAGGAATACAGAGAGACAATAATAATGGTAGATAGCAAGAAGCGCCCAGGCAAAGATCTCGACCGCATCGATCGTAACATTTTGAACGAATTGCAAAAGGATGGGCGAATTTCCAACGTCGAGCTTTCTAAACGAGTGGGACTTTCTCCGACACCTTGCCTCGAGCGCGTACGTCGGCTGGAAAGACAAGGGTTTATTCAGGGCTACACCGCGCTGCTGAACCCGCATTATCTGGATGCGTCACTGCTGGTTTTTGTTGAGATAACTCTGAATCGCGGTGCACCGGATGTGTTTGAACAATTTAACGCCGCTGTGCAAAAACTTGAAGAAATTCAAGAGTGTCACCTGGTATCTGGCGATTTCGACTACCTGTTGAAAACCCGCGTACCGGACATGTCAGCGTACCGTAAGCTGTTAGGTGAAACCCTGCTGCGCCTGCCGGGCGTCAACGACACCCGTACCTACGTGGTCATGGAAGAAGTCAAGCAGAGTAATCGTCTGGTAATTAAGACTCGCTAATACGGAACAGGTGCAAAATCGGCGTAAGTTGATTACACTCCTGGTAATCCATACAGCAACAGTGCCGGGGAGACCCGGCGCTGTTGTCCGTTTTAGCTACAAGGACCTGGAGAGCCTTTCTTGAGCCAGGAATACACTGAAGACAAAGAAGTCACCATTAGCAGATTAAGCAGCGGGCGCCGACTCCTGGAAGCGCTCCTGATTCTGTGTTCCCTTTTCGCTATCTGGCTGATGGCGGCATTACTCAGCTTTAATCCTTCTGATCCCAGTTGGTCACAAACTGCCTGGCATGAACCTATCCATAATCTTGGCGGTATGCCCGGAGCATGGCTTGCGGATACGCTGTTTTTCATTTTTGGCGTGATGGCCTACACCCTGCCGGTGATGATTGTCGGCGGCTGCTGGTTTGCCTGGCGGCACCAGGCCAGCGATGAATACGTCGATTACTTTGCCGTAGCGCTCAGACTTATCGGCGTACTGGCGATGATCCTCACGATGTGCGGGCTTGCTGCCATCAACGCGGATGACATCTGGTATTTCGCCTCCGGCGGCGTGATTGGCAGCCTGCTCAGCACCGCGCTACAGCCCATGCTGCACAGCAGCGGTGGTACGCTGGCGCTGCTCTGTATCTGGGCTGCTGGTCTGACGCTGTTTACCGGTTGGTCATGGGTCAGTATTGCCGAAAAAATTGGCAACTGGATCCTCAATATTCTTACCTTCGCCAGTAACCGGACTCGTCGTGACGATACCTGGGTAGACGACGAAGAGTACGAAGACGAAGAAGACGAACATCCCGACGACGCTCCGCGCAAAGAAGGCCGCCGCGCCCGAATTCTGCGTGGCGCACTGGCTCGTCGTCAGCGCATTGCAGAAAAATTCAGCAATCCACGCGGACGCCATACCGATGCGGCTCTGTTCTCCGGCAAGCGCATGGATGATGACGAAGCTGAAGTTCAGTACAGCGCCCGTGGCCAGGCAGCGGATGCAGATGACGTGCTGTTCTCCGGTCACAGCGCCACACGCCAGCCAGGCAGTGACGATGTCCTGTTCTCTGGCAACAGCGCCGCCCGCCCGCAGGCCTGGGATGAAAACGATCCATTACTGAACGGACACTCTATCGCCGAGCCTGTCGCTGCTGCCGCTGCGGCAACGACTGCCACTCAGGCATGGGCTGCACCGGTCGATCCGGTCATGCAAACCCCTTCAGTACCGGGTGCGGAATCGGGTCCAGCAAGCGTGGAATGGCAGGCCGTGCCTGCGCCACAGATGCCTGAGCCAGTGATTGCTCCGTCACCAGATAACTGGCCGCCGCAGGCTCCGGTTGCGAAACCTGAATACGTTCAGCCTGAAGCCTTCCGTCATCAACCAACGATTGAAGAGCTGTGGCAGGAGCCTGTTCAGCCGCATAGCCAGCCACAAGCGCAATGGCAGCCAGAGCCACAGTATCAACCAGAGCCTCAATGGCAGCCGGAAGCTCAGTACCAGCCAGAGCCGCAGTACCAGCCAGAAGCTGAATACATTGCTCCTCCGGCGGCAGAAGTGCCTCAGATGCCGGAGATTGCGCCAGAGGAAGAAGTTAAACCTCAGCGTCCGCCGCTTTACTACTTTGAAGAAGTGGAAGAGAAGCGCGCACGTGAGCGTGAGCAGCTTGCCGCCTGGTATCAGCCTATGCCGGAACCGGCAGTGGCTAAACCTTCCGTGATGCCAACGCCGTCTACGCCAGTGGTTGATCCGACCGCCGCGATTGCGCCGGTTGCGGCCAGCGTACATCAGGCGACAGGTGCCGCCGCAGCTACTGCCGCCGCAGCCGCGCCATTATTCAGCCTGGCTGATGGCCCACGTTCACAGGTGAAAGAGGGGATTGGCCCGCAGTTACCGCGCCCTAATCGCGTCCGCGTGCCAACCCGTCGTGAGCTGGCTCGTGCTTCTTTCGGTATCAAACTGCCTTCCCAGCAGGCCGCCGAGGCTCGTGCTCGTGAAGAAGAGCGCCATCAGCATTATTCTGATGAGCTGATGGGCGACGAAGATGAAGCCGATGTGATGCAGCAGGATGAGCTGGCCCGCCAGTTTGCCGCTACCCAGCAGCAGCGCTACGGCGAGCAGTATGACGACGAAAGCTACGATGAACCAGAAGACGACGATGCCGTGGCGGAAGCCGAACTGGCGCGTCAGTTTGCTGCTCAGCAACAGCAGCGTTACTCCGGTGAGCAGCCGCAGGGCGCAAATCCGTTCACCCCGGCAGACTTTGAATTCTCGCCGATGAAAACGTTAGTGGACGACACGCCAAAAGCGCCGTTGTTCACTCCGGGTGTGATGCCTGAACAGCAGCCTGTTCATCAGCCGCAGACTTATCAGCAGCCACAGCCGCCTGTCGCGCAGCAGCCTGCGCCGCAAGTTCAGGAAAGCCTGATCCATCCGCTGCTGATGCGCAACGGTGACGACCGTCCGCTCCAAAAACCGACGACTCCGCTGCCGTCGCTGGATCTGCTGACTCAGCCACCGAGTGAGATCGAACCGGTTGATACCTTCGCACTGGAGCAAACGGCGCGTCTGGTGGAAACCCGTCTCGCGGACTTCCGCATCAAAGCAGATGTGGTGAACTACTCGCCAGGTCCGGTGATCACTCGCTTCGAGTTGAATCTGGCACCGGGTGTGAAAGCTGCCCGTATTTCTAACCTTTCCCGCGACCTGGCTCGTTCGCTGTCGACCGTGGCGGTGCGCGTGGTGGAAGTCATTCCTGGTAAGCCGTACGTGGGGCTGGAGCTGCCGAATAAAAAACGTCAGACCGTTTATCTGCGTGAAGTGCTGGACTGCGCGAAATTCCGTGATAATCCGTCACCGCTGACCGTGGTACTCGGTAAGGATATCGCTGGCGATCCGGTGGTTGCCGATCTGGCGAAAATGCCTCACCTGCTGGTGGCCGGTACTACCGGTTCCGGTAAGTCGGTGGGCGTGAACGCGATGATCCTCAGCATGCTCTACAAAGCCACGCCGGACGAAGTGCGCTTCATCATGATCGACCCGAAAATGCTCGAGCTGTCGGTCTACGAAGGCATTCCGCATCTGCTGACCGAAGTGGTCACCGATATGAAAGACGCGGCCAACGCCCTGCGCTGGAGCGTCAATGAGATGGAACGTCGCTATAAGCTGATGTCCGCTCTCGGCGTGCGTAACCTTGCCGGTTATAACGAGAAGATTGCTCAGGCGGCGCAGATGGGACGTCCGATTCCGGATCCATACTGGAAGCCGGGCGACAGCATGGATGCCGTCCATCCAACGCTGGAAAAACTGCCTTACATCGTGGTGCTGGTCGATGAGTTTGCCGACCTGATGATGACCGTCGGTAAGAAGGTTGAAGAGCTGATCGCTCGTCTGGCGCAGAAAGCGCGTGCGGCAGGTATCCACCTGGTGCTGGCGACGCAGCGTCCTTCCGTTGACGTGATCACCGGTCTGATTAAGGCCAACATCCCGACCCGTATCGCGTTTACCGTTTCGAGCAAAATTGACTCACGTACCATCCTCGATCAGGGCGGTGCAGAATCTCTGCTTGGTATGGGTGATATGCTCTACGCTGGCCCGAACTCCAGCGCGGCACCAACCCGTGTTCACGGGGCGTTTGTTCGTGACCAGGAAGTGCATGCCGTCGTTCAGGACTGGAAAGCCCGTGGAAGACCGCAATACGTGGATGGTATTACTAACGACACCGAAAGCGAAGGCGGCGGCGCGGGAATGGACAGCGGCGAAGAGCTGGATCCGTTATTCGACCAGGCTGTCAACTTCGTGACGGAAAAGCGCAAAGCCTCCATCTCCGGCGTCCAGCGTCAGTTCCGCATCGGCTACAACCGTGCGGCGCGTATCATCGAACAGATGGAAGCGCAGGGCATCGTCAGCGAAGCGGGCCACAACGGCAACCGTGAAGTGCTGGCTCCTCCTCCGTTCGACTAACCGCTGCGATTGCAAAGTTGCGTAAATAGCCAAAAAATCAGTATTTTCTCCTGTCCTGCTGTGGGCGCTAAGCCTACAGTGGGGGCAGAGAGACTCCCGCGTCGGGAGCGACGCATTTAAGGAATCATGATGAAAAAAATTGCCATTACCTGTGCCTTACTGACCAGTTTTGTTGCCAGCAGCGTCTGGGCAGATGCAGCGAGCGATCTCAAGAGCCGTCTGGATAAAGTCAGCAGCTTCCAGGCAAGCTTCACGCAGAAAGTCACCGATGGCAGTGGCAATGCGGTGCAGGACGGGCAGGGCGATCTCTCCGTCAAACGTCCTAACCTGTTCAACTGGCACATGACTCAGCCGGATGAAAGTATTCTGATTTCCGACGGTAAAACGCTGTGGTACTACACCCCGTTTGTTGAGCAGGCCACGGCCACCTGGCTGAAAGATGCCACCAGCAACACGCCGTTTATGCTGATTGCCCGTAACCAGGCCAGCGACTGGCAGCAGTACAACATCAAGCAAAACGGCGACGATTTTGTGCTGACGCCAAAAGGCAGCAACGGCAATCTGAAGCAGTTCACTATTAACGTGGGCCGTGACGGTACCATCCACCAGTTCAGCGCCGTGGAGCAGGACGACCAGCGCAGCAGCTATCAGCTGAAAACTCAGCAAAACGGCACGGTGGATGCGAGCAAATTTACCTTTACCCCGCCAAAAGGGGTGACGGTGGACGATCAGCGTAAATAAGAGGCGCGCGTGAGCAATCTGTCGCTCGATTTTTCCGATAATGCGTTTCAACCTCTGGCCGCCCGCATGCGGCCAGAAAATTTAGCGCAGTACATCGGCCAGCAGCATCTGCTGGCTGCGGGTAAACCTTTGCCGCGAGCCATCGAAGCAGGCCATCTGCATTCGATGATCCTGTGGGGGCCGCCGGGAACCGGAAAGACGACGCTGGCAGAAGTGATTGCACGCTATGCGAATGCCGACGTGGAGCGCATTTCTGCGGTCACCTCTGGCGTAAAAGAAATTCGTGAAGCCATCGAACGCGCCCGGCAAAACCGCAATGCCGGACGTCGCACTATCCTGTTTGTCGATGAAGTCCATCGCTTCAACAAAAGCCAGCAGGATGCTTTTTTACCGCACATTGAAGACGGCACCATTTTCTTCATCGGCGCGACAACCGAAAACCCGTCATTTGAACTGAATTCCGCTCTGCTTTCCCGTGCGCGTGTTTATCTGCTGAAATCGCTCACTGTTGAAGACATTGAAAAAGTGTTGGAGCAGGCGATGACCGACAGTGCGCGTGGCTACGGCGGGCAGGATATCGTGTTGCCGAATGAAACCCGCCGTGCAATTGCTGAACTGGTTAACGGTGATGCCCGCCGTGCGCTAAACACGCTGGAAATGATGGCGGACATGGCGGAAATCGACGCTTCAGGTAAGCGCACATTAAAGCCAGAGCTGCTGACCGAAATTGCCGGGGAGCGCAGCGCGCGTTTCGATAACAAAGGCGACCGTTTTTACGATCTCATTTCGGCATTCCATAAATCCGTTCGCGGCAGCTCGCCGGACGCGGCGCTTTACTGGTATGCGCGGATCATTACCGCCGGTGGCGATCCGCTGTACGTTGCCCGTCGCTGCCTGGCGATTGCCTCTGAAGACGTTGGCAATGCCGACCCGCGAGCCATGCAGGTGGCGATTTCCGCGTGGGATTGCTTCACCCGTGTGGGGCCAGCAGAAGGCGAAAGGGCCATTGCTCAGGCGATTGTCTATCTGGCCTGCGCACCGAAAAGCAACGCTGTCTACACCGCGTTCAAAGCTGCCATGGCCGATGCGCGCGAGCGCCCTGATTACGACGTGCCGGAGCATTTACGCAACGCGCCAACCAAGCTGATGAAAGAGATGGGATACGGTCAGCAGTACCGCTATGCCCACGACGAACCCAACGCTTATGCCGCCGGGGAAGTCTATTTCCCGCCAGAAATGTCGCAAACGCGTTATTACCAGCCCACATCGCGTGGCCTTGAAGGCAAGATTGGTGAAAAGCTCGCCTGGCTCACCGAACAGGATCAAAATAGCCCCATAAAACGCTACCGCTAAACAAAACGTTGCGGTAAGGTTGTCACTGTATCTCTATGACCGCAGGCTGCGGTCTTTTTCCTAATTTCAATTCGATAAGCACAGGATAAGCATGCTCGATCCCAATCTGCTGCGTACCGAGCCAGACGCAGTCGCAGAAAAACTGGCACGCCGGGGCTTTAAGCTGGATGTAGATAAACTGCGCGCTCTTGAAGAGCGTCGTAAAGTTCTGCAGGTTAACACGGAAAATCTGCAGGCAGAGCGTAACTCGCGATCGAAATCCATCGGCCAGGCGAAAGCGCGCGGGGAAGACATCGAGCCATTACGCCTGGAAGTGAACAAGCTGGGTGAAGATCTGGATGCAGCCAAAGCGGAGCTTGAAACGCTGCTGGCTGAAATTCGCGATATTGCGCTGACCCTGCCTAATATTCCAGATGACTGCGTTCCTCAGGGGAAAGACGACAGCGAAAACGTTGAAGTTAGCCGCTGGGGTCAGCCGCGTCAGTATGATTTTGAGGTTCGCGATCACGTTACCCTCGGCGAAATGGCCAAAGGTCTTGATTTTGCCGCAGCGGTGAAGCTGACCGGTTCTCGCTTTGTGGTTATGCAGGGGCAAATTGCCCGCATGCACCGTGCGCTGAGCCAGTTTATGCTGGATCTGCATACCGAACAGCACGGCTACATGGAAAACTATGTGCCGTATCTGGTTAACCAGGACACGCTGTACGGTACCGGCCAGTTGCCTAAGTTCGGTGGAGATCTGTTCCACACCCGTCCGCTGGAAGAAGAAGCAGATAGCAGCAACTATGCGCTGATCCCGACTGCTGAAGTGCCGCTGACCAACCTGGTTCGTGACGAAATCATTGACGAAGACGATCTGCCGATCAAAATGACCGCGCATACTCCGTGCTTCCGTTCCGAAGCAGGATCCTACGGTCGTGATACCCGTGGTCTGATCCGTATGCACCAGTTCGACAAAGTTGAAATGGTACAGATCGTGCGTCCGGAAGATTCCATGGACGCGCTGGAAGAGATGACCGGCCATGCAGAGAAAGTGCTGCAGCTGCTGGGTCTGCCTTACCGTAAAGTCCTGCTGTGCAGCGGCGATATCGGCTTTGGCGCCCGCAAAACCTACGACCTTGAGGTCTGGTTGCCGGCACAGGACACCTATCGTGAAATCTCTTCGATTTCCAACTGCTGGGATTTCCAGGCTCGTCGCATGCAGGCGCGCTGCCGCAGCAAAGCTGACAAGAAAACCCGTCTGGTGCACACCCTGAACGGTTCTGGTCTGGCTGTGGGACGTACTCTGGTTGCTGTACTGGAAAACTATCAGCAGGCTGATGGTCGTATCGAAGTGCCAGAAGTGCTGCGTCCGTACATGAACGGTCTTCAGTTTGTTGGCTAAACGCAGTCTGTTTTTTTATCAAAAAAGCGCCTTCTGGCGCTTTTTTTTATGCCTGGATTGATTCCGGGCAATAACCCTTCAGTCGAAAGCAGAGATACTCCCTTCGAATTATAAGCAGCATATAACTCTAAAAAAGTCATATTTCGTTATATAAGTAACTATATAACGGATGTTTCATTTCAATGAGCAATGAAGTGAGTATCTATGAAAATTAAAGCCCCCGATGCTTTGCTGAACGCAGAGGTCAGTCGTCGAGGTTTGATGAAAACCTCCGCGATTGGTGGCCTGGCTGTCGCCAGTAGCGCATTCGCACTGCCGTTTACCCGTATTGCAAACGCGGCCGAAGCTATCGCTCCTTCTGCGGCTGAGAAAGTCGTCTGGAGCGCCTGCACAGTCAACTGCGGTAGCCGTTGTCCGCTGCGTATGCACGTAGTGGATGGCGAAATCAAATACGTTGAAACCGATAATACCGGTGATGACAACTACGAAGGTCTGCATCAGGTTCGCGCCTGTCTGCGCGGTCGTTCCATGCGCCGCCGTGTCTACAACCCGGATCGCCTGAAGTATCCAATGAAGCGTGTGGGTAACCGTGGTGAAGGCAAATTCGAACGCATCAGCTGGGAAGAAGCGTATTCCACTATCGCCAGCAACATGCAGCGCCTGATTAAAGATTACGGCAACGAATCTATCTACCTGAACTACGGTACCGGTACGCTGGGTGGCACCATGACCCGCTCCTGGCCACCGGGAAAAACGCTGATCGCGCGTCTGATGAACTGCTGCGGCGGCTATCTGAACCACTACGGTGACTACTCCTCTGCGCAGATTGCGGCTGGCTTGAACTACACCTACGGCGGCTGGGCCGACGGCAACAGCCCGTCCGACATCGAAAACAGCCAGCTGGTTGTGCTGTTCGGCAACAACCCGGGCGAAACCCGTATGAGCGGCGGCGGGGTGACTTACTACCTTGAGCAGGCTCGCCAGAAATCCAATGCCCGTCTGATCATCGTCGATCCGCGCTACACCGATACCGGCGCCGGACGCGAAGACGAGTGGATCCCAATCCGTCCAGGCACTGACGCGGCGCTGATCTCTGCGCTGGCATGGGTGATGATCACTGAGAATCTGGTCGATCAGCCGTTCCTCGACAAATACTGCGTCGGCTACGACGAAAAAACGCTGCCTGCGGACGCACCGGCAAACGGCCACTATAAAGCTTACATTCTGGGCCAGGGCAACGACAAAACCGCCAAAACGCCGGAATGGGCCTCTACCATCACCGGTATTCCAGTGACCCGCATTGTGCAGCTGGCGCGTGAAATCGCGATGGCGAAACCGGCGTTTATCAGCCAGGGCTGGGGCCCGCAGCGCCACGCAAACGGCGAAATTGCCACTCGTGCTATCTCAATGCTGGCTATTCTGACCGGTAACGTGGGCGTGAGCGGCGGTAACACCGGAGCGCGCGAAGGCTCATACGATCTGCCGTTCGAACGTATGCCAACCCTGGATAACCCGGTTGAAACCAGCATTTCGATGTTTATGTGGACCGACGCGATTGAGCGCGGCCCGGAAATGACCGCCACCCGTGACGGCGTGCGCGGTAAAGATAAACTCGATGTGCCGATCAAGATGATCTGGAACTATGCGGGTAACTGCATTATCAACCAGCACTCCGACATCAACCGCACCCACGACATCCTGCAGGATGACAAGAAGTGCGAGCTGATTGTGGTGGTCGACTGTCATATGACGTCTTCGGCGAAATACGCTGACATCCTCCTGCCGGACTGCACCGCATCTGAGCAGATGGACTTTGCGCTGGATGCGTCGTGCGGCAACATGTCGTACGTGATTTTTGCAGACCGCGTCATCAAACCTCGTTTTGAATGCAAAACCATCTATGAGATGACCACTGAACTGGCGAAGCGCATGGGCGTAGAGCAGAAGTTCACCGAAGGTCGTTCTCAGGAAGAGTGGATGCGCCATCTGTACGAGCAGTCTCGCCAGGCTATTCCTGCGCTGCCGTCGTTTGATGAATTCCGCAAGCAGGGCATCTTCAAACAGCGCGATCCGGACGGGCATTACGTAGCTTATAAAGCATTCCGTGAAGATCCTGCGGCCAACCCGCTGACCACGCCGTCAGGCAAAATCGAGATCTACTCGGCGGAGCTGGCGAAACTGGCGGCCACCTGGGAACTGCCGGAAGGCGACGTTATCGATCCGCTGCCAATTTATACCCCTGGCTTTGAAAACTACGACGATCCGTTGACCAAAGACTATCCGCTGCAGCTGACCGGTTTCCACTACAAGGCACGCTGCCACTCGACTTACGGCAACGTTGAACTGCTTAAAGCAGCCTGCCGTCAGGAAATGTGGATTAACCCAATGGATGCGCAGAAGCGCGGTATCCGCAACGGCGATCGCGTGAAGATCTTCAACGCCCGTGGCGAAGTACACATTGAGGCCAAAGTCACTCCGCGCATGATGCCTGGCGTGGTGGCGTTAGGTGAGGGCGCATGGTATGCCCCGGATGCGAAGGGCGTGGATCAGGCTGGCTGCATTAACGTGCTGACCACACAACGTCCGTCGCCGCTGGCGAAGGGCAACCCGTCGCACACTAACCTCGTTCAGGTCGAAAAAGCGTAAGGAATAATCGATGACCACTCAGTATGGATTTTTTATTGATTCCAGTCGCTGCACCGGTTGCAAAACCTGCGAACTGGCCTGTAAAGACTACAAAGATTTGACGCCGGACGTCAGCTTCCGCCGCATTTATGAATATGCTGGCGGAAACTGGCAGGAAGACAACGGCACCTGGCACCAGAACGTGTTTGCCTACTACCTATCGATCTCCTGTAACCACTGCGAAGATCCGGCCTGTACCAAGGTCTGCCCGAGCGGTGCAATGCACAAGCGCAGCGAAGATGGCCTGGTGGTGGTGAATGAAGACGTCTGCATTGGCTGTAAATATTGCCATATGGCATGCCCGTACGGCGCGCCGCAGTACAACGAAGCCAAAGGTCACATGACCAAGTGCGACGGCTGTCACGATCGCCTGGCGGAAGGCAAAAAGCCAATCTGCGTGGAATCCTGCCCGCTGCGCGCACTGGATTTCGGCCCAATCGAAGAGCTGCGTAAGAAGCATGGTCAGCTGGCGGCGGTCGCTCCGCTGCCGTCTGCTCACTTCACCAAACCGAGCATTGTGATCAAACCTAACGCCAACAGCCGCCCGACTGGAGATACCAGCGGCTACCTGGCAAACCCGAAGGAGGTTTAAGATGGGAAGTGGATGGCATGAATGGCCGCTGATGATCTTTACGGTCTTCGGGCAGTGCGTAGCAGGTGGTTTCATTGTTCTGGCGCTGGCGCTGATGAAAGGCGATCTGAACCGTGAGCAGGAAAAACGCGTGATTCTGAGCATGTTTGGCCTGTGGGTGCTGATGGGGATTGGTTTTATCGCCTCAACGCTGCACCTCGGTTCGCCAATGCGTGCGTTCAACTCGCTTAACCGCGTGGGTCCTTCTTCGCTGAGTAACGAAATTGCCAGCGGCGCAATCTTCTTTGCGGTCGGTGGACTTGGTTGGCTGCTGGCCGTGCTGAACAAGCTGCCTCAGGGGCTGCGGAATATCTGGCTGGTGCTGACGATGGTGCTGGGCGTGGTTTTCGTGTGGATGATGGTGCGCGTGTACAACACTATTGATACCGTGCCGACCTGGTACAGCGTCTGGACGCCAATGAGCTTCTTCCTGACTCTGTTTATTGGCGGGCCGCTGCTTGGCTACCTGCTGCTGCGCGTGGCGGGGGTCGACGGTTGGGCGATGCGCCTGCTGCCGGCAGTCTCCCTACTGGCACTGCTGGTGAGCGCCATTGTGGTGGTGATGCAGGGCAGCGAACTGGCAACGATCCACAGCTCCATTCAGCAGGCTTCTGCGCTGGTACCTGCCTACGGCTCGCTGATGGCGTGGCGTCTGGTGGCTATCGCCCTGGCGCTGGTGTGCTGGGTTGCGCCACAGCTGAAAGGGCATCAGCCAGCGGTTCCGCTGCTGAGCATTGCTTTTATCCTCGTGGTGGTCGGTGAGCTGATTGGCCGTGGTGTGTTCTACGGTCTGCATATGACCGTCGGCATGGCTATCGCCAGCTAATAAAATTATCGCGTCGGGTCTTCTCGATCCGACGCGATAAAAAATGCTCACCATCGATGAAATTTTTCAACTGAAAATAAGCCGCGCCAGATCTCATTTCTTAATAAAAACAATGGAATAATTTAATAATAAATTTCACTGCCGTTCCGCTGCATAAAAAATATCAATGGTTCCCCTGAAAGCCCCGTCAGCACTGGCCTGGCGCTGATTGACTTTACCCGCCGTGGTGGCATTATTCGCTGCGAATTCTGATCTTCCTCACGGTTTTTTATCCATGTCCACGTATTCCCGCCCAGTGCTATTACTGCTCTGTGGCTTGCTTTTGTTGACGCTGTCGATTGCAGTGTTGAACACTCTTGTGCCGCTGTGGCTCGCCCATGAGCATTTGCCGACCTGGCAGGTGGGGATGGTGAGTTCATCCTATTTCACCGGAAATCTGGTGGGAACGCTGGTCTGTGGACGCTTAATTAAACGTTTTGGTTTTAACCGTAGCTACTATCTGGCCTCGCTGATTTTTGCCGTCGGCTGCGTGGGCCTTGGCCTGACGTTAGGTTTCTGGAGCTGGCTTGGCTGGCGTTTCGTCGCCGGTATCGGCTGCGCGATGATTTGGGTTGTCGTGGAAAGTGCACTGATGTGCAGCGGCACTTCACGCAACCGCGGACGCCTGCTGGCGGCCTATATGATGGTTTATTACGTGGGTACCGTGCTGGGCCAACTGATGGTCAGCAAACTGCCAACCGACCTGATGAGCGTGCTGCCATGGGTCACCGGCATGGTGCTGGCCGCTATTCTGCCGCTGCTGTTTGCCCGGATCGTCAACAATCAGAGTGAGAGCCATGCGCCGACGCAGGTGTGGCCGATGCTGAAACTGCGCCATGCCCGCCTGGGCGTGAACGGCTGCATTATCTCCGGGATCGTCCTGGGATCGCTGTACGGTCTGATGCCGCTGTGGCTGAACCATCAGGGTTACAGCGATGCCGGAATTGGTTTCTGGATGGCGGTGATGGTCAGCGCAGGCATTGTCGGGCAATGGCCTGTCGGACGCCTGGCGGATCGCTATGGCCGTTTGCTGGTTCTGCGCGTCCAGGTCTTTGTGGTGATCCTGGGCTGCCTGGCGATGCTGAGTGGAACGGCGATGGCACCAACGCTGTTCATCCTCGGAGCGGCGGGTTTTACGCTGTATCCGGTGGCGATGGCCTGGGCCTGCGAGAGAGTTGAACATCATCAGCTGGTGGCCATGAACCAGGCGCTGCTGCTGAGCTATACCATCGGCAGCCTGTTAGGGCCGACGTTCACATCCATGCTGATGCAGAACTTCTCCGACAACCTGCTGTTCGTGATGATTGCCTGCGTGTCGTTCATCTATCTGTTGATGCTGCTGCGCAAAGCCGGACAGCATCCCACGCCTGTCGCTCATGCCTGATGCTGAAAGCCTGTCTCCCGACAGGCTTTTTTCTTTCTGCACACTTCGGTAAGGTAACGGCTTCGCTGTTAACAAGGATGCCAGATGGAGTTGCTGCGTTTTACCCTTGCCCAGATTGAAGCCTTTGCCTGCGTGTGCGAAACCGGCACGTTGACTCAGGCGGCCAAAAAGCTGCACAAAGACAGAACCACCGTAAGCGAGCTTCTGGATTATCTGGAAGTCGATTTAGGCTATGTGCTGTTTGACCGCTCAACGCGTCCATTAACGCTAACGCCGCAGGGTCAGCTTCTCTACCGTCAGGCCCGGTTGTTTCTGCATGAAGCAGAGGCTTTTTCGCGGATTGCAAAGCAAATCCCGGACCGAATCGAAACGCATCTTACGCTTTGCTATGACCTGTTCGCTCCGCGCGATTTGCTGCTGCGGCTGGCTGAGCAGCTTCAGGAGCAGCAAATCCAGCTGGATTTGATTGCCTGCGAGCGCGCAGAAGCGGAGCGTTGGCTCGATGAAGGGCTGGCAGATATTGGACTCTTTCAGGCGCTTAACCGCTCAGTGAACGATCATCTGCACTGGCGGGCGGTGGGCAGCGTGTCACTGGCGGTGTATGCCAGAAGCGGTTATTTCCGCAAGCAGCCAGTGCCGTTGCTGCATCTGGCCTCGCAGCCTCAGCTGATGCCTTTCCGCGATCTTTCGCCTTCGCTGGCGGGCAGATTACGAATTGCCGACCGCCTCATTCAGGTGAATGAAATGGCCCTTCTGGAGCAGCTGTTACAGAAGGGCCACGGTTGGGCATTTTTACCCGAGCATTTTGCGCCAGAGCGACTGGAAGGGGTTGAGCGTGTGGAAACTGAGATGGGCGCGCGTGGGCTGGCGCATCCTCTGGTGGCGCTCTGGAAGCCTGGCGTGGTCAGCGCCGTAACGCTTGAGATGGTGATGGATATCATCAATCACTGGGATCGAATGTAATCCAGGAAGGTGCGTAATCCGCAGCTCATGTACTCACGGTTGGGGTAATACAGCTGGAACCCCGCCCGTTCCGGCAGCCATTCTTCCAGCACCGAGACAAGTCTGCCCTGTTGCAGATAATCCGCAACCTGCTCATGCAGCAATAGACCAGCCCCTGCGCCGTGTAAGACGGCATCAAGTTCCGCATCCAAATCATCCACTACGATGTTTCCCCTGACGGCAACACTCAGCGGCTGGTTGTCGTGACTAAATTCCCACAGATAAGGGCGGCCGCTGGGATAGCGGAAAACCACGCAGGGATGATCCACCAGTGCTTCAGGATGAGCGGGAATGCCATAGCGGGAAAAATGCTCCGGCGTGGCGACCACTCTTGGGCGAAGAGGCGGGCCAATCGGCGTGGCAATCATATCTTTTTCGACAATGGCGCTGAGCCGGATGCCTGCGTCATAGCCCTGCTGGACAATATCGACCAGCAGATCGCTGGCGGTCACTTCGACGCGGATATCGGGATACAGGCGGCTGAAATCGGCCAATAGCGGCATCAGAAAATGGCGTGTGGCGATCCTCGCGGCGTTAATACACAGAGTGCCTGAGGGTGTGTCGCGGAAGTTATTCACCTCATCCAGCATGGTCTGGAATTCTTTAAAGGCGGGTTGCAGGCGTTCGAACAGGCTGCGTCCGGCTTCCGTCAGAGAGACGCTTCGGGTGGTGCGGTTGAATAAGCGAATTTTAAGCCGCTGTTCCAACTGCTTGATGGCATGGCTGACGGCTGAAGAAGAGAGGCCCAGCTCGTCGGCGGCGGCGCGAAAACTTTGATGGCGGGCGACGGCGAGAAAGCTGGCGAAGTCCGCGATGTTGGTCCGCATTAGTGAATTCTCCTCATTAACACATCACAGATAATCCATTTAACGGGATTATTTCATCGTCGTACAGTGTTATCCAGTGAAACCAAGGAGACACGATGATGAAAACTGAAAATATCTATCTGGTGTGGGCGCACCCGCGCGAGAATTCGCTCACTGCGCAGATAGCGAAGACGATTCGCAGCGAGTCAGCAGAGCAGGGGATTGGCGTAACGGAGCTGGATTTATATCGTCGCGGCTTTAACCCGGTGCTGCAGCAAATGGACGAACCGGACTGGCAAAACCCGCAAAAGCGCTACTCACCTGAGGTGCATGAATACTTTGCGCAGATGGACGGGCACGATACGGCGATGATTGTGTTTCCCGTGTGGTGGTACAGCTTCCCGGCGATGCTGAAAGGTTATCTGGATCGCGTCTGGAACTACGGTCTGGCCTATGGCGAAGGTTCCACGCTGCCGTTTAAGAAAGTGCGAATGGTGGCGTTGGTGGGCGGTTCTGAGGATAAATTTATTCAGTACGGCTGGCAGAAAAACATGAGTGACTATCTGAAAAGCTCAATGGGATATCTGGGGATCGAAGACGTCAGCACGACTTTCCTGTACAACACGATCGGCGTGGAAGCAGATATTAACGACAGTGCCGATCACTATCAGCAGCTTTTTGCTCAGGCGAGCGAGATGGTTAAAGCTTTAAAATAATAGCAGTCCTGGCAGGCGAGTGCCTGCCAGGAAAACACTCAGTACATCACTTTGTGACCATACTGCTCAAGGATCCCCTTGACGCGTTCCATGGTTTCTTTCTTCGGTGGATGAACGCCGTCGAGCTTGTACTCTTCGCCCATCGCTACCCATTTGTGCTTGCCGAGTTCGTGATACGGCAGCAGCTCGATTTTTTCCACGTTGCCCATATCACGGGTGAACTCACCCAAACGATGTGCGGAGTCGTCATCGTCCGACCAGCCAGGAACGACCACGTAGCGGATCCAGGTTTTAATCCCTTTTGCGGCAATGTACTTCGCAAACTCCATCGTACGATGGTTCGACACGCCGACCAGATTCTGGTGGATTTCATCGTTCATCTGCTTGAGGTCGAGCATCACCAGGTCGGTCACTTCCAGCAGTTCATCAATCACCGGATCGTAACGACGCACGAAGCCGTTAGTGTCGAGACAGGTGTGGATCCCTTCTTTACGGCAGGCGCGGAACCAGTCGCGTACGAATTCCGCCTGAAGAATAGCTTCACCGCCCGAAGCGGTTACGCCGCCGCCGGAAGCATTCATAAAGTGGCGATAGGTCACCACTTCTTTCATCAGCTCTTCGACGGTAATTTCCTTGCCGCCGTGGGTGTCCCAGGTATCACGGTTATGGCAGTACAGGCAGCGCATCAGGCAGCCCTGGAAGAAGGTGATAAAACGGATCCCCGGGCCATCGACGGTGCCACAGGATTCAAAGGAGTGGATGCGACCAATTGCAGACATTGCGGTGTTTTCTCCAGATGCGGCCCATCCGGGGCCAGTGTAGATGCACAGCTCAAGCCGGCTGTGTTAAGTCTGTTTTGACAGATATCCATAGTATAGATGGCTGGCAAAGCAGGCTGGGGCGGAGAAGAGGTTGTTAAAAAGGCCCCACTTGCGTGGAGCCTTTATTGTACGCTTTTTACAACGTTTTTTCAGTCAAAAACCCATTACATGGTCTGAGTGAAGGTACGAGTGATAACGTCCTGCTGCTGTTCTTTAGTCAGGGAGTTAAAACGTACTGCGTAGCCAGATACACGGATGGTCAGCTGCGGATATTTTTCCGGATGTTCCATCGCGTCCAGCAGCATTTCACGGTTCATGACGTTGACGTTCAGATGCTGACCGCCTTCGATGGTTGCTTCGTGGTGGAAGTAACCGTCCATCAGACCTGCCAGGTTGGTTTTACGAACTTCGTCGTCTTTACCCAGAGCGTTTGGCACGATAGAGAAGGTATAAGAAATACCATCTTTCGCGTAAGCAAACGGCAGTTTAGCAACGGAAGTCAGAGAGGCTACAGCACCTTTCTGGTCACGACCGTGCATTGGGTTAGCACCTGGGCCGAATGGCGCGCCAGCACGACGACCGTCTGGGGTGTTACCGGTTTTCTTACCATAAACCACGTTAGAGGTGATGGTCAGAACAGACTGAGTCGGGATAGCGTTACGGTAGGTAGTGAGTTTCTGAATTTTCTTCATGAAACGTTCTACCAGGTCAACCGCCATGTCATCAACGCGAGAGTCGTTGTTACCGAACTGCGGATATTCGCCTTCGATAGCAAAGTCGATAGCCAGGCCGTCTTCGTCACGGATTGGTTTCACTTTCGCGTATTTGATAGCAGACAGGGAGTCAGCGGCTACGGACAGACCTGCGATACCGCAAGCCATGGTGCGAACCACGTCACGGTCGTGCAGAGCCATCAGAGACGCTTCGTAGCTGTACTTGTCGTGCATGTAGTGGATCACGTTCAGCGCGGTGACATACTGCTTAGCCAGCCAGTCCATGAAGTGGTCCATGCGATCCATGACTTCGTCATAGTTCAGCACGTCGCCAGAGATTGGTGCAGTTTTTGGACCAACCTGGATTTTCAGTTTTTCATCAACGCCGCCGTTGATAGCGTACAGCATGGTTTTCGCGAGGTTAGCACGAGCACCGAAGAACTGCATTTGCTTACCAACAACCATTGGGCTTACGCAGCATGCGATAGCGTAGTCGTCGTTGTTGAAGTCCGGACGCATCAGGTCATCGTTCTCGTACTGCAGAGAAGAGGTATCGATAGACACTTTAGCGGCGAATTTCTTGAAGTTCAGAGGCAGTTTTTCAGACCACAGAACGGTGATGTTCGGCTCCGGAGAAGGACCCATGGTGTACAGGGTGTTCAGGAAGCGGAAGCTGCTTTTGCTGACCAGAGTACGGCCATCAACGCCCATACCACCGATAGATTCAGTTGCCCAGATTGGGTCACCGGAGAACAGCTCATCATATTCTGGGGTACGCAGGAAGCGAACCATACGCAGTTTCATGACCAGGTGGTCAATCATTTCCTGAGCGTCTTGTTCGGTGATTTTGCCTGCTTTCAGGTCACGTTCGATGTACGCATCCAGGAAGGTGGATACGCGACCGAAGGACATTGCTGCACCGTTCTGAGACTTAACAGCGGCCAGGTAGCCGAAGTAGGTCCACTGGATAGCTTCCTGAGCGTTAGTCGCAGGACCAGAGATATCGCAGCCGTATTTCGCTGCCATCTCTTTGATCTGACCCAGAGCGCGATGCTGCTCGGAGATCTCTTCACGCAGACGGATAGTCGCTTCCAGGTTTACGCCGTTTTCCAGGTCAGACTGCAGGGACAGGAACTGTGCGTATTTGTCTTTCAGCAGGAAGTCGATACCGTACAGCGCAACGCGACGGTAGTCACCGATGATACGGCCACGGCCATAAGCATCTGGCAGACCAGTCAGAACACCGGATTTACGGCAGTTCAGGATGTCTTTGGTGTAAACGTCAAACACGCCCTGGTTGTGGGTTTTGCGGAAGTCGGTGAAGATCTTCTTCAGCATTGGGTCCAGCTCGCGGTTATACGCTTTGCAGGAACCTTCAACCATTTTAATGCCACCGAACGGGATGATTGCACGTTTCAGTGGAGCTTCAGTCTGCAGACCAACAATTTTCTCCAGCGCTTTGTTGATGTAGCCAGCGTCGTGAGAAGTGATGGTGGAAGCCACGGAGGTGTCGAAATCAACTGGAGCGTGGGTGCTGTTTTCCAGTTTGATGCCTTCCATGACGTTGTCCCACAGTGCGGTAGTCGCGTCAGTAGCGCCTGCCAGGAAGGATTCGTCACCTTCATATGGGGTGTAGTTTTTCTGGATGAAGTCACGGACGTTGACTTCTTTCTGCCAGTCACCTTTGGCAAAACCTTCCCAGGCTGTGGCTAATTTTTCATTAAGCTCGGACATGTAACACCTACCTTTTAAGTGGATTTTTTATTTACTGCCTGAAACAACCCTTAGTGCTGGTCGTTGCCACGCAGGTAAATGACCCAGTACGTCAACCCGACTAACAGACCACCGCCGATAATGTTGCCGATTGTCACCGGAATCAGGTTATCAGTGATGAAGTTCATGACAGTCAAGTGAGAGAAATGGTCCGGAGTGGAACCGATAGCGGTCCAGAATTCCGGGCTGGCAAAGTTACGCACTACGATACCCATCGGGATCATAAACATGTTTGCGATACTGTGCTCAAAACCGCTGGCAACGAACATGGCCACCGGCAGCACCATAATCATCGCTTTATCCATCAGGCTACGGCCAGAGTAGCTCATCCACACGGCCAGACACACCATCAGGTTTGCCAGAATACCGAGGCACACGGCCTCAATAAAAGTATGATGCATTTTGTGGTCGGCAGTTTGCAGGACGTTAAGGCCCCAACCGCCGTTGGCAGTCATATATTCGCCTGACAGCCACATCAACAGAACAAAGAGCAGACAACCAATCAGGTTACCAACATAGACGTTTAACCAGTTCTTCGCCAGTTGACCCCAGGTGATTTTGCCGCTGGCTTTCGCCACCACAATCAGCACCGTTGAGGTAAACAGATCCGCACCGCAGATCACGCAAAGGATTAAACCCAGGGAGAAGCAGATGCCGCCAATCAGTTTGGCAATACCAAACGGCATATCCGCAGTGCCAGTCGTGGACGTGATATAGAAGACGAAGGCAATGGAGATGAAGACACCCGCAGTAATCGCCAGGAAGAAGGTTTTAAGCGGTTGTTTCGTTGCTTTATAGACACCCGCTTCTTCGGCAACTTTGGCCATTTCAGCTGGGAGTAAAAGATCAAAAGGGTTGTCAGCTTTCACACTAACTCTCTCTTTATTAAGTCGGCGACGAGATACTAACAAAGCATTATAGAAGAGAAATTGATATAGATCATATCTCGCCTGGCTTATAGGCCCGTAAAACGCGTGGTTTTTCAACGATTACGGCGTAACTTTTTGATTATCAAAATAAAAATAAATTTTAAAAATTACAAATTGAGTTGAGTTTTTTCCAGGAATACCTTTTAGACAGTTAATTAAAACGGAGTAATATTCACATTAATTAACAATATTGGTAAGCTACTAATAATAGTATTTACTTTGAGTTAACTTAAATATTACAACTCGACGTTTAATCCATTAGAAATAAAAACGGGGCCATCCTGGTGGCCCCGTAATATAACGCAGACGAATTATTTCGCCATAAATTTATTGTGGATTTATGGCTGGTCTGCCCAGAAGCTAGCTTTTGCGCGCTGCAGCTTCTCATAGGCTTTCAGCAGACCCTGGTGAGCCGGGAAGGCGACCAGATCGCTGTCCACTGGCTGCAGACCATAGAACGCAGCTTCACCGCTCAGCGCGGCACTTGCTGCTTCAACAGCATCAGCACCGTACATGCGGACAAAGGCGTTGAGATACTGCAACGGCTGACGTTCTTCTTCCTGAGACAGCAGCAGCAGAGTTTGCAGGCAGCGGTAGTAGTTCGCACGCTCAGCGCTAAACACGGAAGCGTTGAACTCCATTGTCCACTCGGTCCAGATCAGAGCCTGCTCCAGGTCGCCGCCAGCCAGCGCCAGCATTGCTTTCAGCTCGCCAATGCGCAGGGTGTACCAGCCGTTATCTTTACCGGTTGCCATACCCAGCAGCTCGCGCACGCGGGTGAAGTCGTCCAGCCCTTCGTCGTCCATTTGCTCGATCAGCGCCAGATAGTCTTCTTTATCCCACTCGCTGTTTGGCAGGGAAAGGATGGTTTCACGCAGATGACTGCCCATGTTGTTATTTGCCAGCCACAGATCTTCCGCCGGATAAATATCGGACATGCCCGGAACAATAATGCGGCAGGCGTAGACGCTCAGGTGCTCGTAATCGGCGATATAAACTTCTTTATCTTCAGCCTGGAAAATAGCCATCAGGGTGGCAAATTCTTCTTCGGTGGTGCCGGAGAAATTCCAGTCTGCAAACGGATAGTCGGCATCCTGTTTGAACATATCCCAGGAGATGGAACCGCTGGAATCGATAAAGTGAGTTTCCAGGTTAGCGTGCTCGGCGACTTCTTCATCATCGAAGGTTGGTGGGGTGAACACATCCAGATCTTTCAGGCCGCGACCCTGCAGAAGCTCAGTGACGGTACGCTCCAGCGCCACGCCGAAATCCGGGTGGGCGCCGAAGGAAGCGAAACAGGTACCGTTGGCCGGGTTGAACAGCACGACGCAGATAACCGGATATTTGCCACCGAGGGAACCGTCGTAGGCAAAGATTGGGAAACCTTCTGCTTCCAGTTTAGCGATGGATTCCACCACCCCAGGGTAGCGAGCCATCACCTCAGCCGGGATTTCCGGCAGGCTGATGCTTTCAGCAATAATACGGTTTTTGATGTGACGTTCGAAAACTTCAGACAGACCCTGAACGCGCGCTTCGTTAGGCGTGTTGCCCGCTGACATGCCGTTGGAGACATACAGGTTGCCGACGATGTTCATCGGAATATAGACAGTTTCCCCATCGGACTGGCGGGTAAACGGCAGGCCGCACACGCCGCGATCGTCATTCCCGGATTGCAGATCCACCAGGCCGCTGGCGGTCAGCTGATCGTCAGGATCGTAGAAAGCGCGCAGGCGTGCGTCGAGCAGACCTTCCGGTACATCGTCGTTTTCCGGCATCGGGAACCATTTCTCGTTCGGATAGTGCACGAATGGGCCGTTAGCGATGGTTTCGCCCAGCCAGAAATCTGCGAAGAAGTAGTTGGTGGACAGACGCTCAAAATATTCACCGAGCGCGGAGGCCAGCGCGGCTTTTTTGGTGGCACCTTTACCGTTGGTAAAGCACAGCGCGCACTCTTTGTCGCGGATATGCACTGACCAGACGTTTGGCACCGGGTTCAGCCAGGACGCTTCTTCAATCTGGAAGCCGAGATCTGACAGTTTTTGCTGGAAGCGGGCGATGGAGTCTTCCAGGGCGGCGTCTTTGCCGGGAATAAAGGTTTGAGTCATGGTGTTCACTTTTGTCGTACGGAAAGCGCGCAATGATACGGGTTTTGCGTGTCAGGCGCTATCGTCGGCGGGCGGGGGATGAAAATAAAAAACTACCGCTTCGCTGACCGTCAAAAAGTCGGCATTTCTTCGTCAAGGTGGCAGATTCTGTTGTGTGAGTTTGAGCACATTTTTCCGCCGGTGAGGATTAGCCATTGCGGGCTGTGTCACTGAATGGTAAAACCGATAGCCACAGGAATATCTTATGCCTGCGGGCACATAACTTGTACAGCGTGGTGAGGGGAAATGACTCAGGTCTTCAATTTTAGTTCTGGTCCGGCAATGCTTCCGGCGGATGTTCTTAAACTGGCTCAGCAGGAGCTGCGTGACTGGAATGGTTTAGGGACTTCAGTCATGGAAGTCAGTCACCGGGGTAAAGAGTTTATTGCCGTGGCGGAAGAAGCGGAAAAAGATCTCCGCGACCTGATGAATATCCCTTCCAACTATAAAGTACTGTTTTGCCATGGCGGCGGTCGCGGTCAGTTCGCTGGCGTTCCGCTGAACCTGCTGGGTGATAAAACCACCGCCGACTATGTGGACGCGGGCTACTGGGCAGCCAGTGCGGTAAAAGAAGCCGTAAAATACTGCACCCCGAACGTTATCGACGCCAAAATCAGCGTGGACGGCCTGCGCGCCGTCAAACCGATGCGCGACTGGCAGCTTTCTGATAACGCTGCTTATCTGCATTACTGCCCGAACGAAACCATCGACGGCATCGCCATTGATGAAATGCCAAACTTCGGCAAAGACGTGATTGTCGCGGCAGATTACTCCTCGACCATTCTCTCCAGCCCGATTGATGTCAGCCGTTTCGGCGTGATCTACGCAGGCGCGCAGAAGAACATCGGCCCGGCCGGGCTGACGCTGGTTATCGTCCGTGAAGATCTGCTGGGCAAAGCCCACAAAGCCTGCCCGTCTGTGCTGGATTACACCGTGCTGAACGATAACGACTCCATGTTCAACACCCCGCCAACCTTCGCCTGGTATCTCGCCGGTCTGGTATTTAAGTGGCTGAAAGAGCAGGGCGGTGTGGCTGCGATGGATAAGATCAATCTGCAGAAAGCTGAACTGCTGTATGGCACCATCGACAACAGCGATTTCTACCGTAACGACGTGGCGTCAGCGAACCGTTCGCGCATGAACGTGCCGTTCCAGCTGGCCGACAGCTCTCTGGATAAACTGTTCCTGGAAGAGTCCTTCGCCGCCGGGCTGCATGCCCTGAAAGGCCACCGCGTGGTGGGCGGTATGCGTGCTTCTATTTATAACGCTATGCCGCTGGCTGGCGTTCAGGTGCTGACGGACTTCATGAAAGAGTTCGAACGTCGCCACGGTTAATGCTTTGATTTTCATCCCCGCAGCCTGACTGCGGGGTTTTTATTTCTGTTTGCTGAGAGTTAAGTTTCATGGAATCCCTGACGTTACAACCCATCGCGCGGGTGGATGGCACCATCAATTTACCTGGTTCAAAAAGTGTCTCCAACCGTGCGCTATTGCTGGCAGCATTAGCCCGTGGCACCACCGTACTGACCAACCTGCTGGACAGCGACGACGTGCGCCACATGCTGAATGCGCTGACCGCGTTAGGCGTTCAGTATCAGCTCTCTGCCGATCGCACGCGCTGTGAGGTTGTCGGTAACGATGGGGCGCTGCAGGCGGGATCTTCTCTGGAACTGTTCCTCGGCAACGCCGGGACCGCCATGCGTCCGCTGGCCGCTGCACTGTGCCTCGGGAGTAATGACATCGTGCTGACCGGCGAACCGCGCATGAAAGAGCGCCCGATTGGTCACCTGGTCGATGCTCTGCGTCAGGGCGGCGCACAGATTGAATATCTGGAGCAGGAAAACTATCCGCCGCTGCGTCTGAAAGGCGGATTTGTTGGCGGTGAAGTGGCCGTTGACGGCAGCGTCTCCAGCCAGTTCCTGACGGCACTGCTGATGACCGCTCCGCTGGCAGCACAGGACACCGTTATCAGTATCAAAGGCGATTTGGTCTCCAAACCGTACATCGATATCACCCTGCACCTGATGAAGACCTTCGGCGTAGAGGTTGATAACCAGAACTACCAGCGCTTTGTGGTTAAAGGCGGTCAGCATTATCAGTCTCCGGGCGCTTACCTGGTAGAGGGGGATGCGTCTTCTGCATCTTACTTCCTGGCGGCAGGGGCGATTAAAGGCGGTACGGTGAAAGTCACCGGTATCGGTCGCAACAGCGTGCAGGGCGATATTCGCTTTGCCGACGTGCTGGAGAAAATGGGCGCAACGGTAACCTGGGGCGACGATTTTATCTCCTGCACCCACGGTGAGCTGAACGCGATTGATATGGACATGAACCATATTCCGGATGCGGCGATGACCATCGCTACCGCGGCGCTGTTTTCCAAAGGCACCACCACGCTGCGCAACATCTATAACTGGCGCGTGAAGGAAACGGATCGTCTGTTTGCGATGGCAACCGAGCTGCGTAAAGTGGGTGCAGAAGTAGAAGAGGGTGAAGATTATATTCGCGTCACCCCACCTGCGAAGCTGAAAGTCGCTGAAATCGGGACTTACAACGATCACCGCATGGCGATGTGTTTCTCGCTGGTGGCGCTGTCCGACACGCCGGTAACTATTCTTGATCCGAAATGTACGGCGAAGACCTTCCCGGACTATTTCGAACAGCTGGCCCGTATCAGCACTCCTGCCTGATAGCCGCTGCGCTGCGCCTGCTGGCGTAGCGCAGACTTACGCTTCCTGACATCCACTCTGTTCATTTCTTCTACACTCACCTTCAAACAATCTGTTATTTGCAACCAGCATTACCCGATATGGGCAATGGCGCGTATAATGCGCGGCGTTTATGTAACTGACGCCTTTTGAAGGAGAAAACGATGACGGCAATTGCCCCAGTAATCACCATTGACGGGCCTAGCGGCGCCGGGAAAGGCACTCTGTGCAAAGCAATGGCGGAAGCATTGCAATGGCATCTGCTGGATTCCGGCGCGATTTACCGCGTGCTGGCCCTGGCGGCATTACATCATCACGTGGATGTGACCTCTGAAGAGGCACTGGTTCCGCTTGCGGCGCATCTGGATGTACGTTTTGTGTCGACCGATGGCAATCTGGAAGTGATTCTGGAAGGCGAAGACGTCAGCGGTGAAATCCGTACTCAGGAAGTTGCCAATGCGGCATCACAGGTGGCGGCATTCCCACGCGTTCGTGAAGCGCTGCTGCGTCGTCAACGCGCCTTCCGTGAAGCACCGGGATTGATTGCCGATGGTCGCGATATGGGCACCGTCGTTTTCACTGATGCGCCGGTCAAAATTTTCCTTGATGCCTCACCGGAAGAACGTGCGCAGCGCCGTATGCTTCAGTTGCAGGAAAAGGGCTTTAGTGTTAACTTTGATCGCCTTTTGGCCGAGATCAAGGAGCGCGACGACCGCGATCGCAACCGTGCGGTAGCACCGTTAGTTCCTGCAGCCGATGCTTTAGTGTTGGATTCCACACGATTAAGCATTGAGCAAGTGATTGAAAAAGCGTTACAATACGCGCGCCAAAAACTGGCTGCTGCCTGATTTAAACGCAGCAAGCCTCCGAATTTCGTAGTACCCCCGCTGCAACGGAGTGTGAGCGGGTATGTAAAACAACCCCATCCGACATGAGGTCAGATGGACGTTAATCTAACTTTTGAAGATTAAACATGACTGAATCTTTTGCTCAACTGTTTGAAGAATCCCTGAAAGAAATCGAAACCCGTCCGGGTTCCATCGTTCGTGGCGTTGTTGTCTCTATCGACAAAGACGTTGTTCTGGTTGATGCGGGCCTGAAATCTGAATCTGCAATCCCTGCAGAGCAGTTCAAAAACGCAGCCGGCGAACTGGAAATCCAGGTTGGTGACGAAGTTGACGTTGCTCTGGATGCAGTAGAAGACGGCTTCGGTGAGACTCTGCTGTCCCGTGAGAAAGCTAAACGTCACGAAGCTTGGATCACGCTGGAAAAAGCTTACGAAGACGCTGAAACTGTTACCGGTGTTATCAACGGCAAAGTTAAAGGTGGCTTCACTGTTGAGCTGAACGGTATTCGTGCGTTCCTGCCAGGTTCTCTGGTAGACGTGCGTCCAGTGCGCGACACCCTGCACCTGGAAGGCAAAGAGCTTGAGTTCAAAGTAATCAAGCTGGACCAGAAACGTAACAACGTTGTTGTTTCTCGTCGTGCCGTTATCGAGTCCGAGAACAGCGCAGAGCGCGATCAGCTGCTGGAAAACCTGCAGGAAGGCATGGAAGTTAAAGGTATCGTTAAGAACCTCACTGACTACGGTGCATTCGTTGATCTGGGCGGCGTTGACGGCCTGCTGCACATCACTGATATGGCATGGAAACGCGTTAAGCATCCAAGCGAAATCGTAAACGTTGGCGACGAAATCACTGTTAAAGTGCTGAAGTTCGACCGCGAACGTACTCGTGTATCCCTCGGCCTGAAACAGCTGGGCGAAGATCCATGGGTAGCTATCGCTAAGCGTTACCCAGAAGGCACCAAGCTGACTGGCCGCGTGACCAACCTGACCGACTACGGCTGCTTCGTTGAAATCGAAGAAGGCGTTGAAGGCCTGGTACACGTTTCCGAAATGGACTGGACCAACAAAAACATCCACCCATCCAAAGTTGTTAACGTGGGTGATGTTGTAGAAGTTATGGTTCTGGACATCGACGAAGAACGTCGTCGTATCTCCCTGGGTCTGAAGCAGTGCAAAAACAACCCATGGCAGCAGTTCGCTGAAACCCACAACAAGGGCGACCGCGTTGAAGGTAAAATCAAGTCTATCACTGACTTCGGTATCTTCATCGGCCTGGACGGCGGCATCGACGGTCTGGTTCACCTGTCTGACATCTCCTGGAACGTTGCAGGCGAAGAAGCAGTTCGTGAATTCAAGAAAGGCGACGAAATCGCTGCCGTTGTTCTGCAGGTTGACGCAGAGCGTGAGCGCATCTCCCTGGGCGTGAAACAGCTGGCTGAAGATCCGTTCAACAACTGGGTTGCTCTGAACAAGAAAGGCGCTATCGTTAACGGTAAAGTGACTGCAGTTGACGCTAAAGGCGCAACCGTAGAGCTGGCTGACGGCGTTGAAGGTTACCTGCGTGCTTCTGAAGCATCCCGTGACCGCGTTGAAGATGCAACTCTGGTTCTGAGCGTAGGCGACGACGTTGAAGCTAAATTCACCGGTGTTGACCGTAAGAACCGTGCAATCAGCCTGTCTGTTCGTGCTAAAGACGAAGCTGACGAGAAAGATGCAATCGCTTCTGTTAACAACAAACAGGAAGAAGGCAACTTCTCTAACGCTATGGCTGAAGCATTCAAAGCAGCTAAAGGCGAGTAATCAAGTCACTCTTCACGAGTAACTTGACAGATTGCAGGATTCGTCCTGTAATCAACAACAAAGGGCGGCTACGGCCGCCCTTGTTCAAGCTGTCAGCTTAACCTTTCCTGAAAGGAAACCGGAGGAATCATGACCAAGTCAGAGCTCATCGAAAGACTTGCAACCCAGCAATCTCACATTCCTGCGAAAGCGGTTGAAGATGCTGTGAAAGAGATGCTGGAACATATGGCCTCTACGCTGGCCCAGGGCGAGCGCATCGAAATCCGCGGTTTCGGCAGCTTCTCCTTGCACTACCGTGCCCCACGCGTTGGGCGCAACCCAAAAACAGGCGATAAAGTCGAGCTGGAAGGTAAATACGTTCCGCACTTTAAGCCGGGTAAAGAACTGCGCGATCGCGCCAATATTTACGGTTGAGTTGCTGCGGGAAACTGCAAAACTTGAGCGAGAGAAAAGCACCTGCGGGTGCTTTTTTCGTTTTTGTGCCATGTCATCACCCACATTCCCAAGCTGCCTCGCAAAGTCACTGAGACTGCTGCAAGCCTTTGTGATTCCTCTGAAAGCCTTACGCATTATTTAAATCTCGCAGATGACGATCCTCCTGATGTTCGCGACACTTAGCCGGACAGGGAGGGGACGATGCGATTACCCATACTGGCTATCTGCGTCATCCTTGGCGCAACACCATTGTTGTGGCTGCCACAGCTACCACCGCCAGTCTTAACGGGACTGACAGCGCTTGTTGGGGCGGCGCTTTGTGCTAAAAAAGGACTCAGTCGGCTTGCAGGACTAATCCTGCTGTCGTTTTGCTGGAGCATTCTCTGCGCCTGGCTGGTCATACAACCTACTCGCACTCTGGCAGGAAAACCTCTGGTGGCGGAAGTGGTAGTAACTGCGGCAGGGGGAGAAAACCGGCTGATTGCCCGGCTGACGCGGATTAATGGCCTGCGGCAGTTTCCAGCCCCGGGTGTAGCGTTTTATGGTCAGCAGCTTCCCGTAAATCCCTGCGCGGGGCAAAAGTGGCGCATGACCCTGAAAGCAAGGCCCGTTCACGGGCAACTGAATGAGGGCATCTTCGACAGTCAGCGTCATGCGGTGTCACAACATCTGCCGCTGACAGGACGAATTGTGCAGGCTCAGCTGCTGGAAGGGCGATGCAGTCTGCGTTCACGAATTGTGGCCTCTGTTCAGCAAAGCCTCGCGGCGTATCGCTGGGGAAGCGTCATGCTGGCCCTGGCGGTGGGAGAGAAGTCAGCGGTTCCTGCGGAGTTGAAGCTGCTGCTGCAAAGAACGGGAACCGCACATTTGCTGGCGATTTCCGGGTTACACGTCTCGCTGGTGGCGTTGCTTGGCTGGTTCATCCTGCGTGTGCTGCAAGGGCTGCTGCCGTGCCGGTGGATAAACTGGCGAGCGCCCCTGCTGGGTGGTTTGCTGCTGGCAATGATTTACGCCTGGCTCAGTGGTTTTCAGCCTCCTGCACAGAGAACGCTGATGGCTGCCTGCTGCTGGCTGGCGCTGAGGTTACTCGGGCGTCGCTGGACGCCCCTGGAAGTGTGGTTGTGCTGTGTGGCAGCCATTATTGTTATCGATCCGCTGGCCATTCTGTCGCAGAGCTTATGGCTATCGGCTTTTGCTGTGCTGACGCTGATCTTCTGGTACCAATGGGGGCCAACCTGGCGGCACGTGGTAGGGTTTTGGCTAAGAAATTTGTATGGGCTGGTGCACCTACAGCTGGGGCTCATGCTGCTTTTGCTCCCAATGCAGGTGGCGGTTTTTCATGGCATGGCGTGGATGTCGGTTCCTGCGAATCTGATTGCCGTTCCAGTCGTCACGTTAATGGAGTTACCGCTTTTGCTGGCAGGGCTGCTGCTGCATTTTTGCGGGCCTGTTGTCCTTGAGGATGGAATATGGCTGCTGGCTGACCGAGTTCTGGCGCTGTTGTTTTGGCTGCTTGAACGGATGCCGGAGGGCTGGGCAGAGCTGGACCAGCGCTGGCAATGGCTGGCATTCTTACCCTGGCTCGGGATTCTGTTCTGGCGTTTTCATTTGTGGCGCTCGTCACCAGGATTAACCATAACCTGCTGCGCGCTCCTGGCTCAGCCGTTCTGGCATTATCCCCCCGATCGGCGCTGGTCAGTGACCATGCTGGATGTCGGGCAGGGGCTGGCGATGGTGATTGCCCGAAACGGAAAAGCGCTGCTGTATGATACCGGGCTGGCGTGGCCGGGCGGCGATACTGGCCAGCAGCTGATTGTGCCGTGGCTGCGCTGGCACCATTTACAGCCTGAGGGCATCATTCTCAGCCATGAACATCTCGATCACCGCGGCGGGCTTGAAACCTTGCAGCGCGTCTGGCCCGGGCTGTGGGTCCGAAGCCCTTTGCCGTGGAAAGGGCATCAGCCCTGTTTTCGCGGGGAGTCCTGGCAGTGGCAGGGCCTGAGGTTTCAGGCTCACTGGCCGCTGCCAGGTACCAAAGAAACGGGCAATAATCGCTCCTGCGTGGTCAGCGTCGACGACGGACATCACAGCGTTCTGTTGACCGGAGACATTGAAACGCCTGCAGAAATGTCGATGCTGAGCCATTACTGGCAGCATCTTAGGTCTACACTTGTTCAGGTGCCTCATCATGGCAGCTCAACTTCTTCGTCCGTGGCTTTGCTGCGGCAGGTCGGTGGGCAGATTGCCCTGGCCTCTGCGGCACGCTATAACGCCTGGCATTTGCCTTCCATCAAGGTTAAAGCCCGCTATCAGCAGCAGAATTACCAATGGCTCGATACGCCCCATCAGGGGCAAGTGACGGTCACTTTTTCGACGGAAGACTGGCAAATCCAGAGCTTACGCGATCAAATTTTCCCCCGCTGGTACCATCAGTGGTTTGGCGATACCCAGGATAACGGGTAGAATGTGCGGCTATTTCAACATAAGCTGGTTTTTTGAATGCAGAACGACAAAGATCTCTCCACGTGGCAGACTTTCCGCCGACTTTGGCCAACGATTGCGCCTTTTAAAGCCGGGCTGGCAGTGTCTGCGGTTGCGTTAATCCTTAACGCCGCCAGCGATACTTTTATGCTGTCGCTTCTCAAACCGTTACTGGATGATGGTTTTGGTAAAACGGATCGCTCTGTGCTGCTGTGGATGCCGCTGGTTGTGATCGGCCTGATGGTCCTTCGAGGCATCACTAGCTATATTTCAAGTTATTGTATTTCATGGGTTTCAGGCAAGGTGGTCATGACTATGCGTCGCCGCCTGTTTGGCCACATGATGGGTATGCCGGTCGCGTTTTTTGATAAACAGTCCACGGGCACGCTCCTTTCCCGCATCACCTACGATTCTGAGCAGGTGGCATCGTCTTCTTCCAGCGCACTGATTACCGTGGTGCGTGAAGGCGCTTCCATCATTGGCTTGTTCGTGATGATGTTCTACTACAGCTGGCAGCTGTCGCTGATCCTAATCGTGCTGGCACCGATTGTGTCAATCGCGATCCGTGTGGTATCCAAACGCTTCCGTAATATCAGCAAAAACATGCAGAATACGATGGGGCAGGTGACCACCAGCGCAGAGCAGATGCTGAAAGGGCACAAAGAAGTGCTGATGTTTGGCGGTCAGGAAGTGGAAACCAGCCGCTTCGACAAAGTCAGCAACAAGATGCGTCTGCAGGGTATGAAGATGGTGTCTGCTTCTTCCATCTCCGATCCGATCATTCAGCTGATTGCTTCTCTGGCTCTGGCTTTCGTGCTGTATGCCGCCAGCTTCCCAAGCGTTATGGATACGCTGACTGCTGGTACCATCACCGTTGTCTTCTCTTCGATGATTGCGCTGATGCGCCCGCTGAAATCCCTGACTAACGTCAACGCCCAGTTCCAGCGTGGGATGGCAGCCTGCCAGACGCTGTTTGCTATCCTCGATAGCGAGCAGGAAAAAGACGAAGGCACCCGCGTGATCGAGCGTGCTAAAGGTGACGTGAAGTTCAGCAATGTGACCTTTACCTATCCAGGACGTGAAGTTCCGGCATTGCGTAATATCGAGCTGCATATCCCTGAAGGAAAAACCGTAGCACTGGTTGGGCGCTCAGGCTCCGGTAAATCAACCATCGCCAGCCTGATTACCCGCTTCTACGATGTCGATTCCGGTACCATCGCGCTCGACGGGCATGACATTCGCGAATATACCCTGGCTTCCCTGCGCGATCAGGTAGCGCTGGTATCGCAAAACGTGCACCTGTTTAACGATACGGTAGCCAATAACATCGCCTATGCCCGTACCGACGTCTACAGCCGTGAAGACATCGAAAGAGCCGCCAAAATGGCTCATGCGATGGACTTTATCAATAAGATGGATCAGGGACTGGACACGATCATTGGTGAGAACGGCGTGCTGCTTTCCGGCGGCCAGCGCCAGCGTATAGCCATTGCCCGTGCGCTGCTGCGTGACACGCCAATCCTGATCCTCGATGAAGCGACTTCTGCACTGGATACCGAATCCGAGCGTGCAATTCAGGCTGCATTAGATGAACTGCAGAAAAACCGTACCTCGCTGGTGATCGCACACCGCCTGTCAACCATCGAAAAAGCAGATGAGATTGTGGTGGTGGAAGATGGCCTCATTATCGAGCGCGGAAGCCACGCGGATCTGCTGGAACACCGCGGTGTGTATGCTCAATTGCACAAAATGCAGTTTGGTCAATGATCGCACGAATCTGGTCGGGTGAATCCCCGCTCTGGCTGCTGTTGCTTCCACTTTCCTGGCTGTATGGCCTGGTGAGTGGAGCCATTCGCTTGAGCTATCGTTTGGGGCTGAAGAAGTCCTGGCGAGCACCTGTCCCGGTAGCCGTCGTGGGAAATCTGACCGCCGGAGGCAACGGGAAAACCCCCGTTGCCATCTGGCTGGTGGAACAGCTGCAGCAGCAGGGCATTCGCGTCGGCGTGGTGTCACGCGGCTACGGCGGCAAAGCTGCTCAGTATCCACTGATCCTCAACGACCAGACCACAACGGCGGAAGCCGGTGATGAACCTGTCTTAATCTATCAGCGCACCGGTGTCCCGGTGGCGGTTTCTCCCTCCAGAAGTGATGCCGTGAAGGCACTGTTAGCGGAACATGCCCCTCAAATCATCATTACCGATGATGGTCTTCAGCATTACCGATTGGCTCGCGATGTCGAGATCGTGGTGATCGACGGCATCAGGCGTTTCGGTAATGGCTGGTGGCTACCAGCAGGGCCGATGCGTGAGCGGGCTTCCCGGCTGAAAAGCGTCGATGCGGTTATCGTTAACGGTGGAGTGCCGCGCGCTGAAGAGATCCCAATGCGGCTGCAGCCAGGAATGGCTGTAAATCTGCTGACCGGTGAGAAAGTCGCGGTGTCTAAGCTTTCTGATGTTGTGGCGATGGCCGGCATCGGACATCCGCCCCGCTTTTTTGCCACCCTCGATCAGTGCGGCGTGCAGCCCGTGAAAACCATTGCGCTCTCAGACCATCAGGCGCTGGATGCCGCAGAAGTTGAATCACTGGCGTCCGATAACCAAACGCTGGTAATGACGGAAAAAGATGCGGTGAAATGCCGGGCTTTTGCCAAAAAGAACTGGTGGTACCTTCCGGTAGACGCAGTGATTGACGATCGGCGTGCGTCGCAATTAATCCAACAACTCGTGACTCTGGCGCACCGCTAGCGAACTGCGTGCGGTGCCGGTCGCCCTGACAGGAGAACGCAGTGTCAGAACGTAAACTCTCACTCACCGCCGCACGCCATCTCCATCTTGCCGCACAAGGCCTGCTGAAAAAGCCCCGTCGTAAACCTATTGCGGATGATGTGCTGTCGACTATTCAGCGCATGTCGCTGTTGCAGATTGATACCATCAACGTCGTCGCCCGTAGCCCGTATCTGGTGCTTTTCAGCCGTCTTGGCAGCTACCCGCAATCCTGGCTTGATGAAGCACTCAGTCGCGGAGAGTTAATGGAGTACTGGGCGCATGAAGCCTGCTTCCTGCCGCGCACTGATTTTTCCCTGATCCGCCACCGGATGCTCGCTCCCCACAAAATGGGCTGGAAGTATCGTGAAGAGTGGATGCAGGAGAATGCGGAGGAAATTGAAGCGCTGTTGGCTCATATTCAGGAAAACGGACCGGTTCGCTCAGCTGATTTTGAACACCCGAAGAAAGGGACGAGTGGCTGGTGGGAGTGGAAGCCGCACAAGCGCCACCTGGAAGGGCTATTTACCTCAGGGAAAGTGATGGTCATTGGCCGCCACAATTTTCAGCGCATCTACGATTTAACCTCACGGGTAATGCCAGGCTGGGATGATGAGCGGGATCTGCTGTCTCAGGAGCAGGCCGAAGAGCGGATGTTGCAAAACAGCGCCCGCAGTCTGGGCATATTCAAAGCACAATGGCTGGCGGATTATTATCGCCTTCGCCAGCCGACTCTTCCTGTATTACTGGCCCGCTGGCAGGAAGAGGGCCGTATTTTCCCCGTTGAGGTCGAAGGATTGGGAGCGATGTGGCTGCATGCCGATCTGCTGTCGCTGCTTGATGAAGCGGAGGCCGGAAAACTGACAGCTACCCACAGTGCGGTGCTTTCGCCGTTCGATCCAGTTGTCTGGGATCGCAAGCGCGCCGAACAGCTTTTTGATTTTACCTACCGCCTGGAATGCTACACGCCTGCACCAAAGCGTCAGCACGGTTACTTTGTCCTGCCTCTGCTGCATCAGGGGAAACTGGTCGGACGGATGGACAGCAAAATGCATCGCAAAACGGGTGAGCTCGAGATTTTTGCTCTCTACCTGCAGGACGGTGTCCGCGTCAGCCAGAAGCTGGAGCAGGGTTTACGGCAGGCCATTTCAGATTTTGCACGCTGGCAGGGCGCCAGTCGCATAACGATCGGGCAAAAGCCTGGTGACCTTTTCAGCACTCAGCCGCTGGGATGGGAAATTGAAACCGCCTGAACGGGCTCTGTGATATGCTTGGGCGCATACTTTTTTGCTCCCTCTGGAGGAACAATGGATCATCGTTTACTTGAAATCATCGCTTGCCCGGTGTGTAACGGCAAGCTCTATTACAGCCAGGATAAGCAAGAGCTTATCTGCAAACTCGACAGCCTGGCTTTCCCGCTGCGTGACGGGATCCCGGTGCTGCTGGAAAACGAAGCCCGTCCATTGAGCGCAGAAGAGAGCCATCCATGAGTTTTGTAGTCATCATTCCTGCCCGTTATGCTTCCACCCGCCTGCCGGGTAAACCTTTGCAGGATATCAACGGCAAACCGATGATTGTTCATGTGCTGGAGCGGGCGCGTGAATCCGGGGCCGAGCGCATTATCGTTGCCACCGATCACGAAGAAGTGGCTCGTGCAGTGGTAGCCGCTGGCGGTGAAGTGTGCATGACCCGCGCCGATCATCAGTCAGGCACTGAGCGTCTGGCTGAAGTCGTGGAAAAATGTGGCTTCAGCGACGATACGCTGATTGTTAACGTGCAGGGCGACGAACCGATGATCCCTCCGGTGATCATTCGCCAGGTGGCCGATAACCTCGCCGCCAGCCAGTCCGGGATGGCGACGCTTGCCGTGCCGATCCACGATGCGGAAGAGGCGTTTAACCCTAACGCGGTGAAAGTGGTGATGGATGCCGAAGGGTATGCGCTGTATTTCTCCCGTGCGACCATTCCGTGGGATCGCGATCGCTTCGCACAAAGCCGCGATACCATTGGTGATACGCTGCTGCGTCACATCGGTATTTACGGCTACCGTGCAGGTTTCATTCGCCGTTACGTCAACTGGGCACCGAGCCCGCTGGAGCAAATTGAAATGCTCGAGCAGCTGCGCGTGCTGTGGTACGGTGAAAAAATCCATGTTGCCGTTGCCAAGCAAGTTCCTGGCACTGGGGTTGATACACCGGAAGATCTCGCCCGCGTGCGCGCAGAACTTCGCTAATTCTTCTGACCTCTCCGCCCGGAGAGGTCAACGCTTACCGCCTCGTTTTTCCTCAGTTTTTTGCCTCTGTTTTGATCTTACCCGGTGACATCTCCGGCGACGGCGCTCATTATAAAAACAGTAGTCTTCACAGGGGTAACCGGATATGGAACAACTGCGTGCCGAACTGAGCCACCTGCTGGGTGAGAAACTGAGCCGGGTGGAGTGCGTGAGTGAGAAAACGGATTCTTCGCTGTGGTCGCTGTACGATGCTCAGGGCCACCCCATGCCGCTGATGGCCAGAAGCTTTACCACGCCCGGCGTGGCCCGTCAGCTGGCGTGGAAAATATCTATGCTGGCCCGTAGCGGTACGGTGCGACTGCCGGTGGTGTATGGCGTGATGACCCATGAAGAACATCCTGGGCCGGACGTCCTGCTCATCGAGCGCTTGCGAGGTGTTTCTGTCGAAGCCCCGGCGAGAACACCGGATCGCTGGGAGCAACTGAAAGACCAGATTGTTGAAGGCCTGCTGGCTTGGCACCGGCAGGACAGCCGGGGATGCGTTGGACAGGTAGACAGCACTCAGGAAAATCTGTGGCCTCAGTGGTATCGCCAGCGGGTGGAAGTGCTGTGGGGAACGCTTAATCTTTACACCAATACCGGATTGACCATGCAGGATAAACGCATTTTGTTCCGCACCCGCGAATGCCTGCCTGCGCTGTTTGACGGTTTCAATGATAACTGCGTGCTGGTGCACGGTAACTTTACCCTGCGCAGTATGCTGAAAGACTCCCGCAGCGATCAGCTGCTGGCGATGGTTGGGCCAGGCGTCATGCTGTGGGCTCCGCGCGAATACGAGCTGTTCCGGCTGGTCGACAGCAAATTAGCCGAAGGGCTGCTCTGGCACTATCTCCAGCGCGCACCCGTTTCGGAAGCCTTTCTCTGGCGGCGCTGGCTGTATTTGCTCTGGGATGAGGTGGCCCAGCTGGTCAACACCGGGCGCTTTAACCGCGAGAATTTTGACCTCGCGGCGAAATCACTCCTCCCCTGGCTGGCCTGAGCTGCCTTTCAGCCATTGCCACAAGCGGCCCAGCGTCTCGTAGCCGACCCGATCGCTGTGCATCAGCCAGACGGGAGAAGGGATGGCTTTCTCCCACGGATTAAGCGGTGACTCAATCGCCAGCTGATTAGCCGGAGCGGGGAACGGGTGGAGTCCGACATGCTGGAAGAAAATCATCGCCCGCGGCAGGTGAGAAGCGGAAGTGACCAGCAGGAAGGGCGCATCACCGATGGTCGCTTTCACTGCCGAAGCTTCTTCTTCCGTATCCTTCGGTTTATCCAGCACGATAATATCACTGCGTGGTACGCCGAGACTCTCCGCTACTCGCGCACCCGCTTCGCCGGTACTGACCGGGTTAGTTTTTGCCGCCGCACCGGTAAAAATCATTTTGGATCCGGGATTGGCTTGCCATAAGCGAATACCTTCCGCCACTCTGGGTAAACTGTTGTTGATCAGGTTAGAGCTGGGTGCCCACTCAGGATTCCAGGTATAGCCGCCGCCGAGCACCACAACGTAATCAACGCGCTCATTGCTTCGCCAGGTGGGATAGGTTTTTTCGATGGGTTTAAGCAGGCCGTCAGCAACCGGCTGTAAGCTCAGCAATAGCAGCGCCAGCCAGCCGAGACTAAGACAAATCTTACCGCTACGCTGGAATCGGCTGAACCACAGCAAACCCAGGCCCAGTGCCATGAGCAGCAGTAACAGCGGTAATGGCAAAATCATGCCGCCAATATATTTCTTCAGCGTAAAAAGCATCCTGACTGGTTCCTTTTTTAACCATCTGACCGTCGATCTGCAGGGATATTACACCAGATAGCTTCCCTCTCGCTGTGGGTATGACAAAATAGCGTCTTTGTTGTGGGCATCCCGGAGTGTTCTGTGCAGGATCGCAATTTTGATGGCATCGCGGAAAAGTTTGCGCGCAATATCTACGGCACCACCAAGGGACTCCTGAGACAGGCGATCCTGTGGCAGGATCTGGATAAGGTGCTGGCGACGTTCGCCCCTGGACCGCTGCGAATTCTGGATGCCGGCGGTGGAGCAGGGCAAACCGCAATTCAGATGGCAGAGCGCGGGCACCATGTTACCCTATGCGATCTGTCGGCAGAGATGATTGCCCTGGCGAAGCAGGCAGCCGTTGAGAAAGGTGTGAGCCACAACATGCATTTCGTACAATGCCCGGCGCAGGACATTGCGCAGCATTTGGAAAGGCCGGTTGATCTGGTATTGTGCCATGCAGTGCTTGAATGGGTGGTTGATCCCCAGGCTCTGCTGAGTGCGCTCTGGTCCGCTCTGCTTCCGGGCGGCACGCTGTCGTTAATGTTCTACAATGCTAACGGTTTGCTGATGCATAACATGGTGGTCACCAACTTTGATTACGTCGAAGCGGGCATGCCGAAGACCAGAAAACGCAAGCTTTCGCCGAATTATCCGCGCGATCCGCAGCAGGTTTATGCCTGGCTGCAGGAGGATGGCTGGCAGCTTACCGGGAAAACCGGGGTGCGGGTATTTCACGACTATCTGCGCGAGAAACACAAGCAGCGCGACTGCTATGAGCAATTGCTGGCATTAGAAACACGCTACTGCCGAGAAGAACCCTGGATAAGCCTGGGTCGCTACATTCATGTCACCGCGCTAAAGCCGCTGAGTGAGACAAGGACTAACAATGAGTGATTTTTCCCAGACAGTCCCCGAACTGGTTGCCTGGGCCAGAAAAAATGATTTTTCGATCTCGTTGCCGGTCGACAGGCTTTCGTTCCTGATGGCTGTAGCAACGATGAACGGCGAACGGCTGGAAGGTGAGCTGACAGAAGGTGAGCTGATTGACGCTTTTCGTCACGTCAGTGATGCGTTTGAGCAAACCAGCGAAACCATTGGCGTGCGCGCAAACAATGCGATCAACGACATGGTACGTCAACGTCTGCTGAACCGCTTTACCAGCGAAATCAACGAAGGCAACTCGATCTATCGCCTGACGCCGCTGGGTATTGGTATCACCGACTATTACATTCGCCAGCGTGAATTCTCCACGCTGCGCTTATCGATGCAGCTGTCGATTGTGGCTGGCGAACTGAAGCGCGCGGCGGATGCGGCCGAAGAGGGCGGCGATGAGTTTCACTGGCATCGCAACGTCTTTGCACCGCTGAAATATTCCGTGGCCGAGATCTTCGACAGCATCGATCTGACCCAGCGAGTGATGGACGAGCAGCAGCAGACGGTGAAAGACGACATTGCTCAGCTGCTGAATAAAGACTGGCGCGCGGCCATTTCCAGCTGTGAGCTTCTGCTTTCGGAAACATCCGGAACCCTGCGTGAACTGCAGGATACGCTGGAAGCGGCCGGTGACAAGCTGCAGGCCAACCTGCTGCGGATCCAGGACGCCACGATGGCTCATAACGACCTGCATTTCGTCGACCGGCTGGTGTTCGATCTCCAGAGCAAACTGGACCGTATCGTTAGCTGGGGCCAGCAGGCGATTGACCTGTGGATCGGCTACGACCGTCACGTGCATAAATTCATCCGTACCGCTATCGATATGGATAAAAATCGCGTCTTTGCCCAGCGTCTTCGCGTTTCCGTACAAAACTATTTCGATGCGCCGTGGGCACTGACCTACGCCAACGCCGATCGTTTGTTCGATATGCGCGACGAAGAGATGACGCTGCGTGACGAAGAGGTGACCGGTGAACTGCCGCCGGATCTGGAATACGAAGAGTTTAACGAAATCCGTGAACAGCTGGCGGCGCTGATTGAAGAGCAGCTGGCTATCTATAAAAACAAAGGCGTACCGCTGGATCTGGGTCTGGTGGTGCGTGAATACCTTGCGCAGTATCCGCGTGCCCGCCACTTCGACGTGGCGCGTATTGTGGTCGATCAGGCCGTTCGTCTGGGCGTAGCACAAGCAGATTTCACCGGACTGCCGCCGAAGTGGCAGCCGATTAATGATTACGGAGCCAAGGTACAGGCACATGTCATCGACAAATATTGAACACGTGATGCCAGTTAAGCTGGCACAGGCCCTGGCCAACCCGTTATTTCCGGCGCTGGACAGCGCCCTGCGCTCAGGTCGTCACATTGGCCTCGACGAGCTGGATAATCACGCCTATCTGATGGATTTCCAGGAATATCTGGAAGAGTTTTACACCCGCTATAACGTGGAGTTAATCCGCGCGCCGGAAGGCTTCTTCTATTTGCGCCCGCGTTCCACCACGCTTATCCCGCGCTCGGTGCTTTCTGAGCTGGATATGATGGTTGGTAAAATTCTCTGCTACCTCTATCTCAGCCCGGAGCGTCTGGCTAACGAAGGGATCTTCACCCAGCAGGAACTGTACGATGAGCTGCTGAGCCTGGCGGACGAAGCCAAATTGCTGAAGCTGGTCAACAACCGTTCCACCGGCTCCGACGTTGACCGCCAGAAACTTCAGGAAAAAGTGCGTTCATCTCTGAACCGCCTGCGCCGTCTGGGGATGGTGTGGTTTATGGGCCATGACAGCAGCAAATTCCGCATCACTGAATCCGTGTTCCGCTTCGGCGCCGATGTGCGTTCCGGTGATGACGCGCGTGAAGCGCAGCTGCGGATGATCCGCGACGGTGAGGCCATGGCGATTGAAAACCATCTGCAGCTCAATGATGAGACTGACGACGCTCAGCCGGATACGGATAGCGGGGAGGAAGAGTAATGCTTGAACGCGGTAAATTTAGATCGCTGACGCTGGTTAACTGGAACGGCTTCTTTGCCCGTACGTTTGATCTGGATGAGCTGGTCACCACGCTTTCTGGCGGTAACGGTGCCGGTAAATCCACCACCATGGCGGCGTTTGTCACGGCGCTGATCCCCGATCTGACGCTGCTGCACTTCCGTAACACCACGGAAGCCGGCGCGACCAGTGGTTCGCGCGATAAAGGCCTGCACGGTAAGCTGAAAGCGGGCGTCTGTTATTCGATGCTCGATGTTATCAACTCACGCCATCAGCGCGTGCTGGTGGGCGTGCGTTTACAGCAGGTTGCCGGGCGCGATCGTAAGGTTGATATAAAGCCGTTCGCGATCCAGGGTCTGCCGATGTCGATGCAGCCAACCTCGCTGGTGACGGAAACCCTGAACGAGCGTCAGGCGCGCGTGCTTTCGCTGCAGGAGCTGAAGGACAAAGTGGAGGCCATCGAAGGCGTCCAGTTCAAACAGTTCAACTCAATCACTGATTATCACTCGCTGATGTTCGATCTGGGCATTGTCGCGCGTCGCCTGCGTTCCGCTTCCGATCGTAGTAAATACTATCGCCTGATCGAAGCATCTTTGTACGGCGGTATTTCCAGCGCCATTACCCGCTCGCTGCGCGACTACCTGCTGCCGGAAAACAGCGGCGTGCGTAAAGCCTTCCAGGACATGGAAGCGGCGCTGCGTGAAAACCGCATGACGCTGGAAGCGATTCGCGTGACCCAGTCCGATCGTGACCTGTTTAAACATCTGATTTCCGAAGCGACTGACTATGTGGCGGCAGACTATATGCGTCACGCTAACGAGCGTCGCATTCATCTGGATAAAGCGCTGGAGTTCCGCCGCGAACTGCTGACTTCCCGCCAGCAGCTGGCCGCCGAGCAGTACAAGCACGTCGAAATGGCGCGCGAACTGCAGGAGCACAACGGGGCAGAAGGCGATCTGGAGGCTGATTACCAGGCCGCCAGCGATCACCTGAACCTGGTGCAAACCGCACTGCGTCAGCAGGAAAAAATCGAACGCTACGAAGCCGACCTTGATGAGCTGCAAATTCGTCTGGAAGAACAGAACGAAGTGGTCGCCGAAGCGGCTGAGCAGCAGGAAGAAAACGAAGCCCGCGCCGAAGCCGCCGAACTGGAAGTGGATGAGCTGAAAAGCCAGCTTGCCGATTACCAGCAGGCGCTCGACGTGCAGCAAACCCGCGCTATCCAGTACAGCCAGGCGTTGCAGGCACTGCAACGCGCCAAAGAGCTGTGCCATCTGCCGGATTTGACCGCAGAAAGCGCGGACGAATGGCTGGATACCTTCCAGGCCAAAGAGCAGGAAGCCACTGAAAGACTGCTGTCGCTGGAACAGAAAATGAGCGTGGCGCAAACTGCGCACAGTCAGTTTGAGCAGGCCTTCCAGCTGGTAGCGGCAATCAACGGTCCGCTGGGACGCGATGAAGCCTGGGATATCGCCCGTGATTTGCTGCGCGAAGGTGTGAATCAGCGCCATCTGGCCGAGCAATCGCACGCCCTGCGCGGACGACTGAACGAACTGGAACAGCGCCTGCGTGAGCAGCAGGATGCGGAACGCCTGCTGGCCGAATTCTGCAAGCGTCAGGGCAAACAGTACGATGCTGAAGAGCTTGAAGCCCTGCATCAGGAGCTGGAAGAGCGTATCGCCTCGCTGTCCGACAGCGTTTCTTCTGCCAGCGAACACCGCATGCAGCTGCGTCAGGAACTTGAACAGCTTCAGGCCCGTATTCAGCAGCTTCTGCAACGCGCCCCTGTGTGGCTGGCTGCACAGAGCAGCCTGACCCAGCTTTGTGAACAAAGCGGCGAGCAGTTTGAGTCCAGCCAGGACGTTACCGAATATCTGCAACAGCTGCTGGAGCGTGAGCGCGAAGCGATTGTTGAGCGTGATGAAGTCGGCGCCCGCAAGCGTGCCGTTGACGATGAAATCGAACGTTTAAGCCAGCCAGGCGGTTCAGAAGATCAGCGTCTTAACGCGCTGGCTGAACGTTTTGGCGGCGTGCTGCTGTCTGAAATTTATGACGACGTTAGCCTGGAAGATGCGCCGTACTTCTCCGCGCTGTACGGCCCGTCGCGTCATGCGATCGTGGTACCGGATCTGTCGCAGATTTCCGAACAGCTCGAAGGGCTGGAAGATTGTCCGGAAGATCTCTATCTGATCGAAGGGGATCCGCAGTCCTTTGACGACAGCGTGTTTGCCGTTGATGAGCTGGAAAAAGCAGTGGTGGTCAAAGTTGCTGACCGCCAGTGGCGCTACTCCCGCTTCCCGTCCGTGCCGCTGTTTGGCCGCGCAGCGCGTGAAAATCGCATTGAAACGCTGCACGCCGAGCGTGAATCATTGTCTGAACGTTTTGCGACGCTGTCGTTCGACGTACAGAAAACTCAGCGTCTGCATCAGTCCTTCAGCCGCTTCATCGGCAGCCATCTGGCGGTGGCGTTTGAGGCCGATCCGGAAGCCGAAATTCGCAAGCTCAACACCCGTCGCGGTGAGCTGGAACGTGCGCTGAGCAATCATGAAAATGATAACCAGCAGAGCCGCGCCCAGTTTGAACAGGCTAAAGAGGGGGTTGCACAGCTTAACCGCCTGCTGCCACGTCTGAATCTGCTGGCGGATGAAACGCTGGCCGATCGCGTTGACGAAATTCAGGAACGTCTGGACGAAGCCCAGGAAGCTGCGCGCTTCATCCAGCAGCACGGCAACCAGCTGGCGAAACTGGAGCCGATGGTTTCTGTCCTGCAGAGCGATCCGGAGCAGTTTGAACAGCTGAAAGAAGATTACGCGTATTCCCAGCAAACTCAGCGCGATGCGCGTCAGCAGGCGTTTGCTCTGACGGAAGTCGTACAGCGTCGTGCTCATTTCGGCTATGTCGATTCTGCCGAAATGCTGAACGGTAATACCGATCTCAATGAAAAACTGCGTCAGCGTCTTGAGCAGGCTGAAGCCGAACGCGCCCGCGCTCGTGAAGCTTTACGCAGCCACGCCGCGCAGGTCAGCCAGTATGGTCAGGTGTTGGCCTCCCTGAAGAGTTCTTATGACACCAAGAAAGAGCTGCTGACCGATCTGCATCGCGAACTGCAGGATATCGGCGTGCGTGCGGATAGCGGCGCAGAAGAGCGTGCACGTTCCCGCCGTGACGAACTGCATACTCAGCTCTCCAACAACCGTAACCGCCGTAATCAGCTGGAAAAAGCGCTGACCTTCTGCGAAGCGGAAATGGACAACCTGACGCGTAAACTGCGCAAACTGGAACGCGATTATCTGGAGATGCGTGAGCAGGTCGTCAGTGCGAAAGCTGGCTGGTGCGCCGTGATGCGTCTGGTGAAAGACAACAACGTGGAACGTCGTCTGCACCGTCGCGAGCTGGCGTATCTGTCTGCCGACGATCTGCGTTCAATGTCGGATAAAGCGCTGGGTGCGCTGCGTCTGGCGGTGGCAGATAACGAACATCTGCGCGACGTGCTGCGCATGTCCGAAGATCCGAAACGCCCTGAGCGTAAGATCCAGTTCTTCGTGGCGGTGTATCAGCATCTGCGCGAACGTATTCGTCAGGACATCATCCGTACCGACGATCCGGTCGAAGCCATCGAACAGATGGAAATCGAGCTGGGTCGTCTGACGGAAGAACTGACGGCGCGTGAACAGAAGCTGGCAATCAGCTCCCGCAGCGTGGCGAATATCATTCGCAAAACCATTCAGCGCGAACAGAACCGTATTCGTATGCTGAACCAGGGTCTGCAAAACGTGTCGTTCGGGCAGGTGAACAGCGTGCGTCTGAACGTCAACGTGCGTGAAACGCATTCGATGCTGCTGTCAGTACTTTCTGAGCAACACGAACAGCATCAGGATCTGTTTAACAGCAACCGTCTGACCTTCTCCGAAGCGCTGGCGAAGCTGTATCAGCGCCTGAATCCGCAAATCGATATGGGTCAGCGCACGCCGCAAACCATCGGTGAAGAGCTGCTCGATTACCGTAACTACCTGGAAATGGAAGTTGAGGTTAACCGTGGCTCCGACGGCTGGCTGCGCGCTGAGTCTGGCGCATTATCTACCGGGGAAGCGATCGGTACCGGGATGTCGATTCTGGTGATGGTCGTACAGAGCTGGGAAGATGAGGCCCGTCATTTGCGCAGCAAGGATATCTCCCCTTGCCGACTGCTGTTCCTCGATGAAGCGGCGCGTCTTGATGCTCGCTCCATCGCCACGCTGTTTGAACTGTGCGACCGCCTGGACATGCAGCTCATCATCGCGGCACCTGAAAACATCAGTCCGGAGAAAGGCACCACCTACAAACTGGTGCGTAAAGTGTTCCAGAATACGGAACACGTGCACGTGGTTGGTCTGCGTGGCTTTGCTCCACAGGCACCGGAATCCCTGCCAGGCACCGCGGACGCGTCCTGATTCGGACCGGGTTTTGCAAAAGGCGACAGCGATGTCGCCTTTTTTGTTATCCAAAAATATCCCTTAAGGTTGTAATATCTTTAATCTTCTTTACATTTGGTCAGGCAAAACCTTTTTTGTCTTTATATACTGAGAGTAAGCCCCGGTTAGTGCGGGCAGCATACAGAAACAGGGGGCAAGGGATGTCACTGGAAAAATCATATGGTCGTCGGCTGTCGGCACTGAGTTTGTGCCTGGCGCTCGCATTTGCTCCACTGTTTAGCGCTCAGGCCGACGAGCCTGAGCTGGTACCAACAGACAGTTCTGCCACGCAGGGTGATGCGTCGCCTGCGCTTGAACAGTCTGCTGGGCAGTCTCCTGCGCTGGCGATGATGGCGGGTATTCAGCCCCTGCCTGAAGGCGCCGCGCAAAAAAGTCGTGCGGATATTCTGGCACTACTTCCTGCCAACTCCTCTCCGGTTTATCTCAATCAGCTGGCCGCTTTGTATGCCGCTCGTGGAATGAAACCGATGTGGGAAAACCGCGATGCGGTGCAGGCTTTTCAACAGCAGCTGGCCGAAATTGCAATGGCCGGTTTCCAGCCACAGTTCACTAAATGGGTAGAACAGCTCACCGATCCGGCCGTCAGCGGCATGGCGCGCGATGTCGTGCTTTCCGATGCGATGATGGGCTACCTGCAATTTATTGCCAGCATCCCGGTTCAGGGCAATCGCTGGCTGTACAGCGATAAACCTTACACCCTGAGCACTCCGCCGCTGTCGGTGATTAATCAGTGGCAGCTGGCGCTGGATAACGGCTCACTACCGCAGTTTGTCGCTGGTCTGGCACCGCAGCATCCGCAATACGCGGTGATGCATCAGGCGCTGCTGGCGCAGCTTTCTGATACCCGCCCATGGCCGCAGCTTAGCAGCACCGGCAAGCTCAGCCCTGGTCAGTGGAGTAAGGATGTTCCGGCCCTCCGCGAAATTCTGCAACGTACGGGCATGATGGATAACACCCCAGCCATTGCATTGCCGGGGGATACACCTGCGGTCAGCACTTCAGCAGCGCCTGTGAAAAAAGCGAAAGCCAGCAGTAATGCTCCAGCCGTCTATGACCGTCAGCTGGTCGAAGCGGTAAAACGCTTCCAGACCTGGCAAGGCTTAGGTGCCGACGGGGTGATTGGCCAGTCCACGCGCGACTGGCTGAACGTCAGCCCGGCACAACGTGCAGGCGTACTGGCGTTAAATATTCAGCGTCTGCGTTTACTGCCTGGCAAACTGACGACCGGCATCATGGTCAATATCCCGGCTTACTCGCTGGTGTATTACCTCGACGGAAATCAGGTACTGGATTCACGGGTAATCGTCGGTCGTCCGGATCGCAAAACGCCGATGATGAGCAGCGCCCTGAACAACGTGGTCGTCAACCCGCCGTGGAACGTCCCGCCAACGCTTGCCCGCAAAGATATTTTGCCGAAGGTGCAGAGCGATCCTGGTTATCTGGACAGACACGGCTACGTGATGATGCGCGGCTGGAGCAGTAAGGAAACCATCAACCCATATCATGTTGATTGGTCAACTATTACTGCTTCCAATTTGCCATTCCGTTTCCAGCAGGCTCCGGGTGCAACTAACTCGCTTGGGCGCTACAAGTTCAACATGCCGAGCTCGGATGCCATTTATCTGCACGATACGCCGAACCACAATCTGTTCCAGAAAGACACCCGAGCGCTGAGCTCAGGCTGTGTTCGCGTTAACAAAGCCTCTGAGCTTGCCAACATGCTGTTGCAGGATGCGGGCTGGAACGACACGCGTATTTCGGATGCTTTAAAGCAGGGCGATACGCGCTACGTCAATATTCGCCAGAACATTCCGGTGAACCTCTACTATCTGACTGCCTTCGTCGGGGCTGATGGCAGAGCGCAGTATCGTACAGATATTTACAATTACGATCAGACAGCGCGATCTGGCGCACAAATTTTGCCTAAAGTGGAACAATTAATCAGGTAAATGAAGTAGTTCAGATGATTCAGGTGTCGTATGAAACAGTGAGTTCGGTCCCATCTTGCTGCAAAGCCCGGATTCACTGGGGTTAGGGTACCTTGACGGCAGCTTTACTGGCGGTTAAGGTGCCCTTCGTGCGCCAGAAGTGCATAAAATACGATCACTTACTTGTAGACCTGATTATCATGGACAAATTTGACGCTAATCGCCGCAAACTGCTGGCGTTGGGTGGTGTTGCGCTCGGCGCAGCGGCCATCCTGCCGACGCCAGCATTTGCCACCCTCTCGACACCTCGTCCGCGTATTTTGACGCTCAACAATCTCCACACCGGTGAGTCGCTCAAAGCGGAGTTTTTCGATGGCAGAGGCTATATTCAGGATGAATTAGCAAGACTGAACCATTTTTTCCGTGATTTTCGCGCGAATAAAATAAAATCCATCGATCCCAATCTGTTTGACCATTTGTACCGCCTTCAGGGACTGTTAGGAACTAACAAGCCAGTGCAGCTTATTTCTGGTTATCGTTCGCTCGATACCAACGATGAACTGCGCGCACGCAGCCGCGGTGTGGCAAAGCATAGCTACCACACCAAAGGCCAGGCGATGGATTTTCACATTGAGGGCGTTTCGTTAAGCAATGTTCGCAAAGCTGCGTTGTCTATGCGCGCAGGTGGTGTAGGATACTACCCACGTAGTAACTTTGTGCATATTGATACCGGTCCGGTCCGGACCTGGTAACGGAACAGGAGCCTCATGAACTATCGCATTATTCCGGTTACGGCTTTCGCCCAGAACTGTTCGCTTCTCTGGTGTGAACAAACCAAACTCGCCGCACTGGTGGATCCAGGCGGTGATGCTGAGCGTATCAAACAGGAAGTTGCCGCTGCAGGCGTGACCCTGATGCAGATCCTGCTGACCCACGGTCATCTGGATCACGTTGGGGCCGCAGCAGAACTGGCCGCGCACTATGGCGTGCCGGGGATCGGCCCGGAAAAAGAAGATGAGTTCTGGCTCACGGGGCTGCCGGCACAAAGCCGGATGTTCGGCCTCGACGATTGCCAGCCACTGACGCCAGATCGCTGGCTGAACGAGGGAGATACCGTGAGCATCGGCAACGTCAGTTTGCAGGTGCTGCATTGTCCAGGGCATACGCCAGGTCATATCGTCTTTTTCGACGGCGATTCACAGCTGTTGATTTCAGGCGATGTGATTTTCAAAGGCGGAGTAGGGCGAAGCGATTTCCCACGCGGCGATCACAATCAGCTTATCGATTCGATTAAGCGTAAATTGTTACCGTTGGGTGACGACGTCAGCTTTATTCCCGGCCACGGTCCGATGTCGACGCTCGGTCATGAGCGGAAACATAACCCGTTCCTTCAGGATGAAATGCCTGTCTGGTAAAAATAAAAAAAGGCCGCTTAGCTTAGCGGCCTTTTCTTTACTGAGGCTTTTACAGCACGGCGACGATAGCTTCACACAGTGGAGACATATTGTCCGGCGTCATGCCCGCGACGTTGATACGCCCTGAGGCAACGGCATAAATTCCAAACTCTTCGCGCAGACGCAGCACCTGCTCTTTGGTCAGGCCGCTGAAAGAGAACATGCCATTCTGCTTGGTAATAAAGCTGAAGTCACGATTAGCGCCTTTCTCTGCCAGCGTGTTCACGAACAGAATTCTCATCCGCTGAATGCGCTGGCGCATGTCGGTCAGCTCTTGTTCCCAGATGGCGCGCAGGGCGTCGTTGCTGAGAATGGTGGCGACGACGGCAGCACCATGAGCAGGCGGGTTAGAGTAGTTTGCGCGGATCACGGCTTTCATCTGGCTGAATGAGCGATCTGCGGTTTCTGCATCGGCGCAAACCAGCGTGCAGGCACCGACGCGTTCATTATACAGGCCAAAGTTTTTCGAGAAGGAGCTGGCAACCAGCAGCTCTTTGTGGACGGCCGCAAAGGCGCGCAGGCCTTCGGCATCTTCTTCCAGACCACGAGCGAAGCCCTGATAGGCGAAGTCGAACAGCGGCAGCCAGCCTTTAGCCACGGACAGCTCCGCCAGCTTTTGCCACTGATCAAAAGTTGGATCGATACCGGTTGGGTTGTGGCAGCAGCCGTGGAACAGGACCACATCGCCAGCCTGTGCTTCGTTCAGGCTTGCCAGCAGGCCATCAAAGTCCAGCGCATGATTGTTGGCATCGTAATAAGTGTATTCACGAACTTCCAGACCCGCTGAGTTGAACACGCCTTTATGGTTTGGCCAGCTAGGATTGCTGACCCACACGCGTTTAACGTCGGTATTTTTTGCCAGGAAATCAGCGGCGACGCGCAGGGCTCCGGTACCACCAGGGGTTTGCGCGGTGCGAGCGCGTTTCTCAGTCACAATGTCACTGCCTTTACCGAACAGCAGCTCCTGGGTGCAGCGACCAAATTCAGGAATACCGTCAATACCGAGGTAGTTCTTGGTGGTTTCGTTTTCCAGCAGATAGAGTTCAGCTTTTTTGACGCTGGTCAGTACCGGAGTTTTGCCGGTCTCATCTTTGTAAACACCAATCCCGAGGTTGATTTTTCCAGGGCGGTCGTCGGCACGAAACAGATCGGCCAGACCCAGAATGGGGTCGGCAGGGGCAGCGGTTATGTTCTCAAACATGACGAAGTTCCATTGTGATTACTGAGGGGGAAATCCGCTATCAGGTTAACGGCAGATGACCTAAAAGCCAACCGTTTGCGACAAAAAGCGCCAGGCTTTTCACAACTCACGATTTTTCACTGGCAGAAATAAAAAAACAGGGCCGAAGCCCTGTTTATCAAGCATATAACCAAGTGGCGTTTTGGTTATTAGAACTGGTAGGTCACACCCACTGCAGCCATGTCGTCGTTGCCGTTAAGGCCGCCAACAGTCTGAGCGTAGTCGCTGTCTTTATCCAGCAGGTTGATGTAGTAGTCAGCCCACACGTTGAAGTTTTTGTTGAAGTAGTAAGTACCGCCAATCTGGATGAATTTCGCCAGATCTGCATCGCCGCCGCTGAAGGTGCCTTTAGAGTTAGCTACCGGGCTCAGGTCCTTACCTTTAGTCTGAACGTAGGAGATTGCCGGACGCAGACCGAAGTCGAACTGGTACTGAGCAACAATTTCGAAGTTCTGAGTTTTGTTAGCGAAACCAGCGTCACCAGCAGGGCCAGTGCGAGTCATGTTCAGAGTTTCAGCGTAGGTGGTTGCCAGGTAGACGTTGTTCGCGTCGTATTTAGCACCGATACCCCATGCCTGGGCGTGGTCGCCTTTACCGTCTGCTTTCTGATCAACGGTACGGTTAGAGTTGCTGTAAGAGCCGATCAGACCGAAACCTTCGCCGAAGTCGTAGCCCAGAGAGTAACCAACGCCGTCACCGTTAGCCTGAGTCAGGTTGGTACGATCGTTTTTACCCTGGTACTGAACGCCGAAGTGCAGGCCGTCAACCAGACCGAAGAAATCGCTGTTACGGTAAGTCAGCAGGCCACTGTTACGACCAACCATGAAGTTGTCCGCGTAGTTAGTCCAGGTCATACCGGAGAAGGATGGCGCCATATCGGTGTAGGATTCTACATCGTATACGATACCGTAGTTACGACCGTAGTCGATGCTGCCAGCGTCAGTCATTTTCAGACCAGCGAATGCCAGACGAGTTTTAGTCCCCTGAGCACCTTCCGCGGCGTTAGCCATGGCACGGTATTCCCACTGGCCAAAACCGGTCAGATCGGAGTTGATCTTAGTTTCGCCCTTGAAGCCCAGCTGAGCATAGGTCGCATCGCTGCTATCGGAGTCACCGGTGGTCACGAAATCGTGCTCGCCGTTCACTTTACCGTACAGATCCAGCTTGTTGCCGTCTTTGTTATAGATTTCTGCTGCGTTTGCGGCACCAGCCATCAGCAGTGCAGGGATAACCACTGCCAGGATATTACGCTTCATCATTATTTATTACCCTCATTAGGTTTTTTTTATCGACACTCGCCACTGCCGCCAATAAGTTTCGTCAATAAAAATTTACGGAACTATTGATGAGAGTTTGGTGTCTTTCTGTGTCTGACAGGCATATTTCCATTCAAACCAACGTTTCGCTATAGGGAAAGTGCTACAAATGACGCAATTGAGTAACAAAAAGAAATAATGTGTAATAAAATGTGTAAATCATGGAACTTTGTGAAGCATCTCAAATTTCCAGCCATGTCGCTGAATTAATCAACAAACCCTTATCTATCTATATGAAAAGCTTATATTTAAAATGAAGAACGACTTTTTATATACAGGAATGATTCTCATCTTCGATTTCCTTGAAAACAAAAATTAGCTTTTCGTGCGCGTTGTCGCTGGTTGTTTTGTATGCTAAGTGCGGCGAAAAACCTGAACCACAAGCGGAGCGGTGGTCGATTAATGTGCGGAAATATTTCAGGACATGGGGTGTAACATTTAGGATAGGGAAGGGGGTTGATGTTTATATTTGTAGAAATTCGCTAACAGTTACTGACAAAGACCCAAAAAAAACCAGCAGACTGGCTGCTGGTTTTTGTGTTTTTGACTCAGGTGCTGCGGTTTAGAAACTGGCGTTGCGTGGAGTACGTGGGAATGGGATCACGTCACGAACGTTTTGCACGCCGGTCACATAGGCAATCAGGCGTTCAAAACCGAGACCAAAACCGGAATGTGGCACGGTGCCGTAGCGGCGCAGGTCACGATACCAGCCGTAATCTTCTTTATTGAGTCCCATTTCAGCCAGGCGGGCATCCAGTACGTCCAGACGCTCTTCACGCTGAGAGCCACCGATGATTTCACCGATACCCGGTGCCAGAACGTCCATGGCGGCAACGGTTTTGCCGTCATCGTTAAGGCGCATGTAGAAAGCCTTAATGTCTTTTGGATAGTTCTTCACCACCACCGGTGCCTGGAAGTGTTTCTCTGCCAGGTAACGTTCGTGCTCGGAAGAAAGATCCACGCCCCAGAATACCGGGTTCTCGAAGGACTGACCGCAGTTTTCCAGAATGGTAATCGCATCGGTGTAGTCGACCTGGGCAAAGTCCGCTTCCACGAAACGCTCCAGACGAGTGATAGCGTCTTTATCCACGCGCTCAGCGAAGAATTTCATATCGTCGGCACGTTCTTCCAGCACCGCCTTGAAGGCATATTTCAGCATGGCTTCAGCCAGAGCGGCGTTATCGGCCAGATCGGCAAAGGCCATTTCCGGCTCCAGCATCCAGAACTCAGCCAGATGGCGGCTGGTGTTGGAATTTTCAGCACGGAAGGTTGGGCCGAAGGTGTACACCTTAGACAGCGCACAGGCATAGGTTTCGGCGTTCAGCTGGCCGGAAACGGTCAGGAAAGATTCACGGCCAAAGAAGTCTTTGTCGTAATCAATTTTGCCCTGATCGTTACGCGGCAGGTTTTCCAGGTCCAGCGTGGAGACGCGGAACATCTCGCCTGCGCCTTCGGTATCGGAAGCGGTGATCAGCGGAGTGGACACCCAGAAGAAACCTTCTTCGTGGAAGAAGCGATGCAGCGCCTGCGCCAGCGTATGACGTACGCGGGCAACGGCACCAATCAGGTTGGTGCGCGGACGCAGGTGCGCCACTTCACGCAGATACTCGATGCTGTGGCGTTTAGCCGCCATCGGGTAAGTATCCGGATCTTCCACCCAGCCGGTCACTTCTACGCTCGTGGCCTGAATTTCCAGGCTCTGGCCCTGACCCTGAGAGGCCACAATTTTACCGGTGACAATCACCGAGCAGCCGGTAGTCAGGCGCAGCACTTCCTGATTGTAATTAGGCAGAGAATTATTGACGACGGCCTGTACTGGATCAAAGCAGGAACCGTCATAGACGGCGAGGAAGGAAAAACCAGCTTTTGAATCTCGACGGGTACGCACCCATCCGCGCACGGTGACTTCCTGGTCAACGGTGACACGGCCCTGGAGTACGTCGGCTACAGGCACAACGCTCATAGTTATCTCTCTGTTAGTAGTTCAGAATAAGGTCATCTTTATCCGCCCTTATATGAAGGGGGATCTCTATGTTACCTGTCATCTTTTAACAGACAAGCGGAAATCGCAGCGAGACGGGAAGATTTGAGAAAATAATAGAAGAAGAAGGGAGCCATCAGGCTCCCTTTTGCATATCAGCTGGCTTTTTTAACCTGAGGCAGGTCGAAGGCTTTGCGTAAAGCGCGGACAAAGGCTTTATCGTGGCAGATAGTTTTACCCGGGCTGTCGGACAATTTCGCCACCGGCTTACCGTTACATTCCACCAGTTTAATCACGATATTCAGCGGTTTCACCTGCGGGATATCGCAGGTCAGTCGCGTACCGATACCGAAGCTCAGTTTGACCCGCGAAGAGAAGTGGCGATAGAGCTCAACGGCTTTCTTCAAATCAAGATTGTCGGAGAACACCAGCACTTTGCTCATTGGGTCGATGCCCAGTTTCTGGTAGTGGGCGATAGCTTTTTCACCCCATTCCACCGGATCTCCGGAGTCATGGCGGAGTCCGTCGTAGCGCTCAGCGAATTCAGGACCAAAGTCGCGCAGGAAAGCATCCATGGTGATGCAGTCCGTCAGGGCAATACCCAGCTGATCGGGATATTCATCAAGCCAGGCGGCGAGGGCGACGCGCTGACTGGTGGCCAGATCCGGGCTGATTTGCTGGTGAGCCTGGAACCACTCGTGCGCCTGAGTCCCCATTGGCGTTAACGACAGGCGGCGTGCCAGGTCGTAGTTGCTGGTGCCGACAAACCACGGCTCCTGCTGTAAACGCTCAACGATGGCCTGCTGCACTTCACGCGAGAAACGACGACGTGTGCCGAAGTCCATCAGTCTGAAACCGGACATGTCAACGTCGGACGTCAGCTGCGCGAAGTCTGCCAGCTTATGTTCAAGATGCTCGAGCGCAAGCTGTACGCTCACTTCAGGCGTGCGGTGGCGATGCACCAGCTCGCTGATCACGGCCAGCAGCGGCACTTCCCACATGATCACTTCGCGCCACGGCCCTTCAAGGCGGATATTAAGCTTGCCGTTGTCGTTGGTGACCGTGACCTGCTGCGGGTTATAGCGGAAATCACGCAGCCAGGCGAGGTAGTCTGGTTTAAAAAACGGCAGGCCGGACAGCCACTGGAATTCGTCATCCTGCAGCCGCAGCGACTGCATCATCTCGACTTGCTCGCGAATGGCATCGGCATAAATACCCAGCAGATCGTCACCGCGGCAACGAAATTCTGCGGCAACCTGCACATCATAATAATGATGGAAGACGGCCTGCTGCATGTGCAGCTTATAAGCATCTGTATCCAGCAGGGTCTGCAGAACAGGAGAGGCAAATGGTGTCATGGTGCGCAATAGCGTCCTCATAAAGGAGCGTTTAGTACAATAAACAAGGCTGAATTCGCAGGAGTATACCTTGTTTATCGATTTATTGAACCCCGATCACACCATAAGGAGGGGACAGGGTCGAGGGCAATTCGTGCCGCCTGTTACCAGAATGTAGCAATTTGCGTGTTTGCCCCTGAAAAGATGAACATTCTGCGTAGCGCGATTGTGACAACAGGAATAGACTGGGGTCGATACTTTACAAAAGATGCAAAAGGTTTTTTATGACCCAACAGCCCCAAGCAAAATACCGCCACGACTATCGTGCGCCGGAATACCTGATCAGCGATATCGACCTGACCTTTGACCTGGATGCCGCAAAAACCGTCGTGACCGCCGTTAGTCAGGTGACCCGTCACGCTGCGTCTGCCACGCCATTGCGCCTTAACGGCGAAGATCTGAAGCTGGTTTCTCTGCACGTCAATGACCAGCCGTGGAGTGACTATAAAGAAGAAGAGAGCCATCTGGTGATTAACGGCCTGCCGGAGCGTTTCACGCTGCGCATCGTTAATGAAATCAGCCCGGCCACTAACACCGCGCTGGAAGGGCTGTACCAGTCCGGCGTTGCGCTTTGCACCCAGTGTGAAGCTGAAGGTTTCCGCCATATTACCTGGTATCTGGATCGCCCGGACGTTCTGGCGCGCTTCACCACCAAAATTATCGCCGATAAAACCAAATATCCTTTCCTGCTTTCTAACGGTAACCGCGTAGGACAGGGCGAGCTCGAAAACGGCCGCCACTGGGTACAATGGCAGGATCCGTTCCCGAAACCATGCTATCTGTTTGCGCTGGTCGCCGGTGATTTCGACGTGCTGCGCGATAAATACACTACTCGTTCAGGTCGCGCGGTCGATCTGGAACTGTTTGTCGACCGTGGCAATCTGGATCGTGCGCCGTGGGCGATGACTTCGCTGATCAATTCCATGAAGTGGGATGAAGAGCGTTTCGGTCTGGAATACGATCTCGACATCTATATGATCGTCGCCGTTGATTTCTTCAATATGGGCGCGATGGAGAACAAAGGCCTGAACGTCTTTAACTCCAAATACGTGCTGGCCCGTACCGATACCGCTACCGACAAAGACTATCTCGACATTGAGCGCGTGATTGGTCACGAGTACTTCCATAACTGGACCGGCAATCGCGTAACCTGCCGCGACTGGTTCCAGCTCAGCCTGAAAGAAGGCCTGACCGTGTTCCGCGACCAGGAATTCAGCTCCGATCTCGGTTCCCGTGCGGTTAACCGCATCAGCAACGTGCGCACCATGCGCGGGATGCAGTTTGCGGAAGATGCCAGCCCGATGGCGCACCCAATCCGCCCGGATATGGTTATCGAAATGAACAATTTCTACACCCTGACGGTGTATGAGAAGGGTTCCGAAATCATTCGCATGATCCATACCCTGCTGGGCGAACTGAATTTCCAGAAAGGGATGCAGCTCTACTTTGAGCGCCACGACGGCAGCGCGGCTACCTGTGACGATTTCGTTCAGGCGATGGAAGATGCGTCCAACGTTGACCTCTCGCATTTCCGCCGCTGGTACAGCCAGTCCGGTACCCCGGTGGTCACCGTTCATGACGACTACAACCCGGAAACCGAGCAGTACACGCTGACCATCAAACAGCACACGCCGCCAACGGCAGATCAGCCTGAAAAACAGCCTCTGCATATTCCGTTTGATATCGAACTGTATGACAACGAAGGCAAAGTGATCCCGCTGCAGAAGGGCGGTCATCCGGTGCATAACGTGCTGAATGTCACTCAGGCTGAGCAGACCTTTATCTTTGATAACGTCTACTTCCAGCCGGTTCCTTCGCTGCTGCGTGAATTCTCCGCACCGGTGAAACTGGAATATAAATGGAGCGATCAGCAGCTCACGTTCCTGATGCGTCATGCCCGTAACGATTTCTCCCGTTGGGATGCAGCACAGAGCCTGCTGGCGACTTACATCAAGCTGAACGTCGCGCGTCATCAGCAGCACCAGCCGCTGTCGCTGCCTGCACACGTCGCGGATGCCTTCCGCGCGATCCTGCTGGATGAGAAAATTGACCCGGCGCTGGCGGCAGAGATTCTGACTCTGCCATCGGTGAATGAAATTGCTGAACTGTTCGAGACCATCGATCCGGTAGCGATTGCAACCGTTCGCGAAGCGCTGACCCGCACGCTGGCGACTGAACTGGCCGATGAGTTCCTGGCCGTTTATAACGCCAACAAGCTGGATAGCTATCGCGTTGAGCATGCCGATATCGGCAAGCGTTCGCTGCGTAACACCTGCCTGCGCTATCTGGCGTTTGGCGATGCGGAGCTGGCCGATAAGCTGGTGACTTATCAGTATCATCATGCTGATAACATGACCGACGCGCTGGCAGCGCTGGCGGCCGCCGTTGCTGCACAGCTGCCGTGCCGTGATGCGCTGATGCAGGAATATGACGACAAGTGGCATCACGACGGTCTGGTGATGGACAAGTGGTTCATTCTGCAGGCGACAAGCCCGGCGGACAACGTGCTGGAAACGGTGCGCGGACTGCTGAAACATCGCTCGTTCACGCTGAGCAACCCGAACCGTATCCGCTCGCTGATTGGTGCATTTGCGATGAGCAACCCGGCAGCGTTCCATGCGGAAGACGGCAGCGGCTATCAGTTCCTGGCAGAAATGCTGACCGAACTGAACAGCCGTAACCCGCAGGTGGCCTCTCGCATGATTGAACCGCTGATCCGCCTGAAGCGTTACGATACATCTCGTCAGGAAAAAATGCGCGCTGCGCTGGAACAGCTGAAAGGGCTGGAGAATCTTTCCGGTGATCTGTTCGAGAAAATCAGCAAAGCTTTAGCGTAAAACACTGCCCGGCGGCGCAAGCTTGCCGGACCTACGCACCTGCATCCAGGCTGGCGTGTAGGTCCGGTAAGCGGTAGCGCCACCGGGCATTTTCATCCGTGCCGCCGCACCCGTGTTTCTGTTTCGCCCCGCCTCATCACTCGTTCCAACACCTGAGCCTCCAGCTCTGCCAGCCTGGCCGATCCTTTCCTTCTTGGTCGCGGTAAATCGACAGTCAGATCCAAACCGATCTTTCCTTCTTCTATTAACAGCACCCGATCCGCCATCGCCACGGCTTCGCTGACGTCGTGGGTCACCAGCAGGACGGTAAATCCCTGGTCCTGCCAGAGCGTTTCAATCAGATCCTGCATTTCCAGCCGGGTCAGAGCATCCAGCGCGCCGAGCGGTTCATCAAGCAGCAGCAAGCCCGGCTGATGAATCAACGCGCGGGCGAGGGCGACTCGCTGTTTTTGTCCACCGGAAAGGGCTGCAGGCCACTCGTTGGCGCGAGTGTCTAGCCCGGCGGCGGCCAGCGCTTCCAGCGCCTGAGCTCGCCAGTCGCCTTTCAGCCCCAGACCGACGTTATCGATGACTTTTTTCCACGGCAGCAGACGGGCATCCTGAAACATCAGACGGGTTTCCTGCTGGCTGTCGGCGAGCGGACCATTCCCGGCCAGCAGTTCGCCAGCGCTGGCCTTTTCCAGCCCCGCTAACAGGCGCAACAGCGTGCTTTTTCCGCCGCCGCTGCGGCCTACCACGGCGACAAACTGCCCGGCAGGAATATGCAGATCCAGCTCGTTCAACACTACATTGTCGCCGTAGCTTTTACCGATATTGTTCAGCAATAAAGGGAGCCCGGAGTTCAGGCGAGCGGTAGTCATAGCGTGGCCTCTTTCAGTTGATAAGCCGGGTTCCAGCGCAGCCAGATGCGCTCCAGCAGCTGCGCGCTGACGTCAGCCAGTTTCCCCAGCAGGGCATAAAGAATGATGGCAACCACCACCACGTCGGTTTGCAGAAACTCACGAGCGTTCATCGCCAGGTAGCCGATCCCGGAATTGGCGGAAATGGTTTCAGCGACGATCAGCGTCAGCCACATCAGGCCCAGAGCAAAGCGCACGCCAACCATGATCGAAGGTAAAGCGCCAGGCAGGATCACATGCCAGAACAGGGATATACCTGAGAGTCCATAGCTGCGCGCCATTTCCACCAGTCCACGATCGATATTGCGGATCCCATGCCAGGTATTGATATAAATCGGGAACAGGGTCCCGAGTGCCACCAGGAAAATTTTTGCGCTCTCATCAATACCAAACCACAGGATCACCAGCGGGATCAGCGCCAGATGCGGCACGTTGCGCAGCATCTGAATCGACGTATCCAGCAGCCGCTCGCCCCAGCGGGAAAGCCCGCTGATAAGCCCGAGGATCAGTCCAATCGAGCCGCCGATGGAAAAGCCAATCAGCGCGCGCCATGAGCTGATCGCCAGGTGTTGCCAGAGTTCGCCGCTGGAAGACAGCGACCAGAATGCCTCCACCACGCCTTCCGGTGAGGGCAGGATCCGCGTGGCCAGCCATCCTGCGGAAGAGGCCGCTTGCCAGACAGCAACGATGCCCAATGGCAGCAGCCAGGGGGCAATGCGCACTAACCATTTATTCGTAGGCGTGGACATAAACCCTCCTCAGCTTTGCGCGACTTTGCGTGGCAAATAGTCGTTGGCGACGGCTTCGCCCTGAATCTGCAGCGATAGCGGCTGCGGCACTTCCGGGATTGCCACATCAAGATGGGGGAACAGCAGCTCGCCGACTTTGTAAGCTTCCTCCAGATGTGGATAGCCGGAGAGGACAAAGCTGTCGATACCCAGCGCTGCGTACTCATTAATGCGAGCGGCAACCGTTGGGCCATCGCCGACCAGAGCCGTACCTGCGCCGCCGCGAACCAGACCAACGCCGGCCCAAAGATTTGGGCTGATCTCCAGCTTGTCGCGGCTCCCGCCGTGTAAGGCCGCCATCCGTTGCTGGCCTACAGAGTCCGTGCGGGCAAACGCAGCCTGTGCTTTGCTGATGGTGTCGTCGTCCAGTCTGGAAATCAGACGTTCTGCGGCTTCCCAGGCTTCGGCGTTGGTTTCACGCACGATGACGTGAAGGCGGATGCCGAAGCGTACCTTTCGCCCGTGTCTTGCCGCTTTTTCACGAACCTGGGCAATTTTTTCTTTTCCCTGCTCCGGCGGCTCGCCCCAGGTCAGGTACAGCTCCACCTGTTCGGCCGCCAGTTCCTGCGCCACATCAGAGGAACCGCCGAAATAAAGAGGAGGGCGGGGCTGCTGCACCGGAGGAAACAGCAATTTTGCTCCGCGCACTTTTTGGTATTTGCCATCAAAGTCGACCGTTTCTCCTTCCAGCAAACGCCGCCAGATATGGGTAAATTCTGCCGAGGCTTCATAGCGCTCCGTGTGATCGAGGAACACGCCGTCAGCAGCCAGTTCCTGCGGATCGCTGCCGGTGACCAGATTAAACAGCGCCCGCCCGTTGGACAGACGGTCGAGTGTGGCGGCCTGGCGTGCTGCTACGGTTGGGGAAATCACGCTCGGGCGAAGTGCAACCAGGAATTTAAGTCGCTGGGTCACCGGGATCATCGATGCGGCGACCAGCCACGCGTCTTCGCAGGAGCGTCCGGTGGGGATTAACACCCCGGTAAACCCGAGTCGGTCTGCCGTCTGGGCGATTTGCTGCAGATAGCCGTGATCGACAGGACGGGCGTTTTCATCGCTTCCCAGATAGTGGCCGTCACCGTGAGTGGGTAAAAACCAGAACATATTCAGACTCATGATTTTGCTCCTTGTGGGGATACGGGCTGCCAGATGCGGCTGCGGATCTCGACTTTTTTCGGTACCAGGTGATTCTCATAGAACAGATCGGCGGTTTGCTGCTGGCGACGGGCGGTTTCGTCACTGACGGGAGTGATAGCGGGCGGTGGGCGATGGCTCAGATAGCTGGCGATAACGGCTTCCGGCAGTCCCATCGTTTTTGCCAGCAGCGCTGTGCTTTGCTCACGCTGGCTGATTGTCAGGGCGTCGGCTTGGGTAAAGGTGTCCAGTACACCCTGAATGAAAGCGCCGTTTTTCTCGGCATAAGGTCTTGAAGCAAGATAGAAAGAGCCTGTTTGCTTCAGTTCACTGCCGTCGGTTAAGACTCTCACGCCACCTTGTAACAAAGCGGCTGAATAGTACGGATCCCAGATCGCCCAAGCGTCCACATTTCCCTGCTGGAAAGCGGCTCGAGCGTCGGCGGGTGTCAGATAAGTTGCCTGAATATCGGTAAACTTAAGGCCCGCCTGTTGCAGCGCGCGCAGCACAAGGTTGTGCGAGCTTGAGCCTTTCTGGAAAGCCACTTTGTGACCTTTTAAGTCCGCAACGGATTTAATGGGACTGTTTTCCGGCACCAGAATCACTTCCGCTTTCGGCTTCGGCGGTTCCGCACCGACGTACAGCAGGTCCGCTCCGGCGGCCTGAGCAAAAATTGGTGGGATATCGCCGGTGCTGCCTAAATCAATACTGCCCACGTTCAGCGCTTCCAGCATTTGCGGGCCCGCAGGGAATTCCACCCAGGAGATTTTGGTGTTCGGGTAGCGTTTTTCCAGCAGCTGGTGGCTTTTTGCCAGCACCATACTGACGCTGCCTTTCTGATAGCCGATGCGCAGCGCATCCGGAGCTGATTCAGAAGCCTGACTCCACGCGGAAAGCGTCAGCAAACCGGAGAGCGCGAGCGTTTTGATCGCGGGGCGAAACAGATTAAACATGGGTCACTCCTGGCTGAAGTTGAAAGGCCGGTACGCGAATATCGCGGCGGTGCAGCGCCTGCCAGAAGGTTTCCAGTGCGCCGTCGAGACGTTTTTCAAGATTGGGGCTGAAGTGCGGCTTATGTTGATAATCCTGCACCTGGCTGTCATCGGCAAAAACGCCGTGCAGGATTTCCTGAGCTTTCAGCGCACTCAGCACAGGTTTGAGGGCGTAATCCACCGCCAGCATGTGGGCTACCGTGCCGCCGGTTGCCAGCGGCAGCACGATTTTGCCTTCCAGCGCTCGCTCGGGAAGCAGATCCAGTAGGGTTTTCAGTGCACCCGAGAAAGAAGCTTTGTAGACAGGCGTGGCAATGATTAAGCCATCGGCCAGCGCCAGCTGTTCTGTCAGCGCCTGCACCGCCGGGCTGTCAAAGCGTGCGCAGATCAGATCTTCGGGGTCAAAATTCTGCAAATGCCAGTGAAAGACTTCGACATCAAGTTGGGAGAGAGTCTCTCTCGCATACTCCAGCAGGGCGCTGGAACGTGAGGGAAATCGCGGGCTTCCCGCTATCGTAATGACGCGCATATCCACTCCTTATAACCAAATGTTTGTATTTATCTAACATTGATAACATTTGTTCGGAGTGTGTCAGAGGTGATGGCGTTGGCTAAATGATTTATCCGGCACAGGTTTGCTAAAAATCGCAAAAATAGTAAACGTTTGCCTGACTGCACGTTTTTTTGCCGCAGGTCAATTCCCTTTCCGCGCGCGATCGCCCATAATACGCCCCCGGTTTGCAACCGGGAATCCAGGAGAGTTCATGTACTACCCCTTCGTTCGTAAAGCCCTTTTTCAGCTCGATCCAGAGCGCGCTCATGAATTAACGTTTCAACAATTACGTCGTGTCACCGGTACACCGCTCGAAGCGCTGGTGCGCCAGAAGGTGCCGTCTAAACCTGTGACCTGTATGGGTCTGACGTTTAAAAATCCTTTGGGTCTTGCCGCCGGTCTTGATAAGAACGGAGAGTGTATTGATGCGCTGGGTGCGATGGGCTTTGGCTCCATCGAAGTCGGCACCGTCACCCCTCGCCCACAGCCGGGGAATGACAAGCCAAGGATCTTCCGTCTGGTCGATGCCGAAGGGTTGATCAACCGTATGGGCTTCAACAACCATGGCGTTGATAACCTGGTTGAGAATGTCAAAAAAGCCCATTTTGATGGCGTGCTGGGAATAAATATCGGTAAAAATAAAGATACCCCGGTCGAGAATGGCAAAGATGACTATCTGATTTGTATGGAAAAAGTCTACGCTTACGCCGGCTACATTGCGGTGAACATTTCCTCACCAAATACCCCGGGCCTGCGCACTCTGCAATATGGTGAAGCGCTCGACGATCTGCTTTCGGCGATAAAAAATAAGCAGTCTGAGCTCCAGGCGATCCACCATAAATATGTTCCGGTGGCGGTTAAGATCGCACCGGATCTTACCGTCGAAGAACTGATCCAGGTGGCCGATAGTTTAGTTCGCCATAATATTGATGGTGTTATTGCGACCAATACCACGCTCGATCGTTCTCTGGTTCAGGGAATGAAACACTGTGATGAAATGGGCGGCTTAAGCGGCCGACCATTACAGTTAAAAAGCACAGAAATTATTCGCCGCCTGTCGGAAGAATTAAAGGATCGCTTACCGATTATCGGCGTCGGGGGCATCGATTCTGTGATGGCTGCCCGCGAGAAAATGGCTGCCGGTGCTACGCTGGTTCAGATCTATTCCGGGTTTATTTTTAAAGGCCCACCGCTGATTAAAGAAATCGTTACCCACATCTAATCTTTCTTGCGCAAATTACAACCAGGGCTTTATTTCCAGCCCTGGTTGTTTTATATTCCGTCAGTGTTGCTAAATTAAACTTTATGGTCTTTTCTTAATTCAGGCAAATGACATTAATGGATTAAGTGGTGCCGGGTTCGGGATGCCCGAGAGGATAGGGGAGCGAAATGCGAATTAAACCTGATGATAATTGGCGTTGGTATTATGATGAAGAGCATGATCGTATGATGCTTGATTTAGCCAATGGCATGTTATTTCGTTCGCGTTATGCCCGCCGGATGCTCACACCGGATGCCTTTGATCCTTCAGGCTTTTGTGTCGATGATGCCGCCCTCTATTTCTCTTTTGAAGAAAAATGTCGTGACCTCGTGTTATCCAAAGAGCACCGCGCAGAGCTGATTTTAAACGCGCTGGTGGCTATCCGTTTCCTCAAGCCGCAAATGCCGAAAAGCTGGCATTTCATGAGTCACGGTGATGGCTGGCAGCCGGCCAGCGGTGATGCGGCACAGGTGTGGCTGAGCGATACCGGCGAGTGCGTGAATCTGCTGGTGGTCGAGCCAGGTGATAACGCGGCGCTGTGTCTGCTGGCACAACCGGGCCTGACGTTGGCCGGTCGTACCATGCAGCTAGGCGATGCCATTAAAGTGATGAATGACCGGCTTCAGCCACAGCCGGTGGCAGAGAATCTGCGCTACGGGCAGGCCGTTTAACGCGCCAACCGCAGCGCCGTTTTTGGTACGCAGCTACAGCAGAGGATCGTTCCATCTGCGTTGATGGCGCTTTTCTTCATCGGGCTGACTTCCCCTTCAATCAGCGTAACGCGACAGCTTCCGCAAATCCCCGCGCGACAGGAATAGGGCACGCGAATACCTTGTTGTTCGAGCTGCTCCAGTAACACCTGCTGATTGTTTCCTTTAAAGACTTCACCCTGCCAGTCAATCTCGACGACCGCATCCGTCTGTGCTTCAACTTCCAGCGTTTCATCCGTTTTGCCCGCACCGTAAACTTTTCCCGGGCCGCTGGAAAGGATTTCGACTTCATCGCCCACGCGCACTACACCGCTGTTACGGGCAATCAGGTTCTGGCCGAAATCAACGTCGCCATTGTCCTGGGCGGTACGGAATTTTTGCAGCGTGGCAAGCGGCTCGCCGGAAGGATGCTTCTGGCCTTTTTCCGGGCTGACCGTGGTGAACACGCAGCGGCTGCACGGTTTGACGACGTCAAACACCACTTCGCCGATACGAACGACTTTCCAGCTGTCCTCTTCCCAGGCCTGAGTTCCTGTCACCACCAGGTTCGGCCGGAACTGCTCCATCTGCACGCTAGCAGGGCAGCGATTTTGTAAATCTCGCAGAGAGGCTTCGCTGGTGAGCAGATAAGGAAAACCGTCGGCAAAGGAGAGCGGCACCGCCTCAAAGCGCTTTACGCGGCGCGAAGGCTGCTGGCCGACCCAGCGCAGCTGGACATCGCGCTTAAAGAAACCTGACAGCCACTGATTAATATTCTCTGGCGCAATGCGCGCCGTGAAATGATTACCCCAGACTTCAGTTGGCGCAGCGTCCGCGGCGAAATCGGCAAACCGCACCAGCGCGCTGCTGCCGTCCGGCGCGGTGAGGTGCAGGCCATCGTGCACCGGCACCGGCGTAAAGCGCACCATTTGCGGATACTGGCGGGCGGTAATGAAAGTGCCATCAGGTTCGGTCACCATAAAAATACGGTCAAAACTCATCCCGCTGATGTCTGCCAGGGCGTGCGTTACACCAATCCCCCGCATTGATTTTACAGGGTGTATAAAGAGCCGTGATAACGTCGCCATTCCGCTGTCCTTGATCCACAAAAAAAGTCACCCTATATGAAGCCCAGATTCGCTATAATGCGCAACAATTTTCTGCGAGTAATAAGTGACGATATGAATTCTCTGTTTGCCAGTACGGCCCGTGGGCTGGAAGAGCTGTTAAAAACTGAACTGGAAAACCTGGGCGCGAGCGATTGCCAGGTGGTTCAGGGTGGTGTCCATTTTGAGGGAGACACGCGGCTGCTCTACCAGAGTCTGATGTGGAGCCGTCTGGCATCGCGCATCATGATGCCGCTGACCGAGTGCAAAGTGTACAGCGATCTGGACCTGTATCTTGGCGTGCAGGCCATCAACTGGACAGAGATGTTCAACCAGGACGCCACCTTCGCGGTGCATTTCAGCGGCGTCAACGAAGAGATCCGCAACAGTCAGTACGGCGCGCTGAAGGTGAAAGATGCGATTGTTGATGCTTTTACCCGTAAAAATCTGCCGCGTCCGAACGTCGATAAAGAAAATCCGGATGTACGTATCAACGTGCGCCTGAACAAAGAAGTCGCCCATATTTCTCTCGATCTGAGCGGCGAAGGTCTTCACCTGCGCGGCTATCGCGACGCCACCGGGATTGCACCAATCAAAGAGACGCTGGCAGCGGCGATTGTACAGCGTTCAGGCTGGCAGCCTGGCACGCCAATGCTGGATCCAATGTGTGGTTCCGGTACGCTGCTGATTGAAGCCGCGATGATGGCGACCGATCGCGCGCCTGGTCTGCATCGTGGAAACTGGGGCTTTAAAGGCTGGGCACAGCATGACGAAAGCATCTGGCTGGAAGTGAAAGCAGACGCGCAGACGCGTGCGCGTGCTGGCCTTGCGGCTTATGAATCCCGTTTCTACGGCTCCGATATCGACAGCCGTGTGATTGAACGCGCGCGCAGCAACGCCCGTCGTGCCGGCATCAGCGATCTGATCACTTTTGAAGTGAAAGACGTCGCTAAGCTCAGCAATCCGCTGCCGAAAGGCCCTTACGGCACCGTTGTCAGCAACCCTCCGTACGGCGAGCGCCTGGACAGCGAACCCGCGCTGATTGCGCTGCATAACTTGCTGGGTCGCATTATGAAAACTCAGTTTGGCGGCTGGAACCTGTCGCTGTTCAGCGCCTCTCCGGATCTGCTGAGCTGCCTGCAGCTGCGCGCCGAGCGCCAGTTCAAAGCCAAAAACGGCCCGCTGGACTGCGTGCAGAAAAACTACCATCTGGCCGAAACCGACGGTGCTGCACCGGTTATGCTGGCGGATGACTACGCCAACCGTCTGCGTAAAAATCTCAAGAAGCTCGAGAAATGGGCGCGTCAGGAAGGCGTTGAGTGCTACCGCCTGTACGATGCCGATTTGCCAGAATACAACGTGGCGGTAGACCGCTACGGTGAGTGGGTGGTGATCCAGGAATATGCTCCGCCGAAAACCGTTGATGCGACCAAAGCGCGCCATCGTCTGTTTGACGTGATTGCCGCCACCATTTCTGTGCTCGGCATAGCGCCAAACAAACTGGTGCTGAAAACCCGTGAGCGTCAGAAAGGCAAAAATCAGTACGAGAAAATGAGCGAGAAGGGCGAATTCATGCAGGTGAGCGAATACAACGCGCGCCTGTGGGTAAACCTGACCGACTATCTCGATACCGGCCTGTTCCTCGATCACCGTATTGCCCGCCGGATGCTCGGTCAGATGAGTAAAGGTAAGGATTTCCTTAACCTGTTCTCCTACACCGGCAGCGCCAGCGTGCATGCTGGCCTTGGCGGCGCGCGCAGTACCACCACCGTCGATATGTCCCGCACCTATCTGGAATGGGCCGAACGCAACCTGCGTCTCAACGGTCTGACCGGGCGTCCGCACCGCCTGCTGCAGGCTGACGTGCTGGGCTGGCTGCGCGATGCGGATGAACAGTTCGATCTGATCTTTATCGATCCGCCAACGTTCTCCAACTCCAAACGTATGGAAGACACCTTTGACGTCCAGCGCGATCATCTGAAGCTGATGACCGACCTGAAACGTCTGCTGCGCAAAGGAGGCACGATCATGTTCTCCAACAACAAGCGCGGCTTCAAACTCGATCATGAAGGTCTGGCAAAACTGGGGTTGAAAGCACAAGAAATTACCCAAAAAACGCTTTCTCCGGACTTTGCCCGTAACCGTCAGATCCACAACTGCTGGCTGATTACCGCCGCCTGAAGGAATTAAAAGATGTCATTAATTAGCATGCATGGCGCGTGGCTGTCGTTCAGCGACGCGCCGCTTTTGGATAACACTGAACTGCACATCGAAGACAACGAACGCGTGTGTCTGGTGGGGCGTAACGGCGCGGGTAAATCTACGCTGATGAAGATCCTCAACCGTGAGCAGGGTCTGGACGATGGTCGCATTATTTACGAGCAGGATCTGGTGGTGGCGCGTCTGCAACAGGATCCGCCGCGTAATGTGCAGGGCAGCGTCTACGATTTTATCGCCGAAGGGATTGAAGAGCAGGCCGTCTACCTGAAGCGCTATCACGAGATTTCACATCTGGTGATGACTGATCCGAGCGACAAGAACCTCAACGAGCTGGCGAAAGTCCAGGAGCAGCTGGATCACCATAACCTGTGGCAGCTGGAAAACCGCATTAACGAAGTGCTGGATCAGCTGGGTCTGGAAGCCGACATGCAGCTAAGCGCGCTTTCCGGCGGCTGGCTGCGTAAAGCGGCGCTGGGCCGTGCGCTGGTCAGCGGCCCGCGCGTGCTGCTGCTGGATGAACCGACGAACCACCTCGATATCGAAACCATCGACTGGCTCGAAGGGTTCCTGAAGACGTTCAAAGGCACCATTATCTTTATCTCGCATGACCGTTCCTTCATCCGCAACATGGCGACCCGCATTGTCGACCTCGATCGCGGCAAGCTGGTCACCTATCCGGGCAGCTACGATCAGTATCTGCTGGAAAAAGAAGAAGCACTGCGCGTTGAAGAGCTGCAAAACGCCGAATTTGACCGCAAGCTGGCGCAGGAAGAAGTGTGGATCCGCCAGGGCATTAAAGCGCGCCGTACCCGTAACGAAGGCCGCGTTCGCGCGCTGAAAGCCATGCGTCGTGAACGCAGCGAGCGCCGCGAAGTGATGGGCACTGCCCGTATGCAGGTGGAAGAAGCAAGCCGCTCCGGCAAGATCGTCTTCGAGATGGAAAACGTCGACTACGCCGTCGATGGCAAAGTGCTGGTGAAGGATTTCACCGCTCAGGTCCAGCGCGGCGACAAAATCGCTCTGATTGGTCCGAACGGCTGCGGTAAAACCACGCTGCTGAAGCTGATGCTCGGTCAGCTGCAGGCTGACAGTGGGCGCATTCACTGCGGCACCAAGCTGGAAGTGGCCTATTTCGACCAGCACCGCGCCGAACTCGATCCGGATAAAACCGTGATGGATAACCTGGCTGAAGGTAAGCAGGAAGTGATGGTTAACGGCAAGCCGCGCCACGTGCTGGGTTATCTCCAGGACTTCCTGTTCCACCCAAAACGCGCTATGACTCCGGTGCGCGCATTGTCCGGCGGTGAGCGTAACCGCCTGCTGCTGGCACGTCTGTTCCTGAAACCAAGCAACCTGCTGATCCTCGATGAACCGACAAACGATCTGGATGTCGAAACTCTGGAACTGCTGGAAGAGCTGATCGACGGCTATCAGGGTACTGTAATGCTGGTGAGCCACGACCGTCAGTTCGTGGATAACACCGTGACCGAATGCTGGATCTTCGAAGGCAACGGCAGAATTGGCACCTACGTGGGCGGCTATCACGATGCCCGTGGTCAGCAGTCGCAGTCTCTGGCGCAGAAAACGGTGTCGGCTCCAAAAGTAGACAAAGAGCCTGTGAAAGCAGGAACTGTCAAACGAGCCAGCAGCAAACTAAGCTATAACCTGCAGCGCGAATTAGAGCAGCTTCCTCAAAGGCTTGAGGAACTCGAAGCAAACCTGGAAGCTTTACAGGGACAGGTAGCGGATCCTTCCTTCTTTAGCCAGACTCATGAAAGCACGCAGAAGGTGCTGGATGAGATGGCGCAGGCGGAAAAGGCCCTCGAAGAGGCCTTCGAACGCTGGGAATATCTGGAAGCATTGAAAAACGGCGGTTAATCAGAGGAAAGTTCATGTGCGATCATCATGCTGCGGGGCAAATCCTGTGCCCGCAATGCGACCTGTTGGTGGCGTTACCGCACCTTGAACACCGTCAAAAAGCGTCGTGCCCTCGCTGTGGCACGACGCTGACCACCGAATGGGATGAACCGCGTCAGCGTCCGACGGCTTACGCCCTCGTGGCGCTGTTTATGCTGCTGCTGGCAAATCTTTTCCCTTTCGTCAATATGAAGGTCGGCGGGCTGGGCAGTGAAATCGAGCTGCTGGAAATCCCGCACGTCCTCTTTTCTGAAGACTACGCCGCACTGGGGACTTTTTTCCTGCTGTTTGTTCAGCTGGTACCCGCCTTCTGTCTGGTGACCATCATTCTGCTGGTTAACCGTGTCCCGATGCCCGTCAAACTCAAAATGTACCTCGCACGCGTGCTGTTCCAGCTGAAAACCTGGGGCATGGCCGAGATTTTTCTCGCCGGCGTGCTGGTGAGTTTCGTGAAGCTGATGGCTTACGGCGATATTGGCGTGGGCAGCAGCTTTATTCCCTGGTGCTTGTTCTGTCTGCTACAGCTGCGAACGTTCCAGTGCGTGGACAGACGCTGGCTGTGGGACGATATTTCCCCTGCGCCAAAACTTGCGCAGCCGTTGAAAATCGGCGAAACCGGTATCCGCCAGGGGCTGCGTTCCTGCCCTTGCTGTACGGCGATCCTGCCGGCAGAAAATCCGATTTGCCCACGCTGTGAAACCAAAGGTTTTATCCGCCGCAGGCACAGCCTGCAGTGGACCATGGCGCTGCTGGTGACCTCGATTATTCTTTATCTGCCAGCCAATATTATGCCAATCATGATCACCGATCTGTTGGGGGATAAGATGCCTTCGACCATCATCGCTGGGGTGATATTGCTGTGGAGTGAAGGATCTTATCCGGTGGCGATGGTGATCTTTATCGCCAGTATCATGGTGCCGACGCTGAAAATGATTGCTATCGGCTGGCTGTGCTGGAATGCCAACGGCAACGGAAGCCGCGACAGTGAGCGGATGCATTTGATTTATGAGGTGGTTGAGTTCGTTGGCCGTTGGTCAATGATTGACGTTTTTGTGATTGCGGTGCTGTCGGCGCTGGTGCGCATGGGAGGATTAATGAATATTTACCCGGCAATGGGAGCAGTAATGTTCGCGCTGGTGGTTGTAATGACCATGTTCTCCGCTATGACTTTCGATCCACGTTTACTGTGGGATCGCGAGCCAGAATCAAGCCATGAGGAAAAGTAACAACATGGAAAATAAGAGTGGGGAAGCCAAAGTGCAAAAGGTGAAAAACTGGTCGCCGGTGTGGATCTTTCCTATCGTTACTGCGTTGATCGGGGCGTGGATCCTGTTCTATCACTACAGCCATCAGGGCCCGGAAGTGACGCTGATCACGACCAATGCCGAAGGCATCGAAGGCGGTAAAACACGGATCAAGAGCCGCAGCGTTGATGTGGGCGTGGTGGAAAGCACTACGCTGACGGATGACTTAACGCACGTTGAGATTAAAGCTCGTCTTAACACCGGGATGGAAAAGCTGCTGCACAACGACTCTGTCTTCTGGGTGGTGAAACCACAGATTGGACGTGAAGGCGTTAGCGGGCTCGGCACCCTGCTTTCAGGGGCTTATCTCGAGCTACAGCCGGGCACCAAAGGCGCACAGCCGAACAGCTATCAGCTGCTTGATTCACCACCGCTGGCGCCGCCGGATGCGAAAGGTATTCACGTGCTGCTGGAAAGTAATAAAGCAGGCCAGCTCTCTCCGGGCGATCCGGTGTTGTTCCGTGGCTATCGCGTAGGTACGGTTGAAACCAGTACCTTCAATCCTGAGAAGCGCAATATTACTTACTCACTATTCATCAACGCACCAAACGACAGACTGGTGACCACCAACGTTCGCTTCTGGAAAGACAGCGGTATCGCCGTGGATCTGACCTCTGCGGGGATGCGCGTCGAAATGGGATCGTTGTCCACGCTGTTTGGCGGTGGCGTCAGCTTTGATATTCCTGAAGGGCTGGATCTGGGTGAACCTGTCGCGAATAAAACCGACTATCACCTGTTTGACGATCAAAGAAGCATTCAGGACTCTCTGTTTACCCAGCATATTGACTACCTGCTGTTCTTTAAAGATTCGATTCGTGGCCTGCAGCCTGGTGCCCCTGTTGAATTCCGCGGAATACGTCTGGGGACTGTCGGCAAGGTGCCGTTCCTGGTGCCTGGCTTGCGCCAGCGCCTGAATGATGATTACCGCATTCCGGTGCAGATCCGTATTGAACCAGAGCGCCTGCAAGAGCAATTGGGTGAAAACCCGGATCTGCGTGCACATATTAGTGAGCTTATCGACCGTGGCCTACGTGCATCGCTGAAAACCGGAAATCTGGTTACTGGAGCGTTGTACGTTGATCTCGATTTCTACCCGAAAGCGGAACCGAGAGGTAAATTCCGCGAGTTTGGTGGTTATGACATCATTCCGACGGTGAGCGGCGGTCTGGCGCAGATCCAACAGCGCCTGATGGAAGCGCTGGATAAGATCAACAATCTGCCAATCAATCCGCTGCTGGAGCAGGCGACCAGTTCGCTGGCGGAAAGTCAGAAGACGATGAAACACGTTCAGACTACGCTCGACAATCTGAACAGAATCACCGGCAGCCAGTCCATGCAGGAACTGCCTGCGGACATGCAGAAAACGCTGCGCGAGCTTAATCGCAGCATGCAGGGCTTCCAACCAGGATCTGCCGCCTACAACAAGATGGTTGGCGACATGCAGCGTCTGGATCAGGTTCTGCGCGAACTGCAGCCGGTTCTGAAAACGCTCAACGATAAGAGCAACGCGCTGGTGTTCGAAGCGAAGGATAAAAAGGATCCGCAGCCGAAGGGGGCGAAACAATGAAAAAATGGCTACCAGTGATGATGGCTTGCCTGTTATCGGCGTGCAGCAGCAGTGGGGAAAATAAAACCTACTACCAGCTGCCGGTTCCTCAGGCTGGGGTGCAAAGCACCGCCGGTCAGGGCGGGCATTTACTGTGGGTTGAGCAGGTCAGCATTCCGGATTACCTCGCCGGAAACGGCGTGGTGTATCAGACCAGCGATGTGCAGTACGTAATTGCTAATAACAACCTGTGGGCCAGCCCGCTCGATCAGCAATTGCGTACCACGCTCGTCGCTAATCTCAGTAACCAACTGCCTGGCTGGGTCGTTGCTTCTCAACCCTTAGGCAGCGATCAGGATACGCTGAATGTCAGCGTCAATGGCTTCCACGGCCGCTATGACGGGACGGTGGTGGTCAGCGGTGAATGGCTGCTGAACCATCAGGGCCAGCTGATCAAGCGTCCGTTTCATATTGAGCTGAAGCAGCAGCAGGATGGTTATGATGCGATGGTGAAGGTGCTGGCACAGGCCTGGAGTCAGGAAGCAGCTTCGATTGCTCAGTCATTAAATCGGCTTCCATAAGTAAAATTAATCGTTAATAAAACCGCAGCAATTTGATTTTTGCTGCGGTTTTTTTTGTTTTTACTCTCAGCCTGTTAGTTGTCCCGGCTCACATTTTTTGTACAAATGAACTTCCGCGTAGCTCACAAATATGACACTGGCGTGAATTTTGCGCATTGACGGTGCCAATGATTCGGGGTATTCGTTATGTGTGGTTGCACATTTGGTGACCACTGTTTTCTTTTCCACCAGATCAAACAATGAGGGAAACGAGGCATGAAGAGACAAAAACGTGATCGCCTGGAACGGGCACATCAACGTGGGTACCAGGCTGGCATCACCGGCAGATCCAAAGAATTCTGTCCCTATCAGACCCTGAATCAACGGTCACACTGGCTGGGAGGCTGGCGAGAAGCCATGGAGGACAGGGCAGTAATCGCCTGATGCTGTCTCTTTAAAACAAAGAAGCCTCTGCATGCAGAGGCTTCGCCGTTTCTGAGGGTAAATTACCCTGACGAATCAGAAAGCGGAAGTATCCTGGAACAGGCCTACTTTCAGATCGGTGGCTTCATAAATGCGATGGCCATCAACCAGCACTTCACCATCGGCAATACCCAGAATCAGACGACGGTTGATAACGCGTTTGAAGTGGATACGGTAGGTCACTTTCTTCGCCGTTGGCAGAATCTGACCGGTGAATTTCACTTCGCCCACGCCCAGCGCGCGGCCTTTGCCTTCGCCACCGAGCCAGCCCAGGTAGAAACCAACCAGCTGCCACATGGCATCCAGACCCAGACAGCCAGGCATTACCGGGTCACCGATAAAGTGACAGCCGAAGAACCACAGGTCAGGATTGATATCCAGCTCTGCTTCCACGTAGCCTTTATCGAAGTTTCCGCCGGTTTCGGTCATCTTGATGACACGGTCCATCATCAGCATATTTGCTGACGGCAGCTGCGGGCCTTTTTCGCCAAACAGTTCACCGCGACCGGAGGCAAGAAGATCTTCTTTTGTATAGGATTCGCGTTTATCTACCATGTTTTCAGTAAGCCTTATTTTGAGTTCGCGACGCAGGATAGCTAACACGTGTACGCTGAACAAGTCCGATCAGTTCGATTGGAACCAACCCAGCCAGCGTAACGGCCACGGACGGTGGCGAGTTTCCTGCTGATTTGCTAAAGCAATTCGTTCCTGGATGGTTTGCAGCAGTGACGTTTGTCCTTCTGCATCCCACGGCAGCTGCGTCAGCAGCGGTAAGGCATCTGCCACATCATCGATCGCCCACACGGAGAATTCACCCGCTTCCACAGCCTGCTGCACATCCTGAGAAAGACTGAGATGGCGAACGTTAGCCGATGGGATGATGACGCCCTGTTTGCCAGTCAGGCCTCGCTGCTGGCAAATAGCGAAGAAGCCTTCGATTTTCTCATTTAAGCCACCAACAGGCTGCGCACGGCCAAACTGGTCGACGGAACCGGTAATTGCCAGGCTTTGGTTCACTGGAACGCCCGCCAGTGCGCTGATTAACGCGCAGAGCTCAGCCATGGATGCACTGTCGCCGTCGACTTCGCTATAGGACTGCTCAAACGTCAGAGAGGCAGAGAAGGGGATCTGTTGCTCAAGCCCAAGTTCTGCCATCAGGAACGCCTGCATGATCATCATGCCCTTGGCGTGAATGTTGCCGCCAAGTTCAGCTTTACGCTCAATATCGGTAAATTCGCCGTCGCCAATATGCACCACACAGCTGATACGTGACGGTTCACCGAATGCGCGTGGGTGACCTGGGAACTCGATAACGGACAGGGCGTTGATCTGCCCAATCTGCTCCCCCTCGGTTTCAATCAGGATCTGCTCGAGCAGAATTTCGTCCTGCATCCGCTCGGCTAAAAAGCCTTCACGCCACTGACGCTGGGTCAGCATGGTGGTGAGTTGCTCTGCGTTGAAGGTATCACCTTCGCAGAAGGCGGCGGCTTCACGCAGCTGACGAGCGATCCATAACAGACTCAGCGGCAGCGTCTGCTGATCGCCGGTATAGCGGGCACCTTCCTGGATTAACAGCGGCCAGGCATCAACGCCAGGTCCAGGTAAGTTCAGGCCACGAGCGATATGCCAGACCCACTGGCACCACAGCTTCTGCGTCTCTTCATCGACAATTTGCAGCGTATCTTCATATTCACTGTAGATCGCTTTTTCGCTGAGCTCAGGCTCAATTTCCTGGAAATCGGCCAGAGACTCACGTTCACCCACCAGCATCACCTTCAGTGAAAGCGGCATCGAAGGGATCGTGACCGGAAGAGGGCGCGAGTCATCAAAGGTCAGCCAGTCAAAACGCTGATGAGAAACAATGTTTTTCAGGCGCATCCACAGCAGAGGCTGCGACAACAACGTTCTCAGCGAAAGGATAAGTACGCCACCGTTCGCCTTATGGACTAAGCCTGGTTGGAGAGTGATTTCACCGTTGAACTGACGAACACAGCCGAACAGCTGCTCTGCTTCAGCCCAGTCGGCGTGGATCACCGGCCCCTGGCTTGCGAAATTGTCTTCGGCCTGGCTGGCTGGAGTCAGGCTGACCTGTGCGCCGTGCACGCTGTAGCGCACGCCGTGCAGCTTTCTAGCGGGCTTATAGAGTTCGCGGGTGGCATCAGCCAGCAGCTGCAGATACTCCGGCTCCTCTGGCGCTTTGACCAGCAGGAAATCAGAGATGGCTTGGGGATACAGGAATTGCTCCAGGGCGTAATGCAGACGAGCCTGCAGTTCGCCGGGCAGGGATTCAGTTTCGGTTGCCACATCGGGCTGAGCAAACAGCGCCTGACAGGCCTCAAGGTCGGGGGCAAGGTCGCGCCGGGTAAGTGTTGTAATCGTCAAAGTCGCTGTTTTTTAGTCAGATGTAAAGCGGGTGATTATACCTCAAGCCGGATGGCTGCACACGAAGGATTCACCAGCAACGTCAAAGAAGCAAGAGGTGAGGGATGAGAAGGTGATTTCTTCTCAGCACATCGATAAAAACCTGTTATTCTGAAATGAGTTACACGGTCACATTGAGATCGCAATGAAATATCAACAACTGGAAAACCTCGAAAGCGGCTGGAAATGGAAGTACCTGGTGAAGAAACACCGGGAAGGTGAACTGATCACCCGCTACATCGAGGCCAGCGCCGCACAAGAGGCGGTCGATAATTTACTGACGTTCGAAAACGAACCTGTGCAGGTGAATGACTGGATCCAGCAGCATATGAATCCGGCGCTTTTCAATAAGATGAAGCAAACCATCCGCGCCCGGCGCAAGCGTCATTTCAACGCCGAGCACCAGCATACCCGCAAAAAATCCATCGATCTGGAGTTTATCGTCTGGCAACGTCTGGCAGGGCTGGCACAGCGTCGGGGTAAAACGCTTTCGGAAACGATAGTGCAGCTGATTGAAGATGCGGAAAACAAAGAGAAGTACGCGTCGAAGATGACCACGCTCAAGCAGGATTTACAGGCGCTGTTGGGGAAAGAATAAGTCCCGATGGCTTGCGGTAAAACGGCAGAAATGGCAGGAAAAAGCACAAAAAAAACCCCGCAATGCGGGGTTTTTTATTAGACGATAACTTAAGCCTGTGGCTGAGTTACAACGTCTTTGATGCCTTTCACTTCGATCTCAACGCGACGATCTGGTGCCAGGCAGTCGATCAGAGCCTGACGGCCTTTCACGCTGTCACAGGTGTTGCCAGTAACTGGGTTAGCTTTACCCATGCCACGTGGGGAGATCTTGTTAGCTGGAATACCTTTAGATACCAGGTAGTTCACAACAGACTCAGCACGTTTTTCGGACAGTTTCTGGTTGTACTGCTCAGAACCGATACGGTCAGTGTAGCCCAGAACAACTGCGGAACCGTCTTTAGGATCCATGTTGCTCAGCTGGGTGTACAGCTGATCCAGAGCCTGCTGGCCTTCTGGTTTCAGAGTCGCTTTGTTGAAGTTGAACAGAACGTCAGACTTCAGAGTGAAGTGCTTGGTCTGTACTTCTGGAGCTGGAGCCGGAGCTGGAGCAACTACTGGAGCTGCAACTTCGCCCTGGCCGAAGCGGTAGGAAACACCTACGCTCAGCATGCCGTTGTCTGGACGAACACCTACGGTGCCTGCGTCGCCGATGTTGTTAACCCACTGGTATTCCAGACGGGTAGCGATGTCACGGGTCATAGCCCACTCAACGCCACCAGCGAATACTGGGGAAACACCGGTGTCGTGGTTGTCGCCAGCGATGTTGTTGCTGGAGTCTGCACGCCAAACCATACCACCCAGACGGGTGTAGATGTCCAGATCGTCAGTTACCGGGTAACCCAGTTTAGCAGTCAGCTGAACGCCCTGAGCTTTGAAAGCGCCGTTAACTTCGCTGCCTTTGTACGGCATACGGCCCAGCCAGTCATAACCCATTTCGAAACCAACATACGGGTTTACCTGGTAACCACCGAACGCACCAGCGCCGAGCTGGCTGTCGTGGGTTGGACCGTTGTTGTTCAGGGAGCTGTCATACCAACCGGTATCGTGGAACTGGGACCAGCCCAGTTTACCACCTGCATACCAGGTGTTATCTTTCGGAGCGGCCTGCGCTACGGTAGCGAAGCCTGCCAGTGCCACTGCAATCGCGATAGCTGTCTTTTTCATTTTTTGCGCCTCGTTATCATCCAAAATTCGCCATGAATATCCATCTAGAAGTTCACGGTTAAATCCTTCACCGGGGGCGGGACCTAACTCATAAGTACGCCATATCTGTGGCTTAAGCCGATCACCCCTGGCGATGTAAAGTCTACAACGTACTCGAAAACTTACAAGTGTGAACTCCGTCAGGCATATGAAAAAAAAAGAGTTGTATACACAATATTTAACAATTATGTTGCTTTTTTGTTCCGAATAAAATGCTGGAAACCGCGCCACACAAGCATCTTCTGAAATTAGACCTTACTAAACCAATGGTTGTCGAATGCGCAAAAAAAATGCCAGGAAAAATCTTAATTTTACTCAATGATACAAATTCGAGTGAATTTTTAGACCAGAAAACTGTCTCGAAGCCAGAGAAGAGGTATTAACCGGGCGCATGATAAAGCCCATAGCATTACCTTCTTCCGCTGCGCTGACTAATTGTAGATGCTCTTCCTCACTTAATGCCTCAGAAACCCAACCAATGACCACGCTGTAGTTACCGGTGCGTAACGCGCGGATCATCGATTCTAACGTACTGCCTGCCGACATCTGGTTAACCTGCATGACTTTAGATAAAGGAAGACCGGAAGCCTGAACCCACTGACGACTTAATTTTTGCTGCGGCGTCAGCCACAGCTGCCAGCGCTCCTGCTGGCCAAGCTGCTGCAACAAAGGCACCAGCAGCAGTTGGGTCATCATTGGCTGATCCTCACGATACAGCACTTCGCTGATAAGCCCAGTCGCGTTGTACTGAGGCTGGCTGCCTGTGACCGCTGGAGCCATTGCGTTGCGATTTGCATAATCTGAAGTGTACATAGTGATTCCCGCCCTGTGGGTTACTGTATGAATATACAGTAACCCTGAAGAGACTAAAGATCAACCTCATTTTCTGAAAGCGCTTCGCAAATTTGCACAGATCTACCCCTCAGCGAAAAGAACATCTTGCCCCCGCAAATGAACTTCCTTATGGTCGTCTTTAACGGATCCGCTACTCACAGAACTCCCTCTATCTCCATGATTACAGGAAATAATCATGAAAAAATTATCATATAAACGGATCTATGAATCGGAAGAATGTTTGGCCCCTTTAGGCACCATTCAGCATCGCTCCCTGTTCGGTGGATACAGCCTTTCTGTTGATGACACGGTGTTCGCGATGGTCGCCCAGGGAGAGCTTTATCTCCGGGTTTGCGAGCAGACTACGCCCTATCAGGTGGGGCAATCGCAACGACTTCTCAGCCTGACCAAACGCGGGCGGCCAATCTTACTGAACTATTATCTGGTGGACGAAACGCTTTGGCAGGATCGGCCACTACTTCTGCAGCACTCAGCGCAATCCCTGCGTGAGGCAAAACAGGAGAAAGAAAGGCTGGAAGAGACGCATCAGATGCGCAAGCTCCCCAACATGACCTTTCAACTGGAGAAACTGCTGAGGGAAGCCGGGGTCAGCGATCCGCAGTCACTGCGGGCATTAGGGGCGCCAAGCGCCTGGTATCGCCTGCGCTCCATCCGTAAAGATCTCAGCATCAATGTGCTGTTTGCCCTTGAAGGAGCGATTCAGGGGATCCACGCGGCAAGAATTTCTTATGAGCGTCGTCAGCATCTCCGTAAGTGGGCGGAGATGCTGATCAAACGCAGGGAGAGAACTACGAGGAATGAGACCTGACCAGCTGCTGCAAGCGGCAAATCTCAGGCAGCAGGCTGACCATCAGACCAATCTGTTGGAGCACAAGGGGAGCCTTGGTTTCGACGCCGGGTTCAAGGTGGTGGATCCTCGCCATCAGGCCAGATAATGCTTCCTGAACGCGTTGTTCATCGGCTGGGGCATGATGGAAGGCGTCGTCGACATAGCAAACCGCATCGTCGAGCAGCGCCAGGATCTCCGGGTTGGTCAGCTTTTCGCGGTGAGCCCCCAGTGCCGAAATATAGCTGGTAAAAGTGTGATTAAGGCACAGCAGACGAAACGCGGTTTCCCGCAACTCTGCTGTCGCCCCTGGCTCTGTCGACATGTTAGAGACCACGGAAGCCAGCTCAGCATCGCGATTATGCGCATCACGCCGCGCGATACGATAGGGCAGGCGGTTGTCGCGGCCCTGGTGGTATTGCTCAAGGATCGCATCCAGATAGCGGCAGTTGGCATCCAGCGCCCGGCCAAGCACCACGGGCAAGTGGCGAAACTTCCAGTCGGGCCAGATAAAGGTCACCGCTGCCCACGCAATGGCGCAGCCAATCAGCGTATCAATGATTCGCGGCAGCGCCACTTCAAATCCTTCACCAAGCAGGTTGAAACAGAGCAGTACCAGCAGGGTGATAAACATGGTGGCATGGGCATATTGCACGTTGCGGAAGGCAAAAAACAGCACGCCGGTCAGTACGATTAGCAGGAGCTGACCCTCTACCGAAGGCACCAGCAGCAGCACAGGCAGGCCGATAGCCACGCCAATCAACGTGCCGATAACGCGCAGCGCCAGACGGTGGCGGGTGGCGTTGTAGTTGGGCTGGCAGACAAACAGGCTGGTGAGCAGGATCCAGTAGCCGTGCTGTAGCCCGGTAAACTGGATAAAAGCATACCCGGCGCACAGCACCAGACTCATGCGCACCGCGTGACGAAACAGCGCAGAGTCCGGTGTGAAATTCCGGCTCAGGCGTAGCCAGACGTCGCTCATGCCATGCAGACCATCGTCTGCCAGTTGGGTTTCTGCCTCGTTTTGCGGCATCGCCTGCTGCTGCTCAGATTCAATAGTGGCGAGCTGAGCATCGATCGCACGCAGGTTATTGAGCAGAAAGCCCAGCGCTTTGATTTGTTCCTTATCGGCACCACTTGCGCTGACGCGATCGAGCGCGGCATCCAGATGGGTGAAGGCACGCTCGAAGTGGGCGTCGTGCTGGTAGGGAATTCTCAGCAGAATGGAGCGAGAAAGCTGCTGGCAGGCCAGTGCCTGCATCGACAGCAGGCGCTGGAATCTGAACATCACGTCGGTGTAGCGGAAGTTATCCCGCAACAGCTGATACTGGACGTGGGATGAGCTGGCGCGCTCATGGATATCCTGAGCAACAAAGTAATAATGCAGCGTGCGCCGGGTTCCGCGCTGACCGCGATCCCCGCGCAGACGGGTCAGCAATGAGACCTTGGTCTGATTGAGCGTTGCCATCAGCTGCCCGTTAGCCATAGCGAGCTCCACCATCGGTGCCTGTGACTCATCCTCAATGTCCGGATCGAACAGGCGCGACTTCAGTTCCAGATAGTGGGAAAGCTGCTCATAGCTGCGGGCCAGATTGTCCTGCAATGGTCGAATGGGAAACAGTAAATGCCCGGTTAAAGTCAGCAGGTTATACCAGACGGCTCCAGCCAGCAGAAACAACGGCTGCTGATACCAGTGCTCATAAAGCGAAACGCCAAGCATGGTATAGATGGCAATCAGCAGTGCGCCGAAGGCAATGGTTGCATAACGCTGACCGAGTCCGCCCAGCAGGATAAAGCCGCTGGTTGAGAGCGTCAGCCCCAGGGCAAATGCCCACGGCCACGGAAACAGCAGCTCTACTGAGGCGGAAGCGATAAAAAAGCAGATAAGCGTAATCACCAGATTACGCAAACGCCCGGCCAGCCTGTCATCCAGGTCTGTCAGAGCAGCCGCTACCACGCCCAGCGTCAGCGGGATAGTGAGTTTGACCTCTCCCAGCCACCATGGTAGCGCCACCGTGCCACACAGGGCGATAAAAATCCGGAAGTTATACAGCCAGCTGCTGTTCCAGGTGTAACGACGAAGTAACGGGCTTAACATTCGACGGTCAGTTCCCATTACTGAAAGCGACGGCGGGCGTTGGCTTCACGTGCAGCGCGGGCTGTCTCGACGGAAACGACGCGACGTCCAACCGGCCAGAGCGCGATAGCCGCGATTTTAAAGTTGGCGATACCCACCGGAATACCAATGATCGTAATGCACTGGGCGATGCCGGCAAGAATGTGCGTCAGGCACAGCCACCAGCCAAACAGTACAAACCAGACAATGTTCAGCAGCGTTCCGCCTGCGTTCAGTAAGCCATTTTTGGCCGCAGGATCCAGTTCATCGACGTGAACCGCTTCATTGCCAAAGGGCACAAGCGACAGCTTGGTAATCTCCCAGCAGGAGCGCGTTAAGGGCAGGGTGAAAATCAGCACTACGGTGACAACCGTTGCCAGCAGCCAGCCGAGAGTTGTCAGGAAACCACCTAAAACAAAATTCAAAATATTCAGAACGGTACGCATAAGACCTCTGTTCAGTCCTGTGAAAAGAAAGACCCGACGATTGTAACGTTTTTTTGCGCTGGAGCACCTGGTATTCGGCGGTTACACTGTCATGGATAAGACTAAATCCGGGATTTGGCAAGACATGGAACTAAAAGCAACAGCCCTTGGCAAGCGAATGGCACAACACCCTTATGACCGCGTCGAGCTGCTCAATGCCGGGGTCAAGGTGTCTGGCGACCGCCATGAGTACCTGATCCCTTTTAATCAACTGACCGCGATCCACTGTAAACGCGGCCTGGTCTGGGGCGAGCTGGAGTTTGTGCTGGCCGATGACAAAGTCGTCCGTCTGCACGGGACCGAGTGGGCCGATACCCAGCGCTTCCATCATCATCTGCAAAATTCATGGCTGCAGTGGAGCGATGAAATGAGCGCAATTGCTGCGTCAGTGCTGCAACAGCAGTTGACGGTCATTTCTGACAGCAGTGCGGAAGGCAAATGGCTGACCCGCAGCGCGGTCCTGCAGCTTCGCCAGAAAATTATTAAATCGCTTGAAGCGCTACCGGTTCCCGTAAAACGCCTTGAGAGTTTCGACAATTGCCGTGAACTTTGGGCGCAGTGTGCCGCATGGCTGAAAGACAGCGAAGCCAGCCGTCTTCGTCACAATCAGGTTTATACCAAAGCCATGCTAACTCAGTACGCTGGCTTCTTCGAAAATATTGAGTCTTCGCCGCTGAACAACGCGCAGGCTCGCGCCGTGGTGAACGGCGAGCGCTCGCTGCTGGTCCTTGCCGGAGCGGGTAGCGGTAAAACGTCCGTGCTGGTGGCGCGTGCGGGCTGGCTGCTTACGCGGGGTGAAGCCGCGCCGGATCAGATCCTGCTGCTGGCCTTCGGGCGTAAAGCGGCAGATGAAATGGACGATCGCATTCGTGAGCGTCTGAATACCGACGCCATCAGCGCGAAAACCTTCCATGCGCTGGCGCTGCATATCATTCAGCAGGGGAGCAAAAAAGCCCCGCTTATCAGCAAACTTGAAAACGACAGCGCGGCCAGACAAAAGCTGCTGACTGGCTGCTGGCAGCAGCAGTGTCAGGAGAAAAAAGCGCAGGCCAAGGGCTGGCGTCAGTGGCTGGAAGAGGAAATGGGCTGGGAAGTGCCGGAAGAAGACTACTGGCATGATCCTAAAATCATTAAGCGGATGGGAAGCCGGCTCGATCGCTGGGTCAGTCTGATGCGGATGCACGGTGGATCGCAGGCTGAGATGATCGACGGCGCACCGGAGGAAGTCCGTGAACTCTTCGGCAAGCGCGTCAAACTGATGGCCCCTTTGCTGAAAGCCTGGAAAACCGCGCTGAAAGATGAAGGCGCGGTAGATTTCTCCGGGCTGATCCATCAGGCCGTCAACGTGCTGGAAAAAGGCCGCTTCGTCAGCCCGTGGAAACACATTCTCGTGGATGAATTTCAGGATATCTCACCGCAGCGCGCGGCGTTACTGGCGGCCCTGCGCAAACAAAACTCTCAGACCACGCTGTTTGCCGTGGGCGATGACTGGCAGGCAGTTTACCGTTTTAGCGGAGCTCAGCTTTCGCTGACCACGGCATTCGAACACTATTTTGGCGAGGGCGACAGCTGTGCGCTGGATACGACCTATCGCTTTAATGGTCGGATTGGTGAAATTGCTAACCGCTTTATTCAGCAGAACCCGCATCAGCTCACTAAACCGCTGAACAGCCTGACGCCCGGGGATAAAAAGGCGGTGACGCTGCTGCCGGACGATCAGCTGGATGCGTTGCTCGATAAGCTGAGCGGTTTTGCAAAGCCCGAGCAGCGGATCCTGATCATGGCTCGTTATCATCACCTGAAACCGGCGACGCTGGAAAAAGCCGCGACGCGCTGGCCGAAGCTGCACATCGACTTTATGACCTTCCACGCCAGCAAAGGTCAACAGGCGGATTATGCGATTGTGCTGGGTTTGCAGGAAGGGCAGGACGAATTTCCTGCTCCGGCGCGGGAGTCGATCATGGAGCAGGCGTTATTACCGCAGCCGGAGGATTTCCCGGATGCCGAAGAGCGGCGGCTGCTGTATGTGGCAATGACCCGCGCACGTCAGCGAGTGTGGCTGCTGTATAACAAGCAACAGCCGTCAGTGTTTGTCGAAGCTTTGAAAAATCTGGATGTGCCCGTCGCGCGTAAACCTTAACAATTGCCCGGTGGCGCTAACGCTTAACGGACCTACGGATCACATTGTAGGCCCGGTAAGCGTTAGCGCCACCGGGCAGTATTTTTTGCCTTATTTCAGACGTTCAGCCAGATAACGCTGGTAATCCGGGATCTGGATCTCCACCGGGGAGCTGAAATTCGGTGACTGGATAATGAAATCGGCGGTCGCCACGTTGGTGGCAACCGGAATATTCCAGACGGTCGCCAGACGCAGCAGGGCTTTCACGTCCGGATCGTGCGGAACGGCATTCAGCGGATCCCAGAAGAAAATCAGCACATCTATTTTGCCTTCGGCGATCATCGCGCCAACCTGCTGATCGCCGCCCATTGGGCCGCTCAGCATGGCATTCACTTCAAGGCCAGTCGCGCGCTGCACCAGATTCCCGGTGGTGCCGGTGCCGTACAGCTCGTGTTGAGCCAGCAAAGGCTGATGACGTTCCACCCAGGCCTTCAGCATCTGTTTACAGTGATCGTGTGCCACCAGCGCAATATGCTTACGTTCTGGCAGGGTGCGGGTAGTCTGTTCCATTGTCATATTCCATGTAATCAGGATGCAGACAGATTACTGAAAGTGACTGGTGCTGCAAGAGACTGCGGGCAAAAATATCCTGCGCCAGGTCATGATATCAGGAAGAAGGCTGCGTTTTTACCCACTCCAGGAAGCGATGGCGGGTCGCCGGATCGGCCAGCTGATACCAGTATTTCAGCCGCTGCTCGGTTAAGGTCTGTGACTGGTAGGCCGGATTATCCAGCTCGTTGGTTTTTGACAGCAGAGTGCTGTCGTCGGGAACCACGATACTGAACTGCGTGTCGGAGGCCTGTTTGTTCGCCAGATTGTAGGCTTCCGTGGCTTTCTCGTAATCGATATTATCACCGACCTGAGTGATAGCCAAAATATCGAGTTTGACCGGAATCGGCATGGCATTACCGTCAAGCAGGCTGACGTGTGGCGTTGAGGTGAAGGCCTGGGTATCGCCCAGCGATTCAAGCCGTGGCAGGCTGAAATTCACCTGGCCTATCAGCTGGGAATTAAAGTTCGCGATGAGCGGCGGAGAGACGTAAAGCTGGCGGTTTTGATCGGGCAGGATAATCATCTTTTCAACCCGAAACACCACCTGATGAGGTCCGTTATCCAGCTCTATGCTTTCCGCACCGCGCAGCAGCAGACTGGAGACTTTCTTCCCATCCAGCACCAGTAAATCAATATCGCCAGACAGCCGCAGCGTGGTGGCGAAAACGCTGACGGGCAGCATCAGCAGCAGGCACAACATCGCTATTCCCGTTCTCATTTATCACTCCTGAAAATGGCCTACCTGTAGAGTGTATCAAATCTTTACGAAAGTGATTTTCATTAACATATAGACATAATCCACGCTTCTGCCCTCATACTCTGGTATGACTACGTGGCTGATGTATCAGGATTGTCGTACACTTTGCAAAAATTGCCCGGAGGAAAGCATGAAAGAAAATGAGATTGCAGGCATTTTGACGGAGACCCGTACCATTGCTCTGGTGGGGGCCAGCGACAAGCCGGATCGCCCGAGCTATCGGGTGATGAAATATTTGCTGGATCAGGGTTATCACGTGATCCCGGTTTCACCGAAAGTGGCTGGCACTACGCTGCTGGGGCAGCAGGGCTACGCGACCCTAGCCGATGTTCCGGAAAAAGTGGATATGGTTGATGTCTTCCGTAACTCGGAGGCGGCCTGGGGCGTGGCTCAGGAAGCCATTGCTATCGGTGCGAAAACGCTGTGGATGCAGCTTGGGGTGATCAACGAGCAGGCGGCCGTACTGGCGCAGGATGCTGGTCTGAAAGTGGTGATGGATAAATGCCCGGCGATTGAAATCCCCCGGTTGGGACTCGCTAAATAGAAGAAACCCCGCATCGGCGGGGGTTTTTTATTAGTTACGCAGGCGCGGGGGCAGCAGCTGGCGGCGTATGGTTTGTGCCAGCTCATCCATAGTTGGCTGTTCCGGGTGCTCGTCGCTGGCTTCGCTTTGCAGTTGGGCTTCCGCGAGGTAAGTGTGAACGGGCTGACCGTCATCATCTTCCATCACCACGTGATACCACGGCGCAGCGCGCAGCTCGTCGTTCATTGCCACCTCATCTTCTGAGGGGTCATCAAGCGAATATTCCGGGTCGATATCGACGATCACGCCAAGATAGCCCAGCAGCGAATGCCGGACCTGTTGGCCGATGCCGTATTTGCTGACAATCATCATAGTCACCTCCCGGGAAACAGTACCTGCATCAGATATGCGGGCAATGTTTCACTTTTCAACTTACATGATGCGACAGGCAAACCCTTTCAGATACAGCCCTTCCGGGTAGGTTGCGATCACCGGGTGATCGGCTGCCTGACGGAACTGCTCTATAAATTGTATATCACGCCCGGCATCAATTGCGGCATCGGCGATGATTTTCTGAAATAAATCCGTGGTCATCAGGCCGGAGCAGGAGAAGGTCAGCAGCACGCCGCCGGGGTTCAGCAGCTGAATAGCCAGCATGTTGATGTCCTTGTAGCCGCGGCAGGCGCCCATCAGTTGGTTCTTATTCTCAACGAACTTCGGCGGATCCATCACGATCACGTCAAACTTCTCGCCTTCGTCGCGATATTTACGCAGCAGCTTGAACACGTCGTCGCGCACAAATTTTGCTTTGCTGAGATCGAGTTTATTCAGCTCCACGTTCTGCTTCGCCACGTCCAGCGCTTCCTGCGAGGTATCGACGCTGGTGACTTCGCTACAGCCGCCCATCAGGGCAGAGACGGCAAAACCGCCCGTGTAGGAGAAGCAGTTCAGTACGCGTTTGTTTTCGACATAGCGACGAGTTGCCAGACGGCTGTCGCGCTGATCGAGGTAGTAACCGGTTTTGTGACCGCCCTGAATATCGACCAGCAGCTTCATGCCGTGCTCTTCGATTGGCAACAGGGCAGGTGGCAGTTCGCCAGTGACCGGACCCTGGGTCAGCTCCATGCCTTCTTTTTTACGTACGGCCACGTCGCTGCGGTCGTAGATAGCGCATTCAGGGAACTGAGTTTGCAGTGCGCTGATGAGCGCCGCACGCTGGTATTCCGCCCCGGCACTCAGCAGCTGCAGTACGAGGAAATTACCGAAGCGGTCAATGGTCACGCCCGGCAGACCGTCGGATTCACCGGCAATCAGACGATAGCTGTCCAGCCCGTCTTTTTTGGCCAGCCATTCGCGCCAGGTTTGCGCCTGTTTTAAACGACGTTCGAAGAAGGCAATGTCGATGGTTTCGTCTTTCTCGAAGGTCCAGACGCGAGCGCGGATCTGAGAAGCCGGGGAGAACGCCCCGCGTGCCAACCATTTCCCCTGGTGGTCAACGATGTCGATGGTTTCACCGAGAGAAGCTTTGCCTTCCATGCGCGCGACTGCGCCAGAGAAGACCCACGGGTGGCGGCGAAGTAAGGATTTTTCGCGGCCTTTGGCTAACACTAAACGTACGCTCATAATTTGCTATTCTGTTGATTCAAAGAAAATGGGCGCCATTTTCCCACGTCAGCGGGGAAAAGCAACGAATAACGGGGGAACAGTCATGGCACAGGTGTGCACAATCGCGTGGGTTCACGGCATGGTGCAGGGCGTTGGCTTTCGCTACAGCACGCAGCGAGAAGCACTTAAGCTTGGGTTAACCGGCTATGCCCGCAATCTGGATGACGGCAGCGTGGAAGTGTTGGCGTGTGGTGAAGCGGAACAGGTGGAACGTTTGCTGGAATGGCTGAAAGCCGGTGGGCCGCGCAGCGCCCGGGTGGACAGAGTTCTGGCAGAACCCCATCAGCCCGGGAAAAGCTGGACCGATTTCGGCATTCGCTATTAAATGCATTTCACCGGTTTTGGCAGGCCCGCAATTTTGGTGGCCTGCTTGGCCGGGCCTTTCGGGAACAGGCGGTACAGATAGCGGCTGTTGCCTTTCTCTTCGCCGAATTTGTTCGCCATCGCCTTCACCAGCATACGGATCGCCGGAGAGGTATTAAATTCGAGATAAAAGCCGCGTACAAAGCGCACCACTTCCCAGTGCTCCGGCGAGAGAACAATCTCTTCTTTACCGGCAATCACTTCCGCCAGACCTTCGCTCCACTGGCTGCTCTCTTTCAGATAACCGTCGTTATCGGTTTCTATCTCTTTGCCTTCAAAACTCAACATCATCATTCACAACCGTTAGCAGAAAACCGCGCCAGTGTAGCAAAAAAACACAGGCTACAGCAGCAGCTGCAGCAGATTGCTGGCGTTGAGCTTTTTCAGCGCATTGCATTTATGGTTGGAAATCTGCTTTTCCGACAGCCGGGTCGTGGTGGCAATATGCCTGACTGGCAGGCCACCGATCAGCAGGGCGAGCACGTTGAATTCGGCGTCGCTGAGCGCATAGTTGATGCAACGCACGCGGCGAGGGGCTTTTATCAGCACATAAGCCGCCTCGGCCACCGACATTCTGTCGTCGATGCTATAAATCCTGAGCGATGAAAAACGTTTCCGCAGATGGGTTGCCAGTGCCCAACCTTTCTCGTTACAAAGCAGGTACAGCGTTCCCTGCCAGCGGGCATTTTCAAGTCGAAGCAAAATCTTCACCAGCGACTGGTGAGTCGCCGACAGGGAAAAACGGCAGCGGATCACCAGGATGGTTTGATCCAACAGCTGGTTTTGCCAGCACAGCTCCTGGCTCTGTACCTGAATGAACGGGTTTCTTCGCACCAGCGCATAGCGCAGCCCTTCGGCGTAAAAGCGATTGTTATCAAGAATGGCGTAGCTCACGGTTCCCTCCTAAAGCGTACTGGGCGTGTAGATGATGCGCAGCGTGCCGGTATAGTCGCCGGCATTTTTACTGCGGGCCGGGAAAGCAGGGGTCGTCAGCGTGATAGGCGCCGGGACGCAAAGCACCGTTTCCCGGCCGCCGGGCAGCACGACCTGACGCAGATGTTGCGGATCGTTGACGCCCTGCCAGACAATAAGCTTGCCGTTGGAGACGGGCTCGATGGCACCGGTCAGCGGATGAGTAACGGAAACCTGGTAATCGAGGCGATCCCGCACCTCGGTCTGGCTTCCCCCGCGCCGGCGGATGGAAAATGCACCTTCGGCACGGTCGGTGGCAGTCAGTCCGTCATCCTCGAAGCGAAGAAAGGCGCGCGGACTGGCGGAGTTATTGCCGTCATACAGGCAGATGTCGAGGGATGTTTCACCGCGGATCTCACTGCCGCCCGGACGCCCGGGAAAGTTGGTCAGGTTGAGGTTGACGATGGGCGTCGAATGGGGAAAAGCAGGCAAATAGATTTGCTGATTACCGGAATCCACCACCTCGATTCGCAGCGACGCCTGCCAGCTGGCAATCGTCAGATAGCCGGGGCAGCCTACGTTGGCATTGTTGAAATCACCCCCACAGGTTGCGCTGCCCCATTCACGCAGGTTTTGCTTCAGCGTAGCGGTCCAGACTCCGGCCAGATTCAGTTTGCTCAGCTCACTTCTGACTGCATAAAAATCAAAGTAGGGCTCCCGGTTCCAGACCGCTACGTCGCCTGCGCCACCGGTCACGTAGCTGGCAAAGCTATAGGTCTTTCCGCTCATAAACATATGCTTTTCGCCATAGACTTTTATATCGACCGTCTTTTTGGTTAACGCATGGGTAAAGCGCAGGTTGATGGGATACGGTGCCGCCGGGTTGGCCGTAAACCAGACCGGGGCTGTCATACAGGCCCCATAAGTGGGATCGGTACGCGACAGACAGGTGAGCGTGTTGCGTCCCCACTTCTGCGGGTCACTGCTGTTAAAACCCCCTGATTCTTGCAGCCAGATATCCAGACGAGCGGGAGGTGCAACTCTGTCAAAGGCCATGGTCACGCTGGTATTTCTTCCGGCGGGACTGCCCGCCAGCGCCGGGGTTAGCCACAGGCTCAAAAGCACTAATACAAAGAGAGTTTTTTTCACGTCACTGTCCTGTTGTTATTTTTCAGCGTTCATTGCCGTTGGTCCTGTCTGCGGGGTACGTCCGGCCAGCATCAGCTGTGCCTGCTGCTGTACCGTTGCTGGCAGCGCGGAAAACGTCAGCTCCTGGCAGGTTACTGAGCCGACATAGCGCACCACGTCGCGCATGCTTTTCACCTTCAGCGCACAGACATAAAATTGCTGCTGTTTCACCAGGTAGAGTGAGCGAAGCAGGGCGTCGCTTTGCGCACTGAAGCCGCCGTTGCCCAAATCGCTCCAGCCGTTGACGTTCAGCGGCACGCCGCCGGTCAAAGGTGACTGATGCCGATCGGTTAGCTGGCCAAGCCAGGTGTATCGCGTCGTGGTTTGTACATCCCTGTGCAGCATTTTCCCCGGTACCAGAAATACCGTCCGGCTGCCGGAACCCTGAGTGATTTCGCTGCTGGCTCCATGAGAGACGTCCAGCGATTCGTTGATCGTCAGCGTCGTTTGCTGATAGCCAGGCAGGGCAAACAGCGCGCGAGTGTTGGCCGGAATATCCGCGGTGCCGCCGTTATCGAGCGACACCGCAACGCGTGAATCCGGGGACTCCTCCGGGGTAGCGACGTTAACCGCAATGGCGGAGGCCGGGCGTCCGTCTCCCCAGCGGCCGAACCACAGACCGGAGCGCGACAGGGCCAAGGTGGAACTGTAGTTACCGCTGCTGCTGACGGAATGGCGGTTATCCTGTTTATCCCAGGCGTCACTGACGGGCAGACTGGCGTTACCGTACCGCCCGCCCTGGCGCGTATAGGCAGACATATTGAGCGAATCGCTGTTAATACCGGAGGCGTTAAGACCATACTCATTTTCGCCACGAGCGTCGGAATACCAGTTGTGAGCCACGTTGTAGCTCAGCTGGTTTTTTTGATGCTGCTGATGCTGCCAGGTGGCGCCCAGCGAGGTGTAGCCCGAGGCTTCACCCTGACGGGGATGCGCCAGAGAAAGACTCACGCTGAGATAGCCACCTTTATCGCGGCCTTCCCTTGAATGATCGTTGCGCACAAACAGGTTGATGCTGCTGTTGATGTTCAGACCGCGGGTGCTGAAGGTGCTGCTGAGTCCACCCTGCCATGCCTGCGAGCGGGAGCGGGTCATGTAGACATTTTCCCAGGGCAGCCCGCTGTCGTGCCGGTCGTCATAGTGAGGAAGTTCACGGCGCGAGACATAGCGGCCTTCATTGCGGTTATCTGAATAGCCGAGGCTGGCGTACCACGAACCGACGGGGACGGAGAACATGGCCGAAAGTGAGCGATAGCAGCCGCTGATGGTGTCAACTCCTGAGCTGATTGCATCGCAGCTGTCGGCCGAGAGCGCGTTGCGGTAGAGACTCAGTGAAAAGCCGTCGTTGTAGCTGATTTGCTGAATGTTTCCCCGCTCTCCCTGACTGCCGTAGAGGGCGCTGAAGCGGGTGCTGAGTACTCCATCAATGGGACCGGAACTAAACCCGCGACTCCAGTCGAACGCTGTTTCCAGAAACTGCTGGTTTCGACTGGCGGTGGCGCCGCTGGTCAGTGCCAGCGTGGAGGTAATGGGCAGGCGAACACCAGCCTGGACAACGGCCTGACGTGATTGATCCGAATTATCATTAGTCGTTTCGCCCGCCTGCATAAACCACTCGACCCGATCAAACGGCGTGATGCCGGTTCGGGTAAAAGGGACTTGCTCTGTGCGGGTTAACCGGTTGTTTTCGTAAACGGCAAGCGTAACGGTATAACTGCCATCAGGAAAACTGCGGGTATCCAGCTTTTGCGCTCCGGCATTGAGATAAAAACTGGCCAGCAGCTGATTTCCTCTGCGAGCGTCGATACGCGCATCGTGAGACAGCAGTACGGTGATGGGCGTTCCCTGGGACTGCTGGACAGGGTTGATCCATGCGCGAGTTGAGCCCGCGCGCAGACCGCGAATTTTGCCGAGAGGAAGCTGGCTGAGATTAATATTGCCACCGGCGTTGCTGAACAGATCCCGGGTGTCCATTTCCCCCAGTTGAAGATAGGCGCTACGCCATAAATCCTGACGAAACCAGGCGTTGTTGACGGTCATGTCCTGCTGTTGGGCGTGCCGGGAACGCTGGCCGAACCAGATCCAGTCAAGGTTGAGATAGCCGTCCTGGGTTACCGCCAGCGCACCGTTTCCCTGCACGGTGGCGGACTGATAATTTTCATCCGCCACAAAATTGATATTTTGCTGGTGGATCAGCGCGTTTTCAGCGTTAGGAGTAGGCTGATACCACTGGCTGTCTGCGGCGGGGTTCGGCAGAAAAGCTTTATCCAGAAAAAGGCTAATACGGGCATTATTTTCATCATAAATAACGGCGGCGCTGTGGGTATCGATGTAATCACAGCCGCTTGCGGAGCCATTGCTGCTGCAGGCGAGATTGCCATTTCGGGCCAGAGGCACGGACAGCGCAGCGCTGACGGTGGCGATGAGCGCTGGCTCGTCGCTAAACTGACGCTGAATGGCGGCCGTCACAGTTTCTGGTGCCACGAAGGTGACCGTTTCAAGGTTTATGTCTGCTTCAAACAATCCCAGTGAATTGCCGTACAGGCTGACTTCCGTCCACAGGCGCTGTGTTTTCGCCAGATCCTCAAAGCCCGCAGGAACGGCCATATCGGCGCTGACGGAGGGAGCAAAAGCAGGTAACAACACGGCAAAGAAGAGGGTATTTTTGTGAAAAACCATGAACGAACTCCGACGTCATCCTGACATCAGAGGGCAGGCGCCCTCTGATGTTGTTCCTTTAAAATACTGTGGTTTTACGCACCGCCTTCCGCAGTCGTTGCCTGAGTCAGCATCAGGCTGACCACGCCGCTGTACTGACCCGTTTTCAGAACGCCCTTAGTGGTTTGTGAAATTGTCAGCGGCAGGACCGCAGAACCGTTTTCAATGCTGCCTGGGAACAACTCAGTACCGGTGAATTCCGCATCAGTGGTATTCAGGGTTTTCTCACCCAGTTTGACGGTCATCGGCACGGTTTGATCGCCATCGGTATTCGACAGAGAGGCTGCGCTGACCAGACGAACTTTGACGTTGCTGGTGGCAGAGTTCGACCACACTTTGGTGTTGATGCGATAGCTTTCCAGACCGCGGCCCGGTAAATACTGCATGTCGATGCTGGCTGGCAGCGGGGTGTTATCAGCCTGGGTCATATCCAGTTGGGAATCCACGCTGGCATTCACCGTGATATCCTTCTGGATCGCCAGTGTGCTGAAAGCGGTCGACATAGCGGCAACGATCATCAGAGGTTTAATTAATTTTTTCATTGATATCTCCATATTTACAAACGAGCTCCATTAGCCCTGTTCAACAAACCACAAGTGGTTTTTATTGTGATGTCGTGTTATTGCACGACGGGTAAATCAGCTTCTTCAGACGTTTTATTGACCCAGTTGAAGTAGCGGAATTTATATTTCAGGCCGTGGGCCTGGCTGAGCGTTTTTAATTTCCGCTCAGTGTCCGGATAAATGGTGGCATCCTCTTTTAGCCATTTGCAGTTACTGTCTGTCTGACAGATGCCAATTTCTTTCAGCGGCACGCGCACGGTGCCATCGTTTTTCAGCGTTCCCCGCTGAGGATCGATCTGTAATGACACCACCACCTTTTCAGGTGCCAGGTGAACCAGCGCACCCCAAATGACGTTCACACCTAATTTGGCCGTTGCGCGGCTTTCTGACGGCGAGGGAAAAATGCTTTCAGGCTGTTTAACGCCCTCAAAATAGACGCGCCAGGTGCTCTCTTTCTCAGGAGCCGTCAGCGAGACCAGACGGACCACCCGCATTGCACCTGCCGCCAGGGCGAATTTTTCCGGAGTCACGACCACGCCACCTTCTTTCCAGGCGGCAACGTCAACCTCTTTTTCCTGAGGAGTGCCCGGATTAAGAATTTTCTTTTGCCTCACCCGAATGAACTGAATATCATCGCTCTTCGATGCCACTTTTATTTGCGCTGCTCCGGAGCTGTCCACGTTCAACTCCATGGGATAGACGCTCATATTGGCCATTGTCGCTTTTGGGAAAAATGACAGTGAAATCATGGCCGCGTAAAACGCATGGGTCATATTCGTTGCTTTGTTCTGTTTCAAGTTTGCCTGCCTGCTTTTGGTTTATTCACAGCGGTTTTATCCGCCAACTTCCATGTGCTTAGGTCGTGCTTCAGGGCAGGGAAACTTTAATCCGGAATGCTGTGCTGTGAACAGTTGTATCGTTTAACCCACAACTAACAGAGTTTTACTCTGATTATCCTGATTTAAAGTTGTATAGTTAAATGAAAACACCGCCAGATCGGAAGGTGAGGGTGATCCTTCTGATGAGAAAATGGGCAAATACACGCACATTTTTTTGCAGACTGTTGTTTTATCAGCAGGCACTGGCGGGGGGTGTAACAAGAGAATGAAATATGCTTTTTATCTGCAATAATTCGCTGGTCTTTGATCCCGGCAGCTACGAAATTAGTCTTATAGGTCAGCCTGAATCGGCCATCACATTATCGGCACCCGCCGTTCGTCTGTTACAGGAGTTTATTCGTAATAAAGGCTGTGATCTCAGCCGTGAGATACTGATTAAACGCGTCTGGGAAGAGTTTGGTTTTACGCCATCCGGAAATAATCTCAATAAAGCCGTGAGCGAAATACGTAAAACTATTCAGTCGCTTGGAGATCGTCACGAGTATATTATCACTGTCCCTCGTTTCGGATTTCGCTTCGAGTCGGAGGTCAGCAGCCAGCTGAAACAGAGTCTCCTCTTGAGCGAGCCCGAAAATACGCCAGTCCCACAGATAAAAGCAGAGAACGGAAAGCGTCTGCCGGTTCGCTGGAAAAAATACCTCAGCCTGACCGCCTTATTTGTGGCGGTGGCGGGGCTGGTGGTCGCTATAAATCGACCGAAGAGTATTACCGCCCCGGCAACGCTCAAACCGGTAGCCGAAAAAATAGGCCACTGCAGGATCTGGCTTATCAACGATCATGGTCGTCCTCTGGTACTGGCAAAGATGGCTCCCCTGCTGGAAGAAAATAACGTTGCCTGTCAGCGCGAAGCCTATGACGTCTACTACTTCAGCGCGCGTTTTACGATTGCCGCAGCGGATGAGGTGTTTATCGGCGCATGTCCGCTGAGCACGGGCAGTCTTTGCAAAACCATCCGATTTAAAAGCGGGGCGGAACAATGAAAATCACCCTTTACACCGGGCTGGCATGTGCGCTGCTGGGAGGCGCTGTTGGGCTTGGTATCTGCGCTTATTCCGATCAAAGAGGCGAACAGCTGGCCTGCAGTACCGAGTTCAATTTTACCCGTAATAAGGGAAGGGCCAGCGAAGTGAAAGTGAATACGATTGCTCAGTTTTACTTTCGTCGTAATGGAACGGGGCTGACGGCCTATAAAGGGGCGGCGGCGACAGAGGGACGGAACATGATTATCGACCGGGATGTGGATTTCAGTTGGGAGCGACGTCAGGACGATAATGTGGTGGTTCTGACCTACACCAAAACCTGGAGACGGCATAACGATAATACGCCGGATGAGATTTGGGGCAGCTTTGCCAGTCCCACCGCGCGTTACTATCTGACCATCTCCGAACTCTCGCCTGAAGTCTGGCTGATTCAGGACCGGCGTTATCCGACTTATATCTGTCGCGGACAGTAGCGCATAAAAAAAGGAGAGGGCCTGAGGCACTCTCCTTTTTCTTCACTCTTTCACTGGTTAATCGCGGCTGGCGAAACCAAGGATGCTCAGCAGGCTGACAAAGATGTTGTACAGCGAGACATACAGACTCACGGTCGCGCGGATGTAGTTGGTCTCACCGCCGTGAATGATGTTGCTGGTTTCATACAGGATCGCCCCTGAAGAGATCAGGATGAACACTGCGCTGATTGCCAGGTGCAGGGCAGGCAACTGCAGGAAGATGTTAGCCACCATCCCGATCAGCACCACCACGATACCAGCCATCAGCATGCCACCGAGGAACGACATGTCCTTACGGGTGGTCAGCACATACGCCGAGCAGCAGAAGAACACCAGTGCGGTACCGCCCAGCGCCATACCGATCACATCGCCCATGCCGGCAGACAGATAAGCGTTGAGGATTGGCCCAAGGATATAACCCAGGAAGCCGGTGAAGGCGAACGCAGCCAGAATACCGGTCGGTTTATCGGCCAGTTTGTGCGTCAGGAACATCAGGCCGTACATGCCGACCAGCGTCAGAATAAGCCCTGGTGAAGGCAGCATCAGAACGGTACTTGCCGTAGCGGTGATCGCAGAAAACGCCAGCGTCAGGCTCAGCAGAAAATAGGTATTACGCAGAACTTTGTGTGTGCTCAGTAGCGATGAACGGTCGCGCGACGAGGTAATAATACGATCCATAGTGTCACTCTCTTTTGATGACTGTAATAACCGCTGAGAATAAGTAAACAAAGTGGAAAGCTCCAGAGCTTTTACCCATCTTTACCGACCCGTTCCCCTGTGAAAACAGAGGATTATAGCGCTATTAAATTCACCGACAGGATGTTTGTGGTTTTTTCATTTTCCACCAGATCGACCTCTTATAGGTCACTGAAAAACATTGCGTTATTGATAAACCACCGCTAACACTGAAGGCGGTGTCAACAATAATGAAATCAATAAGGCAATGGATATGAAACCACAAAAACGTAATCACATTACGCTGGCATTATTCACCGCCGGGCTGCTCGGCTCGTCTTTCGCAAGCCTGGCGGCACAGGTACCCGAAGGGACGCAGCTGGCGGCCAAACAGGAATTAGTCAGAAACAACGGCAGCGAACCTGCCACCCTCGATCCGCATAAAGTGGAAAGTGACGTCGAAGGCAATATTATCAGGGACATCTTCGATGGCCTTGTTGCGGTGCGACCGGACGGCACGGTTGAACCGCGTCTGGCGGAGAAGTGGGAGCAAAAGGACAATACCGTCTGGACCTTCCATTTACGTCCGGGGATCACCTGGTCAGACGGCTCAGCGATCACCGCCCAGGATGTGGTGTGGAGCTGGCAGCGTCTGGTCGATCCAAAAACCGTCTCTCCTTATGCCAGCTACCCTGGCAATATGCACATCCTCAACGCTGCGGATATCGCGCTCGGGAAAAAATCTCCGGACACCCTTGGGGTGAAGGCGCTGAATGATACTACGCTGCAGGTTACGCTTTCGCAGCCTAACGGTGCCTTCCTGTCGATGCTGGACCACTACGTTATGGTGCCGATTGACCCGGTGCTGGTGAAGCAGTTTGGTGATAAGTGGACCCAGCCGCAGCATATTGTGACCAGCGGGGCCTACAAGCCGTCGCAGTGGGTGGTTAACGAACGCATCGTGGCGGAGCGCAATCCAAAATATTGGGATAACGAGCACACGGTGATCAACAAAGTGACCTATCTGCCTATCAGCTCTGAAGCGGCGGACGTCAACCGCTATAAAGCCGGTGAAATTGATATCGCCTATACCGTACCCATTAATCAGTTTGCTCAGTTGAAGAAAACGATGGGCAGCCAGCTGGACGTCTCGCCACAGCTCGCGACCTACTACTATCAGTTCAACACTACCAAAGCGCCTTTCAATGATGCCCGCGTTCGTCGTGCGCTGAATATGGCTCTCGATAAGGACATCATCGCAGAGAAAGTGCTGGGGCAGGGGCAGCGCGCTGCATGGTTAATCAGCCAGCCTGAAATCGGCGGCGTGACGTTAAAAAATCCTGACTATGCCAGCTGGCCGCGCGAGAAACGTATTGAGGAAGCTAAAAAACTGCTGGCCGAGGCGGGCTTTGGCGAAAATCATCCACTCTCCTTTAATCTGCTCTACAACACCTCTGAATCGCACCAGCGTATTGCGATAGCGGCAAGCTCAATGTGGAAGAAAAACCTTGGGGTCGAGGTGAAGCTGCAAAACCAGGAGTGGAAGACGATGCTGGATTCGATGCACACCGGCAACTTTGACGTGGTGCGCTATGCGTGGATAGCCGATTACGATGACGCGTCGACGTTCCTCAACAACTTCCGTACCGGCGACAGCGAAAACACCACCAAGTACAGCAACCCGCAGTTCGATCAAGCGCTGGTGGATGCCTCCAAAACTCAGGATGCTGCACAGCGAGGGGCTGATTACCAGAAAGCGGAAGATATCCTCGCGCAGGATGTTCCCGCCATCCCGGTTTATCACTATGTCCGTACACATTTAGTCAAACCATGGGTCGGCGGATTCACTCCCGACAAGCTTGGGTTCTACTACACCAAAGATATGTACATCATTAAGCACTAAAAAAGTCGGTTAAAAATGCTGTTAATCTGCTCAATCTGTTGCTATTTCAGGCGATTAACAACATTTTGACTGTTTTTCAGGCAAACGAACAAAGTGGGGCTTTACATGCCCTCAGGGTATGTTTATAGTGCGCCTCATTGGAAGCGTGGCCGAGCGGTTGAAGGCACCGGTCTTGAAAACCGGCGACCCGAAAGGGTTCTAGAGTTCGAATCTCTACGCTTCCGCCAAACATGAAACCCCAGCTCAGAAATGAGCTGGGGTTTTTCCGTTTAGGTCTCCTGCAAACATCCAAAACTGTCAGTATCCTTCCTCAATTCCGATCGTGAAAAACCTCGCCTATGCACGAAAAGAGGCGGCTACTTTCCCTGACCATGACTTTCGTTACCGGTTCACATTACGTGTTGCCTGAGGATAATTAGAGATTGATTATTTTTGGTTTAGGAATTTTTCCAAAATATTATGTTTAATGATATGAAAATTCTGAACTAAGAATTTTCTCGTTTTGTTAAAAGTCCGAAAAGTTATGATTTTTTTGATTTGCTATTTAAATGTTTTCAATATTCACCTCCTGAAAGCCAGTCCCGACGCGGTTGTTCATTTATGCTAAACTATTAATTAAGTACTACTAACGCTTAAGGCAAATTTATGCGCTTTACGTATCTGTAATGATATGGATAAAATAATTGGTCACAGTATTTATGGCGACACACCGCCCAAGTCAGGGATTAATTCATTCAGGAGATAAATGCTTATGTCTGATTCATTTCAGAACGAAATACCTAAGGCACGCGTAAATATTAAATTAGACCTGGTTACGGGTGGAGCAAGCAAAAAAGTCGAGCTCCCACTGAAACTATTGAGCGTTGGTGACTTTAGCAATGGCAAAGCAGAAGGGCCTTTGTCGGAGCGGGAGAAGGTCAACATCAATAAGAACAACTTCAATAACGTACTGGCAGATCTTAATCCTGAAGTTAATCTCATTGTAAAAAACACCCTCGCCAACGATGGTTCTGAAGAAAATATTCGCCTGCAGTTCCAGGACATGAAAGATTTCGAGCCAGAGCAGGTTGCCCGCCAGATCCCTCAGCTAAAAGCGATGTTAGCCATGCGTAATTTGCTTCGTGATCTGAAGTCTAATCTGTTGGATAACGTCACTTTCCGGAAAGAGCTGGAAGTTATTCTGAAAGACCCGGCGCTCTCCGATGAATTGCGTAATGAGCTGAATGCGTTGGCTCCAGCCCAGAAATAATTACTGGAAACATTAACGGATTAATATCGAGTAAAATGCTTATGTCTCTTAATCATGAATCCCAAAGCTCAGCCGCTGGTGCAACCTTAGAAAAAACACTGCCGGCTGGTGGCGTTTACGCTTCTCTCTTCGAAAAAATTAATTTAACCCCGGTTTCTTCACTGGGTGAATTAGACGGTTTCCAGGACAACACGGTGATGGCCGAAACCTCTGCCGACGCGCGCGTTACCGCTGCGGTACAGGTATTTATGCAGTGCCTGCAAAAGTCCGGGCAGAAAGTTGAAAAGCTGGATAAAACCATCCTCGACCATCACATTGCCGAACTGGATTTCCAGATTAGCCGTCAACTCGACGAAGTGATGCACAACGACGAATTCCAGAAAGTGGAATCCGTTTGGCGTGGCCTGAAGTCGCTGGTTGATAAAACCGATTTCCGCCAGAACGTCAAACTGGAAATTCTGGACCTCTCCAAAGACGAGCTGCGTCAGGATTTTGAAGATTCCCCGGAAATTGTTCAGAGTGGTTTGTATAAGCAGACCTATATCGCCGAATACGACACTCCGGGCGGCGAGCCAATTGGCGCGATTATTTCGGCCTACGAGTTTGATGCTTCTGCTCAGGACGTGGCGCTGATGCGTAACCTGTCCAAAGTCTCTGCGGCTGCACATATGCCGTTTATTGGCTCCGCGGGTCCAAAATTCTTCCTGAAAAGTTCCATGGAAGAAGTAGCGGCTATCAAAGATATCGGCAACTACTTCGATCGCGCCGAGTACATCAAATGGAAATCATTCCGCGAAACGGACGACTCCCGCTACATCGGGCTTGTGATGCCGCGCGTACTGGGCCGTCTGCCGTATGGTCCGGACACTGTTCCTGTGCGTAGCTTCAACTACGTCGAAGAAGTGAAGGGTCCGGATCACGATAAATACCTGTGGACCAATGCCTCGTTCGCTTTTGCGGCCAACATGGTGAAAAGCTTCATCAGTAACGGCTGGTGTGTGCAGATCCGTGGCCCACAGGCCGGTGGTGCGGTGAAAGACCTGCCTATCCATTTGTACGATCTGGGCACCGGTAATCAGGTGAAAATCCCGTCAGAAGTGATGATCCCGGAACCCCGCGAATTTGAATTCGCTAACCTCGGCTTTATCCCGCTGTCGTACTACAAAAACCGCGACTATGCGTGCTTCTTCTCGGCGAACTCTGCCCAGAAACCTGCGCTGTATGACACCGCTGATGCTACCGCCAACAGCCGCATCAACGCCCGTCTGCCGTACATCTTCCTGCTGTCCCGTATCGCGCATTACCTGAAACTGATCCAGCGCGAAAATATCGGTACCACCAAAGACCGCCGTCTGCTGGAGCTGGAGCTGAACACCTGGGTGAAAAGCCTGGTGACTGAGATGACCGATCCGGGTGACGAACTGCAGGCCTCACACCCGCTGCGTGATGCCAAAGTGGTTGTTGAGGATATCGAGGACAACCCGGGCTTCTTCCGCGTGAAGCTGTATGCCGTGCCGCACTTCCAGGTGGAAGGAATGGACGTCAACCTGTCGCTGGTTTCCCAGATGCCGAAGGCGAAATCCTAAGGCGAGAGGAAATCAGGGATGAAAATTTATCGCCCACTTTGGGAAGACGGGGCTGCTCTGGCCCCGCAACAGTTCCAGCAGCAGGTTCGCTGGGGTGAATATCTTGCCGATGCGGTTGCAGGGATGGGGATTTCCCATCCCTGGGGCGTGGTGAATGCTGAATTCGATGACGCCGCTCTGGCGTTATCGCGCCTGAATGCCACCCGTCTGGCTGTACGTTTCCAGGACGGCACGATTGTTGATACCGATCTGGCCGATAATCTTCCACCGGTTTGTGATTTATCCGTTGCTGGTGGTAGTGAGGCCGTCGAGGTGTCAGTGGCGTTGCCTTTACTTAGCGCCAGCGGTGGCAATCTGGATAACGGTCAGGACAGCGAGCGTCCGCGTCGCTGGAAAGCTGAGCGTGTTGTGGTTCAGGAGCTGGCAGGACATGAAAGCAGTGAACTGGCCATTTTGCGTAATGCCATCACGCTTCGTTTGTCCACGCAGGAAAACACCGCTTACCTGACCTGCCCGGTTGCGCGTCTGGTTCGTAATGCTCAAGGGCAGTGGAGTCGCGATCCATCATTTATTCCTCCAATGCTAGCGCTATCGGCAAGTCCAGCGCTTGTTGCTGAGCTGGGCGACCTGTTGATCCGCCTGCAGGCGAGGCGAAAGCGGCTGATGGCGATGCGGCGTGAAAGTAATGAGCGCCTGGCCGATTTTGCGGTGGCTGATGTTTCTCTGTTCTGGCTGCTCAACGCTCTGAACAGCGCCGAACCTGTATTGACTGAGTTGCTGCAGACACCTTCTCGCCATCCGGAACTGCTGTACCGTGAACTGGCGCGCCTTGCCGGGAGTCTTCTGACCTTTTCACTTGAGAACGATGCCGGGGATATTCCGGCTTATCGGCATGATGCACCGGAAGTGGTATTCCCACCGCTGCTGACTCTTCTTGATAAGTTGCTGGAAGCCAGCCTCCCGTCACGGGTTGTCAGCATTGAACTCAAGCATGACGATCAGATTTGGAAAGGGTCTCTGCACGATGCGCGCTTGCGCGAAGGAGCTGATTTCTATCTCTCTGTTCGATCGTCCATGCCAAACCATGAGCTGCAAATCAAATTCCCACAGCTGTGCAAGGCGGGCAGTTTTGATGACGTCTCAGACGTAGTGAATATCGCGTTAAGTGGTGTAGTGATCAAACCGCTGGCTCATGTACCTGCGGCAATCCCGCTGCGTCTGGAGAACCAGTACTTTTCACTGGATCTGAGTTCTGATGCCGCAAGGGAGATGCTTGAGATGAGTAGCTGTACCTTCTATACCCCGCGTTCACTCGGTGAGGTGAAACTTGAACTCTTTGCGGTGCTGCGGACATGAATAAAGCCGAACTCAGCCAGATTGAACGTATTTTCTATCCCGGCTGGCTGATGGCCAGTCAGCTCCGGGGTGGCCAGGAAGTCCGTGATGGGGAAGGGCTTTATCGTCGGGCCTGCCGCCTGGTACAGGACGCACGTACTGCATTGCGAGAAGCGGGTTACAGCGATGCTCGCTGTGATGACATGGTGTACGCCCTGTGCGCCCTGCTGGATGAGAGCGTGATGAACCGGGGAAGCACGGATGATGGTTATCTGACCTGGCGCCGTGACCCGCTTCAGGCGCACTTCTTTGGCACCCTGAATGCCGGGGAAGAACTCTGGGAGCGAATCCGCAATTTGCTGAAGGAAACAGCACCTGATGCTGCTGTGCTGACCTGTCTGTATCGAACCCTGCAACTGGGGTTTGTGGGTCAGTACCGGGCTCAAGACGATGAACGACGTGAGGATGTGGTCAGAGCGCTCGGCGAGAGGGTACCTGCGTTTCAACTTGCCCAGGAGGCTCCGATTATCGTCAGGGCATCACGTTTGCGCAGTGGGCGGCGCTGGTTCTGGTTATCGTGGATTGCCGGAGCGTTGGTGCTGATAGGCCTGTGGTTCTTCCTTTCGTCTTCACTCACCGACCTGGTGAGCCAGATCGTCAGGCCGGAGTAAGTCATGCGTGATGTTTACCGGAGTTTGTTAACGGCATTTGGGGCCTTGCTGGCGTTTTGGCTCGTTCTGGGATTCTGGCCACTATCGGTGACCAGCCGCATCGTGCTCTGCCTGCTAATTTCCCTGGTGTCCGGTGTTTTGCTCTGGCGGCAGTGGCTGGCCATGCAGATGCGGACGGAGGCAGTCAGAGACATTGTAGATGACTGCCTGCCGCCGGAGGATTTTCAGGGAGCAGTTATTCTGGTCTGTGGTGATAACACAGCGCTGTTCTCGCCGGGAAGCCGTCATCGTGAAACCCGACAGGGGTGGTATCTGTGGGTGAAAGATGCAGAGCAACTGCCGTTGCTGGCACAGTATCTGGGGCAGGTGCGCCCGGCACTGGTCTCCCAGGTGTCAGTTTTGCTGACAGTTTTGCCCGAGTCCCACACGTCTGCTGACGACTTTACTCAGCAGTTTCGGGGCTGGCAGCGAGGGATCGTACAGTGCCGTGCTGCCTTTGGCAGTCTCCCCCCTGTCTGGTCGGTGACCTGGATTTCACCCTCAGTGGCAAGCACGGCGGCTGAACCGGTCTGGTTTACCACGAGCAGTCAGCGCACGGGGATACAGGTCCACCAGTCCGGACAAAGCAGCCTGTCACTGGCGGAGTGGGCCCGTGAGTCTGATTTGAGTGAGCGTCTCTCCCGGCTGAGTCAGGGATTGTGGCTTGATAGCGTGCTTGCCTGGCAGGCAGTTGCTGTCAGCAGCCTGTTGTCTGTCCGCCACGGCGAGTTACCCGCAATGAAGCTCTGCGCCTTCGGGATATGTATGGTGCCGGTAAACGGTCTGCCGGATAACCTCTGGCAGCAGCATATTGGCTCCGTGACCGCACTACCACCGGATGCACTCCGTACCGATGAGCCTCTGCCTCTGCCTGAACTGCTTTTGCCGGCATTGCCTCGTCGACGGGGTGTCAGTGGCCGGATGGTGTTCTGGCGTAACGTAGGACTAGTGAGCGGAGTATTTCTGGCACTGGCGATGCTGGCCTCCTGGGTCAATAACCAACGCCTTATTCGCAATGTTGGCGATCATCTTGCGCAGTATCACCATCTGTCTGGCCAGCCTGTCGCTCCCAAGCTTCGGGCGCAACAGCGTCTTCGGGCTGATGGTGCCCTGCTGGATGACTGGGCGCGTCGCGGCGAGCCTCTGCGCTACCGTTTAGGGCTCTATCAGGGTCTGCGCCTTGTACCGCCGGTGGAAGCTGCTATCAGTGACTGGGCTCCGCCACCGCCACCGCCGCCTGTGATTAAGAAAATCATTCGTGGGCCACAAACAATCCGCCTCGACAGCATGTCGCTGTTTGATTCAGGCAAGTCGGAGCTGAAAGCAGGTTCCACCAAAATGCTGGTGACCTCCTTGGTGGGCATCAAGGCTAAGCCGGGCTGGCTGATTGTGGTCAGCGGGCACACCGACAACACCGGCAATCCTCAACTTAATCAAACGCTTTCACTGAAACGTGCCGAATCGGTACGCAACTGGATGCGTGATACCGGCGACGTGCCGGAAACCTGTTTTGCGGTGCAGGGCTATGGCGAAAGCCGCCCGATCGCAACTAACGACACTCCGGAAGGGCGCGCACTTAACCGTCGTGTCGAAATCAGTCTGGTACCGCAGGCAGACGCCTGTCGCAACCCAGGCAAACCCTCAGCGCCATCTCAGGATGATGGCGTTTCACAACAGTAAATGGAGTAAATCTCATGGCAATTCCTGTTTATCTTTGGCTGAAAGACGACGGCGGCGCGGACATCAAGGGTTCTGTTGATGTGCAGGATCGCGAGGGCAGCATCGAAGTGGTGGCGCAGGAGCATAACCTGTACATCCCGACCGATAACAACACCGGCAAACTGACCGGTACCCGTATCCACACGCCGTTCCTGTTCACCAAGGAAATCGACTCCTCCAGCCCGTACTTGTACAAGGCTGTGACCACCGGTCAGACCCTCAAGTCTGCCGAGTTCAAGTGGTACAAAATTAACGACGCGGGCCAGGAAGTGGAGTACTTCAACACCAAACTGGAAAACGTGAAAGTGGTGAAAGTGAATCCTGAAATGTATGACATCAAGGATCCTGCAAAAGAGAAGCATAACCACCTCGAGCGCGTTGAACTGCGCTACGAAAAAATCACCTGGACTTACAAAGACGGCAACATCATTCATTCCGATTCCTGGAACGAACGCGCGACCGCGTAAGACTCTGGCGGGCAGGTTTTCTGTCCGCCTTTTTGCTTTTGCTGAGCGCCTGCTTCCCCGGACGCTCAGCAAAATCAACCACAATCTGCCAGCCTGACCTTGTGCGCTTGGGTCCCCTGATTAGCAGGGAACAGCGATGGGCGGTAGCGTGTCCAGGAACAACCAAAGAGAGTGTGAAATGGAAAATTCAGCCATCCTGTTACGTCGACTTAACCCTTACTGTGCCCGTGCGCTGGAAGGCGCAGCCTCCCTGTGCCAGACCCGCGCCCATGCGGAAATTTTGCCAGAGCACTGGTTGCTGAAATTGCTGGAGCAGGGCGAGGGCGACCTTACCGTGCTGGCGCGCCGCTACGAATGGAATATGGACGACATGTGGCAGGCACTGCTGGGCTGGCTGGATAACCTGCCGCGTTCAGTACGCAGTCGTCCGCAGCTGGCTGACTCTTTGAATGCGCTGCTGAAGCAGGCGTGGATGGTGGCGTCTTTGCAGGGCGAAGAGCAAATCCGCAGCCTGCATCTGCTGATCGCGATGATTGAAAGCCCGAAACTGGTTCGCTGCGACGGTCTGTGGCCGCTGTTCACGCTCGGCGCAAGCCAGCTGGAGCGCCTTCGCCCGCTGTTAGATGCACAGTCCGACGAGCGTCCTGAAGTGCAGCAGGAAGCTGAGCTGTCCCATGCTGGCGGAGATGTGGAAATGATTGGCCGCCCGGTTAACGCTGAAGTGAAGCAAAACGAGCTGTCGGCTGCACTGCAAAACGCGCTGGATAAGTTCACGCTCGATGTCACTGCCAAAGCCAAAGAAGGCAAAATCGACCCGGTGTTTGGTCGCGATACTGAAATCCGCCAGATGGTGGATATTCTTTCGCGTCGTCGCAAAAACAACCCGATTCTGGTCGGTGAACCGGGTGTGGGTAAAACCGCGCTGGTGGAAGGCTTGGCGCTGCGTATCTCAGAAGGCAATGTGCCGGAAAGCCTGAAAACGGTCGTTCTGCGAACCCTCGACCTCGGCCTGCTGCAGGCTGGCGCAGGTGTAAAAGGCGAATTTGAGCAGCGTCTGAAAAACGTCATAGATGCCGTGCAACAGTCGCCCGTTCCGATCCTGCTCTTTATCGACGAAGCGCACACCATCATTGGCGCAGGTAACTCAGCCGGTGGCGCGGATGCCGCCAATCTGCTGAAACCAGCGCTGGCACGTGGTGAACTGCGTACCATTGCTGCCACCACCTGGAGCGAGTACAAGCAGTACTTCGAACGCGATGCCGCGCTGGAGCGTCGTTTCCAGATAGTGAAAGTGGATGAGCCGGATGACGAGACTGCCTGCCTGATGCTGCGTGGCCTGAAATCCCGCTACGCTGAACACCACGGTGTGCATATTACCGATGATGCAGTCCGTGCCGCCGTCACACTTTCCCGACGCTACCTGACAGGCCGCCAACTGCCGGACAAAGCCGTTGATCTGCTCGATACCGCCAGCGCCCGCGTGCGCATGAGTCTCGACACCGTGCCGGAAGCGCTGACGCAATATCGTGCGCAACTCACCTCGCTGGACATCGAAAAGCAAGCTTTGCTGGAAGATATTGCGCTGGGCAACAATCAGCACGGCGAACGGCTCGCCGCGATTGAACAGCAGCAGATCGATCTGATCGTCGAACTCGACGTGCTGGAAAGTCAGTACGGCCGCGAGCTGAGCCTGACTGAACAACTGCTCGAAGTGCGTCAGGACATCAGCCGTCAGACTGATATCAACAATCTGCAAAACCAACTCTCCGCGCTGCAGGGCAATACGCCGCTGCTGTCGCTGGATGTCGACACCCGCACCGTAGCTAACGTCATTGCCGACTGGACCGGTGTGCCGCTTTCCTCGCTAATGAAGGATGAACAGACCGAACTGCTGGTGCTGGAAAATGAGATCGGGAAACGCGTGGTCGGCCAGGAAGCGGCGTTGAATGCCATTGCCCAACGCCTGCGCGCGGCTAAAACCGGTCTGACTTCTGAGAACGGTCCGCAGGGCGTGTTCTTGCTGGTTGGCCCGAGCGGCGTTGGTAAAACCGAGAGTGCACTGGCGCTGGCGGATGCGCTGTACGGTGGTGAAAAATCCCTGATTACTATCAACCTGTCTGAATACCAGGAGCCGCACACCGTTTCGCAGCTCAAGGGTTCTCCTCCGGGTTACGTCGGTTACGGACAGGGTGGGATCCTGACCGAAGCCGTGCGCAAGCGCCCGTACAGTGTGGTGCTGCTGGATGAAGTGGAGAAAGCCCACCGTGACGTGATGAATCTCTTTTATCAGGTGTTTGACCGCGGCTTTATGCGCGACGGCGAAGGGCGTGAAATTGATTTCCGCAACACAGTGATCCTGATGACGTCTAACCTCGGCAGCGATCATCTGATGCAACTGCTGGACGAAAAACCGGATGCTTCAGAAACCGATCTGCACGAACTGCTGCGTCCGATCCTGCGCGATCATTTCCAGCCTGCGCTGCTGGCCCGTTTCCAGACCGTGATCTTCCGTCCGCTGGCAGAATCCGCGATGCGTACCATCGTGCAGATGAAACTGGATCAGGTCAGCCAGCGTTTACAGCGTCACTATGGCCTGACGACGCATATCGAAGAAAGCCTGTACGACACGCTGACCGCTGCCTGCCTGCTGCCGGATACCGGCGCGCGCAACGTCGACAGCCTGCTCAACCAGCAAATCCTACCAGTGCTGAGCCAGCAGCTGCTGATGCAAATGGCTGAACGGCAGAAGCCAGCTTCTCTGACCCTGAGCTGGAATGAAGAAGAGGGGATTGGGCTGGAGTTTACTAATGACTAAAACAAAAGAGAAGGGTAGCGATAAATATAATATTAAGGAAGGCGGGCTCAGAATTCTTACCGTAGGCGAAATCAAGCTGGCAAAGATAGTTTTTGCTGACACGATTGAGTATGAGAAGGTGTGGATACACAGGGCCAGCTATTTTCCTTTAAATCTGCAAAACGAAGATACGGCAATGACGCCAAATGGTGAGCTTTACTTTCGTAATGCCTACCATGATGATTTTTCGCAGGCGACAGATGATTTCAAGCATCTATTCATCCATGAAATGAGCCATGTATGGCAACGAGCCCGGGGGATGAATGTAATTGGCAGAGGGTTGGTGAGTTGGCTGGTGAGCTACCGTTATACTCTTGATGGCCGCTTGCTCAGTGAGTATTCGATGGAACAACAGGCACAAATTATTGCTGATAATTTTGTTCTACAAGAGTTTGGGTATGCAGTCTGGTGTCACCTTGAAAATAAAATATACCCTGATATTACTCTCGATGGTGATATTTCTGAGTCTGTAATATGGAAAGGATATAAGAATACTTTGAGAGGTTTTCCATGGTAACCTTGGCCTGTGTATGTAGATGTGGTATTGTTTTTTTATCCTTTTTTTGCTTATTAGTCTTGACTGGATGCCCTGGGCCCGGTGATAGAATGCGCATGGATGAAACTACATTGGTAGAGAAGCGTGGCGATAGCATCTGTATGAGTATAACTAATGCACAGGATTATCAACCAGTAGACATGGCTATCAACCTCAGAGGAACACCTTCAAAAGAGAAAGATTTCAACTTCTCCCCAGGTCTTAATATTATTGGCGGGGTATTGTGTATCCCTTCATCTTATTATCATTTCACAAGTGGTAAAAAATATATAGTCGAGTTTGTATTGCATTCTTCCCGAGTAGATGAACCAAGGAGTTTTGTCGTCGGCGTAGGGGTTGATAATGACAATGGAATATATAACTTTGCCCTGACTGGTCGTGAAATATCAAGACCATATGGTTCAATTGAAGGGAAATAATAACACAATATAGCATTGTAATAATGCTATTTTTAGAGGCTTGATAAGCTGGATGGTGAGTTAAAGGGACATACTTGATGGTAGGTTGCTGAGTGAATACCCTATGGAGCAGCAAGCACAAATCATTGCAGATGCTTTTACAATATAACATCATGATTACAAAACTTGGGATCTGCTAAGAGGAGTAGATATAGTCACTCTCGATGGAGATACCTCAGAGCCTACGGTTAGAAACTTGTATAAAAATACATTGCGAGGATTTCCCTGGTGATGATGATAAAATTAAAAACAGTGTGTGTTGCTCTAAGTCTTTTATTGCTCACTGGTTGTCCTTGGGGGCAAGTGAAAATTTATCCTGATGAAACTGCCAGTATTGCCTTGAACGGTGATTCTATTTGTTTTTTCATACCAAGTGCACAAGGTTACTATCCTGAGTTTTTGGCTGTTAATTTTAGAGGTGCTCCGTCAAAAGACATGAGGCTCATTAAAAAACCTAATATAGATGTAATTAATGGCCAGTTGTGCATCCCTCCAACTGTTTATGATTTTTTCAAACTGTCACCTGCCATTTATATTGTCGAAGTTATTTTTCAATCAGAGAGTAATCGGCCCAGGAAGTTTGTTGTGGGTTTTGAAGTTCGTGGTAACAATGCTCATGATGTACACTTGACGGACATGGAAATAATGCGTCCTTATGATAAAATCAATTGAAGTACCACTATCACAGGTGTAAAGTAATAAGCTGATATTTTTTTTGTGAATTTCTGCAAATATATCGATGTCTTTGGGTTTTTTATATCTTAGTTATAAATAGTGCATTGCAATATTTCCATGGTGATACTGATGAGTTTTCGAACGTTGTGGCCATTATTTTTGTCAGGAATGTGCCTGATATTATTGACTGGATGCCCGGAAGATCTTGGAGTCCGTTTTGACGAAACAGCTCGGGTAAGCAGAGAGGGTGACAGCATTTGTTTTAGTTCAGTTAATACACAAAACTACCAGCCGGAATATATAGGTATTAATGTTCGTGGGACTCCATCAAAAAATAAAGAAATTACCTTTTCACCTAATCTTGTTGTATCCGAAGGGAAATTATGTATTCCCCCTTCATTTTATCAATTTCCGGACAAGGGGCAGTATGTTGTCGAGTTTAGCTCATATCCTGGGAATGATAGTGGATCGCGGAGGGTGGTTGTGACTTTTGAAATTAATAATAAAAATGTATACAACGTAACACCGACATCAAGGGAAATAGCACTACCATACTGTCGTTATGCGCTTGACGATTCGCTTGCACCCTGCCAGCTGTAATATCCTTTATAAAACTGCCCTGCAGATGATGGCTTAAGCCAGTTTCCTGACATCACAAGCCGATGATAAGGAGTTAACATCATGAATCTGAGGGATATCCTGACACTGAGGTGAAATGCGGAAGAAGGGTTCGGACTGGAGTTTACTAATGACTAAAACCAAAGAGAAAGACACCGATAAATATAAAATCAAGAAAGGTGGGCTCAGAATACTTACCGCAGGGGAAATCAAACTGGCAAAGTTAGTTTTTGCTGACACAATTGAGTATGAGAAGGTCTGGATACACAGGGCCAGTTATCTGCCTTTAAATCTGCAAAACGAAGATACGGCAATGACGCCGAATGGTGAGCTTTATTTTCGTAACCAGTACAGGGACGATTTCTCACAACTAACAGACGATCTTCAGCATCTGTTTATCCACGAAATGAGCCATGTCTGGCAACGAACTAAAGGAATGAATGTTATTGGCAGAGGACTGGTCAGTTGGCTGGTTAGCTATCGCTATACACTTGACGGTCGTTTGCTAAGTGAATATCCAATGGAGCAGCAGGCACAAATTATTGCGGATAATTTCACCCTGGAGATACATGGTTATGATGGCTGGCAACAACTCAGAGGTTGGGAGATAGTTACGCTTGATGGCGATGATTCCGAGTCCACGATCCGAGATATGTATAAAAAGACATTAAGGGGGTTCCCATGGTGAAATTGAAATATTGGGATCTTGGCCAATTGTTAGCGATGCCAATTATTTTAATTTTTACATTAACAGGTTGTCCTTGGGGAGGGATGAGATATTACCCTGCAGAAACGGCCAGCATTTGGATGAAAGACAATGCAGTTTGCTTCTCTGTCCCTGACAGTGAGGATTATCAACCTGTTTTTATCTCTATTAATCTCAGAGGCACGCCGTCTAATGAGAGGGAATTCTCCACTCTGCCCAAATTACGCATTATAGACGGCCAGTTGTGCATTGAGCCCTCTTTTTATCACTTTTCGGAAACGTTAAAGGAACCATATATTATTAAAACAGTTTTACAGTCTAAGAGTAAAAAAAATCATCCCAGAAGTTTTGTGGTCGGATTTGAGAACAATAATGGAATAGTTCGGGACATACCTTTGACTACACGAGAATATGACGCATCAGAAAACTGAGTGTTAGAACTATTTGTTCATGAATTGAATATAGAATGTTTTCGTTTTCTTCCAACTATTTATCATCTTCCCGACTCGTAAATAATCCAGATAAATCCTGACATTTATTGCCAGAGATAAGTTCAAGGACAACAGATCAATCAAGGAGCCAATTATCATGAGTCTGACTGATACACTGAATAATGTACTGACTGCTGTGACTAAAACGGGTCTGAATCGTTACCGCCTGGACATTCCTTCCTGTACTTCCTCATTGGATGTGGAAAACTTCAGCGGTCAGGAGCATATGAGCCGCCTGTATCACTACCTCATCCGTTTCACCAGTTCGGATTCGAATGTGGATGCCGCGCAACTGTTGAGTAAACCGGCCACACTGACTATGGGGATGGGCCCTTTGCTGGGGCTTACCGGACAGAAGGTGGTTCATGGCGTGGTGACGCATTTTAAGCGCATCAGTGGCTCGGAAGATCAGGCGACTTATCAGATTATTATTGAACCGTTCCTGTCTCTGCTGAGTAAACAATTCCGCACCCACAGATTTTTTGTCAACAAATCCGTCCCGGAGGTGGTGACGGAAGTCCTTCAGGAGCACGGATTGAAAGGCTGGGAGTATGAGTTCACGCTCAAAGCCGATTATCCAAAACGGGAACAGATAAACCAGTACAAGGAAAATGACCTTGCCTTCATTGAGCGTCTGCTGGCCGAAGTGGGCATTTTCTACTTCTTTACCCTGCAGCCTGACACTCAGATAGAGGTAGTGCACTTTGCCGATAAGCAAAGTGCCTGGACGTTTGGAAAAACACTGCCACTGAACAGTCCGTCCGATCCGAACGACAGCGCGGACGATTCCGTTTGGAACGTGCATGTCGGGTAAAACGTAGTGGCCCGGTCGGTCATGGTCAGCGACGGCAGCCACCGTGAGGCGCAGAACATCCTGGCGTCTATCTGTTGATGACGCTGCATAAATGGCAATAATTTAGTCCTAATAAAAAACCTCTTGCAGGCCTGTTTCCTTCATTCAGGGAGCGAGTGAGGAAGAGATCATAGGGTTGAAGTTTGATTAACAGGCTTATTTAAGGGATAACAATTATGGATAGCGCGAAAGAAATTGCCAGAGATATGCTTGATGCCATTAATATCGATGGGACCGGGCTTATTGGCGCCGTAGCAAAAGGCTTCATTTCTTTACCAGTAGGCCTTACCTATCTTGGCTATGATTTTATAGACACTGAACACCGCAGAGAGAATCAGGATGATAAGTTTCGGTTAGCAGCACTGGTTAAAAAAGTAACCTTTAACGATGAAACTATTTATAAGGTCATCGAACCATTTATAGATGATTTTGTTTCTCGTGTGAATATTGAGAAAGTTGCAAAAAATATATCCGGGAGTATTGTGGGTAAAGTGGTTTTTTCTCAACTTACTGGTGTTAACCTCGGAAGGGTTATTATCTCTCAAGGAGTTGGTGCATTTTTATCTGGTTCTCTGGTTGGTGGTGTTTTGGGAGTTGGCGCTGAAGCATCAAGAGCAATTTACACATCACGGTACTTGTGTGAAAGAAACCCAGGAATGTATGAAAAATTAAAAAACATGGGTGATTTTGATCTTTTTTATTACCTTGTTGAAGATATCGTTAGGCCTTATGAGACGGCTTGCGAAATTGCAAAGATACAGCCTGAGAAATTTAATGATGTCTGCAAATACTTCTTTGGAGGGTTATGAGTATTAAAGATTTTATACTTATCATTGTTTCACGGATCGTAGCCAGCATTGGGATGACGCTGGGAACTATCAGTATGGTTTACTCTTTTTACTGCTTCTTCTTCTCTGCCAATCCTTATCGCTTTATCTTGGGGGGAGCAGGTATAGTCACCTTACTTATAGGCTATGGACTTTATAAATTTGCCCTGAAATATATTTATGATGAATGGGATAATTACAGATAGTATTCATCATAACTGTCGAGCTTGGCTTCGTTTAATGTTGTTCTAAACCAGGACAGGAGTTATAGAAATGGAAAGTATATTTAAAATGACAGAGGGTATCCTAAATCGCTATAAACTAGATATTCCTTCATGTCCTTATCCATTGGATGTGGAACGTTTTGATGGTTTAGAAAAAATGAGCGCCCTCTATCATTATACCATTCGTTTTACCTGTTCACATCAGGATCTTACGGCTGAAATGATGTTAAGTAAAAGCATTACGCTGAGTATGGGGGTGGGGGAATTATTTAATTCTGTTGTCGGTAAAACTGTTCATGGTGTGGTGACAAATTTCCGACGCCTGACCGGCTCACGCGATCAGGTTATGTATGAAATTATTTTAGAGCCTTTTATATCCTTACTCGATAAACAGTTCCGTACTCACCGTTTTTTCGTCAACAAATCCGTGCCGGAAGTGGTGGCACAAATTCTTGGCGAGCATGGTCTGAAGGGCTGGGAGTATGAGTTCAAGCTTAAGGCGAAATATCCTAAGCGGGAGCAGATTAACCAGTATCAGGAAAGTGACCTGGAGTTTATCGAACGCTTGCTGGCCGAAGTGGGTATTTTCTACTTCTTTACCCTGCAGCCGGACACTCAGACAGAGGTAGTGAACTTTGCCGATAAGCAAAGTGCCTGGACGTTTGGAAAAACACTGCCACTGAACAGTCCGTCCGGGGCGAATGACAACGCAGCCGATTCAGTCTGGGACGTGCATGTCCGGCATAACGTAGTGGCGAAGTCGGTCACGGCAAGTGACTATAACCACCGCGAGGCGCAGAACATCCTGACGTCAGCACCGGCGGACATGACGCGTGGCGACGGGGAAGGGAACACCTACGGTGATGTGTACCACTACCGTCCGCGCCACCTGGAGCGGGGGGACAAAATCACCCCGACGGCAGAAACCGGCAACTTCTGGGCGCGTCTGGAGCATGAGCGTTTTCTGTCAGAACAGACCACGGTGCTCGGCAGCAGTACTGACCATACTTTGGCTCCGGCCCAGGTGTTGACCATCACTGAAACGGCAATTCCACCGACGCTGCCACGGGAAACGGAGAACGGACTTGTCATCACCAGCACCGGTTACACCGCCAGCCGCAAAAATGCGCTACAGGTAACATGGGCGGCAATGCCGTATTACGAAAACCGCTGCTGGCGCCCGGCGGCGAAAACGCGTCCTGTGGTCAGCGGCACGCTGATGGCGCGCGTGACCAGCGCCAAAGAGAACGATATCTACGCCTGGCAGGATGCATCGGGCATGTACCGGGTGAAATTCGATGCCGACCGTGATGACAAGCGTCAGGGCATGGAAAGTATGCCGGTGCGTTTTGCCAAGCCTTACGGCGGCGACAAGTACGGCTTCCACTTCCCGCTTATACAGGGCACTGAAGTCGCCATTGCGTTCCATGAAGGCGATCCTGACAGACCGTATATCGCGCATGCGATGCACGATTCCCGCCACGTAGACCATGTGACAGAACTGAACAGCACACGAAACGTCATCAGGACAGCTGGCCTGAACAAACTGCGGATGGAAGATAAGCGCGGGGAGGAGCACGTTAAGCTCAGTACGGAGTACGGGGGTAAGACGCAGCTCAATTTAGGTCATAACGTTGATGCTTCCAGGGCGCTGCGCGGTGAAGGGGCAGAATTACGCACCGATAAACATGTGGCCGTGCGCGGTGGGAAAGGTATTTTACTCAGTGCGGATAGCCAACCCGGCGCACAGGGACAAATGCTGGACATGGCGGCTGCAATCGCTCAGCTACAGGACTCATTGCAACTTGTCACGTCACTGGCAAAGAGTGCGAGTGCTTCAGGTGCCCTGGAAGCGGACATCGCTTCTCAGCAGCAACTTACCGGAGTACTGGATCAACTAAATGAAGCCGGTTTACTGGCGACGGCACCAGCAGGAATTGGGCTGACAACGGCGAAAAACATTCAACTTGCGGCGGGTCATACACTCACTGCCACTGCAGGTGAAAACGCTGACATGAGTGTCATGAAGCGTCTGACGGTTGCTGCGGGAGAAGCAATTAGTCTGTTTGCCCAGAAAATGGGGATGAAGATCCTGGCTGCGCGGGGGATGGTCGATATTCAGGCACAGACGGATGAAATGCGTCTGCAGTCCAGCAAAGCGATGACCATTAACAGCGTGGAGGGTGAGATGGTATTGAATGCGGCACAGGGGATCACTCTGACCAGCAGTGGAGGGGCCTACATTAAAATTAAAGATGGGTCCGTGGAAATTGGTGCTCCGGGTCTTATTGATCTCAAAAGTGCAAATATTCTGTGGGGAGGGACTGCTTCTCTTGAGAAGGCGCTGACTCCAGCTACTGTTACCGATCCCGAGTTCCACAATACGATGAAAGGTCAATTCCGTGTTGTTGATACAACGGACAATCAGCCGAAATCACACATCCCCTACCGCATAGAAACAGCCGACGGCAAAATTATCCGTGGTATTACGGATGAAAATGGTAACACCCAGGCACATTACGGTCTTGATCCTGCCGCCATTAATATGTTTTTTGAATAACAGGGATGTTTAAAGATGAGCGAGCAAAGTACACCGGTTGCCACTAACATATTAAGCAAAAAAGATAAGAACACCGTTGATGTTTACCATACGTCATGTCAGTGCTACTTCAGAATTGAAACGCTGGAAATCATCTTTCTTTCTGAAGCTGATGCCAGGCTTTTTGATGATAAAATGAATACGCTAAGCATGCTGATGGAGAAACTGCATCAGGCTAAGCAGGATTATTCTGATGCAGTTGAAGCGTATGGCAAAAAAATGTCCGACATTGCTAACAGAAATGAGTTGGTTAAATATGAAAATGCCATTACAGATGCAGAAACTGTCCTGAAAGCAGCCACCGAATCTCTCCAGCAGGAAATTGGTGAGTTTGATGAGCAAAAAGGATATCAACCCGTTGTTGAATTAATACCTTTTGAACCGCTGAAGAAAGGAATCTATGGGCGATTCTATTCATATATCAAACTCTCCGATTACGACTCGTTTAATCAGAGTGGAAAGCTGAATGTTATTAGTCTGAAAATGTTTGGCACAGAAGATGTTTATAAAAAAGATTCGGAAGACAATATCACAGGCATTGATGGTAAAGTTCTGGTCGATAAAATTAAGAAAGCGCAGAAATCCATTAAAGAGATGATGGATAAAAGAAAAATGGCAGGAGCCAGTATCGACTATGAAACCACGCTGACAGACTGGGCTCAAGCATGGAATGATGAATACAAGGGATATCAAAAGGAAGGCAAGCTTATTGACATCTCTGCGGGAGCCCAATTCCTGCGCTTTTCATCAAATGCTGCGTATAAGGCCTCCTGGGATCCAGAGAAAAAGCAAGTAGCCATTAAGGGGGAAGCAAAGGCTGAATTGACTCTTTTCAATGGCAAGGTGGATTCATCGATCTACATGCCCGATCGGATTGGCTGGCGTTTGAAATTCATCAAAAATGATAAAAATGAAGAAGCGAACCTGGGCATACTGCGCACAAGAATCGACACGGGCTTAACCGGCTATGCGGGGGCTTCAGCTCAGATCGAAGGTAATCTGCAGTTTGTTACCAGCGACGATCAGCAAAAGATTATGGGACTCCGCGCTCCGAGCTCCCGGCATCAGGAACGCAAAAAAGGTGTATTGGTTAAAACAGAAGGCTCACCGCCAGAAGTGGCGAAAGTGAAGGCTGAATTGTTTGCAGGAATTAAGGGTGGATGTAAGGCGGGTGGTGCTTTGCAGTGGCTGAAGCCGTTCGATTCCCTGGTGGAGGCGTTACCGGGAATGGTCAAGGCCCTGGGGGCAGATACCAAAACGCTGGAACGTGTTCTCGTCGCTCAGAAAAGCGAAAAAGAGAAAGCTAATCTGGGAAAATTTACTGATTTCGCATCTCTTTCTTTCGTTGGTGAACTTCAGCTGGGTGCCGGGTATTCAGGCGATTACCAATTTATCTTTGAAAATGGAAAGTTTAAGTTTCATGCCTCAGGAGGACTATGCCTCGGACCAGGCGCTAAAGGGGATGTGCAGGGCGAAATCACGCCTCAAATGTTTAAAGAGTTTGCGATCTGGGCGGTGTATCAGCTCTATGGTATGGATTTTAAGCATTTTAAAATTATTGCAAAAGATGCTTTTATGGCTTTAACCTACATCTTGGTTATGGGAGGCGAAAAAGTATATTCAGATTACTTTTCTGATATGATTGCTGATTTGGAAATAGTTAAGATAGACTTCTTTGATTTTATTAAAAAACAATCCCAAGAACTAAGTAAAGCAATTCGTGAATCAGACGATAGAAATGATTTTGCTTACATGATTGATAATGATCCTAGTAGCGTATATTATTTTACCCCTGAGGGGAAAGGAGCGTCACTTTATTTATTGACGAGTGGCGGTGCTTATGATCGAGTTGATTATCAGAATCAAGGTGATGGCTTCTTACCAGATACAAATCACTATAGAAAAAAAGCAATTTTGATTATTTTGTCAAGCATTCAAACACAGAGGGAGTGGCGAAAGGTTTTGTCCAGAATGACACCTGATGGCACTGTTGAACTGTCAGATAATAGCTCTGAATACGCTGAAATGAAAATTGTGAAGGAGAATGAAAAGGTTATTAGAAGAACTTTGCAAATTGGATTTTCTAGAGATGAAGAGTTGAATGCATTAATCGATAAACTTGCATTGCGCGATTTTGAGGAAACTTATAACCGACTCAGAAAAAATCCTGCTTTTGGATATTCATTCTCCCCGAATTGCAGTAAACAGTATTTCCTACATTGTGATGATAGTCCATTCTACTCATCACTCTGTTATTTTGTTCCTGTTGACCCAACTATTAAAAACAGATTGGAGCCTGGTAATAAATGAAGAGAATAATTACTTCAGCGTTGGTGCTGATCCTAAGCGGGTGTGATAACAACAGTACAGATACAGCGAAATTGACTCTTCAGCAAAAGAAAGAGTTACAGACGTTTATCCAAAAAGAAAAATCAAAACAAGTCTTTGTGCAGGGTGGAGCTTTCTGGATGGGCGATTTTTGTTCTAAAATGCGCGATGGCGGGTCATTTTGCACATCAGATAAAAACAATAAGCCTATTCATGAAGTAGAATTAAGTAACTACTCAATATCAAAATTCAAAATAACACATGAGGATTATGGTTTTTATCTTGAATTAAATAATTTACCGGCGCAGAAATTTGAAAATAAATATGTCGATAAAATGTTATCTGATATGATTTTTTTTAAAAATAGCCCCGCCATCGTGACATGGACAGAAGCCTCTAATTATTGCTCATGGTTAAGAAAAGAAACGGGACTACCTTTTTCATTACCTACAGAAGCACAATGGGAGTACGCAGCGCGTAACCGTGGTCAGTATGTAGTCATAGCAACTGATGATGGAACATTGCGGGTTAATAAAAAAACGGATAAAGGTGAAAATTTCGCAACGGATGAGGATAGAGATGAAATCGCAGAACCAAATGGACTTAATCCGCCACTGGTACATTTTCCTGTAGACAAATACCCTCCTTCTCCTTTGGGTCTATACAATATGGCTGATAATGGTAAAGAATGGGTCTTAGACTGGTATGATCCTGATTACTATCACAAATCCTCAAAAAAAGATCCTCAAGGCCCGAATATGCCAGTGGTGAAAGACAAAAGAGATGATCAGTATTGGAAGGTTTTACGAGGTGGGAATCGTCCAGTTCCGGGATTTCCATCTAGTTTGACTATTACACGATATTATCAGGTTAAGGATCCCGCTGGTCCTTTAGGAACAACGGCTCGCTGTGTTGTTAATAGTGCGACGCCGATTAATCAGCAGTAGGTCTAAGTAGACATGAAAAGAACAATTATTTCAGCGTTGGTGCTGATGCTAAGCGGATGTGATAACAACAGTACAAATACAGCGAAATTGACTCTTCAGCAAAAGAAAGAGTTACAGACGTTTATCCAAAAAGAAAAATCAAAACAAGTCTTTGTGCAGGGTGGAGCTTTCTGGATGGGCGATTTTTGCTCGAAAATGCGTAATGATGGACCATTTTGTACTTCGGATAAGAATAATAAACCACTCCATGAAGTTGAATTAAGCAGTTACTCAATATCAAAGTTCAAAATAACCCATGAGAATTATGCTTTTTATCTTGAAATGACTGGGCAACCTAAACAACTCTTTGACAAAGAGTGGAGGAATAAAACTCTCTCTGATATGACTTTTTTGGAAAACAGTCCAGCTATAATTACATGGACAGAGGCGTCTAATTATTGCTTGTGGATTAAAAAAGAGAGCGGGCTACCGTTTTCCTTACCCACAGAGGCGCAGTGGGAGTATGCAGCGCGTAACGGTGGTCAGTATGTTGCTATAGCAACTGATGACGGTACTTTGAGGGCCAATAAAAAAACGGGTAAAGGCGAAAACTTTGCAACCGATGAAGATCGAGATGAAGTTGCGGAGTCTAATGGACTTAACCCTCCATTGGTTCATTTCCCTGTAGACAAATACCCTCCTTCTCCTTTAGGTCTGTATAATATGGCGGACAATGGAAAGGAATGGGTTATTGACTGGTATGATCCCGATTATTATTCAAAGTCACCTAAAAAGGATCCTCAGGGGCCGGATCAGCCAGTAGTGGAAAGTAAAAACAAAAAGCAATACTTGAAAGTACTACGTGGCGGAGATAGCCCTGTCCCCGGCTTTCCTTCAGGGTTAACGTTTAGCCGTTCTCTTCGGGTAAAAGATCCGGAGTATCCTGTAGGCACTACAGCCCGTTGCGCAGTAAACACCCCAACCCCTATAAGTCAGTAATGGGGCTCTGCATAAATGAAAAGAATAATTATCCCAGGCATCATACTTGCTTTGAGTGGATGTGATAACAACAGTGCAGATACAGCGGATTTGACTCCTCAGCAAAAAGAAGAATTGCAGGCTTTCATCCAAAAAACAAAGTCAGAGCTAATCTTTGTCCAGGGTGGGGCTTTCTGGATGGGGGACTTTTGTTCAAGGATGCGTAGTGGAGGATCATATTGTACTTCAGATAATAACAATAAACCTGTACATGAGGTAGAATTAAGTAGTTATTCAATTTCGAAGTATAAAATAACACATGAAGATTACGATTTTTATTTATCACTAAATTCTTTACCAAGAAAAAGTTATGAAAATAAATACTCTAATAAAACTTTCTCTGATTTGACTTTTCTAAGAAAAAGTCCCGCTATAATATCATGGACTGAAGCGGTAAACTACTGCTCTTGGTTGGGGAAAGAAACTGGATTATCTTTTTCATTACCAACTGAGGCTCAATGGGAATATGCGTCTCGAAATCGTGGTCAGTATTTAATAATAGCAACTGATGACGGTACATTGCGTATTAATAAAAAAACTGGCAAAGGTGAAAACTTCGCTACTGATGAAGATCGTGATGAGGTTGCTGAGCCGAATGGTATTTTGTCTCCACTTCTAAGATTTCCCGTAGATAAATATCCACCCTCTCCATTAGGTCTGTATAATATGGCTGATAATGGAAAGGAATGGGTGATTGATTGGTACGATCCTAATTATTATAACAAATCATCTAGAAAAGATCCTCAAGGGCCTGACAAACCAGTTGTAAAAGATAAAGAAAAGGAGCAGTACTTAAAAGTTTTACGAGGGATGTCTAATCCTGTTCCTGGATTTCCCGCAGGTTTAACAATAACGCGATATTATCAAGTTAAGGATCCTGATGGTCCTTTAGGAACGACGGCTCGCTGTGTTGTTAATAGTGCGACGCCGATTAATCAGCAGTAGGTCTAAGTAGACATGAAAAGAACAATTATTTCAGCGTTGGTGCTGATGCTAAGTGGATGTGATAACAACAGTACAAATACAGCGAAATTGACTCTTCAGCAAAAGAAAGAGTTACAGACGTTTATCCAAAAAGAAAAATCAAAACAAGTCTTTGTGCAGGGTGGAGCTTTCTGGATGGGGGATTTTTGCTCAAAAATGCGTAATGGTGGACCGTTTTGTACTTCGGATAAGAATAATAAACCGCTCCATGAAGTTGAATTAAGCAGTTACTCAATATCAAAATTCAAAATAACACACGAAGAATATAGCTTTTATCTTGAATTAAATAATTTACCGGCGCAGAAGTTTGAAAATAAATATGTCGATAAAATGTTATCTGATATGATTTTTTTAAAAAATAGCCCCGCCATCGTGACATGGACAGAAGCCTCTAATTATTGCTCATGGTTAAGAAAAGAAACGGGACTACCTTTTTCATTACCTACAGAAGCACAATGGGAGTACGCAGCGCGTAACCGTGGTCAGTATGTAGCCATCGCGACTGATGACGGCACGTTACGTGTTAACAAAAAAACGGGCAAAGGTGAAAACTTCGCAACGGATGAAGATCGGGATGAAATAGCTGAACCAAATGGCATTGTATCACCATTTATTCATTTTGCTGTTAATAAATATCCACCTTCTCCTTTAGGTTTGTACAATATGGCAGATAACGGAAAAGAATGGGTGATTGATTGGTATGATCCCGATTATTATTCTAATTCCCCTAAGAAAGACCCTCAGGGACCAGATAGTCCCGTTGTAAAAAGCAAAACCAAAACTAAAGAGCAGTACTGGAAAGTCATGCGTGGAGGAAATCGCCCCGTTGCCGGTTTTCCTTCAGGGCTGACATTTACTCGGAGCTTTCAGGTAAAAGACCCAGAGCGTCCTTTAGAAACGACAGCTCGCTGTGCGGTCAATGCCTCTACGCCGATCACACCATAAAAAGGAATTTACAGGGATGAGTACTATCATTAGTGCTAATGAATTAGCACTCGCTGAACTCAAAGACCAATTGCTGGAATTAAATAAAGGTTCTGACACTCCTTTCAATGTTATTGCTGAAGGTGATGAGCTTGTTGCCGCATGGAAAATTGCCGATGCAAAATGGATTAAGATATTTGGTATGTCGGGTCTGAAAAAACAGTATGAATTAAGACTGTTTTTCAATGTTATGGACAGGCAGGTTTCTTACAGTGAAAAATCTATGGATCTGATATGGAATGCGGATCTTGAAACCTTCAGCTTTAATAAAACTGTTCAATATGGTAGTAGACGTGAATTCGCCTATGAATCGTCATGGGGGATCAGAGAAAATGGGTCGTTTGGTAAGCTGTATTCTTACAATTTTAGCACCAATAGGATAAAAAAGCCCGTGTTCGATATCATCACTAACGCTGGATGGGATTTGCAACTAAGCATGCCGGACCGTTGCGGGTTCAAGTTTATCTGGAGCATCATTATGTTATTGGTACTGTCGGGTCTGGCTGTTTATTTTTTTTAAGGAGAATAAATAATGACGGGCGTTATTCGCATTGGTGATACCACATCAAGCGGTGGGAAAGTATTGCAGGGTAGCTCTGGCGTAAAGTTTCAGGGCAGAGAAGTCTCCTGCATTGGTGATAAAGTTTACTGCTCTGAGCATGGTGAAACTATTATCGCTGGTGGTGACGGTGGCTCCAAAATTAATGGAAAGCCGATTGCCCTTCATAATCATCGTTGTGGTTGTGGTTGCACTCTAATCACATCCCTTCCTAATGCCGGAAGGCGCTGACGATGCCCGTTGAAATACAAAAAATACCGGAAAAAATTGCCGAGCCTGAATCCCCACGCCCACTTCGGTGGCTCATTATTATTGCGTTGATTACTATATTTGGCGTGGCGCTGTCGCTGTACCTGTGGCCGACTGGGATGTCCACACATACCTCATGGTTCTGGCTTTGTACTCTTGCAGCGCCACTGTCTGTCGGGGTGGGCTGTTATGCAATGCGGTTACGCGCTTATGAAAATGAGCGAGACCGGGTGAGCTACTGGAATCATCTTCGTCAGGAACAACATGACAGGCATGTTAATGCCGGTCAGCGTCCTATGGGGTTGCTGGGTAAAGCCTATATCACGCCAATCGCCCGTAACAAACTGGCTGCGGCCTTAATAGCGAATGGGAGCCAGTTGCAGCCAAGTTACTTTGCCACGCTCAATCGTTCTCTACAGATTGCCCGGCTTTCTCCGGGAGACGACTTTCCTTCAGAAACCGACTATCAGGTGAATTTACGAGGCTATCTGGTCGATCTGCTTTCTATGCTGGAGCCTGATCTTCAGGCAGCGCCAGGCGGCCTGAGCGTTCGCCTCCAGCATGATGGTTCGCTGAATGATAGCCAGATTAGCGCTATATGGCAGGATATTTTCCCTGCCAAATTTACCGTCAAAGAGTTAGTCGTTGGCACAGAAGGCGATGATGTGATGTGGATGGATCCCTGTCTCGATCGCCATGAGGCAGAATTAGTACTTTCGGTTGAAATCAATCTGTTTCTGGAGCCCCGGGCCTATCAGGCCGAATCGGTATCCGCTCTGTTACTGGCTACACCTGAATGGCTTGCACAGCATGATGCTGTTCCCCAGGCGTTTATCCACCGTCCGGTGGTATCAACCGAGGAGCTGCATTCAGTCGAAAACATGCTGCGCTGGGGAGAGTTGGAACCTGGCGAGTCTCATAACCTCTGGCGAATGCAGGTGAGTGAAGAGATCCTGGCGCGGCTTATTCAGCAGGCTCAAAAAATAGGTTATTCACCTGGTCTGGAGGAGGGTTATGTTCTGGATGATTTGTTTGGTCGTCCTGGTGCCGCAGTGGGGAACATCACTTTAATCTGCGCCTGTGAACACGCCGTAGCATCGGGCAAACCGCAATGGATAATGACAGAGAATAAAACGGTTCATCAGGCTATTGTGCGACCGGCTTAATGTTGAAGGAAAACAACGTGGTAAAGAAAAAACGGATTAGCACCTGGATCATTGTTGCCATAATTTTGCTGCTGGGTGCTGTATTGATCTGGGTGGATAACCCTGTTGTACGGCTCGGCACTCTGGAAAATAAACTAATAGCGTCACTGATTGTTTCTGCGGTCTGTCTGCTGATCCTTATGTTCGACGAAGTATTTGTCCGCCTGTGGAACTGGGTTGTGACTTTAAGTTTTGTCGAGAAATTTAAAACGCTAATGGGTAAACAACCTGAACCTTCTGCCGACGAGGAAAAAAAAGACGAGTATCTGGAAAAGGTTAACCAGATTCGCTTGTATCTTCGTGAGTTGTACCATCGACGCTGGGGAAGTAAAGTCCGCATCCTCCTGATAACCGGAACTGCTGCCGAAGTCGAACAACTAACCCCAGGTCTTACCAACCAACTGTGGCAGGAAGACCAGGGCACTTTGCTGCTGTGGGGCGGCGATCTCAATACGCCAGCAGACAGTGCCTGGCTGAGCGCACTGCGTAAACTGCGCCGTCGCCCGATGGACGGGATGGTTTGGGTGACTTCCGCTTTCGACCAGCTCTCTGCTCCCGGATTACCAGAACCACAGCCGGTCCCGTCATCCAGTACTATGGATACGCTTGCGCAGGCAGTCAGCGATCGCATGTCGGCGTTGGGCTGGAAACTTCCTTTGTTCGTCTGGTCTCTGCATCTTCGCGCCGGTAAGCCTGATGGACGTGCGGTTCAGGCCACAGGCTGTCTGCTGCCGGCAAAATGCCGGGCGGAGCAGTTGTCTGAACAACTGGCTGTCCTGACGCCGGAACTGACCACGCAGGGACTTCAACAGACCTGTGATGAGGCAAAACACAACTTTCTGCTGGCTCTTGCTGACCAGTTGATCCGCCAGCCGCAGAGTGTGACGGAGCCGCTGTCGGTGATGCTCAATCCGTATCGCCCGTTGCCTCTGGCCGGAGTGGTGTTCAGTCAGCCCTCAGCGGGAGCACAGCGCAGCGTACGGCATCATTGGGGAATGGACCGTCGCTGGGATGTGCTGCCTGATTCTGTTCGCTCACTGCCGACGGCACTGCGTCCGTATAAGCCAGGTCTTCCGTGGGGTAAAGTGGTTGCTTCCGCAGCCGGGCTGCTGATGGTGGCATGGGCGGTCTGGATGGGCGTGTCGTACATCAGTAACCGCAGCCAGATTGACGGGGCAAATGCCCAGGCCCGGCTTGCAGCGCAACCGAACCAGCCGCTGGCTACGCGATTACACACATTGTCAGAGTTACAGAAAACCCTGGCCCGTCTGCAGTACCGTTCTGTGCATGGCGTACCGTGGTATGAGCAAGCTGGGCTGAGTCAGAATGATGCGCTGCTGGCCGCACTCTGGCCGCGATATCAGGACAGCGCACAGCCTTTGCTGCGTGACGCGGCAGCAGACCATTTGCAACATCAGTTGAATGCTTTTAACGCGCTACCTCCTGGCAGTCCGCTACGCGAGCAGATGGCTAAAGTCACTTACGATCAACTTAAACTCTATCTGATGATGGCCCGCCCGGAGCATATGGATGCAGCCTGGTTTAGCTCTGCGCTATTGAAGGACTGGCCGAAGCGCGACGGTGTGAAAGATGGCGTCTGGCAGGGAATGGCTCCGTCATTGCTGTCGTTTTATGGCGCGCAACTGGTGACGCATCCGGAGTGGGTGCTACATGCCGATGAGAGCATGGTTAGCCAGTCACGCTCACTGCTGGTCCGGCTGATGGGGATGCGCAACAGCGAATCCACCCTGTACCAGAAGATGCTCTCTCAGGTTGCCCATCTGTATGTCGATATGCGTCTGGAAGACATGACCGGAGATACCGATGCTTCGCGCCTGTTCAGTACCACTGAAATCGTACCGGGGATGTTCACCCGTCAGGCATGGGAGCAGGCGGTGCAGCCCGCGATTGAAAAAGGGGTGAAGGAACGCCGTGATGAGCTTGACTGGGTGCTGACCGACAGCAAGCGTCAGGTGAATAAACAGGATGAAACCTCTCCGGAAGCGCTGAAAATGAGGCTGACGGAACGCTACTTTGCAGACTTTGGCGGGGCATGGCTGGAGTTCCTCAACAGCCTGCGCTGGAATCGTGCCGCGACGCTGTCAGATTCCATTGACCAGTTGACGCTGATGGCAGATGTGCGCCAGTCACCGTTGGTCGCACTGATGAATACGCTCAACACTCAGGGCCGTACCGGGCAAACCGGCGAGGCAATTTCAGACTCGCTGGTGAAGTCGGCGAAAAATCTGCTGGGCGGTGAGAATAAAGATGCCATCGACCAGAGCGCCGGTGTTCACGGTCCGCTGGATGCCACTTTTGGTCCGGTGCTGGCGCTGATGGACAAGAACCGCACCGGGGCACAGGAACTGAGCCTGCAGTCGTATCTCACCCGGGTGACTCAGGTGCGTCTGCGTCTGCAACAGGTGACCAATGCCGCCGATCCGCAGGCCATGACCCAGACCATTGCTCAGACGGTCTTCCAGGGTAAAGCTGTGGATCTCACCGAAACCCGCGATTACGGCAGCCTGATTGCAGCCGGGTTGGGGCAGGAGTGGAGTGGCTTTGGCCGCACGGTGTTTGTCAATCCGATGGAGCAGGCCTGGCAACAGGTTTTGACACCGGCGGCCGACAGCCTGAATGCCCAGTGGCAGCAGGCGGTGGTCAGCGAATGGAACAGCGCCTTTGGTGGTCGTTATCCGTTTAACGACGCCAGCAGCGATGTCTCATTGCCGCTGCTCGCCAAATACCTTAATGCCGACTCCGGGCGCATTGCGCAGTTCCTGCAAACTCGTCTGAAAGGAGTTCTGCACAAGGAAGGTAATCATTGGGTTCCGGACAGCATTAACTCACAGGGGCTGGCGTTTAATCCGGCATTCCTCAATGCCATCAATACGCTCAGCCATATTTCAGATGTGGCCTTCACTGAAGGCAATGCGGGGATGAACTTTGAACTGCGTCCCGGCACGGCTGACGGCGTCATGCAGACCGACATGATTATCGACAGCCAGAAGCTGATTTATGTCAATCAGTTGCCGACATGGAAGCGCTTCACCTGGCCTGCTGATACCGAAGCACCGGGCGCAAACCTGAGCTGGATAAGCACCCAGGCGGGAACCCGTCAGTACGCGGATATTCCAGGCAGCTGGGGTTTAATACGGCTGCTTGATAAAGCCACCGTAAAAGCCTATCCGGGCGTGGGCAGTAGTTACAGTCTGAGTTGGAAGGCTCAGGATGGTCGCCTGCTGAACTATACCCTGCGCACAGAGGCAGGAGAGGGACCTCTGGTACTTCTCAAGCTGCGTAATTTCCGTCTGCCGGAGGCCATCTTCAGCACTGGGGCTGTCTCATCAGACATGGCATCTGCCAGCGATACAGATAATGGAGAGGTGAACTGATGAGCACGCTTGATACTTTAATCAGCACCTGTCAGGTAGACAGAGAGCCTCTCGTTGCCGCCACTCGCGTGCGCGTGTTGCAGTGGGAGAGTTGGTTACACCCCATTACGGCAGAGGCTCCGGTCGGTGAGGATCCAGGCTATGACGATGATTTCCAGCAGATGCGTGAAGAGGTCAATAAACTCTCCGGCGCAGACACGGAGCTTATCTGCCGACTGGCTGAAAAACTGCTGACCACCTCCGCAAAAGATATCCGGGTCGCGACCTACTACTGCTGGGCAAGGCTGCATCGGGAAGGAGAGAGCGGGCTGGCTGATGGACTCGAGCTGCTGGCCGGTATGCTCGGACGTTTTGGTTTGCAGCTTTATCCGCAGCGCGAACGCAGCCGCAAGGCGGCGCTGGACTGGCTGGCTGGCTCACGTATGACTGACAGCCTTTCCCTTTATCCGGAAGTGGTCAAAGAAGACGCAGAGCGCACCGCAGGTGCACTGTTACTAATTGCTGAGCTCACCGACAACGAGTCTGATGATACCCGTCCTCAGCTGAATGCACTGTACGGTGCGCTGGAAAACCGCCTGATCAAATCAGGTGGTGTGGATGCGGTGGTCCCGCAGACGACCAGTCAGAGTGAATCGCCAGCCAGCGTTAATTATGGCGATGCGCCCGTGCTGAGCCGCGTCACTTCCGGTCAGGATTTGCTGAGTCAGGCTCGTGTGCTGGCGAACTATCTGCGCGATCAGCCGGAGGGCTGGCTGGCTGCTCACCATCTGATGAAAAGCCTGCGTCACGACACGCTGCAAACAATTCCTGCGCCGGATGCGCAGGGGCGCACGCGCATCGAACCCCCAAGGGCAGACCAGCGCTCGCTGCTTAAACGCCTGTATCTGCAGCAGAGCTGGTCAGAAATGCTTGAGGCCGCTGACAGTGCCTTCTCCCGAGGTGCCAATCACCTGTGGCTGGATTTGCAGTGGTATACCCATCAGGCATTGATCAAATCTGGCAACGACAAACTGGCGGACATTGTGGCGGCTGACCTGAAAGGGCTGCTAAGCCGCCTGTCCGGGCTCGAAAGTCTTGCATTCAGTGATGGCTCCCCTTTTGCGGATGAAGTGACTCAGAACTGGATCCGTCAGCAAATTCTCGATCAGGCGAGCGGGTGGGGTGATGAAACACCGGCAGCGCATCTGACAGGACAGGACAATGATCTTCTGGCACTCGAGCCGGAAGCGCTGGCGTTGGCGGATAGCAAAGGTCTGGAAGCTGCACTGAACTGGTTACAGAGCCGTCCCGGTATCACCACGACGCGTCAGCGCTGGTTGCTGCGTCTGTTGATGGGGAGAATCGCCGAGCAATACGGAAAAAATGAACTGGCGGTACATCTTTTCGCTGAGCTGGGTGAACAGGCCGATCACGTCACCCTGAACGATTGGGAGCCAGATTTACTGTTTGAAGTCAGGGCTCGTCATTTGAAACTGCTCCGAACCAAAGCCGGACGCAGCGAGGCGGAAAAAACACGTCTCACTCCGCTGATGGACCAATTGCTGGCTGGGCTGATAGACATCGATCCTTCCCGCGCAGCTGTACTCTGCGGCTAGGAACACAGGAATACAAATAAATGGAAGATTTAACCCTACGCTATTTCGATGCAGAAATGCGCTACCTGCGCGAAGCCGCGAAAGAGTTCGCGCAAACCCATCCCGATCGGGCCGCAATGCTCGACCTGGATAAAGCCGGAACACCTGACCCGTATGTCGAACGCCTGTTTGAAGGTTTTGCCTTCTCGATGGGGCGCTTGCGCGAAAAGATCGACGATGACCTGCCTGAACTGACTGAAGGGCTGGTCAGTATGCTCTGGCCACACTATCTGCGGACTATTCCGTCGCTTTCCATCGTGGCGCTGACCCCGGCGCTGCATGCCATTAAGATGGCTGAGGTGGTGCCTGCAGGCCTTGAGGTGTATTCCCGACCTGTAGGGCCGCGTAACACCGTCTGCCGCTATCGTACCACCCAGGATATGATGCTGAACCCGCTGAATATCTCGGGCATTACCATGACCACCGAGCCTGATGGGCGTTCGCTGTTACGCTTGCGTTTTGCCTGCAGCAGTCAGGCTGACTGGTCCAGTGCCGACCTCAGCCGTCTGAGCTTGTATCTCGGTGCTGATGCACCGGTCAGCAGTCAACTGCATTTGATGCTGACCAAACGGCAGGCGGCGCTGTACATGCGTCTGCCAGGACAGGCCGATCGCATCAGGCTTGATGGCTATTTCTCGCCTGGCGGTTTTGCTGAAGAAGATAGTCTGTGGCCGAAAGGCGATACCGCCTTTAGCGGGTATCAGCTGCTGCTGGAATACTTCACCTTCCGCGACAAATTTATGTTCGTCCATCTTAACGGTCTTAAGGGGATAACACCTCCGGCAGGGGCCGAATACTTTGACATTGAGGTGGTGTTCAGTACGCCGTGGCCGGCAGATCTGCCAGTTACCGATGAGGCCATTCGCCTGCACTGCGTACCGGTGATTAACTTGTTTACCCTGGAGGCTGACCCGCTCACTATCACCGGCCTTGAAAGCGAATACTTGCTGCGCCCTAAACGTCTGCAGGACGGTCATACCGAGATTTATACGGTGGATTCGGTCACCGGCTCAAATCGAACCAATGACGCAGAATACGTGCCGTTCAGCAGCTTTCGCCATAAAGGTGGGATGATGCGACGTCATGCGCCACCGCGCTACTACCACACCCGCGTGAAACGTGGTGTGAGTGGGCTCTATGACACCTGGCTGATTCTCGGAGGGCACCAGTGGGAAGATGACCGGCTCATCGAGCGTGAAGCCGTGTCACTGCAAATAACCGGTACCAACGGCCAACTGCCGCGTCGGGCGCTGCAAAGCACACTGCTCGATCGCTGTGAGCAGGTCGTGGATACACACCTCAGTGTGCGGAATCTTTGTAAGCCTACTCTGCCGGTTTACCCGCCTGCCGAAGATCGTTTTCACTGGCGGGGACTGAGCCATCTGGGGGCGGGGGTCCTCAACATGATGAGTACGGCCGAAGTACTGCGTGGAACGCTTTCGCTTTACAACTGGCAGGAAGACGAATTGAACACCCGCCGTCTGGAGGCAATCCAGCATGTCACACATCATCGCCTGCAGCGTTTTGAGCAGGGGTTCCTGCTGCGGGGCCTTGATATCGAGGTCACTCTCGACAGCAACGGGTTCACGGGGGAAGGGGACATTCATCTGTTCGGCGAAATGCTCAACCGGTTCTTTGCCCTCTATGCCGACATGAATCAGTTCAACCAGCTTACTCTCATCGTTCAGCCAGAAGGAAAATGCATCCGGTGGAAAGAGAACCACAGTCCGCGCCTGCCCGGCTGATCGCACAGCTGGGTGACCGGCTGCCCTACACTAACTTTTATCGTTTTTGCCAGCTGTTGGAACAGAGTCAGCCGGATAAGCCAGTTACCGGCAGTACCTGGCAGGTGCGTCATGAGCCGGTACGTTTCCGGCCGCATCCGGGGATGGGCTTCCCGTCTTCGGAAATCAAAAGCGTGGAGCCGCCGGAACATTCACATCTGCCGCCCACCGTGCGTATCACCTTCATGGGGCTCTATGGCGTGGAGTCCCCGCTGCCGACGCACTATATCGATGACATCACCCAGAAAAGAGAAGGGCATGAAGCCACGGCGGATTTCCTTGATATCTTCAACCATCGGCTGATTGCCCAGTACTACCGCATCTGGCGTAAATACTCCTACCCGGCAACCTTTGAAGAAGGGGGAAAGGATAAAACCTCTCAGTATCTTCTGGGGCTGGCAGGGCTCGGGATTGAAGGTTGTACAGAAAGTATCGCGGCCCCGGCTTCACGCTTTCTGGCGCTACTACCGGTTATGCTGTTACCTGGTCGAACCGCCGAGGGTATGGCCTCACTGGTCCGTCTGCTGGCCCCCAACACACGAGCAAAAATCTGGCACCACGATAAACGTCGTGTCCCGCTCAAAAAGCCACTGACCATGAGCGTCAGACAACCGCTCACCCTGAAAAATCGCCCGGTGATGGGCAACTATGCCACGGATGTGAACAGTCAGGTTTTGATGCGGCTGACCACCACGGATCCGGATGAAGTACAGGGCTGGTTACCCGGTGGCGAGCTTCACGGTGACTTAATGGCGCTGCTGCATGTCTATCTTGGTTCGCGCCTTGATGTTCGTTTGCAGCTTTGCGTAGACCGCAGTCTGTTGCCAGACGCGACCATGAACTGTCGGCCCAAAGCAGGGGCAGTACAGCTGGGGCGCACTGCTGTGATGCGTCCGCTGAATGCGGCAAACCCCCTCAAACATCCCAAAATACTAACCATCAATCTTGGCCGCTATGAGCGGGTACAGGAAAATATTCACCGCAGGGAGACCGAAGAAGATGGCGATTACCGCTGGTAAATACCCTCTGGCTGCGCTGGCCGCAGGTATCACAATAATGTTGGCTGGCTGTGGGCTGACCCAAAGCGTCACGGACGGCACTGTCGCCGTCACCAAATCGATATTTTATAAGCAGGTGAAAACCCTGCATCTTGATATCCACGCCCGCGAAGCCGTTAACAGCAATGCTGGTGGCGTCGCGCTTTCAACCGTGGTGCGCATCTACCAGTTGAAGGATCGCAAGACCTTCGACAGCACGGACTACCCATCCCTGTTTAAGGCTGACAGCCAGGCCATCAAGGCAGATCTGGTCGCAGAGAAAGATATCCGTCTGCAGCCGGGCGGAGCGGTGACAGTAGATATGCCGATGGAGAAAGAGGCGCAGTTCGTGGCGGTTGCCGGGATGTTTATGTCACCTGACCAGGCGAACAATACCTGGCGTGTGGTGCTCAGCCGTGACGATCTCGATCCGGATAAAGCCCGCGTCATTGAAGCGGGGAACAATCAGCTGACCCTGAAGGCACTGAAAGATGAGTGACTCATCCCGTCCATCTTTGTATGAGACTCTGTATGGCAATTTTGCCGGTGGGCTCGACCTGCATCAAGTTAGCGAACAAAACCAGGTCATTCTCTCCGTACTAGACAACATGCAGCGGATCCTCAACTGCCGCGCGGGCACGCTTGCCCATCTGCCGGACTACGGTCTGCCGGATATGACCAAAACCCTGCAAGGGATGCCGGGTACAGCCCATGAGCTTATCGGCAAACTCTCCGGAGTACTGCTCAAATACGAGCCGCGCCTGAAATCCATTAACGTGGTTTTGCTTGATCAAACAATGCCTGGAGAACTGCGCTATGCCATTGATGCAGAGCTTAAGGGCATCGGGCTTGTGCGCTACGGCACCGAGTTTATGCCGGAAGGGCGCGTGCTCATTCGTCATCTCCATCAGCAGCAGTATCTTGAAAGAACGGCTTATCTGTAATCCCTCTGTTCATAGATGTGGCGAATGCACAGATAACAGTCATTACCGAATTGAAACTCCCGATGGCAAAATTACCGTGGTATCGCGGGTAATAATGATATTACCCAGGCACATGACGGTCTTGAACCTGCCACCATTAATATGTTTGTTGAATAACAGGGAAGCATGAATATGAGTGATAAACCTGCAGGGACAAATACGTTAAGTAAAAAAGAGAATAACGTTGTTGATGTTAAGCATGAATCCGTTGAAATCTATTTCTGCACGGGCACCCAGGAATTAATTTTATTGACGTCTCAGGCGGCAAGTGCGCTCGACAGACACGCCGGCCAGCTAATGACAGTCGTCAACGATTATCATACGGCAACCCTGGCTTATTCTGCGGCAGTGCAGGATTACGGAACCTTTGCCTCTAATATCAGTGAAAGTGCCGGACTGGCTGCCAAAGAGGCCGCTGCCACTGATGCGGAAAATACGCTTCAGCAAAAAAGAGAAGCGATGCAGAAGCTGTTGGGCGATTTTGCCGCTGAGGGTGCCGGATATGAAGAAGTGACAGAACTGATCCCTGTTGGTACGGCGAAAAGCAGCGGAACCCGTAGCGGGCCAGGAAAGCGCTATTCGTATGCCAAAAAAGGCTACATCGATAAGCTAGGTACCGGAGTGCGCCATCGGGTCAAACTCAAGGCGGCGGATAAAGCTTCTGCGAAAGAAAGCATTTTTACCCGAAATAAATCAGGGGATATCAAAGGAATCAACACCGCAGCTCTGAAAAAGCAGATCACAGAGCTGAATACGTCGTCGGAGGGCATTAAGGTATTCAGTGCTGACGACCTAATCAGTATTGATAAAACGCTGTGCGGCTGGGCAGATAGCTGGAACGCCAGTCTTTCGGCGCAAAAGGAAATAGGTGATCATGTCGATATTTCTGCCGGGGCACAGTTTTTACGTTTTTCTTCCAATCTGGGGGCATCGGGAACCTGGGAGCCGTGGAAGGGTGAAGCGGCGATTAAGGCGGAGTTTAAAAGTGCATTGACGCTGGCGTCAGGGGCGGCGACGGCAAATTACTATATTCCAGATCGTATCGGTTGGATGCTGAAGTGGCAGGCCCAGGGGCGGCCAAAACCCATAGATATGGGGCTGCTCAGGGTGAAGCTTGCTATTTCACTGATTGGCTTCGCCGGAGCTTCTGCTCAGCTTGAAGGCCAGCTTCAGGTCACCACGGTGGGCACTAATCAGATGGTGATGGGGAACCGGCAGGGACGTCTGCCGCGTTTTCATGAGCGGCGGGTTAAGGGGGGTCAGTTTCACGATGCCCGTGAGAAAAATGAAGATGGCGTGAAGGTGAGCGGCGAAATCTTCGGCGGTGCAAAGGCCGAGCTGAAGCTGACAGGGGCCATTCAGTGGCTGCAGCCCCCGACCATGACGGCATATCAGGGTAAAACCGGCGATGATGCTAAAGCCGCGGCGGAATACGTGGATTTCTGCTCCATTTCTGAAAGCCTGGTGGGAATGGCCGGTGCCGGTGTTGGCGGTGTTTTTCAGTGTGACTTCATCAATGGTCGCTTCTGTTTCTCCATTGCCGCCAGCCTGTGCGTAGGGGTAGGGGCCAAAGGTAGCTTTGAGGCCGCCGTTGATTACGACAAGCTCAGTGATTTTGCGGGCTGGCTGATTTATCAGCTATATGGGCTGGATTATGGGTTCTTTGAGGTGGTGGCCAAACGTGCATTTACGGCGTTTAGTCAGATTAGCGTGCTGATGCTTTCAGATATAAAAGAAAATATTGATTTGGGATTAAAAAATATGACTGAAACTGTTATCACAATAGGTGACTTTTTCACGGATTATGTAAAAAAATCTGAGGTCGGGATTGCAGCCTCAAGTAAAAGAAATCAGCTTGCTCTCAATGTAATTCATGACCCTAATAGATTGTTGGAGTTTACTCCCGAGTCAAAAGGGATTTTACTTTATCTCTTAACCAGACACGGTGTCTGGGACCATTTTGATATCAATAACCGTGGTGATGGAATTATCCCAGATATTTATCATGACCGAAAACAAGCTGTACTGATTGTTTTGCACTCGATTCAAACACAGCGTGAGTGGTTTCAGGTGTTCAGTCACTACAACGCCACCGGTGATGATTTAGCAGGTGGGAATTCAGCACTTAAATATATGGCGGCGCAGAATAAGATGAATGAACTCAGACGTTTTTTACAGGAAGGCCTAAATAAAGATGATGAAATGGATAAAATCTATCGCAACCTGAACCCAATTCCGGCATGGGGTTATGCGTTAACCATGAATAATACGCTTCCCTATCGTCTGTTTAGGGTAGATAATCCATTTTATCCCCGTCAGGGTGAATTCTCCCCGATGTCTGAAACAATCGTATAAGGAGCAGTGATGAACAGGATTTCTTTTTCTCTGGTAGCGTTTATTAGCCTGGCGGTACTTCAGGGCTGCGATCAGAGTTCAGGTTCGCAGACAGCCGCAGTGTCAGAACATAACGCTCAGGATCAGGCTCGTCTTGAGCAGTTTATCCAACAGATAAAATCAGAACTGGTGTATGTCCAGGGCGGTGAGTTTCTGATGGGTGACTTTGGTGAAGAGTATGGTCAGGAGAAGTTACCATATGATGATAAAAAGGACAGTAAACCGTTACATAAAGTAGAGCTTAGTAGCTATTCTTTAAGTAAATTCAAAGCGAGTAACCAAGAGTATCAGTTCTATTTAAAATGGAATCAATTGAAAGGAAGAGAAGTAGATAGAGTAACCTGGACAGACAGACAAAGAACTCCTGAGACTCCAGCACATGTTGACTGGAATGAAGCTAACCAGTATTGCACCTGGTTAGGAAAAATCACCGGACTTCCCTTTTCGTTGCCAACAGAGGCTCAATGGGAATATGCCGCACGAAGTCGTGGGCAGTATGTGGTGGCTCCTACGGATGACGGAACAATCCGTATAAACGGTCGAAAGGGTATCAACATTGCCACCGAAGATGATGTTGAGGGCTATTCAAAATCTATGGGTACGTCTTTAGGTAATTTGTCTCCCGTTCCTGGCGATTTTCGCCCACCAAATCCCTTAGGCATTTATGATATGGCTGGCAATGGCTGGGAGTGGATGAAAGACTGGTATGATCCAGACTATTACAGCCATTCTCCGGTTCAAGACCCCCAGGGGCCGGAAAAACCAGTATTTAAAGATCCCGAAGGCTACTTTACTAAAGTGCTTAGATCTCAGGATTTATCAGGACCCAGACGTGGTTTAACTATGTTCCGCTTTAATGCAGATCCAGAAAGTAGAAGGTATCCACCTCTGGATAAAACGGTTCGCTGTGCGGTTAATAGCAACCAACCCATAAAATAAGGAAATGACATGATGCAACGGACTGCAATGACAGGAATGGTGCTCTCATTATTGGTACTTCAGGGCTGCGATCAGAGTTCAGGTTCGCAGACAGCCGCAGCGCCAGAACATAACGCTCAGGATCAGGCACGTCTTGAACAATTTATCCAGCAGATAAAATCTGAACTGGTGTATGTCCAGGGCGGTGAGTTTCTGATGGGTGACTTCGGTGAAGAGTATGGCCAGGAGAAGTTACCTTATGATGGCAAAAAGGACAGTAAGCCATTACATAAAGTCGAGCTTAGCAGTTATTCGTTAAATAAATTTAAAGTGAGCAATCAGCAATATCAGTTTTATCTTTCATGGAATCATCTCAAAGGTAGGGTGATAAACGGAAGCCGTAACATGGCTAGCTGGCAAGAAAGGGCCCAGACTGCTGATACCCCCGCACATGTTGACTGGAATGAAGCTAACCAGTATTGCACCTGGTTAGGAAAAATCACCGGACTTCCTTTTTCGTTGCCGACTGAAGCACAGTGGGAATACGCTGCGCGTAATCGCGGTCAGTATGTGGTGGCACCTACGGATGACGGCACCATCCGCATAGAAGGGCGTAAAGGTATCAACATCGCCACTGAAGATGATGTTGAAGGTTATTCAAAATCTATGGGAACGTCCTTAGGTAATTTGTCTTCAGTTCCTGGAGACTTTCGTCCACCAAACCCTTTAGGCATCTATGATATGGCTGGCAATGGCTGGGAGTGGATGAAAGACTGGTATGACCCGGACTATTATAGCCATTCTCTGGTTAAAGACCCTCAGGGGCCGGAGAAACCAGTATTTAAAGATTCAGATGGCTATTTTACTAAAGTACTAAGATCGCAGGATTTTTCTGGGCCGCGCCGCGGATTAACGATGGTTCGCTATAATTCAGACCCGGAAAGTCGATATTACCCTCCTGTGGACAAAACTGTTCGCTGTGCGGTTAACAGCAACCAACCTATAAAATAAGGAAATGACATGATGCAACGGATTGCAATAGTAGGAATGGTGCTCCCATTTTTATTACTTCAGGGTTGCGATCAGAGTTCAGGTTCGCAGACAGTCGCAGCGCCAGAACATAACGCTCAGGATCAGGCACGTCTTGAACAATTTATCCAGCAGATAAAATCTGAACTGGTATATGTCCAGGGCGGTGAATTTCTGATGGGTGACTTTGGTGAAGAGTATGGTCAGGAGAAGTTACCTTATGATGGTAAAAAAGACAGTAAGCCATTACATAAAGTCGAGCTTAGCAGTTATTCGTTAAATAAATTTAAAGTGAGCAATCAGCAATATCAGTTTTATCTTTCATGGAATCATCTCAAAGGTAGGGTGATAAACGGAAGCCGTAACATGGCTAGCTGGCAAGAAATGGCCCAGACTGCTGATACCCCCGCGCATGTTGACTGGAATGAAGCTAACCAATATTGTACCTGGTTAGGAAAAATCACCGGACTTCCCTTTTCGTTGCCGACTGAGGCTCAGTGGGAATACGCTGCGCGTAATCGCGGTCAGTATGTGGTTGCACCTACGGATGATGGAACTATACGCATAGACGGTAGGAAAGGAATCAATATTACCACTTCTTTCGACAGGCAATTATATGCAAGGAAATCAGGTACAAGCCAAGATATCTTATCTCCGATGCCTGGTGATGCCCGGCCACCAAACCCTTTGGGTATCTATGATATGGCAGGCAATGGCTGGGAGTGGATGAAAGACTGGTATGACCCGGACTATTACAGCCACTCTCCGGTTAAAGACCCCCAGGGGCCGGAAAAACCAGTATTTAAAGATTCAGATGGCTATTTTACTAAAGTACTAAGATCGCAGGATTTTTCTGGGCCGCGCCGCGGATTAACGATGGTTCGCTATAATTCAGACCCGGAAAGTCGATATTATCCTCCTGTGGACAAAACTGTTCGCTGTGCGGTTAACAGCAACCAACCTATAAAATAAGGAAATGACATGATGCAACGGATTGCAATTACCGGAATGATGCTCCCATTGTTGTTACTTCAGGGCTGCGATCAGAGCTCAGGTTCGCAGACTGCCGCAGCGCCAGAACATAACGCTCAGGATAAGGCTCATCTTGAACAATTTATCCAGCAGATAAAATCTGAACTGGTGTATGTCCAGGGCGGTGGGTTTCTGATGGGTGACTTTGGTGAAGAGTATGGTCAGGAGAAGCTACCTTATGATGGTAAAAAAGACAGTAAGCCATTACATAAAGTTGAGCTTAGCAGTTATTCATTAAGTAAATTTAAAACAAGCAATCAGCAATATCAGTTTTATTTAAAGTGGAGTAATTTAAAGGGGCGGGTAGTTGATCTGGATTTTTGGCGTGATGGGGTTCGTACACCTGATACACCAGCACATGTTGACTGGAATGAAGCCAACCAATATTGCACCTGGTTAGGAAAAATCACAGGGCTTCCCTTTTCGTTGCCGACTGAGGCTCAGTGGGAATACGCTGCGCGTAATCGCGGCCAGTATGTGGTGGCACCTACGGATGATGGGACAATCCGCATAGATGGTAGGAAAGGAATTAACATAGCTTCTTCATTTGACAGGCAATTATATGCAAGAGAATCAGGAACAAGCCTGGATATCTTATCTCCAACGCCGGGAGATTTCCGCCCGCCAAACCCTTTAGGTATCTATGATATGGCTGGCAATGGCTGGGAGTGGATGAAAGACTGGTATGATCCAGACTATTACAGCCATTCTCCGGTTAAAGACCCACAGGGACCGGAAAAACCAGTATTTAAAGATCCCGAAGGCTACTTTACTAAAGTGCTTAGATCTCAGGATTTATCAGGACCCAGACGTGGTTTAACTATGTTCCGCTTTAATGCAGATCCAGAAAGTAGAAGGTATCCACCTCTGGATAAAACGGTTCGCTGCGCGGTTAACAGTGAACAACCTATTAAATAAGGAAACAGAATGATGCAACGGATTGCAATTACCGGAATGATGCTCCCATTGTTGTTACTACAGGGCTGCGATCAGAGCTCAGGCTCGCAGACAGGCGCAGCGCCAGAACATAACGCTCAGGACCAGGCCCGTCTGGAGCAGTTTATCCAGCAGATAAAATCTGAACTGGTGTATGTCCAGGGCGGTGGGTTTCTGATGGGTGACTTTGGTGAAGAGTATGGTCAGGAGAAGCTACCTTATGATGGTAAAAAAGACAGTAAGCCATTACATAAAGTTGAGCTTAGCAGTTATTCATTAAGTAAATTTAAAACAAGCAATCAGCAATATCAGTTTTATTTAAAGTGGAGTAATTTAAAGGGGCGGGGAGTTGATCTGGATTTTTGGCGTGATGGGGTTCGTACACCTGATACACCAGCACATGTTGACTGGAATGAAGCCAACCAATATTGCACCTGGTTAGGAAAAATCACAGGGCTTCCCTTTTCGTTGCCGACTGAAGCACAGTGGGAATACGCTGCGCGTAATCGCGGGCAGTATGTGGTTGCGCCTACGGATGATGGAACTATACGCATAGAAGGGCGTAAAGGTATCAACATTGCCACCGAAGATGATGTTGGGGGCTATTCAAAATCTATGGGAACGTCCTTGGGCACTTTGTCACCTGTTCCGGGCGACTTTCGCCCACCAAATCCGTTAGGAATTTATGATATGGCAGGCAATGGCTGGGAGTGGATGAAAGACTGGTATGACCCGGATTATTACAACCACTCTCCAGTCAAAGACCCTCAGGGGCCGGAGAAACCTGTGTTTAAAGATCACGATGGCAATTTTACTAAGGTGCTAAGATCGCAGGATTTTTCTGGACCGCGCCGCGGGCTAACGATGGTTCGTTATAATGCAGATCCAGAAAGCAGACATTACCCTCCAGCAGATAAAACTGTTCGCTGCGCGGTTAACAGTGAACAACCTATAAAATAAGGAAATGGCATGATGCAACGGATTGCAATGACAGGAATGGTGCTCTCATTATTGGTACTTCAGGGCTGCGATCAGAGTTCAGGTTCGCAGACAGCCGCAGCGCCAGAACATAACGCTCAGGATCAGGTACGTCTTGAACAATTTATCCAGCAGATAAAATCTGAACTGGTCTATGTCCAGGGCGGTGAGTTTCTGATGGGTGACTTTGGTGAAGAGTATGGCCAGGAAAAGTTACCTTATGATGGCAAAAAGGACAGTAAGCCTTTACATAAAGTTGAGCTTAGTAGCTATTCTTTAAGTAAATTCAAAGCGAGTAACCAAGAGTATCAGTTCTATTTAAAATGGAATCAATTGAAAGGAAGAGAAGTAGATAGAGTAACCTGGACAGACAGACAAAAAACTCCTGAGACTCCAGCACATGTTGACTGGAATGAAGCTAACCAGTATTGCACCTGGTTAGGAAAAATTACCGGACTTCCCTTTTCGTTGCCGACTGAAGCACAGTGGGAATACGCTGCGCGTAATCGCGGCCAGTATGTGGTGGCACCTACGGATGATGGGACAATCCGCATAGATGGTAGGAAAGGAATTAACATAGCTTCTTCATTTGACAGGCAATTATATGCAAGAGAATCAGGAACAGGCCTGGATATCTTATCTCCAACGCCGGGAGATTTCCGCCCGCCAAACCCTTTAGGTATCTATGATATGGCTGGCAATGGCTGGGAGTGGATGAAAGACTGGTATGATCCAGACTATTACAGCCATTCTCCGGTTAAAGACCCACAGGGACCGGAAAAACCAGTATTTAAAGATCCCGAAGGCTACTTTACTAAAGTGCTTAGATCTCAGGATTTATCAGGACCCAGACGTGGTTTAACTATGTTCCGCTTTAATGCAGATCCAGAAAGTAGAAGGTATCCACCTCTGGATAAAACGGTTCGCTGTGCGGTTAACAGTGAACAATCTATAAAATAAGGAAACAGCATGATGCAACGGACTGCAATTGCAGGAATAGTGCTCCCATTATTGTTACTCCAGGGCTGCGATCAGAGTTCTGGTTCTCAGACTGCCGCAGCGCCAGAACATAATGCCCAGGATAAGGTCCGCCTTGAGCAGTTTATCCAGCAGATAAAATCAGAACTGGTGTTTGTCCAGGGCGGTGAATTTCTGATGGGTGACTTTGGTGAAGAGTATGGTCAGGAGAAATTACCTTATGATGGTAAAAAAGACAGTAAGCCGTTACATAAAGTCGAGCTTAGCAGTTATTCGTTAAATAAATTTAAAGTGAGCAATCAGCAATATCAGTTTTATCTTTCATGGAATCAGCTCAAAGGTAGGGTGATAAACGGAAGCCGTAACATGGCTAGCTGGCAAGAAATGGCCCGGACTGCTGATACCCCCGCACATGTTGACTGGAATGAAGCTGATCAATATTGCACCTGGTTAGGAAAAATCACCGGACTTCCCTTTTCGTTGCCGACTGAAGCACAGTGGGAATACGCTGCGCGTAATCGCGGGCAGTACGTGGTTGCACCTACGGATGATGGAACTATACGCATAGACGGTAGGAAAGGAATCAATATTACCACATCTTTCGACAGGCAATTATATGCAAGGAAATCAGGTACAAACCAAGACATCTTATCTCCGATGCCCGGTGATGCCCGACCACCAAACCCTTTGGGTATCTATGATATGGCAGGCAATGGTTGGGAGTGGATGAAAGATTGGTATGACCCGGACTATTACAGCCACTCTCCGGTTAAAGACCCTCAGGGACCGCAGAAACCAGTATTTAAAGATTCAGATGGCTATTTTACTAAGGTACTAAGGTCGCAGGATTTTTCTGGACCACGCCGCGGACTAACGATGGTTCGCTATAATGCAGATGTAGAAAGCAGAGAATTTCTACCAGCGGATAAAACTGTTCGCTGTGCAGTTAACAGTGAACAATCTATAAAATAAGGAAACAGCATGATGCAACGGACTGCAATTGCAGGAATAGTGCTCCCATTATTGTTACTCCAGGGCTGCGATCAGAGTTCAGGTTCGCAGACAGCCGCAGCATCAGAAAATAACAATTAGAATTACACCGGTCTGGAATAAAAAATATAATGGCAACAGCAATGAAAAAAATAATGCTATTTCTGATGTTCAGTATTCTTTTTACTTTACAGGCAGAGGCTGCTCGTGGAAGGCAGCCATGTTCTGGCTCGAAAGGAGGCATCGCCCACTGCACATCGGATGGCCGCTTTGTCTGTAACGACGGGAGCCTGAGTCAGTCGAAGCGATTCTGCTCTGGCTACGGTGATTCTGGAGTCAGCCAGCAGGTCAAACCTTCAACCTCAGCCAGAAAATCGCAGCCAAAGGCGATGAAAAACAAGAAAAAGCAGCAGCAGCAAGGCGTTATCGAAAATGATGTGGCGGTTGATACTCAACCCCCTCAGCCCACATGCGCTCCTCTCTATATGGCAAACAAACCTGGGTTCACCCATTTACCGATTTGTTCAGGGAATCAATATTGATCCGGTACGGCGAACATCATTACCGTGATTGAGAAAATAATCTAAATTGAAGGACGAAAGGACAAAAATAAAACATGGCAAGAAGAAAAAAAGATAACAATGCTGCAGGGATTATCCTGATTATTCTTGGCATCATTGCCTGGGGTGTGTATGTTGCGGTAAGGGCACTTATCAATCTGAATGAACAATTTATTGAATCTGTTTCAAATCCGGCAGGAATCATCGCTCTGTTCTTCGGTTTATTAATTGCCGCTGTGCTGATAATACGGATTTTCATTTATCGGGGCTTCAGGAAGAAAACCGCGGAGCTTGAACAGGCCGCATCTGATCTCTCTTCGAAAGAGAAAGCCTTTGAAGAGAGAGTCAATACCGAAGTAGCCCGTGGCATAGATCAGGAAAAGAAACATCTTTCTGGCCAGTGGGATGAGTTTACAGCGGCCAAAAATAAAGCCTCGCGGGCGCTGCAACGCATAGTGGACTCCGCGTATAGGTTCAAAGTAAAAACACTGCTGTCTGGTACCACGGTGAATAACTGGCAAAGTAAGTATGACCAGCTCAGGAAAGAAAAAGAGGCTTATGCTGCCATCAGCGAGAAAATCACCTTTCTTGAGCTAGAGGACAATGCCGACTGGGAAGACGTTAAGCAACAATTTATCGATAAGGTCGCCTTGCTGGAAAAAGCGCAGGAAGAAAAAGACCATCAGGCTGAACTCAAGCGCCAGATGCGGGAGGAGAAACAACGTCAGGATGAACTGGACAGGCAGCAGCAGGAAGCCGAAGAGAAAGAGCAGCGTCTTGCGGAACAACAGCGACTGCTTGATGAAGCGCTCCTTGCAGCAGATGGTGCTCACAGGGAAGAGCTGGAAAGACAGAGACTGGAACTGGAGCAAAAAATCCAGGAGGTACATCAGCAGTATGAACGCGCTAAGTCCATGGCTCAGCTAACGAAGCAGGGACATGTGTATGTGATTTCGAACATTGGTTCCTTCGGTGAAAACGTCTTCAAGATTGGTATGACCCGGCGACTGGAGCCGATGGAACGCGTGAAAGAACTGAGTGGAGCAGCTGTACCGTTTGATTTCGATGTTCACGCCATGATCTCCTGTGATGATGCTCCCGCTCTCGAAAAAACGCTCCACGACCATTTGGAAAACTATCGCATTAACAGGATTAACCTGCGTAAGGAGTTTTTCCGGGTAGACCTCAGTCGAATTATCGATGAAGTGGAGCGGCATCATGGGCAGGTTGAATATATTGCCGACCCGGTGGCACTGCAGTATCTGCAGAGTCTCGAGTTTGCACAAAGTGAAGCTGCATAGACGCTACTCTTCCACAGTTCCAGGCACACAGATGGATATCTGGTCATGAATGACATTACCCAACGGAAAATTAAAACAGGCACCGATCCGCGCCATCTCGCCGATTTTATTGCTCTGCGTGATGAAATCAGCAAACTCACTCATCCCGCGCGCCCGGATGTGAACTGGGCGCAGGTAGAGAAACTGTCGCTCGCTTTATTTGAGCACAACGGCGTCGAGCTACAGACTGCGGCCTGGTATACGCTGGCTCGCACCCATATTGCCGCTGTCGGCGGCATGAATGAAGGTCTGGCGATTATCAATGCCATGATGTCCCGTCAGTGGGCGCTGATGTGGCCGCAGCCGGTACATTCACGGGTGGAGATCCTGAGCGGCCTCAGCCAGCGCCTGCAGAAAGTGTTTCGTACTCTGACGCTGACTCATCAGGACTTGCCCGCTCTGTATCAAAGCGAAACTCTTCTTGCTGCTGTGGAGGAGGTTGCAAGCCGTCACGAACTCAAGCAGGCCTGTCAGCTGAATGGGCTTAGCCGTCAGGTTCAGCAGGCGGTCACCCGTCTGGAAAATACTCCCCGGTCTGAAGAGAACCCCCCTGCGGTTAGCTTACCGCCGCAGGCACTCTCCGCTGCCAGAACTGAGCCTGAGCACCAGTTGGTCTATGTGGTTCCCGCTGAAGTTACCGCGAATGTGGATGTGGTGAATGAAACCCCTCCCGCTCCCGCAAGATGGCCGCTGTTTGCTGGCGGGATGCTGACGGCCTTTGCCCTTAGTGCGCTCGGCGCGTGGGGCTGGAGTGCCGCCAACCGCACAGAACAAACGACTCAGGCGTTGAATGATTCGGTGCAGGCATTTCCCGCTGCGTTGACGACGACCCAGCTCAGCGCGCTTCAGCACGCAGCTAAACCGCCGCAATCTGCGGATTGGCTAAAACGTGCTTCAGACCAGCTGGATACCGTGGCAAAACTACCGCCGGGCTGGAGTCTGCGATACGGCAATCAGCTGCTTAACCAGGCACAGACGCTGTGGCCGAATGATCCTAAAGTTAAGCAGATGCAGCAGCACTGGCAGCAGCAGGTGGCGTTAAACTCGCTGCCGGAAAACACGCTGACGGGCTGGCATCAGGGCATGACCCAGCTTCAGTCGCTGGTGGACAAACTCAATGCGCTGGACGGGCAGAAGGGGAAATACATTACCGTCAGCGAGCTGAAATCCTCAGTTTTTAGCATGATGACCAACTTCCGCCAGACCATTCCGCTGGAAGAGCAGCTGCGCGATATCCGTGAACAGTCATCGGATGCGCAAAAACAGGTACAAATTCAGCAGGCGGAACAACACCTTCGGGCGCTAACCCAGACGCTGGAACTGGAAAAATAACCTTTGCAGGATGCGATAACCATGATGTCAGCAAAAGACAGATTTTTGCAAAAATTACAGGATAACAAAGCCCGCAATGGGCCATTTGCCTCTAAGCATGAGGCCGATATTGCGGAGTTCAGAACGCGGATGGCTCAGCTTCAGGAAGAGGTTGAGCAGTGGCTGACAGGAACCGGGATTAGCGTGGAGGGAACATCAGTATCGTTGGTTGAACTTCTGGCTGGGTCGGAAACCTTCAGCGTGCCGGGTTTTACGCTGCGATATGAAAACCGAACGATCAGGTTTGCACCCGTCTTTCTGTACGGCCAGGGCGTGACCGGGTGCGTGGAGGTCAGTTTGCTCAAATCCGGCAAAGTGATGCCACTGCAAAGATTATTTATGCGCTCAGAAAGTCATAGCAGCTGGACATGTTCAGCGCCGGATAGCCTTTCCAGAACCTCGTTCAGCGAAGATGCGTTTTTTGCCATGATCGAAGAGCTGGTAGCGGAATGAGATTAAGCGCTCCGCTTATCAGGCCTGCAAAACCGTAGGCCCGGTAAGCGAAGCGCCACCGGGCAGTTTTCGTTAATCCTTCCAGCGAGAATTACGGATCACGCTACAGAAGTTGCCACGCACGAAAGCGGGGTCTTTATCGGCAATCACATCGGCCTTGACGTTGCCGAAGGTGGTCTGAGTTTTGCCTTTAATGCCCTGATAAAACTCGTTAATGATGTTTTCTTTGAAATTGGCGATGCGCGGGTGCTGCTGAACAACAGCTTCGCGGCTCGCATCGTCAAACCCTTCATAGTCAATCCCCAACACGTCCATCTCCACCCCGGCGGTCAGCAGGGCGATTTCTGGTGCCATAAATTCAGGGATCCCCGGCGTGGTGTGCAGCGCGATGGCGGTCCACACTTTATCGATTTCCGCAGCCTCAATCCCGTGGCCTTCAAGGAAGGCTCTGGCGGCGTTAGCGCCGTCGACCTCGAAGCGTTTATCGCAGCTGCAGTGCTCGTGAGTCAGGCCAATGTCGTGGAACATGCAGCCGACGTACAGCAGCTCGTGATCCACTTTCAGGCCACGGCGGGCACCGGCCAGTGCGCCCCAGTAGTAGACCCGGCTGGAATGGTGGAACAGCAAATCGTTCTCGGTATCACGAATAAATTCAGTGGTTTCGCGGGCCAGCTTGCTGTCGGGGATCTGAATACCTTGTACGGTGAATGTCATATCTTGCTCCTTATGGGTTGTTAAGTCGCAGTTTACAGGGCATTCTGTATGTCCTGAATCATTCAGTTGCGACAATTACGGACATTCCACCTAATCAGGACTTCCGTCACCGATGAAACGAATTATTGCTCTGTTTGCCGTGCCCGGCGTCCAGCTGCTGGATGTTTCCGGCCCGCTGGACGTGTTTGCTGAAGCCAACCGTATCCTGCATCGCCAGGTGTACGATTTTGCGGTGATCTCTCTGGATACCCAGACAATCCGCTCATCTTCAGGGGTAAATCTGCTGGCCAATCAGATGCTGGCGCAAACAGAAGGATTACAGCCGGATACCTTTCTGCTGGCCGGTGCGCCGGAGGCCTGGCAATACGCGCTAACGGAGCAGCAAATCGGGCAAATCCGCACGCTCTGTGAAAGCAGCCGTCGCTACGGCTCTGTCTGCACTGGCGCATTTTTACTGGCTCATACGGGCTTGTTGGATAACCGCAAAATCACCACCCACTGGTCAACCGCCGCGCGCTTTGCAGACAGCTGGCCGCAAACGGAGGTGGAGGCCGACGCTCTCTATATCGCCGATGGCCCGGTCAGAACGGCAGCGGGCGTCACCTCTGGAATGGATCTGGCGATCAGGCTGGTGGAAGAGGATTTGGGCAGCGAAGTTGCGCAGGAGGTAGCGGCAAATCTGGTGATGTTTTTCCGCCGTCCGGTGAATCAGGGGCATTTTGTTCGCCGCAGCGCGATCTCCTCCAGCGGGCGCAGCGCTTTCCAGGATCTCCAGCGCTGGACGCTGGCTAATCTCCCGACGGTGTTAAATTTGCAGGATATGGCCGATCATATCGGTCTGAGCACCCGCCATCTTGGGCGGCTCTTTCAGCAGGAAATGAACATGTCCGCCGGGGACTGGCTGGAAGCCGGGCGAATCGATAAAGCGAAGAGGCTGCTGGAAAGCGGCGATCTGCCGTTAAAAACCATCGCCAGCGAATGCGGCTATTCAAGCTGTGACGTACTGCGGCGGGCGTTTATCAAACGGGCTGGCGTCACTCCCACCCTGTATCGTCGGATGAATGTGAGCCAGCCCGGCAAATCATGACTTACTGCCGCCATTCCAGGATGCCACTGGCGGCAGGCAGATAGCGAAGCGAGAAGAAGATCCGGTCCTTGCCACAGGCGCTCTTCTGCGCCAGCTGAGCCGCCATCTCCTTAGCGGGCAGGGGAGTGGCGTTAAACGTTTTCCCCGGAACGACATTAAACAGCTCATACACCGTGCCGCTGGCCGGGCCTGCACAGCCCGCGCTCTCATTGAGATAACGCTGCCGTTCCACAGGCGTAAGCGAACTCACCCCGTGCCCATCCTGAACCCAGACGTTAATCCCGGTTTGCTGGATAGTCTTTACCAATTCCCGATACCCGTCAGGGCTCATGTTTCCGGCGAAAAAGCTGCTGATGTACAACGGCTGCGGGCTGACGGTCTTCATCTGCTGGCGCGTTTCATTCAGCCACTGAACCAGCTGCGCCCGGGCTTCGGGGTTGCGCCAGTTCAGATCGTCAATTTCCGCACTCAGATACCAGCCGTCGGGATGAAACTCAGCGTTCCACAGCTTCGCCTGATGCAGATCGGCAACCCGTAAACGCTGAAGATAATGGCTCCGCGCAGCGCCGGTCTGTTTCTGGCGGTCGAAAAACTCAGGATCGCCGTGCAGACCGACAACCACCTTCAGGCCCGCAGCTCGTGCGGCTTTGGCGCGCTGTTGCAGCAGCAGACGAGCCTGCTCACCGGCAAAAGCGTCGCCGTACTGCGTCCATTGCAGCACCAGCGTGTCGAACCCTTGCTGATGCAGGTTCTCCATCAGCGAAGCCCATTGGGTTTGCGTCTCGCTGTTGTCCCGTAGCTGCGGCTGCCAGAACAGGGCATTCATCGCTCCGGCCAGCGGGCTTGCCAGCATCAGCAGCATTAACAGATGGCGAAATTTCAGCATTACCAGTGCACTCCCACGGTAAAGAAGGTGTTATTACGTTCGCCCACGTTCTGATTGATGGCATCAAAGGTGTGCTGATATTCCAGTCCAAGGCTGATTTTATGCGGCCACGCGTTATAGCGCGTCTCGCCGGTCCAGACGTTCCAGCGAACCCCAATCCCCCACAGCTGATTAGCCTGAGTTTCGCGATCCCGATAGCCGTTCAACTGAACGTGAGCGTAAGGTTCGATGGTCTGATTGCGCGCCACTTTCTGGTGCCAGCTGGCGCGGTAGTCCGCGGTCCAGGCCTGAATATCCTGGCGAACATACTGAGCGGCATCCAGATAAAGGTTTTGCGCAAACCAGCCGTTACCGTTCGGATGCCATTCATCGCTGAACCTGCCGTTATTGAGGAACGAAGCGCTGGCCCGCAGCATGGTGTCTGTTTTACCGTGATGGCGGTCGAGTGGAACCTGTTCTTCAATGGCGACAAAGAAGGTGTAGTCGTACAGCGGCTTCCAGCGGATCCCCGCGCCGAGCATCGGATCTTTCACCGGCATCACCACGCCGCTGTTGCCGGTGTCGGCGAACAATCGGCTGTACACGGACAGCATATCGCCGTTCACCAGCATATTGCGGCCCAGACGGTACTCGGCCTCCAGCTGTCCGTAGCTGCGATGACCCTTGTCGGGTGCGGCCCCGCTGGCGCTGGTAGATGAAGCGCTTCTGGCACCGGAATTCAGGCCGATGGTCGAATCAAAGTTAATCGTCCAGCGGCGGCCAATGTCTTCATGCAGACGACGTACGTTGAAGCGCTCCTGATTTTGCGCGGCGTTCAGCGGCTCAACTTCTGCCACCGCGTCCAGCTCATCCACAACCTGACGGGCATAAAGTTGGGTCTGAGGAATGTCGCCCAGCCGCTCGTTGACGTACATCAGCTGGCGAATGAGCTGCGGATCGTCCGGCGAGGCCTTCAGGGCTTTATCCAGCATATCGCGCGAGGAGGCGTAGTCTCTGATACTCCACAGCGCATAGCCCAGCGCGGCCTGAGTCGCAGCGTTATTTGGCTCCATCACCAGCGCCTGACGCAGATCGTGTACGGCGCTGCGGTTTTGCTTAAGCTCGCGGTACAGCGCCGCGCGGGAAGTCAGGGAGCGAACGGTCGTTTCAGCGGCGAGAGCGCGATCCAGATCCGCCAGCGCCAGCCGTGGCTGAGCCGGAAGATAGCGCTGAGCGTGCAGCCACCACCAGTTTTCACTGTTGTTGAGTCCCCGACGCTGAGCCTCGTCCACCCAGCCGTCGCGTGCTGCAGACTCGCCCGCAGCCTGCGCGGTATTGGCAGCCGCCATCAAATCTTCATTGCTCATTTCGCTAAGCGGAACGGCTTTCCACGCCCGCATTGCCGTGGCGTAATCTTCAACGGCATAGGCCTGATAGGCGACGGCACGATGTTGCCAGACATCCGGCTGGCGCTGCTCTGCCTGCTGAAGCGCAAACAGCGCCAGACCCGCAAGATTTTGCTGATAGCAAGCTCCCAGCTGACGCCAGGCGCTGGCACCATATTCCGGTGATAAATCGCCAAGCAGGCGCTGCGTGGTGGCGCAGTCCGTGCTGACGCCGGGAAGCTGGCTCTGCAACTGGCGAAGCGAGGCGGCAGACAGCGGTTTCTCCAGTCGCGCCCGCTGCGAAGGACTGGCCCATTCAGGATGTTCCTGTAAAAGCCCCGCCAGCCGCAGCATGAGTTTTTCAGTCATCTGCTGTGAGCCGCCGAAAGGATAGCGGTTGAGCAGCAGCTGGCTGGCTTCCTGCGACTGACCGTTCTGGATCAACAGCCAGCTAAGCTGATCGAGCTGCGCCAGATTTTGCGGCGCTCGCTGATACATCTGCTGGGCCACGCGCAGGGTTTCGGCGCGGCTTTGCGCAGGATCGCCATAGCGAGAAAGCAGATACAGCCAGTTTTGTTCCTGAGCCTGGTCAGTAAAACGCGGCTGATGCGTGGCGAGATAACGCTGCAATAGTGCATTTTCCCCCCGCGAAGCCAGCGTGCTGGCGTAAGCCAACTGCTGGGCAGGGGTGGTTTCAAGTGTCTGTATCCGATCGTCGAGTTTCCCCGCCAGCAGCACATCAAACCACTGGTTTTGTTCAGCGACCGTTAATTTCTGCTGCTGGCTTTTCCGGCTAAAACCTTCGTCGGCTAGGGTCCACGCCTTCAGATAGATAGCGCGCTGGATCAGCCCGTCATTCAGCACTGTTCCCTCTTTAGTCCGGGAAAACGCCGCATCGCTGAGCTGTGCCTGAGCCACGGTAAGCTGGTTCAGAAGCAGGGCGTTTTGCCCGGTTTCACTGCGGCAGCGGGTGGATGGGGTAGCGTCGCAGGCTTTCTGCTCTGCCAACAGCTGTTCTACAGTGGTCACAGGTTTGACGTTGCGTGGAATAGCTGCAAGCTGTTGCTGAAGGCGCGCGTCCTGCGGCTGTCGCTTTAATTGCTCTGTCAGCAGCTGGCGTGCCTGCTCATCGTGGCCGAAATGGCGCAGGGATTCAGTCAGCCAGAGGGTTAACGGCACGTTGTCCGGAAGCTGCTGGTGGAGATAGCGAAACTCGCGCAGTGCGGTCTGTTCATCGCCGCTTTGCTGCGCCCGAATGGCTTTCTCCAGGTGCGGATAAACCACAAAATGACGATAGCTGCTGAGGCCGAGCGCTTCAGCGCTGGTGCCCGCCACCTGTTCCTGCGCCAGAGCGCAGGGGGTCAGCAGAGTGGCAATCAGCAGGCTGATTAATCTTGGTGAAAAAGAGTTCATGCGTTCCCTGCTCATGCCTGCCCCAAAATAGCCAGTTGTTGATCGGTGACGCCTGCGCCTTTCAACAGGCTGGACATGGAAGTCTGCAATTCTTTCTGCCGTGCAAGCACCAGATTGAGCGTCTCCTGCGAGATAACGCCTTCCTGCACCAGAAACTCACCCAGCGGTTTTTCACTGCGTTCGTGGCGCAACAGCAGGGCGCTCATCGCCGATGCGTTGATGTGGCCCAAAGAGGTCAGCACTTCGGCAAACAGCAGCTGGCGAGGAACAAACTGTTGCCATAGCTTTTCTGCCTGCGTCCGTTGGATCCAGCCTTGCTCTACAGCAGACTCAAGCAGCGCGCGGCTGTCCTGTCCACGATAGCGTGCGTACCAGTAGCGCAACCCTGTCACGACCTGACCGCGCGGCACAATCACATAGTTCACCGAACAGCCCATTTTGCGCTCCAGCGCCGCCAGTGAGACGGGGTCGATGCCGTCTTCGCTGGCGACGGTCAGCACGTTGTTTTTCATGTCCAGGGGAAGAACGGCGTAGCGCAGGGCAATCGCCGCGGGCATTTTATCAATCAGCTGGCGATCGATTTTCCACGCGTCGATGCTCTCTGTTTTCACGCCGCTTTGTTCTGCCAGCGCCAGAGCGAGCTGCTCTGCGGTGATCAGGCCCTGCATCAGCATTGAACCACCGAGGCGCAGGCCAATAACACGTTGGGTTAATGCCTGTTCCAGCTGTTCAGGGGTGATTGCCCCTTGTTCGATCAAAATCTGCCCAAGCGGACGCAGGGCACGGTTCTCTCCGGTGACGCTCGGGAAGTCATGGGTGGTTTTATCCCAGGCCACGCGGCGCGGATCGCCGTGCTGGATCACCTGACGAAGTGCGCGCCAGTTAGCCATAAAGTTGATAAGGTTGCCCCAGAACAGGCGCAGCACCGAGAGCAACCCCTGAGCCAGGCCATAGTAAATGGTCACGAAAATCACGCGTTGCAGGATGCGGTTGCACATCAGACCAAAGTTCAGCCACAGCAGGGTGGTGAGCCACTCGCCGCCGGTAAAAATGGAGAGGAACTGCCACGCGTCCGGCCAGAAATACTGATACATCAGCAACAGCACCAGCTGGATCATCACGATCATCGCAAAGAAGCTGAGGAAGTTACTGATCACCCCTTTGCGGTCACGCCACAGGAAGTAGTTCAGGGTCGGGCTTTTGGTCCAGCGGTGAGTTTTAAAACCCTGGAAGACAATGCCGATGATCCAGCGGGATTTTTGCCGCATGGCGGTAGTGAAGGTATCGGGAAAATATTCGCGCACGCAAATCACGGAAGAGGCCCGGGAGCTTTGCAGGAAGCGACGGCGCGGGCGCTCTGCTTCATGCTCTTTGACCACCGGGAAGCGGACAAAGATCTCTTTCATTCCTTTGGCTTTTAAGCGGAAGCCGATGTCGTAATCTTCGGTCAGACTCTGTACGTCGAAGGCAATACCGTCACCGTCCGCCAGCAGCGCCATCACCGCGCGGCGGCTGAAGCAGGTGCCGACGCCCGCGCTGGGAACCTGGCCTGCCACCGCTTCACGCACCGGGACATCTTTGCCGTGCAGTTCCGCAAACTCATCGATATACGACATGCTGGTGAAGTGCGACCACTCGCGCTCAAACGGGTAAACCGGGATTTGAATCAGGTCTTTACGGTCAACAAGGTAGTTGAACAGACGCAGCTCCAGCGGTGAAATCACATCTTCTGCATCGTGCAGAATAAACCCGGCGAACTGGAAGTTGGCGCTGCGTTCGAACTGGGTAATGGCATCAAGAATGTTGTTCAGGCAATCCGCTTTGCTCGTGGGCCCCGGACGGGCGCAAACGACTTTATGGACGTTAGGAAAACGCGTGCAGACTTCATCAACATCGCGCTGCGTATCCGGATCGTTAGGATAGGTGCCGACAAAGATATGATAGTTCTCGTAGTCCAGCGTCATGGCCGCCAGCTCGGCCATATTGCCGATCACCCCGGTTTCATTCCAGGCGGGAACCATAATGGCGAGCGGTTTTTCATCAGGCTCGTAGAGTGCGCGATGGTCCATCGGTGCGTGGCGGCGGTAAACCGTGACCGCCCGGAACATACGACGGAACCAGTAGATGATATCGATAATTAAATCATCTAACCCACTGATTAACATCATGATGGCAAGGCCGATGGCCACGACCTTTAAGCCGTAAAGGTAGGTTGCAAAGATATCTACAAACGCGTTCATTCATTCATCCGCTGAGCAACAAATCCAAAACAAGGCAGTAGTTTATCCCGCGAAAGAAGATTTATGGAAGAAAACCCAGGAAAAATACGAAGTTTATATCTGGATAAATTAATTTACGTAGTGGAATAAACTCAGGTAAAAGGACGTTTTTTCGCCGTGAATTTCGGCCAGGGCAGAGTGCTTCTGACGATGAAGCGCCAGGGGGAAATTAGGATTTATTACATTGTGGAGCGCGGGCTGAAAAAATAGAGTCGGGGCTGGACTCAGTAAAAGGAAATTCGAAAATGAAAAAGACCGCAATTGCATTGTCCCTTCTGTTCATCACCACTGGCGCAATGGCGCAGGGTGAAATTCAGCACGCCACCGATGACACCGTGGCCGCCGCGCATGCCGGTGCTGACACAGCAAAAGAAAAACTGCATCAGACCGAACACCGCACTCAGGAGCAGATCCATAAAGCGCACAGCGACGGCTCCACCACCGACAAAATGAAACAGGACGGTGAGAAAGCCTGGAACCACACCAAAGAAGGCAGCGAGAAGGCCTGGGATAAAACCAAACAGGGTTCTGAAAAGGCCTGGAATGGCACCAAAGAGGGCAGTAAAAAAGCCTGGGATGCCACCAAAGACGGCAGCCAGAAAGCCTGGGATAAAACCAAAGCCGGCGCAGAAGATCTGAAGAAAAGCGTTAGCGAGTAATTCTGCCAATGCCCGGCGGCGCTACGCTTGCCGGACCTACAGGGCCACTGTAAACGGTGATTTTGTAGGCCCGGTAAGCTTGCGCCACCGGGCATTTTCATTTTTCCCATCCAGCCTTAAATCTTCGTTACCCGCTGAACGTTCAGACTTTCCAGTTTTCCCTCGAGAATAGCCAGAAAATCGTCGTGATACGGCATCGCCACGTGTTTTTTCAGATCCTCTTCTGACTTCCAGCGCTCGGTGAAGACGAAAGAGGCCGACCCCTGATTACTGAGATCGCGGACATCGGGGATCGCATAGCTCTCATGCAGATCGTATTGCAGACAGCCCGACTCATGCCGGGTCGGGTTGACCATCGCCCTGGCCGCCGTTCTGATGGTATCAAGATGTTCCGGGAAAGGGGTGAGAGTGGCAATGATGCTGACTTCGTTCATGGAGGCTCCTCGGCTTCAAAGGGAAACGTCAGGCTTACCGCCGACAGGCGATAAACCAGCATGAACTATTAAGCTTAGTGATGAATGGGCGGGGGTTCCAGTTAATGGCCGTCCTGGAAAAGCAGATCCATCAGATTGCCGGTCTCTAACGTTTCGCCGGTCAGCTTGCGCAGCAGCATTTCACTGGCAAGCGTCTGCAGTGAAAACACAATGTCAGGCTGCACGCGTTTTATTTTGCTCAGGTTCTTGTCGGAATTGACCAGCGCCAGGATTTTGGTGTCCGATGAAACTACCTCTTTAGCCGCCAGCACAATAAAGGCGTTATCCGAATCGTCGTTGCGCAGCACCAGAATATAGCGGGCTTTATCGGCTCCGGCTTCCCGCAGCGTTTTATCCGATGAGGGATCTTCAGTCAGGATATCGGCATCAGCAGGGTATTCATGCGGAATGCCAGGCGGGACAATAACGGTAATCACTTCATCGCGCTCTTTCAGACCGTTATAAACGCTCAGGGCCAGCGGCGTGGCGCCGATAATAATCATGTGATTCTTGCGCATGGCGTGTGAAATTCTTCCTTTGATCATACGTTTCAAATTGCCGCCGATCACCGGGCCGATGATGGCGCTGATAGACGTCGCGAAGACGGTAATACCGAGAATAATAATCGAAACCGTAAAGAAGCGGGCAGAGGCCGTGACCGGCACAATATCGCCAAATCCAACGGTCGACATACTCACGGTCGAGAAATAGAGCGCGGTGGAAAACTCATCAATGACCGGATGAAACTCCTCACCCAGATACAGCGAGCCGCACAGGGCATAGGTCAGCAATGCCCCGAAGCTTATCAGCGCAAACAGCGTACCGGCCGCGAGGCTCGACTGACTGAACTCTTTCCAGAACCACAGCAGACACAGGCAGTCCAGCAGTGCCAGATAGCCCACCCGATGGTCGCCGGTGGGCAGCAGCAGATTGAGCAGCGCCACGGCAATCAACAGGATCAGCGAAAAGGACCAGGCTACGCGCGCGCGCAGGAACAGGCCAATGCTCATCAGCACGAGGGCGATCCCGAGCACCACTTTTGGCAGTGTCAGCAGGCCCAGCGTGGTGATCAGATCTTTCCAGCCGGTGAATTCCCCCAGCGCATGTGGAATAAATTCATAGAGTTGCCACAGCACGGGTTTAAGAAATACGCCGCCAATCACCAGCGTCAGCACGCCAATACAGCGGTGAGGGCGAAAGACGGAAATGAGAGGATGAAGTTTTTTGAGGATTGCCTTCATAGCGGCCTGTATTTACCTGTAACCACAAAACGTTAAGTTCTAACGGCAGAGGCGGCGAATTGCAAATCCGTTGATGCTTAAATAAGAACAAAACAGTGAGTTTCTGTTTTTGAAAAAATTGAATTTCCGGCCGGGGCTTCCTCACTTTGCGGCCCCGTTCCCGGTTTATTGTCACGAATCTGTCACAATTGACGGGAATCTTACTGCGAGAGGAAATAGGGATGAAGAAAAGCGTGATTGCCGCCGCGGTTGTCGGCGCGTTGATGATGGTCAGTGGAGCACAGGCCGAAAGTGCGCCGCAGGGATATCAGCTTCAGCAGGTGCTGATCATGAGCCGCCACAACCTGCGGGCGCCGCTAGCCAACAACGGCAGCGTGCTGGAACAGTCGACGCCAAACCAGTGGCCGGAGTGGGACGTGCCGGGTGGTCAGCTCACCACTAAAGGCGGCGTGCTCGAGGTTTATATGGGCCATTACATGCGTGAATGGCTGGCAGAGCAGGGAATGGTCACCACCGGCGAATGCCCAGCGGCTGACACGGTTTATGCCTATGCCAACAGCCTGCAGCGTACCGTCGCCACCGCCCAGTTCTTTATCACCGGCGCATTCCCTGGCTGTGATGTCCCGGTTCATCATCAGGAAGCCATGGGCACCATGGATCCGACGTTTAACCCGGTGATCACCGATAAGTCCGAAGCCTTTAGCCAGGCGGCGGTGAAGGCGATGGCAGATGAACGGCAGAAAATGAAGCTCGACGACAGCTATAAGCTGCTGGAGCAGATTGTCGACTATCAGAACTCTCCGTCCTGCAAAGAGAAAAAAGAGTGTTCGCTGACGGAGGGCAAAGATACGTTCAGCGCGCCGTTTGAAAAAGAACCTGGCGTGTCCGGGCCGCTGAAGGTAGGCAACTCACTGGTCGATGCCTTCACTTTGCAGTATTACGAAGGCTTCCCGGAGGACCAGGTCGCCTGGGGACAAATTAAAACGGCCCAGCAGTGGCGGGTGCTGTCTGAGCTGAAAAACGGCTATCAGGACAGTCTGTTTACCTCACCGGAGGTGGCACGCAACGTTGCCGCGCCGCTGGTCAGATACATTGATAAAGCGCTGGTGACCGACGTGGCAAAAGCGCCGAAGGTCACGGTGCTGGTGGGGCATGATTCGAATATTGCGTCGCTGCTGATGGCTCTAGATTTCAATCCTTACCAGCTGCATGACCAGTATGAGCGCACGCCCATCGGCGGGAAAATCGTCTTCCCGCGCTGGCATGATGCCGCGGCAAATCGTGAGCTGATGAAGATTGAGTACGTTTATCAGAGCACGGAACAGCTGCGCAATGCGGACGCGTTAACGCTGAAATCACCGCCTCAGCGAGTGACTCTGTCGCTGAAAGGCTGTCCGGTGGACGCGAACGGTTTCTGCCCGATTGATAAGTTTAATGCGGTATTGAACGACGCGGCTAAGTAACGCTGATTGCCTGACGGCGCTGTCGCTTGTCAGACCTACATACCCCGTAGGTCCGGTAAGCGCAGCGCCACCGGGCAATCAAACATTCTTCCGTTCGATAGTCTGCTCGCCCCAGAACAGGGAATCTTTATCTGTTCTGCCAAAGGCTAATGACAGCACTTCGTCGTTGCCTTCTTCCCAAATTTTTTCCGCCATTTTTTCGTCATATTTGGCGAGTTCGAAGATCGCCTCGGCAATTTCCGGCGAGGTATTGCGCAGAGAGGCCCATTCGCCCACGTGATGTGCTTTAGATTCCTGTGTTGGCATAACGCTTCTCCTTACAAAAGAGGGATGTCCGGAAAGGGGGAAACCTGTTCCCCCTGTGTGTTCTGTTAACTTTTCAGTTTGATGGCCAGACCCGCGACGTGCTCACCCTGATAGCGGGCAATCGCCAGCTCTTCCTGGCTTGGCTGGCGGGAGCCGTCGCCGCCGGCGATAGTGGTGGCACCATAAGGCGTGCCGCCGCGAACCTGAGAAACGTCAAACAGCTCCTGAGCGGCATAGCCAATCGGCACGATCACCATCCCATGATGCGCCAGCGTGGTCCAGGTTGAGGTAATAGTCTGCTCCTGGCCGCCGCCGGTGCCGGTAGAGCTGAACACGCTGCCCAGCTTGCCGTACAGCGCGCCGGAAGCCCACAGGCCACCGGTCTGGTCGAGGAAGGTGCGCATCTGCCCTGCCATGTTGCCAAAGCGGGTAGGGGTGCCAAAAATGATCGCGTCGTAATCCGCCAGCTCCTGCGGGGTAGCAACCGGCGCGGTGTGGGTTTTGCCACCGGCTTTGGCAAACACCTCAGCCGACATGGTTTCCGGCACGCGTTTTACCGTCACCTCGGCTCCGTCGACCTTGCTGGCGCCTTCGGCCACGGCCTGCGCCAGGGTTTCAATATGTCCGTACATGGAATAATAAAGCACCAGAATTTTTGCCTTTCCACTCATAGCGTTGTTCTCCGTATTGACACTGTGGTTGCGTAACAGACTTCTGAAAGTGTTGGTCACAGAGCGGCGATGGTCAACTTTATGGCCGATTTTAACGCACCCGGATGAGGCCTCATCTGGCACGCTGAGTTGCCGCTTCGGTTGACAGTTTTGCCATAGGATTTAGCACGTGAAATGAATAATCATTATGATATTTAATAGGATATGATTTGTTGTTGATGGCTTTCGCTTTGTTGCAAAATGACACACTTTCCTGAGCCGCGTTTTCACAAGTCATAATAAATGCTTAGATGCCGCCGCGCTGCTCACCCCTGCTTTCCTTCCGGCGCATGTTGCAAAATATTACGATGGGCTGGAGGAACGGGCTCCTTCCACTAAGCTTAGTTCCACGCGGCAGCAAATGGCTCAGGCCAGCGGTCGCGCAGTGGAATCATCCACGCAGGCGTAATGCAATATGATGTCTTAATTACTGGAGGTCCGTAATGGCAAACCATCGTGGCGGTTCAGGAAATTTTGCTGAAGACCGCGAAAGAGCATCAGAAGCAGGTCGTAAAGGTGGTCAGCACAGCGGGGGGAACTTCAAGAACGATCCTCAACGCGCCTCTGAAGCTGGCAAAAAAGGGGGAAAAAACAGCCACGGCAGCAATCGTAACAGCTAGTGGTCTGACGCCGTAAGATGTGGCGCCTTAGCCCCATCCATCCCCACCGCCGGGCTGTCCCGGCGGTTTTTTTATGCCTGCGGGTTGCAGCCTGGTGCGGCTAACGGCACACTGACGGGCTGAATGTCTGTTCGGTGGTGCTATGTCCCTTCTTTCTCGCTATCAATTCTCCGTTAAACCTCAGGAAGCGCTGCTGATCGTCATCACTATGTTTTGGGGCGGCACATTCCTGGCGGTGCAGTACGCCGTGACCCTTAGCGGGCCGTTCTTCTTTGTTGGTCTGCGCTTTGCCACGGCGGCGCTGGCGGTGGCTTTGCTCTCCCTTCGTTCGCTGCGCGGGATGACGCTGCTGGAACTCAAAGCTGGCGTATCGATAGGGATTGCCATCGCGCTGGGCTACAGCCTGCAAACCTGGGGATTACAGAGTATTTCCAGCAGTAAATCCGCTTTCATTACCGCGATGTACGTACCGCTGGTTCCGCTGCTGCAGTGGCTTTGCCTTGGACGCGTGCCGGGGCTGATGTCCTGCACCGGCATTGCGCTGGCCTTCATCGGTTTGATTTTACTGGCGGGCCCTGATGGCAACCTGCTGGCGTTAGGCGCAGGGGGGTTGATCACCCTGACCGGCGCGATTGCCATTGCCGCCGAAATTATCCTGATCAGCGCCTGGGCCGGAAAAGTGGACGTGCGCCGCGTCACCGTGGTGCAGCTGGCGACGGCGTCGGTAGTGGCGTTCACCTTTATGCTGCCTGCCGGAGAAACTGTTCCGCCATTCTCACCAGGGCTGCTGGTGGTGGCACTGGGTTTGGGGATTTTCAGCGCCATCATTCAGGTGGTGATGAACTGGGCGCAGCGCAGCGTTTCACCGACGCGTGCTACGGTGATTTATACCGGCGAGCCAGTCTGGGCGGGGATTTTTGGCCGCATGGCGGGTGAACGGCTTCCGGGCCTGGCGCTGCTGGGAGCGGCATTTATTATTGCCGGCGTGCTGGTCAGCGAGCTTAAGTTCAAACGGAAAAAAACTGCCATAGCGGAAACAGAATCTACGGCCTCACAGGAATAAGGAGTCCGCAGCAGGTGGATAAAAAAATCAAACAACCGGGCAAACGCACCCAGGCCGTCAGCGCCAAAAAGCAGGCTATTCTGGCGGCGGCGCTGAGCACCTTTTCGCAGTTCGGCATTCACGGTACGCGTCTGGAGCAGGTGGCGGAGCTCGCCGGAGTCTCCAAAACCAACCTGCTGTACTATTTCTCATCTAAAGAGGCGCTGTACGTTGCGGTGATGCGCAACATCCTCGATATCTGGCTGGCCCCGCTGCGTGCTTTTCGTGAAGATTTCACGCCGCTGGTGGCGATTCGGGAATACATCCGCCTGAAGCTGGAAGTCTCCCGCGATCATCCGGAGGCGTCGCGGCTGTTCTGCCTGGAGATGCTACAGGGCGCGCCGCTGCTGATGGCGGAGCTGACCGGCGATCTGAAACCACTGGTGGCGGAGAAGTCGGCCATCATTTCCGGCTGGATCGAAGAGGGGAAACTGGCTGCCGTCGATCCTCATCATCTGATCTTTATGATTTGGGCCGCCACCCAGCACTACGCGGATTTTTCCACTCAGGTGGAGGCGGTGACCGGGAAAACGCTCCAGGACGAAGCGTTCTTTCAGCAGACGGTGGAGAACGTCCAGCGGATGATTATTGAGGGGATCCGTCTGCGTTAGGGCGCACGCGGAACCGGACAGCTCAGGTCGCCTTCATCACAGTTCAACAGTGACTCCAGCCAGGCGGTTCTTTCTTCCGTTTTGGCGGTATTGCATTGCAGGCGGATCATCGGCTGCACGCTGCCGCCTTCGGTGCCGGAGGCAACAAACTCACAGTCCGCATCGCGCAGCGCAATCCACTTCTGCTGTGCTGATTTCAGCAGCCCCTTGTGCTCTTCTGGCAGGCGTTTCATCACGATAGTGTAGGTTTCATTGAGTTTTTTATCCGCCGCCTTCAGCTGGCTATCGGCGCAGATATTCATATCGGTTTGTGTCGTTGCTTTGTCGCACTCGTCCGCCAGCGCATGGGCGCTGAACAGGAGGACGGAAGCGGCGAGAATTACACTTTTCATCATTTTCACTCCAAAGAAAAAAGCCCCGTTTCCGGAGCTTAGCTGATTGGCCACTTTCTGTATCGCTGTTTCTACCTGGTGGCGGATTGCCCGGTGGCGGCTATCGCCTTACCGGACCTACGCCGTCATGTAGGTCCGGCAAGCATTGCGCCGCCGGGCATTCGAAGCCGGGAATTAACCGATTGTCATCAGGCTGGCGTTGCCGCCTGCGGCCGCGGTGTTGACGCTGAGCGAGCGCTCAACGTACAGCCTTTCCAGCAGCAAATTGGTTTCACCGCGCGCGAAGCCCTGCACGGAGATAATCGCCCCATCGCGATCCGCCACCAGCAGGCACAGCTCGCGCAGCTGATCGGAATCACCGTGGTAGATCACCGCATCAAAGTTAGCGTTGGTGATCTGCTCGCGTTTGGCAAAGGGAATGCGCTCGCTGACGGCTTTCGGCAGCTGTTTTGCCAGCGCGCGCTGCAGGCTTTCGTCCGGCCACAGCACTTCACAGCCCACGGCAACGACGGCAGCCAGCTGCGCCAGCGCGTCTTCTTCACTGTCGGCCAGGCACAGCACGCGCTCGCGCGGCATCAGCGTCCAGGTGTTGCGTTCACCCGTCGGGCCAGGCAACAGGCGTTGCGTGCCTGCCTGCGCCAGTTCGCCGTAGCGATCGCAGAGAGTCTGCAATGCCGGGCGATTAGCGGCCCATTCACGCAGCGCTGTCAGCGGTTGCTCCAGAAGTGCTTTCAGCTGTGCATCCACCGGATGTTCCGCATCCTGGCGATTGAGCGTGGTCAGCAGCGCGTCGTCCGGACGGCTGGAGAGCAGGCGATACAGATACATCGGCCCGCCAGCTTTTGGTCCGGTTCCGGAGAGGCCTTCACCGCCGAACGGCTGAACGCCAACCACTGCGCCAACCATATTGCGGTTCACGTACAGGTTGCCGACGTTGGCGCTGCCGGTTACCTGAGCGATGGTTTCATCGATACGGGTGTGCACGCCCAGCGTCAGGCCATAGCCGGATGCGTTGATTTGCTCGACCAGATTTTCCAGCTCGTTGCGGCTGTAGCGCACCACGTGCAGCACCGGGCCGAAGACTTCTTTTTTCAGCTCGTCGAAGCTTTCCAGCTCAATCAGCGTTGGCGGCACAAAGGTGCCGTGCGCCCACTCGCGGCGGTCGTCGTTGTTCTCACGTACTGCCTGGAACACCGGACGCCCCTTGGCGCGCAGCGTCTGGATGTGGCGCTCGATATTGCCTTTGGCTTCCATATCAATCACCGGACCGATATCAGTAGTCATGCGCCCCGGGTTACCCATCCGGCATTCTGCCATCGCGCCTTTCAGCATCGTAAGGGTGTGATCGGCGATATCGTCCTGTAAGCAGAGCACGCGCAGGGCGGAACAGCGTTGGCCCGCGCTGTCAAAAGCGGAAGCCAGCACGTCAATCACGACCTGCTCGGTCAGCGCAGAGGAATCGACGATCATCGCGTTCATCCCGCCGGTTTCAGCGATCAGCGGCGTCGGACGACCCTGCGGATCGAGACGACTGGCGATATTACGCTGCAACAGGGTAGCGACCTCGGTCGAACCGGTGAACATCACCCCACGCACGCGGCTATCGGAAGTCAGCTGTGCGCCGACGGTTTCCCCACGGCCTGGCAGAAGCTGCACCACGCCCGCAGGCACGCCCGCTTCCAGCAGAATATTAATGCCCTGAGCGGCAATCAGCGGCGTTTGCTCCGCAGGTTTTGCCAGCACGCTGTTGCCTGCGGCGAGGGCGGCGGCAATCTGGCCGGTGAAGATCGCCAGCGGGAAGTTCCACGGGCTGATACAGACCACCGGGCCCAGCGGACGGTGTGTTTCATTGGCGAAATCGTTGCGCACCTGGCCCGCGTAGTAGTGCAGGAAATCGACCGCTTCGCGCACTTCGGCGATGGCGTTGGAGAAGGTTTTTCCGGCTTCACGTACCAGAATGCCCATCAGTTGCTGCATCTGGCCTTCCATCAGCACTGCGGCGCGTTCAAGAATGGCAGCGCGCTCCTGCGGCGGAGTGGCAAACCAGATTGGCGCATTGTTGACGGCACTTTCCAGCGCCAGCTCAACTTCGCGTTCGCTGGCATCGCGGGAGTAACCGACAATATCTTTCGGCTCTGCCGGGTTGATTACCGGAACCATATCGCCGTCTTCGGTTGCCGCTTCCAGAATCGGTTTCGCCCGCCATTTCTGCAACGCGCTGTTCAGCAGGGAAGAGGAGAGGGAAGCCAGACGGTGTTCGTTCGCCAGGTCCAGACCTGCTGAGTTTGCGCGATCTTCGCCGTACAGCGTGCGCGGCAGAGGAATTTTCGGATGCGGGAGGCCGGCCTGGCCTTCCTGCTGTGCCAGTTTCTCCACGGCGCTAACCGGATCGGCCACCAGCTCATCCAGCGGCAGGGTGTTGTCGGCAATACGGTTGACGAACGAGGTATTGGCCCCGTTTTCCAGCAGGCGACGCACCAGATACGCCAGCAGCGTTTCGTGGGTACCGACCGGTGCATAAATACGGCAAGGACGGTTCAGCTTGCCGTCTGCCACTTTGCCCACCACCTGCTCGTACAGCGGTTCGCCCATGCCGTGCAGGCACTGGAATTCGTACTGGCCGGGATAGTAGTTCTGACCCGCCAGCTGATAAATCGCCGCCAGGGTATGGGCGTTATGGGTGGCGAACTGCGGATAAATCAGGTTCGGCACGCCGAGCAGTTTTTTCGCACAGGCCAGATAGGAGACGTCGGTATACACCTTGCGGGTATACACCGGATAGCCTTCGAGGCCGTCCATCTGCGCGCGCTTGATTTCGCTGTCCCAGTACGCCCCTTTCACCAGACGGATCATCAGGCGACGGCGGCTGCGGGTGGCGAGGTCAATCAGGTAGTCAATGACAAACGGGCAGCGCTTCTGGTACGCCTGGATCACGAAGCCAATACCGTTCCAGCCCGCCAGCTCCGGTTCGAAGCACAGTTTTTCCAGCAGATCGAGGGAGATCTCCAGGCGGTCGGCTTCTTCGGCGTCGATGTTGATACCGATGTCATACTGGCGCGCCAGCAGGGTCAGGGATTTCAGACGTGGGTAGAGTTCTTCCATCACACGATCGTACTGCGCGCGGCTGTAGCGTGGGTGCAGGGCGGAAAGCTTAATAGAGATGCCTGGGCCTTCATAAATGCCGCGTCCGTTCGAGGCCTTGCCAATCGAGTGGATTGCCTGCTGATAGGACACCATATACGCCTGCGCATCGGCGGCGGTCAGCGCTGCCTCGCCCAGCATATCGTAGGAATAGCGGAAGCCTTTCTCTTCCAGTTTGCGGGCATTGGCCAGCGCTTCGGAGATGGTTTCACCGGTGACGAACTGCTCGCCCATCAGGCGCATCGCCATGTCCACGCCTTTGCGGATCAGCGGTTCACCGCTCTTGCCGATAATGCGGTTCAGCGAGCGGGAAAGGCTGGCTTCGTTGTGCGTCGACACCAGCTTACCGGTAAACAGCAGGCCCCAGGTGGCGGCGTTGACGAACAGAGACGGGCTGCGGCCAATGTGCGAATGCCAGTTGCCGTTGCTGATTTTGTCGCGGATCAGCGCGTCGCGGGTGGCTTTATCGGGAATACGTAGCAGAGCTTCCGCCAGGCACATCAGCGCCACGCCTTCCTGCGAAGAGAGGGAAAACTCCTGCAACAGGCTCTGCACCATTCCGGCGCGTCCGCTGGCGGTTTTCTGGTTACGCAGTTTTTCTGCCAGTTGATACGCCAGCTTGTGTGCGCCTTCGGCGATATTTTGCGGTAGACGGGCCTGCTCCAGCAGCATCGGCACCGCGTCGGTTTCGGCACGACGCCAGGCGGCGGTGATCGCTGAACGGGTCACCGACTGCGGCAGGATCTGCTCGGCAAATTCCAGGAACGGCTGGTGCGACTCTTCCGCCACCACCACGCCTTCATCGCTTTCATTCGCCGCGCCGGACAGCAGGGCAGGCAGCTCCGGCAGCGCGTCGTCGTTTTCCAGTTTTTCCAGATAGTTAAAGATGGCCTGTTTAATCAGCCAGTGCGGCGTGCGGTCAATACGGGTCGCCGCGCTCTTGATGCGTTCGCGCGTGGCGTCGTCAAGTTTTACACCCATGGTAGTGGTGCCCATGACAGAAACTCCTGTTTTTATGATTCGGCTTCTTTGGTTGCACAGAAATATCCATCATGTTGCAACTTTGTGCAACCGTGTTAAGTGTGACCTCGCCAGCAATCATTGAAACCGATAGCTTGTTAACGACTTTTAACATTATAAAGCACGCTAAGAGTGATGATTAACGCCAGGTAATATGCGGAAGTTAACACTTTTCAAAGGTGCAACCGATAAAAATGTGAGCAAGTGCAACCTATAGAAAAGCCGTAACTTTTCGGGGATGTAATATGTGTAAATGCAGTGTTAAATCGTTTGTGAATAAATTCCGCTTACGGCAGGATACCGCTCCGCCCGTAACACAGCACCTGGTTCTACGTTCCGGCACCAGGTATAAAAAAGTTATTCTGGAGAATAATGGATGGCTATTAGCACACCGATGTTGGTGACGTTTCTTATTTATATCTTTGGCATGATCCTGATTGGGTTTATTGCATGGCGTAACACCAAAAACTTTGACGACTATATTCTGGGCGGCCGTAGTTTAGGGCCCTTTGTCACCGCGCTGTCCGCCGGAGCCTCCGACATGAGCGGTTGGCTGCTGATGGGCCTGCCGGGCGCGATTTTCATTTCCGGCATTTCCGAAAGCTGGATTGCGATTGGTCTGTGCCTCGGCGCATGGATTAACTGGAAACTGGTTGCCGGGCGCCTGCGCGTTCACACCGAAGTGAACAATAACGCGCTGACCCTGCCGGATTATTTCACCGGTCGCTTTGAAGACAACAGCCGCGTGCTGCGGATTATCTCCGCGCTGGTTATCCTGCTTTTCTTCACCATCTACTGTGCCTCCGGCATTGTGGCGGGCGCACGTCTGTTTGAAAGCACCTTCGGCATGAGCTACGAAACGGCGCTGTGGGGCGGGGCGGCAGCGACCATTCTCTACACCTTCATCGGTGGCTTCCTGGCAGTCAGCTGGACCGACACCGTACAGGCAAGCCTGATGATTTTTGCGCTGATCCTGACGCCAGTGATTGTGATTTTCACCGTCGGCGGCTTCGGCGATTCGCTGGAAGTAATTAAGCAGAAGAGCATCGAAAACGTCGATATGCTGAAAGGCCTGAACTTTGTGGCGATGGTTTCGCTGATGGGCTGGGGCCTGGGCTACTTCGGTCAGCCGCACATTCTGGCGCGCTTCATGGCGGCAGATTCCCACCACAGCATTAAGCATGCTCGTCGCATCAGTATGACCTGGATGATCCTGTGTCTGGCCGGTGCGGTGGCGGTTGGCTTCTTTGGAATCGCGTTCTTCAACAACAACCCGCAGCTGGCGGGCGCGGTGAATCAGAACAGCGAACGTGTCTTCATCGAGCTGGCGCAGATTCTGTTTAACCCATGGATTGCCGGGATCCTGCTCTCTGCCATTCTGGCCGCGGTGATGTCCACCCTAAGCTGCCAGCTGCTGGTGTGCTCAAGCGCCATCACTGAAGACCTGTACAAAGCGTTCCTGCGCAAAGGTGCGAGCCAGAAAGAGCTGGTGTGGGTTGGGCGCTTGATGGTGCTGGTGGTGGCTCTGGTGGCGATTGCCCTGGCGGCAAACCCGGAAAACCGCGTGCTGGGCCTCGTGAGCTACGCGTGGGCAGGTTTCGGCGCGGCGTTTGGTCCGGTGGTGCTGTTCTCCGTGATGTGGTCCCGTATGACCCGTAATGGCGCGCTGGCGGGGATGATCATCGGTGCGGTGACCGTTATCGTCTGGAAGCAGTTCGGCTGGCTCGGCCTGTATGAAATCATCCCAGGCTTCATCTTCGGCAGCATCGGGATTGTGGTCTTCAGCCTGATGGATAAAGTGCCGTCGGCCTCTATGCAAAAGCGCTTTGCCGAGGCGGATGCGCATTACCACTCCGCACCGCCGTCGCGGTTGCTGGAAGAGTAAGACTGAAAGCCCGCGAAAGCGGGCTTTTTTCTTGCTAATCACCTGGAAATGCGCTGATATCTTGCTGCAAAAAAACAATGTGCAGTTAAAAGAATGAGGATAGCAAACAGTGAAAACGAAAATGGGCTGTGCCGCCATCGCGCTGGCGTTCGCATTAGCGGGTTGCGTCGCGCCCGCGCAGAAAACTACAGCGGACGCACAGAGCTGCAAGGCCGAAAACCAGATGCAGCAAACCACGCTCTATTTCGGCCTCAATCGTCCGGCCGGGAAGGATATTACCGCTCAGGAGTGGCAGCAGTTTGTGGACCGCGACGTGACGCCGCGCTTTAAGGATGGTCTGACGGTGTTTGACGCCCGCGGACAGTGGCTGGGCAACGATGGAACCGTGGCGCGTGAGCAGAGCAAAGCGCTGATGCTGATCCACGGCAAAGACGCACAGAGCGAAACCAATATTGAAGCGTTACGAGGGATCTACAAATCCCGCTTTGCGCAAGAATCCGTCATGCGCGTCGACCAGCCGGTTTGCGTACAGTTTTGATTATTTTGCGCGGACCCACATCACGTAGGTCCGCGCAAGCGAAGCGCCGCCGGGCATTAATTTAAAGCACCAGCCCCGCAAAACTCGCGGAAAGCAAACTCACCAACGTTGCGCCGTAAACCAGACGAAGGCCGAAGCGAGAAACCGAATTTCCCTGTTGTTCGTTCAGGCCTTTAATTGCCCCGGCGACAATGCCGATAGAGGCAAAGTTGGCGAACGAGACCAGGAACACGGACAGGATCCCCAGCCCGCGCGGCGTCATCTCTGCGGCCAATTTCTGCAGCTCAATCATCGCCACAAACTCATTTGCCACCAGCTTGGTCGCCATGATGCTGCCTGCGTTCAGGGCATCGCTCAGCGGAATGCCAATCAGCCACGCCAGCGGATAAAACACATAGCCGAGGATCTGCTGGAAGCTCATGCCAAACACGGAGGAGAAGAGGGCGTTGACGGCGCTGATAATGGCAATAAAGCCGATCAGCATCGCCATAATGATCATCGCTACCTTAAACCCGGCCAGAATATATTCGCCGAGCATTTCAAAGAAGCTCTGCGATTCGTGCAGCTTCTCGAGCTTAATCTCTGCTTCCGCATCCGGACGCGTCGGGTTAATGACGGACAGAATGATAAAGGTGCTGAACATATTCAGGACCAGCGCCGCCACCACATATTTCGGATCGAGCATGGTCATATAGGCGCCGACAATTGACAGCGAAACGGTCGACATCGCGGTCGCGGCCATGGTGAACAGGCGACGAGAGGAGAGGTCCGCCAGCACACCTTTGTAAGCAATGAAGTTTTCAGACTGGCCGAGGATCAGCGAGCTGACGGCGTTAAAAGATTCCAGCTTGCCCATGCCGTTGACTTTCGACAGCAGCGTGCCAATCACCCGAATGAAAATCGGCAGAATGCGCCAGTGTTGCAGAATACCGATCAGCGCGGAAATAAAGATAATCGGACACAGCACGCCAAGGAAAATAAAGGCCAGGCCCTGCTTGCTCATGCCGCCGAAGACAAAATCGCTGCCTTCCGCCGAGAATTTCAGCAGAGATTCAAACACGCCGGAGACGGATTTAATCACCGCTAAGCCGCTGTCGGCGTGCAGGAAGAAAAACGCCAGCGCGATTTCAATCACAATCAGCTGAACAATATAGCGGACGCGAATTTTTTTACGGTCAAAGCTGACCAGCCAGGCGAGCGCGAGGATCACCACAAGCGCCAGCAGGAAGTGAAGAACAGTTGCCATTGTATTAATTTCACAGAGAAACGGGGCGCATATTTAGCCACAGCGCAACGGCGACGTAAACGGTTACGTCACGCAGACAGACATTATTTTCGTTAGGCTGATAACGATACCGCAGGCAAGTTTTTACAACCTGACATCATTCTCCAAACATTTCACTTGTGTTTCTTTGTGCCGTAATGATAATCACTATCACTCATATTTACGAAACTTTGCATCGATTGACTGCGGTTCACACTGAAGGGTTTCTGGCATGTTTGTTCCATTTCTCATTATGTTACGCGAAGGGCTGGAAGCCGCGCTGATTGTCAGCCTTATCGCCAGCTATCTGAAGCGCACTCAGCGCGGCTCGCTGGATCGGGGTGATGTGGATTGGCGTACTGCTGGCCGCCGCGCTGTGCCTCGGTTTGGGCATCTTCATCAACGAAACCACCGGTGAATTCCCGCAGAAACAGCAGGAGATGTTCGAGGGGATCGTGGCGGTGATAGCCGTCTTCATCCTCACCTGGATGGTGTTCTGGATGCGCAAAGTTTCCCGTAACGTTAAAAAGCAGCTGGAAGAAGCGGTGGATAACGCGTTGCAAAAAGGCAACAACCACGGCTGGGCGCTGATTCTGATGGTCTTTTTCGCCGTCGCGCGTGAAGGGCTGGAGTCGGTGTTTTTCCTGCTGGCCTCTTTCCAGCAGGATCTGGGCATCTGGCCGCCGCTGGGGGCGATGCTCGGTCTGGCGACCGCTATCGTACTGGGCTTTATGATCTACTGGGGCGGCCTGCGCCTGAACCTGGGTGCCTTCTTCAAATGGACCAGCCTGTTTATTCTGCTGGTGGCCGCCGGGCTTTCCGCAGGTGCGATCCGCGCCTTCCATGAAGCCGGACTGTGGAACCATTTCCAGGATGTCGCGTTCGATCTCAGCGCTACGCTCTCCACCCACACGCTGTTTGGCACGCTGCTTGAAGGTATCTTTGGCTACCAGGAAGCGCCAAGCGTCAGCGAAGTGGCGGTGTACTTTATCTATCTGATCCCGGCGCTGGTGCTGTTTGCGCTGCCGCCGCGCGCCTCAACGAGTCCATCTCGTACGGCGTAATCAACACAGCTAATTAGTTACAACATACTTATTTGAATTTATTAAGGGATGGGTCATGACGATTAATTTCCGCCGTAGTGCGCTGCAGCTGGGTATCGCTGCGCTGTTCTCTTCTGCTTTCTATGCACAAGCTGCCGATATTCCTCAGGTCAAAGTGACCGTGACGGACAAACAGTGTGAGCCGATGAGCATCACCGTCAACTCGGGCAAAACCCAGTTCATCATCCAGAACCACAGCCAGAAAGCGCTGGAGTGGGAGATCCTCAAAGGGGTGATGGTGGTGGAAGAGCGTGAAAACATCGCGCCGGGCTTCACCCAGAAAATGACCGCCAACCTGCAGCCGGGTCAGTATGAAATGACCTGCGGCCTGCTGACCAACCCGAAAGGCACGTTGATCGTCAAAGGCGAAGCCACGGCCGATGCGGCGAAAGCCGATGCGGTGCTGAGCCTGGGCGATGCGATTGCCAACTACAAAGTCTACGTGTCCGCTGAAGTGGCTGAACTGGCGAAAGGTACCAAAGCCTTTACCGACGCGGTGAAAGCCGGCGACCTCGAAAAAGCCAAAGCGCTGTATGCACCAACCCGTCAGCACTATGAGCGTATCGAACCGATTGCCGAGCTGTTCTCTGACCTCGACAGCAGCATCGATGCCCGTGAAGACGATTTCGAGAAGAAAGCTGAAGATCCGAAATTCACCGGCTTCCACCGCCTGGAGAAAGCGCTGTTTGGCGACAACTCCACCAAAGGTATGGAAACCTATGCGACTAAGCTCAACGAAGACGTGCTGGAACTGCAAAAGCGCATCAGCGAGCTGGCATTCCCTCCGTCAAAAGTGGTGGGCGGCGCAGCTGACCTGATTGAAGAAGTGGCGGCCAGCAAAATTAGCGGTGAAGAAGATCGCTACAGCCACACCGACCTGTTCGACTTCCAGGCCAACGTTGACGGTGCGCAGAAGATCGTCAACCTGCTGCGTCCTCAGCTGCAAAAAGACAACAGCGAACTGCTGGCCAAAGTGGATGCCAACTTCAAGAAAGTCGACACCATTCTGGCGAAGTACAAAACCAAAGACGGCTACGAAACCTATGACAAGCTGACCACCGCCGACCGCAACGCGCTGAAAGGCCCGGTCACGGCGCTGGCGGAAGACCTGGCGCAGCTGCGTGGGATCCTGGGGCTGGACTAAGCAAGATGGCACAGAGCAACAAACCCGACGTGACCGAGCCGTCACGTCGGCGCTTACTGAAAAATATCGGCGCGCTGGGAGGCGCGCTGGCTCTTACCGGCGGTTGTCCGGTAGCTCATGCGGCGAAACCACAAAGCGCACCGGGAACGCTCTCTCCGAACGCGCGGATGGAAACCCAGCCTTTCCACGGTCTGCACCAGGCGGGCGTGTTAACGCCGCAGCAGGCGTCGATGATGATTGTCGCCTTTGACGTGCTGGCGAGCGATAAGGACGATCTGCAGCGCCTGTTTAAGCTGCTGACCGACCGCATTACTTTCCTCCCCCCCGGTGGTCCTGCGCCGGATACGCCAAACCCGCGTTTACCGCCGATGGATTCGGGCATTCTCGGGCCGTACATCGCCCCGGATAACCTGACCGTCACCGTTTCCCTCGGGCATTCGCTGTTTGACGAACGTTTCGGCCTGGCGGATAAAGCGCCGAAGAAACTGCAACGCATGACCGGTTTCCCGAATGATGCGCTGGACGCGTCGCTGTGTCACGGCGATCTGCTGCTGCAGATTTGCGCCAACACGCAGGATACGGTGATCCACGCACTGCGGGATATCATCAAGCATTCCCCGGATTTGCTGAGCGTGCGCTGGAAGCGGGAAGGATTTATCTCCGATCACGCAGCCCGCAGCCAGGGTAAAGAAACGCCGGTGAATCTGCTGGGCTTTAAAGACGGCACCGCCAACCCGGACAGCCATGATGCGAAGCTGATGGATGAAATCGTCTGGGTGACGGAAGGGCAGGGTGAACCGGCCTGGACGACCGGCGGTTCATACCAGGCCGTACGCATCATCCAGTTCCACGTTGAGTTCTGGGACCGCACGCCGCTGAAAGAGCAGCAGACAATTTTCGGTCGCGACAAGCACTCCGGCGCGCCGCTCGGTATGAAAAACGAGCATGACGTTCCGGACTACGCCAGCGATCCGAATGGCGATACCATCGCCCTCGACAGCCATATCCGTCTGGCGAACCCGCGCACCCCGGAAACCCAGTCGAGCCTGATGATGCGCCGTGGCTACAGCTATTCGCTCGGGGTGAATAACGCCGGTCAGCTGGAAATGGGGCTGCTGTTTGTCTGCTATCAGCACGATCTGGAAAAAGGCTTCCTGACGGTGCAAAAACGCCTTAACGGCGAAGCGCTGGAGGAGTACATCAAGCCGATTGGCGGCGGGTATTTCTTCGTGCTGCCGGGCGTGAAAGACAAATCGGGTTATCTCGCCCAGTCCCTGCTCGAAGCGTAATCCTCTATATGCCCGGCGGCGCTGTGCTTGCCGGACCTACGGTTCAGCATCGTGTTTTGATGTTGTAGGTCCGGTCAGCGCAGCGCCACCGGGCAATTTTTTTGGTGCTCAGCAGGCTATTGAAATATTTATGTAATATGAGTGGTCGATTCTGTGCCTAACTGTAGTGAATCCCGCTATTTAGCAATAAGTAAAATAATTGTTGCATTAATGCTAATTATTGGTGTACTTATTAAGTAAGCGGTAGTTCCCGGCAGTGATGGTTCACTTAGGAGATCGCTAATGGTAGCGTCCTGTACTGGACAAAGAAGACACCATAACCGCACCACCCAGCGCGGAGGCCACACCTCCGGCAGCGATTTCTTCACCACTAAATTTCCCTCTTTGACATCCACAGCTCATGAGTCCATCGATGTGATACGCGGTGCGCGTAGTCGCGATATCACCTATCAACCGGCAAGCAATGGCTTACAAGGAAGCCAAACCTCAGACGTTCGTGCGCATAATCGTGCCGACACTACTGGCACGTGTAATGTTGACCAACAACTCAAGGTGCTATCCATGGGAAGACAAAAAGCAGTGATCAAAGCTCGTCGCGAAGCAAAACGTGTGCTGAGACGGGATTCACGCAGTCACAAACAACGTGAAGAAGAATCGGTCACCTCGCTTGTGCAGATGAGTGGCGTAGAAGCAATTGGCATGGCGCGGGACTGCCGTGATAATTCTCCAATTGAAGCGCGCAATGAGGCTCAGGCGCACTACCTGAATGCAATCGAGAGTAAACAGCTGATCTTCGCCACCGGCGAAGCAGGGTGCGGGAAAACCTGGATCAGCGCAGCAAAAGCGGCAGAGGCCCTCATTCATAAGGACGTTGAGAGGATCATCGTTACCCGTCCGGTTCTGCAGGCCGATGAAGATCTTGGCTTCTTACCCGGCGACATCTCAGAGAAGTTCGCTCCTTATTTCCGCCCGGTTTACGACATCCTGGTGAAGAGATTGGGATCGTCCTTCATGCAATACTGCCTGCGCCCGGAAATTGGCAAGGTGGAGATCGCGCCGTTCGCCTATATGCGCGGACGTACCTTTGAAAATGCGGTGGTGATTCTGGACGAGGCCCAGAACGTGACCGCAGCGAAAATGAAGATGTTCCTGACCCGCCTCGGGGAAAACGTGACGGTTATCGTCAACGGCGACATCACCCAGTGTGACCTTCCGCGGGGTGTACAGTCTGGCCTGGCCGATGCGCTGGCACGTTTTGAGGAGGATGACATGGTCGGTGTCGTTCGCTTCGGCAAAGAGGACTGCGTACGATCCGCGCTCTGCCAACGTACATTACACGCCTACAGTTGAGTCTGGCTGCTGTGACTACTGTGTACTGAAAACAAAGCCCGGGAAACCGGGCTTTGCTTTTTGTGTTACGGAATTGCCCGGCGGCGCCAGCTTGCCGGACCTACAAACACCGTGCCACCGGGCGATAAATTACGACATCCGATGCTCACCCTGCACCAGCGCCTCACGATCAAAATATCGCTGAATAACCCCCTCCGCCATAAACGCCGCGCGGTCGGACATATGCGCAATCACATCGGCATCGTGGCTGACCAGCAGATAGGTCATGCCGTGTTCCTGCTTCAGCCGGTTCAGCAGATTGAGAATTTCGGCCTGTACTGACATATCCAGCGCTGAAGTTGGCTCATCAAGCAGCAAAAGCTGCGGGCGCAGTAACAACGCACGTGCGATCGCCACACGCTGACGCTGGCCGCCGGAAAGCTGATGCGGATAGCGCTGTGCGGCATCGGCAGGAAGTCCCACCTGCTCAAGCGCCGTATTAACACGCTGAAGGATATCGCCAATGCCGTGGATTTTTAACGGCTCGGCAAGCGTGCGCCACAGCGTATGGTTCGGGTGCAGGGACGCGTAGGGATCTTGAAAAACCATCTGCACGTTGCGACGCAGCTCGCCGCTGAAGCGCTTGCCCGGAGTGATGGCTGAGCCAAACAGATCAACGCGGCCCTGCCATTCACGCTGTATTCCCGCGAGTACACGCAGAATTGTCGATTTTCCGCAGCCGGAGGCGCCGATCAGGCTGAAGGTTTCACCCGCCTCAACCGTAAAACTGGCAGCGGAAACTGCCTTTTTTCCAGCAAAATTCACCTGTAAGGCGTCAAGATTAACGATGCTCACTGGCGGCCTCCGTCAGGTTCTGGGTCCGGTCGAGCGTGGGCAGCATCTGACCATAAGTTGTCGCGTCCGGACGGCAGGTCCACAGCGTTCGGGTGTAGGGATGCGTAGCCTGCGGTAGCTCGCGCGCTGGCATCTCATCCACCCGGCTGCCGCGATACATCACCAGCACCCGATGACAGTGTTCAGCAACCAGCGGCAGATCGTGGCTGATGAGAAGCATCGCCATTTTTCGCTGCTCGCACTGTTCCACCAGCAGTTCGAGGATCTGATGACGCAGGCGGGAGTCCAGCGCCGAAGTCGGTTCGTCGGCAATCAGCACCTGCGGATTGTTCAGCAGCGCGATAGCAATCATCACTCGCTGGCCCATGCCGCCGGAAAGCTCACCGGGATAACGGCTGAGCACCGGTAAATCAAGGCCGACGGCGGCAATCGCGTCCTGCACTTTTTCCAGCCGGATCCTGCGATTCAGGCGCTGGTGTAAGGTCAGCGCCTCTTCCAGCTGTGCCTGAATGGTTTGCACCGGATTTAATGCATAGCGCGGATCCTGCAACACCATGGCGATGTCATTACCGCGCAGCGAGCGCCAGCCGCGTTGGTTCAGCGTCAGTAAATTACGTCCCAATACTTCAAGCTTTTCGGCGCTGACGATGCCGGGTTTACGCACCAGCCCCATCAGCGCGCGGGCGGTCATTGATTTCCCCGACCCGGATTCGCCGACCAGCGCCAGGCGCTCATTGCCGAGGGTGAAGCTCAGGTTATTCACCACCCGGGCAGTGGGGTAGTCGATATTCAATCCCTGAACGGAAAGTCGGTTCTCAGTCATGTTGCGGCTCCAGAACATCGCGCAGGCCGTCGCCCAGCAGGTTAAACGCCAGGCTGGCGATCAGGATCACGGTGCCTGGCGCGGCGGCTATCCACCACTGATCGAAAATCACCTGCATGCCGTCGGCAATCATCGCCCCCCATTCGGCCATCGGCGGACGCGCGCCCAGGCCCAGGAAGCCGAGCCCGGCGGCGGCAAGGATAATCCCCGCCAGATCTAACGCCAGACGGACGATGGCGGAAGGCAGACACAGCGGCAGAATATGGCCAATCAGGAGCCGCCAGCCGCGAATACCCATCATCTCCGCCGCCGCCAGATAATCGCTATGGCGCAGACGCTGGATCTCGCTGCGGGCCTGACGAGCATAAGCAGGCCAGGTGGTCAGCGCCAGAGCCAGTGCACCGTTGACCAGCCCTGGCCCGAGCATGGCGACAAAGGCAAACGCCAGGATCAGGCGCGGCATCGACATCACCACGTCGGTAAAACGCATCAAAATGCGCTCCGTCCAGTCGCCGTAAAACCCGGAAAGGATCCCCACTAACAGCCCGACCGGCAGGGGGATCAGGGTGACTAATGCCACCAGACCCAGCGCCGGACGCGCACCGTAAATCAGGCGCGAGAGCAGGTCGCGACCGTAGCTGTCGGTGCCGAGCCAGTGCTGAGCGCTGGGAGCCTGAAGCCGTGCAGCGGCATCCTGCCAGTTGGGATCGAGCGGAGCCAGCAGCGGCGCAAACAGGGCAATCAGCAGCAATAACGTAACGATTAGCAGCCCACATAGCGCGGCAGGGGAGCGCCGTAAACGACGCAAAAAAAGATAAACTGGCATCAGCGTACCCTCGGGTCAGTCAGCCGTACCAGCAGGTCGGTGAGGTTATTGATCAACACAAAGCTCACGCCAATCAGCAGCGTGCCGCCCATGATCGCCGTGGTATCCCCGGCGAACAGCGCGGTGGTGAGATAGCGGCCAATGCCCGGCCAGGAAAAGACGGTTTCCGTTAGGACCGCACCTTCCAGCATCGACGTCCAGGCCAGGGCGATCACCGTCAGCAGCGTGCCGCGAATATTCGGCAGCACGTGGCGCAGCAGAATGGTCGCCTCGCTGGCCCCTTTGGCGCGAGCCAGTAAAATATACTCTTTGTTCATTTCGCTGAGGCAGGCGGAGCGGGTCAGGCGGGTGATGCTGGCCAGCGAGTAATAGCCAAGCAGCAGCACCGGCAGGACCAGGTGCCCGATGGCATTCCTGAACGCTTCTTTATCGCCGGACTGCCAGGTGTCGATCAGCACAAAGCCGGTGCGTGGCTCAACGGTGTATTGATAAATGTCGTCGAGTCGGCCAGGGCCCGGCGTCCACTGCAATTTGGCGTAAAAGAGCGCCAGCATCAGCAGCCCGAGCCAGAAAATAGGCACTGAATTGCCGATCAGGGTAAAGGTACGAACCGCCAGATCCCAGGGGGAGCCAACGTATCTGGCGCACAGGACACCGGCGATCACGCCGAGCGAGGCGCCGACAATCAGCGCCAGCGTTGCCAGCTCCAGAGTCGCGGGAAACGTGGCGAGTAAATCATGTAACACCGGCTGACCGGTACTGCTGGCGATGCCTAAATCGCCGTGGGCAAGATTCACCAGATAGTGCCAGAACTGCACCGGCAGCGAGCGATCGAGCCCGAGCTGGTGGCGAACCTGGTCATAGGTGGACTGGCTGGCGTGATCGCCGACGATCTGCAAAACGCGGTCGACCGGGGAAAACGCGGAAAGGGCAAACGTGACCAGCAGCAGCCCGAAAAGCGTGAGCAGCAGGGTCAGCAGACCCTGAATCACGCGCGTCACGTGGTTGGAAAGATGTGGCATGGGAAATCTCTTCATGCCGGGCAGGGTAAAACCGCCACCCGGCAACGGGGGAAAATTACTTGGTGACGCGGTCGTACCAGACCATATCGGCGTTCAGACCCTGCTGATAACCTTTGACGTTATCACGAACCACAATCTGCGTTTTACCCTGATCGACAAAGACGTAAGGCGAACTGCGCTGCAGCTCTTCCTGCATTTTTTTATACAGGTCGAGGCGTTTTGCTGCGTCGGGTTCCGCCAGGGCGGCCTGAGTTTCTTTATTCAGCTGCGGAATAACCCAGCCGTTCAGCCCGGCGACGGTGCTGGATTTACCGTCATTCCAGGCAAAGGCGCTGGCGTTAGAGTGGGCGTCGAAATAGTCCGGGATCCACAAACGAATCGCCGCCTGGTGCTGTTTCGCACGCACGCGGGCGTACACCTGACTGCCAGCGGCTGGCAGCAGATCGATCTTCACGCCGCCCTGAGCAAAGCTGGCCTGCATCGACTGAGCGATGGTGATAAATGGCGGTTTGTTTTCCACATCCAGCGTAAAGTGCGCGTCTTTAATACCGGCTTTGGCGAGGATTTCCTTAGCTTTTGCCGGATCAAATTTGAACGGATTGTTTTCCAGCGCACCCGGCAGACCAACCGGCAGGAAGCTCTGATGAACAAAGTACTGGCCTTTAAGCAGATCTTTGGTTATGCCGTCGTAGTCCACCAGCCAGCGAGCGGCTTCCCACAGTGCAGGGTTTTTGAGCAGCGGGTTGGCGCTGTTGCCGACGTTAAACGCCAGGTAGTTTTGCTCGGCGGAAGGGATGCTCAGCACGTTGACGCCGGGTTTGCCCTGCAGGGCGGCAATCTGGTCGGCACCCAGCTCACGGGCAACGTCTGCATCACCCTGCTGGATCAGCAGGCGGCGGGAGGCCGGATCGGGCACGTTTTTGATAATGATATTTTTGAGCTTCGGCGCACCGGTTGGTGAGCTGTCGTTGGCGTCCAGCACAATGGCCTGATGCGGCTGATAGACGCGCATTTTGAACGCACCGCTGCCCGCCGAGTGCATTTTCAGCCAGCCGTTACCAAAGTCGTTGTCTTTGGCGTTCGGCGCGACCAGCTTCTCATCAACGATGGAGGCAATCGGCGTGGAGAGAATATTCAGCGCCACCGCCGGGCTGACGTCGGCTGTCCAGTGCAGCTGGAGCGTGTGGTCATCCACCTTTTTCAGCTGGCTGGCGATGTTGTCCGGCTCCCAGCCAAGCACGTTGAGAATAAAGGCAGGAGACTTGTTCAGCGTCACGGCGCGGGTATAAGAGAAAATCACATCTTCCGGACGAAGCGGATTGCCGGAGGCGAATTTAGCGTCTGGTTTTAGCTTGATGGTCAGCGTTTTGCTGGCCGCGTCGGCCTGCCAGCTTTCCGCGAGGATCGGAGTGATTTTTTCAGGGTTGTCGCGGTCTGGCTGAACCAGGCGCTGATACAGGCTTGGGACCGTCTGAATGCTGGAAAGCTCGTTGGCCTCAGCTGGGTCGAGGCTGACAATATCGTCGAGGCTCTGAGCCACCACTAAAGTGGAAGGCGGTGTAGCGGCCTGAACGCCAGCGGAAAGCGCGGTCAGCACCAGTAACGACAGCAATTTTTTAGCCATAAACAGTCCCTGAAAAAAGTTATTTTGATTATATGTGCCTGGCTACGTTAGGCCGCTTCCGTGCAGCCGTAAAGTCAAAAAATCCATAAGCTTATAGTGAAAATGAATAATGCAGATTTGGGTGCAGAATAGGCCAGATGTGTCGGGCTTGTAGGCCTGATAAGGCTTAGCCGCATCAGGCAGAATAAAAGATTCGGAAGGTGGGTTGAGCATCGGGGGGGGATATCACTCGGCACGTCCATGTGCCTCGCCATTCGGGTGGCCGTAGGCCATGCTGAACGGCTGTCCTGCCGTTCAGTCGAACCCCGGTCGAGGGTTCTCATCCCCCCTGTCAGGCAGAAAATACAAATAAAAATGCCCAGCTGTTAACTGGGCACTTTCATTAAATATGGCGGTGAGGGGGGGATTCGAACCCCCGATACGTTGCCGTATACACACTTTCCAGGCGTGCTCCTTCAGCCACTCGGACACCTCACCATATTGTTTGCTGCCTTCCTCTTGGGGGGCAACGGGGCGCTACTATAGGGAGTTGCGCCTGGACGGTCAAGAATAATTTAGTAGAACTGATTCGTTCGGCTAATCCATGAGCATAATGGCTGACGGCGCTCAGTTTTTTAGCGCTATCGCGGCCAGCAGTTCGCTCAGTGGCATCGGTTTCCAGAAAAAATAGCCCTGCAGCAGCGAAATGTGGTGCTGGTTCATGTAATCCACCTGCTGCCGCGTTTCGACACCTTCTGCCACAATCCGCAGCGACAGCTTTTGCGCCATCTCGATCACGCAGTCAACCAGTCGGGTGGATTCCGGATCGTCGGTAATGCGCCCGACAAAGCTGCGATCAATCTTGATGAAATCCACCGCTAGTTCATTCAGATACGACAGGCCGGAATAGCCGGTGCCGAAGTCATCCAGCGCCAGTTCGACTCCGTGCTCTTGCAACTGGTGGAGTGTCTCCAGCACGGCGGGCGTCAGCTGCAGCTCCTCGCGCTCGGTGATTTCCAGCAGGAGTTTGATCTGGCCCGGCGAGAAATAACGCAAAAATTGCAGACAGTCATTTTTAAACTTTGGCGAATAGCAGTGTGCGGCGCTGACGTTAATACCGACATGCAGCTCAGGTGGAAAATGATCCAGCGCCGGAGGCAGCTCGCTGGCGACTTTAGCCATCAGGCTGCGGGTCAGTGGTTCAATCAGATCATTCTTTTCCGCCAGCGGGATAAACATATCCGGTGGGATCAGCCCGCCGGTAGGGTGCTGCCAGCGTGCCAGCACCTCAACGCCGTTAATGGCCCCGGTTTTGCCATCCACCACGGGCTGATACCAGGGCACAATCTCTCCGCGTTCAATGGCTCTTTTCAGGTTCTCCTGCGGAGCGATGCGTTTTTCCAGGTAGCGACGCAGCAGGCTTCCGGCAATCAGCGACATGATCGCCACCATAATGGTCAGCAGCATTCCCTCATGAATCAGACGTCTAAGGCTGAAGAAGGGAGGCGTGGTGTAGCCGATGCTGAAGGGATATTTCACGGAGGCGATCTGCTCACCCTGATAAGCGTCGGTCAGGTCAACCACCCGGCCTTTTTCCGCCAGCATTTTATCGCCCACAATCAGCGTCAGAGTGGTTTCCTCGGTGCTGGTCAGCACGTCACGCAGATGCACATCGCTGATGCTGGCTGCGGCATGACCGCCCGCGACGGGCTGCATATAAACCAGAATCGGCATTGGAGCGATAAAATCCCGTGGATAAAGGGTCAGCGTGCCAAACGTCAGGTTCGCAGCGTTGACCACTAAGATCCCTTTGCCGGAAAGGGATGAGCACCAGATATTGTTGCCTTTGAGCAGCGCAACGGTACGCAGGTGAGGCTGTACGGCGGCCTCACGGTTTAAAGCAAACTGCACTGCCGGCGTACAGGAATGAGAAAAAAACTGGGCGGAAAGTCTGGTGGCATCGCGCGCCTCATCGACAATAGCGTCAACTTTATGCAGGGCCTGTCGGGCTGAGCTCTGACTGCCGTTTTGAGCGGAGTGCCAAAGCTGCCAGTTGATCGCCAGCATTCCGGTGATAAACAACAGCGCGGCGCAGAGCAGGGCAGTCCGTAACGGAGTCATCATCAGGTTTCTCATGAGAAGAGTGACCAGTAAAGTGTCTTTAGTGTGGTCGATTTTTCAGCGCAGAATAGGCTCAGGCGAAACCGCGGGCAAACTTAATCGCATCCAATAATAAACAGCCAATGCCCGTCCCTGGGCGCGGCATCTTTCGGCTCATCACGTCAGCTTGCCGAAACGATCACTTTTTCCGCTTTCCAGCAGCGGGCAGACTGGTTCCCGCTCAGCGTGCGCAGCGGCTGCGGCGTGGCGCAGGCGCTTTCTGCCCAGGGGCAGCGGTCGCGAAAATAGCAGCCGGTGGGAAGCTGGCGGTTGCCCGGCAGCTCGGTATTTTGCGGCGCTTCGCCCAACGGCACGTCGATGCGCGGAACGGAGTCCATCAGCAGCCGGGTATAGGGATGTGCGGGCGTTTCCAGTACCTGATGGGTATCACCCATTTCGACAATCTGCCCCAGATACATCACCGCAACCCGGTCGCTGATGTGGCGGACTACCGAAACGTTGTGTGAAATCAGAATGTAGGTCAGATTTTGCTGGCGTTGCAGGGTCACCAGCAGGTTAAGGATTTGCGCCTGCACGGAGATATCCAGCGCCGAGGTAGGTTCATCAAGCACGATGATATCCGGTTCGGACGACAGCGCCCGGGCAATAGCAATGCGCTGGCGCTGACCGCCGGAAAAGGCATGCGGCGCGCGGTCAAGATACTCCGGCCTGACGCCAACCTGCTGAGCCAGTTTTTCCGCCAGAGCCCGCCGGGATCGTTCACTGGTGCGGGAGGCAATCGCCACGGGTTCAGTGATGATTCGCCAAACTGGCAAGCGCGGGTCGAGGGAGGAGAGCGGATCCTGAAAAACCATCTGCATGCTGCCACCCACGCGGTTGCCCGGCAGACGGGAGCGGTCGATTTGGCCCACGCCGGGTTTCAGCATCCCCATCAGCAATTTTGCCAGCGTGCTTTTGCCACATCCGGATTCACCGACAATACCGAGCGTTTCTCCGCGCCGGACGGTTAAATCCAATCCGTTTAAAGCATGCACCTGTTCGGTCACTTTCCCTATCCAGTTGCGACGGGAAGGGAAGGCCAGATGAACGTCAGCCAGCTCCAACAGCGTCTCAGACATGAACATTCTCCAGTTGTGGATACCAGCAGGCGATGGCTCTGTCACTTTCGCCAATCTGGCGCAGCGGCGGCACGTTGCCGCAGGCTGCTCCTGCGGCGAAGCAGCGTTCACGGAACACGCAGCCCGTTGGCAGGGCGGCGAGATTAGGAACGGTGCCGGGAATAGAAGGAAGCGCTGAACGGGGTTCGTGCGTATCAGGAGCGCTGTTCAGCAAACCGATAGTGTAGGGATGCTGCGGGTGATGCAGCAGCGTCCCGGTTTTGCCACTCTCGATCACCGAGCCGACGTACATCACGTATAAACGGTCGCAGAGCTGCGAAATAACGGCCATATCGTGGCTGATAAACAGCACGGCAGTGTTGGTGGCCCGGGCTTTTTGTTTCAACAGGCGTAGCACCTGGCGCTGCACGGTGACATCCAGCGCGGTGGTGGGTTCGTCGGCAATCAGCAGGTCCGGATCGCAGGAAAAGGCGAGGGCGATCATCACGCGCTGGCGCATACCGCCTGAGAGCTCGAACGGATAGCGATCCATCACTCTCAGCGGATCGGCAATCTGCATATCGGCCAGCAGTGAGGCGGCATGAGCCCTGGCTTCGCGCTGCGACAGCGGACGATGCTGGCGGATCACATCCACCATCTGCTTGCCGATCCGCCGGGTAGGATTCAGGGCGGTCATCGGCTCCTGAAAAATCATCGCCACCTTGCTGCCGCGCAGCGTGCGGAGCGTTGTTTCCGGCGCTGCCAGCATATCGGTGCCCAGCAGATCCACGCGCCCGCTGTGGATGCGGTAAGTGTCGGGCGTCAGCAGGCGCATGGCCATCATCGCCGTTACGGATTTACCCGAGCCGGATTCGCCCACCACGCCAACAATTTCACCCCGGTTGACGTGGAGGGAAACAGAGTTCAACACCTGCGCTTCAGCCTGGTAGAGCGGAAAACTCAGGCGCAGATCTTCAATGCTCAACACTCTTTCTTCCATCACTGACGCCCTCCCGATTTCGGATCCAGCAGGTCCTGGACCCCGTCGCCGAATAAATTGAACCCCACCGCCGTAATCAGAATGGCTGCCCCCGGAAAGGCGCAGTACCACCACTGATCGAGCACATAGTTACGCCCGTTGGCGACCATCGCCCCCCATTCGGCGGTGGGTTGCTGCGCCCCAAGTCCGATAAATCCAAGCGTGGCGGCCATCAGGATCGCGCTGCCAATATCCAGCGAGGCCTGTACCACCAGCGGCGGCATGGCGTTGCGCAGGATATGCCAACTGATGAGGTGCCAGCGGGACGCGCCGAAAGTCACGGAAGCTTCGACAAAAGTATGCTGACGAACCACCAGCGTCTGCCCGCGGGCAAGGCGCACATAAAAAGGAATGCGCACGATGGCGATAGCCAGCATCGCGTTGAACAGGCTTGGCCCGAGCGCGGCGGCCAGCGCCATGGTTAACACCAGCGAAGGGATCGACAGCATGATATCCATCAGCCGCATGATCAGCGCATCGCTGCGCCCGCCGAGCACGCCGGACAGGCAGCCCAGCAGTGAACCGCTGATGCCAGCGATAAGCACCACCGCAAGACCTGCCGCCACCGACTGCTGGCTGCCAATCAGCACCCGACTAAACAGATCGCGTCCCACTTCATCGGTGCCAAACCAGTTGGTCAGCGACGGCGGCTGAAGGCGCGCGGACAGATCGATAGCATTCGGATCGTGCGGAACCAGCCACGGGGAGAAAATCATCAGCAACAGGACCAGCAGCATGATCCCGCCGCCCACCAGCGTCAGTGGGCTACGGCTTAACAGCCACAGGCGTCGTTTCCAGATAAAGGTGCGCTGCGTTTGGGCGACTTTGCGGGGTTGTTCTTCAGTCAGCATCATTAGTTTTCACCTCTTCCGGTGCGCGGGTCGACCCACAGATAGAGCAAATCAACGACCAGATTCACCAGCACATAGGCAAACGACACCACGATGGCGAAGCCCATCACCGCCGGAAAATCCAGCGACTGAATCGAGGTCACGACATAAGCGCCCATTCCCGGCCAGGAAAAAACGGTTTCAGTCAGCACAGCGCCGTAGAGCAGGTCACCCAGCGCCAGCCCGAGCACGGTAATTGAGGGGATCAGCGCGTTGGGCAGGGCATAGCGCACCACGATGGTGAACTTGCTCAGGCCGCTTGCCAGCGCGGTGCGAATGTAGTCTTCGCTAAGCTGTTCCAGCATCGCCGAACGGATCTGGCGGGCGACGATGCCCACGTGGACAAACGCCAGGGTTAAGGCGGGTAAAATCAGATGCTGTAAGGCGTTGAAGAACACGTCCATGTCGCCTGCCAGCAGTGAATCAATCAGATAGAACCCGGTGATGCGCGCTGGCGGATCCAGCCAGTCATCCAGCCTTCCGCTGCCCGGCAGCAAATTCAGCTTTCCGTAAAACAGCACAATGACGCCAAGTCCTAACCAGAACGCTGGCGTGGAGATGCCGGTCAGCGCCATCAGTCGCACCAGGTGATCGGTCCAGCGGTTGCGATAAACCGCAGAGAGCACTCCCAGCGGCACGCCGACGATCAGGGCGATAAACAGCGCGCAGATAGCCAGCTCAAGCGTGGCGGGGAAGAAAGCTTTTAAATCTTCCAGCACCGGGCGACCGGTGCGGATTGAGGTGCCCAAATCGCCGTGCGCAAGCTGGTTCACATAGTGGGCAAACTGCTGCCACAGCGGCAGATCCAGACCCAGCTGCTGGCGAATATGACGCACGATCTCGTCGCTTGCGCGTTCACCGGCCAGCAGACGCGCCGGATCGCCAGGGATCAGGTGCGAAATGATAAAAGTGATAACGCAGACTCCGGCAATCACCAGAATCAGACCCCAGCAGCGCTGGCGAATTATGCTCCAGAAACTCATTTTGACGCCCTCTGCCAGCTATTGCGGTGGAGATGCCCTCTCCCCAACCCTCTCCCAGAGGGAGAGGGAGAAAAAACCAGACCAGTGCACCCACTCACAGGGAGAGGGAGAAAAAACCAGGCCAGTGTTCCACTCACAGGGAGAGGGAGAAAAAACCAGGCCAGTGTCCCACTCACAGGGAGAGGGAGAAAAAACCGGACTAGTGCCCCTCTCACAGGGAGAGGGGAAAAAACCAGACCAGTGCCCCTCTCACAGAAAGAGGGAGAAAAACTCATACCTGCTCAGAACAGTTCCCTCTCCCTTTGGGAGAGGGTTAGGGAGAGGGAGCAACCCATACTCACCCTGTCCCGGTAAGCCTGCGCCACCGGGCTGTCCTGGTTACTTGTGCATCTCCGCGATGTTGAAAATCTGCTCCAGCATCGGGTTGAACACGTAGCCCTTAACGTCTTTGTTCATCGCCACCTGGTAGTTTTTCTGGAACAGATAGACGTACGCCGCTTCGTCGATCACCGTTTTTTGCGCCGCCTGATAGTCCGCGGTGCGTGCCGCCTGGTCGGTGGTAGAAACCGCTTTTTTCAGTAGCGCATCCACCTGCGGGTTGTCATAGAAGGAGCGGTTGCCCGGCAGGCCTTTTTTGTCCGATTCAAACCAGTAGTTCATGAACATGTAGGGGTCGGCAAAATCCGGGCTCCAGTTACCGATGGCAATGTCGTAATCCCCTTTGCCGATGCGCTCGCGCATGGTGGCGTTAGCCAGCTTCTCGAGCTTGACGCTTATGCCAAGCTTTTGCAGATTCGCCTGCGTGGACAGGGCGATAGGCTCCCAGTTCGGATCGTTGTCGGAATAGAGGAACGTCAGGGACGCAGGTTTGGTCGCCACCTTTTCATACGCCGCTTTCGCCTTATCTAAATCGAAGCTGTACTGCATGGCATTCGGGTCGTAGCCCCACATCCCTTCAGGAATCGGGCCGCGCATCTGTTTGCCGTTGCCGCCGAGGATCCCTTTCACCATCCCTTCATAATCGGTGGCCCAGGAAACGGCACGGCGCAGATCAACCTGGTTCATCGGTGACTTACTGTTGTTGAGATACAGATAGGTGACGCGCAGCGCCGGGTAATCATTGACGGCCACTTTGCCTTCCTGTTTCAGCGCGGCAAACTGGTCGACGGGCAGGGCGTCGGCAATATCCACATCACCTTTGGTCACCTGAAGACGACGCGCCGCGCTTTCACCGATAATTTTCACGCTGACGCGCTTAAAGGCGGGAGCCGCTCCGTTAAAGTGCGGATTAGGCACCAGCACCAGTTGCTGGCCTTTCTGCCAGTTTTTCAGCATGAACGCCCCGGAGCCTGCGGTGTGCTCAGCCAGATAGCCGCGAGCATCGTCGGCGGCATGAGCTTTTAAAATTGTCGGGTTGATGATCGAAGCCCCGTCATTGGCGAGCGTATGCAGGAAGGGTGCAAAGGGCTCGCTGAGGGTAAAGCGCACGGTGGTCGGGTCCACGGCCTCAATTTTCAGGTCAGCAGGGAAGGCTTCTGAAGGCCCCTGTTTAATACGCAGCAGACGCTCGAAGGAGAGCTTCACCGCTTCGGCGGTCACCGGCGTGCCGTCATCAAACTGTGCGCCTTTGTTCAGGGTAAAAGTCCAGACTTTACCGTCGTCAGAGGTTTGCCATTTTTCGGCCAGATCGCCTTCAACGTCGGTAGAGCCTTTGCCGTCTTCGGTTTTGTACTTCACCAGTCTTTGGTAAGCGGGATAGGTCACCGTCCAGTCGTTGTTATCGATGGTCACCGCCGGATCGAGGGTTTGCGGATCGGCCGCTTTGCCGATCACCAGCATGTCCTTTGGCACTGCCGAAAGGGCCGGATGAGCAAACGCCACCAGCGCTGTTGCCAGCAGCAGCGGACGCAGGCGGAAAGAAGCTGTGTAAGTTATTTTCATGGCAATACTCCGTCACTGTTGTCTGGAGAAATACAGGTGAAAACATCGTCAAGCAGCGGATAACCGGCCGCACCCGGTAATTCAAAATGCCACCACTCACTGTCGATCCCGACAAAACCACCGCCAAACATAATGGCGTTAAGCAGCAGGCGGTTACGCTGCGCAGCCAGGGGGATATCAGGATGATAGGGATGGGAAAGCTCATCCATTTCATCGAAGCCGGTGCCCATGTCGAGCGGTTCGCCGCGTTCGTTGAGCAGCGTGACGTCAATTGCGGTGCCGCGGCTGTGGTTCGAGCCCTTTGATAGCGGCACCACGTATTCCTGATTCGGGCAGGCTTCCCACAAATAAGCCTGAGCCTGCTGTGGGCGGTAGGCGTCGTACACCAGCAGCGAAAACCCGGCGACTTCGGCAATCGCCAGACATTTTTCCAGCACGCGCGCGGCTTCAGGGTGCAGCAGGCAGCGGTGTTCACTGTAGATAGCCCGGCCGGTGATGTTGTCGGCGGTGGCGTATTTCAGATCGATCTGCAACCGGGGAAAGCGGACGGCAATATCGACCAGCTGTTGTTGATGGTTCATCTCATGTTCCCTGCTGATTAACGTTCAAACTGACCAAATTCCTGCTGCAGCTGGCGGTTCTGCGCAAGCCGGGCCGGGAGCGCCGGGCCCAGATGTTCCACCACCGCCGAGAGCAGCAAATTGAACAGACAACTGACCGGCGCAAGGGAATCCCAAAAGTGCCCGGTGTCGGTTTTGACCTGCAATAAATCCAGCGGATAGTCCCGCGCCCACGGGCACCAGATATCCGTCACCAGCGCCACGGGAATATTGCGCGCCGCCGCCGCCGCGCAGAACTGACGAGCAACGGTGGAATAAGCGCGGGTATCCGTCAGCACGATATAGGGCTCGCGATACTCCGAGTTGAGCGATTCCAGCCAGCTGCCGGAGCTGCCGTCCGCGTAAACGACGCGAGGACGCAGGTACTCCAGATGGCTGAAAAAAGTCGTCGCAATACCGCGAGTGGACTGGATCCCCACCACCACAACCACGTCAGCCTGGGCGATGCGCTGGCTGATGCGGGCAAATACGTCCTGCTGAGCAAGCTGGTAAACGTAGCGGATGGCCTCCAGCTCCATTTGTAACGAAAGGCTTTCCCGATCGGGCTGCCGCTGAAGCTGTGCCCACGAATCGAGACGGTCGGTGACGCCCCAGTGGCGATAGGGGGAACTCGCCGTTTCTTTGAAGCTGTTTTTCACATCGTCCAGATTGCGGTAACCGAGCTTACGCAGATAGCGCCCCACGGTGATGCCGCTGGTGCCCGTTGCCTGGGCAATGCTGTCGGCCGTTTCAAAAGGGATGTTCTCCCTATGGCTCAACAGCCATGAGCCGATCCGCTTCTCGCTTGGCGTGAGCTGGCTGAAGGCGGATTCAATCTTTCTGAACAGATCTGCGTTATCGCTCATAGGGCCCTCGATGACAGCTGGCTCTCAATCTCTCTCAGCGTGTTACCTGAATAACAAAGCACGATGTGTGCCATGTTGCCGGGGACAGGGGAAAACCCTTATCGCAGGCGATAAAAGGTGATTCAGGTGAATCATCAGCGTAGGAGTGGGCGAAAAGATGCACAAAATCGGTGCAGCGAAATCGGATCTTGCATCACAAAAATAAAACACATGATTAACATGGTTGTCACTTTTATGGGTGCGGTTGAAAAAAATAACCGCTGAGAATGAGGTGCTATACTCGGTTCGTTGCCAACGATTCTGAATAAGCGGACTTAACTTCGAAGCACCTCTCAGCAAGGATGTGCCATGCTCCAGCAAGCAGATGTCGAAAACACTCAGCGGGCGAATAATGTCATCGTGCTCCAGCGCGAAATGGCGTGGCTGTCGCTGGTTATTAATCAGGTTATTTGCAGCTATCTCAAACAGGATGGGCACGAACGCCATTGGTCAGAGATATCGCCACCCGAATTAACCAGCGGAACGCCTTTCGCGGATCTGGTTATTGACTGGCAATTATCTCTTTTCGATCGTCTGGCCTTGGTGCTGGCGATGGCACCGGGAGTTAAACCCGATACCCTCGATATATTTTTCGGTCTTAACAGCCTGATCGACAGACCCTTTACGGAATTCGGCGGCGTCAGCGACAAAGCCTTCAGCGGATTTATTCCGACCGGGCAAACGCTCAACTTTCTTATTAGTGCTAACGATCCCGAATGGCGGATCTATGCTCACGAACTCTTCTCAAACAAACATCGTCTGATGGCCGAACAGGTCACACAGCTGTTACCCGTTGATGACGGTGTGCCTAAATGGGCGGGGATTTATCGCTTAAACGAAGAGTGGCTGCACTATTTCACCACCGGCGAGCGCCTGCGCCCTGAGCTGAGCGTCAGCTTCCCGGCACATTTGCTGGAATCTCCGCTGGAATGGAAAGATCTGGTGCTTGAAGACGACGTGATGGGGCAAATTGAAGAGTTGCACGCCTGGCTTAAACACGGTCATACGCTGATGACTGAGTGGCAGCTGGATAAAAAAGTGAAGCCCGGCTATCGGGCGGTATTTTTTGGCCCGCCGGGCACGGGGAAAACGCTGACGGCGGCGCTGCTGGGCAAAGCCACTCAGCGGGATGTCTATCGCGTCGATTTATCAATGGTGGTATCGAAATACATTGGTGAGACGGAGAAAAACCTGTCCCGCGTGTTCGAGGCCGCCAGCTATAAAGAGTGGATCCTGTTTTTTGATGAAGGGGACGCGCTGTTTGGCAAACGCTCCGAGGTTAGCTCCTCCAATGACCGGCACGCCAACCAGTTGACGGGATATTTATTGCAGAAGATTGAGGATTTTCCCGGCACTGTGATTATTGCCACCAACTTAAAAACCAACATGGATGAAGCCTTTACCCGACGCTTTCAGAGTATGGTGCAATTTACTATTCCTGGCCCGCAGGAGCGCTTACGGCTCTGGCAAAACGCCTTCAACGGCGCCTGTGAGCTCGCGGCGGACGTTAATCTGCCTGAGATCGCCGAACGCTATGAAGTTGCAGGCGGACAGATTATTAACGTGCTGCGCCAGTGTGCGTTAACGGCCATCCAGCGCGATGAACGCACGGTGCATCAGGACGACATTATTTCCAGCATCCGTCAGGAATTCAGGAAAGATAACAAACTTTTCTTTGAGTGAATGCCCGTCGCATTCTGGGGAAGTGCGGAAATATCGTTGGCTGACTACTATTTCAGAATTGAATAAGAGGACGGTGGGTTATGTTTGCAAAACAAAAGGCGCGACAGCAATCATCCCGACGGGTGGTTTCACAGCGTAAATCGGCAATGATGCTGGAGGATAATCGCAGTGAAACCGTACAGAGACAGCCAAATAAAACCGGGCTGCCAGATAACCTGAAAAGCGGTATGGAAAATCTCAGCGGTATGAACCTGGATCACGTCCGGGTGCATTATAACTCCGCCAAACCCGCCACTGTCCAGGCTCATGCCTACGCCCAGGGCAGCGATATCCACCTCGCCTCCGGCCAGGAAAAACATTTACCGCACGAGCTGGGACATGTGGTCCAGCAGGCACAAGGGCGTGTCTCTGCGACAACTTCAGTCGCCGGAATGGCGGTGAATGACAGCCCTTCACTGGAACATGAGGCGGATGTCATGGGAGCTTCGGCATTGCGGGGAGGTTAGATTTTGGAGAGCGATTGGTGGTGCAGAGCCACGCCTTAATTATCCCTCTATAGGTTATAGAAAGTAGAGATGCTGCAGTTAATAAAATTAAATCAAAAGGATAAAAATATGTATTCGAATGAAGAGAAGGCTAAAGTTAACAATAGTAGAGTACAGATAAGATCAACTATTCAGAAAATGAATAATATCAAGCAATGTGTTGGCCTTGATGATAATCGTCCTGATGCTATCAGACAGCGGAAGTTGCGAGATAACGCAAACAGTACAATGTATAGAGTTGATAACAACAACGTAGTTCAATTAGCCAGAGATATCGCAGAGAGAAACTGGACGGTAATAAATCAGTACAGTCGTGATCAAGCGCAAAGAGTGATTACAGCATTCATTAATTCAGGTTATACAATCTATGAAATTCCTAGAAGGGTAGTGCGTACAATGGATCTGTTAGGGCATGGAGAGCAAGTTTATGCTCATGGACGAGGGGGAAGTGATAGTGGAACTCAGGGTGATACTATGGGTAGGATTCAGGACTGTGTTAACGAGCTGATTGAATGGGCAAGAAATAATCCGAAGCCTAAGAAGGAGAAAAGCACTAAAAAGAACCATCATAATCAAGGTGGTGGTGGTGACAAAGGCGGGAAAGGTGGGAAAGATAATGATCATTCTGGTGGTGATGGCAGAATTGGTACAGGCCACCTTGCTTCTTGGATTACGGGTATAAAGGCTTGGTAGTTATTGGATAGTTTCTTTAGACCTGTTTGAAGCATCTATGGAAGCTAATTTTTATTAATTTAACCGGGTGGGGTATGTATTCTCAAGAGACGAAAAAAGTAGGTGGTAACAATATAGCTATTGCTAACTTAGCTAACCGCCATAAAAGAGAAATAAAACAAGGAACTTGTTTTATTGATAATCGCTCGAAATCAAAAAGTTATGCACAGCACCAATCCAAAATGGATGATAATCATGTGACACAAAGAAAAGTCACTGTAGAGTTTTTTTTGAATAGTGTTGTTGGTTATGTCGATCAACTCGAGAGATATAGTCATCAGGGGTACCCTGCATTTGGTAAAAGGACAAGGGGAGATGTGGAGGACACCAAAAATAAACTCATTAGTATTTATAATTCATTAGATGAAAGCGAACAACTTCGATGGCAAAATGGTGAATACTCTTGGAAGGATGTGCCGTCCCGTTTTGATCATGATTTGATTTTTTTTCATGCCAATAATTTACATTTAGAACCATTAAGCTCTGTTAGTTATCAATCAGGTGTCTCTGATTATCATCAATCTCACGTTGCTGAGGTACTTGATGGAGAGGCAACAAGCAAACGTAATTATGCGACATTGTACTATGATATTGCGGTTGATTTTATTAGAGCTGGACGTCCCTTTACTTTAAATTATTCAGGTAGCTATGCTGGGCGTAGTGGTAAATATGCAGTCAACAGTAAATTGATCGCACCAGCGCAACAAGGCTTTGAAGCGCATCAGGTTGTTTCAACAGATTATAAAGAACAACATTTTGAGACGTTCGTGGATAATCATGAAAGGAGCCTTGATTCAGAAGTGGCTATTTTTGAGGATCTTAGTCAAATGATAAGCAAAGACTTAAAACGCCGTGGAATACCACATTATGAGACTAATGGTAATATAAATTTGTTTACAGACAGGGCAACATGTAATTCATGTACCGCACTAGCAATGCAATTTCAAAATACCTGGCATGTCAAGGTTAATGTTAAACATGGTGGTGTCGATGATGGCAAAGGTTATATATAATGAACGATTTTTGTGGGGGGGGTGATAACATCAGGGATGTGTGGTCTCATAAAGACATCGTGATATTGCTAAGCTTTTCTTATAACATACTACAGTCGAAACGACTTCTGCCTTTTTTTTGTAAAACCTGGAGTTTCCTTTTAAATGCACAAAGACAACAGATTGTAACTGACATGAGATATAAATCACGCCGGTTACAATCCACTGCTTTAAATAACTAAGGCTTATCCCCCTCTTTCCGTACCATCCGCACCGCAAACAATATCCAGCCAATCGCGATCATAAAGACCAGCAGAATCGGGCCCTGATAATCCTTAAATATCGGGTCGGCGACAAATACCAGCATCAGGCCGCAGATGGAGAGTGAAGTCAGGGCCACAAATGGAACGCGGCTCAGGTATTTTCTCAGCGGGAATGACCAGATACAGATTGCCAGGAACACAAAAATAAACATAAACGACACAAATAATCCTGCCCTGATCTCCCAGCGATGAATACAGATCCAGTTCAACAGGCCGTTGACGCTATTGATGGCCCGGTTAAGCAGTGGCGGGTATTGCGTAGCCTCCGGGAAGAAGGTTTTATCAATCAGCTTTTCGTTGATGTCGCTTAACGGCAGCGGCCAGTAGGCGGCTCCCAAAAAGCTCCAGCTCGAAAGATTGACCAACTGCGGCAGGGTAGCGGCCTCGCGGTTATCCTCGGTGATCAGTACGGGCACCAGGCGTTTGTAAACCTGTTGAACGGCCTGCTGATTTGGCTGATTGCTTAGCCACTGCTGCAAATTTTTTATCTGCGCCAGTTCATCATCCGCTTTATCACTCGCTTCCGGTGAACCCGGCCGGACAATCAGCAGATTGGTACTCTGGGACAGCGTATTGAGGTTATTGAAGCTGTAGAAATTCTCTTTTCCTACCACCACGTCTTTAATTGGCACCACCACATTCAGGTAATATTTATCGCTGCTGCTGACCGGATAATCTAAATCGCTGGGGACGGCCTGGCGCTTATAACTTTGGCGGAGCGCAATCTTCAGCTTGTCGAGGAACGAGAACAACGCCTGTTGGCTTTCCTGGGTGTTGAGGATGGAAAGATCGATATCCAGGGTAATGCCGTCGGCCATTGTGGGAACATCTTCGAACCCGAAGCTAATGATCGGTTTGACGCTGTTAATCAGATACTTATCCATAGGCGTGGTGGTGGCCTGTACCAGGTTTTTCACCATCTCGTCGGTAAACAGCGCGGTGAGCTGATCCCGAGACAGATCTCTTGGCGTGGTGACCACCAGGTCGAGCTTAGTGCGATAGCGGTGAGTGGTCTGAATAAACTGGCTAAATTTTTGCTCGGGCAGCCAGTTTTGCGGCAAGGTCAGCGTACTGCCGATCCCTTCCGGTTTCATTACTGCGCCAATGTAGCCGACGCGATCCAGGCGGCTGAAATCGATGGTTTGCCCTTTTTCCGGATGCTCCCAGTAAGGGTAAAAACCATAGAAAGTCCCGACGTTAAAAATCGACTTAGTGCTGTCCTGACACCCGCAATCCGGAGGCGCTTCCCACTGCATCGGGACTGCGTGGCTGGGGCTCAGTCCGCCTTTTCGGGCCAGTGCAAACACGCCTTTGCTCTGCATCTCCTCAGGTGAAATGCCGGTTTCATTCACCGCCATTTGTAATAAATAGAGGCTGGGGAAAACTTCATTCTGCAAAGGCGTCAGCGCTTTTAGCTCGGTTTTCGTCAGAGCGGTGATCCCCAGCTGTTTCAGCGTGTTGTGCAGTGCTTCCGCGTTTAGCTGCCAGACTATCTGTGGCGCAGTCATTTGCGTGTCGCTTTGCGTACTGGTTTCAATCACCTGCGTTGAGGGCTCAGGAATGGCGGCAGGTTTATCATCAGGATTTTGAGTTGTGGTATTGGTATTAGTCCCATCACTGTTTGTGATTTGATTGGTGCTGGTGCTGGTGCTGGTGCTGGTGCTGGTGCTGGTCGTTGCACTGCTGCTGGGATGCGCATCTTCAATAGAATAAGAGTCGATCAGGCTGTCGATATTCGGCAGAGGGGCATCCGGTTTTTGCAGCTGGGTAAATAAATCGCTGAGCTGATTATAAAGCTGGCTGCGCTGATCGAACTGCTGCTTTTCTAGTTTCGCCAGCGTATCCAGCAGAGCCTGACGCTGCGTCAAACTGGCGATATTCTCCTCGGTTAGCTGATAGTAATAAGGCGCGGTATCGCTGTCGGGAATTTGCGGTGCAGGCGTTGGGGCAGTCGAACCCTGATTGCCGCTGGCGGCACCACCTGCGAGTTTTTGCACTATCGCGGGTGAGGTTAAATGCAGCAGCTCTGCGGGTTTAATTGCCGTACGCCACGTGGGAAACAGGGCATTAAGCTGGGCGGCGCGGCTTAGCTCAATTAACAGAGATTCGATAAAAACCTGGTGCTGGTTGGTCGACGTCTGGGGTGTGGTGAACGCAAACTCACCGCAAAAATAATCCAGCCAGTAGCGAGTGGCCGGGCCAACGATACCATCGCTAAGCAGGCGACCGTTTTTCAGCTGCGCCTGAAAATCGCTGTTGTTCTGGTAAAGGGAAGCCAGCTGAGTCTGGATCACTCTGCCCAGATAGCGATTATCGCTGGGCGTTAACTGTAGGCTGCAGGTTTTAAGCGCTGCCGCCTGCTCCGCCGTGTTGCTCTGGCTGGTGTAACCCGACGTTGGAATACTGCCAATCAGGGCGCCGCACACCACCCAGCCGATAATATGCAGGGCGGAGCGTAGCGGTGGTTTACGCATCAGTGATAACAGACTGAAACCAGTATCGATCATTGTTTTCGTCCTTAGCGCCAGGTGACAAAAAGGGGTTTATCCATCCATGGGTATTTAATGGTCTGAAAACTCCAGGGCAGACGGTCGAGCAGCATGTCGAACGTGCCGGGGACAATATTCAGCTGCCAGTGTTCAGGCGTTTCAGTGAGCTGCCCTTCGCGCTGAAAAAAGGTGGACTGCAGCGCGCTAATGCTGGAATTTCCCAGCACTCTCCAGTGGGCAATGATCGCCGTCAGTAAGGCGTCGATCAGGCTTTCTGCCCCCACGGGTAAAGCAATCTGTTGGGGAATAGCGCTGGCGGAAGGAACGCCGCACAACACTTTATTCAGCAGAAGCTGATATTCCGGCGCGCTGTTGCTGTGGTTGGTCATCCACTGCAGGCAGAACAGCGCCTGATGTTGAGCACTGTCATCGACAAATATCCTTCCGTCGGTAAGCTTTAATCGCTGAAATAGCATCGGGATATAGACTGACGCGATAACTAATCCCGCATTATGAATCGTGACGGGCTCACCGATGCCTTCGGCTGCATCCTGCGGGTTTTTCCAGAGAATACCTTCGCTTTTGTTCACGTCCTTGTTCTGCATTTCAATCGCCTCTGTTAGCTGTTTAATTTCGGGTTGTTGGTGATTTAAATATTCTGCCCACGCCTGTTTGACGGGCTGGCGGGAGTCAGCCTGATTCGCAATGTGCTCCAGAGCTTTTCGCTGCGATGAAGAAGAGATTGCTGGCAGCAGCAGCGTGATGAAACCGGCCACCGACGGGTCGGGTGATGCTTTGGCCTGCCAGCTGTGGGCCAGCCAAAGCTGATTTAGCTCGGTCAGCACATTCTGCATCAACGCATTACCGCTCAGGGTTGCCCCTCCAATCCAGTGCTGGCGATAAAGCGTTTGCCAGAACAGCTGTTCACCCTGTTTCTGCGAGTCAAACAGCTGGCAAAAGGCACGGCGTAGCGCCAGCAGGGCGAGGGTTGAGCTGGTTAATGTCGGCAGCAAAATTGCCTGATGAGTTTCTGGCGACAGGGCTTCGAGCCAGCGCTGCATAGCGCGCGGGTTGGTTAAGATTCTCTGTAGCCATGGAAGTAACTCCTGCCGCCTGGCGTGGCTCAACAGGCCGATTAGCAACCCCTGCTCAGGCGCAGGAGCAGTTCCTTCCAGCCACAGCCGCAGCGTTTGCAAAAGTTGTGCTTGCGGAGTCAGGCTGTACAACCAGCGCAGCCGTTCGGCCTGAGGTTGATGAACAGCGCGGCTGCTGAGAACTAACTGGCGTAGCTGAGCGAAGCGAACCGGGTCTGGCATGGTGCTTCCGCTGCCGGACTGTCTCATCAAAATCTGCAACCACTTCTCCGGCGTTGTCGGACAGTCACGACTCAACAGCAACGGGTAAAACCAGTGGGGATCCAGCTTAAAGTGACGAATAAGGGTTAACAGCAATGGCAGCAGGGCGAGGGTGCGTCCGCTCAGCCGCGGCTGGATGACCGTCAGCATGCGCGCCAGCTGTTGCGTATCCCAGGCCTGTAGCTGCGCGGCCATCTTCTGCGGATCACTTGCAGCATAGTGGTGCAAGAGAGCGGTCTGCTGCTGGCCCAGCGCTGATGTGGCGCTGGCGGATTGCAGCGACGCCAGCAGTTGAGGCGCGCTGAGCGAAGGTTGTTGGCTCGAGTCGACAAGATCGACAAGCTTTTGCCGCCATAAGAAACGGCTGTCGCTGAGGCTTAGCCACTGCTGGATCAGAACTTCCGTTTTAACCTGGTAGCGCGCAGACAGCTGTTCGGTGATGTTCAGCAGATATTGATACTGGTTGAATTCACTGCCCCGACGGCCAATCAGGTAATGCAGAGTCAGCTCCCACAGGGCGTTTCTGGCGTTGCTGGTGGTCTGGTGAGTGATCACGCCCAGGGTTTGCTGCTCGCTGATGATCTCATGCACGGTCTCTGCGGCTTGCGGACTCATAATGGCGGTCAACGTCGACAGCGCTGAATCATCGAAATGGGCGACCCAGCGTTTTATGACTGAGTCTGAGCGTCCACTATCGGCAATAATCAGCGGCAGCGCTCTGCCGTAATCACGCTGCCAAAGCTTTAGGTGACGCTTCCACTGGCTGCTGTCGGCACTTTTCAGCGTACTGATGATGTTTTCAATATCAGCCAGTTGATTGGCATTGAGTCCACTTACCAGCGATGACGACAGCGAGGACTGATGCAGCTTTGGATAAGAGATTTGGTGCCAGGCGGAGTTCTGCTGGTACAGATAATGGAGATAGTTTTTGCCATTCCATGTTCCGCTGCTGTTTTCCACAATCAGAAAAGCAAAGGTCCATCTCCACAGCTGAGAGACCGTCGCGCGGTCCATGTCCACGACCCGTCGGCGGATAAGCCGCGTGGCAGCAGGTTCCAGCACTTCGGCCAGTGCCAGCAGGATTTTAGTTGAGTAAGTTTCAGACCAGTGACGGCGAATATAGTCCAGTTGACCACACCAGCGCAGCAGGGCCGCAAAGGGCTGATTATCGCGCGGCCAGTAGCGAATGAGCTGACTTTCCGGGCCGGAACAGAGCGCCAGTACCAGCTCGTTAAGATGAAGGAGTTGCTCCTCGCTGGCAGGCGATTCTGCGTCCTGCGGGGGAATAACCTGAGCGGATACGTTCGGCGTTTCTGGAGCCGACGAGGTAATGACAGGCTGGATGGTATAAAGCAAATCCAGTAGTTGCCCTCGCAGCGTACTGTCGATGGCGGTGCTGTCGAGGGCAGCAATCAGCGATGCCAGCAGGTCTTCAGCCGTCTGGTTTTGTGAGTTTGCCATCCGGATAACCAGCCCCGTCATATAGCTTTGGCGGTTAAACGCGCTTCCCCGATCCACCAGCAAATACTGAAGCGTGAACAGCCACAGCTGCTGGTGGATCTGTCCCTGAGGCAGAAGCTTGCTGTGCTCCTCAGATGAATTTATATCGGGCGGATCATTCATTTGCCAAAGCGCCGGTGTGCGCAGGACCGCTTTCAGGAAGGGATATTCCTGCGGTGCTAAAACGCCAAGCAGCAGCAGGCGTTCATCCTCGGTGAGTTCCCGCAGCAGGTAACCGGGAAGCTGGCTGTCGTTATAGCGCTGATAAAGTGCCTTAATCAGAGGTTGTGCAAACCGATCGATAATCTTTTGCCAGTGAGGGCGAAGCGGGGCCAGATTGTGCTGCGCCAATAGCTGTGTGAAACGGGTGAGCCAGGCGTGGGTCAGCAGGCCTGCTAATTCAGCGCTGTCGCTTTTGGGCTGCGCTAACAGCAGCAACATTATTTGCCACTGTTGCGCTGAAGTTAACGACGGAAATAAGGCCACCAGTTGAGTGGCCGGGAACTGCTCGATCAACCGGCGTAATATTTGCTCAGGATAACGGGCATGATCGAGCGCGCGGGCCAATTGATCGGCATGCTCGGTCAACATTTCTGTTAAACCGAGCGCTTCAAGCGGCTGTTCGCCGGGTACGGACCAAGGAAGCAGACCGGTGCTGAGAAATTGCCAGAGGACTTTCCAGCGCTGCTGTTGTTGGCTCAATACCGTCATTTCTGGCGATTCTGTATCGCTCAGTTTGCGTGTTGCGATTTGCAGCTGCGTGCGCAGTCTTTCCTGCAACAGACGTTTGAGTTTTTCTGGCGCCTGGGTGTAAAACGTTTTGGCACTGAGGCTGCCCAGGTCGATCGTCAGCGTATCAATCACCAGGGTTTGATGCTCAGGACAGACTTCGTCAAACACCGTTTCAACCACCGGCAGCAGATGCTGAGTGACCCACCGGGCGGCCTGAGATTCAAAGGCTTCGGCATCAGCAAACCCGTTGAAGTCGAATTCCAGATGCGCCTGGTTGATTTTGTGTAATGAAGTCACAGGACGCGCACCTTATCAGGCAGATCCGCCTGAGACTGAAGCAGTGCAGACAGCCGCCGGGCATAACCATCGCATTCCGGCTGGTGCTCTTTATGATGCAGCGCGCTGGATTTCGCCTGCCGCCATTGACCGTACAGGGTTTCAAACTGGTCGAAAGCGGAGAAGCTGAGCCACAGACACTGTGTCAGCAGATGGGCCGGACTGTTATCAATGATTAACTGCTCAACCTGCTCGCGGAATCTGCTGTTGCTGAAGCGCGCGGTATAACCCGGCAGGATAATCGTCACCCGGTTGGCATCGTTTTCCAGCGTGGCGCTGTTGTCGGCGCTGCGCAGTAAGATCGGCTCAACCACATAAAGCCCTTCGCTGTTCAGGTTTAGCTGGATCAGCCAGCGCTGCAGCTGGTGGCAAAGACTGACGAGTTTTTGCCGGCTGGCGTGGCTGGCAAGATGAAACCACTGGCGGATGTTTTCACCATCGACCTTAAAAAACAGCTGATAGTCATCGTGCTCAGTGCGCCGGATCAGGCGATATCTACGGTTATCCATCCCTGACTGCAACAACACTTCAGGCAGCGTTTGCTGATTGAATAAGGGAAAGGCTAACAGTTGGTATGGAATTTTATTTTCACTCAGATTTTCCTCTAAGCGGTTGTCCTCCACCGGCTGCATATTCGCCACGGTTTCTGGCGACATCAGCCATAGCGCTTTTCTGCCTGCGTTGCTGAGAACAAAATCCTGATCTGACACCAGCTTTAGCGTCTGGTCACTGATGGTCTGCGCATAGCGGCGCGAGGAGTGGGGTTTTGGCAGGATGCCTAACAGCAGCGCCAGGCGTTGGCTATAGCCTCCCTGTTGCGCTGGCTGAAGCAAATTATCCCCAATCCCCCGGCCGTTAGTCATGGTGACGATTTTCAGGATGAAGACTTGTTTATATTTGAGCAGCTGTTTTTCCAGCGTAGTGGCGGAAAAATAGGGGTTGAACTGGCGGTGTAGCCATTCCGGAAAGCGCTCGCCGTAGAGGGCAAGCAGGTAATTAAAGAGGCGATTTTTTCTCTGCGGATAATCATCAAACTGTTCGCGCAGCCGATCCAGCGTCGTACTCGCGTTATCCGGATAATGGCGGGCGATATTATAAAACTCATCCTCCTGAAGCGGATGCGTGTGATAGCTCGCCTCGGGGCTCAGCGACAGCGAGTACAGCTTGTTCAGCCCGGCGATGTCGTCACAGAAATTAGCCATCAGCTGGTCAAACAGCAGTAAATAACTGCGCAGCTGATGGCGTTGAGCCTGCTGCTGCGGGTGATACTGGTTCGGTGTTCCAGGCGCTAAATGGTAGTTTCTTGGAAAATGAGCCTGTATCGACTGATAGCGACTGAACTCAAAATATTGCCCTACGGGCAGCGTCGGTGGGGTGACGGTTTTTAGCTGCGTGGTACGCCGCTGATATTGGATCTGCTCTATCTGTATCGTCAGGTCGGCATGGTCAATGTCAACGGGATGCTGAAACTGGATGATTTCAAGGCCAGAGCTGGCCGATATTTCCGGCAGCGTCAAATAGGAATATGGGGCAATCTCGTCAATGGGCGCAGGCTCACGGTCATCGGCTTCGTCAGGATAGCGGCTAAACTGCAGGCGATCGATTTGCAGGATCCCGTCCTCCGCGAGCAGTGATTCCTTCACCACTGAGGCCGGCGTGATTTGCGTATTCGCCTCCAGCCACAGGCCGATCCGGTGATAGATGTTGGCCGCAAGCCAGGTGACATCGGTGACGTCATCGCTAATGTGGATGGTTGCGCTGAGCGTCAGAGGATGTTGCCCGGTTAATTCAACGGCGGCCAGGTCTTCCCCAACCGCCCGGACGCGATGAAACTCGTGGCGAATGCGCCTGATGGCGGCATGCTGCTGCGTGTAAATCCAGCGATTACCGGGATCCGAGCGCTGCTGGCTCAGGGCGTAAAAGTGATTGAGCTGGGCATTGATTTGGTAAATCCCCAGCTGCGGAGCGTCCTCACTCCAGCGCAACCACACTTTGTCGAGCTCCGGCAGCCGGGTGAGCAGCCATGTTTCATACTCTTCGGGCTGCTGCGGGTAAGAGGGCAGAATGTCCTGCGCTAAGGCCAGGCCGTGCGCCCGATAATCAATATGCCCGGAGCTTTCACTGAGATAATCGGCGACGGCGAACTCACAGCGATAGATGAGATCGGTCAGGGCGTAACAAACCTGCTCGAGGATAGTCATCCCCGGATCGTGAGGATTGTAATCTGTCCAGATGCGACCACTTAGCTGCTGAATATAAGTCAGGCCAAGCTGATAGAGATGCGCAAAACTATTTGGGTTAGCGTCATGCTGCTTTTTTAAAATAGTCTTCGACATTATTGAGCCTGTTCCCCCGCAACCGCAGGCTGGCACTGCTGCATAAAGGGATCATTCCATAACTGCGTCAGATGATATTGGATCGTCTGGTCAGCGCCAAAGGCGGTATTGGTGCGAATTTGCAATGCGTAAGGGCGCACCGTGCCTTTATGGTTGCTTTGGCGCCAGCGTAGCTGAATTTTGTCAGCGGAAGAGTGGAAGTAGGCCTGGGTGATGCGAATAGGGTTTTTATCTCCCCACTGCCACCATTGTTTATTGGGCGCACAGGTATTAATCGCGACGGCGTGAACAAGCGCATAGCGCCCGCTGTAGCGGATCCCTGTTCCTGCAACCACCTCAAACATATGGCAGCCTTGCAGTTCCGGGGTGATATCGTGCCATTCGCCATCGGCGGGGATCGGTGCCGTCAGCAGCACGCCGCCCATTCTCCCCTGAGAGGCTATTGTGCCGTTGACGTCGAGGGTCTGCGTCGGATTCGCAGTGTTCACGCCGACATGCCCTGTTGGCGTCATCGACAGATTGACCGCCTGTAAAACCCCGCTGCTGTCCGGATTATCTTCAGTGATATCCGCTTCCGGATTGGCGAAAACGTGCAGGTTAATACTCTGCGGGGCAAATCCTACATGCCACAGCGGGGTATCAGGGCTATTTTGCTGATAGAAGCTCAGTAAATGCTCCTGATCCAGGGCTCTGAGCTGAAGACCCGTTTCCGGCGGCTTGATAAACCCTTCGTCATTCTGATTGACGCAGGAGTCAATTAAATCTGAAAAATGCTCGGCGGTCGGCATGGTCCCATGACGGAAATAATTTTTGAGCGTGCTGCGATTGCGTTTAGCCATTATTGTTTTCGCCTTCTGGGTTCGACGTTGCTGAAGTGCTGACGATAAACTGCTCCCCGATCATCAGTTCACCGATGCCAACCATCACGGGCTGATGAGTGAGGTTATCCGGTGAAATCTGAATGGAATGATGTTCGGCAGGGATCAATAAATACCAGGGAAAAGCAGCGCTAATCGGCTGGTGGGTGGCGGCGCTGTCCTGGAGGCTGTACTCCGTCTTTTCATCAATGCTGATTTTCAGCGCCGATAATGCGCTGACTTTCACCACGTTTGGCTGTCGGAGAATAAAGGCACTGAGTTTCTCAAGCGATAAGCTAAATCCAGGCCCCGTATTGAGGGTATCTGGCTCCCAGGGGCAGAGCTGCGACTTAATGACATATTCCAGTCTGCGTAATGCGGGGCCGTGACTGACTCCCTCTTTAAAGGCGACTTTGCAGCGGATTTGGATTTTCTCATAGCCCGGATTGCGGACTTCAATTTGGACATGCGGGCGAGAGACGGCCAGCAAAAAACGCCGGATGCTGAGCAAATAGGAGGAATCTAACTGTTTGGGCGAACACAGCGAGTGATCGCACTGGGTATTAACCGGCGTCACGATAATTAACACCCGGCCGGGTACTTTGCTGTGAGAATAAAAAGTACGCGTCGGAAAGCAGTAAACCGCGCCGACTTCCGGGAAATTCTCCAGAATAAGATGTTCGTAATCCCACGGCGTTAAGGCTTTGCCTTTGTGGCGCAGGTTTTCACTGACCCGCATCTGAAAGTGCTGGTCGCTTTCAGTCTCAGGAATTTTGATCATCGCATTTAACTGCGCAATGGCGGCCAGATTGGGTTTTCTGGGTGTGCTGCGCCAGGCAGAAAATAACTTTGGTGTGACGCCATCGTTGGCAAGAGGAAGGCCTTTTCCGCTGACTTTGACCACGTGTGTGGCGACATGCAGGCAGTCAGGATAGCGACCAATTCCTTTATTGGTGCTCACCCGCAGCCAGAACAGGCCGGATGGCATCACGCTATGTTCGGTGTTGATCTCTTCAGGAAGATCCAGGGTGACAATCCCGGTGGTGAGAAAATTGAGGGTTGTATCATGGATAATCTGATGAGGATTAAGCTCATGCCAGTCGTTATCGACCAGGTAATACCAGCTGTATGACATTGACGGGTAGGGCACCAGCAGCTTTGAACTGCCGCCAAAGACAAAGAAAATATTTAAATACCCCGAAAGCTCAGTCGCCGTGATCCCGATAAAGCAGTGGCTGTCCTCCTTGTAGTCCGGGAAGAATCGTGGCCGCGCGAGCTGGCGTATTTGACCGGGTGGATAAATAACGTTAGTGCCAAAAGGATGCAGATGAATAATCTCGCTCTGGCTGTGGCCGTCGATGAGCATTAAATCAATGGTCGATTCCGCCGAATAGTCGAGCGACATACGCGTGACCAATGGTGTGTAAGGCGGATTCGGCAGCGTTTTTTTATGTTTTTTGGTCGCGTTATAAGTGAGCGTATCGCTCAGCAAGGTGACATATTCTTTATGCCCAAACGCATGCTCCGGGCCAGTGAGTTTTAATTTGAATAGTCCGTTGCGTAAGCCTGACTGATTACTGTAGGGCGTTTTTGGCCACGGCTGAGTAATGGGCGTGTAGCAATTTTTGATATTCGAAAAATGCAGATGCCTGTGTTGGCGGAGGATGCCGCTGGCCGGGGTAAATAAGGCCAGACGAGCAGGGCCAAATTCAACCCATTGCCCATTATCCAGCACTTCTGCGGCCATCTGAAAACTGGCGTTGCTGTAGTGCCAGGGGTATTGCGCATAGTGCTGCTTAAAGCCATCCGATCCGCGTGGCAGGTTGCCCCAGTCCAGATGCAGCGCCAGATGCTTAACGGATTTTCTGGCGATCTCTTCACTGGCAATCACCATATAAGCATCTAGGTAGGGCTGAGAGCCAAATAAGTAAAAGGGCTGAGAGGAATCAACCTGTCCCTCGGGGTTAAACAGCTGCATTTGCGTCACCCCTCTCACCTGTGTTGCCACGGTGAGTTTTGATATTTCAAAATCGCGGAAAATGGCGTAAGGGAAACAATGACTCTGTCGCTTCAGCGTGACTCTTAAAGAGGCACTGTGCGGCAGATGGGGAGAAACAGAAGTGACAGGGGCAAAGCCGCTGTCCACATGACATTTCACCTTAAAACCAACCTGGCATTCATGGGCAGCGCAGGGGTGGATTTCCACATTTTCAAGCGTTTGCCAGCCGGTTTCGGTTGAGGCTTCAATCTGGAAAACACCCTGGAAAAGCTGATAAAAAGCTGCCGTCGATGAGTGGCTGAGTAATTCTTTGATAGTGGTGAAAGCGCTGGGCTCTTCTGCCAGCAGCGGGGTCAGGGAAGTGAGGATCCCCTCAATCTCAGCTGCATTCAGCCATGGAACCGTATAAAGACAGCGGCGATTGATTTTTTGCCCAGTGACGCGAAACAGCAGGTCTGATTTAGCTAAGCCATACTCCAACTCCTGAGCTGACGCGGAGCCAATAAACTGGAGCAGCTGCAGATAAAATAATTTATAGGCAGCCCAGACGCGCTGCGACTGTCTTAACTGTCGAAACTGATTGAGCTGTTCCGGGCTGAGTTGGCTGGCTAACTGACTGGCCTTGATTCTGACCGCCCAGTCTTCAAACAAATGGGCATGGGTGATGAGCAATTGAGAAAAGATCCGGGTTAATGCGGCCACGGTTTTCTCATTGTCGTCAATGGCCAGCAGCTCCTGCGCCACAATGCCTGATTTCACCTCTTTAAGATGAAATACGATCTCAATGCTGCGGTTGCCTTGCTGCATCGAAAAGACAGGATCGGTAATAATCATCCCCATCGGCTGGATGCTTTCTTCCGTTTTGTATTTACTGTTGAAGAGATTAAATTGCTGCTGTGCGGGGAAATCATCGCCGGTGGCGTCAGCCTTTATCAGCACCTGTTGCCCGCTGACGCCACAAACCAGACCGGACTCTTTTTCCGGTGAAACCAGCGGATCGCGCTGGAGGGTGAGGTTGAGGATTTGCGAAACCTCGGCATCCGTCACCTCAATGGGATAACGGCTACGGTAAACGATCGGATTAAAGTCCGGGTCGTCACCCGGGCTAAACCCGGCTCCTCGCTCAAACTGGATAGTCTCCGTGGTCTGGTTGTTTAATGAGAGTTTCAGGTACACCGAATTATCGGGCGTCTCTTGCTTATGCTGTTGCAGCACCTGCTGATAGTAAAACTGGAGATGTTTTTCCGTGAACTGATTGAGGCTTTGCTGCGCACGCTCAAACAGCTTCAGGAAGGCAAAATAGAGGGCCTGCTGCGGGCCGTTTTCCTGGTGGGATAACGCAGCCTGCATGACCTCCCGGCTCTGCTGTTTTATTTGTTCGATGACGTAGATTATTTTGGCAAAACAGTGGCGCATTTGTTCGGCAAAACTGCTGTGCTGCAGCACCGCAGAGGCGGTATCGACCGTTTGTTGGTCGAGATTCCATAGCGGATCCAGCGCCTGCACGCTGTGGCGGAACTGCTCGGGCAGGCGGGTAATCACCAGCCGGAGCGGCAGCGACAGGTGATACTGATATTCATGAAGCAAATAATATTTAAACTGATACGCGGTTTCCGGCGTGCCGGGCAGGTGCAGATACCACTCCTGTAGGCGCTTTAGCAGAGTCAGTAAAAACTCGACGGTAACCTCTTCGCCCTGGCTCTGTGCCTGCTTGAACTGCGCCTGAAACTGTTTTGTATCGCTGGTGGCTATCGCGGCGCAGACCACAATTTCACTGTTACGGAATAAGTCGCCCCAGTTTCCCTCAACCCGATCCTGCAAGTTTCGGAAAGGGAGCTGTTGAGCGAACTGCTGTGCCCAGGCAACCAGCTGTGCAAAGCTGAGTTCGTGCGGGCTGAACAGGGATGAGCTAATTGCCTCATCCTGCCGCTGCTGCCGTGAGGTCATCAGGTCAGATCCCACTCTTCAGCAAGCGGAAGCAGCTGCGGCGATATCAACGTGCCCTCGCTTAAATAAAATGGATACACCATATTGCTGCGCGTATTGATGGTGATGACGTGGTAATCAATCTGAATAAGCAATTTTCCGGAGAGCGGCTCGGGTACGAAATGAATGTCCTCGACGTTAATGCGCGATTCGAAAAAGATAATGGCATAACGGATCTCCGACTCCAGCTGGGTCAATACCGTCTGGGTGAGTTCTTCAAACACAAACTGGTTAATCCGGCAGCCAAAATCAGGCACCATTGGCCGCTCTCCGGGGGTAGTTGATAGCAGGATAATCAGGCTCTGCTCAATATCCTGAAGATCAGAGCTCATCACGGCCTGATGGTTTGCCCCGGTAAAGCTGGGCGGAAATGCCCAGCCGGTGCCTAAAAATGCGTTGTCGTTAGCCATAGATATCACGCAATCCTCGCTTCACGTGCTTAGCCGCCAATGATTACCGTCGGACATCCCAAAGTGATAGTTCCCCCGTGGCTGGTGCTGTCACCCATCCGCGCCGCAGGCTTGCCGCCAATCATCACCGTCGCTGAACCTTTCACAATGGTGGAAGGGGGCCCGACGCAGACGCAGCTATCGCCAAGAACGGCTGCGGGTAAACTGCCAATGAGGACGGTTGGAACCCCAGGTCCGATGACGGGGCCGCCAACGTGCGGAATGGGCGGCAGGCCCGGTGTGGCCATCGGGCACATTTGTAAATCTGTAATTCTTGCTGCAAACGGCATAAATCTGCTCCGCTAATTGTTAATTAATCTTAACCAGGGCGCCTTTGACGGTGGTGATCCCTGAACAGGATAATTCGGCAGTAGCATTGCCTTTTAGCGTAATTCCTGTGTTGGCCTGGGCTGAAACATTGAGGCCAGAAATTTTTGCGTCACCGGTGGCATTAATCGTCGTGTCGCTGGTGGAAGAAATCTTCACGGAATTTTTGGCCGAGATCGTAATGTTTTTATTACTGGTAATAGCAATGCCATCGGTGCCCATACTTATCGTATTGCTGTTTTGATCGGCCAGCGTAATAGACTTATCTTTATCGCTAATGACAATCGAGTTGCCGGCGGGCGTTTTCAGCGTCATCACGCTGTTTTGATCATCGAAAATGACTTTCATTTGGCTTTTGGTGACGAGGGTTTTGGCATAGTTTTCCGCCGTCAGCTCTACCGGCATTTTGTTCTTACTGCTGTAGAGCGAGCCGAGCACAATAGGGGTACTGAGATCCTGATTGAGACAGCCAACCACCACTTCATCGCCCACTTCAGGAATAAAGAAATTACCGCAGCCCGCAGAGGCGTAGTAAGTCGCCAGGCGTGCCCAGATTAAGTTGGCTTCGCTATTCAGCGTGGGTATCTGTATTTGAATGCGATAATTCGATTCCGGATCGCCATCGAGTTTTGTTACCACACCAATTTGTAAACCATCTACCGCTGGCAGGTAGCCTGAGGCCGGCGGGGCACCGATATCACGATGTTCCGCTGACCACATCGGCGACATACCCAGCTCGGCCGTGGTGACCCACTGGCCTTTTTCAATACTGTGGTGAATACCGCCGACATAATGCGAGCCATTATAGCGTTCGCCAACGCCCGCCAGTTGCAGCAGGCTGTCAATTTGCGCGCTGGCATTTCCCTGAAAGGTGACGCTGCCCCGCACTTTACTCAGCATGGCTTTAACCTGTTGTCCGTTGGCCCAGTTGGTCAGAGAATCTGAACTCACCGTGGAGGCGGTTTGCAGCGAGTAATCGCTAATATTCAGCACCCCGGATAAGTCACTGCTGGTGAAATTACCTTGCCCTGAGATGGACTGAGCCGCTCCGCTGCTGGTCAGCATTTGTTGTGTCGTGGGATCCCATGAGGTTGCCGTGACGCTAGTCAGCTGGTTTCTTGCATCCACCTTTGCAGAGAACGTCATTAAATCTGTGCCATAGGTCACGACAAGGGCCGCCGATCCGCTGACGGAAGGTTTATTGACGGTGATGTTGTTGGACTGATTGGTGACCACGAAGCCATTGGCCTCTGCGCGGGTCAGAATGAAATCCCAGTCGGTGCTGTTAAACTGCACGAGTTCAGGATGGGTTTCGCTGATATTACCGACCGTACTGGTGATGCCAGCATGTTTGTTAATCAGGCTGCTAATGATCGCGCTATCAGACTGCGCGAGAAAACACTGGCTATGCCGCGCAATCGTCAGCGCAATCGCCTTGTCTTTGCAAACCACATTCAGAAAGGTGCTGTTATCTGCCGTGATCTCTATGCCATGGCTGATAATAATGCCTTCGAAAATAGTGTTTTCATCACCGGCATAGCCAGCAGAAATGGAAATGGCGGCCCCTGGTTTAAAGGTGTCGGCATCGCTGACATCAAAGCATTGAGAGGCCATATCACCATCGCTAATGGTGATCTCTGCGGTGGCAATATGATTTATTTTATAGTCAACATGAATGGCGACAATGCCAATTGAACTGTCGATGGCTTTACCACCCACGCTAATGGTGTAGGTGGTTACGCCGGTAATCTTGTCTGAAGGAGAGATAGCCATAATAAACCTGATGTTTAAATTAAAGGAGGAAAGTAGAGTTTGGTACCGGGTTTAATCTGCCGGGCACTGATTAAATTGTTGGCTCGGGCCACTTCGATGTAATAGCTGCTGTCATTATAAATTTTGTGACACAGCATCGGCAGCGTGTCGCCTGCTTTGAATTCGATAATATGGGTCAGATCGGGAGAGGATTGCTTTTTTAACGCGCTCTTTTCTTTTTGGGTTAAGAATTTGGCAAAGCTAAGGGCCACGGTGGCGCGTAGTGGATTGCCTGAGGAGTCAAAGAGAGTGTAGCTCACGCTGATAGACGTTAAGCGACCGCGAAAGCTGACGGATGTACCCCACGTGATCATGACAGGATAGGGTTCATGCTGCTCGCCGTTGTAGGCATAGGTCACTTTTTTAAGCGTGGCAAGCTGCTTCTGCACCGTGTTAGTGCTCGTATTTCCGGTCACTCCGGTACCATCGAGCAATAGCTCGAAGTCCAGCTTTTCGCTGTCATAGCCCCGAAAGGAAGTAGAGGGTGAGATATCACCCTGCTGTTGCAGACCTTTGTTGGTATAGGTAATACCAAAATTATGTTTAATGCTGTTGGGATTTAACGTGGCTGAGAATGTTTGCGCGACAGTTCCGGAAGACGTCACAGATTTTATTGTTATCTTTTCCATACCTCATTCCCTTTACTCAAATCACTTATCTTTCTCTTGTTTCATCAGTTGAAGTAGTCAAACGAGAAGAGAAGCCTTTCTCTGGCAGATGATTATCGTCATCGAAGTCCGACTCATCTGTATCCAATGCCTCGTTTTGTCTGCTGTCGCTGATCATTTTTGATTTAATAATGAGCTGTTTTATTTCCAGTGGCACAGTTATAAATTCCTTTGCAAACGACTAAAACAGATTTCAATTTCTTCTATCGCGACGTCATTTTGCATCGCGTTGAATGCGGCGGTCTTTAGCTTGACCGGATAGGCATTTGCTGCGGTCCAGCTTTTACAGGTCGTTCCGTTCTCATTTAATAAATTAATCGACACGCTTTTGGTGGCGATAGGTTTAGATAGCCCATCACTCAAAATGCCAAGGCACCATGCAAGCAGCTTAGAGGTTTTATCCGTGACCGCTCTTTTTAACGTCAGGTTGCTGCTTTTTATCGACTTGGGCAGGTGATAAACCAGATTATTTCCACCCTCGCTGTATTCTTCCGTATCGATCTGAAATTCCAGGCCGGAAACCTCCTGAAAGGCTGTGTCGCCAGCACAGCCACTGATGGATACGGTGAAGTAAAACGCGGGCAGGGGCCACTCGCCATCACCTTGTTTAGCGCCAGAGCCTGTGTTGATATCCATAGTTTGCAAAGTATCCTGACAATTAAGGCGTCGAATTCAAAAAAACCAGGCCTGGCTTAAGTTAAGGACAGAAATCAGACAGAGATTTCTAATCCTTCATGAGCAAGCTCAATACTTTCTACCGCCACTTCGTTACTGTCCGACTTTAAATCGGTGCCAGTTACTTTAGTGGGCCAGGCATTTTTTAATTTCCAGCTCATGACCGGAGCGCCGCTTTCATCTAACAGGTTAATGGTGACCGCGGTACGGGCAATGGTGTTCATTTTTATTTTCGAATACCATTCATAGAACTTATTATCACCTTTGAAAATACCCTTCTTGAGCGTGATATTGCCGCTTTTAATCAAGCCAGGCATTTTTATGGTCGAAAAAACAGGACTGTTACCCGCCCGATATTCGATGGGCTGTGCTTCTGAATCGAGTCCTGAGACTTCCTGAAAAGCTGAAACCATACCGGCACCAGCGCCGCCATCCCATTTCACCTCGAAATGAAATTTCGGCATCGGCCATACGGTGTCGGACTGAGCTGAGCCATCATCTGCCATAGGGGTCTCCTGAAAAACTATCCACGTTGTTATCGACGATATTGCGCGCTATCTAAAGCCAGACACTGCGTATATCTCTACGATTCCTGCATTTTTTGCTGGAAGGTAATTTCAATAAATTCTGCCGGACGAGTAATGGCGACCAGCACGGTAATACGCAAAATGCCTTCCAGAATGTCATTTGCCGTCATGGTTTTACCCAAACCGACGCTGACGTTGTAGGCTTCACCTGGCGTTGAACCCGCTAAACCGCCGCGTTTCCAGATACCGTACAGGAAGTTCCCCAGCATACTTTCCATAGAGACCCAGGTATTGGCGACATTCGGCTCGAAGACGTAGGCTTTTGACGCCAGCCGAATTGACTCTTCCAGCATAATCATCGTGCGTCTGACGTTGATGTAACGCCAGTCCAGGCTATTGCCATCGAGCGTTCTCGCCCCCCAGACTAATGTGCCTTCGCCAATAAAGGGCCGGATGGCGTTGATCGATTTCCCCTGGGTGGTGACGTTCAAATCTTCCTGTTCGTCATCGCTGATATTGACCGTTGGTGAGACGACGGCATTCACGCTGACGTTGGCCGGAGCTTTCCATACGCCGCGGGAGTTATCGACCATAGTGTAGATGCCGGCCATCGCCGTGGAAGGCGGCAGGATATTTTGCTGGAACTTAATGTCCGCCATAATGGTTTGGTATAGCGGGCTGATATTCGCCAGGATCTTGTGCAGCAGCACCGAGTCCGGCTTTGAAACATCGCCGCTCAGCTTCGCGATTTCATCAAGCATCGCCTGCTTGCGCGTGGCCCTTAGTTTGTTGCCGCCGGTACTGAGCTCTTCTTCTGAGAGCCCGTCCAGGTCGCTGAACATAAAGGCCACTTCGGCATTCAGCAGTTCGACCAGCTTATCGACATTGCTGACGTTAAGAAAACTGACGTCGCTGTCCAGCACGATGGAAGTATTGAGCCACGGGTAGTAGGCGGATGAAAAATCGAGGTAATTGGTCCCAAGTTTGGAGCGGAAGTTTTCAACACAGTCGCCATCAGGATGCTGGCGGTCTTTGTAACCGTTCCAGATATCTAAAATGGCAACCCGGCTCCTCATTTTACCGCCGCAGTGGGCCAGCATAGCCTGCTCGACGTTGATGCAATCGTCTTCTGATAACTGGACGGCTTCCGGAATAAGCAGCATGGTGGGTTCGGCTTCTTTAATGAGAGGCGTAATTCCTCCCTTTAATGCACCAGCATCGATATCATCAGCATAATTACCTACCGAAACGATATAGCAGGGGCCGCCGCCATTCTGAAAGAAAAATAGCATGCTGTAATATAGATGGTGGCGGGTATTAGATTGGGTTATCTGATACGCTTTGCCTGCTTGCTTAAATGCTTCTCTGGTATTGGCATCCGGAGTGGCGCCGACTTCGGCTATTTCAAATAAATGCTGAGGCTCGCCGCCGAAATATTGCCGGTACTCTGACATTGACGTAATTCGCCATCCCTGATTGCTTAGCGATTTACCCCCATTGTCCGCTTTCTCTGTATATCCAATAAATGCCGGAACCGCAGTGGCCACTTCAACAACGGAGTTTGGAAAAGCATTTTGCTCAACGATATAAACGCCAGGTGTTTTCATTACGCCCATAGTCAGGACCTTCATGTAATTGATTGGCAACCATGCCCAACTGTTAACCCACAGAAAAAAGCGCTACTAAGAAAGGCATTAATTTAAAGACTATTCCGATTGATATGACTGGTATAGCCTGAGCCGTGTTTGCTGTCAACAGCCTGTCAGAATAATTTTTTTAGCACAATTTGTATTTTAAAAATAAAAACTGAGCCGTGCTAGTGTTATCGCGTAGCTGCATCAGGCGTCAGGCTTTGACGCAGTGGGGATTTCAGAAATGATTTAGCTTAAAGACCTTACAGTAGTTTACGCATGCTTAAATAACTTTAACGGCTGGTGAAATTATACAAGTGGAAAATATCATGATATATGTTCAGGCGTACGTACACAGTTTTTGTCTCTGACTTTCACGAAGATTTTCGTATAACCAGGATGAAAGTTGTGTTGCTCATCACATTGTTAGCTGACATAGATATGAGAGATGATTTTTATTTGATCCTCAACGGCTGATGCTGAAAGATTTCCAGGTGCAGGCCAGGGCAATGAATTAATAAGTATCCGTTTTTCGTTTAATAGTGATAGTGAATCGCTGTAGACCTTTTTCAGTGGAATTTCATTAGTTGACAGAAAGATTCTTGCGACTCTCCCGGAAAACTGTTCCTGTTCTTGTTCGGTAAATGGCGGATTGCCATTTAAGGTGCTGGAAATGCTAAGGTTTTTTTTGCTATCAAACGAAAAAATGTAGTATTTCCAGTAGGTTGACAGGGTTTCAAAGCGAACGGCAATAGTTTTCGCTTCTAAATTGAAATGGCTCATCGGAATATGGACGTCGAGTATGCCCAAAATGTTTCTGTCATAAATAGCGGTATCATGGAGTACACTGCTTCCATTGGGTTGGTTGGCGTTAAGCCAGCTATTTGCAGCTATCTCCAGAGCTGTATCCTGATCAAAGCGTGCAGTTATATTGGCTATGCTGAACATGTCTGGCATTTTTGTGATGCTTCTGATGACGGGATCGGCACCGATAATATAATATCGCAGAGTAAATTCTTCTGTCAGTTTAGCCAGATCGTTAAACAGGTCTGTATCGGCAATGAGTCGTGATGACCCAGGTTTATTTTTCAGCAGCATGCCGTATTGTTTGAGTAACGACTGTGTTTGCTGATCAGGGTAAAGAACCACAGGGGCTAATTCATCCTGATGTGCATTATAATATTCATGCTGCACATTAATAGTCAGAACAGATTGGTAGTTTGCCATTTACAGGTCTCTTTTTGCCACATTGGTATCGGAGATATGAATATTTCCCGCCTGGGACAGAACGGCTTCGCTATCTGGTATCAATGCACGCACCCGGTAAATGCAGGATGGCAAGTAGTGAGAGCCGAATATTCCCCACATATGATTTAATTGCTCACCCGGTATGGACTCCAGCTCCATATTTATTTGTTCGATGTTCTTCGGTAAATCTGGTGAGTTTTGACGGGTGAAGCTGTTATGGCGATTGAAAAATGCGAGAAGGTGAGAGAGGACCTTTAATCCATCCGTATAATGATTGCTACTAAAGTTAGCCGCAATAGTCACCGTCATGGTAATGAATAGCGGTTTTGAAGCGATAGCGGTTCTGCCGCCGCTATAGTTGTTTTCTGGGCGGTAGCTTTTGGAAAAGGAGTCTTTCTCAATATTGCTAATAAAGATAAGGATCTTATTCTGTATTCTTGGTGATTTTGAGCCATCAAGATCGACAGGAGGGGAGACAATCACCAGATCGTCAGGCAGGTCAAAAACGTTTTTTATCGACTGGTTCATTCTTTCTTTTAAGTATTCTAAACAGAGATCCAGCATGAGAAGCTCCTGATTAAGAACAAAAAATGGGGAATGCTGAAGGCGAGATGACATCTATAGCTCATTTACAGCTGATTTTACAACACCAGATGACTTTGTGACTGGGTACAGGAGAGGGAATTGCCGGGTGCGCTTCGCTTACGCCGGCCTACAAAACCCAATTGTCGCGGATATCCCGTAGGCCTGATAAGGCACAACCGCATCAGGCAGATTAAAAGTTTCGGAAGGTGGATGTGCCGGGTGCGCTTCGCTTACACCGGCCTACAAAACCAAATGCAGCGGATATCCCGTAGGCCTGATAAGGCGTAGCCGCATCAGGCAGAATAAAGAGGTTCGGAGGGTGTAACAGGCATCGGGGGGGATATCACTCGGCACGTCCATGTGCCTCGCCCTTCGGGTGGCCGTAGGCCATGCTGAACGGCTGTCCTGCCGTTCAGTCGAACCCCAGTAGGGCGTTCTCATCCCCCCAGGCCGTGCAATAGGTGAAAAAAAAGCCCGTACGTTAGTACGAGCTCTTTCTCAAATATGGCGGTGAGGGGGGGATTGACTCGCAAGCTCGCCCTGCGGGCAACGTCGCAAGCGCCGTTGTCCAAAACGGCAAGCCGTTTTGTCGAACCCCAGTCGAGGGTTCTCATCCCCCCTGTCAGGCAGAAAATGCAAATAAAAATGCCCAGCTGTTAACTGGGCACTTTCATAAAATATGGCGGTGAGGGGGGGATTCGAACCCCCGATACGTTGCCGTATACACACTTTCCAGGCGTGCTCCTTCAGCCACTCGGACACCTCACCATATTGTCTTTCCAGCATCGCTGGAACGGGCGCTAATGTAGGGAAAAGCGTAACTTGCGTCAACCAACTTTTTCAAAAAAATGACTGATAACACAAACTTCAACCAACCTGCTCCAGGATTAACCAGCCTTTGATTTAATTTCCAGCATCAAGGTTGTTTCCCGTCAGGTGCGAAAAATTTGCTATGCTGGCAACCCACTATAAAACAATCAAAAAAAGAGCGCTGAACGGGTCGTTTCTTGCGCATTAATAAGGAGTCTGCAATGGATATCATCTTTTACCATCCTACTTTCGATACCACCTGGTGGATCAACACTCTGGAAAAACAGCTGCCGGGGGCAAAAGTACGGGAGTGGAAGCCTGGCGACAATCAGCACGCGGACTACGCTCTGGTCTGGCATCCACCGGTGGAGATGTTACAGGGACGCAAGCTGAAGGCCGTTTTTGCGCTTGGCGCTGGCGTGGACTCTATCCTCAGCAAGCTTAAAGCCCATCCGGAAATGCTGCCGCTGTCGATCCCTCTGTTCCGCCTGGAAGATACCGGTATGGGCCTGCAAATGCAGGAATATGCGGTAAGCCAGGTCCTGCACTGGTTCCGCCGCTTTGATGATTATCAGGCGCAAAAGCTGGAAACTCGCTGGGAGATCCTTCCTGACAATCAGCGCGAAGACTTTACTATCGGCATCATGGGCGCTGGTGTTTTGGGCGGCAAGGTGGCGGAGAGCTTACTGGCTTGGGGATTCCCGGTGCGGGTGTGGAGCCGCAGCCATAAAGAGTGGCCCGGCGTCACCAGCTTTGCCGGAAAGGAGCAACTGGGAGACTTCCTGCGTGAAACCCGCGTGCTGATCAACCTGCTACCTAACACCGCCGAAACGGTAGGTATCATTAATCATTCTTTACTTGAGCAGCTGCAGGACGAAAGTTATTTGCTGAATCTGGCGCGCGGAGTCCATGTCAATGAAGACGATCTGCTTCGCGCTCTGGAAAACGGCAAGTTGAAAGGCGCAATGCTTGACGTGTTCAGCCGCGAACCGCTGCCGGTGGAAAGCCCGCTATGGCGTCATCCTCGCGTCGCTATGACGCCGCACATCGCCGCCGTTACCCGGCCTCAGGAAGCGGTGGCCTATATCGCCGGGACGATATCCGGACTGGAGCGTGGTGAAGCGGTGACCGGAATGGTCGACAGAGCCCGCGGCTACTAAGCCAAAACCCGCAGCAGGCATTCATGTTGCGGGTGCAACAAATGGGCATGCGACCTCTTGCATGCCCATTCTTTGAATGATTTGAAAGAATCTGATAATGCGCTATTTCCCGGTCAGTCTGAGAGAATACGCGGCAAATCATGGTACTTATTGACGCTATTTAGCTCATCATCACAAGGATTGGTATGTGGTACTTACTGGCTGGATCACTGCTCACGCTTCAATTTAACAAAAAGCTCTCGCTCGGCCTTTTAGCGCTGACTGTCGCGATTGGGGCATACACTCATGTCCTCGACTGGCGAGCCGGGGTTTTTTTAGCCGTCATCGCCGCTGTCGCAGCCCTTTATTATCAATCCCGCTCGAAAACGACCCATATCCTGCTTGAGATCCTGCTGGTCGCGACAGCAATCGGGCTGATGCTGCATCTCATACCGGGTTTTCATAACCCCAAAGTTCTGGAAGGGGTGAGAGCAGGTGCCCAAAGCGCCCCCTTCACGATGTACTACAACCTTGATAAAGCCCTGGTTCCGTTTGTCTTGCTGATTTGCCTGAAATCTTTATTCGTCACATCTGACCATTCGAAGGCGAAACCAGGGTACTGGCTCATCTTAGTGGCGGCGGTGCCGGCTTTGCTGATGCTGGCGGTGTCGCTCGGTGGCCTGAGAACAGAATTTCACCGCCCGGAATGGCTGTTCCAGTTCGTGCTGGCCAATATTTTCTTCGTGTCTCTGGCGGAAGAAGCGCTGTTTCGCGGCTACCTGCAGCAGCGGCTGTCATCGGTAATGCATCCCGTGCTGGCATTGATTGTCGCTTCACTGCTGTTCGGTGGTCTGCATTACGCTGGTGGAAGCCTGCTGGTTATCTTCGCGACCCTGGCCGGGCTGATTTATGGACTCGCCTGGATGTGGAGCGGAAGATTGTGGGTGGCGGTGCTGTTCCATTTTGGGCTGAATCTTTGCCATCTGCTGTTTTTCACCTATCCGATGTTTCAGCGGCTGGCCTAAGCCCGCCAGGCTGAGCCGGGTTTTTCGCTAAAAATAGCCGGGTATTCCTGCTATGCTTGGCTTTAATAAGACAGAGGAGAATGTGATGTATCCTGTTGACCTGCATATGCACACCGTCGCCAGCACCCACGCCTACAGCACCCTTCATGATTATATTGCCGAAGCAAAGCGCAAAGGGATCAAACTGTTTGCCATCACCGATCATGGCCCTGACATGGCCGATGCGCCGCATTACTGGCACTTCGTCAATATGCGCATCTGGCCGCGGATGGTTGATGGGGTAGGGATCCTGCGCGGCATTGAAGCCAACATCAAAAACACCCAGGGCGAAATTGATTGTACTGGCCCGATGCTGACGTCACTGGATTTCTTCATTGCCGGTTTTCACGAGCCGGTGTTCCCGCCGCAGGATAAAGCGACGAATACCGAAGCGATGATTGCGACTATTGCTAGCGGCAACGTGCATATGATTAGCCATCCGGGCAATCCGAAATACCCGATTGATGTCAAAGCGGTGGCGGAAGCGGCGGCAAAACACCATGTGGCGCTGGAAATTAACAACTCTTCCTTTGTCTCTTCCCGTCCGGGCAGTGAAGAAAACTGCCGTGCGGTCGCTGCCGCCGTACGTGATGCCGGTGGTTGGGTCGCGCTGGGTTCTGATTCACATACCGCGTTTACCCTGGGCGACTTTACCGAATGCCGGAAAATTCTCGACGCTGTCGATTTCCCGGAAGACCGTATACTTAACGTCACACCTCGGCGTCTGCTCGATTTTCTTGAGTCGCGTGGGATGGCGCCGATTGCCGAATTTGCCGAACTTTAACTGCCTTAATGGAATAACTGAATGAACGAGTTTTCAATTCTCTGCCGCGTGCTGGGCTCTCTGTACTACCGCCAGCCGCAGGATCCGCTGTTGGTGCCGCTGTTTACCCTGATTCGTGAAGGGAAACTGGCGGCAAGCTGGCCGCTGGAACAGGATGAATTGCTGGAGCGGTTGCAGAAAAACTGCGACGTGCAGCAGCTGGCGGCAGATTACAACGCGCTGTTCGTTGGCGAAGAGTGCAGCGTGTCTCCTTATCGCAGCGCGTGGGTGGAAGGGGCAACTGAAGCGGAAGTTCGCAGCTTCCTTTCTTCTCGCGGCATGCCGCTGAGCGATACGCCTGCCGATCATATCGGGACCTTGCTGCTGGCGGCTTCCTGGCTGGAAGATAATTCCGCTGAAGATGAAACCGAAGCCGTCGACACCCTGTTCGCGGACTATCTGCTGCCGTGGGTCGGGACTTTCCTTGGCAAAGTGGAAGCGCATGCTACCACGCCGTTCTGGCGCACCATGGCGACGGTAACGCGCGAAGCGCTGTCGGCGATGTGGGATGAATTGCAGGAAGAAACTGACGAGTAAATGTGACTTTACTCACACTGTAAATGCAACGGTGCGCACGCCGTTGCAAATACTGTGCTGCGGATCTCATTCAACAATCGCGCATCTGCTATTATGCGCGTCATGAACCTACTTCTCTCTCTTGCACTCACTACAGGCATTCTCTCCGGACTTTGGGGATGGGTGGCGGTCTCTCTCGGCCTTTTGAGCTGGGCGGGATTTCTTGGCTGTACGGCTTACTTTGCCTGTCCGCAGGGTGGGCTGAAAGGTCTGGCTATTGCTTCGGCTACCGTGATGAGCGGAGTGGTCTGGGCGCTGATCATTATTCACGGCAGTGCGCTGGCCCCGCATCTGGAAATCCTGGGCTATGTCATGACCGGGATTGTGGCCTTCCTGATGTGCCTGCAGGCAAAACAGCTGCTGCTCTCCTTTGTGCCGGGAACTTTCATTGGCGCCTGTGCGACCTTCGCAGGGCAGGCTGACTGGAAAGTCGTGGTGCCTTCGCTGGCGCTGGGACTGGTGTTTGGCTACGCGATGAAAAACAGTGGAGTGTGGCTGGCGGCCTACAGCGCCCGGCGGCAGACTTCGGCAAATCCTGTGAAGGAATAATAAAAAAGCGTAGCCCGAAGCTACGCTTTTTTTTGCACCAGAATCAGGATTCCGGAGGAGAGGCCATATCGCGATATTTGGTCAGAATAGCGTTGTTCACGTCCCCGGAGTTTTGCAGATTCCACAGACCGCGTTCGATACCGTCATTAATCAGGTAAATCACCCCGGTCTCAATCGCGGACATCAGACACAGCATCACAGGTTCGTTCGAGGTGTAACCAACTTCACCTTCCAGCAGTCGCTGGTAATCAATAAAGCGGAATACCCCGGCCTGAACTTCATAGGACAATATCGTTTTGCTGGTATTGACCGAAGAAAGCACTTCACCGGTGCTGACGTTAATCACGCGCAGGTTGACGGCAATCTGATCAAGCTGGTATTGCGTGTCGCCACCGATGCCAAAATAACGGGCACCAATCCCACCTGATTTCACGTTACTTTCATAGCCGATAATTGAACCTTCAATAATGACGTTCGCCGAGCTTAATGCCTGCAACGGTGCGCGGTTATTTGCGCCGACGTTACCATTCTCCTGAGCGGCGCGAATGATTTTGCGTTCGTTCAGCAGGTTTTGTAATCCCTGACGTTCAAGAGGAATAAACCATTTTGAATCTTTTAATGCCGTCACCAGCATGGCGGTGGCGCTTTGTGGCACGGCAGTGGAGAAGTTACTGGCCGGATAAGGTTTAAATTGCCCGGTTTCGTCCTGAATATTGTAGACAGAAACATAGAGCTTGCCTTGCGGTGCCGGTAAATGAGTCAGGTCACGATAACTCTGCGCCCGCGGCAATAACGTCGGTTTTGCAGCCTCTTTCGGCGGGGCGGTCAGACAGCCACTGAGTAAGATGACCACCAGAAGTACAAATAAACGTTTCATGGTTATTTTCCTGTTCGGGTCATTGGCTATTGATCAGACGTCGACGTCTGCTGCAATCCGGAGACCTGTATTGTCGAGGTTTTACCGGTGCTTCGGTCCGTTACGTTTAGCGTGAGCTGACCATTGCTGTTGGCAATATCCACAATAAAGTCATTGGTGACGAGGCGCCCCGGTTTACCGGTTGCGACGTTCCCCAATAAACCGCTCAGTAATTGCGACTGAATGGCTGAGGTAAAGTTATCCAGCGCGGAAGGTGCTGTATAACCTAAATCACTGCTGCCAGGTGCTTTATACGAGTTTTGCGCCTGAGCTTCATTAAGCAAAAATGGGCCGTTATTAGGGTTGCCCCCAAAGTTTGGGTTAACAAACTGAAAAACCATATTACCGGCCCAACTTGCTGGTGCAATAAATGCGAGCAAAGCGACAGTACAGGCGATACGCATGATTGCCTCCACCCTCTATGTTTAAAATTCGTCGTGTGCCAGATCGTCAGTTTTCAATAACGCATTGTCGATTTGGCGTTTATTGATGCCTTCCTGAGTTGTTTGCAGTGCAGCGTCTACGGTCTTATCAAAGTCCCGTTTAATCGGGAATAAAAAGGTCTGAAACATAATGTCCTGATTAACTGTAATTGTTATCCAGCTTCCCCAGCGGGCGCTGGGTCTTTCATTAATGGATATATTCTCCCGGGTGGTGCTGGCCCATTTGTCGGTAAAGGCGCGATAAAAATCATGCCCTACTGACGATACGGTGTGGTCGGCCACAATACCCGGTATTTCCACCTCTCCGACGGCTGCTTTTTTAGTTGCAGCCTGTACGCAGGGCGCAAGCAGTAGCAGGTTGGCTATAACAAGCCAGCACAGGGAACGTTTCATGGTGTTTGCCTGTTTGACTAACGCCTGAGATTATCATTGGCCCAGGAGACGGCCTGGGTCCTGTTTTTTACGGCTAACTTTTTGAAAAGATTATACAGATGAGTTTTGACGGTATTTTCACTGATAAACAGCGAGCGGGCGATTTCCACGTTGGAAGCTCCGACCCGAAGTTTATTCAGAATTTCCCGCTCACGCTGCGTCAGCATTGCGCTTTCGGCATTGTTATAGCGGTAATTACCAGAGTGTGTAATCAAATAGCTGGCAAGCTTATGCGAGAAATAACATTCCCCGTGCATAATCATGCTGAGTCCTTCAATCAGCCGGGCTTCCGTTTCGTTGTTATAAAAGACACCGTTTATATGTGGCCAGTTTTCGATATCCTTGAAGGGGTACTCTTCCGGTGTATTTAGCAACACCAGTTTCATCCCATTGTTTTTTCGGCCAAGATTCTCTTGCCAGTGACTAATCAGCCTCTTGTCAGCTTCCATCATATCGAAAATCATAATGCTATCAGGTAAGGCTTCTTCAGTAACACGATGAATATTTTGCACTTTTCCTGATATATCCAGCGTTGACTTTAAATACTGCAAAAGTGCGCTGGCCTGTAATGACGGTTTAGTGACGAGAACGAGCGTACTACCTAAACTATGGACTTCATTTAACATGATGAAACTCCACTGTTTTCTGGCAGCTGTCAGTTTCCTCATAAAAATATGAGGTTCCAGAAGTACTGATCAAGGCTGCATTACTGTGTATACGTTTAAAGTTCAAAACCCAGAGAGGGTTAAAAGTCAATAAAACAATATTAGGTACTTCTGATCTCAATCTAGTCATTACCAATCTTTAAGCAAGATCAAACACTGTAACAGAATGTAACTTGCAATATTAAAATGTAAATTGATGGGGGTAAAATGATTTGGAAATGATGATAAAGTTGTACATAGTATTAGTTGTGCATCAATTTAATAAGTCACACAAATATTCTATCTCATTGTTTTTAATTTGATATATCTTTATAAACAAAGACTTGTTGATCGTCGGTATAAGATAAGTATCTGTAACGGTTTTTCCTTAAGAAAAAGTTGGCTAATTGAGATCAGGATCCTGATCTTCGCGCTTGGTTTTTTCGTCAGTGCCTAAACGCCTTGATTTATAAGCTTATCCTGAATGGATGAATAGTTATTTAAATAACGGCGATATTATTTTCATTAGCAAACGCAGACATACGTCAATTCTAATACTTAGGAATGATCCGAAAAAATTAAAATCAACCTTGCGGGTGACACCTTTTAATTTTGGTCAGCAACATACTGTTCATCGTAACGTCGCATTAACAACAACCGCGGCGTTATTTAACAGCAAATGAAGTGGCCAGGATTCAAGCGGGTGGAACATGAACAAGAAAGCTTATTTTTTGTCGTTATCACTGCTGGCGATACCTGGATTTGTAGCTGCAGCGGGTTATGATCTGGCCAGCCCAGAATATAATCTGATCGCCAATGGGCTTAACTCTAACTTCACTAATGAAACCGCTATTGTGGATCAGCGAGGTTATGGGAACGGCGTGAATGCTCAGCAGGATGGTAGCCATCAAATTGCTGTTGTTTCTCAACGAGGTAACAACAATCAGGCTGATGTGTCGCAGTCCGGCGGGTACAATCTGGCCTATGTCGATCAGGCCGGAAGCAGTAATGATGCAGATATTAGCCAATCAGGCTATGGAAACACCGGCGTTATTATTCAACGAGGTTCGGGTAATTCCGCCAGTATTTCTCAACAGCAGTCCGTAGGTAGTAAAACAGTTATTGTGCAAAACTCGTCGCAAATGGCAATACGCGTAATAACGCATTAATTGTCAGCAGGCGAATACTATCAAGCCAATGGGGGTTTTATGAATATTAAAATGTCTATGATTGCAATGGTTCTTGTTTCTGGCGCGGCATTTGCGGGTGGTCCTGGTGGCGGTGGCGGTTTCCCTGGTGGCGGGGGCTCTATGCCACAAAACTCCAGTAATGAAACTGTGAATATTTATCAGGAAGGCGCAGGCAACGGCGCAAGCGTTGACCAAAGCTCTTCTAAATACGCTGATGTGAATATCACCCAGAAAGGCTACGGTAACGGCGCTGTTGCCAACCAAAACGGGGCCTATAACAGTGATATCAACGTGTCTCAGACTGGCTACGGCAACAACGCTACAGCTAACCAGACTGGTGACAACTCCACCATCAACGTTACTCAAAGCGGCCTGTACGGCTGGGGCGGCGGTAACGGTGCCAGCGTAACTCAGACTGCTGACAGCTCTATTGTGAACGTGACCCAGAAAGGTTCGGCTAACTGGGCTAACGTTTACCAGCATTAATCTGGTTTTCGAACTATATAAAAACAGGGCCCGTGCCCTGTTTTTTTTGTTTGGAGGAACACATGAACAGCTTGCTTCTGGCCGTGGCCTTAACCAACTCGATTGCTTTCAACGTCTCGCATCAGGGGGACATTTACACCATCACCCCTCAGGTAACCGTCACCCAACCGTGCGAATGTCAGGTCAATATTCAAACCGTCAGAGAAGGGGCCGGAGGCTCCAGCAACATTCAGCAAAGCAGAACGCTAAAGTTACCCGCTAATCAGCCGATAGATCTTTCGCGTATGCAATTAAATATCTCTCAGAACGACACGGTGAAAGTGGTAGTGACGTTAACTGACGGGCAGGCCCTGCATCTGACAGCTCAGTGGCCATCAGCAGAAAGAACATAACTCCCGGCTACGCAACAGAGGGAGACTGGCATAAATGCCTTGCTGTGCTTATTTTTAACGTAAAGGTTTGCTGTGTCGTGACATGAGCACCTGGCCGACGTCGTCTGCCGGTGTCTCACATTCTCTCAGGGATGACTTATTCCACGGAGTTATGCGATGAAAACCTTAATCAGGCAGGCTTTTGCAGTGTTCTGTTTTTCCTCCACGCTCATCTCTGGCGCTGCCCTTGCGCAAAGTTCGACAGCGCAGGGCGGTGTTATCCATTTTGTTGGCGCCATTGTTGAGGATCCTTGCAATATTGCCACCAACTCCCGACACATCTCGATGAGTTGTTATCGCTCGGGCCAGGTTCAAACCTCCACCATTTCTTATCAACAGGCGCTGAATGGCCGTGCAATGAATAATGATGCCGCCAATATCAGCATGCGCTATATCAATCCTCAAAAGACGCTCGGTATCCTGACCGTCGATTACAAATAACATCCTGTTCGCGCACCGTTTCCCTCTGCCTTTAGCTAAGCTATTGCATAGACAAACTATTGGCAGGGGGAAGTTCTGGTGCAGGCGCAAAGTAAAAATGAAGAACCGGCATCCGGTCTCAGAGACGTGTTAGCTTCCCCCGAAGATGAAAGGGCAGAGGCGGGCGGGATCCATACGCTCGAAGAAGGGATTGAAGCCTTTGCTGCTCGCTACGAGTTAGCAACCCTGGCCGACAAAACGCTCGACGTTCAGTACTATATCTGGGAAAACGATATTTCCGGGCGGCTGCTGTTTCAGGCGCTGTGGGATGCTGCCTGCCGTGGGGTCAGGGTTCGGCTGCTGCTGGATGATAACAACACCGGTGGGCTGGACGAGATCCTGAAAACCCTCGATTCTCACCCCAATATTGAGATTAAGCTGTTCAATCCCTTTTCCTTTCGCACGCTGCGCATGCTCGGTTATCTCACTGACTTTGCTCGTCTGAACCGACGGATGCACAACAAGAGTTTTACCGCAGATAGCGAAGCAACCATCATTGGCGGTCGTAACGTGGGCGATGCCTATTTTGGTATCGGCGAAGAGCCGCTTTTTTCCGATCTGGATGTGCTGGCCGTCGGGCCGGTGGTGGCCGAAGTGGCCGACGATTTCGAACGCTACTGGCACTGCGAGTCGGTGGCTTCCCTCAGGCACGTGCTGGACACTGAACCTGATATTCAGGTAGCTGATTCTCTCTTCCCTGAAGATCCCGCGCAGGCGCTGGAGTCCCGCCGTTACCTCGAGAGAGTCAAAGACAGCAAATTTGTTAAGCGCCAGAGAGAAGGCAATTTACCCTTCATTCAGGCTAAGACCAGACTACTCAGTGACGATCCGCGCAAGGGAGCGGGCAAAGCCTCGCCGAAAAAGCTGCTGGCCGAACGCCTGCGTCGGGTGATGGGCACGCCAGAATCGCATATCGATATTATTTCGGCATATTTTGTTCCCGGACGCGCCGGGGTGGCGCAGATCCTTCAACTGGTCCGCAAAGGGGTGAAGGTCGCTATTCTGACCAATTCGCTGGCGGCAAACGATGTGGCTATGGTGCATGCCGGCTATGCGCGCTGGCGGAAAAAGTTGTTACGCCACGGCGTGGAACTCTATGAGCTAAAACCGACAAACCGGCCGCTGCCGGGGATCCACGATCGCGGGCTCACCGGGAATTCAGGCTCCAGCCTGCACGCAAAAACATTCAGCATTGATGGCAAAAAGGTGTTTATCGGCTCCTTCAATTTCGATCCCCGCTCTGCGTTACTCAACACTGAAATGGGGCTGGTGATTGAAAGCGAGAGCCTGGCGCAGCGTATCCACCACCGTTTTTTGCGCAGCCAGCGCAATGCCGCGTGGCAGCTTAAGCTCACCCGCTGGGGAAAAATTCACTGGATAGAGCGTGAAGAGGGGAGGGAAAGGGAGCTCAAAAAAGAGCCGGATACCACGCTCTGGCGGCGTTTGCTGGTGCTGATGGCCTACTTATTGCCGATTGAGTGGCTGCTGTAGCCGGGCTGCGAAGCAACCCGGAAGCATCATGGATTAAGCTGAAGGCTGAGGTGAGCCCTGCGGCTGCACGGGTTTACCGGAAAACAGGAACCGCAGCAGCGGAATACGCAGATGAATTTCATACAGCACCAGCGCAATCCCCACCACGAACACCAGCCCGGTGATAAAACCGAGGGTATTTGAGTGAATGACCGGGGTGATCCACGCGCCGTAAAGCAGGGTCAACGGATGGTGTACCAGATAAATAAACAGCGAAGCGTTGACGAAATAGGTCACTCGTGCCGATTTAAAGTTGAGCATCCGGTAGCCAAAGGCAAACACGACGTTGACCATCAACAGCCCCAGCACCATGGTGATGACGTACTCGGTTTCATACATCCACGCATCGCCAGAGCCGTAGTGCTGGTTGAGGATATAGGCGATAAAGCCTAAAACCGCAGCGAATACGCACCATGGCGAAGGCGTGGTGAACACCTCTTTCAGGCGTGGGTTGACGAACGCCTGCGCCCCCAGAATAAAGAACGGCAGATAAAACAGCGACTGCATCACCACAAAGTTAAACAGCCCGTCGCTCAGAATTGGTGGATAGAGGATAAACAGCGTGCGGCGGATAATCGCGTAGGAGATCCCGAGAGCGAAAAACAGCACGGTCAGTTTAGCCATGTTGACGTTGTCAAAAAACGCGGTGATTGAAGCCTGCTGACGCTTTTTGATCCAGCGGAACAGCGCCAGTCCGGCGGTAGTCATGACCACCAGTACCAGCAGGAACCACAGATGGGAAACCAGCTCCCACGCGAGGGTGTTGTACTTCTGGTAAAAAGTCAGAGTATGCCAGCTTTCCGTTTTGCCTTTCACATGCTGCAGCATCAGGAACTGCGGCACGGTGAGCAGAGGAATAGCGGTCAGCATCGGGATCCCCACGCGTTCAACCCGCACTTTCCACCATTTCTTCATCGGATAGCGCAAGAACAGCATGTAGGAAAAATATCCGGAAATAACGAAAAACACCTGCATGCGGAACGAGTGAATAAAATCGTTAAACAGGGTCAGCCACCAGGAAGGCTCGGCGCTGTTCACATGCCAGGTGTGGCTGGAATAAATCAGAGAAATATGGAACGGGATCCCCAGCAGCATCAGCCATGCGCGGATAGAGTCGAGGAAATATTCACGTTGTGCGGGTACTTTATTCATAAAATCAATGAATTCTCAGACTAATCGTCTTACCGCCGCAGGCGATAAGGGTTACATTCGAAACAACCCTACAGCAAGTCCGGGAACCTGTCTCCAGGATAAATTCGCAAATATGCAACCAACGGAAACGAGAGTTGCTTAATCCATAGGCCACCGAGCCGAACAAAACAGGGATTATGTTGTCGGATTGCCAGAGTTTCCAGTAAAATGGATCGGATCGATTTAAGCACACAAAGGGGGAAGTGCTTACTAATTATGAAAAATAAACCACAGATGATGAAACTGCGTTGGTTAGGCGCAGCCGTAATGTTGTCCCTGTGTACTTCATCTGCATGGGCATTCAATCTTGACGATGTAGCCAAGCAGGCGCAGACGCTTGCTGGCAAGGGCTACGAAGCTCCAAAAAGTAACCTGCCCTCTGTCTTCCGCGACATGAAATACGCGGACTATCAGCAAATTCAGTTTAACCACGACAAAGCTTACTGGAGCAACGTTAAGACTCCGTTCAAGCTCGAATTCTATCATCAGGGGATGTACTTCGACACGCCGGTCGCCATCAACGAAGTGACCGCCACGTCCGTGAAAAAGATCAAGTACAGCCCGGATTACTTCAATTTCGGCAACGTTCAGCACGATAAAGACACCGTGAAAGATCTGGGCTTTGCCGGCTTCAAAGTTCTGTATCCGATCAACAGCAAAGATAAAAACGACGAAATCGTCAGCATGCTCGGAGCCAGCTATTTCCGCGTTCTCGGTCAGGGCCAGGTTTACGGTCTGTCGGCCCGCGGTCTTGCCATTGACACCGCTCTGCCTTCCGGCGAAGAGTTCCCGCGTTTCCGTGAATTCTGGATCGAACGTCCAAAACCAACGGACAAACGTCTGACTATTTATGCGCTGCTCGATTCCCCACGTGCTACCGGCGCGTACCGCTTTGTGATCATGCCAGGCCGCGACACCGTTGTTGACGTGCAGTCTAAAGTCTACCTGCGCGATAAAGTCGGCAAGCTGGGCGTGGCACCGCTGACCAGTATGTTCCTGTTCGGGCCAAATCAGCCGTCTCCAACCACCAACTTCCGCCCTGAGCTGCACGACTCCAACGGTCTGTCGATTCACGCCGGTAACGGTGAGTGGATCTGGCGTCCGCTGAACAACCCTAAACACCTGGCCGTCAGCAGCTATGCTACCGAAAACCCACAGGGCTTTGGTCTGCTGCAGCGTGGCCGTCAGTTCTCTCGCTTCGAAGATCTTGACGATCGTTACGATCAGCGCCCAAGCGCCTGGGTTACTCCAAAAGGTGACTGGGGCAAAGGCAAAGTTGAGCTGGTGGAAATCCCGACCAACGACGAAACCAACGACAACATCGTTGCCTACTGGACGCCGGACCAGCTGCCGGACGCCGGTAAAGAGATGAACTTCAAGTACACCATCACCTTTACCCGTGACGAAGATAAACTGCATGCGCCGGATAACGCGTACGTCATGCAGACTCGTCGCTCCACCGGTGATGTGAAACAGTCAAACCTGATCCGCCAGCCGGACGGCACCACGGCCTTCGTCGTGGACTTCACCGGTGCGGACATGAAAAAACTGCCGCAGGATACTCCTGTGACCGCACAGACCAGCATTGGCGACAACGGGGAAATTGTGGGCAGTGATGTTCGCTACAACCCGGTGACCAAAGGCTGGCGTCTGACGCTGCGCGTGAAGATCAAAGACGTGAAGAAAACGACGGATATGCGCGCGGCGCTGGTCAATGGCGATCAGTCGCTGAGTGAAACCTGGAGCTATCAGCTACCTGCCAATGAATAAGATAAACGAGTATATCGATGCCATGCCGCTCTCAGACACTGAGAAAGCGGCATTGCCGACCACTGATTTTCAGGCTCTGCATCAGGCGCTGGATCCCGAGCACGCCATCGCAGCCCGCGAAGATGATTCTCCGCTGGGCTCGGTGGAGGCGCGGTTGAAGCAGGCGTGGCCGGATTCACTGGCGGAAGGGCAACTGATCAAAGACGACGAAGGACGCACCCAGCTTGAGGCGATGCCAAAAGCCACCCGTTCTTCAATGTTCCCTGATCCGTGGCGCACTAACCCAATTGGGCGCTGGTGGGACCGCATGCTGGGCCGTGACGTTCAGCCGCGCTACCTGCAGCGTCTGACGCAGGAAGAGCGCGAGCGTGAAGCAAAATGGCGTACCGTCGGGACTATCCGTCGTTACATCCTGCTGCTGCTGACGTTGGCTCAGACTGTGGTTGCCACCTGGTACATGAAAACCATACTGCCTTATCAGGGCTGGGCGCTGGTCAATCCAATGGACATGCGCGGCCAGGATCTGTGGGTTTCCTTTATGCAGCTGCTGCCGTATGTGTTGCAGACAGGGATCCTGATCCTCTTTGCCGTATTGTTCTGCTGGGTCTCGGCCGGTTTCTGGACCGCGCTGATGGGCTTCCTGCAATTGCTGATAGGTCGCGACAAATACAGTATTTCAGCCTCCACCACCGGTGATGAGCCGGTGAATCCTGAGCATCGCACCGCGCTTATCATGCCAATCTGTAATGAAGACGTGGATCGCGTATTCGCGGGCCTGCGTGCTACCTGGGAATCGGTGAAAGCCACCGGTAACAAGGAGCACTTTGACGTCTACATTCTGAGCGACAGCTACGATCCTGACATCTGCATGCGTGAGCAAAAAGCGTGGATGGAACTGATCGCCGAAGTGCAGGGCGAAGGACAGATCTTCTACCGCCGTCGTCGTCGTCGTGTGAAGCGTAAAAGCGGCAACATCGATGACTTCTGCCGTCGCTGGGGCAACCAGTACAGCTACATGGTTGTGCTGGATGCGGACTCCGTGATGACCGGCGACTGCCTGTGCGGCCTGGTGCGTCTGATGGAAGCTAACCCGAACGCCGGGATTATCCAGTCGTCGCCGAAAGCCTCCGGTATGGATACCCTGTACGCGCGCTGCCAGCAGTTTGCCACTCGCGTATATGGCCCGCTGTTCACCGCCGGTCTGCACTTCTGGCAGTTGGGTGAATCCCACTACTGGGGTCACAACGCCATTATCCGCGTGAAGCCGTTCATTGAGCACTGTGCGCTGGCACCGCTGCCGGGTGAGGGTAACTTCGCCGGTTCGATCCTGTCGCATGACTTCGTGGAAGCAGCGCTGATGCGTCGTGCCGGTTGGGGTGTGTGGATTGCCTACGATCTGCCGGGCTCTTATGAAGAGCTGCCGCCAAACCTGCTGGATGAGCTGAAGCGCGACCGTCGCTGGTGTCAGGGTAACCTGATGAACTTCCGCCTGTTCCTCGTCAAAGGGATGCACCCGGTACACCGTGCGGTGTTCCTGACGGGCGTGATGTCCTATCTGTCGGCTCCGCTGTGGTTTATGTTCCTGGCGCTGTCAACGGCGCTCCAGGTCGTTCATGCGCTGACGGAACCGCAGTACTTCCTGCAACCTCGTCAGCTGTTCCCGGTATGGCCGCAGTGGCGTCCGGAACTGGCGATTGCGTTGTTTGCTTCTACCATGGTGCTGCTGTTCCTGCCAAAACTGCTGAGTATCATCCTGATCTGGTGCAAAGGCTCGAAAGAGTTTGGCGGTTTCTGCCGCGTGACGCTTTCCCTGCTGCTGGAAGTGCTGTTCTCCGTGCTGCTGGCACCGGTGCGCATGCTGTTCCACACCGTGTTCGTGGTCAGTGCGTTCCTGGGCTGGGAAGTGGTATGGAATTCGCCGCAGCGTGATGACGACTCCACTCCATGGAGCGAAGCGTTTATGCGCCACGGCTCTCAGATGCTGCTGGGCCTGGTCTGGGCAGCGGGCATGGCATGGCTGGATCTGCGTTTCCTGTTCTGGTTAGCGCCAATCGTGGTATCGCTGATCCTGTCACCGATTGTTTCTGCGATTTCCAGTCGTGCGACCGTCGGTCTGCGCAGCAAACGCGCGAAGCTGTTCCTGATCCCGGAAGAGTACGATACTCCGCAGGTGCTGAAGGATACCGACCGCTTCGTCGAGCTGAACCGCACCCGCACGCTGGACGATGGCTTTATGCACGCGGTGTTTAACCCGTCGTTCAATGCCCTGGCAACCGCTATGGCAACAGCGCGCCACCGCGAAAGTAAGGTGCTGGAGATTGCCCGCGACCGTCACGTTGAGCAGGCACTCAATGAGACCCCGGACAAACTGACCCGCGACCGTCGTCTGGTGCTGCTGAGCGATCCGGTCACCATGGCGCGTATGCACTATCGCGTGTGGGCGGCTCCTGAGAAATACGTTTCCTGGGTGAATCATTACTCGACCATCTCCATGAATCCGTTGGCTTTGAAAACGAAGTAACGTTCAGGAGAAATTGCCCGGTGGCGGGTAACGCCTTACCGGGCCTACAAAACCGTCATGATTTTGTAGGTCCGGTAAACGAAGCGCCACCGGGCAATAAAAAGCAAAATACCGGTCAAAAGGCCGGTATTTTTTTATCAGAAAGTGAACGCGGAGATAACCGGTGAAAATTATTGCAGTCTGCCTGATGGCGATGCTGCTGAGCGGATGCGGCAGTATTATCAGCCGTACTATTCCCGGCCAGGGGCACGGCAATCAGTATTATCCCGGCGTGCAGTGGGACGTGCGCGATTCGGCGTGGCGCTACATCACCATTCTCGATCTGCCGTTCTCACTGGTGTTTGATACGCTGCTGCTGCCGATTGACGCTCACCACGGCCCCTACGAATAATCAGCGTTCGTCCCATTCGTCTGCCGCGGTCTGACCCTCTTCGGTGTCGAGCGGCGGCTCAAGCTGGAATTCGCCTTCGTCCCATTCATGCAGCGTATTCTCTTCAATCCACTCCTGCGTCAGCTCAATCTCATCAAAATCGCCGTCAAAAACGCTTTGTGCGGCCTCTCCGCTGAGCATCGGCAGGCATTCGCCTTCTTCATCCTCGTTGGCGAAAAATTCAGCCTGCCACATGACGTCCCCGTCCTGCAGAATGTACTTCTGCATGGCGAACTGCTGAACGCTGACGTCGTTGTCCCCGGCATTGGGGGAGTCCGCAACAAACTCCTCGCGGGCCGCATCAATAGCTTCGTCGAGTGTGGCGTACATGGTCATCTCATTCTCCCTGCGGTTTGATGTGGATTTCAGGAAAAGAATAGTCGATGTTTGCCTGTCGCAAGGGCAACAGGCTAAAAATCATCCGGATGAATTAACTGGCGAGGGGTTTATCTTCGTTTTCTGTACTGGCTGTAGCCACAATCTGTCGCGTTCTGCGCATGCTCAGGCCAGTGTAAAGTGCGTTAAACAACACCACGCTAGCCGTCACCAGAAACACGGTACGGAAACCGTAGCTGGCGGATACGGCTGCGCCGATCAGCGGCCCGGTGACGTTGCCGATATCACGAAACGACTGGTTATAGCTGAAGATGCGCCCTGCAATCTGGTTAGTGGAGTTATAGACCAGCAGCGTCTGTACGGCTGGAAGCAGGGCGCCATCAGCGGCGCCAAGCAGGAACCGAAGCACGCCAAGCTGTAAAGGAGTCTGGACAAAGGCCATAGGGATGAGCAGCAGCACGGAGATAATCAGTGCGACAATCAGGATTTTTTCCGGGCCGATCCGGTCGCCCAGTTTTCCCAGTCTCGGTGCGCTAAGCAATGCAGCCACGCCGGGGACGGACGCAATCATCCCGCTGAGGAAAGCAATATTGCTGACGTTGCCCGCCAGTTCGCGCACATAGAGCGTCAGGATCGGCGCGATAGAGCCGGTGGCAACCTGAATAATCATGGTGGTGACAAACAGGCTCAGTACCAGCTTTGGGCTTTTTAGCGAGGTGAGCACATCCTTCGCATGCAGCATCTCTTTTTTCGACACCGGCACAAACTGCTCACGGATGAGGAATAAGGTCAGCAGGAAACAGAGGAACAGCACGCTGGCGGTCATGAAAAACACCGGGCGCAGGCCGTAGCTGTCGGCAAGTAATCCACCGGCCAGAGGCCCGAGCAGCGCGCCGCTGACGCCACCGGTGGAGAGTGTGCCCAGCGCCCAGCCGCTTTTTTGCCGGGGAATTTGCGTGGCGATCAGCGCGTTGGCATTTGGGATAAAACCGCCAAGCAACCCCAGCAGCGCGCGCAACACCAGAAACTGCCAGATATTTTGCGCCATCCCCATCAGCATCATCACAATCGCCATGCCGAGTGCGGAGCGCAGGAGCATGATTTTGCGCCCTTTACGGTCAGCCAGACCGCCCCAGAATGGGGAAGCAATGGCAGAAAACAGGAAGGTAATACTGAACACCAGCCCGGACCACATATTCAGTGCGCTGTGACCCGTCACGCCGAGCTGTTCGACGTACAGCGGCAGGAAGGGCATCACCAGACTAAAGGCGGCGCCGGTAAGAAAACAGCCAATCCAGGCGATAGTGAGATTGCGCTTCCAGCTTATGGGGGCATCTGAGGCGAGCATAGGGTTCCGCGAGTTAACGCAAGTCGTTCTGTTTTGAAGTGATAAGCCTGCTAATTATGCGCCTGCTAAACCGTAACTGCAATCAACGAAAGGGAAAAGTCGGGAGAAAAATATCTGGCCACGGTGCCGTGCATCTTGAAACCGAGTAGGCCTGATAAGCGAAGCGCATCAGGCAATTGTGCAACAGGTGAATTGCCGGATGCGGCTCTGCCTTATCCGGCCTACGGTTCCGGAGATCATGAAACCGTGCAGGCCTGATAAGCGCAGCGCATCATGCGGGTTGTATGGTGCCGTTATCAATAACGGGAAGGAACCCCTTCCGGGCGAGTTTTGAAGCGGCGATGCAGCCACATGTACTGCTCGGGTGCCAGCAGAATACATTTCTCCACCACTTTGTTCATCCACGCGGCGGTGCTTTCTGCATCTTCCAGCGGCGGAGAACATTCGGCATCGAGAATAATCAGCTCATAGCCTTTGCCGTCGGGCTTACGACGCGGCACAAACGGCACGATGCAGGCTTTCGACATGCGGGCCAGGGTATAAGTCCCGGAAGTTGTCGCCGCTTGATCGACCGCGAACAGCGGCACAAAAACGCTGCCCTGTGGGCCGTAATCGTGATCGGGGGCGTACCAAATCACCTCACCGTTTTTCAGCGCGCGGATCATGCCTTTCAAATCTTTGCGATCGAGCATGTCCTTATTGGAACGCATGCGGCCCCAGGTCTGGATGAGGTCAATCACCGGATTATCGTTTGGGCGATAAACGCCAATCCCTGGAGAAGCGTGCAGGCCAAACATTCTGGCACCGATCTCGAGGGTCAGAAAATGGATCCCGATCAGCAGGATACCGCGCTGCTGCTCCTGTACCAGCCTGATCTGATCGATGCCGCTGGCATCAGTCCAGCGAAGCATGCGTTTGTCTGACCAGAACCACGCCATCCCGGTTTCCATCAGACCCATCCCGACGGATTCAAAGTTTTTCACCACCCACTGATGGCGCTCTTTTTCGTCCATACCAGGAAAGCAGAGTTCCAGATTTCGATAAGCAATGCTGGCGCGTCGTTTCATAAACCGCAGTGCCAGACGACCTAAAGAGGTGCCAAGACGGTAGAGAACAGGGTAAGGAAGCTGAACAACCAACCACAACGCGCCGACGCCAAACCAGGTTAACCAGTAACGCGGATGCAGCAGCGAGGCGGTAAATTTAGGTAAATGCGTCATTTCATTCCTTTATTTCTGACAACTTTTATTAGTATCGCACTTTTTTTCTCTCTGCCCAAATGAGGGCGGAGGAGCGGAGCTTATTGCATCACATGTTGTGCGCTTGAGTGGTATGAAGTGTGAGAAATGTAGCGCAAAATGTGTGGATGTAAATTCGCAGCAGATGCTTTATCATGCCGCCCCAAATTTCTCTTTGACGATCGCAGGAATCAACACCATGCCAGTGCTGCATAACCGCATCTCGAATGAGCAACTGAAAGCGCAACTGATGGCCGAAACCGAGCCGCGCACGACGATCTCATTCTATAAATATTTCACTATCACCGATCCTAAAGCGACGCGTGATGCCTTATATCAGGCTTTTTCTGCACTTAAGGTTTTCGGCCGCGTTTACCTTGCCCATGAGGGCGTGAATGCACAAATCAGCGTGCCGCAAAGCCGCGTCGAGGCCTTCCGTGAGCTGCTGTATGGCTTTGATCCTGCGCTGAATAACCTGCGCCTTAATATCGCACTGGACGACGACGGCAAATCCTTCTGGGTGCTGCGCATGAAGGTGCGTGACCGCATTGTTGCTGACGGTATCGAAGACCCAACATTTGACGCCAGCGATGTCGGCGATTACCTGAAGGCCGCTGAAGTTAACGCGATGCTCGACGATCCGGATGCCGTATTTATCGATATGCGTAACCACTACGAATATGAAGTGGGGCATTTTGAGAACGCGCTGGAAATCCCGGCGGATACTTTCCGCGATCAGCTGCCGAAAGCCGTCGAAATGATGGAAGAGTACCGCGACAAAAAAATTGTCATGTACTGTACCGGAGGGATCCGCTGCGAAAAAGCCAGCGCCTTTATGAAGCACAAAGGCTTTAACAAGGTCTGGCACATTGAAGGCGGCATCATCGAATACGCACGCCGCGCGCGTGAGCAAGGGCTGCCGGTTCGTTTTATTGGCAAAAACTTCGTGTTTGATGAGCGCATGGGCGAGCGTATCTCCGAAGACGTCATTGCTCATTGCCATCAGTGCGGCACGCCATGCGACACCCACACCAACTGTCTGAACGACGGCTGTCACCTGCTGTTTATCCAGTGTCCGGCCTGTGCGGAAAAATACAGCGGATGCTGTAGCGAACTTTGCCAGGAAGAGAGCCAGTTGCCTGAAGAAGAGCAGCGTCGTCGCCGTGCGGGTCGTGAAAACGGCAACAAGATTTTCAACAAATCTCGCGGTCAGCTGAATACGCGGATGGGGATCCCTGACCCGGAGTAAGAGTCAGTAAAAATAGATGTACATCAGATCGATAACGGCGAGCAGCAGCCACAGCACCAGCCAGATGATGAAGTGCTCGCGGATGTTGTTGATCAGAAAGTGATAAAAACGAAGCATACTGTTCTCAAATGAAAGCCTGGCATTGCCAGGCTTTTTCGTTGTTACTGGTTAAACCGCGCCAGACGGAAAGGCGTCAGGTCAAAGGCCGGGGATTTACCCTGAGCGAAATCTGCCGCAATCTCTCCCAGCACCGAAGCAAACTTAAAGCCGTGTCCGCTTAAGCCGGTGATCAGCAGCGTATTATCCTGGCCGGGCAGGGTGTCGATGATAAAGTCTTCATCCGGTGAGTTATCGTAGGTACAGGCGGCACCGTGCAGGCATCCGCCAATACCCGGCAGCACGCTACGCAGGAAGTTGAACGCTTCGGAACCGTCGGTAGCCACAGCGGCAAAAGGCTTACGCTGTTCAGGCGAATCGATAAGCTGACCGCCGTTATGTTTGCCAATCTTCAGCTCGTTATCTTCCGCCGGGAAACCGTAATACTGGTCACCGTTGGGCAGTTCGCCGGTGAACGCCGGGAAGTTGTTTTTGCGGCTGTAGCGCCCGTCGGCCTGGAACCAGGCGAAGACTTTGCGTACTGGCTGAACAGGCAATTCTGGCAGCAGTTTTGTCACCCAGGTTCCGGCGCTGATCAACAGGCGTTTCCCCTGATAGCTGCCTTCTCCTGTATTGACTGTGACGCCATCCGCGTGGTGCTCAATTCCGGTTACCGGACAGTTAAACAGCTGCGCGCAGCCAGCTTCACGGGCCAGGTTGACCCAGGTTTTTACCGCCAGCTCGCTCTTCAGCACGCCGGACGCAGGTTCAAACAGGCCGATATAGTCGTCGGGGACGCGGATCTCTGGCCAGCGCTTCATCAGCGCCTGAGCGTCGAGCTTTTCAACGCTGAGGCCAAACTGCTGCGCACTCTGTTCAACGTTGCGAAGGAAAGGGGAGTGGGCCGGTCCTAAATTCACGACGCCCGTTTTCTCGAAAATTTCTTCGCCGCTGAGCGTGGCGAGTTCGTCCCAGAGCGTCTGTGCACGCAGCACCAAAGGAACATACTTTTCGCCTTCACCATACGCATGGCGAATCAGACGGGTGTCACCGTGATGGCTTCCCTCTTTATGCGGCGGCAGGTGTGCGTCGGTCATCAGTACCGACAGCCCGGCTCGGGAGGCATAGTAACCCGCGGCGGCTCCTACTGAACCACTACCGATAATAATTAAATCGTAGTTCATGCTTCTCTCTCAGCTCTTCTCTTTCTTTGCAGGGTAATTAAACTGCGGCAGCGTGACAAGGGACAAATAAATAAGGCACCCGAAGGTGCCTGTTAGTGCAATCTTTAGCATTAGTTTCTAATGCCGACGGTACTCGTTTTCCTGGAAATCGCCAGACTCTATTTTGGCAATGCCCGCTTCTAAGATCGAAATAAACTGGCGGGCCACATCGGTCGTTAACCACAAAGTCTGACCGATCTCTGCTTCATGATGACTCGATTGCGTGGGGTTCTGGTAGTGCAGGCGCAGCATCAGGGCGTCGTAGCTATCGACGGTGCTGATGTCCCATCCGACGAGGGGATGGGTCTGGATGACTTCATTATTCTTTTCCATCATAACCCCTTATTTGCGTGTTTAAAGACAACGGTTCGAGGTTCAATGCGTGTTTTCTGAAGCAAACTAATTATACCAACAACTATGAAAATATTCGAATTTCTGAGCCAACTGCAACATCTTTTTCTGCATCACACGGTTTTTTGAACAATAAAACGGCAATTAGTTCGTTATTTTTTAAAAGATTAACGATGCAATAAGAAAAAGGTTAAAAAATAATCTAAGAAAAATAAAAAAGCCGGGGCGACCCGGCAAAAAAGGCACTACATTAGAGCGTTTTTTAATCCGTGACGAACCAGTCATCGGCGCTTTCCCAGGTTTCCTGGAGGATCTCGCTGATGCGGTCTTTGTCTTCTTTTGGTGCGCCGAGCACGGACAGGTTATTGGCTGCGGCATAGCGCACGCTGACCTGACCTTCGCGGTCCGGGAACTGGTTGAGAATACGGCGGGAAAGCTCATCGGTCAGCGCATCAATCGCGCCTGCGGGTAAAACGGTGGTTTTGGCAATGGTCACTTCGATACGCATAGTTTGCCCCCTGTTGAATATACTGGATATTTATACAGTTAGTTTTGACAACTTACAACAGGGGACAGCGCTTTTTTAACGAATCACGCTCCAGTTAACGCTTTCACCCGCCAGGAACGGGATCAGCGTGTCGTCGGTCAGCGCGATGCTGTCGACAACCTGGGTCTCTTTACGCTCCAGCTCGATAAACCCTTCGTTCACCGGCAGGCCGTAGAAACGCGGACCGTTGAGGGAGCAGAACGCCTCGAAGTGCTGCAGCGCATTCATCTCTTCAAACACGGTCGCGTAGCTGGCGAGAGCCGTTGGGGCATTAAAGCAGCCTGCGCAACCGCAGCTGGCTTCTTTACGATGGCGGGCGTGCGGCGCGGAATCCGTGCCGAGGAAGGCGCGTTCAAAGCCGCTGGCCACCAGTTCACGCAGCGCCTGCTGGTGAATATTGCGCTTGAGGATCGGCAGACAGTACAGGTGAGGGCGCACGCCGCCAACCAGCATGTGGTTGCGGTTGAACATCAGGTGCTGTGGGGTGATGGTGGCGGCCAGCAGCTCGTTACCGTCACGCACGTATTCGGCAGCATCTTTGGTGGTGATGTGCTCGAAAACCACTTTCAGCGCAGGCAGGCGCTGGCGCATGGGTTCCATTACGCTTTCGATAAAGCGCGCTTCGCGATCAAAAATGTCGATTTCAGCGTGGGTCACCTCGCCGTGCACCAGCAGCGGCATTCCCAGTTTCTGCATCCGTTCCAGCACCGACATAATCGCATCAATGCTGGTGACGCCGTGGCTTGAGTTGGTGGTGGCATTCGCCGGATACAGCTTGGCGGCGGTAAACACGCCTTCATTGAAACCACGCTCCAGCTCGTTCGGATCCAGCGTATCGGTGAGATAGCAGGTCATCAGCGGCGTGAAATCGTGGCCTGCCGGAACGGCATCGAGAATGCGCTGACGGTAGCTGATAGCCGCGTCAACGGTGGTGATTGGCGGTACCAGGTTTGGCATCACAATCGCCCGACCGTACACTTCGCTGGTATAAGGCACGACGGTTTTGAGCATATCGCCATCACGCAGATGGATATGCCAGTCGTCGGGACGGCGGATTTTCAGTCGCTGGGATTGTGCTGTCATTGGGGGGCTCCGGCTGGTCGATTAAGGCTATTTTTGCCGGGCACTAAGGATAAGCGGAAACGTTTTCCTTTGCACTCTTTTATGCGAAAAAACTGGGGGGGGCTTTCAGTTTTGAGCGGCCTGATGCCCTCTCCCCAACCCTCTCCCACGGGGAGAGGGAGCAAACACTAAAAACGCCTCATAAGAGGCGTTTTGTTGTCTACCTTGCCACCGGGCATTAGGGCGGTTTATTTAAAAGGAATAACGATCTCGCCAGGCTTAACTTCAATACCTTTAGCGAATCGCTTCGCCAGCGCTTCGCCTTCGCTGGCATCTTCGCGCAGGACGTAGGCAGGCTGTTTATTGAAGTAGCTGCGCAGCGACTGGTTAAGATAAGGCATCATAGTTTGCACCACGGACTGCATCTTCTCCGGCTGTACTTTGGCATCCACCACTTCCATCTCCTGCAGGAAGATGGCGCCTTTCTCCTGATTGAACACCGGTAAAGCCTTCAGCTTCAGATCGATAGTGGCTTTCTGATTGCCAAACAGTCCGGTCAGTTCAAAATTAGCCACGCCGCTGAGGGTAACCTTATTCGGCTCTTCGCGACCAATGGCGCTGGAGAGGTTGTTGAGCACGATATGGGCATCGGCAACGCCCGGCAGGCCAATATCTTTAGAGAAATTATTGTGCTTTTGCAGCGCCTGATTAATTTCCTGTTCACTGACGGTGTACTGCGTCAGTTGGTTACAGCCTGACAGCAGACCGCTGACCATCAGCGCGGCCACTAACAACATCTTTTTCATGGGCTTCCTCAAATCGTACCTTTGTCTCATCCTGACACAAAGCAGCATGCGCTGTCAGCACATTGCGTGCCAGCAGAATCGGCTGAATTGTTACGATGATTATCACTATACCTTGCGTACCATGCCCGCAGCCGCGCGTTTCTGGCTGAACTGCCACCACAGGGCGAGGAAAGTGATAAACCCGATCACGCCGAGCATCGCCCACGGCAATTCTGGCTGACTCATTGCTTTACCTGCGTCGAACAGCCAGCCGCCGCCCGCGTAGCCGAGAGCGCCACCAAACGCGAGCCCCAGACGGCTGAAGCCCATGTAACTGCCGCGAGCGCGGGGATCGGCGAGCTGTGCGCTCAGCGTTTCTCTTGCCGGTTCCGCAATGATTGACCCGATATAGAACACGCAGATCAGGGTAAACAGCTGCTGCAGGTTAGTGGAAAGCCCGATAGGCAGCATGGCGATGGTCATTACCAGCAGTCCGGCCATTAGCCTGTGTTCCAGGCGAAAACGCTTTTCACTCCAGCGCGCGATAGGATAAAGCAGGCTCAATGATAAAGCGGCCTCAATGGCGTACATCCATTTTACCGCCGCAGGCGATCCGGCGATGTCGTTCACCATGATCGGCAGCATCAGCATTACCTGTACGGCCAGCATGTAATAGCCGGTGAGGGTGAGCACGTAAGTGACGAAACGTTTGTCACTTAACACGCGACCAAGCCCTTCGCGCACCGGCGTTTTGACGGTGGAAAGTTTCCACGCAGGCAAATACCAGGCGTTGAAGGCTGCGCAGAGAATAAACAGCACCGCGCCCACGCTGCACACCAGACGAAAATCGTATTGCAGCAGCCAGCTGCCGAGCAGGGCACCAATGACGGCTCCGGCGCTGTCCTGCATCATCAGAATCGAGAAAAAACGTCCGCGCTGATTTGGCCGCACTAGTTTGACTACCAGCGCAGCGCGCGGAGGATCAAACAGCGTGCCGCCAAGCCCCGAAAGTACGCACGAGAGCCACAGCATCCACGGCTCGTGGGCGATAGCCATGGTGGCAAAGCCAGCTGCACGCAGCAGCATGCCGGTGACGATCATTGGTTTGGCACCGAAGCGGTCCGCGATGGCACCGCCAAAGATCCCCAGACCCTGCTGCACCAGTTGGCGTAGACCGAGAGCAATACCGACCATCAACGCCGCCCAGCCCATCTGGTCGACAAAGCGAATGGAGATCAGCGGAAACACGACAAAAAAGCCGAGCACAACCAGCATGTTGTCGACTAACAGGAAAGTTTTACCCAGGCTTCTGGCCTGCGTGATGCGGGACGGCATTTCCCCTCCAGGGAAACAAAACGGTGAGGCCACCATTCTAGCGTGGTAACGGCGGATTTTCGGGCCCTGCGGCAACAATATTTTTTTATCAACAGGCATTTTTGATAGAGTAAATTCATCGAAAAGCGGAAGTGACGCAGAAAATCGTATGTTGCTGTTTTCACAAGGTACCCGCAGGCAGGTATAGTGAAGGTTATGGCGGTCTTGAGGAGTGGGGGAAGATGTTTGGCTATCGCAGTAACGTGCCCAAAGTGCGCTTAACAACCGACCGGCTGGTGGTGCGTCTGGTTCATGACCGTGACGCCTGGCGGCTGGCGGATTATTACGCCGAAAATAAAGCGTTCTTAAAACCCTGGGAGCCCGTCCGTGACGACAGCCACTGCTACCCCTCAGGCTGGCAGGCGCGTCTTTCGATGATCAACGATTTTCACAAGCAGGGCTCCGCCTTTTACTTTGCGCTGCTCGATCCTGAAGAGAAAGAGATTATCGGCGTCGCTAACTTTTCCAACGTGGTGAGAGGGTCGTTTCACGCCTGCTATCTCGGCTACTCGATTGGCGAAAAGTGGCAGGGTCAGGGGCTGATGCACGAAGCGCTGCTTTCGGCGATTCGCTATATGCAGAGAACGCAACATATCCACCGTATAATGGCCAACTATATGCCGCACAACCAGCGCAGCGGGGCGCTGTTGGCGAAGCTGGGTTTTGAAAAAGAAGGTTATGCCAAAGACTACCTGCTGATTGACGGGCAGTGGCGTGACCATGTTCTGACGGCGCTGACCACCCGTGAGTGGACGGCGGGTCGCTAAGGAGAAACGATGAAATATCAGTTAACGGCGCACGAAGCGCGAGTGATTGGCTGCCTGCTGGAAAAGCAGGTGACTACGCCGGAACAATATCCTTTATCCGTGAATGCCGTCACCCTGGCCTGTAATCAGAAAACTAACCGCGAGCCGGTGCTGTCGCTTTCCGAAAGCGAAGTCCAGGATCTGCTCGATCAGCTGGTTAAGCGCCACTATCTGCGTACCGTCAGCGGTTTTGGCAATCGCGTCACCAAGTATGAGCAGCGTTTCTGCAATTCCGAGTTTGGCGATCTGAAGCTGACCTCAGGTGAAGTGGCGTTGATCACCACGCTGCTGCTGCGTGGTCCACAAACGCCAGGCGAGCTGCGTAGCCGCGCTCAGCGCATGCATGAATTTACCGATACCGCCGAAGTGGAGCAGGCGCTCGAGCATCTGGCTGCGCGTGAAGACGGGCCATATGTTGCACGTTTGCCGCGTGAACCGGGCAAGCGTGAACATCGTTTTATGCACCTGTTTAGCGACGATGTGGAAAGCGTTCAGGCCGATGTTGAGGCCGTTGCGCCCGTAAACGACAATCTGGTCGCGCGGGTAGAAGCCCTTGAAGGGGAAGTGGAAGAGCTGAAACAGCGTCTGGATTCTTTACTTGCTCATCTGGGAGACTAAGCGTGACAACTAAACTTCGTGTTGGCGTGGTTGGTCTTGGTGGGATCGCGCAGAAAGCGTGGCTTCCGGTACTGAGCCCGGCCAGTGACTGGACATTACAGGCCGCCTGGTCGCCGGGGCGTGAAAAAGCGCTACGCATTTGCGAGACCTATCGCATTCCGCTGGCCGACTCGCTGCAACATCTGGCATCGCAGTGTGATGCGGTGTTTGTGCACAGCGCTACGGCAACCCACTATTCGGTAGTCAGCGAATTACTCAACGCTGGCGTGCATGTCTGCGTTGATAAGCCTCTGGCTGATAAACTCAGCGATGCTATCCGCCTGCTTGAGCTGGCAGAAAAGAAAAAACTGACGTTGATGGTCGGCTTTAACCGCCGTTTCGCCCCTCTGTATCGCGATTTAAAAGCGGCAATGGCGACGGGCGCTTCGCTGCGGATGGATAAGCACCGGGCGAACAGCGTGGGTCCTCACGACTTGCGCTTCACGCTGCTCGATGATTATCTGCACGTGGTCGACACCGCATTATGGCTGGCTGGCGGCAAACCGCAGCTCAGCAGTGGCACGCTGCAAACCACCGAACAGGGCGAAATGCTGTATGCGGAGCATCATTTCAGTCTGCCGCAGCTGCAAATCACCACCAGCATGCACCGCCGAGCGGGAAGCCAGCGGGAATGGCTGCAGGCGGTGACCGACGGTGCGCTGATCGACATTACCGATATGCGCGAGTGGCGTGAAGAGCGGGGCGCTGGAGTGATCGAACGTCCGGTTCCAGGCTGGCAAAGCACGCTTGAGCAGCGCGGGTTTGCAGGCTGCGCGCGGCATTTTATTGAATGTGTGCAAAATCAGACTGTTCCCGAAACGGCCGGGGAGCAGGCCATCGCCGCCCAGCGCATCATTGAAAAGCTGTGGCAGGACGCGATGAGCGAGTAAGAGACTGTAACAACTGCCGGTAGTAATTAGCGGTAATCCAGGTAGACTATCGCCACTTTTTCAGCGTCCGTTTTGCGGACGCTTTTGCTTCAGGGTTGTGGAAACTCACCTTAATGAACCTGTTAAAATCGCTGGCCGCCGTCAGCTCGATGACCATGTTTTCCCGCGTGCTGGGTTTTGCGCGCGACGCCATTGTAGCCCGGGTGTTTGGCGCGGGAATGGCGACAGATGCCTTCTTCGTAGCCTTTAAGCTGCCGAACCTGCTGCGCCGCATCTTTGCTGAAGGGGCGTTTTCACAGGCTTTCGTTCCAATTCTTGCCGAATATAAAAGCAAGCAGGGCGAAGACGCGACGCGGGTGTTTGTTTCCTACGTTTCCGGTTTATTAACGCTGGCGCTGGCGGTAGTCACCATACTGGGAATGATTGCGGCTCCATGGGTGATCACCATTACCGCTCCGGGCTTTGCCGATACCGCCGATAAGTTTGCGTTGACCACTCAGCTTCTGCGAATTACCTTCCCCTATATTCTGTTGATCTCCCTGGCTTCGCTGGTGGGGGCGATCCTCAATACCTGGAACCGTTTCTCGGTGCCGGCGTTTGCGCCAACCTTCCTTAACGTCAGCATGATTGGCTTCGCACTGTTTGCCGCGCCGTATTTCCATCCGCCGGTGCTGGCATTGGCCTGGGCTGTCACCGTCGGCGGCGTGCTGCAACTGTTCTATCAGCTGCCACACCTGAAGAAAATCGGCATGCTGGTGCTGCCGCGTATCAATCTGAAGGATGCCGGTGCGGTTCGCGTGGTGAAGCAAATGGGTCCGGCGATCCTCGGGGTTTCCGTCAGCCAGATCTCGCTTATCATCAACACTATTTTTGCTTCTTTCCTGGTTTCCGGATCCGTATCGTGGATGTACTACGCTGACCGTCTGATGGAGTTTCCTTCCGGGGTGCTGGGCGTGGCGCTGGGGACCATTCTGCTGCCGTCGCTGTCGAAAAGCTTCGCCAGCGGCAACCATGATGAATACTGCCGCCTGATGGACTGGGGTCTGCGCCTGTGCTTCCTGCTGGCGCTGCCAAGTGCCGTCGCGCTGGGGATCCTCGCCAAACCGCTGACGGTTTCCCTGTTCCAGTACGGCAAATTTACCGCCTTTGATGCAGCAATGACCCAGCGCGCGCTGGTTGCGTATTCGGTCGGTCTGGTAGGTCTGATTGTGGTGAAAGTGCTGGCACCGGGCTTCTATTCCCGTCAGGACATTAAAACACCGGTGAAAATCGCTATTGTCACCCTGATCCTGACTCAGGTGATGAACCTGGCGTTTATCGGCCCGCTGAAGCACGCCGGGCTGTCGCTGTCGATTGGTCTGGCGGCCTGCCTGAACGCCAGCCTGCTGTACTGGCAGCTGCGTAAGCAGAAAATCTTTACCCCACAGCCGGGCTGGGGCATGTTCCTTGCGCGAATGATCGCCGCCGTGCTGGTGATGTCTGCGGTGCTGCTTGGGATGATGTACATTATGCCGGAGTGGTCGCAGGGCACCATGCCGTTCCGCATTCTGCGCCTGCTGGTCGTGGTGGTCGCGGGGATTGTGGCCTACTTTGCTACGCTGCTGGTGCTTGGGTTCAAAGTGAAAGAGTTCGCTCGCCGTACGGCTTAAGCCAGTCAAATTGCCCGGCGGCGCTGCGCTTGCCGGGCCTACAAAATCACAATGCCATCAGGCATTCAGCCAGGCCTGACCTTCCGCTTTCATTTTGCTTTCCAGCTCGCTGCCGCGAGTGGCGAAAATCCTATTCACCGGGAAACCGCTTTTTTCCAGCACGTAGGCCAGCGCGGCGTATTCGCGTGGATACTTCTGGCAGGTGGCTTTATCGATCTCCACCAGACCCAGCGGGAAAGTGAAGCTGCCCATATCGTACACGCTCTGGCGGCGCACTATTTTCCATTCGCCGTTGCGTTTTTCCACCAGATCGTAGAAGCGGTTATGCACGCAGCAGCCAAGATCCAGCTTGATATTTTCGCCAATGATCATCGCATTGGTTTCAACAATCGCTTTATTGCCGTTAAAGGTGATGACCGGGTTGCCAATCATATGTTTGGTTTTCAGGTCGGATGCACCCATGCGCGCCGAAGCATCCACAAAATCGCCGAACAGGCCTTCAAACCAGGTCACTTCGATAGTGCCGTCAGCGTGAAACAAAGAGCACAGGGCATCCCATTGTCCAAGGTCGCGATGGATCCAGCCGGTCATCAGGTCGGTGATTTGCTGGCGGTCTTCAATCATAGTTTGCATGAATAACTCCGGTAAGCGTGGCTTCAGGTGAATGCTATGCCTGAGTATGGTCCTGACCGGATGAACTTTTCAAAGGAATGGGTGCGTTTGTGAGGATATTAAGCAGGAAAGGATAAAAGAAACGGCAGGGCAACAGCCTGAAAATCAGGGTAAAGCTGCCTGCTGCTTTGAAATAAGGGGCTAAACGGAAAACTTTTTCCCGCCGCGTGGCGCGTTTGAAGTCTGACCGTTCTTGCCGTAAAGACCCGGCTCCTGGTGCGGTTTCAGCACCTCTAAAGCCTGCTGATTGCGCTCAAGCTGGCCTTCCAGCAGCCAACCGTTATGCTGGTTCAAATCGCGCAGATGCTGCGTTTTTTCGGTAATGTTCAGCCAGCGCTCGGCCACATCGTCATTGGCACAGCGCTGAGCTTCCTGCTCCAGGCGGCGCTGCTTCTCGAGGTAGTCCAGGGTCGCCAGCAGAGAACTCTTCTCTTCGGTGATCCGCTGCAGGGTGCTGCCGTTTACGCTGCCGGCGGAAAGCTGCTGCTGCTCGGCATCCATCACTTCTTTCAGTGAGTTCAGGATGACTGTCATTTGATCCAGTATTTCTGACAGACGATTCATGCTGTTATTGACTCTGTAACCAACTCTGGGTGTCTGAAATCAGCGCATCGGCAATTTTGCCGGTATCCATTTTAAGCTCACCGTTACGAATCGCCGTTTTCAGCGCTTCAACACGCTCCATGTTGATGTCGCTGGAGCTTGGCTGCATCAGTTTGGCCTGCGCAGCGCTCAGTGTGACGCTGGTGCTGTTCGCCGTAGACGACTTATCCGTGCGGATTTTCTGCGCCTGGGCTTCATTCGGTTCACGCGGCTGGACGGCGTTTACGGGCTTCAGGGGCGATGTACGATCAATGCTCATTGTCCTGTCCTCATCGAGGTTTCGTGGCGATGCTGCCCGCCATCATCAGTTGTTAATTATCTATCGGCAGTCTTCGTAGATTCTTTAAAAATTTATAGATTAATAAGAATATTCCCATCCGAATCCACCTGACCGCTCACCACCTGACCAGAGGGCATACGAACTCTGGCGTTTTGCGCCACGGCAGCATTGTTCAAAGCCTGGCCTTCACCGTTGACGCTAAAGCCTTCGCCGCTGGCGATCACCTGCACTTTTTGCCCGGCCTTCACCCGCCAGGACTGACGCAGCATCGACAGCTGAATCGGCTGACCCGGCGCCACGTCGCGCAGCATCACCGCATCCTGAGCCTGATTAATGTCCAGCATCGTTCTTGGCGGTAGCTGATCGAGACGACCGCGCTTCAGCTCGACGCTGGTTTGTTGCAGTACTGAGCCTCTGGCTATCGGCTGCGAAGCAACGACGTAGTTGCCCGTAGCCTGAACCAGAACCTGAATATAGCGTTTTTCAGTGCCGCACTGTGCCAGTACGGTCTGATTTCCCCACAGCTTGTTGCTGCTCATCACGCTGAGCGCAGGCTGCTCACACTGCGGCAGCAGGTTAGCGTTGCTGCGGATGTTGACCTCAACCGTATCACTAAACCCCACCAGGCGCTGGCTGAAAAAATCATTGAGCTGCCGGGATAGATCCTGCGCTAACGCCTGGCTACTAAGCAGCGTCAGGGCCAGCGCTAAGGTGCATTTCAGGTTTCGCATCAGCCACTCCAGTCTGTCGGGGATGATGAATTTTACCTTTCCCCGCAGAACATCAACGCAACAAATAGCGATGCATTTTGTGTTTATTCCGGCGATGACCCGTTGAGATTGGGATTAATCTGAACGCTGAATGAACTTTGCCCTCAGCGGAGGAGACATGCTCGACAAACTCGACGCCGCGCTACGTTTTCAACAGGAAGCGTTAAACCTGCGCGCCCAGCGTCAGGAAATTCTGGCCTCAAACATTGCCAACGCCGATACCCCGGGGTACCAGGCGCGCGATGTGGATTTTGCTACGGAACTGAAAAAAGTGATGGATCGCGGGCGCGCGGAAACCAGCAGCGTGTCTTTGACGCTGACTTCCGAACGCCACATTCCGGCCCAGGCGATGTCTGCCCCCGCTGTTGACCTGATGTATCGGGTCCCCGATCAGCCATCCATGGACGGTAACACCGTCGATATGGATCGGGAGCGCACGCAATTCGCCGACAACAGCCTGCAATACCAGACCGGTCTGACCGTGCTGGGTGGGCAAATCAAAAGCATGATGAGCGTGCTACAGGGGAACTAATCCATGGCTTTACTGAATATTTTTGACGTGGCGGGATCGGCGCTGACCGCGCAGTCCAAACGCCTGAACGTGGCGGCGAGTAACCTCGCCAACGCCGACAGCGTGACCGGACCTGACGGACAGCCTTATCGCGCCAAGCAGGTCGTTTTTCAGGTGGATGCACCAGTGGGTGCGGCAACCGGCGGCGTCAAAGTGGCCGATGTTATCGAAAGCCAGGATCCGTTCAAGCTGGTTTATCAGCCCGGTAATCCGCTCGCCGATGCCAAAGGCTACGTGAAGATGCCGAACGTGGATGTGGTCGAAGAGACCGTCAACACCATGTCCGCTTCCCGAAGCTACCAGGCCAACGTTGAAGTCCTCAATACCGTCAAGAGCATGATGCTCAAAACACTGACTCTCGGTCAGTAACGGAGAAAACGATGTCTATTGCCGTCAATGTAAACGACCCGACTAACACCGGCGTCAGCGCCACTAATGCCTCCAGCGGCAGCTTAACCAGCAGCAGCGCGTCTGACCTGCAAAGCAGCTTCCTGACCCTGCTGGTGGCTCAGCTGAAAAACCAGGACCCGACCAACCCGATGGACAACAGCCAGCTGACTTCACAGCTGGCGCAGATTAGCACCGTCAGCGGGATTGAAAAACTCAATACCACGCTGGGCTCGGTGTCCGGGCAGATTAGTAGCAACCAGTCGCTGCAGGCGGCTTCGCTTATCGGCCATGGGGTGATGATCCCGGGCTCCGTCGTGCTGTCAGGCGCCAACAGCGATGGCAAAGCCAGCACCACGCCGTTTGGCGTTGAGCTGACGCAGGCCGCGGATAAAGCCACTGCCACCATTACCGACAGCACCGGCAAAGTCATTCGTACTCTGGATCTCGGCGGTCTGACTGCCGGTGTCCACACCTTTACCTGGGATGGTACCGCCGCCGATGGCTCAACCGTACCGGACGGCGCCTATAACGTCTCGATTGCCGCCAGCACCAACGGCACGCAACTGGTGGCTCAGCCACTCAAGTTCGCGCTGGTTCAGGGGGTCACGAAGGGAAGCAGCGGTAATCTGCTGGATCTCGGAACGTATGGCACCACCACGCTCGACGAAGTTCGTCAGATTATTTAAGCCTTCAACCTTAGCAGGAGTTAAGACATGGCCTTTTCTCAAGCGGTCAGCGGCCTGAACGCCGCGGCGACCAACCTCGACGTGATCGGCAACAACATCGCCAACTCCGCAACCTACGGCTTTAAAGCGGGCACCGCCTCGTTTGCCGATATGTTCGCGGGTTCCAAAGTGGGTCTGGGCGTTAAAGTCGCCGGGATCACTCAGGATTTCAATGACGGCACCACCACCAGCACCGGCCGCGCGCTGGACGTCGCCATCAGCCAGAACGGTTTCTTCCGTCTGACCGATGCTAACGGTTCCGTGTATTACAGCCGCAACGGCCAGTTCAAGCTGGACGAAAACCGCAACCTGGTGAACATGCAGGGCCTGCAGCTGACCGGCTACCCGGCAACCGGCACCCCACCAACCATTCAGCAGGGCGCAAACCCGGTAGGTCTGAGCATTCCGAACACTCTGATGGCGGCGAAGATCACCACCACCGCGTCGATGCAGATCAACCTGAACTCCACGGATGCAGCACCGGCCACCACGCCGTTTGACCCGACGAACTCCGATACCTACAACAAAAAAGGTACCGTGACCGTTTATGACTCGCAGGGTAACTCCCACGATGTGAATGTCTACTTCGTCAAAAGCACAACGGCTAACACCTGGGATGTTTACACCCAGGACAGCAGCGTAGCAGGGGCGCCGGTAACGCAGGGCACCTCGATGGTCTTCAATCCAAACGGTACGCTGACGGGTGGCGAGACTCAAACCATCACCACCGGGACCGTCAATGGTGCGACAGCGGCGAACTTTACCCTCAGCTTCGCTAACTCCATGCAGCAGAACACCGGTTCTAACGATATCGTCGCCACCAACCAGAACGGCTATAAGCCAGGCAACCTGGTGAGCTATCAGATTAACGACGACGGCACCGTGGTGGGTAACTACTCCAACGAACAGACGCAGCTGCTGGGCCAGATCACCCTGGCTAACTTCGCCAACAACGAAGGTCTGAAGTCCGAAGGCGATAACGTCTGGTCCGCTACCCAGTCTTCCGGTGTGGCGCTGCTCGGCACCGCTGGCACAGGTAACTTCGGGACCCTGACCAACGGCGCGCTGGAAGCTTCCAACGTCGACCTGAGTAAAGAGCTGGTCAACATGATCGTCGCGCAGCGTAACTATCAGTCGAACGCGCAGACCATCAAAACTCAGGATCAGATCCTCAACACCCTGGTTAACCTGCGCTAAGCGCCTGAAGGGACGGTTTCATGGATCACGCAATTTATACCGCGATGGGCGCGGCAAGTCAGACGATGGAGATGCAGGCGGTGACCGCCAGCAACCTCGCCAACACGTCGACGCCGGGCTTTCGCGCACAGCTGACGGCGCTGCGTGCGGTGCCGGTCAACGGCGAAACGTACCAGACTCGTACGCTCGTCGCCGGATCTACGCCGGGTGCCGATATGACGCCGGGTCAGCTTGACTACACCGCACGTCCGCTGGACGTGGCGCTGCAGCAGGACGGCTGGCTGGCGGTGCAGACCGCCGATGGCTCTGAAGGTTACACCCGCAACGGCAGCATCCAGGTGACGGCGGCAGGGCAGTTGACCATTCAGGGTAATCCGGTGCTGGGCGACGGCGGTGGGCCGGTGGTCGTACCGGAAGGTGCGGAAATCACCATCGGTGCCGACGGGACGATTTCGTCACTCAATCCGGGCGATCCGGCGAACACCGTTGCGCCTATCGGCAAGCTGAAGCTGGTGAAAGCGGCAGACAACGAAGTGATTCGTGGTGATGACGGGATGTTCCGTCTGACGGCGGCAGCACAGCAGACTCGTGGACAGACGTTGCAGTCTGACCCGACCATCCGCCTGCAGTCCGGCGTACTGGAAGGCAGTAACGTCAAACCCGTTGCGGCGATGGCGGAGATGATTGCCAGCTCGCGTCGTTTCGAAATGCAGATGAAGGTTATCAGCAACGTGGATGAAAACGCGAAGCAGGCTAACCAGCTGTTATCAATGAGCTAATAGTGGGAAATTTATGATCAGTTCATTATGGATCGCCAAAACCGGTCTTGATGCCCAGCAAACCAATATGGACGTTATTGCCAACAACCTGGCCAACGTCAGCACCAATGGTTTCAAGCGTCAGCGCGCGGTATTTGAAGACCTGCTTTATCAGACCGTGCGCCAGCCAGGCGCGCAGTCTTCTGAGCAGACCACGCTGCCATCCGGCCTGCAGATCGGTACCGGTGTGCGTCCTGTTGCCACCGAGCGTATCCACACTCAGGGCAACCTGTCGCAGACCGATAACAGCAAAGACGTAGCGATTAAAGGCGATGGCTTCTTCCAGGTGTTGCTGCCGGACGGTACCTCTGCCTATACCCGCGACGGCTCTTTCCAGGTCGATCAGAACGGCCAGCTGGTGACCGCAGGCGGTTATCAGGTGCAGCCAGCGATCACCATTCCAGCCAATACCCTGAGCATCACCATCGGGCGTGACGGCGTGGTCAGCGTGACTCAGCAGGGGCAAACCAACCCGGTACAGGTCGGACAGTTAAACCTGACCACCTTTATGAACAACGCCGGGCTGGAAAGTATTGGTGAAAACCTCTACACCGAAACTCAGGCATCCGGTGCGCCAAACGACACCACGCCTGGCCTCAACGGTGCCGGTTTGCTGTACCAGGGCTATGTCGAAACCTCGAACGTCAACGTGGCGGAAGAGTTGGTCAACATGATCCAGGTGCAGCGCGCGTATGAGATCAACAGCAAGGCGGTGTCCACCACCGACCAGATGCTGCAGAAACTCACTCAGCTGTAAGTTGTGACCGGCGCGGATTTCCCGCGCCGGATTATTTGATGCAGAAGATAAAGGCAATGCAAAAATCATCAGCGTTTCGTTATCCGTTTTTTGTGGTTCTGGCTCTGACTCAGGCCGGATGCGCATGGATCCCTTCAAAACCGCTGGTGGAAGGGGCGACGACAGCGCAGCCTGTGCCCGGCCCGGTGCCGGTGGTCAATGGCTCAATTTTCCAGAGCGCGCAGCCTATTAACTACGGCTATCAGCCGCTGTTTGAAGACCGACGCCCGCGCAATATTGGCGATACGCTGACCATTCAGCTGCAGGAAAACGTCAGTGCGTCGAAGAGCTCGTCGGCAAATGCCAGCCGCGATGGCAAAACGAATTTCGGCTTTGACACCGTACCGCGCTATCTGGAAGGCCTGTTTGGCAATTCCCGCGCCGATGTCAACGCTTCAGGCGGCAACTCCTTTAACGGTAAAGGCGGTGCCAATGCCAGCAACACCTTTAGCGGCACGCTGACCGTCACGGTCGATCAGGTGCTGGCTAACGGCAACCTGCACGTGGTGGGTGAGAAGCAAATTGCCATTAACCAGGGCACCGAATTTATTCGCTTCTCCGGGGTGGTGAACCCACGCACCATCAGCGGCAGCAATACCGTACCGTCAACCCAGGTGGCTGATGCGCGCATTGAGTACGTCGGCAACGGCTATATCAATGAAGCGCAGAACATGGGCTGGCTGCAGCGCTTCTTCCTTAATTTATCGCCGATGTAACGAGGTGACTTATGTTCAAAACATGGGTGTTTAAAACCCTGGTTAGCATTGCTCTGATTCTGGTGGCGGGTTTCGCCCAGGCCGATCGCATTCGCGACCTGACCACCGTGCAGGGCGTGCGACAGAACTCACTGATCGGCTACGGTCTGGTGGTTGGCCTCGACGGTACGGGTGACCAGACCACCCAAACGCCGTTCACCACTCAAACCCTGAACAACATGCTTTCACAGTTGGGGATAACCGTTCCGGCGGGTACCAACATGCAGCTGAAAAACGTGGCGGCAGTGATGGTCACCGCTCAACTGCCTGCTTTTGGCCGTCAGGGGCAGGTCATTGACGTGGTGGTATCTTCGATGGGTAACGCCAAAAGCCTGCGCGGCGGTACGCTGCTGATGACGCCGCTGAAAGGCGTGGATAGCCAGATCTATGCGCTGGCGCAGGGCAACATCCTGGTTGGCGGTGCGGGCGCTTCCGCAGGCGGCAGCAGCGTGCAGGTGAACCAGCTTAACGGTGGGCGCATTACCGGTGGCGCAACCATTGAACGTGAACTGCCGAGCCAGTTCGGTGCGAGCAATACCATCAATCTGCAGCTTAATGAAGATGACTTCGGCATGGCGCAGCAAATCGCTGACACCATCAACCGCCGTGGCGGCTTCGGCATGGCGACCGCGCTCGATGCGCGTACCGTGCAGGTGCAGGGTTCATCCGGCAACAGCAGCCAGGTGCGAATGCTGGCGGATATTCAGAATCTGGAAGTAAACGTCACGCCTCAGGACGCGAAGGTGATCATCAACTCGCGTACCGGTTCGGTGGTCATGAACCGCGAAGTGACGCTGGATAACTGTGCGGTGGCGCAGGGTAACCTTTCCGTGACGGTGAACCGTTCTGCTCAGGTCAGCCAGCCGGATACGCCTTTCGCCGGTGGCTCAACGGTTGTGACGCCGCAAACGCAGATCGATCTGCGCCAGAGCGGCGGGGCGATCCAAAGCGTACGCTCCAGCGCCAACCTGAACAACGTGGTTCGTGCGCTGAATGCGCTGGGGGCATCGCCGCTGGAGCTGATGTCGATTCTGCAATCCATGCAGAGTGCGGGTTGTCTGCGTGCCAAAGTGGAAATTATCTGATGCTGGGTGACAGCAAGCTGAGTGCGAGCGCGGCCTGGGACGCGCAGTCGCTGAATGAACTGAAAATGAAGGCGGGTCAGGATCCGAAGGCCAACCTTCGCCCGGTGGCCCGTCAGGTGGAAGGGATGTTCGTGACGATGATGCTGAAAAGCATGCGCGAAGCCCTGCCAAAAGACGGCATTTTCAGCAGTGACCAGACGCGTCTCTACACCAGTATGTACGATCAGCAAATTGCCCAGCAGATGACGGCGGGCAAGGGACTGGGACTGGCGGACGCGATGGTCAAACAAATGGCGGCAGCGCAGGGTGACCCGACGGACAGTCCGGCGCAGGTGCCGCTGAAGTTTGATCTCGAAACGGTCACCAGCTACCAGAATTCCGCGCTGACGCAAATGGTGCGCAAGGCTATGCCGAAAGCTCCGGCGGCGTCGGACGCGGCGGATCTGCCTGGCGACAGCCATGACTTCCTCGCCCAGCTGTCACTACCTGCAAAGCTTGCCAGCGAGCAGAGCGGCATCCCTCATCACCTGATCCTGGCGCAGGCCGCGCTGGAATCAGGCTGGGGACAGCGGCAAATTCGTGGTGCTAACGGTGAGCCAAGCTTCAACCTGTTCGGGGTCAAGGCTTCTTCCGACTGGAAAGGCAAAGTCACTGAAATCACCACCACCGAATACGAAAACGGGGAGATGAAGAAAATCAAAGCTCGTTTCCGTGTTTACGGCTCTTATCTGGAAGCACTCTCGGATTACGTGGGTCTGTTAACCCGCAACCCGCGCTACACGGCAGTGACTAAAGCGGCCACGCCGGAGCAGGGCGCGCAGGCGTTACAGAATGCCGGATATGCGACGGACCCGAACTATGCCCGCAAGCTCACCAGCATGATCCAACAGCTGAAGGGAATGAGCGAGAAGGTCAGCAAAGCCTACAGCAATGACATTGAAAATCTGTTCTGAAACCGCTCAAGTTCGCCCGGGCAGTGCCGATAATCTTCGTCAGGACTAGTGTCTTAAAAGAATAAAGGAACCTCCATGGCCAGTTTAATCAATACGGCAATGAGCGGCCTCGGCGCCGCCCAGGCGGCACTGAACACCGTCAGTAACAACATTGCCAGCTACAACGTGACGGGTTACACCCGTCAGACCACGGTTCTGTCGGCGGCGAACAGCACGCTGGGTGCCGGCGGCTGGGTAGGTAATGGAGCGTACGTTTCCGGCGTTCAGCGCGAATACAACGCTTTTATCAGCAATCAGCTGAATGCGGCGCAAAACCAGAGTGCCGGACTGACTTCCCGCTATCAGCAGATGTCAAAAATTGACGATATGCTGGGTGACACCACCAATTCCATTTCCGCCACGCTGCAGGATTTCTTCTCCAGCCTGCAAACTCTGGTCAGCAACGCCGAAGATCCGGCGGCTCGCCAGTCGGTGCTGGGTAAAGCCCAGGGGCTGGTGAACCAGTTTAAAAGCACAGATCAGTATCTGCGCGATCAGGACAAACAGGTGAACGGGGCCATTGCCTCAAGCGTTGCGCAAATCAACAACTATTCGCAGCAGATCGCCAGCCTCAACGACAAGATTTCTAAACTGACGGGCGTTGGCGCGGGAGCCTCTCCAAACGACCTGCTGGATCAGCGCGACCAACTGGTCAGCCAGCTGAACCAGATTGTCGGCGTGGAAGTGAACATTCAGGACGGCGGTACCTATAACATCACCATGGCGAACGGTTACAGCCTGGTGCAGGGCAGTACCGCGCATCAGCTGGCGGCCGTGCCAAGCAGCGCCGATCCTTCCCGTACCACCGTGGCCTATGTTGATAAAGTTGCTGGCAATATCGAGATCCCGGAAAAACAGCTGACGACCGGTTCGCTCGGCGGTCTTCTGACCTTCCGCTCTCAGGATCTGGACCAGACCCGCAACAGCCTGAACCAGATGGCGCTGGCCTTTGCCGATGCGTTCAACAAGCAGAACGCACAGGGCATTGATGCCAACGGCGATGTTGGCAAAGACATCTTCACCTTCGGCAGCCCGTCTGCACTGAGCAACAGCAAAAATACCGGTACTGCGGCGCTGACGCCAACCATGACCGACAGCACCAAAATGCAGGCCACGGACTATAAAATCAGCTTCGATGGCACCAACTGGAACGTGACTCGTCTGGCGGATAACACCACCGTAACGCCAACCGTAGGCACCGACGGTAGCCTGAACTTTGACGGGCTCAACGTTGCGGTCAGCGGGACGGCGAACAAGAACGACAGCTTTATCGTGAAGCCAGTGTCCGACGCTATCGTCAATATGAGCGTGGCGACCTCAGATGCCGGAAAACTGGCGATGGGGATCGACGACACTCAGACCGGTGAGAGCGACAACCGTAACGGTCAGGCATTGTTGGATCTGCAAAACAGCAAGCTGGTCGGCGGTACCAAAACCGTCAACGACGCTTACGCGGCTTTGGTGAGTGACGTCGGAAACAAGACAACAACGCTGGAAACCAGCAGTACCACGCAGGACAAAGTGGTGACTCAGTTGGCCAAGCAGCAGCAGTCAATCTCCGGCGTAAGCCTTGATGAAGAGTACGGCAACCTGCAGCTGTTCCAGCAGTACTATCTGGCTAACGCCCAGGTGCTGCAGACGGCAAGTTCGCTGTTCGACGCCATCATCAATATTCGCTAAGGAGTCGTAACTCATGCGTATCAGTACCTTAATGATGTATCAGCAGAACATGCGTGGGATCACGGACTCGCAGTCGCTGTGGATGAAATACGGCGAGCAGATGTCCACCGGTCAGCGTGTGAACCGTCCTTCTGACGATCCGATTGCGGCTTCGCAGGCGGTTGTGCTGTCCCAGGCACAGGCTCAGACGTCACAGTTTGCCTCCGCGCGCGTGTTCGCTACCCAGCGTATCTCGCAGGAAGAGAATACCCTTTCGGCGGTGACCACGGCGATTCAGTCGGCGCAGGAAAAAATCGTTTACGCCGGTAACGGCACCCTCAGCGATGATGACCGTGCTTCACTGGCGACCGACCTGCAGGGGATCCGCGATCAGCTGTTGAACCTGGCGAACAGCCAGGACGGTAACGGCCGCTATATGTTTGCCGGTTATAAAACCGATTCTGCACCTTTTGCCGCCGCCGACGGTTCTTACAGCGGCGGGACCACCAACGTTGAGCAGCAGGTAGACTCATCCCGCACCATGGTTATCGGCCATACCGGTGATAAGATTTTCAACACGATCACCAGCAACGCCGTGCCGGAGCCAGACGGAAGCACGTCTGAAACGAACCTGTTCAAAATGCTGGATACCGCCATTGCTGCGTTGAAAACGCCGGTTGAGGGCGATGATGCCGCGCAGGCAACGGCGGCTGCGGCGATTGATAAAACTAACCGTGGTCTGCGTAACTCGCTGAACAACGTGCTGACCGTGCGTGCCGAAGTGGGGACGCAGCTCAATGAGCTGGACAAGCTGAATGCGCTCGGTGATGACCGCAAACTCAGCCAGACCCAGCAGATGAGTGACCTGGTGGACGTGGACTGGAACTCGACCATTTCCAACTACACCATGCAGCAGGCGGCACTGCAGGCTTCCTATAAAGCCTTCACCGATATGCAGGGCATGTCGCTGTTCCAACTGAATAAGTAGATCCAACGCTTTTAGAACCTGGCATGAAACTGGTCAGGTTCTCTGTGCCCGCGCCCTTCACCCCGGCGCGGGCTTTTTTTTAAGACTCAGATACTGTGACTGGCTTCACCCTGCCAGCCATGCGGATGATGACCGCAATCGCTCCGCTCGCGACGGCAAGTGTGACCACAGCAGGCCAGCCTGCAAGGGCATACAGATGGCTGCCAGTCATCGAACCCAACGCCATGCCAATGAAGACCACGGTGAACAGCAGGGCGTTCAGCCGCCCCCGAGCCTGGGGCTCAAGGCTGTAAACCAGGTTCTGATGGGCGACCAGGCTCGACTGCAATCCCAGGTCGAAACCAATGGCGGAAACCGCAATCAGCATCAGCTGTCCGTGCACTGGCAAAGCAGGCAGCAGGAACATCAGCGCAAAAGCGAGGGTTACCAGCATCGCACCGAGTTGGGTGACCTTCGCGGCTCCCAGTTTGTCGGCCAGACCGCCCGCCAGCGGCGCAGCCAGCGCTCCTGCTGCTCCGGCTATGCCATAGCCACCGGCGACGGCGCTGCCGAGGTGATAATGGTCCATCAACATAACGGCAAGCGTCGACCAGAAGGCGCTAAAGGCCACGGACAAAAAGCCCTGTGCCAGTGCCGCACGGCGTAACTCCGGATAACGCTGCCAGAGATGGGCCAGCGACAGCATCAGCGCCGGATAGCTAAGGCTCGAATGGGCCGTAAATTTAGGCAGCACGCGCCACATGACAACGCCTATCAGTGCGACGCTCACGGCAGCAGCCTGATACATCACCCGCCAGCCAAACGCTGCGCCAACCACGCCGCTGATCGTACGCGACAGCAGAATGCCAAGCAGCAGACCCGTCATGACGGTCCCCACCGTTTTTCCCTGTTTCCCCGCAGGAGCCAGGATGGCGGCGGCCGGCACAATATCCTGCGCCAGAGTGGCGGTGATGCCGATCAGCAGGCTAATCGCCAGCAGTCCCTGAAACTCGTGACTGAGGCTGTAAACCAGCAGCAGAAGGGCCAGTGCCGCACATTTTCCCAGAATCAATTTTCTTCGATCGTGGCGGTCGCCCAGCGGGAGCAGGAACAGAATACCCAATGCGTAACCCGCCTGGGTAAGCGTGGGCACCAGGCCCATTTGTTCAACATTCAGATGCAGATCGCCGCCCATCAGCGGCAGCAGCGGCTGCGCATAGTAGATGGCCGCAACGCTGAATCCGGCGCCTATGGCCATGATCAGGATGATCCACGGTGCGAAAACCGGGGCAGGAGAAGGCGTATTCATCAGAGGATCCTCAAAGGGAAAGTGGGGGGATTGTGATGCGAATCACACTGGTGTGCTAGCCGCTCTGGTGGTAAAACAGCTATACGTTTGGCGTATGAGAAAAAAGTGAATGAAAAGAACAGAGCGTATAGACAGGCTGGAGCTGATGCGAACGTTTATCCGCATCATCGAAGCTGGCTCACTGTCAGCCGCGGCGCTCCAGCTGGGCACCACTCAGGCCACGGTAAGTCGACGTCTGCAATCGCTGGAGACGCTGCTGGGTGCGAAGCTTATCCTAAGAACTACCCACGCCATGAAGCTGACAGACGACGGTGAACGCTGCTATCAGCATGCCCGTCGGGTTGTCGACAGCTGGCTGGCGCTGGAAGACGATCTGCAGCTCGCCGGGGATAATCCGGTTGGCGTTCTGCGTATTCGCGCACCTCATGCTTTCGGGCAGCAGCAGCTTCTCGATCCGCTGGTCGATTTTCTCCAGCGCTATCCTCAGCTGTCGGTTGAGTGGATGCTGAACGATAAGACGGTGGATTTTCTAAGCGATAATATCGACTGTGCCATTCGGGTAGGGGCTGAAGTCGATCCGGCCACCGTTTCGGTACAGCTGGCTGAAGTTCCGCGTAGTCTGATTATTTCCCCGGCCCTGCTGAAAAAATATGCGCAGCCGGATTCACCCGAACAGCTCTCCAGTCTGCCCTGGATTGCCGTCAGCACCTTCTATCAGCACGAAGTGACGCTGCGTCATCAGCAAACCGCTGAGGTCGCGACGATTGCCCTTCAGCCACGGTTGAGCACCGACAGCATCTATGTGGCGAGGAACTCAGTGCTGGCCGGATTAGGGGTGGCGTTGGTGTCGAGCTGGACCGTGGAGGAGGATATCGCCGAAGGAAGGCTGATTGAGCTGTTACCGGAGTGGGAAGCCCCGGCGCTGCCTGTACATCTGGTCTATCCGTGGGCGCGGTACTATCCCGCAAGGTTACGAAAGTTTCTGGATCTGATGCGGGAAGTGATGCCGAAGCTTTCCGGGATGAGGATGCCGAAAGAGGAATAAAAAAAACCGCCCGAAGGCGGTTTTTTTAAGACTTACTCCACAGGCTGTGGACGAGTCGGACCGGCGGTTGCCGTGTGAGTGGCGCTGTGGCCACCGGCGGAACCTTTTCCTTCGAAGCCGAAGGCCGGGCGAACCCAGTCGCTGTGGCGCGGCGCTTCCGGAACGTATTCCGGGGCCGGTGCTTTGGTCATCGGCGCGGTAGCGTGCGGACGAGCAACCGGTGCTGCCTGAACGACTGCAGCAGGTTTAGCTTCAGCAATTACTGGCTGCGCTTCGACAACAGGTGCTGCTACTGGAGCTGGCTGCACAACCGGCGCGGCTTCTTCGCTGACAGCCGGAACAGCTTCTTCAGCGATGGCTTCCGCCACAGCGGTCTCTTCTTCAGCAATCAGCTGCGGTTGTTCAGCAACCGGCGCGGCGATAACTTCAGGATGAGCAGTTTCAACCACTGCAACTACTGGCTCAGCCTCAACTGGCTGCGGTTCTGCAACCACGACCGGCTCTGCTGCCTGCGGAGCGACAGTTTCAACCACTGGCTCAGCAACATGTTCAACTACATGTTCAACGACGGCAGCCTGCGCTACGGATTCAACCGGAGCAGCAGTCTGGGCAACGTCCTGCTCATGGGTTTCTTCAATATGGCTGTCCTGCGGACGAGAAACAGGGTAGTTAATCCACACTTTACCTGACGCCATTTCCGGAGACGCACAGGCAATAGCCAGCGGCATCGGAGACTGCGCCGGGTAGCGCTCATCGCGGTAACGGCGACGACGCTGACCGCTCACGCGCAGATGGCGCGGAGAACGACGGGAACGGCGCGGCATACCGGCAGTTTCACGACCTTCTGCGTTTTCGTCTTCTGCTGGCGTATCGATAACGGCAGGCAGATCAACCTTAGCGAGCTCGGTACGCTGAGCCGGAACGGCAGCGACCGGAGCGGCAACTGCGGCGGTTTCGACTACGGCTTCTGCTGCAGATTCGATACGGACTTTCTGCGACAGATTACGTGGCTTACGGCGCGGCAGCGTCTGAACGCGTTCTTCCTGCTCGGTTTCCTGAGCCGGTTGTTCTTCACGAACCTGCGCTTTAACTTCCTGCTGTGCCTGACGCTTGTCGTCGTTGTTGTTGCGACGACGGTTACGTTCACGGCGCGGCTGCTGCTCGTCGCGGGATTTAGACTTATCAGCCTCTTCCGCTACGTTCTGCTGACGTGCTTCACGAGTCTCGGCGTTCTGCTGCGGTTTCTCGCGGCGGTTACGGCGATTCTCTTCGCGACCTTCGCTGTTGTCACCACGGTTATCGCGGTCACCGCGGTCACCGCGGTCATTACGCTCACCGCGATTGTCGCGGTTATCACGACGATCGTTGCGGTCGTTGCGATCGCGACGGTTGGACTGGCGATTACGGCGACGATCCTGCTGACGCTCAGGTTTCTCTTCTTTCTGAACCGGCTGCGGCTCAGCCACAACTTCTTCAGCACCGCTGAACATTTTCTTCAGCGCGGAGAAGAAGCGGGAAACCAGACCTGGTTCTGCCGCTGCGGCTGGAGCGGCTTTTTTCGCTTCCTGTGCAGGGGCTTTAACAGCTTCGGCTTCAGGTGCTGGCGGCGCATCCGGCATCACGAAAGTGGCCAGAGCAGGCTGCTCAGGGCGTTTGCGCTCCGCTGGCTCTTCATCAGAAGGCAGCGACATCTCTTCTTCGTGCAGTTTCGGCAGCAGGTAGCTCAGGGTCTGAGTCTCTTCGCCTTTGCGCACGCGCAGCACGGAGTAGTGTGGGGTTTCCATCTGGTCGTTCGGTACCACGATAACGCGCACACCGCCCTGACGGGTTTCGATAGCGCTGATCGCCGCACGCTTTTCGTTCAGCAGGTAAGAGGCAACCTGAACCGGAACGATGGCATGAACTTCCTGAGTATTCTCTTTCAGCGCTTCTTCTTCGATCAGACGCAGGATAGACAGCGCCAGGGATTCGTTGTCACGAATGGTCCCGGTACCGCTACAGCGCGGACACACGTGGTGGCTGGACTCACCCAGTGACGGGCTGAGACGCTGACGTGACATCTCCAGCAGGCCGAAACGAGAAATGTGGCTAATCTGGATACGCGCACGGTCCTGGCGAACGGCTTCACGCAGACGGTTTTCCACCGCACGCTGGTGGCGCACTGGAGTCATGTCGATGAAGTCGATAACGATCAGGCCGCCGAGGTCACGCAGACGCAGCTGACGGGCAATTTCGTCTGCCGCTTCAAGGTTAGTGTTGAACGCAGTTTCTTCGATATCACCGCCGCGGGTGGCGCGTGCGGAGTTGATGTCGATAGCGGTCAGGGCTTCGGTGCTGTCGATAACGATAGAACCGCCTGACGGCAGGCGCACTTCACGCTGGAAGGCGGACTCAATCTGCGATTCGATCTGATAGTGGCTGAACAGCGGGATTTCACCGGTGTACAGTTTAATTTTGCTGCTGAAATCAGGACGACCCAGCGCGGAGATGTGCTGGCGAGCCAGCTCAAGCACTTTCGGGTTATCGATCAGGATTTCGCCGATGTCCTGGCGCAGATAGTCACGGAAGGCACGTACGATGACGTTGCTTTCCTGGTGGATCAGGAATGGGGCAGGGCGGCTTTCAGAGGCTTTCTGAATGGCTTCCCAGTGCTTCAGGCGGAAGCTTAAATCCCACTGCAGCGCTTCAGCGGATTTACCCACACCGGCAGTACGCACGATCAGGCCCATGCCGTCTGGCAGCTGCAGGCTGGATAATGCTTCTTTCAGTTCGGTACGGTCGTCGCCTTCGATGCGGCGGGAGATACCACCGGCACGCGGGTTATTTGGCATCAGAACCAGATAGCTACCGGCCAGGCTGATAAAGGTGGTCAGCGCAGCGCCTTTGTTGCCGCGTTCTTCTTTATCAATCTGGACGATCACTTCCTGACCTTCGCGCAGAACATCTTTGATGTTCGGACGGCCGTGCGCGTTGTAATTGGCTGGGAAGTATTCGCGGGCGATTTCTTTAAGAGGGAGGAAACCGTGACGCTCAGCACCGTAATCTACGAATGCGGCTTCAAGGCTAGGTTCGATACGGGTAATTTTGCCTTTGTAGATGTTCGCTTTCTTCTGTTCGTGTCCTGGGCTTTCGATATCCAGATCGTACAGACGTTGTCCATCCACAAGGGCGACACGCAACTCTTCTTGCTGAGTGGCGTTGATTAACATTCTTTTCATCGTAACTTACTCATTATTCTTGCATTGACGACTAAGCTACGGGCAGAGTTTTCCTTGCCGGGGATAGACCGATGGCCTCGTGACTGTTCACGTCGCCAACCTCACGGTTGTCGCTCGCTTAGGAGGCGCAGAGTGTCGGTAGCCTGCGTTTCAAACGGAAACACAGCGCAATTATTCAGGGGAACTGTCCGGGAGTGATTCTCCGCAGAGGGTTCCTTTTATACTCGTTGTTTTTCAAGTCGCAGATGTTGGTTTCACCTGCTTACTCCAGTCATCACCGGAGTAGCGCCTGGAGATCCAGGTTTGCCGCTTTCCTGCGGCTTGAAATTCAGAGTATCAACCGGTAAGGACTGCAACCCGCAGCCCGCTAACTGTCTGAAAGATAAATACGTCTTACGCCATTGCTGCATAAAAAATCATTCAGACAAAATGGGTCATTCCGTACACCATCTTGTACACACAAGGGAAAGCACGGAAAACTGCATCATTATTCCCTGCTAACCTTGTTATAGCAAGATGACTTTTACCATTTATCACCCGGTTACTCACAGTTTTTTCACTTTACGGAACCGTTTGGTTTAATAACCATCAATTCCTTCAGTGAGATGAAAAATGAGAACGGATGAGAAGATAATATAAGCACATAAAAAGGAGTGGCGCGAATGCCTGTGCCTCTTTAGAATCGCCCCCCATGAAAACTGAGACTCCGACTGTAAAAATGGTTGCCATTGCTGAAGATGAAGCAGGGCAGCGAATTGATAACTTTTTGCGCACCCAGCTGAAAGGCGTGCCGAAAAGCATGATTTACCGCATCCTGCGTAAGGGTGAGGTTCGCGTGAACAAAAAACGCGTGAAGCCAGAATATAAGCTGGAATCTGGTGACGAAGTGCGTATTCCACCGGTACGTGTAGCCGAGCGTGAAGAGGATGCTGTTTCTCCTCATCTGCAAAAAGTGGCGGCGCTGAGTGACGTTATCCTTTATGAGGACGATCACATCCTGGTGCTGAATAAGCCTTCGGGAACGGCCGTGCACGGCGGCAGCGGCCTGAGCTTCGGCGTGATTGAAGGGCTGCGCGCCCTGCGTCCGGAAGCGCGTTTCCTGGAGTTAGTGCATCGCCTTGACCGCGACACTTCCGGCGTCCTGCTGGTCGCGAAAAAACGTTCTGCACTGCGTTCCCTGCACGAGCAACTGCGTGAAAAAGGGATGCAGAAGGATTACCTGGCGCTGGTGCGCGGGCAGTGGCAGTCACATACCAAAGTTGTGCAGGCACCTTTGCTGAAAAATATTCTGCAGAGCGGTGAGCGCATCGTCCGTGTGAGCCAGGAGGGCAAACCTTCAGAGACGCGTTTTAAGGTCGAAGAGCGTTTCACGCACGCCACGCTGGTTCGCTGTAGCCCGGTAACAGGGCGCACGCATCAGATTCGTGTGCACACCCTGCACGCCGGTCACCCGATTGCGTTTGACGACCGATATGGCGATCGCGAGTTTGATAAACAGCTGGCGGGGACAGGGCTTAATCGCCTGTTCCTGCATGCCGCCGCGCTGAAGTTTACCCATCCGGGCACGGGTGAGACACTGCGTATTGAAGCGCCGATGGACGCTCAGCTGAAACGCTGCTTACAGGTGTTACGTAGTCAGAAGTAACGAAATTGCCGGGTGCGGCTGCGCCTTACCCGGCTTCATTATCCGTAGGTCCGCGCAAGCGAAGCACCGCCGGGCAGTGATTTATCCCAATAACGGATTCATCCCTTCGTGACGCAGCATCTTCGTTAACGCAATCAACGGCAATCCTACCAGCGTGTTCGGATCCCGGCCTTCCAGCCTGTCAAACAGCGCAATTCCTAATCCCTCACTCTTAAAGCTCCCTGCGCAGTTCAGCGGCTGCTCCTTCTGCACGTAGTGCGCTATTTCACTATCGGAAAGCTGGCGGAAGTGCACGTCAAACGGCTCGCATTCCGTTTGCAAATGGCCGTTAGCGCTATTGTACAGCGCCAGGCCGGTATAGAAGGTGACAACATGCCCGCTGGCCTTACGCAGCTGCTGGCGCGCGTTTTCTTCGGTATGCGGCTTACCGGTGATTTTTCCGTCCAGTACGCAAACCTGGTCAGAACCGATGATCAGATGGTTGGGATAGCGTTCGGCAAGGGCTTTAGCCTTAGCTTGTGCAAGACGCAGCACCAACTGGCGCGGTGGCTCGCTGGGCAACGGCATTTCATCCACTTCCGGCGCGGCACATTCGAAAGGCAAGTGCAGCTTCTTTAACAGCTCGCGGCGGTAGGGGGAAGTGGAAGCAAGAATCAGTTGTGGCATATTTTTTTTACCAGGATCTGGTGATTCGGATTGCGACATTTTAAACTACAGGCCGCAATGTGTGCGAATAATTGGCAAAAGGCTCCTGCGGGTGCCTTTTTCTTTGACTCTAAGACGTTACAAAGTTAATATGCGCGCCCTATGCAAAAGGTAAAATTACCCCTGACTCTTGACCCGGTTCGCACCGCTCAAAAACGCCTCGATTACCAGGGTGTCTACACCCCGGAGCAGGTGGAGCGTCTTGCTGAGTCTGTAGTCAGTGTGGACAGTGATGTAGAATGCGACATGACATTCGCCATCGACAATCAGCGTCTCGCCGTTATTAAAGGCGATGCGAAGGTTGCGGTGACTCTCGAATGCCAGCGCTGCGGGAAACCGTTTCCACATGCTGTTCACACAACGTATTGTTTCAGCCCGGTCAAAAATGATGAGCAGGCTGAGGCACTCCCGGAAGCGTATGAGCCGATTGAGGTTAACGAATTCGGTGAAATCGACCTGCGGGCTTTGGTCGAGGATGAAATCATTCTCTCCTTGCCTGTAGTTCCGGTGCATGATTCTGAACACTGTGAAGTGTCCGACGCGGACATGGTCTTTGGCGAACTGCCTGAAGAGGCACAAAAACCAAACCCATTTGCCGTATTAGCCAGTTTAAAAAAGTAATTGAGGAGTAAGGTCCATGGCCGTACAACAGAATAAACCAACCCGTTCCAAACGTGGCATGCGTCGTTCCCATGACGCGCTGACTGCAGTTACCAGCCTGTCTGTAGACAAGACTTCTGGTGAGAAACACCTGCGTCACCACATCACTGCCGACGGTTTCTACCGCGGTCGCAAGGTTATCGCTAAGTAATCACGCGCGAGCGTGATGAAGCTTAGTGAGGATTTCCCCGTGTAAGCGGGGATAACCGAACCAGGCGGCGACGAAACCTTGACACATCTGACCCTTGCGTTAGATGTCATGGGGGGCGATTTTGGCCCTTCCGTGACGGTGCCTGCAGCATTGCAGGCACTGCACGCTAACTTACAGCTCTCGCTTCTTCTCGTCGGAGATCCCGACACCATAACGCCATTACTCGCTAAAGCTGACTTCGAACAACGTTCACGTCTGCAGATTATTCCTGCGCAGTCAGTTATCGCCAGTGATGTCCGTCCGGCTCATGCCGTTCGCAACAGCCGCGGCAGTTCAATGCGGATCGCGCTTGAGCTGGTTAAAGAGGGCAGAGCGCAGGCCTGCGTCAGCGCCGGAAATACCGGTGCGCTGATGGGGCTGGCTAAATTACTGCTCAAACCCATCGAGGGGATTGAGCGCCCGGCGCTGGTGACGGTTCTGCCGCATCAGCAGAAGGGCAAAACTGTAGTCCTCGATTTAGGCGCCAACGTAGACTGCGACAGCACCATGCTCGTGCAGTTTGCGGTGATGGGCGCGGTGATGGCCGAGGAAGTGGTCGGCATCAAACAGCCGCGCGTGGCGCTGCTGAATATCGGGGAAGAAGAGATGAAAGGTCACGAGAGCATTCGTGACGCGTCGGCTATGCTGAAAACGGTCTCGTCTCTCAACTACATTGGCTATCTTGAAGCCAACGAATTATTGACCGGCAAGACAGACGTGCTGGTTTGTGACGGATTTACGGGCAACGTCACATTAAAAACCATGGAAGGCGTTGTCAGAATGTTTCTTTCCCTGCTGAAATCTCAGGGTGAGGGGAAAAAACGACCGTGGTGGCTGAAAATTTTGAAGCATTGGTTACAAAAAAGCCTCTCGCGGCGATTCAGTCACCTCAACCCCGACCAGTATAATGGCGCCTGTCTGTTAGGATTGCGCGGCACGGTGATTAAGAGTCATGGTGCAGCCAATCAGCGCGCGTTCAGCGTGGCGATTGAACAGGCAGTGCAGGCGGTGCAGCGGGAGGTCCCACAGCGGATCGCCGCTCGCCTCGAATCTGTATTACCACCAAAAGACTGAGCGTACATGTATACGAAGATTGTAGGTACCGGCAGCTATCTGCCAGAACAAGTGCGTACCAACGCCGACCTGGAAAAAATGGTAGACACGTCTGACGAGTGGATTGTCACCCGTACAGGTATCCGTGAGCGTCGTATCGCCGGGCCTGATGAGTCCGTGTCAACAATGGGCTTTGAAGCCGCTAAGCGTGCGCTGGAAATGGCGGGCGTCGATGCAGAGCAAATCGGCCTGATCGTGGTCGCCACCACTTCTGCGACTCACGCGTTTCCGAGCGCGGCCTGTCAGATCCAGTCTATGCTGGGCGTTAAAGGCTGCCCGGCGTTTGACGTTGCGGCAGCATGCGCAGGTTTTACCTATGCGCTGAGCATTGCCGATCAGTACGTAAAATCTGGTGCGGTCAAGCACGCGCTGGTTATTGGCGCTGACGTGCTGGCCCGCACCTGCGATCCTACCGATCGCGGAACCATCATTATTTTTGGCGATGGCGCAGGCGCTGTCGTTCTGAGCGCTTCTGAGGAGCCGGGTATCATCTCTACTCATCTGCATGCAGATGGTAACTACGGTGAACTGCTGACTCTGCCAAACGCCGATCGCGTGCATCCGGAAAACTCCATTCACCTGACAATGGCAGGTAATGAAGTGTTCAAGGTCGCGGTGAAAGAGCTGGCAAACATCGTTGAAGAGACGCTGGCTGCGAACAACCTCGAACGGACCGAGCTGGACTGGCTGGTGCCGCATCAGGCTAACCTGCGCATTATCAGCGCCACGGCGAAGAAACTGGGTATGCCAATGGATAACGTTGTGGTGACGCTTGATCGTCACGGCAACACCTCCGCGGCTTCCGTACCTTGCGCATTTGACGAAGCCGTCCGCGATGGCCGTATTAAGCGCGGTCAGTTGGTTCTGCTTGAAGCCTTCGGCGGCGGTTTCACCTGGGGCTCCGCTCTGGTTCGTTTCTAATTAAGGATTACAAGATGACGCAATTTGCTTTTGTGTTCCCGGGACAGGGTTCTCAGACCGTAGGTATGCTGGCCGATATGGCCGCGCAGTATCCGGTTATCGAAGAGACGTTTGCTGAAGCTTCAAAAGCTCTGGGCTACGATCTGTGGGCGCTGACTCAACAGGGCCCGGCGGAAGAGCTGAACAAAACCTGGCAAACCCAGCCTGCGCTGCTGACCGCATCCGTTGCGCTGTATCGCGTATGGCAGCAGCAGGGCGGTAAAGCGCCGAAGCTGATGGCGGGTCACAGCCTGGGTGAATACTCTGCGCTGGTTTGCGCAGGCGTTATCGCTTTTGCCGACGCCGTGCGTTTGGTTGAACTGCGTGGCAAGTTCATGCAGGAAGCCGTTCCGGAAGGGACTGGCGGCATGTCAGCGATCATCGGTCTGGATGATGCGTCTATTGCCAAAGCCTGTGAAGAATCCGCAGAAGGCCAGGTGGTTTCTCCGGTCAACTTTAATTCTCCGGGCCAGGTGGTTATCGCAGGGCATAAAGAAGCCGTTGAACGTGCGGGTGCAGCCTGTAAAGCCGCTGGCGCGAAGCGTGCACTGCCGCTGCCGGTAAGCGTGCCGTCTCACTGTGCGCTGATGAAGCCTGCCGCAGAGAAACTGGAAGCCGAACTGGCGAAAATTGCCTTTAACGCACCGCAGATCCCCGTTATCAACAACGTGGATGTGAAGTGTGAAACTGACGCGGAAGCTATCCGCGGTGCTCTGGTTCGTCAGCTGTACAGCCCGGTTCAGTGGACCAAAACCGTTGAGTTCATGGCAGCTGAAGGCGTTGAGCATCTGTATGAAGTCGGCCCGGGTAAAGTCCTCACCGGTCTGACTAAACGTATTGTTGACACCCTGACTGCGTCGGCGCTTAACGAGCCGGCGGCAATGTCAGCGGCGCTTGAGCAATAATAAAAGGAAAAACAAAACCATGAGTTTTGAAGGAAAAATCGCGCTGGTTACCGGTGCAAGCCGCGGTATTGGCCGTGCTATCGCTGAAATGCTCGTTGCCCGTGGCGCGAAAGTGGTAGGGACTGCGACCAGCGAAAGCGGCGCGCAGGCAATCAGCGATTATTTGGGTGCCAACGGTAAAGGTCTGATGTTGAACGTGACCGACCCGGCATCTATCGAATCTGTTCTGGGAAATATTCGCGCAGAGTTTGGCGAAGTGGATATTCTGGTCAATAATGCCGGGATCACTCGTGATAACCTGTTAATGCGAATGAAAGATGATGAGTGGAACGACATTCTCGAAACCAACCTGTCATCTGTTTTCCGTCTGTCAAAAGCGGTAATGCGAGCTATGATGAAAAAGCGTCATGGGCGTATTATCACTATCGGTTCTGTGGTAGGTACCATGGGAAATGCTGGTCAGGCCAACTACGCTGCGGCGAAAGCGGGTCTGATTGGTTTCAGTAAGTCGCTGGCGCGTGAAGTTGCGTCTCGCGGTATTACTGTGAACGTTGTTGCTCCGGGCTTTATTGAAACGGACATGACGCGTGCGCTGACTGATGAGCAGCGTGCGGGTACGCTGGCAGCGGTTCCGGCGGGGCGCCTTGGTGATCCAAAAGAGATCGCCAGTGCGGTGGCATTCTTAGCCTCTGACGAAGCGAGTTACATCACTGGTGAAACTCTGCACGTCAACGGCGGAATGTACATGGTCTGACCGTAGTTTGCACAAAATGTGTAGGATCCGCGCAGTCTGTGCGCTTCTGAACATTTTATAGTGCAAAATGATTTGCGTTATTAGGGCAAACACCCGCAAAATAGCGTAAAATCGTGGTAAGACCTGCCGGGATTTAGTTGCAAATTTTTCAACATTTTATACACTACGAAAACCATCGCGAAAGCGAGTTTTGATAGGAAATTTAAGAGTATGAGCACTATCGAAGAACGCGTTAAGAAAATTATCGGCGAACAGCTGGGCGTTAAGCAGGAAGAAGTTACCAACAATGCTTCCTTCGTTGAAGACCTGGGCGCTGATTCTCTTGACACCGTTGAGCTGGTAATGGCTCTGGAAGAAGAGTTTGATACTGAGATTCCGGACGAAGAAGCTGAGAAAATCACCACCGTTCAGGCTGCCATTGATTACATCAACGGTCACCAGGCGTAAGTGAACATCTCCAGGCGGTCATTCGACCGCCTGAGTTTTATCCTGTGGTTCCAAATTTTCTCTTTTTATCCCTCCCTGGAGGACAAACGTGTCTAAGCGTCGTGTAGTTGTGACCGGACTTGGCATGTTGTCTCCTGTCGGCAATACCGTAGAGTCCACCTGGAATGCTCTCCTTGCCGGTCAGAGTGGCATCAGCCTGATCGACCATTTCGATACTAGCGCCTATGCAACGAAATTTGCTGGCTTAGTAAAGGATTTTAACTGTGAAGAATTTATCTCGCGCAAAGATCAGCGCAAGATGGATGCCTTCATTCAATATGGAATTGTCGCTGGCATTCAGGCCATGCAGGATTCTGGCCTTGAAGTGACGGAAGAAAACGCCACGCGTATCGGTGCTGCTATCGGCTCCGGCATCGGCGGTCTTGGCCTTATCGAGGAAAACCACAGTTCCCTGGTGAACGGTGGCCCGCGTAAGATTAGCCCATTCTTCGTCCCGTCTACGATTGTTAACATGGTGGCAGGTCACCTGACCATCATGTTCGGACTGCGTGGCCCTAGCATCTCTATCGCCACGGCGTGCACCTCTGGTGTACACAATATCGGTCATGCGGCACGTATGATTGCCTACAACGACGCTGACGCCATGCTGGCGGGCGGTGCTGAGAAAGCCAGTACCCCGTTGGGCGTGGGCGGCTTCGGTGCGGCGCGTGCGCTGTCTACCCGCAATGATAACCCGCAGGCGGCAAGCCGTCCGTGGGATAAAGACCGCGATGGTTTCGTATTGGGTGACGGTGCGGGCATTATCATGCTCGAAGAGTATGAGCACGCGAAAAAACGCGGCGCGAAAATCTACGCTGAAATCGTTGGCTTTGGTATGAGCAGCGATGCCTACCATATGACTTCACCACCGGAAAACGGTGCAGGTGCTGCGCTGGCCATGGTTAACGCCATTCGCGATGCCGGTATCGAAGCAGGCCAGATCGGCTACGTGAACGCCCACGGTACTTCTACTCCTGCGGGCGACATCGCCGAAGCGCAGGCGGTGAAATCCGTGTTTGGTGATGCCGCAAGCCGAGTGATGGTCAGCTCCACCAAATCTATGACCGGTCACCTGCTGGGTGCTGCGGGTGCAGTAGAGTCCATCTACTCCATCCTCGCCCTGCGTGACCAGGCCGTTCCGCCAACCATCAACCTGGACAACCCGGAAGATGGCTGCGACCTGGACTTCGTACCCCACGAAGCGCGTCAGGTCAGCGGTATGGAGTACACTCTGTGTAACTCCTTCGGTTTCGGTGGGACAAACGGTTCCCTGATCTTCAAAAAGGTCTGACCCGTTTCGCTCTGCTCTGAAGGCCCGCTCTGCGGGCCTTTCTTTCATCTGAATCTCCTTGTTTTCGCTCACTCTCGCTGCCAGACTATCTGACCCGCAGAAAAGGAGCCGCTATGTCCCTGATTAATGGTGTGGAACAGAACATGCTGCCGGTAAATGACCGGGCGGTGCAGTTTGGTGATGGCTGTTTTACCACCGCACGAATTCGTGAGGGAAGAGTGGAATGGCTGTCGGCGCACCTGAATCGCCTGCAGGAGAACTGCAAGACGCTGATGATTCCTTTTGCGGAATGGGAAACACTCGAGCAGGAAATGACAGCACTGGCGGTTAACCACGCAGAAGGTGTGCTGAAAGTGACGATCACCCGGGGAAGCGGCGGGCGAGGGTACAGCACCGCAGGCTGTCAGACGCCCACCCGCATACTTTCCGTTTCCCCGGCGCCTGCTCATTATCCGCTCTGGCAGCAGCAGGGCATCTCTCTCGCGCTGAGCCCGATGCGTCTGGGCCGCAATCCTGCTCTTGCCGGCATTAAACATCTCAATCGCCTTGAGCAGGTGCTCATTCGCACGCATCTTGAACAGACAACCGCCGACGAGGCGCTGGTTCTTGACAGCGAAGGGTGGGTTACGGAATGCTGTGCGGCTAATTTATTCTGGCGTGCAGGCGACACCGTCTTCACGCCACGGCTCGACCACGCGGGCGTCAATGGCATCATGCGTCAGCATTGTCTTTCCCTGCTGGCACAAAGCCGTTATCGCGTTGTCGAAGTCAATGCCCGGGAAGAGGCAGTGCGTCAGGCAGATGAAGTCGTTGTCTGTAATGCGCTGATGCCTGTCGTTCCGGTGAATCAATTTGCGGACACTCGCTATCTTTCACGTGAGCTGTTTGAATTTCTGGCCCCACTTTGTGAGCAGTCGAAGAAGTCATGAAGAAAATGTTTCGGTTTGTCCTGCTGGTCCTGGTGGCGCTGGCCATTGCGGCAGGTGCAGGTTTTTGGAAAGTTCGTCAGCTGGCGGACAGTAAAATCCTCATTAAAGAGGACACTATCTTTACGCTTAAAGCAGGAACCGGGCGAATGGCGCTGGGCACGCAGCTTTATGACGATAAAATCATTAATCGCCCGCGGGTGTTCCAGTGGCTGCTGCGCGCTGAGCCTGAGCTTTCGCACTTCAAAGCCGGGACTTACCGCCTGACGCCGGACATGAACGTGCGCGAAATGCTGCAATTGCTGGCGAGCGGTAAAGAAGCACAGTTCCCGCTGCGGTTTATTGAGGGAATGCGCACCAGCGATTATCTCAAACAGCTGCGCGAATCGCCGTATGTGAAACACACGCTGAAAGACGACAGCTACGAAACCGTAGCCGAAGCGCTGAAGCTGGAGCATGCCGACTGGGTGGAAGGCTGGTTCTGGCCGGATACGTGGATGTACACCGCCAATACCACCGATCTGCAAATCCTTAAGCGTGCGCATCAGAAAATGGTGAAAGCGGTGGACCAGGCCTGGGAAGGGCGGATGGAGAACCTGCCGTATAAAGACAAAAACCAGCTGGTGACGATGGCCTCTATTATTGAGAAAGAAACCGCGGTAGCTGGCGAACGCGATCAGGTCGCCTCGGTGTTTATCAACCGCCTGCGCATCGGCATGCGTCTGCAAACCGATCCAACGGTTATCTACGGCATGGGAGAGAGTTATAATGGCAAACTCAGCCGCAAAGATCTCGAAACGCCGACGGCCTATAACACCTATGTGATTGCCGGGATGCCGCCGGGGCCGATTGCCACGCCGGGCGAAGCCTCACTGAATGCCGCTGCGCATCCGGCAAAAACGCCATATCTTTATTTTGTGGCCGATGGCAAAGGTGGTCACACGTTTAATACCAATCTTGCGAGCCACAACCGCTCCGTACAGGATTATCTGAAAGCACTTAAGGAAAAAAATGCGCAGTAAGTATATCGTCATCGAAGGCCTGGAAGGCGCAGGTAAAACCACCGCCCGTAACGTGCTGGTTGAAACCCTCGAACATCTGGGAGTGAATGATTTGGTCTTTACCCGCGAGCCGGGCGGCACGGTGCTGGCAGAAAAGCTGCGCAGCCTGGTGCTGGATATCAAATCAGTCGGTGACGAAATCATCACGGATAAAGCCGAAGTGCTGATGTTTTACGCCGCGCGCGTTCAACTGGTGGATACCGTTATCAAACCGGCACTGGCCGAAGGCAAATGGGTGATTGGCGATCGCCACGATCTGTCGACTCAGGCCTACCAGGGCGGCGGTCGCGGTATCGACCAGCATCTGTTAGCCACGCTGCGTGATGCCGTACTGGGTGATTTCCGTCCGGATCTGACTCTGTATCTGGATGTGACCCCGGAAGTAGGTTTAAAACGCGCCCGCGCGCGCGGTGACCTGGATCGCATCGAGCAGGAATCTTTCAACTTCTTTAATCGTACCCGCGCTCGCTATCTTGAACTGGCCGCCCAGGACCCGAGTATCCGCACCGTGGATGCCACCCAGCCGCTGGAAACCGTGATGCAGAATATCCGGGAGACCCTGGTGGCCTGGGTTGAGGAGCAAGAGGCATGAAATGGTATCCGTGGCTGCGCCCGCCGTTTGAGCAACTGGTCACCAGTTATCAGTCCGGCCGGGGTCACCACGCGCTTCTGATTCAGGCGCTGCCGGGAATGGGAGCGGACGCACTGGTCTACGCGCTCACCCGCTTCCAGATGTGCCATTCGCCGGAAGGGCAGAAGAGCTGCGGAAAATGCCATAGCTGCCAGCTGATGCAGGCAGGCACGCATCCGGATTATTACCATCTGCTGCCAGAAAAAGGGAAGAGCACCCTTGGCATCGATGCGGTGCGTGAGATCACTGAGAAAATGTATGAACGCTCCCGTCTCGGTGGTGCGAAAGTCGTGTGGATCAGCGATGCCGCTTTGCTGACGGAAGCCGCAGCCAATGCGCTGTTGAAAACGCTGGAAGAGCCGCCGGAAAACACCTGGTTCTTCCTGCAGTGCGAAGAGCCAGCCCGACTGCTGGCGACGTTACGCAGCCGCTGTCGTCATTTTCATCTTGCGCCTCCTTCAGAAAGTTACGGACTGGCCTGGCTGACGCGAGAAGTGACAATGTCACAAGAGAGTTTGCTGACCGCGCTGCGTCTGACCTCCGGGGCACCGGCTGCGGCGCTTGAGCTGTTGCAGGAATCTCATCTGACGGCAAGACAGCAGCTCTGTAGCACCTTGCAAAATGCGTTGCAAAACGGCGACTGGCTGTCGCTGCTGCCTGTGCTAAACCACGATCGTGTCGCTGAGCGACTCTACTGGTTCACCTCGTTGCTGCTGGACGCCGCCAAAATGCAGCAAGGTATCACTTTGTTAACCAATGCCGATGCCTGGGCGCTGGTACAGCAGGCGGCGAATACGCTGTCGGCCGCCCGCCTGCAGGCGATCATTAGCGACGCCTGCGAGTGCCGCGAACAGCTGGAGAGCGTCACCGGGCTTAACCGCGAGCTGATGCTTAACGACCGCTTGCTGCGCTGGGAACACTGGCTGAAGCCAGGGACCCCGCTTCCAGTTTCACATCTATAAAAAAACACCTGTAAGAAGAGACATCATGTTTTTAGTCGACTCCCACTGCCATCTCGATGGCCTGGATTATGAAAACCTGCACAAAAACGTGGATGACGTGCTGGCCAAAGCTGCCGCGCGCGACGTGAAGTTTTGCCTGGCAGTCGCCACCACGTTACCCGGCTACCGCAGCATGCGCGAGCTGGTTGGAAATCGCCCCAATGTGGCGTTTTCCTGCGGTGTTCATCCGCTGAATCAGGATGAGGACTACGAGTTTTCTGCGCTGCGTCAGATGGCGGCGGAAGAGGGCGTTGTCGCGCTTGGCGAAACCGGGCTCGATTATTACTACACGCCGGAAACAAAAGCGCGCCAGCAGGCTTCTTTTGCTGAGCATATCCGCATTGGCCGTGAGCTGAATAAACCGGTCATCGTTCATACCCGTGATGCGCGAGAAGATACCCTTGCCATTTTACGCGATGAAAAAGTGACGGATTGTGGGGGCGTACTACACTGTTTCACGGAAGATCGGGAAACAGCGGGCAAGCTGTTGGATCTGGGGTTCTACATCTCTTTTTCCGGGATTGTCACTTTCCGTAACGCCGAGCAGCTCCGCGATGCTGCACGTTACGTGCCGCTGGACAGAATTCTGGTGGAGACGGATTCTCCGTACCTCGCACCTGTCCCGCATCGTGGCAAAGAGAACCAGCCGGCGTTAACGCGCGATGTCGCAGAGTATATGGCCGTACTGAAAGGGGTAACGCTGGAGCAACTGGCGCAACAGACCACTGAAAACTTCGCCACGCTGTTTCACATCGACCCTGCCTTACTGCGATCTGCCTGATTCGCCAGCTTATTTTAAAGCTCGTAATTAATATTCAAAGCGAGTAAAGTTCACCGCCTCAAAAGGGGTGGTGAACGGTTTTTTTGTGACCAATACCCCCAGTGTTTGTAAATTAATGCAAGTTTTTTGGCGTTTACTGACCGAAACGTGATGGCTGTCAAACAAAAACAAACTGAATTATTTTACTCTGCGTAATAAATAAAAGGACGCTCAGATGTCCTCTATACGGCGAGGTTCTCCCCCCTTGCCAATGCGTGAAAGCGTAAAAAAAGCACAAATACTCAGGAGCACTCTCAATTATGTTTAAGAATGCATTTGCTAACCTGCAGAAGGTCGGTAAATCGCTGATGCTGCCAGTTTCCGTACTCCCGATCGCAGGTATCCTGCTGGGTGTCGGTTCTGCAAACTTCAGCTGGCTGCCAGCCGTCGTTTCCCATGTTATGGCGGAAGCGGGCGGTTCTGTTTTTGCTAACATGCCACTGATCTTCGCCATTGGTGTTGCACTTGGCTTCACTAACAACGATGGTGTTTCTGCACTGGCGTCTGTAGTGGCCTACGGCATCATGGTGAAAACCCTTGCGGTGGTCGCGCCGCTGGTTCTGCATTTACCTGCTGAAGAAATCGCAGCAAAACACCTGGCGGATACCGGTGTTCTGGGCGGGATCATCTCAGGTGCTATTGCAGCCTACATGTTCAACCGTTTCTACCGCATTAAGCTGCCAGAATACCTGGGCTTCTTCGCTGGTAAACGTTTCGTGCCGATCATTTCTGGTCTCGCCGCTATCTTCACCGGCGTGATCCTGTCCTTCATCTGGCCACCAATCGGTACTGCCATTCAGGACTTCTCCCAGTGGGCTGCCTACCAGAACCCGGTAGTGGCTTTCGGCATCTATGGCTTCATCGAACGCTGCCTGGTACCGTTTGGTCTGCACCACATCTGGAACGTACCTTTCCAGATGCAGATTGGTGAATACACCAACGCCGCAGGTCAGGTGTTCCACGGTGATATCCCACGTTATATGGCGGGTGACCCGACTGCGGGTAAACTGTCCGGTGGCTTCCTGTTCAAAATGTACGGCCTGCCGGCTGCTGCCTTCGCTATCTGGCACTCTGCAAAACCAGAGAACCGTGCGAAAGTAGGCGGGATCATGATCTCCGCTGCGCTGACTGCGTTCCTGACCGGTATCACCGAACCAATCGAATTCTCCTTCATGTTCGTGGCTCCGATCCTGTATGTGATCCACGCGATTCTGGCTGGTCTGGCATTCCCTATCTGTATCCTTCTGGGTATGCGTGACGGGACTTCGTTCTCTCACGGCCTGATCGACTTCATCGTTCTGTCCGGTAACAGCAGCAAGCTGTGGCTGTTCCCGATTGTGGGTCTGTGCTACGCAGCGGTGTACTACACCGTGTTCCGTGTGCTGATCAAAGCGCTGGATCTGAAAACCCCAGGTCGTGAAGATGCGACTGAAGACAGCAAAGCGACGGCGACCGGTGAAATGGCTCCGGCTCTGGTTGCGGCCTTCGGCGGTAAAGAAAACATCACTAACCTCGACGCTTGTATCACTCGTCTGCGCGTTAGCGTGGCTGATGTAGCGAAAGTTGATCAGGCTGGCCTGAAAAAACTGGGCGCTGCGGGTGTGGTTGTTGCTGGCTCCGGCGTTCAGGCTATCTTCGGGACTAAATCCGATAACCTGAAAACTGAGATGGATGAGTACATCCGTAACAGCTAATTAGTGATGTTGGGGAGACTAAGGCAGCCGAATGGCTGCCTTTTTTAATGGTTAAAAATCGTAGCTGGCGGACACTGAGAAGTTCAGCGGTGCGCCGTAGACGAGATAAGAACCTACGTAGTCGTAGTACTCTTTGTTGAACAGGTTGTTGATGTTGGCCTGTAGCGCAAAGTTTTTCGTCACCTGGTAGCGGCTGAAGAGATTAACCAGCCCGTAGCTGCCCTGATCGATGTAATCACGACCGTTCGGGCCACCGTCGACATCACTCCAGATTTTGCTTTGCCAGTTAACGCCGCCGCCCACGGTCAGCTCCGGTAAGGCTGGCAACTGATAACGGGTAAAGAGCTTCATCGTCGTTCGCGGCTGATCGGAACTCACCGCATTGCCGCTCTTGTCTTCCGCTACGTAGCGGGTGGCCCCGAAGGTCAACTGCCAGTTATCGGTCAGCGCACCGTTCAGCTCAAATTCCACACCTTTACTGACCACACCATCCAGCGATTCGTAAATAGATTCGCCGCTTGGCAGATAGGTGTAGGTATTGTTGGCGACGTTGTCCTGCTCAATGCGGAACACCGCCAGCGAGGTGGTCAAACGGGTGTTGAACCAGTCTGCCTTCACGCCTGCTTCATAACTCTTGCCGGTCGTCGGGTCGAGGTAGCGACCGTTGGCGTCACGTTTATCCTGCGGCTGGAAAATATTGGTGTAGCTCGCGTAGGCTGACCAGTCTTCGTTGATGTCATAGACCAGGCCTGCATACGGCGTCACGTCGTCTTTGGTACTTTCCAGACGCGTGTCAGGTGCGCCCGCCGGATTGTACTTGATGTTGTAGTTGGTATAGCGTGCGCCAACGATCAGGTGCAGCGGATCCGCCAGCGAGAAGCGGGCAGAGGTGTAGGCCGAGGACTGGTTGATGTCGTCTTTGCTGTAGAGCTTCCACGCAGTCCACTGCGGATCGGCGATATTACTGTTCCAGTTATTGAAACTGCCGATGTCGACCATGCCGTACTGTGAATCCGGCAGCGAGTTATCATAATGGTTGCGCTGATGGCTGAGGCTGCCGCCGACCATCATTTCATGCTGACGGCCAAACAGCTCGAAGTCGCCGCGCAGGAAGGCATCTACCGCATCCTGTTTGCGTTCACCTCGGTTCCAGCCGCCGTAGCCGACCATCCCGTCACCCGTTTCTTTATCCGGATAACCGTACATGTACATCATTTTGGTATCGAAGTTGGTGTCGGTGTGCATCCCGTTGATATGCGCTTCCCAGCCGTTATCAAAGCGCTGGGTCAAGTTGGCAAAGACTTTGGTGCTGTCTTTATCGGAATATGCCCAGTCCGGAGCAACGGTATCGCTGCGATTGTAGTGGGTTTTGCTGCCGTCGCTGTACCAGGTGGGGAGGCCGCCCCAGGTTGGATCGGCGGTGTTGCTTTCCTGATACTCATAGCCAAGCGACAGAGTCGTGCTGTCAGTTAAATCCGCATCCACCACGCCGTAGAGAAATTTCTTACGGTAGTGATAGTTATCCATCGAGGAGTCGTTGTCCTGATAGCCCGCGATCATGCGCCCGCGAATGTTGCCGGATTCCACCAGCGGAGCCTGTAAATCGAGCACATAGCGCTGCTTGTCCCAGCTGCCGTAGCTGGCGGAAACGTTGCCCTGGAAATCACGGCTGTCGGCGTGTTTACGCACCATGTTGACGTAGGCCGCCGGGTTGCCCGTGCCGCTCATCAGGCCCGTCGCGCCGCGAACCACTTCGATACGGTCGTAAATGGCGGTGTCCGTGGCGGTATCACCAAAGTTCCAGACTTCGCTAATTGAAGTCGGCAGGTCGTCGTAGGCGTAGTTGCTGACGAAGAATCCGCGTGAATAGAACACGGTACGGTCGCTGTCCTGCACCTGAGCAGTCACGCCGGTGGTATTGGTCAGCACCTGGCCGATAGTCTGAAGATTCTGATCCTTCATGCGCTGCTGGCTGATGACGCTGACGGACTGCGGAATATCGCGTGGCACCAGCAGCAGCTTAGTGCCGGTGGTGGTGGTTTTCACGCTGTAGTCCTGATCCTGAGCGGCGCTGGCACTGTCGTTCTGCGTGCCTTCAACCACAATAGTGTCTTCGGAATGGCTGGCCACTTCGGCGTAAGCTGGATGCAGCGCGAAGGCGATTGCGGCCGCCAGCAGCGACGGAGAGACGGGCAATCTACGCTGCCTGGTCCCGGTGTCAAAAATGAAAGACATAACAAAACCCTTTTGATGTTGTGTAAAAGACGCGATTTATTGCATGAAAATGCAAATGCGAAATATACGCATTCATATTATCGATGTAAATAAACGTAAGGGAAGGTTTGAAACTTTGTTTTGAAATCGCTCAGCGCCGGTAAGCGGATAAAAGTGAGTCTGACTGCGCCGCATTATCTAAATCTGGCTAAGAAAACGTGCGTTCAGGTTGAAAGAAGGGGCGTAAGTCGCTCATACTCTTACGTTGTCAACTAAAGACCTCACTACCGTGCGGTGGTGAACAAAAAGGAAAAAGTCATGGCAGAAGAAACGATTTTCAGCAAAATTATTCGCCGCGAGATCCCGGCAGATATTGTTTACCAGGACGAGCTGGTGACCGCATTTCGTGATATCTCGCCGCAGGCACCGACCCATATTCTGATCATCCCGAACAGCCTGATCCCAACCGTCAACGACGTCACGCCTGAGCATGAGCTGGCGCTGGGACGTATGCTGACCGTTGCGGCGAAAATCGCAGAACAGGAAGGTATTGCTGAAGATGGGTATCGCCTGATCATGAACTGCAACCGTCACGGCGGGCAGGAAGTTTATCATATCCACATGCACCTGCTGGGTGGTCGTCCTCTGGGCCCAATGCTGGCGCACAAGGGTTAAGACGATGAACCGTGGCCGAATTGCCGCAATAGCCGTCGTGATGGCGCTGGCCGGGTGCAGCTCCCATCCGGAGATACCGGTCGGCGATCAGCAAACGCTGGTGATGGAAGCGAACGTCCTGGCGGCGGGGATCAGTGCGGAAAATCCTGAACTCACCACCTCTGAAATCCAGGCGACCGCTTCGTCGCGGCTCTATAACGAACGCACCACGCCGGTCACAATTCATTATCGATTCTACTGGTACGACGCCAGAGGACTGGAGATGCACCCGCTGGAAGCACCGCGCACGGTGACCATTCCTGCGCACTCTTCCGTCACACTTTACGGCAGCGCGAACAGCTTGGGCGCGCATAAAGTCCGGCTTTATCTTTATCTTTGAGGGGTGAAAATTGATGAGTAAATTTAGTCGCTATGCCTTTGTTGCGGCAGTGGCTGTTTTCCTGGCTGGCTGCGTGGGGCATCGTGAACAGCCCGCGCCGGTTGAAGAAGCCAAACCGACTCCGGAACAGCCGCAGACGCCACCGCCAACCACGGTGCCAACCGTGCCGACTATTCCGACCCAGCCTGGTCCAATTGAAAACGGGGCTGAACAGCCACAGCAGCCAGCACCGAAAGTTCGCCACTATGACTGGAGTGGTGCCGCTCAGCCGCTGGTGGGCAAAATGGTTCAGGCACAGGGCATCACGGCAGGCAGCGTGCTGATGATCGACAGCGTCAACAACCGCACCAACGGCTCCATCAATACCACTGAAGCCACGGCGGCGCTGGCGAATGCGCTGAAGGGTAACAGCAAATTTACTCTGGTTACCGCTCAGCAGCTGGCGGTTGCCAAGCAGCAACTGGGGCTTTCCCCGCAGGATAGCCTGGGTTCCCGAAATAAAGCGATGGGACTGGCGCGTAGCGTCGGTGCGCAGTACGTGCTGTATTCCAATGCGACAGGCAATGCCAACGCGCCTGTGCTCTCTTCGCAACTGATGCTGGTCCAGACTGGCGAAATCATCTGGTCAGGTAAAGGTGCGGTCACACAACAGTAAGCTGACGCGTGACGAAGTGCTGTCACGCTACTTTCCGGACTCACATCCCGTCGATAACCCTGCCGTTGCAGGGTTAAGCGGGGGAAGCTGTATCATTGAATCTCAGGGGCAACGGATCGTATTGCGTCAGCATCACGACTCGTCGGCCCCTGATTTTCATTTCCACCGGCAATATCACGTACTGAAAGCGCTGCCTGACTCGCTGGCTCCCGGCGTGTTGGGGCTGTTCGATGGCTGGATGGCGGTGCAATATCTGCAAGGAACAGTACCCTCCAGCCTTCCTGGCAGCCAGCAGATGGCGACACTGCTGCACCATCTCCATCAGCAGCCTTGCTTCGGCTGGCGAGTCACTTTGTTTCCCTTGCTCGAACGCTACTGGCAGTTTGCCTCCCCGGCTCGCCGCACTCCGCAGTGGCTGCGACAGCTGAAACGCCTGCGGCAACATGGCGAGCCGCGGCCCCTGCGTCTGTCTCCTTTACATATGGATGTGCACGCAGGTAACCTGGTTGATACGGCGGCTGGATGGCGTTTAATTGACTGGGAATACGCCGGAGACGGTGACGTAGCGCTGGAGCTGGCGGCCGTGTGGAGCGATAGTGAACAACAGCGCCGGGCGCTGATCGCCGCTTATGCGCAGATTGCGCACCTTGACGCAGAATTATTAGCCCGCCAGGTTCGACGCTGGCAGCCCTGGCTGCAAATGCTGATGACGACCTGGTATGAATACCGCTGGCAGCAGACCGGCGACGACCAATTTATCGCCCTGGCCGATGGCGGCTGGCGCGACATGATGAATAAAGGATAAGAGAGGTGAATGTGGGCCCGGTAATGTTAGACGTGGAAGGATTTGAGCTGGATGCAGAAGAACGTGAAATCCTCGCCCATCCGCTGGTAGGAGGGTTAATCCTCTTCACCCGTAATTATCACGATCCTGAGCAGCTTCGCGAACTGGTTCGCCAGATCCGCAGCGCCTCTAAAAATCACCTGGTGGTCGCCGTGGATCAGGAAGGGGGACGCGTACAGCGCTTCCGTGAAGGGTTTACCCGCCTGCCCGCAGCGCAGTCCTTTGCGGAGCTGCTGGGGCTGGAAGAGGGCGGCAAAATGGCGCAGGAAGCCGGCTGGCTGATGGCCTCGGAAATGATCGCCATGGACATCGATATCAGCTTCGCCCCGGTTCTGGACGTCGGCCACATCAGTGCGGCGATTGGCGAGCGTTCCTATCACGCCGATCCGCACAAGGCGCTGGCGATGGCGCGCCATTTCATTGATGGCATGCACCAGGCGGGCATGAAAACCACCGGTAAGCATTTCCCCGGACATGGTGCAGTCACTGCGGATTCACATAAAGAAACGCCTCAGGATCCGCGCGCAGAAGCAGAAATCCGTGCCAAAGACATGGCTGTATTCCAGACGCTGATTACTGAAAATCGCCTCGATGCCATCATGCCTGCGCACGTCATCTACAGCGATGTCGACCCACGCCCGGCGAGCGGCTCCGCCCACTGGCTGAAAACCGTGTTACGTGGTGAACTCGGCTTTGAGGGCGTTATTTTCTCCGACGATTTGTCGATGGAAGGAGCGGCGATCATGGGCAGCTACGCGGAGCGCGGCCAGGCGTCGCTGGATGCGGGTTGCGATATGATCCTGGTCTGCAATAATCGTAAAGGCGCGGTGAGCGTGTTGGATAACCTGTCGCCGATCAAAGCTGAACGTGTTACGAAATTGTATCATAAAGGTTCATTTACCCGTCAGGAGCTGAGGGATTCCACCCGCTGGAAGACGGTCAGCGCGCAGCTGAATGAACTGCACGAACGCTGGCAGGCCCATAAGGCCGCTCCTTAATCTCCCGCTTCGGGATTGGCAGTGTTGTGAGGATGTATGATTATTTATTTGCACGGTTTTGACTCAAACAGCCCGGGAAATCACGAGAAAGTGCTGCAGCTGCAGTTTATCGACCCGGACGTTCGCCTGATTAGCTACAGTACGCGGCACCCGAAACACGATATGCAGCATCTGCTTAAGGAAGTGGACAAGATGCTGCAGCTGAACGCTGACGACAGGCCGCTGATTTGCGGCGTCGGCCTTGGCGGCTACTGGGCGGAGCGTATTGGTTTTCTCTGCGACATTCGCCAGGTGATTTTTAACCCTAATCTGTTCCCGCATGAGAACATGGAAGGGAAAATCGACCGGCCGGAAGAGTACGCGGACATTGGCACTAAGTGCGTCAGTAACTTCCGTGAAAAAAATCGTGATCGCTGCCTGGTGATCCTCTCCCGTGAGGATGAGGCGCTGGACAGCCAGCGTTCGGCCGACCTGCTGCATCATTATTACGAGATCATCTGGGACGACGTGCAGACCCATAAATTCAAGAATATCTCCCCGCATTTGCAGCGCATCAAAGCGTTCAAAACCCTCGGCTGATCCCCGTCAACGCCCGATAGCGCTGTGTTATCGGGCGAGTCTTCCCTGCCATAGCTGCTACACTTGCTCAACTTTAGAGCGGTAAAACTTGATTCATATCAATTTTGGTATGACCAATGCACCTGACGTGTTATTCTCCGACTCACTGAATGGTTTCAGTCTGGTAACTTGTTGTTAAATAAAGGCTATTTCGATAACTTTTAATTAACAATTGGTTAATAATTTGAGGGGGTCACGTTGACTACGCCATTGAAAAAGATTGTGATTGTGGGTGGTGGTGCAGGCGGACTTGAGCTGGCTACACAGTTAGGCAAAAAGCTCGGTCGTGGCAAAAAAGCGAAAATCACACTGGTCGATCGTAACCACAGCCATCTGTGGAAACCTCTGCTGCACGAAGTGGCAACGGGTTCACTGGATGAAGGCGTTGATGCACTGAGCTACCTGGCTCACGCGCGCAACCATCATTTCCAGTTCCAGCTTGGTTCCGTGGTGGATATCAATCGTGAGGCCAAAACGCTGACTATCGCTGAACTTCGCGATGAGAAAGGGGACCTGCTGGTTCCGGAGCGCAAGCTGCCGTATGACACTCTGGTGATGGCGCTGGGCAGTACCTCAAATGACTTCAATACGCCGGGCGTGAAAGAGAACTGCATCTTCCTCGATAACCCGCACCAGGCGCGCCGTTTCCATCAGGAAATGCTGAACCTGTTCCTGAAGCACTCCAGCAACCTGGGGGCGAACGGTAAAGTGAACATCGCCATCGTTGGCGGTGGGGCAACGGGCGTTGAGCTGTCTGCCGAACTGCATAACGCGGTGAAACAGCTGCACAGCTATGGTTACAAAGGGCTGACCAACGAAGCGCTGAACGTCACGCTGGTGGAAGCCGGTGAGCGTATTCTGCCTGCGCTGCCGCCGCGTATTTCCGGCGCTGCGCATAACGAACTCACCAAAATGGGCGTTCGCGTGCTGACTCAAACCATGGTAACCAGCGCCGACGAAGGCGGTCTGCATACCAAAGAAGGCGAGTACATCAATGCTGACCTGATGGTGTGGGCGGCGGGGATCAAAGCGCCAGATTTCATGAAAGAGATCGGTGGACTGGAAACCAACCGTATCAACCAGCTGGTGGTCGAGCCGACGCTGCAAACCACCCGTGATGCGGACATTTTCGCGATTGGCGACTGTGCCTCCTGTGCCCGTCCGGAAGGCGGTTTTGTGCCACCTCGTGCCCAGGCCGCGCACCAGATGGCAAGTCTGGCGCTGAGCAACATTCTGGCGCAGATCAAAGGCAAACCGCTGAAGGCGTATACCTACAAAGATCACGGTTCACTGGTGTCGCTCTCAAACTACTCCACCGTTGGCAGCCTGATGGGCAACCTGATGCGTGGCTCGATGATGGTAGAAGGGCGCATCGCGCGTATGGTTTACATCTCGTTGTACCGTATGCATCAGATCGCGCTGCACGGCTATTTCAAAACGGGCCTGATGATGCTGGTGGGCAGCATCAACCGCGTTATTCGTCCTCGCCTTAAGCTGCACTAATTTCCCCTTCAGCCCGGTTTCGACCGGGCTTTTATTTTGCCTGATGGCGCTTCGCTTATCAGACCTACGAGAATCAAAGCACGGTGCCTGATTTGTAGGTCCGGTAAGCCTGCGCCACCGGGCAGCTGGTTTGTATTCTTCGGATTGTTCTGAATCCAGCTCTGCTGGCGTCAGCCCGCCTGTTTTTGAGTGGTTTTCTTATATCCGGCTCCACCCTCTGGTTGCAATAATGTTACCAATAGCAACAAAGGAGGAACTCCCGTGAATAAATCAATGTTAGCGGGTATAGGGATTGGCGTAGCTGCTGCGCTGGGTGTGGCGGCGGTGGCCAGTCTGAACGTATTCGATCGCAGCCCACGATATGCTCAGGTCGTTTCCGCAACCCCGATAAAAGAAAGTGTCAAAACGCCGCGTCAGGAGTGTCGCAACGTGGCGGTAACTCATCGTCGTCCTGTACAGGATGAAAACCGTATCGCAGGCTCCGTGCTGGGTGCGGTAGCGGGTGGGGTGATTGGTCACCAGTTTGGCGGCGGTCGTGGTCGTGATGTGGCGACGGTAGCCGGCGCGTTGGGTGGCGGTTATGCAGGGAACCAAATCCAGGGTTCAATGCAGGATAACGATACCTATACCACGACTCAGCAACGTTGTAAGACGGTGTATGACAAATCAGAAAAAATGTTGGGTTACGACGTGACCTACAAGATTGGCGATCAGCAGGGGAAAATCCGTATGGATAAAGATCCGGGCTCTCAGATCCCACTCGACGGCAACGGACAGCTGGTTTTGAATAACAAAGCATAAAAAAGCAGTTCTGCTTTTAATTGGCCCCTCAAGCGCTCAGGCTGAGGGGCCTTTTTTATATACCCGTTTTACAACCGTCAGAGCTTCAGCATCTGCGGCCACAGGCGAAGGGTGGTGTCGCTAATGCTCATCAGCTTGTCGTAGCTTGCCCCTTCGCGGGCGCTGATCGACATCCCTTGCAAAATGCAGCTCAGGAATAAAGCCAGTTCGCAGACGGGCTTGTCCTGCGGGATTTCCCCACGCTTCTGCCGCTGGGCGAGGAATTCACAGAGCGTTTTTTCCTGCATCGCATGCCTTGATTTCAGCGTCTGTGCAATCTCTTTTGAAGAGGCCGCAAGGGTGGCGGAGGTGTTAATCATAAAGCAGCCCGCCGGGGTATCTTTACTGGTGAAGCAGGTGGCGACAGCGCTGAAATAGTCCCGCAGCGCCTGCTCAACCGTTTTTTCCTCGCAGAATAACTGCGCTTCATGTTTGGCTGCAAACCGCGAGATATAGCGATCCAGCACGGCCCGGAACAGGCCTTCTTTATTAGCGAACTCTGCATACAGCGTCGGGGCTTTCGCGCCCGTAGCTTCCACTAAATCAGCCAGCGACGTGGCTTCATAGCCGTGCTGCCAGAAGAGTGTCATGGCCTTATCAAGCGCCGCTTCCCTGTCGAACACTTTTGGTCGGCCACGGCTTTTTTTTACGCAACTTGCAACTTCAGTTGTCATGGTGCCGTTGTACCTCAATGGTGTGTGTTGTCTCTTCATTATAAAAACAATCCATTCACATAACCAGAGGGGAAAAGGGCAAAATAAAATTCTCATATCAATATGAAAAATAAGAGATAATTAAATTATATAATAATCATTATAAAAATGCTTTGACGTGTGACGCAGATCACACTATGATTTACCTATCGATCGTTAAGTTAATAATAACGACCACACAAATTCATCTGCATAGGTATAAAAAACATGAAAACTATCAAAACCCTGGCTGTTGCCGCTGTCCTGAGCTCACTGTCATTTGCAAGCTTTGCTGCCGTAGAAGTGCAGTCCACTCCGGTTGACCAGCATAAAGCAGGCGTTATCTCCGCCGACGCGGGGACTAACCTGGGTTCACTCGAAGATCAGCTGGCACAGAAAGCTGATGCAATGGGTGCGAAATCCTACCGTATTACTTCAGTTACCGGTCCAAACACTCTCCATGGGACTGCGGTAATTTATAAATAAGGCCCGCCTTATTTAACCCTCGGCAACGCCACTGCCAAAAAAAAGACCGCTGCACCGTAAGGTGCAGCGGTTTTTACTTTTCTGCGCACATTGATTACTTTCCAGAAATCGTTGTCTGCAAGCCGTTTCTCTTTCTTGTCGCCTGCAATAGTGTATGTTCAGAATAATCATACATTTGTGAAGCGGTACCGCAATGAGAAGAATTGAGATTATCCTGGGCGAACTGGAAAGGCTGACGCGTGGTCTGAATTTAAATAACCTTCCGCAGGAAAGCGCATTTACCGCTGAAGCGATGGGTTTCAACCTCGGCCTGGCCCGCAATTCAGTCAGCAAAGATCTCAATCAGCTCTGGAATGACGGTCTCGTGGTCAAGAGCCGCGGACGTCCGGTTTTTTTCCTCCACAGTCAGGCCCTGCAAACAGTGTTAGGGCGGAAACTGGGTGAGGGCGAGCATAAACTTCGCGCCATCGCCGATTTACTGCCGAATGGTGTCGATGCCGGGGCCGAAGATCCTTTCACCGGCCTGATTGGCTACGATCGTAGCCTGAAAGAGGCGGTAGAAAAGGGGCGAGCTGCGGTGCTTTACCCCCACGGTTTACACGTGCTGCTGACCGGTCCCTCTGGCGTGGGGAAAACCTATTTTGCCGAGATGATGCACCGTTTTGCCTGTGAAAATACCACAGCAACGCCACCCCCTCTGGTCTATTTCAACTGTGCGGAATACGCCCATAACCCCGAATTGCTCTCTTCTCATCTCTTCGGCCACCGGCAGGGGGCATTTACCGGAGCCAATGAGAATAAAACCGGAATGGTCGAACAGGCTGATGGCGGCTATTTGCTGCTGGATGAAGTCCACCGTCTGCCGTACGAAGGACAGGAAAAGCTTTTTTCCGTTCTGGATAAGGGCGAGTATCGCCCGCTGGGCTCAAGTGCTCAGGCACGTAAAATATCGGTTCGCCTGATTTGCGCCACCACCGAGCCCACCAGCTCAGCTCTGCTGCGTACTTTTCAACGCCGCATCCAGGTTTGTATCGATCTTCCCGGAATTCGTCAGCGTTCACCTGAAGAACAGGTCGAGCTAATTATGGGCTTTATGCAGCGCGAAAGCCGCAAAATAGAGCGCACCCTCAGTCTCGATAAGACGCTGTTACTGTGGCTGCTGAACAAGCCGCTGGAAGGCAATATTGGTCAGCTTAAAAGTGATATCCAGTTCCTTTGCGCCCAGGCTTGGGCATCAGGAATGACCGAACATGATGAGGTGTTACAGCTGGACAAACGGCTGGCCGACCTGCCGTTTAACGCCAGCGTGGAACAGCGGATGCTGGTGGATCGGCTTTTTGCGGGCAAAGAACGGCTCTGTGTCGATGCCGGGACATTGCCAGCGCTAAAACACTCGCTCGCCAGCGGGTCTGAGGCTGAGGAAAGCGATCTTTTCTACCGTTTTCTGACCCGCGAATACGTCAATTTGCGCAACAGCAATGTGCCACCCGCCGAAACGCTGGCGATCCTCAAAAATAAACTCAGCTCTATTTTTGAATACGGGCTTTACAGCCGAAATACCGCCACGCCGCCGCCACGCTATGGCGAACGGATAGAGGAGCGCGTGACTGCGCTGATGTCCAGCGTGGAACAGGTGCTGGGTTTTGCGCTGCCCGGGAATCTGGTCAACCCGCTGCGCAAGCACTTTCTGGCGCTGATAGGCTACGTCCGGCGTGGACTTATCCCGCAGCTGTATTCCTCAAGCCTGATCCTCGACAGCTGCAAAGATGAATATGAAAATGCCACTCTGCTGTGCAGAAAAATCAATGAGCTGCTGCATATACAGTGCCCTGCAACGGAAGTGGTGTGGCTGTGTCTGTTCCTGAAGGAGTGTCGACGTTATCGTCAGCGTATCGATGCCAGCCCTGATTGTGGGGTGATCCTGATCGCACATGGTGCGACAACGGCGACTAGCATGGCGAATTATGTCAACCAGGTGCTGGAACGAGAGCTTTTAAGCGCCATCGACATGCCGTTCGAACAGTCGGTGCATGACACTCTGGAGACGCTGACTCAGCGCATTCAGGCCCGCGGCTGGCAGCGGCTGATCCTGATGGTGGATATTGGCTCACTGGTACATTTCGGAACCACCGTCAGCAAGCTCTTTCATATTGATGTCTTACTGATGCCCAATATCACACTGACCACTCTGCTTGAGGTTGGGCTTGAGCTTAGCTACGAAACCAGCGAGCTGCCACAGCTGGCTGCGCTGATGCAGGAGAAGAACATTCCCTGTCAGCTCTGTACCCCGCAGCAGGAGAATGCGGGCAAAGTATTGGTTATCTCCTGTATTACAGGGATGGGCACGGCGGAAAAAATTAAGAAAGTGCTGGAAGAGAGCTTTGGCGAGCTTATGTCGCAGGACACCAGAATGGTGATCCTCGATTACAACGAAGTGAGAAGTCTGGAGCGGGTGCAGCAATCTCTGCGGCCAGATGAAAGACTGGCCGGAATAGTCGGCACCTTTCAGCCTGGCCTGCCGGATATTCCGTTTATTTCACTGGAGGAGCTGTTCTCTGAGCAGGGCCCGGAACTGGTGTTGAGCCTGCTGATGCCGGATCTTTCCAGCAGCGAGCGACGGCTGGAGAAGGAACGCAGCGCGATGCGCTTTATCAGCGCGTTGACTATGGAAAGCATCATCAACCACATTTCTGTGCTGAATCCGCAGCGCATTCTGAAAGAGATGGAAGGGGTGTTTAACCACCTGACGACCACGCTTGCCCTCAAACCCAGCCGCCAGGTGACACTGCGCTTCCTGATCCACTGCTGCTGCATGGTTGAGCGTATCGTGATTAACCGAAAACCGTTACAGATGGCTCTCGAAAATAAGCCGGATCTGGATAATCGCGCCTTTAGTGTCATCAAAGCCGCGTTCCTGCCGATTGAGGAGGCCTATGCCATTCGTCTGTCGGACGCGGAATACTTTTATATCTACGAGCTGCTATACGGCTAATCCCTTAGCTGGTGCGGCTTTGCTCTGCGCCAGCCCCTCGTTATCCCTCTTGTGACACAAATTCTGGCACGGCCTTTGCTCTGTTACTGCTGTAAACGTAACTGAGCCAGGAGGCCAATTTGACTACCCCGCAAACCCTGCCCGAGATCCTGCTGCTGACGCACGGCGGCTGGGGGCAAAAGCTGTGTGAAAGCCTGCGCATGGTGACCGGCGAAATGACCGGCGTAACGGAAATCGCGCTGATGCCAGTGGATACGCTGGGCGAGTTTTATCAACGCGTCGAGTCCGTGGTGAAAACGCTGCCGGAAGGTTCACTGGTGCTGACGGATTTCATCGGTGGCACAACCTCCAACGTGGCGGCTCGTTTAAGCGCCGACTATCCGATCGCCGTGATATCAGGGTTGAACGCATCATTACTGCTGGCGGCACTGGATTGCCGGGAAAGCGCCTTGCTGACGGCAAGCGTGAATGTATTAGTTGAGGCCGGACGCAGCAGCTGTCTGGATGTCGTGGCCCATGTCAGTCAATTACAACAACCAAAATAAGGGAAATAACATGGCAAATATCGTGTTGTGTCGCATCGATAGCCGTCTGATCCACGGTCAGGTCGTGACCAAGTGGGTCGGACAATCTCAGGCTAACCGGATAGCCGTGGTCAGTGATGAACTGGATGCCGATCCGTTCATGAAAAATATCTACCTGATGGCAGCGCCACCGAACATCAAAGTGGATTGCTACAGCAATCAAAGCTTTGCGGCAGCGTGGAAAGAGAATCAGCTCGGAGACGGTAGCGTGCTGGTTCTGTTCCCTTCCCTCAGCGCCATTCAGGAGGCGGTGCAGTTGGGTTTTGACGTCAAATCAGTGCAGGTGGGGGGATTAGGCGGCGGCCCAAGCCGTAAAGCGGTGTTCCAGAACATCACTTTGGATGAAAAGGACGTGGGTATTCTTAACGGTCTGAAAAGTCAGGGGATACAGATTGTGTTCCAGACTATCCCGGAAGATAAGCCGCAGTCGCTCGACGATATCCTGAAAAAATACTGATCTTCTGATAACAGGGGAAATAACAATGGATACTTTACTTTTTGCAAGCCTGATGGGGCTGTATTACTGGTTTGCCCGCTTACGCCTGGGCTACACCTTCTCTGCCATGCTGCTGCAGCCGGTGGTGATTGCTGTCTTTGTCGGGTTGCTGCTCGGCAACATGCAGACAGCGATGATTATCGGCGCAGGCATGCAGCTTGTTTATCTCGGCGTGACCTCTACGCCGGGCGGTAACGTGCCGTCAGATCCCGCGCTGGCGGCCTGTATTTCGATACCAATAGCAGTAAAGGCCGGGATGGATCCGAACCTGGCTATCGCTCTGGCGATCCCTTTTGGCGTGATCGGCGTGTTCCTTGATCAGCTGCGCCGTACGCTAAACGCCGCCTGGGTACACATGGCGGATAAGCACGCGGAAACGGCGAATATGGCCGGGATCATGCGCTGTGCGTTTCTCTATCCGGCCTTGCTGGGGCTGGTACTGCGTTTCCCGGTGGTCTTTGCCGCCAACTATTTCGGCCAGAACGTGGTGGAGAGCTTCCTCAAACTGATGCCGCACTGGCTGACGCACTCGTTCGAAATCATGGGGGGGATCCTGCCTGCGCTGGGCTTTGCCATCACCATCATGGTGATCGGTAAAAAGAGCCTGCTGCCCTGGTTTATCGGCGGATTCTTTGCCGTGCTGTACCTCAAGGTGGACATCATGGCGATGGCTATCTTTGGTACCTGCGTGGCGTTTTTGATTAAAGGGCTGGCGAAGAGTGAAGGAGCGGCATCATGAGCAGCGACGTAATGGAACATGAACTGGTTGAACGTGCGCGTGAAAGCGGCGATCTGACCAAAGCGGACATCACCAAAGCGTGGTTTATTTACTGGCTGGGGGCCGAAGTATCGAGCTCCTACGAGCGACTGCAGAGCCTTATATTCTGCGCTTCGATGACCCCAATTATCAAAAAACTCTACCCGCAGAAAGAAGAGCAGGTGGAAGCGCTGAAGCGCCATCTTAACTTTTTCAACTCTGAGCAGACCTTTGGCGCGGTGATTCAGGGGATTTCTATTGCTATGGAGGAGCAGAAAACCCGCGGTGAGCCGATCAGCGATGCGTCGATCACCGGAATCAAAACTGGCCTGATGGGGCCGCTGGCCGGCATGGGGGATTCCATCATCTGGGCAGCAGTGATGCCTCTGCTGATTGCCATTTTCATTCCGTTCGCCGCCAACGGCAGCGCGATGGGCGGCATTGTTCCCTTAATTCTCTATCCCGCTATCACCCTGGCAATTAGCTACGGCATGGTCCATAAGGGCTATACGTTGGGGCGTGAGTCGATAATTGGCCTGCTGCAGGGAGGACGGATTAAAGAACTGATCTACGGCGCGAACGTCCTCGGTCTGATCATGATGGGGGCGCTCTCGGCAAGCTACGTCAAAATCACGACCCCGCTGAAAATCAGCGCCCTGAAGGGCTCTGAGGTGGTGGTGCAGCAGATTCTCGACTCCATAGCTCCGGGTCTGTTGCCGCTGGCGGCGGTTTTCGCCATCTATTTCTATCTGCTGAAAAAAGGGCCGCGCTACACCACTATCCTGCTGTCGATTGTCGCGCTTAGCGTGGTCTGTTCGCTGCTGGGAGTGCTTTAAGCGATGACGGCGAATATCTATCAGCAGCTGGGGCTTAAGCGGGTAATTAACGCCTGCGGAAAGATGACTATCCTGGGCGTTTCCTGCGTCGCGCCTGAGGTGATGCAGGCCACGGCGCGAGCGGCTGGCGCATTTGTGGAAATTGAACCGCTGGTGGACCGCTGCGGGGAACTGGTTTCCCGCTACACGGGCGCCGAAGACAGCTACGTGACCTCTTGTGCTTCTGCAGGCATCGCTATCTCGGTTGCCGCCGCCATTACGTGCGGCGAGGAATCCCGGGTGGCGATGATGCCAGACAGCACCGGCATGGCGAATGAAGTGGTGATGCTGCGTGGGCATAACGTGGATTATGGCGCTCCGGTTAGCAGCGCTATCCGACTGGGCGGCGGACGCGTTGTGGAGGTTGGGGCCAGTAACCTGGCCGTCCGTTGGCAACTGGAAAGCGCCATAAGCGAGAAAACGGCGGCGCTGCTGTACGTAAAATCTCACCACTGTGTACAGAAAGGGATGCTAAGCATTGAGGTGTTTGCGGAGGTGGCTCAACGTCACAATCTGCCCCTGATCGTGGATGCGGCTGCGGAGGAAGATTTACAGCTCTGGGTCGGGAAGGGGGCGGATATGGTGATTTATAGCGGGGCAAAAGCGTTCAATGCCCCAACCTCTGGCTTTATTACAGGCAGAAAAAGCTGGATTACGGCGTGTAAGGCGCAGCATCACGGTATCGCCAGAGCGATGAAAATCGGGAAGGAGAATATGGTTGGCCTGATTTACGCGCTGGAAAATTACCATCAGCTTGGGCAGGGGGTAAGTTCAGCGCTGCTGCTGCCCACGGCTGAAGCCATTTCCGCAATCCCCGGATTCAGTGCAGATATCGAACAGGATGAGGCTGGGCGGGCGATCTGGCGTATCAGGGTTCGTGTCGATTCCCGGATAGTGGGCATCGATGCCCACGAAGTGGAAGCCCAACTGCGTAACGGAGAGATAGCCATTTATTCCCGCCGCTACAACCTTCACCTGGGGGAATTCAGCCTCGATCCACGAACTGTGGCGGAAGGGGAAATGGCGTTAATCGTGGCAAGACTCAAGGAGATAGCCAGCCATGCAGCAGATTAATTTTTATCGTCAGCGTGTGGCGATCAACGTGCTGGCGAAGGATATCGCCAACGCCCGGGAGATTTATGACGCGGCGGAAGGTCACGCGGTTATCGGCGTACTGTCAGCGCAATTTGCTTCGGTGGATGAGGGGGTCAGGGAGGTCAGGCGCTGGGTGGATGAAATCCCCTCCATTTCCGTGGGGCTGGGGGCAGGCGATCCGGCGCAATTCTACAAAGCGGCGATGATTGCGGCGAAAGTTCAGTCGGCTCACGTCAACCAGACCTTTAGCGGGTGCGGTTTTGCCGCCGGGGTGCTGGCGGCGACGGGCAGCGAACGGACCTGCATTAACGCCCTGATAAGCCCTTCGGGAACGCCGGGCGAGGTGTTGATCTCAACGGGGGTTCGCAGTAGCCAGGGAGCGCCCGCCAGGGTCTCCTGTGATGCTGCGGTTCTGATGATCCTTGATGCGGGCGCGCATGCGGCAAAGTTTTTCCCGATGGATGGCGAGAAGTCGCTGGCAGAGTTGGCTGCACTGGCGACCTCCGCTGCGCAAAATGGGATGACGCTGCTGGAGCCGACGGGGGGGATTGATCTGGACAACTTCGGGACAATCCTGCAAACCTGTCTGACGGCAGGGATGCCGCGAGTGATGCCGCATGTTTACAGTTCGATTATCGATCCTCAGACCGGCAACACCCGGCCTGAAGATGTGGCTCGCTTGCTGGCTATCGTGAAGTCACTGCTTTGATGGCAAGCCCGACCGGAAGCTTCCGGTCGGGCCGCAGCTTAAAGTTCCTGCGCGGCTGGAACGGTATGCCGGGTCACATCTACCGGCATCCCGGAGCGCACCTCCATCACGTGATTCATTACCGGAGCATCAGTCTGCGGCGAGTTTTTAAACGCCTGCATTGTGCCGTTCAGGGTAATTGGCAGCACCTGCGGATCGTCATCAATGTGTTTCGACAGTGGCTGATGTACCTCTACAAGGTGCACACCATTTGGCTCGACAGAGGCCTTAATCGGCGTATTGATGATATTCACTTTAGTGCCCGGGGTAACCTGGCGGAACAATTTCTCAATGTCGCCATCGCGCAGGCGAATGCAGCCGGAGCTGACGCGCATGCCGATGCCAAAATCAGCGTTGGTTCCGTGCAGCAGATAAACACCACCATAGGCCGCAAGACGAATGGCGTGGTGACCCATTGGGTTATCCGGCCCGGCAGGGACCACGGCCGGCAGGGAGATGCCCATCGCTTTATAGCGGGCGCGGATATTGGCCGTCGGCGTCCAGGTTGGATTGGCGCGTTTATCAGAAACCGTGGTGATCATCGTTGGGGTGATGGTGGTACCGCCCAGTTGGCCGATGCCAATTGGATAAACGGTCACGCTGTTTTTGCCCGGTGGGTAGTAATACAGACGAAGCTCCGCGAGGTTAATCACCATCCCTTCACGCGGCGCATCCGGCAGCAGCGTTTGCAGCGGAATGGTCAGCACGCTTCCGGCGCGGGGAACGTAAGGATCAACGCCGGGGTTAGCCTGTAACAGGGCCAGGAAGCCGACATTGTATTTTTTGGCGATAGATTCCAGGGAACCGCCATCGTTTTCCACAACGTGGAAACGGTTTTCCCCGACCAGACGACTGCCGGACGGAGGAAGAGGCCAGGTATTTGCGCGAGCGGGCAGAGCAACGGCGACGGTTGCCGCCAGAGCGACCAGAGCCATCAGGCGCAGGAAACGCGATTGAATCATCATCACAACACATCCATAACGGTGATTGAGCAAGATAAACGCGCATTATGACGTCATGCTGTGTCTGAATGTTTCAAGGGTTTGCAAAGAATATGTAAATTTATACGGAGTGGAGTACTCCCGGCGGCGAAAGCCACCGGGAAGAGGGTCAGGCTACGGCATTCTCTTCAAGCTGCTGCATAAAGCTGCGCACCCAGTCCATTCGGCTCTTACGCTCTGTCAGCTCCTGGAAGAACTTCAGGCGGGTAGGGCCATCAAGACGATAGTGCTGTGGCTGTTTTTGCAACAGGCCGATCAGCCACGCCGGATTGACGTGATTCTTCTCGTTAAACTCAATCACGCCACCTTTTTCATTGCCTTCCAGTTTGCGGATCCCCAGCTTCTGCGCCTGCTGACGCAAACGGGCAATATCCAGCAGATTGCGCGCGGCATCCGGCAGCAGACCGAAGCGGTCGATAAGCTCGACCTTCAGCTCATCCAGCTCCTGCTCGCCTTTGGCGCTGGCAATCCGCTTGTAGAACGACAGACGGGTGTTAACGTCCGGAATGAAGTCGTCCGGCAGCAGGGCGGGCATCCGCAATTCCACTTCCGTTTGCTGGCTGGTGAGATCTTCCAGCGACGGTTCACGTCCGGCTTTCAGCGCATCGACGGCATTTTCCAGCAGCTCCATATACAGCGAGAAGCCAATAGTTTCCATCGAGCCACTCTGATCTTCGCCCAGCAGTTCGCCCGCACCGCGAATTTCCAGGTCGTGGGTCGCCAGCGCAAAGCCTGCCCCCAAATCTTCCAGTGAGGCAATGGCTTCCAGACGCTTTTGTGCATCGGTGGTCATCGCTTTCGGATGCGGCGTCAGCAGCCACGCATAGGCCTGATGGTGGGAACGACCCACGCGCCCGCGCAGCTGGTGCAGCTGGGCCAGACCAAAGTGGTCGGCTCGTTCGATAATAATGGTGTTAGCGGTCGGAATGTCGATCCCGGTTTCGATGATGGTGGTGCACACCAGCACGTTAAATCGCTGGTGGTGGAAGTCGTTCATTACCCGTTCCAGCTCGCGTTCACGCATTTGCCCGTGACCGATGGCAATGCGCGCTTCAGGAACAAGCTCCGCCAGCCGATCCGCCGCTTTCTGGATATTTTCCACGTCGTTATACAGATAATAGACCTGACCGCCGCGCAGCACTTCACGCAAGATGGCCTCACGAACCACCAGGTTATCGTACTCGCGGACGAAGGTTTTCACCGCCAGACGGCGGGCAGGTGGTGTGGCAATAATCGACAGGTCACGCATTCCGCTCATCGCCATATTTAGCGTACGTGGGATCGGCGTGGCGGTGAGCGTGAGGATATCGACATCGGCACGCATCGCTTTAATGCGCTCTTTGTGTCGCACGCCGAAGCGGTGTTCTTCATCGACGATCAGCAGGCCCAAATCTTTCCACTTCACGTCGCTTTGCAGCAGCTTATGGGTGCCGATCAGAATATCGATCTTGCCCTCTGCGGCCTGCTCGAGGATCTGCGTCTGCTCTTTGGCGCTGCGGAAACGGGAAAGCATTTCGATGCGAACCGGCCAGTTAGCAAAGCGGTCGCGGAAGTTATCGAAGTGCTGCTGAGCAAGCAGGGTAGTAGGCACCAGTACCGCCACCTGTTTGTTGTTTTCCACCGCCAGGAAAGCGGCGCGCATGGCCACTTCCGTTTTACCGAAGCCAACGTCGCCGCAAACCAGACGATCCATCGCCAGCGGCTGGCACATGTCGCTTAACACGGCATTGATGGCCTGTGCCTGATCCGGGGTGGTTTCAAACGGGAAACTGTCGCAGAACAGCTGATACTGTTCGCGGTCGTGCTTAAAGGCAAAGCCTGATTTCGCCGCACGCTGGGCGTAAATATCCAGCAGTTCAGCTGCCACATCACGGACTTTTTCAGCGGCTTTTTGCCGCGCGCGCGCCCAGGCATCACCGCCCAGTTTGTGCAGCGGCGCATTCTCTTCCGCACCGCCCGCGTAACGGCTAATCAAATGCAGCGACGACACCGGCACGTAAAGCTTGGCGTCGTTGGCGTACATCAGCATCAGATACTCTGCGGTGATACCGCCAGCTTCCAGCGTAGTCATGCCGGCATAGCGGCCCACGCCGTGCTCCAGATGCACCACCGGCTGGCCCGTGTGCAGCTCTGCCAGGTTGCGGATCAGCGTATCCGGGTTAATCGTGCGACGGGAATCCTGACGCCGACGCGCCACGCGCTCGCCAAGTAAATCGCTTTCACAAATCAGCGCGCGATTGCGCAGACTGTCGATATAGCCATGCTCGGCAGCCCCGGTGATCAGGAAGCGGCCGTTGCCTTCAGCCTCATCCAGTCGCTGAATACGTTTCGGCGCAAGCTTAATGCGCGACAGCAGTTCGCCGAGCGCTTCGCGGCGGCCTTCGCTTTCTACCGAGAAAATCACCGGGCCGGTGAAGGATTCCATGAAGCGGCGCAGATTATCCAGCGGCGATTTTTGCTGCGCCTGCACGGCCAGATCCGGCAGTGACTGATAGCCCAGATTGACGTTGGCAGCTTTGTCCGCCAGTTTTTCCGTTTTCAGCTGTACGCGCGGCCATTTTTTCAGCTCGCTGAACAGCTCATCGACGCGCAGCCACAGGGTTTCCGGCGGCAGTAAAGGACGCATTGGGTCAACGCCGCGGTTCTCAAAGCGCGCGCGGGTATCCGCTTCAAAACGGTTTGCGCTGGCTTCCGGATCGCCGGTATTGACCAGCAGCGTATTTGCCGGGAAATAGCTGAACAGCGGCGGCAGCGTCTCGTTGAAAAACAGCGGCTGCCAGTATTCGATGCCCGCTGGCAGCGTGCCTTTGCTGACCTGCTGGTAGATATGTTCGGCCTCGCGCTTGACGTCGAATTTGTCGCGCCACTGGCTTCTGAACAGCTCAATCGCGGCTTTATCCGTTGGAAATTCATGCGCGGGCAGCAGATTGATGGCTTCGACTTCTTCCAGCGTGCGCTGGGTGTCGGTATCAAACAGGCGCAGGCTGTCGATTTCATCATCAAAGAAATCGAGACGGTAGGGCTGCTCGCTGCCCATCGGGAACAGATCCAGCAGGGCGCCACGGGTGGCGTATTCACCGTGTTCCATCACCTGATCGACATGGCGATAACCGGCCGCATCAAGCTGCGCGCGCAGCGCATCGCGGGAAAGGCGTTGCCCTTTTTTCATCACCAGCGCGTGACCGTGCAGATAATTGTGCGGACAAACGCGCTGCATCAGGGTACTGACGGAAACAATCAGCACGCCACGCTGCATGGTGGGGAGCTGATAAAGCGTGGAGAGCCGTGAGGAGATAATTTCCTGATGTGGAGAAAAGCTGTCGTATGGCAGCGTTTCCCAGTCGGCCAGGTTAATCACCAGCTCGTCGGTGAACTGGCTGATTTCATCGTGCAGACGCAGCGCGTTCTGCATATCTGGCGCGATTAGCACCACCGGGCCCTGATGGCGCTCGGCAATTTGTGCCACTTCCGTTGCGCACGCCGCACCGGTTAATTCGCCCAGCAGGCGCTGTTCGCCCGCTTTAGCAGGCAGGGTGTAGCGTTGTTGTTCTGAGTGTACAGGCATAAGTAATGTCGGGATCCCTCAAGGGTTTACCCCAAAGTATGGGGGCAAACCGCCGATCTTCAATGCGGGTTATTATCCTTGATCGTCAGCCATTAGCCAATGACGGACTCTTGCAGAGAGCACAATGGGTAACAGTCTGTATTTTGAACATTTTCACAGGGGGGAAGCGGGCTGTAATCTGACTTCACACGTTTACGCTCCGGGCTTTCGCTTATATACTCGGGCTCTGGCGAACACCAATCAGACGGATTACATGTACCAACCTGTCGCACTATTCATTGGCCTGCGTTATATGCGTGGGCGCGCAGCGGACCGCTTCGGTCGCTTTGTCTCCTGGCTGTCGACTATCGGCATCACCCTTGGCGTCATGGCGCTGGTGACCGTGCTGTCGGTCATGAACGGCTTTGAGCGCGAGCTGCAAAACAACATCCTGGGGCTGATGCCGCAGGCTATTCTGAGCTCAGAGCAGGGTTCCGTGAATCCGCAGCAGCTTCCTGAAAGCGCGGCAAAACTGCAGGGCGTGACGCGCGTCGCCCCGTTAACCACGGGCGATGTGGTGATCCAAAGCCCGCGTAGCGTTGCCGTCGGCGTGATGCTGGGTATCGATCCGGCGCAAAAAGATCCGCTGACTCCTTATCTCACTAACGTCAAACAGTCTGCGCTGGAAACAGGGCAGTACAACGTGATCCTGGGCGAGCAGCTGGCCGGGCAGTTGGGCGTTAATCGTGGCGATCAAATTCGCATCATGGTGCCTTCCGCCAGCCAGTTCACGCCGATGGGCCGCGTGCCGAGCCAGCGTCTGTTCAATGTGATTGGCACCTTTGCCGCTAACAGTGAAGTCGACGGTTATCAGATGCTGGTCAACATTCAGGACGCTTCGCGTCTGATGCGTTACCCGCTCGGGAACATTACCGGCTGGCGTCTGTGGCTTGATAAGCCGTTGCAGGTGGACACGCTGAGCGAACAGAAACTCCCGGCAGACACCAAATGGCAGGACTGGCGCGAGCGTAAAGGCGAGCTGTTCCAGGCCGTGCGCATGGAAAAGAACATGATGGGGCTGCTGCTGAGCCTGATCGTCGCCGTCGCAGCCTTTAACATTATTACCTCGCTGGGCCTGATGGTGATGGAGAAGCAGGGCGAAGTCGCCATCCTGCAAACTCAGGGCCTGACGCCGCGTCAGATTATGGCGGTGTTTATGGTGCAGGGGGCCAGCGCAGGCGTAATTGGCGCGCTGCTTGGCGCACTGCTCGGTCTGCTGCTGGCAAGCCAGCTGAATAATCTGATGCCAATCATTGGCGCGTTCGTTGATGGCGGCGCACTGCCTGTGGCGATTGAACCGCTGCAGGTTGTCATTATTGCGCTGGTAGCGATGCTGCTGGCGCTGTTGTCCACGCTTTATCCTTCCTGGCGCGCTGCCGCCACTCAACCCGCTGAGGCTTTACGTTATGAATAAGATCCTGTTGCAATGCGACAACCTGTGCAAACGCTATCAGGAAGGCAACGTGCAGACTGATGTCCTGCACAACGTCAGCTTCAGCATCGGCGAAGGGGAGATGATGGCGATTGTCGGCAGCTCCGGCTCCGGTAAAAGTACGCTGCTGCACCTGCTCGGCGGTCTGGACACTCCAACTTCCGGCGATGTGATTTTCAGCGGTCAGCCGCTGTCAAAAATGACGCTGGCAGCAAAAGCCGAACTGCGTAACCGCGAGCTGGGCTTTATCTATCAGTTCCACCACCTGCTGCCGGATTTCACCGCAGAAGAAAACGTCGCGATGCCGCTGCTGATCGGCAAAAAGAAACCGGCGGAAATTCAGGAGCGCGCGCGCGCCATGCTGAATGCCGTAGGTCTGGATCATCGCCGCAGCCACCGTCCGTCTGAGCTTTCCGGCGGCGAGCGTCAGCGCGTGGCGATTGCCCGTGCGCTGGTCAATAACCCGCGTCTGGTGATGGCGGATGAGCCCACCGGTAACCTGGATGCGCGCAACGCCGACAGCATTTTCCAGCTGTTGGGCGAGCTGAACAAACAGCAGGGCACGGCCTTCCTGGTGGTGACTCACGATTTGCAGCTGGCAAAACGCATGAGCCGCCAGCTGGAGATGCGCGACGGTCACCTGAACGCTGAGCTGACGCTGATGGGAGCCGAGTAATGGCCTCCCCGTTATCTTTACTGATTGGCCTGCGCTTTAGCCGCGGTCGTCGGCGCGGCGGTATGGTCTCGCTGATTTCTGTGATTTCAACCGTCGGCATCGCGCTCGGCGTGGCGGTGCTGATCGTCGGTCTTAGTGCGATGAACGGCTTCGAACGCGAGCTGAATAACCGTATTCTGGCAGTAGTGCCGCACGGCGAAATTGAGCCGGTGAATCAGCCGTGGAACAACTGGAACGAAGCGCTGGGCAAAGTTGAAAAAGTAAAAGGCATTGCCGCCGCAGCGCCATACATCAACTTTACCGGACTGGTGGAAAGCGGGACCAACCTGCGCGCCATCCAGATTAAAGGCGTAGATCCGCAGCAGGAAATGCAGCTCAGCGCGCTGCCAAAATACGTGCAGAACAATGCGTGGGCAGATTTCAAAGCGGGTAGCCAGCAGATCATTCTCGGCAAAGGCGTAGCCGATGCGCTGAAGGTGAAGCAGGGCGACTGGGTATCGATCATGATCCCGAATTCTGACAAAGAGCACCAGCTTTTGCAGCCAAAACGCGTGCGCCTGCATGTGACCGGCATTCTGCAGCTTAGCGGTCAGCTCGACCACAGCTTTGCGATGATCCCGATGGCTGATGCGCAGCAGTATCTCGACATGGGCAGCAGCGTCACCGGGATTGCTATCAAGGTCAACGATGTCTTTAACGCCAACAAGCTGGTCCGTGACGCGGGTGAAGTGACCAACAGCTATGTCTATATCAAAAGCTGGATTGGCACCTACGGCTATATGTATCGCGATATCCAGATGATCCGCGCCATTATGTATCTGGCGATGATCCTGGTGATCGGCGTGGCCTGTTTTAACATCGTCTCGACGCTGGTCATGGCGGTGAAAGATAAGAGCAGCGATATTGCGGTGCTGCGTACGCTGGGGGCCAAAGACGGCCTGATCCGCGCGATTTTTGTCTGGTATGGTTTACTGGCAGGGCTGCTGGGCAGCGTGTGTGGCGTGGTGATTGGCGTGCTGTGTGCGCTGAACCTGACAACCCTCATTCAGGGCATTGAAACGCTGATTGGCCATCAGTTCCTGTCCGGCGACATCTATTTTATCGACTTCCTGCCTTCTGAGCTTCACTGGCTGGATGTCTTTTATGTGCTGGTCACGGCACTGCTGCTGAGTCTGCTGGCGAGCTGGTATCCTGCCCGTCGCGCCAGCCGGATCGACCCTGCAAGAGTGCTGAGTGGCCAGTAAATTTGTGGATTGCTGGTGGGTTTTCGTAGGTCCGGCAAGCAAAGCGCCGCCGGGCAACGGAAGACGCTGAACAATCCACTCTTTACGTCGTAGTCGTATCGGCTACAAAGAGGAATGGCTATGTTCTACGGATTTGATATTGGCGGCAGCAAAATTGCCCTTGGGGTGTTCGACAGCGAGCGGCGTTTACAGTGGGAAAAACGGATTGCCACGCCGCGCGACAGCTATGAATCGTTCCTGCAGGCCGTTTGCGGCCTGGTCGCTGAAGCCGATGAGCGCTTTGGCGTTAAAGGCAGCGTCGGCATTGGTATTCCCGGCATGCCTGAAACCGCTGACGGTACGCTGTATGCCGCCAACGTGCCTGCTGCCAGCGGCAAACCACTGCGCCGCGATCTCTCTGCCCGTCTCGATCGTGACGTTCGTCTCGATAATGATGCCAACTGTTTTGCGCTATCTGAAGCCTGGGATGATGAATTTACCCAATATCCGCTGGTGATGGGTCTGATCCTCGGCACCGGCGTCGGCGGCGGTCTGGTGCTGAGCGGTAAATCGATAACCGGTCACAGCTATATCACCGGCGAATTCGGACACATTCGTTTGCCGGTGGATGCGCTGGAAGTGGTCGGGCGCGATTTCCCGCTAACCCGATGCGGCTGCGGTCAGCTTGGCTGTATCGAAAACTATCTGTCAGGGCGCGGCTTTGCCTGGCTGTATGAGCATTACAATCAGCAGGCGCTCTCTTCCCCTGAAATCGTTGCGCTGTGGGAGCAGGGCGATGAGAAAGCCCGCGAGCACGTCGAGCGCTATCTGGATTTGCTTGCCGTGTGTCTTGGCAATATTCTGACTATCGTCGATCCGGATTTAGTGGTGATTGGCGGTGGATTGTCTAACTTTAGTGCGATAACAGAAGGGCTGGCGGATCGTTTACCGCGTCATCTGTTACGCGTGGCCCGCGTTCCTCGTATTGAGAGTGCGCGTCACGGCGATGCTGGAGGAATGCGCGGTGCCGCATTCCTGCATCTCACGGATTAACCACAGGGGTTATTATGCAGTCGCGTCGCTTCCATCGACTCAGTCGTTTTCGTCTTACCAAACGTCGCCTGCATGACAGGCTGCGTCAGCGTGTTTTCTTCAGAGACAGAGTGGCACCGGATGAGATGAGCAAACCAAGAGTGGTGGTGCTGACCGGAGCGGGGATCTCAGCAGAATCAGGGATTAAAACGTTCCGTGCAGCCGATGGTCTGTGGGAAGAACACAGCGTGGAAGATGTGGCGACGCCGGAAGGTTTCGCCCGCGATCCTGCGCTGGTGCAGGCGTTTTATAACGCCCGCCGCCAGCAGCTCCAGCAGCCGGAAATTCAGCCTAACGCTGCGCATCTGGCGCTGGCTCGCCTCGAAGAGGAGCTCGGCGATCGTTTCCTGCTGGTGACGCAGAACATCGATAATCTGCACGAGCGGGCGGGGAATAAGCGCGTGCTGCATATGCACGGCGAACTGCTGAAGGTGCGCTGTGCGTGGAGCGGCCAGGTGCTGGAGTGGACGGGCGACGTCACACCGGAAGACAAGTGCCACTGCTGTCAGTTCCCGCAGCCGCTGCGCCCGCACGTGGTGTGGTTTGGCGAAATGCCGCTTGGAATGGACGAGATCTATGAGGCGCTGGCAATGGCGGACGTATTCATCGCGATTGGTACCTCGGGACACGTTTATCCGGCGGCTGGTTTTGTTCATGAAGCCAGATTGCAGGGTGCTCATACCGTTGAGCTGAACCTCGAGCCGAGCCAGGTTGGCAGCGAGTTTGAGGAAAAACACTACGGGCTTGCCAGCGCGGTGGTTCCTGAGTTTGTTGAGAAGTTGCTGAAGGGCCTTTAAAAAAACTGACCGGTGGCGCTACCGCTTACCGGACCTACACAATCAACATGTATTGCTAAATCGTAGGCCCGGTAAACGGAGTGCCACCGGGCATTTTGTCACTCGGTTTACCGTCCCGCTTTCAGCTTCTGGTAATACTCTTCGTAAATCCGGCTGGCGTCGCCGACGTCGTTCTGCCATTCACCGTTTTTAATGGTTTCTGCATCCGGGTAGAGCGACTTATCGTTCGCCACTTTCGGATCCAGCAGCTTGCGGGCTGCCAGGTTTGGCGTTGGGTAACCGATGGTTTCCGCCACCTGTTTTGCCACATCCGGACGCAGCAGGAAGTTAATCAGCTTCAGCGCACCGTCGACGTTTTTGGCGTTAGCCGGAATAGCCAGGCTGTCCATCCAGAAAATCCCGCCTTCTTTCGGCCATACCACTTCCAGCGGCGTCCCGGCCTGACGGGCGACATACGCGGAGCCGTTCCACACCATCCCCAGATTCACTTCACCTTCCATATACGGGTTGGCCGGGTTATCGGAGTTGAACGCCGCCACGTTCGGCATCAGTTTCTGCAGCTCTTTATAAGCGGCTTCAATCTCTTTTGGATCGGTGGTGTTGCCGGAGTAACCGAGCTTGCTCAGCGCGATCTGGAACACTTCACGTGCGTCGTCGGTCAGCAGCAGGCTGCTTTTGTATTCCGGCTTCCACAGGTCGGCCCAGCTGGTGACCGATTTCGGATCGATTGCGTCACTGTTCACGCCAATCGCTGTGGCACCCCAGATGTACGGAATGGAGTAATCGTTGTTCGGATCGAACGGCTTGTTGAGCATCTCCGGATCCAGATTGCCGAAGTTGCTGAGCTTGGTTTTATCGATCTTCTGGATCATCCCCTCTTTGCGCATCTTGTCGACGAAGTAGGTCGATGGCACCACCAGATCGTACGCCCCTTCTTTGTAGGTCTTGAGCTTGGCGTACATGGTTTCATTCGATTCATAGGTCGAATAGATAACCTTGATCCCGGTCTCTTTAGTGAACTGTTCCAGCAGGCCTGGCGGCACATACTCGGTCCAGTTGTAGAAGTAGAGCGTTTTGCTGTCATCGGCGTGCGCAGCACCCATTCCCAGCACCAGCGCGGCGGCGGCAAGCATCTTTTTCATTTCTTTGTCCCCTGAGATTTCGTTTTATCACGAGCAACAACCTGGCTGGCAATTACCATAACCAGAGAAAGCACTAACAGAATGGTCGCCAGCGCGTTCACCTCTGGTGAGACGCCGACCTTAACCATAGAGTAAATCTTAAGCGGCAGAATTTCGTAGCCAGGGCCTGTCACGAACGAGGAAACCACCACGTCATCCATCGACAGGGTAAAACTCAGCAGCCAACCGGCGGCCACCGCAGGCATCGCCAGCGGCAGAATGATTTTCCGCAGGATGGTCATTTCGCTGGCACCCAGATCTTTCGCGGCCTCCAGCATCCGCACATCAAACCCTTTCAGGCGCGAATAGACGGTTACCACCACGAAAGGCAGGCAGAAGGTAATATGCGAGAACAGCAGCGACCAGAAGCCAAGCTGAATACCGAGCAGCATAAACAGCACCAGCAGCGAAATCGCCATCACGATATCCGGCGACATCATCACCACAAACAGCATTCCGCTGACAAACGGCTTGCCGCGAAAACGGTAGCGGTACAGCGCCACGGCGGTCAGTGAGCCAATCAGCGTGGCAAAGGTGGCGGAAAATACCGCCATCGTCAGCGAGTGCTGAGCGGCCTGCAGCAGACTGTCGTTGTTCATCAGCAGGCTGTACCATTTGGTGGTGAATCCCTGCCAGTTGATGCCAAAGCGCGAGCTGTTAAACGAGTTAACGATCAAAATAATGATCGGAATATAAAGATACGCGTAGATGGCGGTCATAAATCCGCCGCGAAGCAGTCGACCGATCATTCGAGTTCCACCTTGTTAATAAAAACGTGCGGTGGATTCAGAGCCTTGAAAGTTATCATTTTTTCTTATCTCCAAAATCTCTTCAATACTTATCGTTGAAGTCACCATTGTGATGAACTGTCCCGGCAACCCTCTAAGGCCGCGCATTTTACAACAAATCTTTTTACTCGCGGAAAAAAATGCCCTTTTATATGACCCGCTCTGATCATTTATGCTTGTGGAGGCATCTGGTTTTCTGAACAAAAATGCCCCGGAAAACCAGGGCATTGTGAATGGGTGGTAAGAACTATGGCAGGTAAACCATTTCCAGGGTCGTCAGACCATCAAGTTTGACGACCTTATTGACAGCCAGGCTGCTGGTATTGTTGATGTAGCCCTGGACGGCGATAGTGCCTTCGAGGGTTTCGAAGGCAAGCGGCGTGGAGGTTCCCCCTTGGGCCACCGTCAGTAGGCGCTTAACATCGGTTGCGCCGTACAGTGATTTTGTCCCAGTAGCATTCCAGGTCACACCTGAATCATCTGATTCGATGACCGTGACGCTTTTTGTATCAACGGTTGGAGAGCCGCGCAGGTAAAGGGTATATCCACCAATTTTTTCACCGTCGCTCATTCCCAGACCAACAACGTTATAATCATTCCAACCTAAAGCTGCCGGCGCTGCTGCTGCGCCGGTTGCCCGCTCAGTGACACCTGCGGCAGAACCCGTACGTCCGTTTGTTGCCCGGATTGCCACTCGGGCTGGTGCAGTACATTGGATAACGAAGCTTGTCGTTTTGACGTCTAAAGGGGTGAGCGCTGTTTTAGACAATGAATTCGGCGCAATGGTACCGTAATCAAATGTGGCTCCTCCGCCAATATCAGGAACACAAGCAGGTGGGGTAATGGTTCCGATAACTTTGACATCGATAGATGTTGCCGCCTGAGCGCAGGTTCCTGCGATGGTCATAATGATCAGCGACAGCAGGGATTTTTGAATCATTTTCATGAAGATTGTCTCACTCTTAGTTAGCTAAAATAACCACGCTATCATTAGCTTTTTTATGCAGAATCCATGGGGTTTCTGTCATTGCGTGGCGTGGAGACATTATTTAATGTTCCTGTGGACGGGGGCATCAGCGAAGCCTTACATGGCTGTCAGTGTTTACTGACTAAGATGTGCCAGAGGGATGAATATCAGGCATGAGCGGGAAAAAAACGAGAGTGTTCAACCGCAGATGGGAGAGTTCTGACATGCTTCTTAATCATGATTAACAAACATGTCAGAGCTTTAGGCGCCTGAATGGTGATTATGAGTTAATCGTGCAAATCACTAGTGTTCCTGTTCAGTAGCCTGGACGCACGCCAGTAAACCAGCAGCATCAGGCCCATCACCACCGTCAGCGTGATGCTGGTGGCCGCGCCAAACGGCCAGTCGCGAATGTTGAGGAACTGGCTCTTAATCACATTGCCGATCAGCAAGTTTTTCGCCCCGCCCATCAGGTCAGACACGTAGAACAGCCCCATCGCAGGCAGCATCACCAGCAGGCATCCGGCGATAATTCCCGGCATGGTTAACGGAATGATAATGCGGATAAAGGTCTGGAGCTTGTTGGCGCCGAGGTCTTTGGCGGCTTCCAGCAGCGGTTTATCCAGCTTTTCGATGCTGGAATAGAGCGGCATCACCATAAACGGCAGCAGGATATACACCAGGCCGATGATCACCGCGCTGGGGGTGAACATGATGCGAATGGGCGTATCGATGACGCCAAGCCACAGCAGAAACTCGTTGAGATAGCCTTTGGTGCTGAGGAAAATCTTCAGCCCGTAGATGCGGATCAGCGAGTTGGTCCAGAAGGGCACAATCAGCAGAAACAGCAGCAGTGGGCGAATTTTCTGCGGCAGGCGCGCCAGGAACCAGGCAAAAGGGTAGCCCAAAACCAGACAGGCCAGGGTCGCCAGAAACGCCATATTCAGCGAGTGCAGCAGGACATCGAAATAGAGTGGGTCAAGCAGGCGCGAGTAGTTATCCAGCGTAAAGACCATTTTGACGAAACTGGCGTCGTCGCGGGTCAGGAAGCTGGTCCCGATAATCATCAGGTTGGGCAAAAAGACAAATAACACAAGCCAACCGACGATGGTGGCGATCACCACATTCTGGAACTTACTTGTGTTCTTCATCGGCCAGCACCACCTCCCAGCTTTCGACCCAGTTAATGGCCATTTTTTGATCCAGCGAGTGGTCGAAGTCCGGATCGTCTTCGTTAAAGAATTCGCTGACCAGCACCATTTTGCCGTTTTCCAGCTCAACCACGGATTCCAGCGTCATCCCTTTGTAGTTACGCTCGCGCACGTAGCCGATCAGGCCTTCAATGTGGTTATCGTCATTGATTTCGTCAACGCGCAAATCTTCCGGGCGCAGCAGCACGTTCAACTGCTGTCCTTTTTCTACCGGGAAGTTGACGTAGATATTACATTCGCGGCCTTCAACATTGGCCCGCACGCGCTGCTCGTCCAGACGCTCAATCACCGTGGCGTTGAAATGATTGATTTCACCGATAAAGCTGGCAACGAACAGATTTTCCGGTTCTTCGTAAATTTCGCGCGGGGTACCATCCTGCTCGATTTTGCCGTCGCGCATCACCACGATACGGTCGGACATGGTCAGCGCTTCTTCCTGATCGTGAGTGACGAACACGAAGGTGATCCCAAGCTTACGCTGCAAGGCTTTCAGTTCGTTCTGCATCTGCTTACGCAGCTTGTAGTCCAGCGCGGAGAGAGACTCATCAAGCAGCAGCAGGCGAGGTTTGTTCACCACCGCGCGGGCGATGGCGACGCGCTGCTGCTGACCGCCGGAGAGCTGGTGCGGCTTACGCTGGGCAAACTCTTCCAGTTGAACCATGCGCAGGGCTTCGGTGACGCGGGGAGTGATTTCGTCGGCGGGCGTTTTCTGCATCCGCAGGCCAAAGGCGACGTTTTCAAACACGCTCATGTGAGGGAACAGCGCGTAGCTCTGAAAGACGGTGTTGACGTGGCGATCTTCGGCTGGCACATCGGTGATGTCCTGGCCTTCAAGATGGATGCGGCCGGTGTCGACGTTTTCGAGGCCAGCAATAAGACGCAGAACGGTGGTTTTACCGCAGCCAGAGGGGCCCAGCAGCGTAAGGAATTCACCATTGTTAATGGTGAGATTGAGATCTGAAATAACTGTTTTACCATCAAAACCTTTGCCAATCCCCGCCAGACTAACCAGCGGTGAAAGCGAACGCGGTTGTGTATTCAATTTTTTACTCTGTCCCAGGTAGACGCAACGGAGGGCTGCCGTTACGGGGTTTGTGGTTAACCACCTTAGAGGTCTGACACGTAATTTAGGGCTGGCATTCTACGGCAATCCCCTGAAATCGCCAATCATTCTGCGCCAGTGTGAGCTACCTTTAAACCGTTCAAGCCTGTGATTGAAAAAAAATCTCATTTGCCGGTCCAAAAGTGATCTGACGCAATAGTTGTCGATCGGGGCTTATTGATAATGTTGTCACATAAAATGAGGGCGACGACATGGAAAAATTACTTGAGCGTTTTTTGCAGTACGTATCTCTGGACACCCAGTCGAAGCCTGGCGTGCGTCAGGTGCCAAGCACCGAAGGGCAATGGAAACTACTGCGTTTGCTCGAACAACAGCTCATCGAAATGGGGCTGGTGAACGTCAGCCTGAGCGAGAAGGGCACGGTGATGGCCACCCTGCCGGCGAATATCGAAGGCGATATTCCGGCGATTGGCTTCATTTCCCACGTCGACACCTCACCGGATTTCAGCGGTAAAAATGTGAATCCGCAAATTGTGGAAAACTACCGCGGCGGCGATATTGCGCTGGGGATTGGCGATGAAGTGCTGTCCCCGGTGATGTTCCCGGTGCTGCACCAGCTGCTGGGCCAGACGCTGATTACCACCGATGGCAAAACGCTGCTCGGCGCCGATGACAAAGCAGGCGTGGCGGAAATCATGACCGCGCTGGCGGTGATGAAAGAGAAAAACATTCCGCACGGCGATATTCGCGTGGCGTTCACTCCAGATGAGGAAGTGGGTAAAGGCGCGAAGCATTTCGACGTGCCTGCGTTTGACGCGCAGTGGGCCTATACCGTTGACGGCGGTGGCGTCGGTGAGCTTGAGTATGAGAACTTCAACGCCGCGTCGGTGACAATCAAGATCGTTGGTAACAACGTGCATCCAGGCACCGCCAAAGGGGTGATGGTCAACGCGCTGTCGCTGGCGACCCGTATTCATGCCGAAGTGCCTGCCGAAGAGAGTCCTGAGCAGACCGAAGGCTACGAAGGCTTCTTCCATCTCACCAGCATCAAAGGCACGGTCGACAGCGCGCAGATGCACTACATCATCCGTGATTTTGACCGCAAACAGTTTGAAGCACGCAAACGCAAAATGATGGAGATTGCGAAGAAGGTCGGCAAAGGGCTGCATCCGGACTGCTACATCGAGCTGATTATCGAAGACAGCTACTACAATATGCGCGAGAAGGTGATGGAGCATCCGCATATTATCGAAATCGCTCAGCAGGCGATGCGCGACTGTGATATCGAGCCCGATATGAAGCCGATTCGCGGCGGCACCGACGGTTCGCAGCTGTCGTTCATGGGCCTGCCGTGCCCGAACATCTTCACCGGCGGCTACAACTACCACGGCAAACATGAATTTGTGACGCTTGAAGGTATGGAAAAAGCGGTGAAGGTGATTGTTCGTATTGCCGAGTTGACCGCGAAATCCCGCTAAAAAAAACGCCCGGCGGCGCTATGCTTGCCCGGACCTACGCTAGTGAAATATGCACTTGTAGGTCCGGTAAGCGAAGCGCCACCGGGCAGTTAAATCACATCAATCCTCAAAGAACCAGTAGCCGCTGTTGACCAGCGCGGCGAGCATCGCGAGGAACGAAGGATCTTCCAGCGCATCGCCAAACTGTTCAGCGGTCAGCACGATATTGCTGGCTAACGCTTCCAGCGCCGGGCGGTGCGGGGAGTCAATTTTCTCGCCGTTGACGAAGACTTCGCCATCGATGCGCAGGACGCGCAGGCCGCCGAGGCGAACCAGTTTGTCACCCTGTTGCAGCGCATCGTAAATCTCGTCGGTCTGATACGGCGGCTCCGGCGGCGAAACATCCAGCTCGTGACGGGACTGGCTGACAAACTCCCCAAACCACTGTTTGAAATGTTCCGGCTGGTTGATAAGGCCGAGCATCATTTCACGCAGCTTGTCGAGCTCCTGCGGCAGAATATCCGCCGGATGCTCGCGGGAAGGAACGTCCGGATCGGTGTAACGGTGCGTGCCCAGTTCGCGTTGCAGCACATAGTCCGCAAAACCACTGATTAGCTCTTTGCCGCTTGGCGCACGGAAGCCGACGGAGTAGTTCAGCGAGTTTTCAAGCGAATAGCCTTCATGCGGGAATCCTGGCGGGATATACAGAATGTCGCCGGGCTCCATCTCTTCATCGATAATGGCGTCGAAAGGATCAACCTGCAGCAGATCCGGATGCGGACAATGCTGCTTCATCGGGACTTTTTCACCCACGCGCCAGCGGCGGCGGCCGGTACCCTGAATGATAAACACGTCATACTGATCGAGATGCGGGCCTACGCCGCCGCCTGGAACCGAGAAAGAGATCATCAGGTCGTCGGTACGCCAGTCGGGCAGGGCGCGGAACGGACGCATCAGCGCGGCGGTAGGCTCGTGCCAGTGGTTGACGGCCTGCACCAGCAGCGACCAGTTGTTCTCACCTAAATGATCGTAAGACTCAAAAGGTCCGTGGCTGACCTGCCATTTGCCTTCGTGATGACTCACCAGGCGGCTGTCCACTTCATCTTCCATCGCCAGGCCCGCCAGTTCATCCGGCGAAATGGGGTCGACAAAATTGGTAAAGCCACGTTTCAGCACTACCGGGCGTTTTTGCCAGTAGCGTTCGATAAAGTCGGGCCAGTTAAGCGATAAGTGATAATCCATGATTTTATATTCCACAGGCAGGTTTCTGTTTGGGAGTATAACGGATACCGCCGCCTGAGGATGCAGGCGGCGACAAATTAAGTGACTCAGGACTCTTTACTTTCCGGGTGCTGGCGGCCAAAAATAACTTCCATTTTTGCTCCCCCCAGCGGGCTGTCGGAGGGGATAATGCTTCCTTCGTATTGTTCAACGATCTCCCTGGCAACGGAAAGCCCAACGCCCTGGCCCGGACGCAGCGTATCCGCTCTTTGCCCACGGTCGAACACCAGGTCGCGCTTGCTGTCAGGGATCCCCGGACCGTCATCATCGACAATAATATGCAGATGGTCATCGGTCTGGCGGGCTGAAACTTCGACAAACTCCAGGCAATATTTACAGGCGTTGTCCAGCACGTTACCCAGAACTTCCATAAAATCGTTTTGTTCGCCGACAAAACTGATTTCCGGCGAGATATCCAGCGTGATATTCACCCCTTTGCGCTGATAAACCTTATTCAGCGCTGAGGTGAGGCTGTCGAGCAACGGTGCGACCGGGTGCAGCTCGCGGCTTAGCAGCAGATTACCGCTGCGCATGCTGGCACGATGGAGATAGTAGCCAATTTGCTGAGAAATTCGGCTGATTTGCTCCAGCATCACCGGCTCGGCTTCTTCAACACTCAGCTTACTTCCGCGCAGCGAGCGAAGCGTGCTTTGCAGCACTGCCAGAGGCGTTTTCAGACTGTGGGTTAAATCGGTCAGGGTGGTGCGATATTTATCGTAACGCTCACGCTCACTTTTCAGCAGGCGGTTCAGGTTCATCACCAGATGGGTCAGCTCGCGCGTGGTTTCCGGATTCAGTGATTCGCGGTGATGCTCTTCCAGCTCGCGCACTTCCTTCGCCAGCGACTCGATAGGCCGCAGACTCCACCAGGCCGCCAGCCACAGCAGGGGAATGACCAGCAGCAGATTCGCCGCCAGCACGTAGATAAACCAGCTCCAGACCATGTAAGAGCGCTTAAGCTCAATAGGAATGGTATCGACGACGACGATGGTCAGTTGCGGCAGCCTGGAGGTGGCGGGATAAATATTAACGGCGACTGAATGGGTCATTTCCGCATCATCGTCCTGCTCGCGCAGTTCCTTCAGCTGCCGCATCACTTCATGATCGTTGTGCAGCAGCATGCTCGATGAGCTGGCGTTGGCTTCGATTTCGTGAAAGCCGTTGGTTTTCAGCCAGTCTGGACGAATACGCGCGACCAGCCACGGCAGGTCCCGCTGCATCCACAGCAGCTTGCCGTCTTTGTCATAGATCAGAGCCATCGTGGGGCTTTGCAAATTGAGATTCTCGGGGATCTCAACGTCGATTTTATCCCCATCCCGATGAGCAAGGGTATAAAACAGATTGCTCTCTCCGCGCAGCAGGCGAAACGTCGTCTTATCAAAACTGACGCTGTAGCCAACCAGCGCGACCATGCCGTAGGCCAGCGACAGCACCAGCACGACCGCCGCCGTGGCTAACAGAAAGCGGACGCGCAGGGAGAGAGGCAAAATATGCCTGAGCATGTTTTTCATCCGCGAAGTTCGAAGAGGTAGCCCTGGCCTCGTACTGTGGTGATCACGTCCTGCGGGTACTGGGCCTGGATTTTCTTCCTCAGGCGTCCCATCAGCACGTCGATGGTGTGGCTCTCACGGAGTTCTGCGTCGGGGTAAAGTTGCAGCATCAGCGAATCCTTGCTGACGACTTTACCGTTGTTACGGATCAGGGTTTCCATGATGGTGTATTCGAACGCGGTGAGTTTAATGACCTCATCGTGAACGGACAGTTCCCGGCGGGAAAGGTCGACCTGGAACGGCGGGATGGAGATCACCTGCGAAGCCAGACCGCTGTTGCGACGCAGCAGTGCCTGCATACGGGCGGCGACCTCTTCAATATGGAAGGGCTTGGTGACGTAGTCATCAGCGCCTGCGCTCAGCACTTCCACTTTATCCTGCCAGCCTTCTCGTGCGGTCAGAACCAGCACCGGCACCGAGACGTCGTTACTGCGCCAGCGGCGGATCATCGACAGGCCGTCTTCGTCAGGCAGGCCCAGATCGACAATAGCGATATCGGGCACGTGCTCGCCCAGATAGTAGTCGGCTTCCTTTGCGTCCTCAGCCGCATCGACCTGATGGCCAAGCTCCTGCAGCTGAACTTTTAAATGATGACGCAGCAGGGCGTTATCTTCCACCACGAGTACGCGCATGGGGTGCTCCCTTTTCATTTTCGATTTGAATAGTTTAACGCGATTATGCGGTCGTGGGGATAAACATTGGGTAAACCGTGGCGGAGAGTCAAAAACGCCAGAAAGAGGGAGGGTATCGGCTTAGCCGGAGCGTGAATGACGGGTAGCCTGTGCCACCCGTCCTGCCGCCTTACTGACCGGCTTTCGCTTTATAAGCGTCATACGCCGCTTTTATCTCAGTTTTGGCAGCGGCAACATCACCGAAGCCGTTAAGCTCAACTTTTTTACGGCCATCCGGCAACTGCTTGTAGACGCGGAAGAAGGCTTCCAGACGATCCTTTTCAAGCTTAGGTAAATCGTCCATAGATTTAATTTCATCATAGGTTGGATCGATTTTGCTGGCAGGGACCGCGACAATCTTATCGTCAGACTCGCCGCCGTCGATCATCTTCAGCACGCCGATGGGACGCAGTTTGATAAGCGTTCCCGGGGCCAGTGGCGCACGGGTGTAGAAGATGACGTCCAGCGGATCGTTGTCGCCGCCGATCGACTGGGTCAGTGAGCCATAGTTAGCCGGATATGCCACTGGCATGGACTGAAAACGGTCGGCGACGATAAAGCCGGTTTTCGCGTCGGTTTCATATTTGATGATGCCACCCGCCGGGATCTCCGTCAGGGCGTAGAACTCGTCTGGATTATTTTCCGGCTGCGGGAAGTCGAGCACGTTGATGGTATTGGCCTGGGCGCAGGCAGAAAAAACCAGAGCAAGGACAGACAGTTTGGTTAATAGCTTCATCATTGAATCTCTTGAGTTTTAATCAGTGAGCCAACAATGTCGTGGGGAGGGATTACAGGAAGATGACAGGGCAGTAAAGTAGGGTAAAGCGCGGCAATCATGGGTGATACCCCTCTTTCCCGCTTGCACGAGAAAGAGGGGCGGAAAACTTACTTCAGCTCGTCCACCATGGTGGTGGCGCGGCCGATGTAGTTCGCCGGGGTCATCTCTTTCAGGCGAGTCTTCTCGTGCTCTGGCAGTTCCAGACCATCGATGAACTGCTTCATGCCTTCAGCGTCTACGCGTTTACCGCGGGTCAGCTCTTTCAGCTTCTCGTATGGTTTTTCAATGCCATAGCGGCGCATCACGGTCTGGATTGGCTCCGCCAGCACTTCCCAGTTGTGATCCAACTCGTCCAGCAGACGGTCGCGGTTAACTTCCAGCTTGCTCACGCCTTTCAGGGTTGACTGATAAGCGATCAGCGCATAGCCGATACCCACGCCAAGGTTGCGCAGCACGGTGGAGTCAGTCAGGTCGCGCTGCCAGCGGGACACCGGCAGTTTGCTTGCCAGATGCTGAAGCACGGCGTTAGACAGACCCAGGTTGCCTTCGGAGTTCTCGAAGTCGATCGGGTTAACCTTGTGCGGCATGGTGGAAGAGCCGATTTCACCGGCAATGGTTTTCTGCTTGAAGTGGTTCAGCGCCACGTAGCCCCACACGTCACGATCGAAATCGATCAGGATGGTGTTGAAGCGCGCCATGCAGTCGAACAGCTCGGCGATGTAATCGTGCGGTTCGATCTGTGTGGTGTACGGGTTCCACTGAATGCCAAGGGAAGTCACGAACTCTTCACTGAACTGGTGCCAGTCTACTTCCGGGTAAGCGGCGATGTGAGCGTTATAGTTACCGACCGCGCCGTTGATTTTGCCCAGAATTTCCACCTGATTCAGCTGGCGGTACTGACGCTCCATACGATAGGCAACGTTCGCCATCTCTTTACCCATCGTGGATGGGGTTGCTGGCTGACCGTGGGTGCGGGACAGCAGCGGGATATCGCGATACTGCACCGCCAGATCCTTCACCGCGTCAATCAGCTTACGCCAGTAAGGCAGAACCACTTCATCACGTGCGGTTTTCAGCATCAGCGCATGGGAGAGGTTGTTGATGTCTTCAGAAGTACAGGCAAAGTGGATGAACTCAGACACCGCGTGCAGGGCAGGGATGTCGGCCACTTTCTCTTTCAGGAAGTATTCCACCGCTTTCACGTCGTGGTTGGTGGTGCGTTCGATGGTTTTAATACGCGCAGCGTCTTCTTCGTTAAAGTCAGCGACGATTTTATCGAGGAAACCGTTTGCGTCGGCAGCAAAAGCAGGAACTTCCTTGATCGCTGCGTGCGCGGCTAATTTTTGCAGCCAGCGTACTTCAACCTGAACGCGGAACTTCAGCAAACCGTATTCGCTGAAGATATCGCGCAGCGCGCTGACTTTATCGCCGTAGCGTCCATCGACAGGGGAAACGGCGGTCAGTGAGGATAATTCCATAGATCATAACTCCGGAGTTAAATGAGCAAGAATTTGTTTGGCCTGAGTGGTCAGGCGATTACGAGAAAACATCAGCTGCAGGCGGCCACCTCCGACCTGGTGCCAAAGCACCGCGGCGCGGATCCCTGCAAGCAGGCTGGCGCGAACTTTGGCCTGCACCTGCGGGCTTTGCAGCACGGCAGGGGAGCCAGTGACCTGGATACGCGGCCCTAATGGGCTAATCACGTCGACGTAGATAGCGGCCATCGCGCTCAGCAGGGTTTCCGACTGCAGATCGAAATGATCCAGTTGGCGCTGGAGCCCGTTGATGCGATCGCCCAGGGTATCCATCGCGCCTTTAGCGCTGGCGAGCTTACGCTCCAGCACCATCAGGCTTAAGGTATAGCGTGTCAGTTCGGCATTCAGCCCCTGACGGCTGCTGGCGTTCAGCACACCGAGCAGGGTTTCCAGACCGAGACGAAGATTGGCTTCACTGCTGCCGAACACCCCAAGCGTGGAGTCCGGGTTCAGATCGATAACGCTGTTCAGCGAAACGTGCAGCGCATCGCTGTCGCAGTGGCCCTGGTGCGCCAGCTGTTGCACCAGACGTGCTGCCTGGCAAATCCCGGCCAGCGCCAGCGTGATGTCGTAATAGTTCTTCGCCACGGTCTTTCCTTGTTCTGCTGTGTGTTAAACCGGCAGCGGCAGGCGCTGCTCGATAATGCCGCCGCCCAGGCACACTTCACCGCTGTAGAACACAGCGGACTGGCCAGGGGTGACGGCAGCAACAGGTTCGTCAAAGCGAACCTCAATTCTGTCTGCATCCAGCGCGGTGACGGTGCAGGGGATGTCTGTCTGACGATAGCGGGTTTTCACGGTGCAGTGCAGCGTGCCCGTCAGAGGTTCACGATCCACCCAGTGCAGCTGCTGTGCGATCAGACCAACTGACATCAGGCGCGGATGATCGTGGCCCTGAGCGACCACCAGAATGTTGTTTTCCACGTCTTTATCGACGGTGTACCACGGCTCTTCGCTGCCGTCTTTAGTCCCGCCAATGCCCAGACCTTTACGCTGGCCGAGGGTGTGATACATCAGCCCCTGATGCTCGCCAATTACGTCGCCGTCGACGGTGACGATTTTACCCGGCTGAGCAGGCAGGTAGCGTCCGAGGAACTCGCGGAATTTACGTTCGCCAATAAAGCAGATACCGGTGGAGTCTTTTTTCTTCGCGGTGATCAGATCCAGCTCTTCGGCAATGCGGCGTACTTCCGGTTTTTCCAGTTCGCCGACCGGGAACAGGCTTTGCGCGATTTGCTCGTGGCTAAGCGTGTAGAGGAAATAACTCTGATCTTTGTTGCCATCCAGGCCACGCAGCAGCTGGCTTTTGCCATTGACATCGGCGCGACGCACGTAGTGACCGGTGGCGATATAATCGGCACCCAGGTCTTCTGCGGCGAATTCCAGGAAGGCTTTAAATTTGATTTCTTTATTGCACAGAATATCCGGGTTCGGCGTGCGGCCCGCTTTGTACTCTTCAAGGAAGAGCTCGAAAACGTTATCCCAGTATTCTGCGGCAAAGTTAACGGTGTGCAGCTCAATGCCGAGCTTGTCGCATACGGCCTGGGCATCGGCCAGATCCGCGGCGGCTGTGCAATATTCCTCGCCGTCGTCCTCTTCCCAGTTCTTCATGAACAGGCCTTCCACCTTATAACCCTGTTGTTGCAACAGGTAGGCGGAAACGGAGGAATCGACACCGCCGGACATCCCGACGATCACTTTTTTTGGGCTTGTTGACATAGGAATACTCGCGACATTGAACTTCAAGGCGGCGTATTCTAGCACGCAGGCCCACTGATGGCACCCTTTGTGAAGGGCCAGTTAAATTCGCCGATAATGTCGAGCGGCAGACGCTGTCCGCTTTGCCAGCTGCGGATACTTTCCGCGACCAGCGGGGATCGCAGGTGGCTGGCGGTGAGGATCTCCTCCGCGCTGACCCACAGGCAGCGGTCGATATCGCTGTCGTGCGGCTCAGTAGCGCACGTATCGTTAAGCTCAATCGAGAACAGAAAGCGCAGAAATGGCGTGCGATCCGGAGCTATCCACTGGTGCATGCGGACCAGATGCTGCGGCGTGGCGTGGATCCCGGTTTCCTCCCACAGCTCGCGCTCGGCGGCCTGGACCAGGGTTTCATCGGCTTCAAGATGCCCGGCGGGTTGGTTCCACGTGGCTTTGCCGTTAATCGTCTCTTCCACTACCAGAAACTTACCCTTCGCGTGAACCACGCAGGCTACGGTGACATGCGGTTTAAACATCTGTTGCTCCTTATCAGGCGTCGCGCCACTGACCGTTAGCGAGAGCCGCCAGTGAGTATTGACCCATAGAGTAGCGGATCAGGCGCAGAGTAGGGTGGCCGACATGGGCAGTCATTCTGCGGACCTGTCGGTTGCGTCCTTCATATAAAGTGATTTTGAGCCAGCTGGTGGGAATGGATTTGCGTTCACGGATAGGCGGATTACGCGGCCACAGCCATTCTGGTTCATCAACCAGCTCAGCGCCTGCGGGCAGGGTCGGACCATCGTTTAGCGTTACCCCATTTCTCAGGGCGTCCAGCGCTTGCTCATCAGGAATGCCTTCCACCTGGACGTAATAAACCTTTCCAGTGCGCTTACCTGGCTGAGTCAGTTGAGCCTGGAGTGCACCGTCATTCGTCAGCACCAGCAGGCCTTCGCTGTCGCGATCCAGTCGTCCGGCAGCGTACACGCCCTGAACGTCAATATAGTCCTTGAGCGTACTGCGTCCGGCTTCATCGGTGAACTGCGGCAGTACGTCAAAAGGCTTATTGAACAGAATAACGCGAGTCGGCTGACTGGATTTCGGTGCTCTGGCAGGCTGGCGTGCGCCTGGGCGTTTGTTGCGGGGCTGTCTGAATGAGGTTTTGGTTTGTGTCATATCTGCAATAAAAAAAGCATAGCGGGATCCGTTAGCAAGGAGTTTAACAGATTGACTCGTGACGTACTGCTTCTGTCAGCGCGGGGCAGCATTAAAAAAGCCTCCACGGGAGGAGGCAAGACGACAACAACGTAGTGGTAATAGTTATTTGGGAGGGAGTTGCTGGGTTAGTAGTCCAGCAAAACGCCTAAAACGATGAGATTGGCGATAAAGATGAGCGCCGCCAGCAGGCAAATAATCCGGATGGCCTTGCTTTGTCGTTCAGTGAACACCCACAGGTTTTGGTCTTTGGTTTCAGGCATTTGTTGTTTCTGCATCCTCCATGAGGTGCGCTATCTTTCATCTTTAAATGTTCCCATTGGGAACTCATAAATTTTAATTATTTGTCTATTTAGTCTTCAATTTAAAAACATGTCAAACATTAATGAATATTTTTACATGCTGCCTCATAGCAAAAAACACTTGTATTACAATTGCTAATTCAATTCGATATCATTGAGTAATGAATCGTAAACGAGCTAATTAGTTCGTACTTCTAATGATTTAATGAGTTTTTTGCGTCTCCAATGAGAACGTCTAAAATGTCTATTACTGACGTCAGGCCTCGTAATTTCTGGCTTCATAGAGTGTTCAGGCGGAAAGTGATAAAATTTTTGCAGAATTTTTTGTGAAGTGATGCTTTCACAAGGTATTAACGGGAACAGTTTCGAATGAAAGAAGAAAACGACTTTTTAAAATGCTTTCAGGAGATGGAGATTTCACCTGCTTTGCTGTCGGTGCTGACCGGCTGCAACAGAAGTACTATCCACACCTATCTTCAAAGCTCTGCCAGCGGTAAAGGGAACAAGCGTGCGGCACCGGCTTCCGCCATGGCGCTGATTCGTCTTTTGCAGCTGGTGCAGAAGCGCTCGCCGGAGGTGTTCCAGGAATGGCTGCTGCTACAGGATTTTCAGATAGCCTCTGAGGAGTATCTCGATAACACCAACTACCGCGATAAGCTGAAACTGATCACCAACAAGATGAATCCTTCGGTGAAAGAGTACCTCGAAGAGTGTGGGGTGGTGAAAAAGTAGTCGCAGGGCAGGTTTTCTTAAACCTGCTTTTTTTTGCCTGAGTTCCTCTCCCCCAGCTGTACAACGAATGAGCACCCGCAGTTTTTTAAAGCCCGAAACCTGACCCAGATCACATTATCCCGCTCCGATGCTTTTTACATAAGTTCCTCAATTCCCGTAACAATGCTAAGTTGGTGCCAGGGTTAATGCGTCCTAAAACGAGGTCAGCTCAGTGCGGTAAGAGGTTGAACGACTGGTTTTTCACTGGGCTTGCATTTACGGCAAATTAAGCTAGCAATGAATGCCTTTCATGGGACGAAACATTCAGGTAGTATTGACCAGCTCATTACAAATCATTAACAAAAAATATTGCTCACACTTGTTCGCGCTGCGGTAACGGCATCGCTACCCAGGGCCGAAGGGAACGGGCAATCACCAGAAGCGCTCGAAGGAGAGGTTAATGGAAAGCAAAGTAGTTATTCCGGCGGAAGGCCAAAAGATCACCCTGCAAAACGGCAAACTCAACGTTCCCCACAACCCGATTATCCCGTTCATCGAAGGCGATGGTATCGGCGTTGACGTGACTCCGCCGATGATCAAAGTGGTGAATGCCGCTGTGGAAAAAGCCTATAAGGGCGAGCGTAAAATTTCCTGGATGGAAATTTACACCGGCGAAAAATCTACCCACGTATATGGCCAGGACGTCTGGCTGCCGGCTGAAACGCTGGATCTGATTCGTGAATACCGCGTTGCCATCAAAGGCCCTCTGACCACTCCGGTCGGTGGCGGTATTCGTTCTCTGAACGTTGCCCTGCGTCAGGAGCTGGACCTGTATGTCTGCCTGCGCCCGGTACGTTACTACCAGGGCACCCCAAGCCCGGTTAAACACCCAGAACTGACCGACATGGTTATCTTCCGTGAAAACTCAGAAGACATCTATGCGGGTATCGAGTGGAAAGCTGACTCTGCCGACGCGGAGAAAGTGATCAAGTTCCTGCGTGAAGAGATGGGCGTGAAGAAAATTCGCTTCCCTGAGCATTGCGGTATCGGTATCAAGCCTTGCTCCGAAGAAGGCACCAAACGCCTGGTTCGCGCAGCGATTGAATACGCAATCACCAACGATCGCGACTCTGTGACTCTGGTTCACAAAGGCAACATCATGAAGTTCACCGAAGGCGCTTTCAAAGACTGGGGCTACCAGCTGGCGAAAGAAGAGTTCGGCGGTGAGCTGATCGACGGCGGCCCGTGGCAGAAAATCAAGAACCCGAAAACTGGCAAAGAAATCATCGTTAAAGATGTGATTGCCGATGCGTTCCTGCAGCAGATCCTGCTGCGTCCGGCTGAATATGACGTTATCGCCTGTATGAACCTGAACGGTGACTACATCTCTGACGCCCTGGCGGCGCAGGTTGGCGGTATTGGTATCGCTCCAGGCGCAAACATCGGTGACGAATGCGCACTGTTCGAAGCGACCCACGGTACTGCACCTAAGTATGCAGGCCAGGATAAAGTGAACCCAGGTTCCGTGATCCTGTCCGCTGAAATGATGCTTCGTCACATGGAGTGGTTCGAAGCGGCTGACTTAATTGTTAAAGGCATGGAAGGCGCAATCGCTGCCAAGACCGTGACCTATGACTTCGAACGTCTGATGGAAGGCGCTAAACTGCTGAAATGTAGCGAGTTTGGTGACGCAATTATCGCGAATATGTAATTACGATAGTTGTTAAAACTTTTAACGGGAGCGTAACGCTTCCGTTGTTTTTTGTTAGCTTGCTAACGGTTATCAAAATTTTATCAAAACTTTTTATCAAAACCCCCTCCCTTTTAGCCTACTTTTTCACTGAAACAGCCTCACATGATCCTTGAACGTCGCATACCAACTCGGCGGTAACAAACCGTATTGATCGGCTGGTATTGCGAATAACAGAGGTTGGAATTCAATTCCATGCCGATGGTAGCTATCAATTTTTCGGCGATTGATTAGGGCACTGTTACTCCTTAATGAAACCTTGCAATTAACAAAAGTTGTCTACACTTAACATTCCCAAACAGATAGTTACACATCCCTTCATTGGGCCACTATTTATATATGGACATTAACTGTTATTTATAATTGCTGAGGCTTAAGAGAATGAAACTGAATGCCATCGTTACAGGCCTGGCGCTTGCCGGGCTATTAACCACGCTGACAGCACCATCCTTTGCACAGACTGAGCCAAAAGATGCCACTGCGGCGACAAAGCAAGCTAACGACGCACTGTATAACCAACTCCCTTTCTCCGATAACACCGACTTCACCAACGCCCATAAAGGCTTTATTGCCCCAATTCCACAGGACGTCATTAAAGGTGATCAAGGCAACGTTATCTGGAACCCGCAACAGTACGCCTTTATTAAGGAAGGGGATAAATCACCGGATACGGTCAATCCGAGCCTTTGGCGTCAGTCGCAGCTCATCAATATCAGTGGCTTGTTTGAGGTCACCGATGGGGTATACCAGATCCGTAACCTCGACTTGTCGAACATGACCATCATCGAGGGCAAAGAAGGCATTACCGTGGTTGACCCTCTGGTCTCAGCTGAAACCGCCAAAGTTGGGATGGATTTGTACTTTAAAAACCGCGGTAAAAAACCGGTGGTGGCCATTATCTACACGCACAGCCACGTTGATCACTACGGCGGTGTGAGGGGTGTGGTTGACGAAGCAGATGTGAAATCCGGTAAAGTAAAAATTTACGCTCCTTCTGGCTTTATGGAAGCCGCGGTGGCGGAAAATATTATGGCGGGTAACGTCATGAGCCGCCGCGCCAGTTACATGTATGGTAACTTGCTGAAACCTGATGCCAAAGGCCAGGTGGGTGCCGGTCTTGGTACCACCACATCAGCTGGTACGGTCACCCTGATTGCTCCAACTAATATCATCGCTAAAGATGGTCAGAAGGAAGTCATCGATGGCCTGACCTATGATTTCATGCTGGCGCCAGGCTCAGAAGCACCGTCGGAAATGCTGTGGTATATCGAAGAGAAAAAACTCATAGAAACAGCAGAAGACGTGACCCACACCCTTCACAACACCTATTCGTTGCGCGGTGCGAAAATTCGTGAACCACTGCCATGGTCGAAGTATATCAACGAAGCCATTGTTCGCTGGGGTGATAAAGCTGAAGTGTTGATGGCTCAGCACCATTGGCCGACCTGGGGTAACGACAACATCAATAAGCTGCTGAAATCACAGCGTGACCTGTACCGTTACATTAACGACCAGACCCTGCGCATGGCGAATGAGGGCCTGACTCGCGATGAGATTGCGGCGAAGTTTAAATTGCCTCCAGACCTCGCGAACGCATGGGCAAACCGTGGTTACTACGGCTCAGTCAGTCATGACGTGAAAGCGACCTATGTGCTGTACCTCGGTTGGTTTGATGGCAACCCGGCAACGCTTGACGAGCTGCCTCCTGAGGATGCAGCGAAGAAATACGTCGACTACATGGGGGGTGCGGACGCCATCTTGAAGAAAGCCAAAGAGGATTACGATCAGGGAAATTACCGTTGGGTTGCACAGGTAGTGAGTAAAGTCGTTTTCGCTGATCCGAATAACCAGGATGCGAAGAACCTCGAAGCCGATGCGCTGGAGCAACTGGGTTATCAGGCAGAATCAGGTCCATGGCGTAACTTCTACCTGACTGGTGCGCAGGAGCTGCGTAACGGTGTGGTGAAGGGGCCGACCCCGAACACTGCCAGCCCGGATACCGTGCGCGCAATGACTCCGGAAATGTTCTTTGACTATCTGGCTGTTCACATTAACGGAGAGAAAGCTGCAGGCAAAACGGCCGTACTTAACTTCGACTTCACTGATACTGGCGACAAGTACAAACTTGAGCTGGAAAACGGTGTGCTGAACCATACGGCAGATGCGCAGGCTAAGGATGCCGATGCAACCATTACCCTTTCACGCGATACGCTTAATAAAATCGTGCTTAAAGAAGAAAGCCTGCAGCAGGCGAAAGACAAAGGTGATGTAAAAATCACTGGCAATGCAGATAAACTTGATGAAGTCCTGAACTCCATGGATAAATTTGAGTTCTGGTTTAATATCGTGACACCTTAATTGGTTGCATGAACTTGCGCCCCCAAACCGGGGGCGCATTACTTTTGAATAAACCCAGACCAGAAGTCTGCTTGAGCCATTGTGGTGAAATACCAAAGGGGGCCAAGCCAGATAGATCAAACGTTGCCATTCAAACTGCAATTGTCGTCCATCCTTTACCCCGGTCGTCATGATATCGAGCCGTCTGGTTCGGTGATTTATGTCCGAGTAGTTTTTGTGTATCGATCCCCTGAGATTCATAAAGACGCTCTGCCAAGGAGCGCTGTTCGTGGAATGTAGCGGGTGTTCCATCACCCCAGTTAATCTCAGCTTTATCACGAGCCTTGCTGAAGTTTGTAGTGAGTGTGTTGGATTTGACCTGAGCTCCACGTTCAGCTTGCGAAGTTGCCCGGAAAAAATGAACAAGGTAGGGGCTCACTGCATAATCACGGCACCGGGCCACCACATCCCGCAAACTCCAGTTGATGGCATTCAAACGAAGAGAAAGAGGGATCGCAATTTTGCTACCTGTTTTTTCCTGCTCAATATGCAAGTGGTCATCCCATATATCGCTGAACTTCATGTTCGATATGTCGCCTAGACGCTGGCCAGTAACAAGTGCAAGTAGCATCGCGTTTCCCATGTATTTGTGATTGGCATCAGCAATGTCGAAGATCTTCTGCCATTCCTCAAGGCTAAGGCGCTGGCGCTCGATACGACGACGTGGTTGCTTAGTCGCAAGTGCCGGATTATAGCCAGGAGGAACCTCACCATAATGTTGCGCTTCTTTAAACACGTCGATCAGAACTGAACGGATAACCTGAGCCATCCGCGCTTGGCCAGCGGAAACATACTCTTCCTGAATTACTGCAATATCACGGACATTAACTGAGGGGAGTTGTTTCATGCCCACACGCTCTCTCAGCAGGGCAACAGGCTTTGCTTTCTGCTTAAACGTATTCAGCTTTATATCACCGGATGCGAGCCTTTCTTCCTGAATTTTCCAGTACCTGTCAAGCCATGTGCTTGCAGTAATCGCTTTGCCCTTATTGGTGGCTATACGATCGCTGACGGCCAAAATTTGACGAGTTCGTTGCTCGGCAAGACGAGAGTTAGCCTCTGTAGCGATAGCTATGGCTTCTTTCTCATCTGTACCTAAAGAATGAAATTTCCCGGTAACTGGGTGCTTGTACCGCCAATAAACTTTGTTAACTTTCCGGCTGTACAACGGGTAAAGGTTAGGAATGCTAACGTTGTTTTTACGTGGTCTGGCAGCCATCGGATAATATCCTCTGAAGAGTAGGTGAGTCTGACTTGCAGATCACTGGTTGAGCAATATTTCCGGTTAACTCGGCATCCTCTCTAACCCGCCAGAATCGACCTTCTTTACGAGCTGGTGGGGTGAACATGCTTTGCTTCGCATACCGGCGCAATGTTTCCATACTTGGTGGATTGCTCCGGTATCTCTCTGCACGCCATTCTTCAAGAGTTAGCATCTGAAGCATGATTATTTCTCCATTCGGCCCGGCACTATCCGGGCCGATAAGTTTATTGTTCGGCGCTGTTGGATATCAGGCGCTGCCAGATAGCTGAAAGGTACTTTGACTGATGCCTGGCATCGGCTAGCGCATTGTGAACGTCACCTTCGAATGGAATTTCATACCGCGGGTCACCCCCAATAAATTTACCCATGGCCACGATTGTTCGGACATCTCGATCTTTCGAGTAATGCCATGGACAGTCGAGTCCTGTTCGTTCGTAGGAATTGCGGACGATCACATTGTCGAAGGTAGCGCCGTTGCCCCACACCTCAACGTTTCCCGGGCCATTCGCAGCGTTTTCACAGATAAATTCCGTCAGTTGCAGCAATGCGTCATCAAGTGGAATGGTATCGTCCATGGCAAGTGCAGAGCGGGCTTCTGCGGATTGCTTGAGCCACCAGAGGATTGTTTCTGCCTCAGGTTCTGCACCCCAGGCCATGGCAGATTTTAGGCTGATTGCTTTGTAGAACTCTGCGCCCTGCTGGCCTGTTGCTGGGTCAAATAACACTGCACCGATCGATACGATTGGGGCATTAGCGTGAGTCCCCATGCTTTCAATATCAATCATCAGGTGAGAGTAGAGCGCTTCAACGTCTGACTTATTGTGATGACCGGAATCAAAATTTAAGGGATCTGCCGTGACAGTAGTTGAAGCATTGCTTTCAGCTGGTTGAGTTGCTGCTTCGCTTTCGTGTACCTCAGAACCAGTTTCGGTTTCATTGTGCTCAGCTTCTTCCATCTGCTCATTGTTGGTTGCTTCCACTGATGGGGTTGGTTTTAATTTCTCGACAGCAGCGCGCTGGCGCAATTCGTCCAAGACGGATATCGGTTGCTTAGGTTGGCTGTCACTCAAGCCATCGATAGAGAACATACCGTTGCCGAATCTCTCTACTCGTAAGGACTCTTCACTTTCCTGTGCAACCTCCTCACTATCGGGATTGAGGCGTTCAACCTCTTCGGCAGCATCCATTGCTGGAGTGTGTCGGGCCGCCGCCAGCGTTTCGGGGGATGGCTGTGCATGGTTACTTTCAGTCAGATTAGCGCTGATGAAAGTGCGCAGGCTTTCAGGGAAATGATGGAGGTCGCTTTTGGCGCTGCGGATCAACGCGAAAATAGCGGCGCGGGAATAATCCAGAATGCCGGGTGTTGAGCGAAGAGCTGCCGACCACTCCTTATATGGGCTTTCTTTTTTAGAAACGATCTCTTTTGCGCGACGATAAACGCTACCCGGCAGATCATAAATATTGAAATCCATCGGCAGAGTGGCCAGCGCGATTTCCAGAGCTAAAGAGTCAAGGTTATGCGCCAGCTCAGGGTTGCGGTCTGTGACATTACCTCCACCAGCGTTGGTGTTCGTGTCAGTACGATTTACTGAGGTGACACGATTTCCTTTTGCCCATTCTTTAGTGAGGATCCCTCGATTAATGTGATCGGTTTCAAGCCATATTCTTGTGAATTGAAGAATCAGTGAAAGCTCGTGACGTTTGTCCTGGGGGAACACCTGTTTAATAGCTGATGAATATCTCCACAAACCGGCAGTATCTGACTTTTTCAAGACGGCGCAGTTTTCCGCAACCAGCAGGAGGTTTTGAACGTAGCTATTGTCAGTATCCATTTCGAGATCGGTGATTTCGGCATACTCATCGCGGGTGATGTGGTGGCGTAACTCATTACCGGTCAACTGAACCAGCAGCTGCTTGCGGAAAGATATGGTCATTACAGGGTAATGAGTGTTTTCGTCGTCGTGTTGGTCAACTTGCAAGTCTTCATTTACTGGTAAATCGGTTACAGAGATGTCACCAGTCTCAACAGTGGTATCGTCGATGCTGACGGCGACTACAATTTTCTGCCAGCTCAGTCCATCTTCTGCCAGTTCGTAACGATCGCACCAGCTGTCATCCAGTTTCTTTTCTTCCGGCAGATCATCAACAACGAACCAGTTAGTTCTGATCGGCAGTTGGTGGTCAGCACCACGGCCAGTTTCGATCCCGTTATCTTCCAGAATATTCAGGATTTCACGATCTGCACGGGAGTCAGATTTTGCGGAGAACCAGCAAAACAGGTTTTTCGCATCGGCAGCTTTTACCTTTGCTTTAATGAGATACGCGTATGTGTTCATTGCGCTTGGGTTCCTTCAGGTTGTAAGATACCCGGCAGCTGATGATTGCCGCCTCAGGTAGTGGTCATTGGTCAAAACTCGATTCCGGAAAGCTTTGGTCGGCTGACCGGGTACTTAACCCGCCTTGCGCGGGTTTTGTGCTTTATAGGGCGGAGGGATCACCTTTCTGTGCCAGCGTGTAACAAACCCGGCGAACGACAACCCAGAAAAAGGGTAAATGTTCGGCCTGGCGTCGTACTGGCTTGCGTGCAAAATCGGTCATATTCTTCTCCAATCGTTAAGCCTGCTTTTAGCCACTTCAGGCGAGGTGGATCCTGGTTATTCCCCAACAACGAGGATTCGGTTAATCTGGATATCCCCAACAACAAGATGAGTATTCAAATTGATAGCTGAATTATCTGCGGCCATGACCGCTATTAAAGAGACTGCTGGTCTCGCCAAAGTGATTAACGATGCGAAAACAGATGCGGAAGTGAAAGCTGCTACGATTGAGTTACAGAACAAGCTAATCACACTGCAAGCAGAATGTTTTTCTCTTGGAGATGTTATTCGCCTTCGTGATGAAGAGGCCATGCATCTCAAAGCAAAAATTGCTGAATTTGAGAGTTTCAAATCTGAGTCTGAAGGATATGAACTTCATAAGACCGAAGCAGGTTCTTTGGTGTATTCGAAGCATCTTGTTGTGAATGATGTGCAAATAACGGTGAACGCATGCCCAAGCTGCTTTCAACAAAAGAAAATTTCTATGCTTCAACCTGGAGTGGATAAGGTTGTTAAAGGGTCTTACTGGATTCATTTTTGTCCGTGTTGTAATTCAGAATTCAAGATGGATAAAACACCGGCGGCCAATAAATCTACTCCCCAAGTGCGTCGAATTGATCCCTTTGGGGGACGCGGTGCTTGGTAGTTGTGGATACCCAGATTGTTAAAGAGCTAAGCGTCCACATGGGCGCTTCTTTTTTGCCTGTATCGCTGGCTAGCGGAACGGGTACAGCCTGCTGCGCATTTCTGATTGGTCATCTCATCCGGTGTTTCGTATGCCGCCGGCAGCTACTTCGTGGGCGTCCTGCCTTGATGACCCTGCGTTGTGTTTATAGTTAAACTCATATCGTGTTTGCGTGTCAACACAATATGTGTTTTAAGGGTGAAATTAATTTATCAGTTTTCCTGCGCATGAAAAAAAGACGAAAAAAAAGCCAGCATCTTGGCTGGCTTGGAGGGATTCTGGAATTACTAACTTCGAGGGATTTTGATGCGGCCGCGCAGGTATTCTTCAACAAAGCTGTCTATTTCATTGAGACGTTGCTGAAACAAATCGATCATGCGGTCCTGTTCATCTGGCGGAAGCTGATCGAAGAGAGTGACGAGCGTTTTGTGCTTAGGTGTCATCCAGTCTGCAACTGCACTTTCACCAAAGATCAATTCAGCTGGCTGCATCTTTAATGCTTGGGCAAGAGTGATTGCATCATCAATGCCGATGCTACGGCTTCCTGATTCATAATTACCAATACGTGACTGAACCCACCCGCACATATCTGCAAGCGTTTTCTGGGATAAACCTTTCTGCTCTCTTGCTTGTTTAAGGCGAGCTGCAATCTGTTCATTCGTATTCATTTCGTCCTTTTACCACGTAGCGTGTTATCTCTCAAAAAACGTTTTGTGTTGACAGTTAAACACGTAATGTGTTTTATTTGTTTCACACAACGGACAGAGGTTCCCAATGAACGAAATTGCTAAAGAAAGGCTGGCCCTTGGGCTTACTCAGGAACAATTAGCTACCTTGTTTGGGTGGCGGCAGTCTCGAATCTCAAATTATGAAAATGGTTCGAGAAAACCAACGCTTAATGATTGCCGCTTAATTGTTGAAAAGTTTAACCAGTTAGGCCGCTCCTGCACGCTCGATAGCATATTTCCTCCAGTTGAGGCTGTGAGAGGTTCAGATGCAAACGGTTAATGCTGAATACCATAACCGCCGTGTAACCCATGGGCTGAAAACTGAAAATCAGTATGAGGCGCGGCGCCGCGACAACATCAAGCGCCGGAATATTCTCGAAGCTGTTCGAGAGTGGGAGGCATCTTTACCCGGTCAGGCACAAGAAACCATCGCGATGCTGGTGGCAGAACGCTGGAAGGGTCTGGGCGGGCGCGGGATCACCGTGAACAAGCAGAATCTGTTTCGCTATCTGAAGAATGAAACATCCTCAGAGCGATACACCGGCTACGTCATGCAGCTGGCTCCGGCAATAGCAGACACGATGCCGATTGAAATTGCTCGCGCCTACGGGCTTAAGCAGGGGAAAACAGAAGCCGAGCTGGTGGCGAGCGCGATGAAAGAGTGCAGCGAGGCGCATCAGGCGAAGCTTCTTGGTTTGCCACTCAAGAAATTAGAGCAGGAGATCCGCGAGGCAGCGATAGCTCTCATCAACATGCTGCCTGCAGATGCGGCGGGACCACTACTGGCGAGCATCACCGCCGTAGCGCCGCAGTTCATGTAATCGAGTTTTCACCAATGAACTTTACCAGCGAGCTGGTTAGTAAGAGGTTTTAAATGGCCCGCATCAGAACGGTAAAACCTGAATTTTGGACAGATGAAAAGGTTGTTGAATGTTCCATTCCAGCCCGACTGCTGTTCATCGGGTTGTTTAATTTTGCCAACGATGTCGGCTGCCTGGAGCGCTCACCAAAGCGAATCAAAATGCAGGTATTTCCGGCAGATGTTATCGACTGTGAACCACTACTGGCTGAATTGATAGCTCACGGATTAATCATTGAATACTCAGTGAGTGGTGTTGGATACCTCCAGATTAAAGGCTTTCGTAAGCACCAGAAAATCAATCGACCTTCTGCAACAAAACTTCCGATGCCTCCAGAATCCAGTAAATCCGGGTGTGAGGGCAAGAATGCGGGTGAGAACACTCATGAATCATTCAGTGATGACTCACGGAGTGGTAATGGAGAAATCACTGACGGAAGGGATACGGATACGGAAGGGAAAAGATCAAACCCCTCTCTTATGGGGAGTCCGATAAAAAACTCAGCTGAACCAACACCACCGCGTTATCTGGAGGGCGTCGACGAGCCGATCGGAAAATTCACCATGTCCAGTGCATGGCTGCCATCCAGGGATTTCAGACAGCGAGCGGCCCATTGGGGTGTATTGCTGCCTGAGCCGGACTATCTGACGACAGAGCTGGCGGAGTTCTCAGCTTACTGGAATTCGGAAGGGAAGGTTTTCACCCAGATTCAGTGGGAACAAAAATTCGCACGGCACATTGTGCTGGTGAGATCGAAAAAACAATCTGAAACCGGAGGTACCGACAATGCGGGAGTACGAACAGAACCAACAACATCCCGGGCTGTACAGCAGATCGACGCAGCCTATGAGCAATGGTGCCGCCGACATGGGGTTGATGGCAGTGAAAACGGCATGGCAGCTATGGCGGGTTATGGGGGAAATATTCTCGAACCGATGGACGCAGAAGAACGGGGCGGAACCTTCGGCACTCTGGATAGCCCAGATAGGTTCGATGACTGATGCCCAGATTCAACTGGTTTGCCAGCAGTGCATGGAGCGCTGCGCCTCGGGAAACACCTGGCCTCCTGATCTGGCTGAATTTGTTTCTCTGGTATCTGAGAGCGGCGCGAATCCATTCGGACTCACATCCGATCAGGTTATGGCTGAGTACCGTAGCTGGCGGAATGAGTCGTACCGGTATTCGGGAAGCGACAAATATCCATGGCCTCAGCCGGTGCTCTATCACATCTGCATCGAAATGCGCAGAACTGGTGTTGAACGGCAAATGACAGAGGGGGAACTAAAACGACTGGCAGAAAAATTACTTACGAAGTGGACAAAGCATGTTGGCAACGGCCTGAGCGTTCCGCCGATCCGACGTCAACTGGCGGCGCCGCACCATCCGGCAGGACCAACGCCAGCTCAATTGTTGATGGAAGAGTACAAGCGCCTCAAGGCACAAGGTTTAACCAAATAATCGAGTTTTGACCAATGACCAAAGAAAAACTGAATCAGAGAGAACAGGTTGCCATCGTAGTCCGGCACATTCCTGGCTGTGTACTGCAGGACATCTGTGAAGCGCTGGATATGACATCCAGTAGCGCTGGCAACTTCCTGAGAGCATTGACGAATCAGGGAGTAATAATCCGTCAGCACAACGGTACTCAGTACGTTTACACCGTCGCACCGGGAGCTGAAATACCGGAAGCAGATTTGCCGTTTATGAATCAAAAGCGCGCAGATCCAGAAAAGCTGCGTGCTGCTGATATTGGCGCAAAAAAGCTGGAGAGCCGTGGTTTGTGGCGAAGAGCTGCCACTGCCTATACCGCCATTCTGGAACTGGCTGGCAACGCGAACGAAGTGCTGCAGATATCAAAACGGCGGGATGCCTGCCTGCGAAAAGCGAGGAGGGCATAGCTATGGCCAGACCAAAAACCTCAACACAAAAAGCCTGGTACATCGAGCGGATCATTCATCTTACACAGCAGCACGGCCGCATAACCGTGAAGGATGCTTCAGCAATGTTTGGGCTCAACAGAGGTACTACCGAGAAGTATTTCCGTGAAGCAGCTGCGCGCGGAAGTCTGGTTCGTCACGGTCGCTGTGGTCTGTTCCGCGATCAGCGGGCGACCATCGATTTTGATTTACAGCGCTTCAGTTACGCAGGCAAAACCAACCAGGCACCTCGTTATTCAGATCTCTTTTCCGGGCCAGTAATGCGCCGGGTTAAGTCAATTTACAGGGCAATCGCATGAAAAAGGCCAAGACACATACCGGAACGATCATCACAAAAGATGGCGAGAAGCAGGTAGAGCTTCGCGAGCATGCGACGACCTGGTGCGTTGCGCAGCGTGAGACATACGACAAATTCACCGGCCGCCGTTGCGGCGCGCCAATGACTTCACGCCGCCTAATTCTGAGCAGTATCCAACCAATTGAGATTACTTGATTTTGAAAATTTCACTTTATAATCATTTGATACAGCGAAATTATATATTCATTTCATAAATCAAATTCGCCGGGAATTTCCCGGCGAACCAAAAATAGATGTTTTGCTGCTAGTTTATAACCTCATAAAATTCAGATGATGTTTTTTCATCCCAATCTTCAAGCTGCATCGTAACTTTAAGTTTCGAACCCGCTGTGGTTGCAGTATAACGTGCTGTGTAGCTGCCATCATCGTTATCTGTCCAATTGTTCCAGGCATTACTATCATCTATAGCATTTTCTACATTAACCATCCCAACTAAGAATCGAGATACTCCTTTTACAGGGATGTCATTCGAGTTTTTTAGCAGCACTGTTATTACCATTTCATCTCCGATTGCATAAATAGCCTTGTCTATTCTCACAGTTGAATTTGCAGGAGTAGGTTGGTGAGCAATAGTGTATTGTTCAGACTCAGCACCTTCATGTAAACCTTCGAATTTAATTTTTGCTGTCAATCCTCGACCATCCAGATTAGCAACATAGACCGCGGTATAGGAGCCATCATTGTTATCCTTCCAGCGCTCACCATATTTGAGGTTTGCATATGATACATCGATGACACTGTTCGTTAGCAAATCAGTCATGCCTGGTACGGCATTGTTTGAAGTATCACTTAGGAAAACCTTAACTATAATATCATCGCCTACAGTATAAGATTTTTTATCTGTTTCAATTTTTGATTTCAGCTGTACAGGTTTCATTTCTGTAATGTTAACCCTAGCTGATGCTAGTGAAGTTCCATGTATTTCAGGTGTTATGTTAATTGTCTCCGCATGCTTACCTGCCGTAACAGTAAGTTCATAGACCCCTTTACTTGCTTTTGTCAGCGCCGAAACGGTTGAGTTATCTGTAGCAGTGCTGACTACATTAATTTCAGAAACTGCAACGTCAATTAACTGTTGCTGGTAGTCCCTCAACGTAAGGACCAATAATTGAGTGCTTGTACCGTCAGCAGGTAGCATACTTTCGAGTGGAGTGAACGTACTGTAATTCTTATTTATTTCTGGTTGAAGTACTGTAACCTGCGTTTCAGTCCTGTTAGAAGTATTTCCTTTTTTATCGACTGCCACACCTTGAATCTTATAATTGTTGCCATTTTGGTCAGACATTTTCCATTCAGGAAGAATCACATAGTACTCTGCACCAATTTTAACAATGTTTCCACCAGCCGAAAGAAGGTCTGGTGCTGTCCAGTCAATACGATCAATGCCATAGCGACTAGTTACAGATACATCCATTGATTTCTGATCCTTAGAGTTGCCAGCAATGACAGCTGCAGCATTGAGTTGAATCAACTCTTTTTTGCGGTATTCCAGAATGATGTTATTGCTTCTCTCAATCAGGTCGTATCGACTTCCTGCCAGGTTACGTAATGTCTGAACAGAATCTGAAGAAATTTGACTTTGCCACGGCATGCTTAGTCGATAATTCATCTCAATATTCAGTCGGGTTTCATTTCTACCAGACTTACCCTGCTTTTGTTCAGCGCTGAGCATCAGTAATGGTATAGGGGTGTAAGAAAGGCCTGCAGTGATTGCATACGGATTTCTCTGCCTATTTTCTTTACCGAACAAGCCAACATCCTGACCATAATATTGCTCTATCGCTAACTTACCACCCAGTTGTGGAATCTTAGGAAGCCAACCTTGAGCCTGCACATCCCAACCGTTAGCCGGTCGTTCTTCATAGCCAGTTACGTCGGGTGAAGTTTTCCAATTTGTCAGTCGCTGATAAGCGTTCCCCCCAAGTTTAATAAAATCTCTCCAATATTCCCCACCTATTCCAATACGTGCATGGTCGCGGGATAAATCGTAATCAAGAAAGGTATTACTTCCAATCATCCAGTTATCATTAAACAGGCGATAACCAAAGCCGATATTTGCCTGGTTTCGCTCGCTACTTCGATGAATACTGGTCTGAGAAAACAAAATTTTATCCTTAGGTTCATATAGCGGGATCAAAAGGTCAAAATTTGAATTTTTAAGCGATAGATCCTCATTTGTATTTAATTGGATGCGGGCAGTCCCAAAATGGTTAAGGAATTTCTCTACTTCATTGCTTATTTTTACAGCTGCAATTTCCCTTGCCGTTGATAAAGAATTGTCAGTATTTGGTGTGGCGTTTAGAAATTGTCCTGTTTGAATAACTGTTTGAGCGAGTTCATGATGCTTCTGCTCTTCCTGATTATTATTACTGTCATTATGCTTGCTAACAGTTGGCAATGGGGCAAGAGGTACCTCAATTTCATCACCTTTCCGAAGATTGTCAAATCCATTAGAAAAAGAGCGAAATTGGTTCAACTGACGAAGTTCTTCAAGAGTGATATTGTATTTTTTAGCAACTGATTCGACATTTTCACCATAACTCAATGTGTAGGTTCGAGTTTGTGCGATCGATAGATAAGTCTCTCCAACCAAAACTTGTTCTGAGGCCCAGGCGCTTACAGGTATTGGCGTAAATGTCCCTATAATCATGAGTGTGAATTGAATGCCGACTCCTAGCCAAGCTGTTAATCTCAAAGTTCTAAAATAGTCTAGGAACCTCTTAGGTTTGCGCGCAATTATTTGCGCATTATTCCTTTTTACTTTCATTGGATGCGTCCAAAGTTATCGAATAAGTACTTGATATTGTTAATTATTAACATTCAATATGATTTGCATGGCAGTTTATTCCATTAATTAAGATGCATTGAAATACTGAGGTTTTTAGGTGAAAAACCTCAGTGCTCCTTTATGTACGCAGTTAAGCAAAACATGTAGGTAAGCTACATATTATTAAATCATTTAAATTTGGGTTAGATTATTCAAATATGACTGTCTAAGACATCGGAAAATTCGAGTAATTAAATTTTTTTATGAAATATTATAGTTACTTACTAATTTAACATCATGTAATCAAAGGAGGATTTTAGATCATGTAACTAGATTGAACGGCAGTAGATACATTGGAATACGAATAAGAAATAATATTTAGGATGTTTTTTATCATATTGATAATGAATTGATTGATGTAAGGTTGATTTAGATCAATAAGTTGATTCAAGTTTAATATCAATCCAGTTTGGATGAAAGTTATCGAGTCATCTCAAATGAATTTAACTAGTCACTAATTATTCGATGTTTCCAAGGCAATGCTGGGTTGTGCTTATGAAATGTGAATATTCTACAAAGTAGTTAGCCCTTTTTAGACTTTAACATTTAGTGCTCTTAAACCGTTGATCTGTAGAAGAACCAGGTGTACTGTATGTATATACAGGCCTTGTGTTTAGGAGTAGAAATGGATGAGTTGCCGTTACCAACAACTGGATTTGCGCTTGTGCGCTGCACCGACAGAGCTATTGTCACGTACTTCGAAACTTTCCCGGAGTGTGACCGTGCCCTGATGTACCGTAAAGGGAACGTTTGTTCATTCATGCCTCTGGCGGATGATGAAATTGTTGCCCGCCCGTCACTGATGGTTGAACTGATGAGACGGGCTGGTTACCGGGTTATCCCCACCTCTGATATAATGCTCTAGCTGGCCTGAACACCCAGCAACCTGCTGCGCCACGGAGAGAAACCATGGCGCAAAAAACACAGCAAAAATTGAATGTCCTCCCGGTCTGCCCTAACCACGCTCGTCTGATGGAGCAGGCTGGGCAGAATCGCAAACTCACCAGCAAACAGCAGCACGTTTTTGATGTGCTGGTGGCCTATGTCAATCGCAACGGCTACCCACCCAGTCGGCAGGAGTTGGCTGGCCTTCTGCAATTCAGCTCATCAAACGCTGCTGATGATCACCTGAAAGCGCTCGACCGAAAGGGCTACATATCTCTGCACCCTGGCAAGTCTCGCGGGATCACCATCAACGCGAACGAACCACATCACTCTGCCATCCAGCTGCTGCGCGAACTGCTCAACGGGGAACCCGGTTCCCGCGAACGTGCGCAGGCGTTTTTAAGTGGCGAAGGTATTCCGCAATGAAGCGCTCCTGGTTCCAGCACTCCAACCTGACAACTGAGCAGGCCGAGCAGCTCATTGCCCGGTACAGTGAAAATCATGTCATGACAGAGAAGAGCCTCGATTTTGATCTGATTCACTGGACGGTTAGCGCATACCTTCCTGAGTCAAAACGTAGCCCCATCCCGGACAGGCGCTATCAACAGCGCTTTTGGGGGTGAGGATGCGAACTTACAACATAACTCCACTCGGAAAGCCGAGAATGACGCGTGCAGATAAGTGGAAAAAGCGCCCCGAGGTGCTTCGGTACCGTGCGTTCTGCGATGAAGTCAGGTTGCATAACATCACCCTACCGGAGTGCGGGTATCACGTTATTTTTGTGCTCCCTATGCCTCCGAGCTGGAGCAAAAAGAAAAGAGCTGCGTTTGACCGCAAGCCACACCAGCAACGCCCAGATAAAGACAACCTGGAGAAATCACTTCTGGATGCGCTCTTTGGTGAAGATAGCCATATCTGGGATGGGCGTGTGTCAAAAATCTGGGGAGAAACCGGGCAGATCATCATTACGGATGCAGGACCATGCGAGCTCTGCTGAAACCGGAAATCGCTAGAGATATGGGCATCGTATTGCTTAAGCCCGGCAAAGAGCTGATGTATATCTTCGCCCAGGGGCGGGTGCTTGTGGAGTGCCAGCCAGAGAATATGGCAAACCTGCCGTCGGGAAAGGTTCCTGATGCTGCTCAGCCGCTCGGGGAAGATCCTCTGATTCAGCACTTCTTTACCAGTGAAAAGGTCATCTCTGCTGCTGGTGGTCTGTCATCACTCGATGCCTGGCTGCTTCGCCGCGGCGGGAACTGTCAGTACCCGCACGCCAGTTATCACCACAACGAATTGGTAGTGATGCGCCACCCACCAGGCTCGATTCTGTTGTGTTGGAGTTGTGATAACAAGCTGCGGGAGCAAACCACTGAATTTCTGTCAGGACTGGCCCGTAGCAATCTGATTACCTGGATCATCGATGTCGTTCTGAGAGAGCTCGGTTTCAATGCCGAGCGGATGCTCTCCGTGGCAGAAATTTGCTGGTGGGCTGTTTATCGGGGAATAGCTGATGAAATCACTGAGGAACTGGCACGTCGTGCGTTAAGACGGCCAAAAGAACCTATCGCATCCGTATACCGGGAAAGCGAGATCATGCCTGTGGCCACGTCCACCAGCATTGTCAAAGAGCGCGCAGCAGCTGCACCTGTTTTTGATGAGCCATTCGCGGTTCCGCTAATCGATTTAAAAGTTGATCCAGAAGCGCCGGCAACATTCTTCAAACGTCCCAAACACGCACGTTGGGAAAAACCAAACTATCTGCGCTGGGTTAAAAGCCAGCCTTGCGCATGCTGTGGCCAGCCCGCCGACGATGCGCACCATCTGATTGGCTGGGGGCAGGGTGGTGTCGGGACAAAGGCGCACGATAGCCTCACCATTCCGCTGTGTCGAAAGCATCACACAGAACTACATAACGACCCGGTTAAGTTCGAGCAGAAGTATGGCTCACAACTGGAAATGATAAAAAACGTACTGGACCGGGCCTTTGCGCTTGGTGTTCTGGCGTAAGGAGACAATATGATGACACCACAACAACGCCGCAAACATAACAACGCTCTTAATGCAGTGGCGACCGCAACGCATAAGCGTTATCTGGGGAGATCGGTATTGCTGACAGGTACGCAGTCAGCCTGGATTAAATCGCTTCTTTCAGTGTGGGGTGACAGTGTCCGAGGCGGCACCGCACCACGAATACCGAAAGGGCATGCCTGCTGGAGATTCCTCAAAGGCACCCGATGGTCAGATAAAGCGCTTGAACGATTTACCGAGGCGCTCAAGCAAGCCCGCGAGGAGGGCTGCCGTGGACCGCAGGTCATGAAACGCGCTCATGATATTTTATGGCCACAACCGGCCCGCAGCATTATTGATACTGCCATCGATGAGGATGATGCTGATTTTTTAGAGCAGTGCGTGCTTCACGCGTTTGACCAGACCGATCCGGTTTATATCGTGGGTGTCGGGTATTACACCACCAGGAAGAAGATTTCCGACATCAGCCGTGAACTGCAACAACTTGCTCCGTGGCTGTCAGCTGATGATGCCAGGCTGCGGGTTAAATGGTGCCTGCAGATATTTCAGGCTAAAGCATTCTTGATGGCGCGCAGTGAATTGAAATAGAATGTTTAGCAAAAAGTGCTATCTGTTCATATTGCTATTGAAAACAAACCAGAAAGTTAGATAATTCAAATTTGCTTAGCAAAGCTGCGCCACGATGGCAGCGGTGAGAAGCGACAATCTGATTCTGTGAGAAGCCCCTCTATGGGGCTTTTTGCTTTCCGGCGATACGACAGGGGTATTCGCGAAGGTGCATTGCACCAGTACCCCTGTCATATCCCCGGACTTTACTCAGGGTTCAAGATGCTTGATTACTTAAAGTCATTACCAGCAGCCATTCATGATCATTTTGCTGCGATGAGCGCACTCATACTCATCGTGACCATTTTAAAGATTGTTTTCCCTTTCATTGCGTACCTGATGAATCGAATCTTCGAGTACCGGAGTTACAAAAATTTCAGCAAAATTGAAGGGGTAAGTGATGCCCGCGCAAGAGAAATTGCTCAAGATATTTGGAGACCAAAATCTAAACCTCCAAAGTGGTTTCTGGCGTTTAGGCGCAAACTATCCCGGAAAAATATCCCACCTCTTAAGTGAGCCGCATTTGACTGCGGCTTTTTTCTTTTCGTCACTCTGATAACCCGTCAGGCAAAACCTGGACTGAGACAATAAAGAGCTCAGAAAACTGACAGACTCTAAATCGGCTCACCTCACCATCTACTGGCTGTGGTGGTCACCTTTTTTCAGGCTCAGGGATTCAACACCAACGCAACCACTATCAGCGCAGCCCTGCAGCCTGAGTTCCACTTCCACAGCGCCATCCGATGAATCGGAGGTGAGGCTATGACAAGAATGAGCACTATTTACAGCAGACTTTCTTACGGCACCGGAACTGCGTTGACGGGTTGCGGTGTCTCTGCAAAAGCGCATGCCGAAATATCAAAAGAGGTGTCCTGGATGTTAGCCGATAAGATGGCAGGTCTTAGCCTGAGTGACTGGGCGATCGTTGTCGGTATTGTCTGCACCGTTATCACCTGCGCCGTTAACTGGTACTACCGCCGGAAAGAACGAGAGGACAGACTGAATGGCCGTCAGCAAAACGAAGCTTAGTGCAGCGATGATTTCGCTGATCATCGCTGGTGCTTCTGCTCCAGTTTTGATGGATCAGTTTCTCAACGAAAAGGAAGGCAACAGTCTGACAGCGTATCGTGACGGAAGTCAGGGTATCTGGACTATTTGCCGCGGTGTAACGACTGTTGATGGCAAGCCAGTGGTGCAGGGCATGAAGCTGACGCAGGCTAAGTGCGATCAGGTAAACGCCATTGAACGTGATAAAGCGCTGGCCTGGGTCGATCGCAATATCAAGGTGCCGCTGACCGAACCCCAGAAAGTGGGGATCGCGTCATTCTGCCCGTATAACATCGGTCCCGGTAAATGCTTCCCGTCAACGTTCTACCAACGGATTAACGCAGGCGACAGAAAAGGTGCATGTGAAGCCATCCGCTGGTGGATTAAAGACGGAGGCAAAGACTGCCGGATACGCTCGAATAACTGCTACGGACAGGTGGCGCGCCGGGACCAGGAAAGTGCGCTGACGTGCTGGGGGATAGACCAGTGATGAGTATTCGCTCTCAGCTTTTAATCATTGCGATACTGGTGGCCGGTGCGTTTGTAGCGGGGAATGCCTGGCGTGATCGGGCGTGGAAAACAAAATGGGCAGAGCGTGATAGCGCCGAGTCTTCTCAGGCTGTGAACGCGCAGACCGCCGCCCGCTGGATTGAACAAGGACGCATTATTGCCCGTGATGAGGCCGTTAAAGATGCTCAAGAGAAAGCAGCTGCAGCGCGTGCTGTTTCTGACCGTCTGTCTGGCACTGTTAGCCAGCTGCAGCAACAAGCCAAAAAGCTCGCCGCCCGCCTGGACGCTGCAAAGCACACCGCAGATCTTGCCGCTGCCGTTGGAAGCAGGACAACCAGCGCCAGCGCAACAGTGCTCGCCGACATGCTCGGAAGCCTTGCAGACGAAGCTAAGTACTATGCTGGACGAGCTGACGAAAGCTACCGCGCAGGAATGGCCTGCGAGCGAATTTACAACTCGATGAGACTCTCAAATTACAACTAGGTTGTACGGTGAATGCTGAGAACTTAAGTGTAACGTATACATCAAAAATGAGATGAAAGAACTGCAGCTACATAAAAGCATGCTGTAAAGCTGTGCTGAGCTTGATCGTCGGCTTGAGGAGACGAAAACAAATCCTTTCAACATTTGTTGTGAGCTATCATTTATGGAAGCTTCATTATTATTGAGTATTCAACATACAAAGTGTAACATCATCAATCTTGCAAATGGGGCCGCCTGAACAAAGTTACGGTGCTCATAAGGATGACTATGGCTCAAGTGGTAGCTAAAAAAATCGTTGATGCTTTCAACGAAACATTAGGTAAAGCGGTCGATGAATGCAGACCACTTTCAGTGCCAGAGCGATTTAAAATCGATGGCGCTTTGGATTCCATGTATGTTGCCAATTTAGGGAAATACTACGCACTGTATTCTGCGTATAGTTCGTTGATCGGTGATATGAAAGCACTTAATAAGTGTGTGGATTATTTTTTCCCAAATGGCAAGGTTAATTTGAATTCAGATTCTTATCGTTGTTTGTTGTCTATGAGCAATGCAACGATGTATGAAAAGCTTTGTATATTGCTTGATAGTATTGATACTATTCCTGAGGAATATGTCGAGTTATACAGAGTGCATTTCAATGCGGCTGTGACATTACTGGATTTGCAAAAAGCTAAAGAGATTTACTCTAAATTACCCACGAAGGAATTTAGTGAAGATGACCTTCACTGGTTTAAGGCTACACTCTCAAATGTCTCAATATTTAACGAATTGCATGGACAGACCCAAATAAATTCTTTTCGTGGATACATCATAGAGATATTAAAGTTACACAGTAATAAAATCATAAAATCTATTTATGAAGAAGCGGGTACTTGTATAGCCCTTACTATCTTTTATCCCGACGACGACAGAGGGATTTTTAGTATCGCGGTTGAATATGTATCTGATGATGTAGATAGGGCTATTGATTTAGAAGATGATTTTTATCAAGCCTTGCTAAGAGAAGATCGTGTTCCGAGGGAGGCTTTGAATAGCATTATTTACAGTTTGACCCCAATTGATACCAACCGCGCTAATTTGATATCTGAGAGAGTTGTTGGAGTGGACTTTTCATAATGATAATTTGCGATGATTTTTTAGAAAAGGCTCAAAGAATATATTCTGATTTTAGTTCTAAGGGGTATGTTAACTCTTGTCCTGAAATGGATTATAGGGAGTGTGCACGAACGTCTTACTATTATATCTATCATGTAGCTAATCAGCGAGCATCGCAAATACCTGGCAACATTAATAACAGTGTGGGACAACACCAACGAGTTATTGATAAATTACGCTGTAGCTCTGATATTTCCGATCAGGAATTAGGTGATTTGTTGGCCTTGATGAAAATTGCTCGTGTTAAAGCTGACTATACGCTAAATTGTAATTTCAGTAAGAATGATGCTTATAAAGTTCTGCGTCGAGCTGAACGTCTTAAAGAAACAATTATTAAAAGTACATTAAAAGACTCCACTGCGTGAACTCCTGATTTATAAAAACTGCAGGCATCTCAAATATTAATGTTTGAGATGCCTGCAATTTATGTGCAGAGAGGTGTATGTTTAATATATAGTTAAAGTAATAATCTCAATAGTTAATTATTAAAAAATCATTAATAAAAAGGAATGTTGCTATTTTAAAGCGAGAGGGTCCTTTCCGGCAACCTGATACGCTACGGGGCGGCGACCTCGCAGCTTTCCGCTATTTATGAAAATTTTCTGGTTTTTGCCGTTTCCGTTCTTCTTCCGTGTATCACACTGTTTTTATTGAAAACACCCCCTCAACAGAAAGGAAATGATTTAGGTCGAAAAGCGGTAGTTTGCCGTTGAGGGCTTCCTTTCTCTGTAAATCGTCAGGAGTGATCCATGGAAGTGAATAAAAAACGACTTTCAGAGATTTTCGGCGTTAGCGTTCGCACGATCCAGAACTGGCAGGATCAGGGAATGCCTGTTGCGCGAGGCGGAGGGAAGGGGAACGAGGTTCTCTATGATTCCGCGACCATTATTGAATGGTATTCAGAGCGGGATGCCGCGATAGAGAACGAAAAGTTACGGAAGGAAGTCGCAGATCTGCGTATTGCTTCAGAGTCTGATCTTCAGCCTGGCACGATTGAGTATGAACGGCATCGCCTGACCCGGGCACAGGCTGACGCTCAGGAACTTAAAAATGCAAAAGAGTCCGCTGAAGTGGTGGAAACCGCATTCTGCACGTTCGTGCTGTCGCGGATAGCCGGAGAAATTGCCAGTATTCTCGATGGAGTACCTCTGTCGGTTCAGCGGCGCTTTCCGGAACTGGAAAACCGACACATTGATTTCCTTAAGAAGGACATCATAAAGGCCATGAACAAAGCAGCTGCGCTGGATGAAATGATACCGGGGTTGCTGAGTGAATATATCGAACAGTCAGGTTAAGGGACTGCGGCATTCTGCCTGTGCAGGTCTCCGATCGTTGTACAGGCCAGAGCCGCAAACTGCTGTTGAGTGGGCTGACGATAACTATTACCTCCCGAAAGAATCGGCTTACCAGGAAGGGCGCTGGGAAACCTTGCCATTTCAGCGCGCAATTATGAATGCAATGGGGAATGACTACATACGCGAGGTGAATGTCGTTAAGTCTGCCCGTGTTGGCTATTCAAAAATGTTGCTCGGTGTTTATGCGTATTTTATCCAGCACAAACAGCGAAATTCCCTTATCTGGTTGCCCACGGATGGTGACGCTGAAAACTTCATGAAGTCGCACGTTGAACCAACGATCCGCGATATTCCGTCACTTCTGGCGCTGGCCCCCTGGTACGGCAAAAAACATCGTGACAATACCCTCAGCATGAAACGCTTCTCCAACGGGCGCGGTTTCTGGTGCCTGGGCGGTAAGGCTGCGAAAAACTACCGTGAAAAGTCAGTGGATGTTGCCGGCTATGACGAACTCGCTGCTTTTGATGAGGATATTGAGAAAGAGGGATCCCCGACGTTTCTGGGCGACAAACGTATTGAGGGTTCTGTCTGGCCCAAATCTATTCGTGGTTCAACGCCAAAAATAAAGGGAACCTGCCAGATTGAACGGGCCGCCAGCGAGTCCGGGCATTTCATGCGCTTTCATGTCGTCTGTCCACACTGTGGTGAAGAACAGTACCTTAAGTTCGGCGATAAAGAGACACCATTCGGATTCAAATGGACGCCGGGCGAACCCTCCAGCGTCTTTTACCTGTGCGAACACAACGCCTGCGTCATCAAGCAGCAGGAGCTGGATTTCACTGAAGCGCGTTACATCTGCGACACCACGGGGATCTGGACGCGCGATGGTTTATCCTGGTTTTCATCAACAGGTACCGAAATGGACTCACCGGACAGCGTGACGTTCCACATCTGGACTGCTTACAGCCCGTTCACCACCTGGGTGCAAATCGTTAAGGACTGGCTCAAGACCAAGGGCGATACGGGCAAACGGAAAACCTTCGTCAACACCACGCTGGGTGAGACCTGGGAGGCGAAAATTGGCGATCGCCCGGATGCTGACATTTTGGCTGAACGTAAGGAGCATTTTGATTCAGCCATTCCGAGCCGCGTGGCCTATCTCACTGCAGGTATAGATTCCCAGCTCGACCGTTACGAAATGCGTGTGTGGGGATGGGGACCAGGAGAAGAGAGCTGGCTCATCGACAGGCAAATTATCATGGGGCGTCATGATGATGAGTCCACGCTTGCCCGTGTGGACGACGCGATTAATAAGACCTACACCCGACATAATGGCGTAGAAATGGCGATATCCCGTATCTGTTGGGATATTGGCGGTATTGATCCGACTATTGTCTACAACCGTTCAAAAAAGCACGGGCTGTTCCGCGTCATTCCTGTCAAAGGTGCATCGGTTTATGGAAAGCCGGTGGCAAATATGCCCCGCAAGCGCAACAAAAACGGCGTTTATCTGACTGAAGTGGGCACGGACACCGCGAAGGAACAAATTTACAACCGTTTCACGCTGGTTGCCGAAGGTGAGGAACCGCTGGCCGGTGCCGTTCATTTTCCCAACAATCCCGATATATACGATCTTTCTGAAGCGCAGCAACTGACCGCCGAAGAGCTGGTGGAAAAATGGGTGGATGGTAAGCGAAAAATCATATGGGACAGCAAAAAGCGACGTAATGAGGCGCTTGACTGCTTTGTTTACGCGTTGGCGGCATTGCGTATCAGTATTTCGCGCTGGCAACTTAACCTTGATTCTCTTCTGGCCAGTCTGCTGGACGAGGACGGTGATCGTAAGAATAACAAGACCCTGGCGGACTACGCACGGGCATTATCTGGAGGGGATTAATGGCAACACTGACTGAGCTGGATGCCGCGCGCGCTGCGTTACATGACCTCATGATGGGGAAAAGGGTGGCGACAGTGCAGAAAGACGGGCGAAGAGTCGAATTCACTGCCACCTCCGTTAGCGATCTTAAAAAGTACATTGCCGACCTTGAATCTCAGGTTGGCACCACCTCACGACGCCGGGGGCCGGCAAGGTTTTATGTATGAAAACACCCTCTTTAGTTGGTCCTGATGGCAAAACATCCCTGCGGGAATATGCCGGTTATCACGCTGGTGGCGGCGGTTTCGGTGGTCAGTTAAATGCCTGGAATCCGCAGAGTGAAAGTGCGGATGCCGCGCTGCTGCCGAACTTCTCGCGCGGCAATGCGCGTGCAGATGACCTGGTGAGAAATAATGGCTACGCGGCTAACGCCATACAGCTTCACCAGGACCACATCGTTGGATCATTTTTCAGACTGAGTTACTGCCCGAGTTGGCGTTATCTCGGTATCACAGAAGAGGACAGCCGCGCATTTTCCAGGGAGGTTGAGGCCGCATGGTATGAGTTTGCGGAGGATGACTTTTGCGGGATTGATGCCGAGCGTAAGCGAACGTTTACGATGATGATCCGTGAAGGTGTCGCAACGCACGCATTTAACGGTGAACTGTGTGTGCAGCCGACCTGGGACAGCGACTCCACGCGTCTCTTTCGCACGCAGTTTAAAATGGTCAGTCCTAAACGCGTCAGCAACCCAAACAACACAGGTGATTCCCGGAACTGCCGTGCAGGCGTAAAAATCAATTATAGCGGTGCCGCATTGGGGTATTACATCAGCGATGACGGTTATCCCGGGTGGATGGCGCAAAACTGGACCTATATCCCACGGGAACTCCCCGGCGGCAGACCTTCATTTATCCATATTTTCGAACCACTGGAGGATGGCCAGACCCGTGGAGCCAACGTGTTTTATAGCGTGATGGAGCAGATGAAAATGCTCGATACGCTGCAAAACACGCAGTTGCAGAGCGCAATCGTGAAGGCGATGTATGCGGCGACCATCGAGAGCGAGCTGGATACCGATACGGCGATGGACTTTATCCTCGGCGCTGACAGTAAGCAGCAAAATAAGCTGACCGGCTGGCTTGGCGAAATGGCCTCTTATTATTCTGCAGCGCCGGTTCGCCTGGGGGGCGCGAGGGTTCCCCACCTTCTGCCTGGGGACTCCCTGAACCTCCAGTCGGCGCAGGATACGGATAACGGCTATTCAACCTTTGAGCAGTCTCTGCTGCGCTATATTTCCGCCGGTCTTGGCGTCTCTTACGAGCAGCTTTCACGTAACTACTCTCAGATGAGCTACTCCACTGCGCGCGCCAGTGCTAACGAGTCCTGGGCGTTCTTTATGGGCCGCCGTAAGTTCGTGGCAGCGCGTATGGCCTGCCAGATGTTCGTGTGCTGGCTGGAAGAGGCCATCGTTCGTCGGGTCGTCACGCTCCCATCAAAAGCCAGATTCAGTTTTCAGGAGGCCAGAACAGCCTGGGGTAACGCCAACTGGATTGGATCAGGACGAATGGCCATTGACGGGCTGAAGGAAGTGCAGGAGGCCGTCATGCTGATTGAGGCAGGACTCAGCACTTACGAGAAGGAGTGCGCCAAACGCGGAGACGATTATCAGGAAATCTTTTCTCAGCAGGTACGTGAAGCGATGGAGCGCCGGCAGGCGGGACTTAATCCTCCTGCCTGGGCGGCAGCAGCTTTTAATGCAGGGCTGAAAAACACAAACGAGGAGGAGAAAGATGACGCCCGAGCTGCGTAATCTTCCGCATATTGCCAGCATGGCCTTTAATGAGCCGCTGATGCTTGAACCCGCCTATGCGCGGGTTTTCTTTTGCGCGCTGGCAGGCCAGCTGGGTATCACCCGACTGACCGACGCTGCATCCGGCATCACCCTTGGTGCTGAACAGATTGCTGAGCCGCTGGCGCTGTTTGGTGATGATGATGAGGACATGGGGGCCCGGCCATCGCGTAGCTATCAGGTGACAAACGGCATTGCGGTACTGCCGGTTTCCGGCACGCTGGTCAGCAAAACCCGTTCTCTGCAGCCTTACTCCGGCATGACCGGCTACAACGGCATCATTGCCCGGCTGCAGCAGGCGATGAGCGACCCCGGCGTTGACGGCATCCTGCTGGATATGGACACACCCGGAGGGATGGTGTCCGGTGCATTTGACTGCGCCGATATTATTGCCCGGATGCGCGATATTAAACCCATCTGGGCGCTGGCGAACGACATGAATTGCAGCGCCGGCCAGTTGATTGCCAGCGCAGCATCGCGCCAGCTTGTTACCCAAACGGCCAGAACGGGCTCCATCGGCGTCATGATGGCCCACAGCAACTATGGGGCAGCGCTCAAAACCAACGGCGTTGAAGTCACGCTGATTTACAGCGGCGATCACAAAGTCGACGGCAACCCTTACGAAAAACTACCGAAAGATGTCCGTGCCGATTTTCAGACGCGAATTGACGCCACCCGTCAGATGTTTGCCGAAAAGGTATCCGCGTATACCGGCATGTCCGTGCAGGCCGTGCTGGATACTGAAGCTGCCGTGTTCTCCGGGCAGGAGTCGGTAGACGTCGGTCTGGCCGATGAGCTGGTTAACAACACTGATGCGCTAAATGTCATGCGCGATGCGCTCAACAAACGAAAAATGATCACCACCGGAGGGAATATGACTCAAACCACGGCACCCGCTGCTACCACTCAACCATCAGCAACCACGACCACAACTCAGACCACGGCATCGACTGAACCGGTCACCACCGTCGAAGTGGCAACAGCGACCGTTGCGGCACCTGCAGACGTAAGTGCTCTGGTCTCTGCTGCAGTCGTTGCAGAGAATGATCGCATTATGGGCATTCTGAATTGCGAAGAAGCCAAAGGGCGAGACACCCAGGCGCGCGTACTGGCTGAAACGCCGGGAATGACGGTTGAAAGTGCGCAGCGCATTCTGGCAGCTGCGCCGCAAAGCGCTCAGGCACGTACTGATACTGCGCTGGATCGACTGATGGAAGCTGCTCCTGGCGCGTTGTCGGCAGGTCACGCATCAGTTGAAGCCGGTGACGATTTGTTAAACACTCCAGTTTAAGAGGCAATCATGTCAAATACCGAAGTCTTTACCCATTATCAGCCGCTCGGTAACAGCGATCCGGCACATACCGCGTATGCACCCGGCGAACTGACGGCATCCACGCCAGCGATGACACCGCTGATGCTGGATGCCACTTCCGGCAAGCTGACCGTCTGGGATGGTGCTCACGCCGGCGCGGCAGTGGGTATTCTGGCCGTTACCGCCGACCAGGAAAATGAAGAGCTGGCATATTACAAATCCGGCTCTTTCCGCATTGAGGATGTGCTCTGGCCATCTGCAGTTACTGATGAAAGTATCAGGCGTAACGCGTTCGCCGGCACGGCACTCAGCATTGTCTGAACCACTTTTTAAACACTACCTCCATCCATAAAGCCGCCAGCGCGGCTTTTTTTACGGGAAAAATCTATGTCAGTTTATACAACAGCCGCGCTGCTGGCGGTCAATGAGAAGAAATTCAAATTCGATCCGCTCTTCCTGCGCATCTTCTTCCGCGAAAGCTATCCCTTCAGCACCGAGAAGGTCTACCTGTCGCAGATTCCTGGGATGGTCAACATGGCGCTGTATGTCTCGCCGATTGTCTCTGGAAAAGTGATCCGATCCCGAGGCGGCAGCACCTCTGAATTCACTCCTGGATATGTGAAGCCAAAACACGAAGTTAACCCGCAGATGACCCTTCGCCGCCTGCCGGATGAAGATCCACAGAACCTGGCAGACCCTGCTTATCGCCGTCGCCGCATCATTCTTCAGAACATGAAAGATGAAGAGCTGGCCATCGCTCAGGTGGAGGAGAAGCAGGCAGTTTCGGCGGTACTCAGCGGGAAATATACCATGACCGGGGAAGCGTTTGAGCCGGTTGAAGTGGATATGGGCCGCAGTGCCGGCAACAACATTACTCAGGCCGGTGCCGCAGCCTGGACTTCCCGCGACAAAAAAACCTATGACCCCACCGACGACATTGAAGCCTATGCGCTGAATGCCAGCGGAGTGGTCAACATTATCGTGTTCGATCCGAAGGGATGGGCGCTGTTCCGTTCCTTTGATGCCGTTAAGGAGAAGCTCGATACGCGCCGTGGCTCCAGCTCAGAGCTGGAAACCGCCGTGAAAGACCTCGGCATGGCAGTCTCCTACAAGGGGATGTATGGAGATGTGGCCATTGTGGTGTATTCCGGCCAGTACATCGAAAACGACGTCAAAAAGAACTATCTGCCTGATATGACGATGGTGCTGGGGAACACTCAAGCACGCGGCCTGCGTACCTATGGCTGCATCCTGGATGCCGATGCCCAGCGTGAAGGTATCAATGCCTCGACGCGCTACCCGAAAAACTGGGTTCAAACTGGCGACCCGGCGCGGGAATTCACCATGATTCAGTCAGCCCCGCTGATGTTGCTGCCAGATCCGGACGCCTTCGTGTCCGTCAAGCTGGCATAACTTCCCACTGTGGCCCTTCGGGGCCATTTCTCCGGAGTCATTTCCATGACAGAAAAAGAAAAACTGATCGCCCGTCTTAATGAGCTGGGCGTGAAGCTAAACCGTGAAGTCAGCACCAGCGGCACTATCCAGGAGCTAACGATGCGTATCGCAGAGCTTGAGGAAGAGCTGGAAGAGGGAGAAGAGGTGATTGACGATGAAGTCGGTGCCATGAACGATGCCGACAGCCCCGGTGACGGCAGTAATGGTGAAAACACACCGGACGATGATGCTGGCGCCAGCGCCGAAACCGGCGATCTGGTCTGCGTAGAAACGCTGGCCACTCTGCATATTGATGCCCTGCATGCCACACGGGATGAGCGAGTCACCATTGTCGAACCTGGTGTGATTATCCGTGTATCCGACCAGGATGCTGACCTCCTGATTGCTAAGGGGCTGGTCCGCGAAGCCTGACAGGGGGCCACGTGGCTGATTTCGATAATCTCTTTGATGAAGCGATGTCGCAGGCGGATGGCGCTATTCGCGGGGTAATGGGCGCTGAAGCGAGGGTGACTTCCGGTGCATTAACCGGCGTGACGCTCAACGGCGTATTCGATGATCCAGAAAATATTGGGTATGCCGAAGCTGGTATCCGGATTGAGGGCACCAAACCTTCTTTATTCATGAAAACGACAGATGTCGGCCAGCTGGAACGCCTGGACACCCTGACGGTAAACGGACGGGATTTTTGGGTGGATCGTGTTGGTCCGGATGACTGTGGCTCCTGCTATGTCTGGCTGGGTAGTGGTTCTCCTCCAAACGGAACGCGGCGTCGTTAAGGAGCATTTATGTCCATTAAAGGTCTTGAACAGGCGATTGCTAACCTCGACAGCCTGGATAGAAATATGGTTCCCAATGCCAGCGCGTGGGCCGTAAACCGTGTTGCGGCCAACGGCGTATCGGTGGCCACCCGAAGGGTGGCAAAGGAAACGGTAGCCGGCGATAACCACGTTACGGGTATCCCATTAAAACTGGTCAGGCAGAGGGTGAGAGTCAATAAAGCTTCTGCAACCGGGCACTCTGCTGCGCGGATCAAGGTCAACCGGGGCAATCTGCCGGCGATCAAACTCGGCGCTGCACAGGTCAGGGCGACCAATCGCAGAGGCCCTCTCGTGCGTAAAAGCAGCGTGCTGAAAATTGGTCGTTATGTGTTTCGTGATGCCTTTCTTCAGCGTCTGGCCAACGGTCGCTGGCATGTCATGAAGCGTATTGCAGGCAAAAGTCGTTATCCCATCGATGTAGTCAAAATTCCTCTGGCCGCGCCGCTCACCACTGCTTTTGAAGCAGAAAAGAAACGCATGCTTGAAGAGGAGATGCCGAAACAGCTTGGCTACGCCCTTAAGCAACAACTGAGGCTACACCTGACGCGATGAAACACACTCTGATTCGGCAGAACATCATCAATGTTCTTGAAGAAAAAATCGAAATAAGCGCCGTTTTTTTTGACGGTCGCCCGGCAGCAATGGAAGAGACCGATTTCCCTGCGGTGGCGGTTTATCTGACAGATGCAGAATGCACCGGAGAGGAGCTGGATGCTGATATGTGGGCGGCGACGCTGCATGTTGAAGTGTTTCTTGCCTCGCAGGTGCCGGATTCGGAGCTGGATGAATGGATGGAAAGCCATATCTATCCCGCTCTCGCTGACGTTCCCGGCCTGGATGAACTGGTCACTGTCATGGTTCCGCAGGGTTTTGATTACCAGCGTGATGATGCCATGGGGCTGTGGAGTTCTGCCGATATGAAATATTCAATCACTTACGAAATGTGAGGAAGCTATGCCAACACCAAATCCTCTGGCTCCCGTAAAAGGGGCCGGTACCACGCTCTGGCTTTATACCGGATCGGGCGATGGGTTCTCCAATCCGCTCTCAGATGTCGACTGGAACCGTCTGGCAAAAATTAAGGAGCTGACGCCGGGAGAAATGACGGCAGAATCCTACGACGACACCTATCTCGATGATGAAGATGCCGACTGGAACGCGACCGCTCAGGGCGCTAAATCTGCCGGTGATACCTCGCTTACGCTCGCCTGGAAGCCGGGAGAGCAGGGCCAGAAAGACCTTGTTGCCTGGTTCAACGATGGCTCGGTGCGATTTTATAAAATCAAATACCCGAACGGCACCGTCGACGTCTTCCGTGGATGGTGCAGCAGCCTCGGTAAGGCCATCCCGGCAAAAGAAGTGATCACCCGTACGGCTAAGATCACCAATACCGGCAAGCCTGAGCTGGCGGAAGAAAGCGGAAGCCCGAATATTGCGGTGACGGGTATGACGCTGGATAAATCCACGGCAAGCGTGGTCGTGGGCTCGACCACCACGCTCAATGTTACGGTTAATCCGGCCAGTGCTTCCGATCCTTCGTTCCGTGTCGCCACATCTGACAGCGCGAAAGCGACCGTCACCGTCAGCGGCACAGCTGTCACCGTAACGGGTGTCGCAGCCGGCACTGCCGACATCATTGCCATGACCAACGACGGCAATTTCGTTGCGGTTGCCAAAGTCACCGTTACCGCATCCTGAGGAGGGGGACATGTTCCTCAAAAGTGAAGATTTTAACTATAACGGCAAATGTGCCGTGCTTTATGAGCTGTCCGCGCTTCAGCGAATCGAATATCTGGAGTTTCTGGCCGCTGAAGAAAAGACGCTGGATACCGGAGGCAAGGACGTCAGCGACCAGGAAATGTCTGCCCGGCTGATTGGTTCAAATATCCGCAGCGGCGCGCGCGTGATTGCACTCTCGCTCTGGCATAACGACCCCGATGGTCCTGACGAAAACGCGCTTTACCAGCAGGTCCTGAAGGGCTGGCCTCCGGAGGCGATCGGTAAGGCCGAAATGCAGGTTAAATTGCTTTCCGGCATGCTTGTTCCTGTCTCGTCTGATAATGAAGACGATGCTGAAACCACTGCCGATGCTGAAAGCGCCGGGCCTGTCACAGCGGAAAAGCCCTCGCCAGCGAGCTGAACTTTGTCCTGAATCTGGCGCGCGAGTTCGGACGACCCGACTGGCGCGCCATGCTGGCTGGAATGACTTCTGGTGAACTGGGCGACTGGCACCATTTCTATCGGGATCATTATTTTCAGGACGCGCAGCTTGATGCGCATTTTTCCTCGCTGCTTTATTCCGTCTCTTCTCTCATTCTCCGCAATCCGGAACTTACCCCCGCACATTTCAGCCTGCTTTCTCCTTCCGGAAGCGCCATCAGTGATGATGAGCCGGATGATGACGCACTGATGTCTGCCGCCGAGGGGATATCAGGAGGTACCCGTTATGGCCCAGCAGATTAGCGATCTCGTTATTAAGCTGGATGTTGACCGCGCCAGCTTCAGTGATCAGGTCGCCCGAATCAAAGGGCAACTGACCGGGATGGCGGATGAATCTGACAAAGTTCAGGGACGTATGCAACGCGCCGCTGACCGTCAGAGCGCTGCATTAAAAAGTGTTGGTGATGCCGGTGCCGCCGCTGCGGCGGAAATGAAATCCCGTCAGGCTGCTGCAGCGGAAGGGATGACGAAGGACTGGCAGAACGTCTCAAAGTCCGTTGATGAAACACACCGGCGGGTGACGGAACTCAATCAGCGCATGCGCGAGAATGACGGGCAGGCCGCTGCTCTCGCCCGGCGACAGGATGAGCTGGCGGCGTCATTTTTCCGCCAGATAGACGGCGTTCGCCAGCTGAACGGTGAAACGCAGTCTCTGACGAACGTGCAGGCGCGCTTTCGTGCGGCAAGAGCGCAGGGGAATATCACCCAGCAGGACTATCTCGCGCTGATTTCCCGCACCACGGCCCGGCAAAAAGAACTGCAGGTGATTGAAGAGAAATCAGCAGTGGCCCGCGCGCGATTTCTTCAGCAGCTGAAGCAGCAGGTTACCGAGCAAAAACTCTCCGGCACCGAACTGCTGCGCATGAAAGCCGCGCAGGTCGGAGCCAGCGATGCCGCTGAAGTTTATATTCGCAAGCTCGAGGCGGCGAAAGTCGCCACGCACAGCCTGGGCCTGCAAAGCGCGGCGGCGCGTCGTGAGATTGGTATCCTGGTGGGTGAGGTTGCCAGAGGTAACTTCGGTGCCCTGCGCGGTTCGGGTATCACGCTTGCCAACCGTGCTGGCTGGATTGAGCAGCTGATGACTTTGCGTGGGCTGGGTATCGCCGGTCTTGTCGGCGGACTGGCTACCGCCGTTGTCGGCCTGGGTAAAGCCTGGTATGACGGCAGTAAAGAGTCTGAAGAATTTAACAAACAGCTAATTCTGACCGGGAATTATGCCGGGAAAACCTCCGGGCAGCTCCAGGCGCTGGCGCGCTCCTTGTCCGGCAATGGCATCACACAGCATGCTGCTGCAGGCGTGCTTGCGCAGGTCGTGGGGAGCGGTGCATTCAGCGGTAACGACGTCAGCATGGTCAGCAACGTCGCGGCCCGATTACAGGAGGCCACCGGGCAGGCTGTAGACGAAACCATTAATCAGTTTAAGCGCCTGAAAGACGATCCTGTGAATGCGGTTGTGGCGCTGAACGATTCGCTGCATTTTCTGACGGCCACGCAGTATGAGCAGATAGCATCGGCTCAAAAACTGGGAGACTCGCAGAAAGCCGCAGAGCTTGCCATGCGCGCTTATTCGGATGCCGTCATTCAGCGCGCCGGTGCGGTGAAGGATAATCTCGGCACGCTGGAAAAAGCCTGGGACTGGGTGAAGCATTCCGCCAGCGGTGCATGGGACGCGATGCTCGGCGTGGGGCGTAATCCTGATTCTGCAATGAAGCGTCAGGACTCTTTTGCCGAATGGCAGGCAGCGGAAAAAGAATATCGCGCGCTGTCCAGTAATCTCAAAGTTGATCCGAATTACTCCGGCAATAATCCGTTGCAAAAAGCGGATGCGGAAAGGCTGCAAAACGCGCGTCAGCAAGTTGATCTCAAAAAACAGGCCTATGACCTTGCCGATAAGGCGTATGCCCAGGAAGGGCTTGCCGCTGCGCGGGAAAAAATGCGGACGGACCAGCAGACTCAGGCCATCCGGAATCAGCAGCAGTTTAACCAGCTGGTTGATTCTGGCTCTACGGCAGCAGAGAAACGCGCTGACGCAGAGAAAAATCTCAACCAGCTCATTGCGAAAAACCGCGAGGATGCCAAAGACGGCATTGCCACGTTATGGACTGACAAAGATATTGCTGCAGCACGAGCTGGTATTGAAAAGCAGTGGAAGGATCCTAAAACGCCGAAGGGGAAAAGCTATTCCACTCCTGCCGGCGACAGGGCAGAAGAGAAGGCGCAATCCGAGATGCTGACGCTGCAGGCGCAGCTGAAAACCCTGGAGCAGCATACCAGCGTTAACGACGTTATCAGTCAGCAGCGAAAAGACCTGTGGCAGACGGAAAATCAGTATGCGGTGCTGGAAGAAGCCGCTGGCCGTCGCCAGCTGTCCGCGCAGGAAAAATCGCTGCTGGCCCACAAGGAAGAAACGCTGGAGTACAAACGGCAGCTGGCGGATATGGGGGACAAGATTGCCCTCCAGCAGAAGCTGAATGGTCTTGCGGATCAGGCAGCGAAGTTCGAGCAGCAGCAGCGCGCAGCGCAGGCAGGTCTTCGCGCGCAGGCTCAGGGCGTTTCCGGTCGTGAGGCGGGGCGCGAGTCCACGCTGCAGCGTCTGCGTGAAACCTACTCTGCAAATCCGCAGGCGCAGCAGAAGGTGCTGGAAGCCCAGCGGGCAACCTATGAAGCCGAGGATGCGCTGCGCGCTGACTGGCTGGCCGGGGCAAAGCAGGGGTGGGCAGAATATCAGGACTCCGCCACCAATGTGTTTACCTCCGTTCAGCAAATTTCTCAGGCAACCTTCAGCGGATTATCAGGGCAATTGACCAGCCTGATGACCACCGGGAAAGCCAGTTTTAAGGATTTCACCAGCTCTATTCTGAAGATGATTGTTGAAGTCATTAACCAGCTGCTGGTGGCCTATGCCGTACAGCAGGCAATGGGATGGGTCAGTGGTAGCGTCAGCACGCCGTCTTCAGGGCAGTCGTTTGGTGTGCCGTCATATCGCCCTACCGGATTCGATGTTGGGGGTTACACCGGACACGGCGGGAAGTATGAGCCTGCAGGTGTTGTTCACCGTGGCGAGTTTGTGTTCACCAAAGAGTCTACCAGTCGTATCGGCGTCTCCAATCTCTACCGACTTATGCGCGGTTATGCCTCCGGAGGCCTTGTGGGCGGAGGTGGTGCAGCTTCTTTACCGACAGGCGTCAGCGTTTACGCGCCCGTTTCGGTCACCACTCCGCAGTCCGGCGACCAGAAACAACAGCAGGGCAGCGGTGATGCACTGACGAAAGCCTATCAGAAGGTGATCGACCGCTCCATCCGCGATGGTATCGCTAAAGAGGTCCGGCCGGGCGGGATTATCTGGAGTGCCAACAAACAGAGGTAAGCGATGGCCCTAGAGCATTTTACATGGCGGATTCAGGCTGCGAGCCAGCCCACGCTCAGCAGCAAGGATACTGTCAGAACGGCCCAGTTCGGCGATGGATACAAGCAGGTCAGCGGGGCCGGTCTGAATGATGAGGTGCTTAATTATGCCTTCTCATTTACAGGTAATCCGGCTACAGCCAGGGATATATATGCCTTCCTACGTCGGCATAAGACCAAATCCTTCACCTTTACCCCGCCCGGCAGCGAACTGGCGCTCTGGCGGGTTGCGGCGGACAGCCTACAGCGCGTCACCATTAACAAAAGAGTTGAAACCGTTACAGCAACCTTTGAACAGGCCTTTGCACCATGAGTCTTAACAGCGATTATCAGAAACTGGAGCCGGGCAATAGCGTCCGGCTTTTTGATGTGGATGGAACCGCCTTCGGCGTCAGCGATGTGCTGTATTTTCATGCGCACAATATTGCTCATACCCCGGAGGAACTAACGGCCGCGGGCGGCGATGAGATGAAGCTCCCTGCAAAATCCATCTGGTGGCAGGGGCGTGAATACAAAGCCTGGCCCTGTCAGATAGAAGGCATTGAAGCCTCAACCGATGGCACCGGTGCTCAGCCAAAGCTGTCGGTCGCTAACCTGGATGGTTCTATTACGGCATTGTGCCTTGCTTACGATGATCTGCTGCAGGCGAAAGTCACCATTCGGGATACGCTGGCGCAATACCTCGACGCGCAAAACTATCCGGGTGGGAATCCTTCTGCGGATCCGACGCAGGAAAAGCTTCAGGTCTTTTACATCGACTCGAAGAGCGGCGAAGACAACGAAACGGTTGAATTCACGCTATCCAGTCCAATGGATCTCCAGGGACTGATGATCCCCACGCGGCAGCTGCATTCGCTGTGTACCTGGTGCATCCGTAATAAATACCGCTCTGGTGATGGCTGCGATTACGCTGGCACACGGTATTTCGACAAGAACAACAACCCGGTCGACGATCCGTCTCTGGATGAATGCAACGGTACGCTGACGGCCTGCAAACTTCGCTTTGGAGAAAACAATGAGCTTTCGTTTGGTGGTTTTCCCGGAACGAGCTTACTCAGGAGCTGATATGCGCCATAAAACCATTGAAGCCATCATGGCGCATGCAGCGGCAGAGTATCCGCGCGAATGCTGCGGGGTGGTGGCGCAGAAAAGCCGGGTGGAGCGGTATTATCCGTGCCGGAACCTCGCCGCCGAGCCCACTGAACACTTCCATCTGTCGCCGGAAGATTACGCCGCGGCGGAGGACTGGGGAACGGTGACTGCAATCGTTCACAGCCATCCGGACGCGACGACTCAGCCGAGCGAACTGGATAAAGCGCAGTGCGATGCTACTCTGCTGCCCTGGCATATCGTCAGCTGGCCGGAGGGGGATTTGCGCACGATACAGCCGCGTGGTGAGCTTCCGCTACTGGAACGCCCCTTCGTGCTGGGCCACTCAGATTGCTGGGGGCTGGTGTTGAGCTACTTCCGGCAGACACACGGTATTGAGCTGACGGATTACCGCGTCGATTACCCCTGGTGGGAGGATCAGCATCCGGAGAACTTTTATCAGGATTGCTGGTACGACTGCGGATTTCGGGAGTTCACCGGCACACCGCAGCCCGGCGATATGGTGATCATGCAGGTGCAGGCGAAGAAATGGAACCATGCGGGGATTCTGCTGGAAGGTAACATGCTACTGCATCACCTGTACGGGCATCTGAGTAATCGCGTGCCGTATGGCGGGTACTGGCAGGAACGAACGATGAAGATCGTCAGATATAAAACGTTGCTATAGCCCATTCAGGTGGGCTTTTTTCTGTCTATAAATCTTAACAGATCAAGATGTTCGTTGATGGCATCCCATATCATATCTTGCAAATCTCCATCCCATTCGTCCACCATTGCGCGTTCAGCGCGGAACAGTTTGAGCCTGATATGGATAGCGGCAATCTCATCTCTACCACATCGACTTGCCATTTTCATTAATGCGCGCTCAGGGGTCTTTTCGTAAGGGGTAAGCCCTTTGCGTGCTTTGGCGTAAAGCGTATTAAGTATAGTCATAGCTGATTCGCCCATCCAGTTGGGCTTTTAAGTTAGAATGAACTCAATGGAGTTTCAAGATATACAGCCGTTGCAATAATACTAAACTCCTCAGGTTTTGTTGTAGCCTTCATCCCTGATAGGATTGCTTCACTTCTTACTGATGGGATAGGGATATGAAAAGAGTACTATTCGCATTTTCTGTATGTTTAATAGCTGGTTGCGCTACAAAGCCAGTGACAAATGAGCAAGCGAAAGATGTACCTTCCAAACAAATTATCGACAATACGCTTTTTGTCAAAAATGAAGGTACTGGAAAAGTAATCATTAAGCGCGACTCTGGTTTCATGGGTAGTGCATGTTTGACCCGTATATATGTTGATGGAAAGGAAGTGGCAGATTTAGACACAGCCGAGAAAGCGACGGTTTACCCTAAATTAGGAGATCATATTTTCAGCGCGTGGCCTAAAGGGGTTTGTGGTGGAGGTATGAGCGAGCAATCAGGAAAGGTAACGGAAAGTAGCACGTTGATGTATCGAATTGGGTACGGGACCAATGGAGACTTTGGCATTTATCCCACCGCCTTCTAACGGATTAAGCTAATACCTTCATACAACCTCGCTTCGGCGGGGTTTTTTATTTCTGAGAGGTTTAAATGACTGAAGTTATGACCAGAATTGAGTTGGGTGGTGAGTTGGGTAAACTCTTTGGAAAAACCCATCACCGCCTTATTAGTTCCGTTAAAGAGTCTGGGATTGCTCTGGCTGCAACTATAGATGGCTTTCGACAATACATGCTTACCAGCAAGCAGCGTGGCCTGACTTATGCAGTTTTTAAAGGTAAAAAAAATATTGGTGAGGATGATCTGGGTTTTCCTGTCACAGGGGACGTTATTAGGATAGTGCCGGTAATTATTGGAAGTAAAAAAGCAGGGCTACTGCAAACAATCCTTGGTGCAGTATTAGTTGTAGTGGGTGTTGTGACTCAGCAGTATTACTTAGTGGCAACGGGTGTTTCATTGGCTGCTGGTGGTATTATTCAGATGCTGTCCCCACAGGCCAGTGGGCTTGCAAGTAAGCAGGACGCAGACAACCGTGCATCTTATGCGTTTGGTGGCGTGACCAATACTGCCGCGCAAGGCAACCCGGTACCACTACTTTATGGCAAACGACGCATTGGTGGGGCCATCATTTCAGCAGGTATCTACGTCGAAGATCAGCAGTAAAAAAATTTCTCATCACAACGACCACCTTCGGGTGGTTTTTTTATGGGCGCAATATGGCAACTGAAACTGCGATTAAAGGCCGCAAGGGCGGAGGCTCGAGCTCACGTACACCCACTGAACAACCTGATGACCTGCAATCGATCGCCAAAGCCAAAATATTGATGGCGCTGGGTGAGGGGGAATTTGCTGGTGGGCTTACGGCGAAAGATATTTATCTGGATGGTACACCGCTGGAAAACCAGGACGGTTCGCAAAACTTCAGCGGGGTTGCCTGGGAATTTCGCGCCGGTACGCAGGCCCAGAATTATTTACAGGGGATACCGGGTTCAGAGAATGAAATCAACGTCGGTACGACTATCAAAAGCGGTACCGCCTGGACCCATACGTACACCAATACGCAGCTGTCGGCCATTCGTATTCGCCTGAAATGGCCCTCGCTCTTTAAGCAGGAAGACGATGGTGATCTGGTTGGCTATTCCATCAACTACGCCATTGATCTGCAGACTGACGGCGGAACCTGGCAAACGGTGATGAATACCAACGTCACCGGGAAAACCACCTCAGGCTATGAGCGCAGCCACCGCATTGATCTTCCGCAGGCTGGAACAACCTGGACTCTGCGCGTGCGTAAAATTACTGCCGATGCGAACAGTGCGAAGATCGGCGACACGATGACGCTTCAGAGCTACACCGAAGTTATCGACGCGAAGCTGCGCTATCCAAACACCGCGCTGCTCTACATCGAGTTTGATTCGAGCCAGTTCAATGGCTCCATTCCTCAGATTTCCTGTGAGCCGAGAGGGCGCGTTATTCGCGTTCCTGATGTCTATGATCCTGAAACCCGAACCTACAACGGGACCTGGTCCGGTGCGTTTAAATGGGCCTGGACGGATAACCCGGCCTGGATATTTTACGATCTGGTGGTCACGGACCGTTTTGGTCTTGGCAACCGCCTGACTGCTGCCAATATCGACAAGTGGTCGCTTTATCAGGTAGCGCAGTATTGCGATCAAATGGTGCCGGATGGAAGGGGCGGTAACGGCACGGAGCCGCGTTATGTCTGCAATGTGTATGTGCAGGACAGGAATGATGCTTACACCGTGCTGCGCGACTTCGCGGCTATCTTCCGCGGGATGACCTACTGGGGTGGGGATCAGATCGTCTGTCTGGCAGATATGCCGCGTGACATCGATTACAGCTACACCCGGGCGAATGTCATTGACGGCAAGTTTACCTATTCCAGTAGCACGACCAAAACGCGTTACACCACGGCACTTGTCTCCTGGTCCGATCCGGATAATGCCTACGCTGATGCGATGGAGGCGGTATTTGAGCAGAATCTGGTAGCGCGCTACGGCTTCAACCAGCTGGAGCTGACTGCCATCGGCTGCACCCGGCAGTCAGAGGCAAACCGCAAAGGGCGCTGGGGGATCCTGACCAATAACAAAGACCGGGTGGTGTCGTTTGGCGTGGGGCTGGACGGTAACATTCCGCAGCCTGGCTATATTATTGCGGTCGCGGATGAAATGCTTTCCGGTAAAGTCACTGGCGGCCGTATCAGCGCGGTAAATGGCAGGGCTATCACCCTGGATCGTATTGCTGATGTGGAGCCCGGCGGCCGACTTATCCTCAACCTGCCATCGGGGGCTTCTCAAAGCCGTACCGTGCAGGCGGTCAGCGGCAGGGTGGTGACGGTAACCACGGCCTATTCCGAGACACCGCAGGCGGAATGTGTGTGGGTGGTCGAATCCGATGAGCTCTATGCCCAGCAGTACCGGGTGGTCAGCGTGGCGGACAACAACGACGGCACCTTCACCATCACCGGCGCGGCGCATGATCCGGACAAATACGCACGTATCGACACGGGCGCCATTATTGACCAGCGCCCTATCAGTGTTATCCCGCCCGGAAACCAGGCCGCACCGGCCAATATTGTTATCGACAGTTATTCCGTGGTTAATCAGGGTATCAGTCTTGAAACAATGCGAGTGACCTGGGATACGACCGATAACGCAATTGCCTATGAGGCTCAGTGGCGGCGCAATGACGGGAACTGGGTGAATGTGCCACGTAATTCCACCACCTCCTTCGAAGTTGCCTCGATTTACTCCGGGCGTTATCTGGTCCGGGTGCGTGCCATCAATGCTTCCGAAATTTCCAGCGGGTGGGGGTATTCAGAAGAGAAAACCCTGACCGGAAAGGTTGGTAATCCGCCAAAACCCGTCGGATTCATGACGACCGCTATCAACTGGGGGATCCGTCTGAACTGGGGATTCCCGGCTAACACCGCCGATACGCTGAAGACGGAAATTCAGTACACCGCCAACTCTGATTTCTCTGACCCGCTGCTGCTGAGCGATGTGCCGTATCCGTCATCGGAATACACGCAGCTCGGGCTGAAAGCCGGTCAGGAATTCTGGTACCGCGCGCAGCTGGTCGACAAGAGCGGGAATGAATCTGGCTTTACTGACTGGGTACGCGGTATGTCTAACGACAATGCCGATGACTACCTGGGCGATATTGCCGATGATTTTCTGACGTCAGAAGACGGCGACCGGCTGACCAGCGACATTGACACCAACATCGAAGGGATCCTTCAGAACGCGCTGGCAAATCACGGAACGGTGGAGCATCAGTGGGCGCAGTATGGCGAGGTGCGCGCCGATATTCTGATCGTTAAAACCACCATCGCCGAAGTTGATCGTGCCATGGCTGAGCTATCCACGACGGTGCAGGCGCAAATCGACGATGTAACCGCTACGCTGGAAGACAAGCTGACAGCGGTAGTCGATGCGAACGGTGCATCTGCTATCTATACGCTGAAGACGGGTGTGCGGATAAACGGCGTGATGTACAACGCCGGGATGAGCATTGCGGTGCTTGCTGAGGCAGGCAAGCCAGTGGTGACCCGTATTGGCTTTAACGCCAACCAGTTCGTTCTCATGAGTGGCAGCGGCGATACGCAGTATTCCCCCTTTGCTGTGATAAACGGCCAGGTGTTCATGAGCTCTGCGTTTATTCAGGACGGCACAATCACCAATGCCAAGATTGGAAACTTTATCCGATCGAACAACTTTGTGGCAGGCGTGCAGGGATGGAATATCGATAAGGGCGGCAGCTGCGAGTTCCATGGTGCTTTGTATGCGACCAGCGGTGCGTTCTCTTTTAACGGTACAAATAACACTGTCGTCCTGGACGGTAATGGTGTGACGGTGAATTTATCTGATGGCGGATTAATCCGCCTGGGAACATGGTGATGCCTTCTGGTTTACTGATAGCACTTAATGACGGGGGGCCGAGGATGGAAATCACTGCCGGGCTCCGTTGTCCTTCGTTTAGCGGGGAATGGACATCCTCCAATACATCACTCACGTTGACGATGAACAATTACGTAGCAGGGAGTGAGGTCATCCTCCTGCCAAAACGTTCAGCAGGATATTCTCCTCCACAACCGCCAAACCTTATTCCGACTATTGGCGTACTTACAGGATTCACACAATCTGGCGCCAACGTAACACAGACATACTGGAGCTCGAATGGCGGGACGATGGTAGGGGGGTATCCGGCATCTGTCTGGCAAATATTACCAGCCGGGATCAGTGGAACCTCCGGTTTTTATATTCAGGATTCAACCGATTTTATGGCGATCACCACCAACACAATGGTTGGCTACTGCGTGTGGAGAGGCGCGGTGACGTTTAAAGGTTCCTGGTCGCTCCCAGCACTCTCTGTACCTCAATCGAATCTGATTGTTTTTGGTAAATGGTCCGCGCCGGGCGTAACGATTGAATGTGACGGAACAGCTGTCACAGCATACTCTGATCGAAATGGTGATGACGACCCTGCCACAGTCACGATGACCATCGCGATCTTTGCTTCTGGCGTGGCTCCTCAACCTGGCCCCGGCCTGAATTTCTTCAAAAACGGCCAGTGCATGTTTTCGACAACAAAGCGGCCATTCGTTTATCGCCGCAATACCTGGACTCCTTCCTGGTCGGAAAGTGACATTGGCGACAACATGATAATGCTGGGGGTCTTCGGATATGACAGCAGCGTTGCAAACGGATGGGATTACCTCAAGTTTGCCGGGTTGGTCAGAAATGGTAACTCTGTGCGCTGTGGCCGCGGAAAAGTGCAGTATAGCTGGACCTCAAAATACCCACTGGAAGGCCGACGATTAACTAATATCGCGGTGCCCTCTATCCCGTCTATGTACTGACCCGCTCAATGAGCGGGTTTTTTATTATCTTAAAGGAGTCCGCATGTCTGCCGGAACTTTGACCCTTACGAATAATTCACCAGATGTGGGTGGCGCTGGCACATCCTTCAGTACGGAGCTGGCTGCCGGGGACTTTGTCGTTGCCACTGTCGGCGGTGTTCCGTACACACTTCCCGTCAAATCGGTGAACAGCAACACGTCACTGACGCTGGTCAGCAATTTTGCCGGACCGACACAATCCGGAGCTGCGTGGTCGGCAGTACCGCGCCTGGCCCTGAATATGGTCACAGCAGCCCTGATGGTGCAGGCTGCCGAAGCGTTGCGTGGGCTTAATTATGACAAACAGAACTGGCAGCAGGTTTACAGCGCTGCGGGAATCATCACTGTAAAACTTCCTGACGGCTCAACGTTCACCGGCCCGTCATGGAAATATCTGTCTGACAATATGGTGACTAAAGTCGACGGGGCTGTACCGGTTAACCAGGGCGGGACGGGTTCAACAACTGCATCAGGTGCCCGTACAAACCTCGAATTAGGGGACAGTGCAACAAGGAATGTTGGTACGAAAACGGGGATGGTCGCTGCCGGTGATGACTTACGACTGAACTCGGTAGCCAACAAAACGGGCGGAGCAATATCAACTCCTGTTTCGATAAGCCCTGGTGGCGGAGTTCCTCCGTTGACGTTATCCCAGGGTAAGACCGATCAGGGTCAGATCATGATGAACCATTTAGAGTTGATTGTTGCGGACGGATACAACCCTAACGCAGGGTTTTACGTCAATTCAATCAAAGGGTACTGGTTTGGAACAGATACTTACTGGCAAATTGGAGGTGCAAGGGGCGGTGGGGCAAACCTTCAAAGCATCGTTCTGGGCTTAAAGCCGGATAGCGCGAGCAATCCCGTTAACTGGCAGTTTAATGCGAACGGCCAGGCCATAGGGACGTGGATCAACAACTCAGACCGGAGAATCAAAGAAGATATTCACTTCATTCCGGATGCACTCGAGGCCATGAAGGAGATCAGAGGCTATTCCTGGAAGCGCCTTGACTCCGGTGTAACGGGTTTTGGTTTTATCGCACAAGAAGTACAGAAGGTGTTTCCTGAAGCCGTGAGCAACTTCGGGCAGAACATGACGATGGAGGATGGTACCGAAGTTAAGGATGTTTTGTCTGTTGATACTTCAGGTGTCTCTGCTGCGCTTCACCATGAAGCCATCCTGGCGCTGATGGATAAAGTCGAAAGCTTGCAGGCCGAACTTAGCCAGCTAAAAGCTGGTAGTTGAGGGAAAAGTGATGGTATATTAAGTTAAAGTAAGTGGTTAATTTGTTGATTTTTATATATATAAAATATTAGTGATATACCACGCACGGCGCGTAACTCATTGATTTAATGCACTAGCTCCCAGGTCTTGAAAACCGGAGAGAATCAATGATCTGGTCTAAGGCCTCAACATCTTCCCCCTAAAATAAAACTTCCATCTCCTCATGACGTTATAGGAAAAACCCTTAAAACAGCCTTGATCGATCACCTGAAATGATAATACTGTATATATAAACAGTATCATCAGGAGCCGCTATGCCACGTAACTACGAGATTGAACCTGCGTTTTTTGCAGCAGTGCAGATTTCCTCAAATGGCAAGAGGACAGTAACCACAGCTGACTTCGTTCGGGAATTGGCAAAAGTGAACTGGCACTGGTCGTTGAAGAAAGCTAATGACTGGATCGAGATGAGCGTCACAACATTCAAGGATATCTCGACGGTCGAGGGAGACAACCGAACATTCATGCTTTTCAACCCAAACGGGGGTATCTGACATGGGGTTCCCGTCGCCAGCGCGCGATTACACTGAAGGGCGGATTTCGCTCGATCGGGAGTTCATCCAGCACCCACATGCGACTTACTTCATGCGCGCCGTGTCCACACATTTCAGAGAGGGAATCATGCAAGGGGCGCTACTCGTCGTAGATAGCTCACTATCTGCATGCGATGGCTCATTGCTGATCTGCGCGATAGAGGGCGAGTACAGGATTAAGCGATATCGGACGTCGCCGCGCCCGCACCTAGTTAATCTGGAAAACGGGAATCGGGAAGATCTGCCAGGCCATGATGACAATGCTACTGGATCGAATCCGGTGTTTGGGGTGATCACCTACATCATCAATGATGCTCGGAGCGGTGAGTTTGATGATTGCCCGGTTATGTGAAACAAAAAAGCCCGCATCAGCGGGCTTTCTCTTCGCTCAGGAGCCGCGGCTCCTTTACGTATCCTTTTTAGTCTCATCACCGTCTGGTCGGTGTCCTGCCGAGACTGCTAACTTCCTGTTTTTGCTGGTGCTGTCCTTGCACTGTCCAATCATGATTGGTGGAGCTGGCGGGAGTTGAACCCGTGGCAATAACTTAAAAAAGTCAGCGTCGGCTTTGTGCCAAAGCGGAAGTTGAAGTCTCCGAGGCCCTCGAAAAATAATATTTTTTAAAAGAATACGTACGTCTGGTTTTGCTGAAGATGTTTTCTATGATCGCTTTGTGCCAGAGACCGCTATTATCAACACTAAGGTGAGCGCAATAAGATGGGGCATTACTGTCATTTTTTACATAAATTTTCTATAACGGTGCTTTATAGCCTTCAGGGCCTAAAAATCATTTGGTAATTTCTTGTCAATAGAAATAAGCTTCCCTTTTTTTATAGTGATATATTCCCCTTCTTTCAGTTCGGCAAGTACACGAAAAACATAGCTTCTGGAAAGATTTGTCCTACGAATGATAAAGTTGGCAATACCTTCACTCTCTTGTGCGTTGACCGTTCTTCGATACAAATAACGTCGTAACATGGCTTTTATTGTGTAGTACCCTGAGTCAGTTCTTCTTTCGACGTGGACATCTAAAACAACGATTAGCATATATGACAATATCGTGGCTAGCTCTTTGGCATAATTAGCAGAGGTATTGAAAAATATCCTTTCAAAGTCACTTATGCTTATTTTCAGGGCTTTTGCTGGCGTTAATGCAACATACTTAAACGAAATCACCGGGCATAAGTATTCCAATAGACCAACTGGCATATATTCTATGGTTGTACCTATAATACGCGGATCTTCATCCATCGCGATAGATAGCACTCCTTCCGGAATAAAATAAATTGAATTTAAATCAAGTTTCAAGGGTTCATTCATTTTGAGCGAAAAAGATTCTGCGCAGGCGATAACCTCAGTCTGATGCTTATTTAACGCAAGCGTCCGGTAATGTTCATGAATCGTTTCAAATACAAATCGCATTGAATCCTCCAAAATGAATGAAGTCAATATGCCACTGTATTCTTAACCAGGCAACGATGAACTTTATTTTTTTTATCAAAAGTCCCGGCATGGACTATCGAAAACAAAAGGCGTGTGTAGACTAATACCCAAGACTTAGTCTTTTTTTTAACAACACAGAATCAGTTATACGTCCAGAAATGTTGAATGTTTAAAGTCGATAACTTCCTCTGATCAACCTCTACTTTTTTCATAATTCGGCTATTCTCATTTGGATGCCTAACTCATTGTTTGAAGGAGTTTTTGATGTTTAAGATCAAAATTACCCGGCGTCTGCTTATCGGCAGCGTGATGGCTGCTAGCCTGACCTCTACTGGCGCATTCGCGGCAGAGAGCACTGCCCCTATGTCCCCTTTGATGAAGCAATTGAACAACGGCAACTGGTTACCTGCGCAGGAAGCACAAAACCTGAGTGATGAGCTGTATTACCAGGACGCGATTCATGCCTACATTCAGACCTTACCTCTGCTGAATACTATCGGCTTACGCGACGGGTCTGAAGCTACGTTTGGTAAGGGCTACAACGTGCTGCCAATCTGGAAAGAGCGAATGGACAGCCGCGCTGTAGTACCGACTCCAAATGGCGACGTCATCTACTCCATGAGCTACCTGGACCTCAAAGAAACAGGCCCGCTGGTGATTAAGGCGCCAGCCAACGTCATCGGAATGTTCACAGACTTCTTCCAGAAAACCATCACTGACGTCGGAGCTATCGGCCCGGATCGCGCACGTGGCGGCCTTTATCTGCTGTTACCGCCTGATTATGAAGGCCCGGTTCCTCAGGGTTATTACGCATTTAAGTCCCCGACTTACAACGTGTTCCTGTTCTTCCGCACCATTATGGGTAAAGGTGACGGCAAACCAGACCCGGTGCCTGCGGTAAAAAATGCCGAAACCACGCGTATTTACCCGCTGTGGGACGTAGAAAAAGAAGTGAAGCCGATGCAGTTCCCGGATGCCAGCGGCAAACGCATCAATATGATGTATCCGACAGACAGCGCTTACTGGAAGAAGCTGAAAGATTTTGTCGATTATGAACCACTCACCGCGATCCCGGACGAAACACGCAGCGCACTGTTAAGTATCGGCATTGTGAAAGGGAAACCTTTCACTCCAACGGCTAAACAGCAAGAGCTGTTAAAGAAAGCTGTTGAAACCGCACCGCGAATGATCCTCGCCCGTCGTCAGGCAGGACGCGACGATCACCGTCAGCTTTATTACAAAGATCGCCAGTATGAAAACTCCTGGGCTGGCGCAACGGCAGAATGGATGCAGTACGGCACACTGGATGAGAATCAGCGCGCGGCATTTTTCCAGATTGCCTATTCCAGCGCAGCGGCCATGGTGATGCACACCACCGGAGCCGGGTCGAAATATCCATACACGACGAAAGATAAAGACGGCAAGTTCCTTGACGGTAGCAACACCTACAAATTGCATCTGCCACCGAATCCGCCAGCTGCGCTGTTCTGGGCGGTGACTGCATACAACATCACCGATGGCACCATGCCGGAAACCGATCAGCTACTGCCATCCACTAACGGATATTACAACCTGCCGAAAAACAGCGATGGTTCCATTGATATCTGGTTTGGCCCAAATAAACCGGATGGCGTGGCAGATAATGCGTTTATCAAAACGGTTCCGAATCGTAATTTCCTCGTCGCGTTGCGTTTATACGGCACTGAAGATGGTTTCTACGACCAGACGTGGGTTCCGGACGATCTGGTACAGACAAATAAGTAAGAAAGGAAAACAGAATGAAATTTAAATACCTTGCATTGGTGACGGCGCTCGCATTAAGCGCAGGTGCTGTAGCGCAATCTGCACCTCTGACTATTGCGCACCCGACAAAGTTCAGCGAGCTGGCAACCACCCCGGCAGAGGTCACCATGCCGGAGGCCTATGTAAAGGCCATCGCGCAGCAGGCTTATATCTGGGGTTGGCCGATGGTGAACCAGTTTAACCGCCGTGAAACGATCACCAAGGCACCTTACCCCGCGCTGAATGGCGGCATGGTGCCCGTGGCGCCGATGGGGCAACTGAGTATGCTCACGGATTACATAAAGCCACAGGAGACGTTTGTCACCTGTCCAAACCAGGATGTGGCTTATGGTCTGGGCTTCTTCGAGCTGGATAAAGGGCCGATCGTTATTCAGGTACCTGACTTTGGCAAACGCTTCTGGGTATATGCCATATATGATGCTCGTACCAACCAGATTGGCAACGTCGGTAAGCCCTACGGCACTAAGCCTGGGTTCTATCTGCTGGTCGGCCCGAACTGGAAAGGCGAAACGCCGAAAGGCTTTAATGGTGTGATCCACTCTTCTACCGAGATGGCAAACGTAATTCCGCGCGTTCAGATGGATGATACGCCGGAAGATCGTGCTGCCATTCAGGCACCGATCAAGGAAGTGATGACCTATCCGTTGAGCGAATTCAATGGCAAAATGAGGTCGTTTGAATATTCGAAAATCCCGGCCATTGGTGATAAGCCCGATCCTGACGCCGGGGAGACGAAATGGGTCGTACCTGAGAAATTCTTTGACCAATTGGCCAACGTCCTGAATAACGTTCCGCCACTGCCGGGAGAGGAGGCCATGTATGCGCAATATCGTCATCTGGTAGAAGCTGGTAAAAAAGATCCGCAAATCCGTAAATGGATGGATGAAGCTGCTGTTGAGACCGACAAAACGGTAATTTCTGAATTCTTCAAATGGAAAAACAACGGTATACCGGCAGGTAACGGCTGGAACCGCTCGAAAAATAATGCGCAGTTTGGTGTGGATTATTACAACCGTACCGGCACCGCGAAATCGAACATGTTCGATAACAAGCCAGACGAGACGCAATATTTCTACACCGACAATGACGGTACGGGTGCTCAGCTTTCAGGCGATCACGCCTACACTGTGACCTTCCCGAAAGGGGAAATTCCACCGGTTAAAGGCTTCTGGTCACTGACGCTGTATAACAGCAAACATCTATTCAGTCCGAATGAGATTAACCGTTACTCGCTTGGCACTAAAAATAAGGATCTGAAGTATAACGCTGACGGTTCTCTGACGCTGCTGGTCAGTAAAATCAATCCGGGCAGCGACAAAGCTAACAACTGGCTGCCGGCACCAGACGGTAACTTCTCGCTTTACATCCGTGCCTACTGGGGGGAAAAACCAATTCTGGATGGCAGCTGGATGCCTCCAAAAATCGAAATGGTTAAGTAGTCTCTCTGAAATATCGCCGAGCCCCATTTTTGGGGCTTTTTCATATAAACTATCGATTCGACGACATAGGTCTCAAATGTCTGGTTTTCGCTCTTAGCGGACTTGATCTGGTTCCGTTTCAAATTGCGGAAATTACCAGCTAGGTTAGTGCCTGAGGCAAACTTGAAGCCTCAAATATGGTTATCAAAACTCTCGGCAACTTAAGTCAAAACAGTAGGTTAGATTTTAACTTGATGAGCACTGCTTATTGATGAATAGTCTGCTAATTTATTATAAATCAGATAGTAAAGCCCAACTCTAAGATCTACTGCTTCGTCATATGGAGTGGTTCGAAGCCGCAGACCTGATTGTTAAAGGCATGGAAGGCGCAATCGCTGCCAAGACTGTGACTTATGACTTCGAACGTCTGATGGAAGGCGCTAAGTTGCTGAAATGTAGCGAGTTTGGCGACGCGATTATCGCGAATATGTAATTCAGACACTGAATGACACGATAACGGGAGCCGATGGGTTCCCGTTTTTTTATGCTTATCTTTGGCGATGCTCACGCCATCCCCTCACTTCCCTGTTCTTCGTAAAACGTCAGCATCAACCCAAATAAAAAATTGTCCTTTGAGCATTCCTATCAGGGTGCGCAGCAGCAGGTAAAAGATCGCAACGTTCGCAAATACAAAAAGCGGTAGGGCTAGGGTATGAAACAGGCCTGACGCCGCACTGCGCCCTAAGTGCATACCGGTACTGGCGAGAGCCGCAATGCCGAATGAGAAACTCCAGAAGGAGACATTGAATGCCTGCGGGAGATACCAGGGCATGAGCTTCAGAATAAACAACAGCAGCAGAAGACCGTAACCAAACAGCATTTTGGCAAAGAGATCGCAGTCACCGCCGTTGATGCTGAGCCAGGCTGCACAGGCGACCAGCGCGGGAGCGAGCTGCACACCCAGCGTGGTGCGTTGCGATAGTGGTAAACCGCCGCTGCGGCGCAGGTGTTGCAAGATGGCTGGCTCAAGGCTGAGCCAGGAAAACAGCCCCGAGCCCATCAGAAGGATGCCTGTATTGTGGTAGCCGAGCGCACCGCAAATCGTGGCGGCGATAAAGTTGTTGGCGACGGCGGGTAGATAAAGCACTGGCGTTGTGGCATCGGCAGAGTAGGCGCCGCTCCACAGTTTTGACGTATGCCAGACGGTATAAGCGATGTGCAGGGCAAGCCCTACGCCGAAGACGGTGGTTGCGGCGAGGCGGCTCAGGGGGAGTAACGCCAGGGAGACCTGCATGATGGTTGCCGGAAACAGGCTAACCTCGCTGCTTACGATGGGGTCGAACAGCTCCGTCAAAACGCTCTTTGGATAGAAAAACAGACGGTACAGATAGCTCAGGGTTAACGGTACCCAAATCAGGATGGCCAAAATGATGATGCTATCGCCCACTTTATGGCTCAACGGTGAGAACCAAAGTGCATCCTGCCAGGCAAAACCCAGCCCTATTAGGCCCAGTACGATACCAAAGTAACCGACAGGTAAATTCAGTGCCAAACGGGTCGGCTTATTAACAGGGCTGTTTTTCATTACGGGAGTCTGATTGTGCTGCTCGGGCGGGTGAGAGAATTATCTTTTACTGATAAAAGGGTTGCTAATAGCGGGAGCGGTGTGACGAACCGCTCCCTGACAAAGAATATTCAGATCCTTCTGAATATTCTCTGCAATGGCAGGCTATTTTTTGAGTTTATCCGTTGCGTTGGCGACCTGGCTTTTAAAGCTGGCATTTTTGTTCTGGGTGCAGGCCTGAACGATAGCCGGGGTCACGGTTTCAATGCCGTTGACGTCCATCACGGCATCTTCAGGTTTGTCTTTGCTGTTCAGTGCCTCAGCAAAGCCCACCGCGGTTGGCTGGAAAGACGTGTCCAGGGCGAGGAAATCTTCACAGGTCCAGCTGTTCACCGGTTTTTGCGCTTCTGCGGCCTGGCTCAGGGCTGGGGTTAACAGCATACCGCCAAGAATGACGATGGATAATGTTTTCATTTTACTTTCCTTAATAATGCAAATTTAGATGCAGGATGATTATATCCCCTGAATTCGCCTGGGAAAGGGCTGTTTATTATTGTGGCTAAAATTGCTATTGATAAAAAAGCTAATGATATCAATGTACTAAGGCTGCTTCCGGAAATGGTTATCGGAATAAATTATCAAGCAGCGTTTATTGGATTTCCAGTCATTGGCGTAAATTAATGATGACAGTAATAAAAACGTTGTTATGGAGAAAGTGTATGTTAAGTATCAGTCAGGATGTTTTGTTCAAACTCGATCGCAGAATGCTGGAAAGACAGAGAAATCTGCTCAGATTTATTGCCTGCCTGATGTTTATCGGCGGCGTGCTGTTCTTTGTGTTTCCCTTTTTCTCGGGTGAAATATTAAGCATCGTGCTGGGCGTGGTATTAATATGCAGCAGCATTGCCTTTATTGCCATTATGATTAAAAACCGGCTGCATAATTTCTGGCCAGTGGTGTCAGGTATTTTGATTAGCGTGGCTTATGTGGTGGTGGGCTATCTGTTTATCGTTTCGCCAGCGACGGGATTATTTGCCATTGCGGCTTTGCTCGGCTTTCTGTTTTGCTTTGGTGGCCTGATCCGCATTATGACCTGGTTCAGGCTGCGTCGGGTAAAAGGGAGTTGGATGCAGGCGGTCATCGGCGTGCTCGATCTGCTGATTGCCTGGTGCTTTATCAGCGCAACCCCGGTCGCGTCGATTGAAATGGTATCGATGGTGATCGGAATTGAGCTGATTATCAGCGCCTGCAGCTGCTTCGGCCTGGCTCGTCAGTTCAGTAAAAAACGGGTATAAGAAAAAGGCCTGCCCAACCCGGGCAGGCCTGAATCGTCCCGCTATTCCCCATTTTTCCGCCGCGCCGGGCTAAACCAGGCGAACGCGCGGAACACCACCACGATAAACGCCGGAACAAAGTAGATAGCGAGCACCGTGGCGGCAATCATCCCACCCAGAACCCCGGTTCCCACCGCATTTTGTGCTGCCGATCCCGCACCGTGGCTTAGCACCAGCGGCATCACCCCCAAAATAAACGCCATGGAAGTCATCAAGATGGGGCGCAGACGCATACGGGCCGCCTCCAGAGTGGCGTCCATCAGGCTTTTGCCGTCTTTCTTCATCAGGTCCACGGCAAACTCGACAATCAGAATCGCATTCTTCGCCGACAGGCCAATGGTGGTCAGCAGTCCGACCTGAAAATAGACGTCGTTGCTGAGCCCGCGCAGGCTGGTGGCCAGCAGAGCCCCCGTTACGCCAAGCGGCACAACCAGCATCACCGCAAACGGGATCGACCAGCTCTCGTACAGGGCGGCAAGACACAAAAACACCACCACGATGGAGATCAGATACAGGAGCGGCGCCTGCCCAGAGGAAAGCCGCTCCTGGTAAGACATACCGGTCCAGTCGTAGCCGACGCCGGCGGGCAGTTTTTCCACCAGCGCGGCCATCATGGCCATCGCTTCACCAGTGCTTTTCCCCGGAGCGGCTTCCCCCAGGATCTCCATCGCCGGTTCACCGTTGTAGCGCTCAAGACGCGGCGAACCGTAACCCCAGTGGGTCGTCGTCATTGCGCTGACGGGCACCATTTCGCCGCTGGCGTTACGCAGATACCAGCTATCGATATTGTCCGGCAGCATACGAAACGGCATATCGGCCTGAACGAACACTTTTTTCACCCGACCATTGTCCATAAAGTCGTTCACGTAGCGGCTGCCGAAGGCCACTGAGAGCGCCTGAGTCACGTTCGCCATCGGTACACCCATCGCCTCAGCTTTCTCTGCATCGACCTCAACCTGAAACAACGGGGTGTCTTCGAGTCCGTTAGGACGCACGCCGCGAAGCGTATCGGGCGACTGCGCCGCCATTCACAGCAGCTGGTTGCGGGCCTGCATCATTGCGGCATGGCCCAGGTTTGCCCGATCGACCAGCTCCATATCAAACCCGGCAGCGGTGCCCAGCTCCGGCACCGCTGGCAGGTTGAAAGGGTAGACGATAGCCTGCTTGATGGCGCTCAGGGCCAGCGTCGCCCGACCGAGGATGGCCCCGACGCTGTCGGCTTCGGCGCTGCGCTGCGACCAGGGTTTCAGGCTGATAAACGCCAGACCGTTGTTTTGTCCCTGGCCGCTGAAGCCGAAGCCGCCGACGGTAAATACCGACTGTACGTTGTCTTTCTCCTGCGTCAGGTAGTAGTCGCTGACCTCATGCAGAACGCGGCTCGTCGCGGACAGCGTTGCGCCCGGCGGCAGCTGGGCCATCGTCAGCAGCACACCCTGATCCTCTTCAGGTAAAAAGGAGGTCGGCAAGCGCAGAAACAGCACGCCCATCCCGAGGACAATGGCGAGATAGACCACCATATAGCGCCCGGTGCGCAGCAAGATGCGGCGGGTGCTGTCGGTATAGTGCTGGGTGGCGCGGTCGAAAAAGCGGTTAAAGCGGTCGAAAAAAGGGTGAGGTTGGTGGCCTCCTTCAGGGGCGGATTTGAGCAGCGTGGCGCACAGCGCCGGAGTGAAACTCATGGCGGTCAGTACCGACAGGATCATCGCGGCAACAATCGTCACGGAGAACTGACGGTAAATCTCTCCGGTAGAGCCGCCAAGCAGCCCCATCGGGATGAACACCGCCGCAAGCACCACGGCAATGCCCACCAGCGCTCCCTGAATTTGGCTCATTGATTTGTGGGTCGCCTCGCGGGGGGACAGATGTTCCTCCTGAATGACACGCTCGACGTTCTCCACCACCACGATCGCATCGTCGACCAGCAGGCCAATCGCCAGCACCATGCCAAACAGGGTCAGGGTGTTGAGGGTAAAGCCCGCGATCGCCAGCACGGCGAACGTCCCGAGGATCACCACCGGTACGGCCAGGGTGGGGATCAGCGTAGCGCGCAGGTTTTGCAGGAACAGGTACATCACGAGGAATACCAGGGCCACGGCCTCAATCAGCGTTTTCACCACTCCCTCAATGGAAATTTTCACGAAGGGCGTTGTGTCGTACGGATAGACCACCTGCATACTGGCGGGAAACCACGGGGAGAGGCTGGCGATTTCGCCCCGGACAAGCCTGGCGGTATCGAGCGCATTGGCTCCCGTGGCGAGCTTGATCGCAATCCCGGCGGCTGGCTTGCCGTTGTAGCGGGCGAGAGTCCCGTAGCTCTCTGCCCCGAGCTCAATCCGTGCGACGTCGCGCAGCAGCACGTGCGAGCCGTCCTGACGTACCTTCAGCAGAATATTGCCAAACTCCTCCACGTTTTGTAATCGGGTCTGCACCACAATCGAGGCGTTCAGCTGTTGATTGTCCGGCTGGGGCGCGCCGCCGAGCTGCCCGCCGGAAACCTGATTATTCTGTGCCTGAATCTGCGCAATAACGTCCTGGGGCTGAAGCTGAAACTGGTTGAGTTTCACCGGGTTGAGCCACACGCGCATGGCGTAAGGGGAACCGAAGAGTTGAATGCTGCCGACGCCGGGAAGGCGGCTCAGCGGATCCTTGAGGTTGGAGGCGACGTAATCGGCGATGTCGTACTGGCTGAGGCTGTCGTTGTCGGAAATAAAGGCGGCCACCAGCAAAATGCTGCTGCCGGATTTGCTGACGCTAATCCCCTGCTGCTGAACCTCCTGGGGCAGGGATGGCACCGCGAGTTGCAGCTTATTTTCCACCTGCACCTGGGCGATATCGGGGTCCGTCCCGGTCGTAAAGGTCAGCGTGATGGCGGCGTTTCCGGCGGCGTCGCTGGTGGAGGACATATACATCAGGCCATCGAGCCCGTTCATGTTCTGCTCAATAACCTGGGTGACGGCCCCCTGGACCGTGGCCGCATCGGCACCGGGGTAGGCCGCGCTGATGGTGATGGTGGGTGGCGCAATCTGTGGATACTGGGAGACGGGCAAGGTGGTGATGGCCATGACCCCCGCAAGCATCAGAATAAGGGCGAGAACCCATGCAAAGACGGGGCGTTCGATAAAAAAGTTGGCCATAGAAGGCGACTCCGGTAACAGCGTTGACAATTAATGCAAAGGGCCCGCCGGGCAGAGCGGGTAAGGGTGAAGGGCCGACACGTTCTAGAAGTAGGGCGAGATGTTGAGCGTCACGATGTCGCTCATTCTGCGGAGTCTTAACTTCAGCATGATGTTAAATTTCTGGCTGCGCAGCGTTTGCCGTGAAATATTCAGCGCCGAGGTAATCTCGTTCGGATCCTGCTGGTGTAAGAGATGGCTGACTATTTTGAACTGGTTGTGTGAAAACCCGATCCTGGGTTTTTGATAGGCAGCAAAGCGGTTGGTTAACAGCGCCTGCCAGCGGTTAATGGGGATCTTTCGGCTAACGAAATACAGCGGCGACACGCTTTTTATTTTACTGATGTGAAAAGGCGCAAGGATAATAATGCTGCTGACCTGCAGAGAGGTTAAAACCTGCAATGAATCATCATTGATGACGTTGTTATGAAACACATCAATAATGACTCTCGATGAGGCATCCAGCGTGTGGTGGCCGAGTTCGGAAACCGCGCTGAGGTAGGTGAACGGCTCATCGTTCAGCAGCTGCGTTATTCCCTGGAAGAGAAAGGCGTCTTTCGTTACGACGAAAATCATTGGCAGGCTCCTGTTCCGGTTAACAGAAGCGGAATGTTGTTGGCGTGGTGGAATTTATCCGGCAGAAGAAGATCGATAGGGCTCATCATGTGACAGTGACTCCTGAAAGCAATTTCGCGGCCATAGTAGCGCACGGCGCCAGGGGGAAAATGCTTAGCCCGGAGTTGTGTCTTTTACAGCTATAAATGTGGCTGATACCGCCGTGGCGGCGGTAGGCATTCAGGCGGGAGACTGAAAGAGTGCAGCATTCTGTAATATTCTCTCCTCAATTTCCCACTAATCTTTAACCATCCTTTCCGCTGACTGACGTTTACTCTTTGAAAAACGTGAATAATCCTGCTATCCAACAGCGAAAAGGAAAGTTCAACATGAAGAAATTAGTCTCGTCAGTCTTTACGGCTCTGTGCCTGTTAGTCTCCACGGCCGCATTCTCCGCCGAAAAACCCGAAGTGATAAGCAGCCAGATGGCCGCTAAAGAAGTGAAGATTGGCACTGTGTCGATCAGCGGTGTAAGGGGCAGTTCGGATGATGCCGTACGCAAATTGCAGGAGAAGAGCGCAGAGCTGGGCGGTAGTAAACTCAGGGTTGTTGCGCTAAATACAGCGGGTGACTCCAGCTTATGGATGGGTAATGCGGAGGTATTTCGCTAAGCCAAAAGTCACTCATCCACAAACATCCGGATGAGCTTGTGACCAGGATGACGGATGTGAAAAACGGAAGCCCGAGGGTTTCCGTTTTTTTATTGAGCTTGCCGCCGGCTTGCTATTCAAACCACCCGTGCAATGCTTATTGCAGGGTAACGGCTGGCTCATCCCCTAAATCACTATATGGCACCATATCATTACCGTTAAAGACTCTCATTTCGCCAGCGTTCTCATCCCAACGATTAAGCTTTGGCTCTAGTACTTGTATCCCTGCTTCCTCAGCGAAAAATGAAATAAAATCATAGGCACTTTTGGGAGTGTCAATAAATTGTCTACTGGTGTCGGTATCGGACAGAACCAGCAAAGGCACATGATAGTTTTGTTTCATATCTGAGCCATGGCGGAGATAAAATGTACCGTTGATGTCTCTTTTTGACAGTCCATGATCTGAAAAATAAATGAGTTTAAAAGGCTCATTTCTGCGAGTGAGCATCTCATAGGTACTTTTGATAAAACTATCGGTTTTTCGGTAGGTGGAAATATAGCTCGCAATATCATGGTTAGGGTTGGAGAAAGTCGGCTTTTCTCCATTCAGTCGATCGCTGAACTGAGGGTGAGAACCCATAATATGCATCACGACGAGTTTATGTTGGCTACCGGGAGTTGATAAGGCATTTTTCAGGAGTGGCAGCAGCTCGTTATCATCCGTATTCAGTGACTCGAAGTCGCCCTTTTTCAGGAAGTTCTGGCGATCGCTGTAGGTGGAGATCCTGGATGTAGGTAAGTCGAAATCCCCTAACATTCCTTGATTGGAAAGCCAGAATGTTTCAAATCCAGCCTGCTTTGCCAGGTTGACGACATTGTACGACATATCAACTTGGCTGCCGGAGCTTAATGCCAGAGTTCTTGGTAATGAAAGAAATGTGTTGGAGGCTGTAGAAATATAGTTTCTGTAGAATGTGCCCTTCACCGTGTCCAGAAATGGGGTTGTTGGTAGGAGGTAGCCGAAAACAGACATGTAGTCTGCCCGCATACTTTCACCAATAATAATAACAATATTCTCTTTTTTATTATTATCATAAGCAATGTTCCATTGAGCATTGCTGTTTCCGGAATTCAATTGCTCAATTTGCTGTGAATAAGCACTGAATGAGTTAGCAATGCTGGTGAAGAAATTTACGGCTTTTATATTTTCAAGCTTACCACGCACACCCAGCGCACTGATGAAAATGACTAACACCAGCATGTAAGCTTTTTTGGTGGTAGGTTTTGCATGTACTTCCCAGGTGAACTTGCTCAATAAGTAAAATGCCAAAGCAATGATGGCCGGAAGCGCGTAACTATACAATGGCATTGACTTAAAAAACTCAATCGACTCACGATGGTTAGTCTGCAAAAGTGACGCGGTGATGGCAAGAGAGGGCTGTCCATACAGGTAGCCGACAGGGAAATAAATGGCCAGCAATAATAAAACGGGTGTCAGAAACAGTTTCTGTAATTTAGGATAAAGTGAGACTGCGATCAATATTAAGGCGACAAATACTATATCAAGTCCTTTTGCGCCACCGTATCCAAAAGAGTAGTTAATAGCAAATGAGGAAAAAAGAATAGAAAGAAAATAGCAGCAAAGAAATCTCGCACTCACCAGAATCGTCCCTGTTAAAATTTTTGGCGGCATTGTATGGGAAATGACTGCCAAAGTCCTGTTCTTTTTTACTTTTCTAAGAGATTGAGCTGTCTGCCATCACGTCGAATGAAAATGACAAGAAAACAGGAACCTTAGGTTCCTGTTTTACACAAAAACTTAACAGAAATTAGCTAAACAGTTTCCCTTTCAGCAGCCCAGGCCCTTCCGACAGCAGATCCTGCTGATCGTTAACCTGGCCGTCGGGGGAGAGCGTATCGACAACTTTCGGCAAATGTTCAGCGATAAGGTTTGAGGCGGCCTGCGGGTCAATGCCTAATTTCGCTGCCAGATCGGCTATCGCAGGAGATCCCAGCGCGCTGGTGATGGCTTCAGGCGAGACGGGTTGATTACTGCCGTTGCTGACCCAGGACTCAATTACCGAACCCAGTCCGCCCTGCTGGAATTTTTCCATCAGCGCTGAAATCCCGCCCTGTTCTTCAATCCAGGCCAGGATAGCCGTGTAGGTACCGGCTTTCCCCTCCTGACCGCCAAACATACCTGCAACCTGATCGAATAGGCTCATCTTTCAATACCTCAAGGTTTGTTAGGGATAATCAACACCTGACCGGGATAGATTTTGTCAGGATGTTTGAGCATAGGTTTATTGGCTTCGAAAATACGTTGGTACTTGTTGGGGGTGCCGTACTCGGTTTTTGAGATCGCGCTTAGCGTATCGCCAGATTTGACAGTGTAGTAGCGGCTTTCTTCTCCAGGCTGCGCGGTAGCCATGCTGTCGTTGACCTGGGAGATCCCTGCGACGTTGCCTATTGCCACCAGGATTTTCTCTTTCGCCTCCTGGCTCAGTCCGTCACCGGACACCGTCGCGGTTCCATCATCCGCCACGTCCACTTTGATATTTTCGGCCCCTGGAATGCCTAAATCGTTCACGTGCGTTTCAAGCTTTTTACTCTGCTCAGCGCCATTATGGCCGGTCACTGAGTCCCAAAGTTTTTCACCTGCTTCTTTAACAAAGCTTAAAAGTCCCATCAGGTACCTCCTTAGTGAGAGAGCGTCTGACCCCAGGCTAAAAAATGGGGGCGCAGCAATTTAGTATAAATCATAGCCACCGTAGTGGTGGCTCAGGGTCGGGAGAGAGTGACCGACCAGGTTAAAAAATCGTCCAACGGCAGACTGGCAGCATAAAGTCATATCTGTCTGGTTACTTTAATGTTAAAAGTAGAAGAAGATGAGTCAGGGAGGGCAGCGTGGCACGAGAACAGTTCAACACTAAGAAAAGAAAGGGTTTTCTTTTGGCCGTTATCAGCATTTTTGTCATTGCTTTGCTGGTAGTCAGCCATGTGACACTGGGCAATCCTGTGTCCGACGAGGAGTTACAATACAGTAGTTGGCCAACCTCAATGCTGTTGATAGAAGGGGCGCGGATTGTCGTCTACAGCACCGTGTTTACCCTGCTTTGCGCGATCCCTCTGCGGTTTATTTTCCGTGATACGGAGAAGTCGTCTTAACTGCGTAGGCTGACCTGATAGCAAACTGGCCCGATCTCCGTTAAATTGTACCGGTTTATTTAAGGTTATCTTTGTCAGTGGTGCAGTTGTGAAGAATGTCCAGGATGCGCTCAGGAAACGCCAGGCTCTGCTGATTTCAGCAGTGATCACGCTGTTATCCGTGACCCTCTATGTTTTATTCGCTCATCAAAAGCGGATGACCGATGTCAACGAGGGGATGAACTCCCTGGTCACGCAAATGACGACGGTGTTTAACGATAATGAACTGATAGCCGATGCCACAGGAATGCGCTATCAGCAGATCCGTGGCACCAGCGAATGCGGCGGGTTATCTGGATTTAAACCCCGCGGCGACAACGCCTGGGCCATTAACGGCGATAACGGTCATCTCGATCCGCAAACCGGGACGCTTATCGCCAGGACTCAGGATTTAAATGCGAGCTGCATGTTCTCCGCCGCTGAATTTATCCGCAATAAAATCAATGCGCTCAATCCCGGGCGTTTTGATGCTCATCGCTACATAATCGCTCATGATGCTTCCTGGTTTTACTGGTTTATGCCCACGGACTCGAAGGTATTTAATTTTTCGGATTCGCAAATGGCGAGCGACCAGGAGGATTTTTTCAAGGCGCCGGAGTCGTTCTATAATCGCCTGCTAAGCAAAGATATCAGACAGAAAGCGGACAGCTTCACCAATTTTTATACGGACAAAATCACCGGCGAAACGGCCTATAGCGTGGTCAGCTATATCTATGATTTATCCGGTGCCGAAGTGAGCGACCGGATTGTTGGCTATTTGCTGTACGATCACTCACTCAGTGAATTACGTGAGACGCTGTTGAACGCCTTTGATGGCAATATCCCTGCGGCGTTGATGGTTGATATTGTTAACACGCCGACGCGAAAATCGCTCTGTCTGACCCAGACCTGCTTCTGGATGAATGATGTCGATACGCTTAGCCTGTCGGATAAATATCAGCTACGTTACTCGCTGCCGGTCTATCTGTTTGTTATCCGGGACTCGTCGGCGTGGATCGCAATCATCCTCGCGCCATTCGTTTTTCTTTTGCTGGCGCTGGGGCTTCGCCGCCGCTTAAACCTTTATGATATTAAGGTTTATAGCGATCCACTGACTGGCTGCTTCACGCGCAAAATTCTCGATTTTATTCGCGAGCGAAAAGCTGAATTTTCCGTAGCGATCCTGATGGACTGCAACAAATTTAAGTCGATTAACGATACCTGGGGACATCTGGCGGGAGACAGGGCACTGCAAATCATCGCGCACAGCATGATGTCTAACGTGCGCGGGAAAGATGTGGTGATCCGCACGGGCGGGGACGAATTTGTGATCCTGCTGAAAGATGCCCCGGTTGAGGTGGCGAAGATTGTGATTGCCCGGATTGCGAAAGATCTCGCTTCACAGGCGTTTCTGGTGAATGGCGAAAGCGTGCCGCTGTCGGTATCCTGGGGCGTGGCGGAGTTCCAGGAAGATTTAGACACGGCCCTGCAGCAGGCCGATGCCGATATGTACCGGATGAAGCAGGCGCGCTACGAGGCGACGCTGACTCTCTGACGCGCTTTTTTATCGAGATACATGGCGGCATCTGCCGCCTGAATGGCGCTTTCGGCATCCATCGCTCTCGGGTCTGCATCAATAATGCCGATGCTGGCACCGGGATAATGCAGATGATGATCGCCCAGCTGGTAATGACCTTTAATCTGTCGGTAAAGCTGTTCCAGAAATGCCGCTTTCTGTATCCCGGTGGAGATTTCGCAGGCGACCAGAAACTCATCACCGCCCAGGCGGCCAACAATATCATCGTGGCTCATCACCGAACCCAAACGCTGACCTACCTGAATTAAAAACTCGTCGCCCGCCTGATGGCCGTGCACATCGTTGATCTCTTTGAAGTCATCAAGATCGATAAAGGCCACCAGCACTCTCGACTGGTGTTGGCGCGCGTCGTTAAAAAGCGCATCCAGTTGTTCATACACGGCGCGGCGGTTCGCCAGACCCGTCAGCTCATCGGTATAGGAATAGGCTACCAGCGCGGCGTTCGCTTCCCGCAGCTGCGCCACCAGTGACTCTTTTTCGATATAACGGGCAATCAGGCTGGCGAACAAATCCAGCACGTGTTCACTGTTGATATTGAAACTGTGCCGCTCGCGGCTGGAGGCGCACAGCGTGCCGTAGAATGAGCCATCGGCAAGATGCACCGGCGTGGTGAAAAAGGTTTTAATGCCAATCGCCTGTGCCGCTTCACATTCGGCCCAGCGGGTGTCGACGTCGTTGCTGAACAGGCGGTCTTCGTCGACGGCGCGCTTACAAAGTGAATTTTCCCAGGGCAGGGAATGGCCTTCCGGGATCTGCATGTCGCCGGTATTACGGGCATACACCACGTGCTGCAGGCGAGTGCTGTTATCCACCCGGGTCAGGTAGGTCGACTCCATATGCGTGACCAGCTCGAGCATCTCAAGCAGTTGACGCACAAGGCTTTCGAGTGATTGTTCTGTCGCGAGGGTTTGCGATACGCGGGCAAGAATAATATCTGACATGACCTGAAACTCCCGTGCAATGATGAGAACGAGCTGCACGCTACGCTGAAAAGATCGGCTATATCTCCATAGTAAACCATGAATACATCAAATTTTATACATCGAATGGGCGAGAATGCGATGAATATTGAGGTAAAAAAAGCCCCGCCGGGGAAGGCGGGGAAAACTCATTGATTATGGAATGATCTGTTCTCTGGTCATTGCGAGAACACTCTGAATTTAATTTGCAAAAGTGCAGTGAAAATGAAGAAATAGTGGAGATTAAAGCCAAACCACTTCTCTAAGGACGTACTGTGAAGAAATATGCCGGAATAATGCTCCCGCTGCTGTTGGCCGGGTGCGCAGCACAGCAAAATGATGCACCGCCGCCGCCAAATATAGGCATGGCGAACCCTGCTGCAGTGTATTGCCAGCAAAAAGGCGGAACCCGGGTGACGGTGAAAACTGCACAGGGCGAGCGTGCTGACTGCAAATTACCGGGCGGTGAGACTATCGACGAATGGACATTATTTCGCCGGGATCATTCCCAGTCGTGACAGTCCCCGGCTCTCCAGGATAAACTGGACTTAAGATTAATCTTAATTTCAGTGTGAGTGAGAGCAGCATGATTCAGTTAAAACCGGGCACCCTCGCGATGATTATTGGTGCCCGTACCACCTCCGGCCGGGCAAATATCGGGAAGTCCGTTTCTTTATTTGCGCTGTGCCAGCCAGGCGAGCGCGTGCTGAACCCGGTAAATGGTGTGGTGACTGAATTACCTCAGCAGGCGCAGCGCGCGTTGTGGCTGGTGACGGGCAATATCCATTCCGTTGACGGGCAGGAAGGCTATGCGTTTGTGCGTCCGGAGCATCTGCTGCCCTTAACCCCGGACGCGCTGCCAGCCGATGAGCTGGAAAAAATTATGGAGTAAGGCCGTTCAGCCAGTCTGCCAGCACCAGCGCATGGTTCTGCTGCTGGTTTTTAGCGGCATACAGCAGAGTGACCGTCTGCCGCCCGGCAATTTCTGCCAGCCGCTCTCCTTCAGCCACGTTCTGTCTTAGCTCGTCGCGGTAATGCTGACAAAATGTGGCGAAATCGATCACTTCACTGTGAAAAGCCTTACGCAGCTCAGAAGAGGGCGTGAGCGTTTTGCACCACTCATCGTAGATCAAATCCTCCTTGCGGATGCCGCGCGGCCAAAGCCTGTCGACCAGAACGCGATAGCCATCGTCGGCGGATAGCGGGTCGTAGACACGTTTGCACTGGATCATTCCTTTTCCTCCTGCTGCCTTTTCAACAGGATAGTACGTTCCCGACAGAATAGGAACGCCCACTCCCCGCCATTTCAGGGGATTGTTCTTAGGGGAAAATCCGGGTAGTCTGAGGTTCCTTATGTGCCCGTTCATTGTCTTCATAAGGATCCCCAATGGAACACTCTCCCCTGAAAACGACCCTGCGCATTGCCCTTGTGGGCGACTTCAATGCCGATGTGCTTGCCCATCAGGCCATTCCTCTTGCCATTGATGATGCCGTAGCGGTACTCGACGTGGCCGCAGACTACGACTGGATTGCCACCGCTGACATCAACAGCGCGGAAGATTTAGTGGGCTATGACGCGATTTGGGTGGTTCCGGCAAGCCCTTATCAGCATGCGGAAGGGGCATTCACCGCTATCCGCTACGCCCGCGAAAACAGTATTCCATTTCTTGGTACCTGTGGCGGTTTTCAGCACGCGATTATTGAGTATGCCCGTAATGTGCTGGGCTGGAACGATGCGGCACATGCCGAAACGGATAACGAAGGACGGATGGTGATTGCGCCGCTGACCTGTTCGCTGGTGGAGAAAACAGACCATATTGAGCTGCGGGCGAATACGCTGATTGCCAAAGCCTATGGACGTCTCAGCATTGAAGAGGGTTATCACTGCAACTACGGCATTTCTGCGGAGTTTGCCAAAGAGCTGGAAGAGGGCGCGCTGCGCGTGACCGGCTGGGATGAAGAAGGGGAGATCCGCGCGGTGGAGTTAGTGACGCATCCTTTCTTTGTCGGCACGCTGTTCCAGCACGAGCGCAATGCGCTTGCCGGGCGTCCTGCACCGCTGGTTCACGCTTTCCTTCGGGCTGCGGTTAACTGATTTTTGCCCGGTGAATGATTGCCCGGTGGCGGCTATTGCCTTACCGGACCTACAATAAGCCAGTGGTTCTGTAGGTCCGGCAAGCTTGCGCCGCCGGGCATTATTTTATCTTCCGCCAATCTCCCGCGCGCGTCCGGCCAGTCCGCCAAACACCGCCATCAGCAGTGAAATAATCGCAATGGCTATCAGCGGCAGGTGCCAGTCGCCGCTGACGTCATGAATTTTACCCATCAGCGGAGGTCCACAGGCTGCCAGCAGATAGCCCACGGACTGCGCCATGCCTGAAAGCGCGGCGGCCTGATGCGCTGAACCTGCTCGTAGACCGATAAATGTCAGGCCGAGGATCATGGTTGCGCCGGAGCCAAAACCAAAAATCAGCGTCCATATCACGGCTTGTTCTGGCAGCAGCCAGTAGCCTATCGCGCTCACGGCACACATCAGGGCCACCGCAATCGCAATACCTTTCTGGTCTTTCAGCTTGTGCAGCACCAGCGGGATCAGCAGACCCGGCGCAGCGGTCGCCAGCTGCAGCAGGCCGTGCAGGGAGCCAGCCTGAGATTCGCTGTAGCCGTGGCTAATCAAAATGGCGGGCAGCCAGCCAATGATCACGTAATACACCAGCGAGTTGATGCCGAGGAACAGCGTTACCTGCCAGGCCAGCGCCGAGCGCCAGATCCCTTTATCGTGCAGACTACGGGCATTGGTCAGCGGCGCAGGCGTGTGGTTGCGCCACTGCGGCAGCCAGGCAATCAGACCAATCAGCGGGAAGACCATCAGCGCCAGCAGCGCACCGTGCCAGCCTAAGCCGCTCAGAGCCAGCGGAACCACCAGCGCAGAGCCCAGGGCCGCAGCGCCGCCCATTGTCAGGGAATATGCGCCGACCATTTTGGCGACGTGGCCGGAGAAATCACGCTTGATAAGCCCTGGCAGCAAAACGTTACCCAATGCGATCCCCGCGCCGAGGATCGCGGTACCAACATACAGCATCACCGGGGAAGGCAGTGAACGCACGGCAATCCCGGCGCACATCAGAAGCAAGGCACCAAAGAGGCTTCTTTCCATGCCGAAGCGACGGGCAAACCCGGCGGCGAGGGGAGATATCAGGCCAAAGGCAAGCAAAGGCAGGGTGGTCAACAGCCCGGTCTGGGCCGTCGTCAGGCCATAGTCGGCACGAATGTTGTCAAGCAGGGGGGCGGCCCCGGTAAAGATAACGCGCAGTGAAGTAGCGATAAGCAGGATCCCGGCAATCAGCAGCAGGTTCCGGCGGGAAGCGATGGTGGTCGTACTCATGGTGTTCTCAATCATTCTAAGGAGTGATAACAATAGCCTTTTTCCACCGTGATGAAATCAAGCTACAATGACAATTAATCGCTAATATCGGACAAAGCAGGTTATGAAAGGATTAGGCCTTGGTGGCTACGAGCCAGACAACCAGCACGATGCGGCGGTGGCTTTTCACATTCAGGTGGTGGCCGATGAACAGTTCATTCCCATCCACCAGCATCGCAAAGGCCAGTTGATCCTCGCGCTGCACGGGGCCATTACCTGCGAGGTGGAAAACGCCATGTGGATGGTACCGCCGCAGTATGCGGTGTGGATCCCCGGCAGCGTGCCGCACAGCAACAGCGCCACGCCCGGCGCCAGGCTGTGTTTTCTGTTTATTGAACCGGGTGCGGCGGCAATGCCGGACCACTGCTGTACGTTGAAAATCTCACCGCTGGTGCGTGAGCTGATCCTTAAGCTGACGGAACGGCAGGGCTGTGAGCTGAAAGCAGAAGTGACACAGCGGCTGGTGCAGGTCTTGTTCGATGAGTTACCGCAACAGCCGCAGGAGCAGCTTCAGCTGCCGGTTTCTGCCCATCCTAAAATCCGCACCATGGTGGAAACCATGGCGGCTAAGCCTGCGGAGTGGCAAACGCTGGGGCAGTGGGCAAGCCGGTTTGCCATGAGCGAGCGTAATCTGGCGCGGCTGGTGGTGAAAGAAACCGGCCTGAGCTTCCGCCGCTGGCGTCATCAGCTACAGCTGATCCTGGCGCTGCAGCTGCTGATCCGCGGGCAAACGGTGCAGCAGGCAGCGCATTCGCTGGGCTACGACTCCACGACGGCGTTTATCACCATGTTCCGTAAAGGCCTGGGACAGACGCCAGGGCGTTACCTGACGACGCTGGTTACGTCTTCCCAATAAACAGCGAGACAATCCCGGCGGCGATAAGCGGCCCGACGGGCACTCCGCGAAACAGCGCCACGCCAAGCACCGTTCCCACCAGCAGTCCGGCTACCAGGTGCGGCTGTGTTCCCATCAGCTGTACTCCCCGGCCACCCAGCCAGGAAACAAAAACCCCGACGGCAATCGCCACCAGAGATTTCCAGTTAACGAACGAATGCAGAAGCGTGGAAGCGGGCAGAGTGCCGCTGGCAATGGGAGCCATCACCGCGATAGTCAGAATAATAATACCGACGCTCAGGCCCTGACGTTCAATCCAGGGAAAAAAGGTACTTAGCGGAGTGACGCGGATAATAATCAGCACCAGAATCGAGACGGCAACCGTGGTGTTATGACTGATAAAGCCGAGCGCTGCCAGCCCCAGCAGTATCAGCAGGGTGGGATCTAACATGTGGGTATCCTTGCCAGAAGTAAAAAAAAGTAAGCCTGCTTACTTTACGCAGAAAAAGGGTTATCGGCAGGATTATTTTTCATCAGCGGCTGGATGTCATTCTGCTGTCATCAAAGAGGGGAAAAGTAGAGTCAGCCGGAATGTGGTTATAGAGGTGTGACGATGAACGATCCTATGTTGACCGAGACAATCCTGATTTCCTCAGCGTTCTTCGCTGTGGCTTTGGTGCTGATTGCCTCGGTGCTGTTTCTGGAACGCCGCAGTTAAGCTTCGTTTTCCCGGCGGAAAACGGCGAGTTCCGGTTTGGCAATACGCAGGTAATCCTGGGTATCCATGATGATGGATTTCTCCAGCAGCCCGGCGTTAAAAGCAATTTCATCGTAGCGTTCAAACAGCAGCGGATCGGCCACCAGCTTTAAAGAAGGATGGAAGCTGAACGGCGGGATCGCGCCAAACACGCAGGCGGTCAGTTCATCCACTTCAGCCGGGCTTGCCAGCGACGCCTTCAGCCCACCAAGATGCTGCGCCAGGCGCTGCAAATCAGCCTGTTGATCGGCGGCCAGAATGGCCAGCACGTGCTGCTTCACTCCGTTACCTTTCACTTTGCACAGCAGCGCTTTTGCACCCTGACCCAGGGCCGTGCCGCGGATCTCAGACACGGCTTCGCATTTGCCAATGGCTTCATGCTCCATCACCCGAAAGCGGGCCTGTTCGTTATCCAGTACTTCAAGAAGATGTTGATGAACGTTGCGGGAGGCGATCTCAGACATGGTGACTCCAGTAAAAAAACCAGGCAGTCAGCATAGTCCCGTAAGGCGGAGCGAGCAACAGTGGAAAAAATCGGCCAGAGAAAACTCCCTGGCCGACGGAGGTTAGCTGACAGGTGAACCCTGCTTGTGGAACAGCTCGCGGAACACAGGATAAATATCTTCCTGATCGCGAATATGCTGCATAGCGAAGTTTTCAAACATCGACTGCAAATGCTCATATTCCCGCCACAGCGTCTGATGCGCGCGACGGGTGATCTCGATATAGCTGTAATAACGCACCACTGGCAGAATTTTCTTCGCCAGAATTTCATGGCACAGCGGTGAGTCATCGGCCCAGTTGTCACCGTCGGAAGCCTGCGCGGCGTAGATATTCCACTGCGCCGGGTCATAGCGCTCTTTCACCACTTCATCCATCAGCTTCAGCGCGCTGGATACGATAGTCCCGCCGGTTTCCTGCGAGTAGAAGAACTCGTGCTCATCCACTTCTTTCGCCTGGGTATGGTGGCGGATATAGACCACTTCCACGTTTTTATAGGTCCGGCTCAGGAACAGATAGAGCAGGATGTAAAAGCGTTTCGCCATGTCCTTGGTGGCCTGATCCATCGAACCGGATACGTCCATCAGGCAGAACATCACGGCCTGGCTGGAAGGCTCCGGACGTCGCTCGTAGTTCTTGTAACGCAGATCGAAGGTGTCGATGAACGGCACTTTTTCGATTTTGGCCCGCAGCTCGGCAATTTCCCGACGCAGGCGTTCCTCTTCCAGCAACTGGGCAGGTTCACTTTTGGCGACGGTATCCAGACTCGCCTCCAGTTCACGCAGCTCACGCCGCTTGCCAGCAGTCATCGCCGTGCGGCGAGCCAGTGAGTTTTGCAGCGAGCGGACCACGCTGATATTGGCTGGAACACCGTTGGCGGTGAAGCCAGCGCGGTGCGTTTTGTACTCAGTAAGCTGGCGATGCTGGTTTTTCTTCAGGTTTGGCAGCGCCAAATCTTCAAACAGCAAATCCAGATATTCGTCCTTGGAAATCTGGAAGACAAACTCATCCTGACCTTCACCGTCCGGGCTCGCCTGACCCTGGCCGCTTCCGCCACCGCCGCCTCCGCCCTGAGGGCGCTCGATGCGGTCGTTTTGCACAAAGTGATCGTTACCAGGGTGAACGCGGTGGCGCAGGCCGCCCCGTCCCTGATGAAACATCGGTTCGCTGATGTCATCCGTCGGAATGGAAACGGACTCGCCGCTGTCGATATCGGTCACCGAACGCTTGTTAATGGCTTCGGAGATCGACTGTTTTATCTGCGCTTTATAACGGCGCAAGAAGCGCTGGCGGTTCACCGCGCTTTTATTCTTACCGTTCAGGCGCCGGTCTATGAACCAGGTCATATTCCCCTCCCGTACTGCATTTGCCAACCCGCACTTGTCGTTATCAACCCGGTAACGCAGGCGCTACCGGGCATTTTGTGGCTGTTATGACGACTTACGCACACGCAGATACCATTCACACAGCAGACGGACCTGTTTGCGGGTATAGCCTTTCTCCATCATCCGGTCGACAAAATCGTCGTGCTTTTTCTGCTCATCGGTTGAGGTTTTGGCGTTAAACGAAATCACCGGCAGCAGCTCTTCGGTATTGGAGAACATTTTCTTCTCAATAACCGTGCGCAGTTTTTCGTAGCTGGTCCAGTTCGGGTTACGTCCGCTGTTGTTGGCTCTGGCGCGCAGCACGAAATTGACGATTTCGTTGCGGAAGTCTTTCGGGTTGCTGATCCCGGCAGGCTTTTCAATTTTTTCCAGTTCCGCATTCAGGGATTCACGGTCAAACAGCTGACCGGTATCCGGGTCGCGGTACTCCTGATCCTGGATCCAGAAATCTGCGTAGGTGACATAACGGTCAAAAATGTTCTGTCCGTACTCAGAGTAGGATTCCAGGTAGGCGGTCTGGATCTCTTTGCCGATGAACTCGGCGTATTTCGGGATCAGATAACCTTTGAGGAATTCCAGATAGCGTTCTGCCTGCTCCTGCGGGAACTGCTCACGTTCAATCTGCTGCTCCAGCACGTAGAACAGATGCACCGGGTTGGCCGCCACTTCCGCATGGTCGAAGTTGAACACACGGGAGAGAATTTTGAACGCAAAGCGGGTGGAGAGGCCGTTCATCCCTTCGTCCACGCCCGAGTAATCGCGATACTCCTGGTAGGATTTCGCTTTCGGATCGGTGTCTTTCAGGCTTTCACCGTCATAGACGCGCATTTTCGAGTAGATGCTGGAGTTTTCCGGCTCTTTCAGGCGCGACAGGATCGAGAAACGGGACAGCGTTTCCAGCGTGCCCGGCGCACACGGTGCGTGGGTCAGCTCACTGTGATTGAGCAGTTTTTCGTAAATCTTGATCTCTTCGGAGATCCGCAGGCAATAAGGCACTTTGACGATATACACACGGTCAAGGAACGCCTCGTTGTTTTTGTTGTTACGGAAGGTCACCCACTCAGATTCGTTGGAGTGCGCCAGGATAATACCGTTGAACGGCAGGGCAGAAATCCCTTCGGTGCCGTTATAGTTTCCTTCCTGAGTCGCCGTCAGCAGAGGGTGCAGCACCTTAATCGGCGCTTTAAACATCTCGACGAATTCCATAATCCCCTGGTTGGCACGGCACAGCGCGCCGGAATAGCCATAAGCATCCGGATCGTTCTGGGCGTGGTTTTCCAGTTTGCGGATGTCCACTTTCCCGACCAGCGCGGAGATATCCTGGTTGTTCTCATCGCCGGGTTCAGTTTTAGCAATCGCAATCTGCGCCAGAATCGATGGCCACACTTTCACCACGCGGAACTTGGTGATGTCGCCACCAAACTCATTCAGACGCTTCGCCGCCCACGGTGACATGATGGTGCCCAGGTAGCGGTTAGGGACGCCGTACTCTTTCTCGAGAATTTGCGCGTCTTCCTGCGGGTTAAACAGACACAGCGGATGATCGTTGACCGGGCTGCGTTCGCCGTTGGCACTCAGCACGTAAATCGGCACGCGCTGCATCAGTGATTTCAGTCTTTCAGCCAGAGAAGATTTACCGCCGCCCACAGGGCCGAGTAAATAGAGGATCTGTTTCTTCTCTTCCAGACCCTGAGCGGCGTGCTTCAGGTAGGCGACGATCTGTTCGATAGCGTCTTCCATACCGTAAAACTCTTCAAACGCCGGGTAGCGTGCAACCACCCGGTTCGAAAATAGACGGGACAGCCGGGGCTCGTGCGCAGTGTCGACCATGACAGGTTCGCCAATGGCCATTAGCAGGCGTTCTGCCGCGTTAGCATAGGCACTGCGATCTTGTTTACAGATGGCAAGAAATTCCTGCAGTGTGAACTCTTCGTCCTTGGCAGCTTCATAACGCTGGCGATAGTGATCGAATATATTCATGGCATGCCGTCCTTTCGTTTTTTAGCACAGGATGAGAGCCGTTCGTATATGTAATAGAGGCTCCCGGAAGGGATCAGCTGAACGACGCTCACTCCTTCTCCAGCAACCCTTATGCCAGGTTTCCGGGGGAGGAATGGATAACATGTACAGCTTTGACACCTTCTGAATTTAAGCGTAGATGGCATTTGCAAAACTTGCATGCCGACAAAATTCAATTTCAATGACATATCAATAACTCATCAAAAAATACCGCCACTTAAAGCACAATAAATTTGCTGGCTTCACGGGGGTGTCATCGGACTGTCAGCAGCTTGTCACCTGCGGATGTGAGGTTAAGCGGTTAAATATTGTCAGCGGAAGTAAAGAATTTGAGGTAAGCGGGGCGGGCGAGTAAACTCCGACCGCTTGTATTATTAAAGGGATATGCAACGTGAAATCATTAAAACTTTTAACAACGGGTCTGCTCTTCGCAACAGCAGCGACCGTTGCTCACGCTGACGACGACAGCAAATTGACGCTGGGAGCTGGCGTTGGCGTGGTAGGGCATGCGTATAAACAGTATCACACTGATTATTACCCGGTTCCTGCCATTGATTATGAAAGCAAAAACTTCTGGTTCCATGGCCTGGGTGGCGGATACTACCTGTGGAATGACACCGCAGATAAGCTCTCCATCACCGCTTACTGGTCACCGCAGTTCTTTAAGCCGGGTGACAGTGACAACCACCAGCTGCGCAAGCTGGATCGCCGCCAGTCGACGATGATGGCTGGCCTGTCTTACATGCACTTTACCCAGTACGGTTTCCTGCGCACCACGCTTGCCGGTGACACTCTGGACAAGAGCAACGGCATCGTCTGGGATACCGCGTGGCTTTATCGTTATACCAATGGCGCATTGACCATGACGCCAGGCATCGGTGTGCAGTGGAACAGCGACAACCAGAACGACTACTACTATGGCGTTTCCAACAGCGAATCACGTAAAAGTGGCCTGCGCGGCTACGATGCGGATAACGGCTGGAACCCGTACGTAGAGCTGGCTGTGAGCTACAAGCTGAATGCTGACTGGAGCGTTTACGGCGTGGGGCGCTACACGCGCCTGTCGGATGAAATTACCGATAGCCCGATGGTCGACAAAAACTGGACAGGTTTGCTGTCAACCGGGATCACCTACAGCTTCTGATAATGCACCTTTCTGGTGCGTATGAAGCAATAAAACAGGGCGGAGACGCCCTGTTTTGCATTGTGACGGTGCAGCCGGGGATTAGCGTTTCGCTACACGAACCGTCTGAGAAAGACGTGAAGGTTTTTCTTCGGTCGCTTTCTGCGGTTTCGTCACGCAGGCGGTTTCGACGCAGACAAAAGTTTTGTAGCCGTCGTCTGGCATATCGCCCATGCTAACGGACAGCGCCGGGCCTGGGTTCCAGCCCACTACGTTGCTGTGATGACCGTGAACGACGTCGATGTTACGCGCTAATGCACCGTCGTGGATCACGCTGCAGGCCTCTGCGTTCAGGTACACGCGGTCGGTGCGGTCCGGGAAGGTCTGGACGCCATCGGTCAGCACGCCTTCCTGGGCGTTCAGCACTTTATCAATATAGCGATCGCCAAAGCCGCTGACTTTCACCTGAGCGATGTCGCCGACGTTGAAATAGGTGTGCAGGGCAGAGGTGGTTTCAAAATCGCCGTGCGCTTCCAGCTCCATCTCGCAGGTTTTACCCACTTTGAAACGGGCATACAGCGTGAAGTCGTGTGGCCACAGCTTCAGGGTTTCTTCGTTGTTTTGCAGTTCAAACGTCAGCACTACGCCGCTGTCGTCTTCGTTATGGGCTTTCAGCGTCCACGCCTGGTTACGGGCAAAGCCGTGCGCTGGCAGACCTTGCTGCGCCGCCGGACCAAACCATGGCCAGCAGATTGGCACACCGCCGCGCAGCGCCACGCCGGTTTTAAACGGGGTGTTGTTGCTGAGCCACAGCACTTCTTCTTCACCGGCTGGTTTCCAGGAGAGCAGATGCGCGCCCTGGAGGGCGAAGGAAGCTTTCACCTGTGGATGATCGACCACAATCAGTTCAAGCTCGTCAAGCTGACGGCGGGAGAGGACAGGGGTAAGTTGTTCAACGACAGGGAGAGCGAAAATTTTGTTTATCATGATGCAATCCTTGATGTAACCGTAAACGAAAACCATAAAAAAAGGCGACCGAAGTCGCCTTTTTGGATCAGATTCTCATCTCAACTTATTTGGAGATGTGAGCGATCAGGTCCAGAACTTTGTTGGAGTAACCAGTTTCGTTGTCGTACCAGGAAACCAGTTTCACGAAGTTGTCGTTCAGTGCGATACCAGCTTTAGCATCGAACACGGAAGTGCAAACTTCACCGTTGAAATCGGTAGATACAACGTCGTCTTCGGTGTAACCCAGAACGCCTTTCATTGCGCCTTCAGAAGCCGCTTTGATTGCTTTCTTGATTTCTTCGTAAGACGCTGCTTTTTCCAGACGAACGGTCAGGTCAACAACGGATACGTTTGGAGTTGGAACGCGGAACGCCATACCAGTCAGTTTGCCATTCAGTTCTGGCAGTACTTTACCTACTGCTTTAGCAGCACCGGTAGAGGATGGGATGATGTTCTGAGCTGCGCCGCGGCCGCCGCGCCAGTCTTTGTGAGACGGGCCATCAACGGTTTTCTGAGTTGCAGTGGTCGCGTGAACGGTGGTCATCAGGCCTTCAACGATACCGAAGTTGTCGTTGATAACTTTAGCCAGTGGTGCCAGGCAGTTGGTGGTGCAAGATGCGTTGGAAACGATGTCCTGGCCTGCGTAAGTTTCGAAGTTAGCACCACGTACGAACATTGGGGTGTTATCTTTGGAAGGACCAGTCAGAACGACTTTTTTCGCGCCAGCGGTGATGTGCTTACGAGCGGTTTCGTCGGTCAGGAACAGACCCGTTGCTTCAGCAACAACGTCAACGTTCACTTCGTTCCACTTCAGGTTAGCCGGGTCACGCTCTGCGGTAACACGGATAGTTTTACCGTTAACTACCAGGTGGCCGTCTTTCACTTCTACAGTACCGTTGAAACGACCGTGAGTGGAGTCGTACTTCAGCATGTAAGCCATGTAATCAGCGTCTAACAGGTCGTTGATTGCAACGATTTCGATGTCAGAACGTTCCTGAGCAGCACGGAAAACAATACGGCCGATACGGCCAAAACCGTTGATACCTACTTTGATAGTCATATATTCCACCAGCTATTTTTTAGTGAATAAAAGGTTGCGTGTAAAATTACAAAAACCTTACGCAGCGTCAAGCGGAATCGTGTCAATCATTGCGACAAATCAATACAGAGTACACCTTAACACCGACTGACTGCCTCACTCATCCTTTGGGCCGATCTCCACATGGGGGCTGCGCCGGGAATTTTAAAGGCCAAAAGAGATAAAAGTGTGATTTCTGTCACGATTTCTTGGCTGCCCTTTCGCAACGAGTAAGTTTAGATCAAAAGTTCACACTTCATTGTTAATGTTTTGTTAGAATCGGACGAAAAGCGGTCCTCAACCTGCGAGACGTGAGCAAATGGCGAACAAACCAACACCCGAAGAGCTGAAAGAAAATTTAAGCGAAATGCAGTTTTACGTGACGCAGAATCACGGCACTGAGCCCCCGTTCACCGGCCGTTTGCTGCACAACAAGCGCGATGGTATCTACCATTGCCTGGTCTGCGATGCGCCGCTGTTTAACGCCGAAAGCAAGTATGACTCCGGCTGCGGCTGGCCGAGCTTCTACGAGCCCGTCAGCGACACCGCAATTCGCTATCTGAATGACTACTCGCATGGTATGCAGCGCACGGAAATTCGCTGCGGAAACTGTGATGCCCATCTCGGTCACGTGTTCCCGGATGGCCCACAGCCGACCGGCGAGCGTTATTGTGTTAACTCGGCTTCAATGAGCTTCACCGACGATCAAAACGGTGAGCAAACCAAAGGCTGAAGAAACGATTCAGCAAATTATTCCTGAGGAGTGGAGCGCAGCGTGGATATTGACAACATAATCGACGGCATGACAGAGGAAGTTTATCAGCGTCTGGCAACAGCGGTTGAACTGGGAAAATGGCCTGACGGCGTGGCTCTGACGCCGGAGCAAAAAGAGAACTGCCTGCAGCTGGTGATGCTGTGGCAGGCGCGTTACAACACCGACGCGCAGCACATGACCATCGACACTCAGGGCCAGATGGTGATGAAGAGCAAACAGCAACTGAAAGAAGATTTCGGCATCGTGCCTAAGCCGATTGCGACGGTGAAGCTTTAAGAACGATAGCCCGGCGGCAGATTGCCTGATGTGCTTCGCTTATCATGCCTACAAAGGTTCCCTCGCCCCTTTGGGAGAGGGTCAGGAAGAAGGTAATAGGCGAGCCCAGCTCAGAACAGTCCCCTCGCTTTTCCGGGATGTGTGGAGAAGGTTGGTTTAGCTCTGAACAGTCCCCTCGCCCCTTTGGGGAGAGGGTTAGGGAGAGGGGAAAAGACGGTTTTGCAGCCTAACCCCCCCTCCCAACTCTTACTTGTGCTTAATCCCCAACGACGTTGCCAGCTGCTTAGCTAACTGGTTGTGATCGTCAGCGCCATACTCCCAGAACATCGCACCGCCCAGGCCTTTCTCTTTGATGTACTTCGCCTTCAAATCGACTGAGCGTGGGTTTTCATACGACAGGGCGAACAGCTCTTTCCCTTCAGCAGATTTCAGCGTCAGATACGGGACCTTAGCCTGGTCATCCCAGTGTTCGGTAAAACGCTTCTGCGGATCGTTCAGCAATTTGCTGACGATGTCGTTGTACTTCACGTAGGTATCTTTGCTCAGGTCGTAGCCAAGCGATTTGAACAGCTCAATTTCGCGCTCGCCAAAGTAAGGTTTAGTGGCCGGATTTTTCTCTGCGTCTGGCTTGCTCCAGTCAATGCCCGGCTCGACGGCGCGCTTCGGTACGCGACCGTAAAAACCAATGCCGAGGTTCATTTGCTCCGGCTTCAGCCCGGCCTCGAGGTAGTTTTTGACCACGAAATCGGCGCTGTACTTATCTGCCGCTGCGACGGTTGGCCACTTTGTGGAGTCGTAGAGGTTGGAGTTGAAGTACTGCGTGCCGTAGGCCATATCGTAGGTCATCAGGTTGATGTAGTTCAGATACGGCGCAATAGCCTTCACATCCACCCAGCTTTTCGGACTTTCCGCATTCGCGCCGACGGCGATGGTCACCAGCTTGTCCTGCGGCAACGCTTCACGCAGTTCTTTCAGCAGTGCAGTGAAGTTGGCTTTGTCCTCAGGCTGTTTATCCACTAATCCCCAGGCGCCGTTGACCGGGTATTCCCAGTCCAGATCGATACCGTCCAGACCGTAGGTGTTAACGATCTCTTTGACCGAATCAATAAACACCTTGCGGGATTTTTCGTTATCCGCAGCCCCGGAGAAGCCACGCGCGCCCCAGCCGCCCACGGAAAGCAGCACTTTCAGCTCCGGGTTTTGTTTACGTAGCCCGGGGACTTTATGCAGGTCGGCGATCACCTTCGGCGACAGCCAGATTTGGTGCAGCTTACTGGCATCTTTCAACGCATCGTTGGTTTCACCCGCTTCGTCGTTGTAGATAAGGCCAAAGGAGTAATTGAGATGGGTTATCTGGCGGACATCAAGCTTATCAATATCGCCACCGGGCCCGGCGGTCACATCGCCGCCGCCGTTGAAGTAGCCGACGGACATCATCTCAGCGGAAAAAACGTAGGGTGCGCAGAGCAGGGGTAAGGCTGCCAGAACAGGCAATAATTTCATAAACGTTCCTCTTTGACTGATAAAGATAACCACGCCACAAAGACGTGGCGAAAAAACAGCCAGAAGAGAGTAGCATTGCCGCTGCGCTGAAACTGCGAGTGAGGTTCAGGTTATTGAGTTTTGGTGAGAAATGTTACTGAAGTGAAGGGGAGAGTAATCGGTAAGTCCGTGCGGCCTGATGCCCTCTCCCCAACCCTCTCCCACGGGGAGAGGGAGAAAACACCGAACAAAAAGCCTGCTCAGCCCAGTCCCCTCGCCCCTCCGGGGAGAGGGTTAGGGAGAGGGGGAGTCTCTGCGGTCTTATGCCCTCACCCCAACCTTCTCCCACAGGGAGAGGGAGCAAACACTGAAAGGGGTTAGCCTTGTGTTTCCTGCCAGTCAGCCAGCGTATACAAGGTTGCGCCAGCTGCGGCCATCTCCATAAACGCCTGCGCGCTGTCCTGAGGATGGATATTCACCCCACGGCAGCCGTCGGTAATAACGTTCACTTCGTAGCCGAGCTCGAGCGCATCGAGCACAGTAAACTTGACGCAGTAATCGGTCGCCAGACCCATCACGATCAGCTCAGAGACTTTCTGCCCGCGCAGCCACTCATCCAGCCCGGTTTTCTGCCGGTGCCCGTTATCGTAAAAGGCACTATAGCTGTCGATATTGACCGCTTCGCCTTTCGGAAACACGATATCGATATGCTGCGTGTTGAGCATCGGGTGCAGCTCTGCGCCTTCGGTATTCTGCACACAGTGATCGGGCCAGAATGTTTGCGGCAGACCGTCCAGCATGCCCTGGCTGTAGGGTTTTACCTTGTTCTGGCTGGCGAAACTGCCGTGATTAGCCGGATGCCAGTCCTGGCTTGCGACAATCGAATCGCCGCGGATCAGACACCAGTGGATCATGGCATTAGCCACATCCACCGTGCTGTCGCCCTCCGGCACCGCCAGTGCGCCACCGGCACAAAAGTCATTCTGGATATCGACCAGCAATAGCGCTCTTGTGTCCATCGTCTCTCCTTATTCGTCCGGCGTCAGTTCACCGCGCAGGTTCTGCTGCATGGCAGTACGCACCGCGTCAGCATTCATTCCCTGGCTTAACAGATAGTGTAGCTTGGTGAGCGTGGCTTCCACGGTCATATCGAACCCGCTGACCACGCCCGCATGGGCGAGGGCGTTACCGGTGGCATAGCCGCCCATGTTGACCTTACCGGACATGCACTGCGTCAGGTTAATCACCACAATCCCGCGCGTGCTGGCTTCGGCCAGTTCTTTGAGGAACTCACCGTTCTGCGGCGCGTTGCCCACGCCATAGGAGCGCAGGATCAGCGCTTTGACAGGCTGGCGCAGGAAGTTACGCACCACATCGGCGGAAATGCCCGGATAAATGGTCACCACGCCAATCGGCTGCGGGGTGATCGGGTGAACGATCAGCTCACCGGTACCATGCGGCGCAGGCGGCGTTCCCAGACGGCGGATGTGGATCCCCGCTTCCAGCAGCGGCTGCAGGTTAGGGGAGGCAAACGCGTCAAAACCGTCTGCGTGCGCCTTGGTGGTGCGGTTACCGCGATACAGACGATTGTTGAAGAACAGCGTCACTTCGTTAATCGGATAATTGGCGGCCACGTACAGTGAGTTCAGCAAGTTGATTTGCCCGTCAGAGCGCAGCTCCGCCAGCGGGATCTGCGAGCCGGTCACAATCACCGGTTTACCAAGATTTTCCAGCATGAACGACAGCGCCGAGGCGGTGAACGCCATGGTGTCAGTGCCGTGCAGGATCACAAAGCCGTCGTACTTATCGTAATTGGCCTGGATGTCATCGGCGATGTGCTGCCAGTCCTCCGGCGTCATGTCGGAAGAGTCCATCAGCGGCTGATATTCGTGAATGGTGAAGTCCGGCATTTCCGGGCGATGGAATTCAGGCATCAGCGCCAGCTGACGCTGAAGGTGGCCCGACACAGGAATATACCCGTGATCGGAACGCTGCATGCCGATGGTACCGCCAGTGTAGGCTACGTAAATCGATTTCTTTTGCATAATGAGTGACTGAATCGGATAGAAAAATCCCCTCCGAAGAGGGGATGCGAATTAGCGTATGTTAGCGCAGGTCAGGCAGAATGCGTAACGGTTCTGCGGATCGTTGAAGGCGGCCAGCTTATCGCCTTCCGCTTTTACCACGCTTGCGGCCGTGACCAGCGGCGCAGGCAGATAAGCCTGTAGCGCCTCCGGCAGTGCGGCACGCACGGAACCGCTCAGGCTGTCGATCACCATGTTGAAGAAGGTCGGTTCTTCCTGGTAATAATCGATATGCCACTGCTTGATTTTGGCAAGCTCCGCCGCTTTGTTCACCGCATCGTCGAAATCGCCGAGGCTGTCGACCAGGCCGTTAGCTTTTGCATCCTGACCGGTCCAGACGTGGCCCTGAGCGATTTTATCGACCTGCTCAGGCGTGCTGTGGCGGGACTGCGCCACCAGGGTGATAAAGCGCTTATAGCCGTTCTCGATGCTGAGCTGCATCATGTCCTGCACTTCCTGCGGCAGGGCTTTGGTCATCGAAATATCGGCCAGCGGAGAGGTGGCCACGCCATCGGTATGTACCCCGATGTAGCCCAGGCTGTCCTGAACGGTGTTGATCACCCCAAAGATACCGATGGAGCCGGTCAGCGTGCTGGCGTTAGCTACGATGTAATCCGCAGGCGTGGAGATCCAGTAGCCGCCGGAAGCCGCCATTCCGCCCATGGAAACCACCACCGGTTTGCCCGCTGCACGCGCAGCCGCCAGTTCGGAGCGAATCACCTCAGAGGCGCTGACGCTGCCGCCAGGGCTGTTAACACGCAGCACGATCGCTTTCACTTTCGGATCCAGACGCGCATCGCGAATTTGTGAAGCAGTGGTATCGCCGCCAACGTTACCCGGAGTTTCCTCACCGTCGATAATCGCACCGTTGGCGAAGATCACCGCCACGCTGGCGCCCTGATCGGATGGCGTTTTCAGGTTGTAGTCGTAGTAGCTGACCGCGCGATAGTTGTTGTCCGCTTTGCTCCAGCCGAACTGTTTGGTCAGCGCTTTCTCGATGTCGGTGCTGGAAGCCAGCTCGTCGACCAGTTTGTTGTCCAGCGCATATTTAGCCGTATCGCCATCGGTTTTACGCAGGCCATCCAGCACGCCCTGAGCGCCAGGGAAGATTTGCTCAGCGGTGGACTGACGGTTAGCCGCGATGGTGTTGAGGTAGTTCTGCCACAGCTCGCCGATCCAGCGGCTGTCCGCTTCGCGCGCGGCAGGGGACATATCGTCACGAATAAACGGCTCAACGGCAGACTTGTAGGTCCCGACGCGGAACACGTGGGTGGTGACCTTCAGCTTATCGAGCAGAGATTTGTAATACAGGCCGTTGGTGGCAAACCCATGCAGATCGACCACGCCCTGCGGCGTCAGGTAAATTTTGTTAGCGAAGCTCGCCAGATAGTACTGGCTCTGGGAGTAGCTATCGCCGACGGCATACACCGGCTTACCGCTGTCGCGGAATTCACGCAGCGCCTTACCGATGTACTGCATTGAAGGCTGGTCAGCCCCGGCAAAGTTTTTCAGATCCAGCACGATACCGGTGATGTTCCGGTCATCTTTCGCCTGGCGAATGGTCTGAACAATATCAAACAGTGAGTTTTCCTGTAGACGGTCGGAGCTTGCGCCCAGCAGTTGACGGCTAATCGCGCCAATTTTGCTGCTGGTCGACGGTTTATCCACCACCACGCCCGTCAGATCCATCAGCAGCGCGCCGCGGCCTGAGTTTTCGGCTGTACTGCTGCTAAGCTGCATCCAGATCCCGGCGCAGACCAGCACCAGCAGAATAAAGAACAGGTTCAGCACCAGTTCGCGGATGAAGTTCAACAGACGCCATGTCCATTTAAAGAATCCGGCAATGATTCGCCAAAGGGTTCGCATGTTTTCTCCCTGCCTGAATGAATAAAGGTCCGCCCGCAAAGGCGCGACGTGTGGCTATCCTAAAGACACCGCCGCCGGTTGTCAGCAGGAATCGCCTTCGGCGCTGTAACAAAATCTGCGGTCATGTTAATTTTATGAAAATCACTTTGACAGGAGTTAACTCATGGATGCACTCGATCTGCTGGTCAATCGCCGCAGCGCTTCCCGTCTGGCTGAACCTGCTCCACAGGGCGAACAGCTGGAAAACATTCTCCGTGCCGGGCTGCGAGCACCGGATCACGGCACACTGCAGCCGTGGCAGTTCTTCGTGATTGAAGGCGAAGGGCGCGAGCGTTTCAGCGAACTGCTGGAAAAAGGGGCCATAGCCGCAGGGCAGGACGAAAAAGGGATCGACAAGGCCCGCAGCGCACCGTTCCGCGCGCCGCTGATTATAGCGGTAGTGGCGAAATGTCAGCCGGAACATAAAGTGCCGGTCTGGGAGCAGAAGATGTCCGCAGGCTGTGCGGTGATGGCGATGCAAATGGCGGCGGTGGCCCAGGGCTTCAACGGCATCTGGCGCAGCGGCGCGTTAACCGACAGCCCGGTGGTGCGCGACGGTCTGCATTGCCGCGAGCAGGATAAGATTGTCGGCTTCCTCTACATCGGTACGCCGCAGCTGAAGGCTTCTTCAAACATCAGCGTTCCTGATACGTCGCCTTTCGTGGTGCGTTTCTGAGATTAAATGGCCCAGCGGCGCAAGTTTGCCGGGCCATTTTCTTATCGTTTACTTCTTCTCTTTCGCGAACTCGTCTTTCGCTTTCTGCAACTGCTGCTGGAATGCCGGATTGGTGTGCAGCGTCGCCACTACCGCCGAGCCAACAATGCGCGCCGCATCGACGTCGCTCTGCCAGTGGTAGCCGCAAATCACACGGCTTTCGCCCAGATCGTAGCCACGCTTAAGAATTTCGTTCTGGCGTGCCGGATTAACTTCTGCCAGCACCAGAGCGGTGGCCCAGCCGATTGAGGTATGGCCGGAAGGATAAGAACCGTTCTTCGCCAGCTCCGACTGCTCTTTGGTGTTGCAGGTTGCCACGCCATAGAACGCAAACGGACGCACGCGCATATATTTCTGCTTCGCGGAACGGGTTGCCAGATCGCCCGCATCCTCAATCATATTGGTCAGCAGCTTGTGCAGCTCAGGGCTGTCCTTTTCGGTGATTGGGGAACCAAACGCGCCGGAGAAGGCATTAGCCACGCCGCCGCTGCTCAGGTTAGCGTCTTCAGCAGCCTGCTTGCCACGCTCGGTGGAACGCAGCAGACGGCCTTGCTCATACATCGCCTGATCGTTGAGGAACGCAATGCTGCCCACTTCCGGCGGCGGTGGAAGCAGCGCCAGGCTGTCGATAGCCTCAGCATTTTTCAGGAAGTAGAGGTCAGGCTTGGTGGTGACGTCGTTGCCAGAGGGAACCAGTGCGAAGGCATTAACGGAAAACAGGCTGGCTACGCAAAACGCCACAATACTTTTCTTCATTGAAGTATCCTTATTGTTCAAATCGTCCAGGGGTATGGCTGTAACATTTCTGTCATAAATAGTAGAAAGAAAAACGGGGCAGAAAAGGGTGCGCTGACTCGCAAAACGGCAGATTAATAATCCGAATGAATGATTTGTCAGCAGCCATTCAGCCAGAACGATCAGGGGGATTGCGCGGATAGTGAGCAACAGTACGCGAAATCAGACTGTCGTACTTATCACTCCGGCAAATGGGCGCTAACATAGCAGCATTGCAATGACAGGAGATGTCCATGAGCGAGCAAGCCATTCGTTTGACGCAATACAGCCACGGAGCCGGTTGCGGTTGTAAAATTTCCCCCAAAGTGCTGGAAACCATTCTGCATAGCGAGCAGGCGAAGTTTGTCGACCCGAACCTGCTTGTCGGTAACGAAACCCGTGACGACGCTGCCGTTTACGATCTGGGTAACGGCACGTCGGTGATCAGCACCACCGATTTCTTCATGCCGATCGTCGATAACCCGTTTGATTTCGGCCGTATCGCGGCGACCAACGCCATCAGCGATATCTTCGCGATGGGCGGTAAGCCGATCATGGCGATTGCGATCCTCGGCTGGCCGATTAACACCCTGGCCCCGGAAATCGCGCGCGAGGTGATTGAAGGCGGGCGTTTTGCCTGCCAGCAGGCGGGCATTGCGCTGGCTGGCGGTCACTCCATCGACGCCCCGGAACCGATTTTTGGCCTCGCGGTCACCGGCGTGGTGCCGACTGAACGCGTGAAGAAAAACAGCACCGCGCAGGCGGGCTGTAAGCTGTTTCTGACCAAACCGCTGGGCATTGGCGTGCTGACTACCGCTGAGAAAAAATCGCTGCTCAAACCCGAACACGTAGGCCTAGCGACGGAAGTCATGTGTCAGATGAATATTGCGGGCGCGGCGTTCGCTAACATCGACGGCATCAGGGCGATGACCGACGTCACCGGCTTTGGCCTTCTGGGGCACCTAAGCGAAATGTGCCAGGGCGCGGGCGTGCAGGCGCAGCTGCGTTTTGCTGATATCCCGAAACTGCCGGGCGTGGAAGCCTACATCGCGCAGGGCGCGGTGCCGGGCGGCACTTCCCGTAACTTTGCCAGCTACGGTCACCTGATGGGCGAAATGCCGAACGAGTGGCGCGATCTGCTGTGCGATCCGCAAACCTCCGGCGGCCTGCTGTTGGCGGTTCTTCCGGAAGCCGAGAACGAAACCAAAGCCACGGCGGCGGAATACGGTATCGAACTGACCGCCATCGGCGAGCTGGTCACTGCCCGCGGCGGACGCCCGATGATCGAGATCCGCTAGCCTCATGCGTTTGTTTATCGCGGAAAAACCGAGCCTGGCTCGTGCCATCGCCGACGTGCTGCCTAAACCGCACCGCCGGGGCGATGGCTATATCGAATGTGGTAACGGCCAGGTGGTCACCTGGTGTATCGGCCACCTGCTGGAACAGGCGCAACCGGATGTCTATGACAGCCGCTATGCGCGCTGGAACCTGATGGATTTGCCGATTGTCCCGGAGAAATGGCGGCTGCAGCCGCGGCCGTCGGTGACCAAACAGCTCAACGCGATTAAACGTCTGCTCGGTGATGCCACCGAAGTCATTCACGCGGGTGACCCGGACAGAGAAGGGCAGCTGCTGGTGGATGAAGTGCTGGACTATCTGGAGCTGCCGACAGAAAAGCGCCAGCAGGTACAGCGCTGCCTGATTAACGATCTCAACCCCCAGGCCGTGGAGCGCGCGATTTCCCGCCTGCGTTCTAACAGTGAGTTTATTCCGCTTTGCGTTTCCGCGCTGGCGAGGGCAAGGGCCGACTGGCTGTACGGGATCAACATGACCCGTGCTTACACCCTGCTTGGGCGCAACGCGGGCTATCAGGGCGTGCTTTCCGTCGGCCGCGTGCAAACGCCGGTGTTAGGGCTGGTGGTGCGTCGTGATGAAGAGATCGAAAACTTCGTGGCGAAAGACTTTTTCGACGTTAAAGCGCATATCGTCACCCCGGCCGATGAGCGTTTTACCGCCACCTGGCAGCCGAGCGAAGCCTGTGAGCCGTATCAGGACGAAGAGGGCCGTCTGCTGCATCGCCCGCTGGCCGATCACGTGGTTGCGCGCATTGCCGGACAGCCAGCGATGGTCACCGCGTACAACGACAAGCGCGATTCAGAACCGGCTCCGCTGCCGTTTTCACTTTCGGCCTTACAGATTGAAGCTGCCAAAAAGTTTGGCTTCAGCGCGCAGAACGTGCTCGATATCTGCCAGAAGCTGTATGAAACCCATAAGTTGATCACCTATCCGCGTTCCGACAGCCGCTATCTGCCGGACGAGCATTTTGCCGGGCGTCACGCGGTGCTAAATGCCATCGCTGTTCATGCGCCGCAGCTGCTGCCGCAGCCGGTGGTGGATCCGGAAATTCGTAACCGCTGCTGGGATGACAAAAAGGTGGATGCACACCACGCCATCATTCCGACGGCGCGTGCCGCATCCGTAAAGCTGACGGATAACGAAGAAAAGGTTTACGAGCTGGTTGCGCGTCAGTATCTGATGCAGTTCTGCGCGGATGCGGTATTCCGCAAATGCCAGATCGACCTGGAGATTGCCAACGGCAAGTTTGTCGCCAAAGCGCGTTTTCTGGCCGAAGCGGGCTGGCGCGCGCTGCTTGGCAGCAAAGAGCGTGACGAAGAGAACGATGGCACGCCGCTGCCGGTGGTGGCCAAAGACGATGAACTGCTGTGTGAAAAGGGCGAAGTGATTGAGCGTCAGACTCAGCCGCCACGCCACTTTACCGATGCGACGCTGCTGTCAGCGATGACCGGGATCGCCCGTTTTGTGCAGGATAAAGATCTGAAGAAAATCCTGCGCGCCACGGATGGACTGGGCACAGAAGCCACGCGAGCAGGGATTATCGAACTGCTGTTCAAGCGTGGATTCCTGACGAAAAAAGGGCGCTATATTCACTCATCCGAAGCAGGCAGAGCGCTGATCCACTCGCTGCCGGAAATGGCCGGACGACCGGACATGACCGCGCACTGGGAATCGGTGCTGACGCAAATCAGCGAAAAGCAGTGCCGTTATCAGGACTTCATGCAGCCGCTGGTGGGCACGCTGTTTGATCTGATCCAGCAGGCGCGCAGCACCCCGGTGAAACAGTTCCGTGGGCTGGTGGCGCCAGGCGGCGAACAGCAGAAGAAAAAGACCTTCAGCAAAAGCCGCAAAAAAAAACCGCAGGAGCCTGAGGCACCTGCGGCGGTTTAATTATACATCATTGCCCGGCGGCACTGCGTTTGCCGGACCTACAAAAGCATATCGCCGTTGTAGGTCCGATAAGCGAAGCGCCATCGGGCAATGTTTTTAAATCACACCCTGAGCCAGCATCGCATCCGCCACTTTCACAAACCCGGCGATATTCGCGCCCTGCACGTAGTTGGTTTGCTTCGCTTCGCTGCCGTACGCCACGCAGGCCTGGTGGATATCCAGCATGATGTGATGCAGACGGGCGTCCACTTTTTCTGCTTTCCAGCCCATGCGCGCGGCGTTCTGCGCCATTTCCAGACCTGATGTCGCCACGCCGCCGGCGTTTGCCGCTTTGCCCGGCGCAAACAGCACGCCCGCTTCGAGGAACAGATCGGTAGCGGCGATAGTCGTCGGCATGTTTGCGCCTTCCGCGACGGCCTTCACGCCGTTGGCGATGAGGATGCGCGCCGCGTCGGCGTCCAGCTCGTTCTGAGTTGCACACGGCAGCGCGACGTCCACCGGTACGGCCCATGGTTGCTGGCCTTCCAGATATTGCAGACCAAACTCGCGGGCATAGTCCGCTACGCGACCATCGCGACTGGCTTTGATTTCAGTCAGGCGCGCCAGTTTCTCTGCGTTAAATCCGGCTTCGTCAACGACCGTGCCGCTGGAGTCAGAAGCGGTCACCACGCGCGCGCCCAGCTCCATCGCTTTCTCAATGGCATACTGCGCCACGTTGCCGGAGCCTGACACCGACACGCGCAGGCCTTCAAAGCCCAGACCGTGGCGTTTAAGCATCGCATCGGTGAAGTAGATCAGACCGTAGCCGGTGGCTTCCGGGCGGATCAGACTGCCGCCAAACGACAGACCTTTGCCGGTGAACACGCAGGCGGTGTTGTTGGAGAGCTTTTTCATCATACCGGCCATAAAGCCCACTTCCCGCGCGCCTACGCCAATATCGCCCGCTGGTACGTCGGTATCGGCTCCCAGATGGCGATATAGCTCGCTCATCAGCGCCTGGCAGAAGCGCATGATCTCACCTTCGCTTTTGCCTTTTGGATCGAAATCGCTGCCGCCTTTACCGCCGCCCATTGGCAGGGTAGTGAGCGCATTTTTGAAGGTCTGCTCAAAGCCGAGGAACTTGAGGATCGACAGGTTTACCGAAGGGTGGAAGCGCATGCCGCCTTTAAACGGCCCAATCGCCGAGCTGAACTGTACGCGCCAGGCCCGGTTAACCTGCACCTGATTGCGGTCATCCACCCAGGTCACGCGGAACTGGATCACGCGCTCCGGCTCCACCAGACGCTCAAGCAGCGCCATCTGGCGATAGCGCGGGTTGGCGTCGAGGAACGGCCACAGGGTGGTCATGACTTCACGGACGGCCTGGGCAAATTCAGGCTGATGCGGGTCGCGCAGCTGCACGCGGTTGAGGAAACTTTCCAGAGAGAGCGTCGATTCCATTACGATAAGGTCCCCTTATGGCGATAACAATTTGATGTTGATGTGTTGTTTTTTATGAACCACTTTTTTCGACTATCTCCGCAGACGCAGCGGCAGGCAAGCAAAAATCGACATCAGAAGGGAAAATTTATAACCAGCCGTCGGTCATAACTAAAAGCGATGACAGATAAAAATTAAGTTACCGCGCTGATTGGTCGATATAGTTATCAGAATCCCCTGCGAAAAAGGAATCACCATGAAACGAAGTCTGATGGCAGCCCTGGTGCTGTTAATGGCCTGCGGTGCGCATGCCGATCAGCGCTACCGTCCGGACGTTGAGGTCAACGTACCGCCGGAAGTGTTCAGCAGCAGCGGACAGCACTCGCAGCCGTGCTCCCAGTGCTGCATTTACCAGAACCAGAATTACTCCGAAGGGGCAGTGGTGAAAGCGGAAGGGGTGTTGCTTCAGTGCCAGCGTGATGAAAAAACGCTCAGCACGAATCCGCTGGTCTGGCGACGCGTGAGGCAATAAAGGCCTCCAGTAGTGGAATATCGGCGGGGGCGAGTTCATAGCTGAATGCTTGTTCCGGCAGAACCCATGCCAGCTGACTGTGTTCGTGGGCGGTCAGCTCCCCGCGATAGCCCACAACATGCCAGGCATGCAGATGGATAATTCGCCCGGAAACTTCACGCTGGTGGCTGGCAACATAACCGACGGGCTTCGTCTCAATCCCAAGTTCTTCACGGAGTTCACGCACCAGCGCCTGCGGCTGTGTTTCACCGGCTTCCACCTTCCCGCCGGGAAATTCCCACATGCCAGCCTGGTCGGCAGTGACCGGGCGCTGGGCCAGCAGGATCAGCCCGTCTTTTTCGATAATCGCAGCAACAACATCAATGGTTTTCAAAATAACGCTACTCGTCCGGTGATTTTCAGCTGTCAGCGCTGAGGTCGATGATCTCCGCGCGGGTGTCCAGTAGTGGTTTGTACAGAATTTTATAGCCGTCCTGATCGAAAGCGGCAGACAGGGTGCTGAGCGCCGTCGCTTGTTCCAGTGAGCTGACGGAGCCAAGCCACAGCCAGTTGCGAATAATATGATAATCGGTCATCTCACCGCAGGTTTCTTTTAGCGCCACGGCACCCTTCCAGGGCCAGCACACCAGCTGCATCTCCTCGAGCGCATCCAGCAGTCGCTGTTGATGCGCCTCCAGACTCTCTTTACCACAGCAGGCACCCGCACAGCGACGCAGAGCCGAGCGAAAACAGCCGCGACCGCGGGATAGCGTCTCCAGACCTAATAGCCCGTAGCAGAGCTGGTGCTCATCGGCGATGCTGGTCAGCGCCTGTAAAGCCGCCCGGCGGTTGGCGAAAAGACCGTACAGCCCGTGCTGATGCGAAAAATCGATCTCTTTGGCGTACACCACCTGTGGCTGAACGTGAGTCAACAGTAAAGAGCAGAGCTGACGGTTGCGGCGCAGGCGCTTATTGAACAGCGGCTGCTGCTCTTTGATTAGCCTGGCCTCCAGCAGCAACGCGCCCACTTCACCCGCCGTGCGTATCCAACTGATGCGTCGCGACTGGCGCAGCATTGAGGCTTCGTCCGGGGTACGCAGGTGCGAAAGTACGCGGCTGCGCAGATTGACGCTCTTGCCAATATAAAGCGGCAGAGACTCACTTTCGCCGTGAAAAATGTAGACGCCGGGCAGGGAAGGCAAGGCCTCCAGCGACGGGCGCAGATGCTCGGGATACTCATAGATTGCCGCGGCCTCAAACTCAAGGCGCGGAACGACAGGACGTCTTGCCACACAAACTCCGGATGCTGTTTATGTATACAGTATAACGTGGCGCGGAAAAGAATGAAAATCCTTGCAGGATCTTTGCGCTGCTTCAAGGCAACGCTCTGTATCCGCTGTGCGGCCATGCCAGGCGTGGCATACTGTCCGCCGTTTCTGTTCTGAAGAACCGCAGGAGTTTCCGGGTGAAAAATCAGCAGCCCTGGGTGCCGCCACTCAGCCAAATCCCATCTTCCCTTACGCCCATCGTAATGATGCAGAAAAAGCATTACGGCGATGCGCTGTATCCCACGCGATGGTGGGGGCGCATGCCGCGTCTGTTCTGGCTGGTCGCGCTGTTCGTCGGCTGGCTGGAGCGCAAAAAAGCACGCCTGGCACCGGAATTACGGGCGCTGCTGATGACCCGCGTTTCACAGCAGTGCCACTGTGCATTCTGTATTGATGCCAACAGTCTGCGGCTGGCCGAACGGACCGGAACGCTGGAAAAAGTGCAGGCGGTGGCGCACTGGCAGGGCTCATTGCTGTTCAGCGATGCCGAACGCGCCGCGCTGGCCTATGCTGATGCGATGACCGCCACGCCGCCGGTCATTACCCATGAGCAAAAAGATGCCATGAAAAGGTTTTATAATGACGAACAAATCTGCGAAATGACCGCGCTGGTGGCATTTCAGAATCTCTCAGCGCGCTTTAACGCTGCGCTGGATATTCCTTCGCAGGGCCTGTGCGACAGCCAGAGGAAACCCGATGCTTGATCGCCACATTCATCCGCGCGTCAAACCGCTGCTCAATCAGATGGCTGCAAAGCTTGACCGCTATGGAGTGACGGCCAACGGCGCGACGCTGACGGGATTTGGCATTGGCGTGCTGGCGCTGCCGTTTCTGGCGCTCGGGTGGTATCTTCCGGCGCTGATCGCCATTGTGCTGAACCGCCTGTTTGACGGGCTGGATGGCGCACTAGCCCGGCGTAAAGGGCTGACCGACGCGGGCGGCTTTCTCGATATCTCGCTGGATTTCCTGTTTTATGCGCTAGTGCCGTTCGGGTTCATTCTTGCCGATCCGCAGGCTAACGCGCTGGCGGGCGGCTGGCTGCTGTTCGCTTTTATTGGCACGGGCAGCAGTTTTCTGGCGTTCGCGGCGCTGGCGGCGAAACTTCAGATCGATAATCCCGGCTATGCACATAAATCGTTTTACTATCTGGGCGGGTTGACGGAAGGGACTGAGACGATTTTACTGTTTGTCCTGAGCTGCCTGTTTCCGCAGTGGTTTGCGTGGATGGCGTGGATTTTTGGCGCGCTGTGCTGGCTGACGACGTTTACCCGCATCTGGAGCGGTTATCAGACGCTTTCGCGGGTTTAATTTTTATTGCCCGGTGGCGGCTGCGCCTTACCGGACCTACGAAACAACGACTTTGTAGGTCCGGCAAACGAAGAGCCGCCGGGCAAATCTGCATTACATCGAAGAATCCGGGCCGCGTTCACCGCTGCTGACCGGGTTTTTCGGGTCCTGGCTCCATTCGTACCAGCCGCCGTCATAAACAGAGACATTCTTCCAGCCCATTGCGCGGGCATACATAAACGTCTCGGACGCGCGCCAGCCGGTGCCGCAATAGAACGAAACCTGCTGCGACGGCAAAATATGCCACTCTTTCCACATGGCGGCGATATCGTCACCGGTACGCATGGTGCCGTCCGGATTGTGGAAATCTTCCATATGCGTGGAGTCACTGCCCGCGTGGCCCCAGCGAGCACCTGCAATCTCACCTTTTGGCTTGATGTAGCTGTAGCCGCTGGTGGTGCCGACAAATTCCGGCCAGGAGCGAATGCTGACCAGAGAAGCATCCTGACGATGCAGCAATCCGCGCGCTTGTTCCATATTCAACATCAGCTGTGGCTGACCAGGGATCGGCGCACCGAAATCTGGCGCTGGTGTGACCTTACCCGGCATTCCGCGCTCTACAGGAAGATCGGCATCGGACCAGGTTTTCCAGCCGCCATCGAGCAGACGAACATCTTTCACCCCGGCATACAGCAGGATCTGCGCCACGCGGGCCGCCGCGTAAACGTCACGTCCGTAGAGGATCACCGTGGTGTCGTGGCGAATACCGTTTTTCGCCATCAGGGCTTTCAGCTTGTCGTCGGAAACTTTGTTCCACAGTGGTTCGCTTTCGACGTCGTTAGTGTCGATATAGCCCGCGCCGGGAATATGATTCAGCAGATAGAATTTTGGCGCACCCCAGGCGGCCTCTATCACTTTCCAGTCGCCCTGCGGTGCGGCGGTGACCGGCTTTTTCTGCTGTAAATCGTGGATCCACTGCGGGTAAACCAGCTGTTCGAAATGCGGCAGCTTTTGCAGTCTTTCTGGCTGTTGCAGGGCATCGCTCAGCAGGCTGATGTGTTTGATCCCCGCTTTTTCCAGCCTTTCGGCTACGGCCTGATTGTCTTTTTCCGCGCCGTACAGCGCGACCGGCGTGTCGCTTTTCAGCTGGTGATCTTTGGCCCAGGCGCTGAGCTGTTCATCGCTCATGGCGGAAAGCCAGCTGGCGGAAAGGTTCAGCGCCGCAGGCTCGTGGCCTTCGGTGCCGTGCAGCGCTTGTGGCCAGCCGTTGTAGAATGCGCTCAGGCGCGTATCTATAGCGACGCCTTTTTGCTGTTGAAGCTGGCTGAAAGACAGCGGCGTCATGTCAGCCGCGAAAGAAACAGAGGAAGAAAGCCCGATCAGCAGGGCCAGCGCGGTCAGTTGAGAAACACGTTTCATCGAATTGCCCGTCAGTGTGAAATTGAAGCGCCATTCTGAACCTCAACATTAAGAATATCCTTGCGCTGACGCAGTTTAGATCCAGCTTTTGAGCTGCAGGCAGCGGCCGCCAGCGGGAATATCGGCGACATCGTGAGTGACCAGCACGGCGGGAATGTTCAGCCGCCGGATTTCAGCAAACACAAAAGTGCGAAAACTGTCGCGCAGAGTGGTGTCCAGCCCGCTAAAGGGTTCATCCAGTAGCAATGCTTTTGGCTGCGCCATTAGCGAGCGGAGCAGCGCCACGCGGGCACGCTGACCACCGGAAAGTGTAGCGGGATCGCGGGAATAAAACCCGGTGAGTCCGGCGTTATCCAGGGCTGTCTCCACCTGCGAACGGCGTTCTGCACGTGATACGCTGGCAGGCAGCGCCAGCAGCAGGTTCTGCCCGACGCTGAAGTGGCTGAACAGCAGCGCATCCTGAAATAACAGGCCAATCTGCCGTTTTTCCGTCGGAAGGTCGTCGAGGCGTTTTTCGTTGAGTTTTAGCTCTCCGCTGGCCTCAAACGCCGCGGGCAGCGCACCCACCATCCAGGCGAACAGCGTGGATTTACCGCTACCCGATTCGCCCATCAGGGTCAGAATTTCGCCGTTTTCAACGCTGAAACTGACGTCTTTCAGCAGCGGTTTAAGCGTGAGACGGGTGACGGTGAGCATCAGCGGAGTCCTTGTCGGTAGTAGCCTGCCAGCCGCAGAAGAAGCGCGATGGCGAGGAAAAAGAGTGCGGGTAAAAGCAGCTGCCACAGCGCCTGAGTGGCGAGTAACGTATTACTGCCGCCGCTGCTCAGCGCTACGGCTTCGGTGGTCAGGGTGCTGATGCGGCCCGCGCCAAGCCATACGGTAGGCAGATATTGCGCAATGCTGACCGAAAAACCTACCGCCAGCGCGCTCAGGATCGGGCGCATCAGCAGTGGACATTTCACCTGCCAGAAGCAGCGCCAGCGCCCCCAGCCCAGCGTTCTCGCCACCAGCAGCAGACGCGGATCAAGCTGTTGCCAGGCGGGTTGAAGGATAAACAGCACCCACGGCACCACCCACAGCAAATGCCCCCACAGGACCGCAGACCACTCGCCGTCCAGCCACAGATGCAGCGCCAGCTGATACTGCCCGGCAACCAGCGGCAGGGCAGGTAACACCAGCGGCAGCCAGATCCACTGGGTATAGCGTTTCGGCCCGTATTCCAGCCACAGCAGACAAAGTACAGCGGCGATACCGGAAGAAAACAGCGCCAGCCACAGGCTGTTGTTCAGGGTGTCTCCAGAGGCCAACTCGATTTTCGCCATCAGAGCCAGAGTACCCACGCACAACAAGGCTGAACCGGGAAGGAATTGGGCCAGGATCTTGCCAGGTAGCGCCATCGGCCTGGCTTGACGCACGCCCTGAAAGTCAGGGATTCGACGACGGAACAGCGCCCATAAAAGCGCCGAGATAACCATCATCAGACCGAGAATAAACAGCAGCAGAACGCAGGCCAGTAGCCCCTGATCCTGTTGCAGCACATCGCCTTGTGAAAGCCACGTCCACGCCAGCACGGCCAGCGTCGGGGGATTGCCAGGCCCGAGGATCAGCGCCACATCCACCACCGAAAGTGTCCAGGCGGTGGTGGCAAGCAGCACGATACGCAGCTGCGGAATGAGCTGCGGCAGCACCAGCCACGCCAGACACTGCCAGCGGCCGTAGCCCTGTGTTCTCAGCATCAGATGCTGACGGGCGAGCCCTTGATTAGCCAGAAGCGCATAGCTTGCCCACAGCAGGAACACGCTTTCTTTGACCGCAAGCGTTAGGCCAAGGCCAATACCGTAGCGATCGACAGGGGGAACCAGCGCGGGGAAAAACCGAAACAGCCAGCCGTCATCAGCAAACAGCAGCAAAGCTGCGCTGGCAAAGGCCACGTGCGGAATGGCGAGCATCAGCGGCAGACGACTAACCAGGCGCTGCCAGCGGTCAGAGGGCCAGATCGCGGCGATCACGCAAAGTACGATGATGAGAGCACCGCCGACGGCAATCAGCGTGGATACCAGCGTGGCAAGCAGCGCCTGCGGAAGCTGGGTGTCAGCCAGTAGGGCCTGCCAGTTCGCCCAGGCGAAAACAGGTGGTAAAAGTTGCATTGCGGCAGGCAGCAAAGGCAGATAAATCACCCCCATCGCCGCCCACAGCAGAGCCGTTAATGCGTACCGTAGCGGCGCAGCCATTCCTGCTCCAGCGCGTTAACCCAGGCAGAGTTCGGTTCAGCCAGCACAGGTGGCGTTTGTTCGGTGTGAACCGCAGGCCACGGCGCGGGAAGTTTTTTCATCTCCAGCACGGTCGGGTCGCCCCAGACAGCCGGATCGGCTTTACGCTGTTGAGCCTGCGGCGAAAGCAGGAAATTAGCCACCACCTGAGCGGCCTGAGGTGAACGGGCATTGGCGGGGATAGTGACAAAGTGCACGTTGCCCAGCATCCCATTGCTGAAGCCAAAGCTGAAGCTGTCTTTCGGCAGTTCGCCGCTCGCCACTTTTTGTGCTGCGTGCATCGGGTTGAACGTTAACGACAGGCGCAGCGTGCCGTTTGCCAGCATGGTGTCCATTTTCGCAGGAGAAGCCGGGAAGTCTGTGCCTTTTCGCCATAAGTTTGGATGCAGCTTGTCGAGATACGCCCACAGCGGCGCGGTGACGGCGGCGAATGTTTTCTCATCAGGCGGCAGTTTCAGCGCATCTGGCTGCGGGGTCAGGTTGATCAGAAGCTGTTCTAAAAAAGCGGTGGCGGTGAAATCCGGCGGGCGAGGGTAGGTTACCGTGCCCGGATGAGCGGCGCTGAACTCAAGCAATGCCTGCGGAGAAAGCGGCGGCTGTGGCGTTTGTTCCTTGCGGGCGATAAAAGTCAGCTGCGCGCTGCCCCACGGCGATTCTGCACCGTCTGTCGGCACGGAGAAATCTTCCCGCACCGGTTTTTGCTCATCGACATAGCGCCAGTTTGGCAGCTGTTCAGCCCAGCCGGTTTTCAGCAAATCAGCCTGCTTCAGCGTGCGGAAGTTTTCACCGTTGACCCACAGTAAATCGATTGAGCCGTTGCGAGTGCGTCCCGCTTTGGCTTCGGTCTGAATACGCTTCACGGCGTCGGCGGCATCGGCGATATGAACGATTTTCAGATTGATGCCGTATTCAGTTTTGACTTCACCGCTGACCCAGTCGAGATAGCGATTAACGGCCTGGTCGCCGCCCCAGGCGTTGAACCACACGGTCTGCCCGCGTGCCTGCGCTTCGGTTTGTTGCCATGGGGTTTCGGCGAGCAGCGAGGTGCTTGCCAGAAGTCCTGCCAGAAAGATGCCATAACGCACACGGCGCATACGTACTCCTTTAACGGTGAAGAAAGTGGCTGACCAGCCTCCGTGAAACCAGCGGCAGCAGGCCAACCAGGGCAAATGCCAGCAGCATGCCCACAGAAAGAATATCGGTGAGCGAGTGTAGTTGACCGAGCGCCCGGCCTGCATTGAGATAAATCAGCGTTGCGGGCAACATTCCCAACTGGCTGACCCACCAGTAGCGAGCAATGCCGAGACGCGTCAGCCCGGCCAGCAGGTTTACGAGGAAAAAAGGAAACAGCGGCATCAGCCGCAGGGCAAACAGATAAAATGCGCCTTCGCGCGCGATCCCCTCATTGACCTTTGCCATCTGTTGAGGAAAGCGCTGGCTGACCCAGTCGGCGAGCAAATAGCGGCTGGAGAGCATCGCCAGCAGTGCACCAGTGGTGGAAGCAAAGGACACCACAACGACAGCCTGCCAGAATGGCATCACTGCGCCGCCGAGCAGAGTGATTAGCGTCGCGCCCGGAACGGACAGCGCAGTCATCAGCACATACAGCAGAAAATAGAGCAACACGGCAGTGAATGGATTCTGGCTGTACCAGTCCACCACGGCTCCGTGCGACTGTTTGAGAGCTTCAAGCGACAGCAGATCGCGCGGAACCAGCAGGAAACCGGCGATCGATAAAGCTGCCAGCATCGCCAGCAGCATCAGTTTATGTGTGTTCACGGTCTTGTCTTAGCGGACGTTTCAGCCCTTGAAGGTCGCCCAGATTGGCGCGTGATCGGAAGGTTTTTCCATGCTGCGGATGTCGTAATCGATCCCGGTATCCACGCAGTGCGGTGCCAGCCCCTGGCTTGCCAGCAGCAGATCTATGCGCAGGCCACGGTTGTCATCAAAACCTTTGGAGCGGTAGTCAAACCACGAGAAGCGATCCTGCGTTTCCGGGTTGGCATGACGGAAGGTATCCACCAGACCCCAGCCCATCAGGCGATCCATCCACTCGCGCTCTTCCGGCAGGAAAGAGCATTTGCCGGTACGCAGCCAGCGTTTGCGGCTGTCTTCCCCGATACCGATATCCAGATCTGTCGCGCTGATGTTCATGTCGCCCATGATCAGAACCGGATCCTCTTTTTTCAGCTCGCTGGTCAGATAGTCCTGTAAATCCTGATAGAACTTCTCTTTTGCCGGGAATTTGGTTGGGTGGTCGCGGCTTTCTCCCTGCGGGAAGTAGCCGTTGATCACCGTGACGTTACCAAACGGGGAAGGGAGCTCTGCCATAATAATGCGGCGCTGGGCCTCTTCGTCATCGCCCGGGAAGCCGCGACGGACGGCAATCGGCGTCTCTTTGGTTAACAGCGCCACGCCGTAGTGGCCCTTCTGGCCGTGGTAAAACACGTTGTAACCGAGCTTCGCCACCTCTTCCAGCGGGAACATATCGTCGTGGACTTTGGTTTCCTGCAGGCCGATAACGTCGGGCTGGTGTTTTTCGATGATGGCTTCAAGCTGATGAGGACGGGCGCGCAGGCCGTTGATATTAAAAGAGACAAATTTCATAGTCACTGTCACTGTGCAGATGAATGATGCAGGGATGTTAGCAGAAATTGTGGATCCATACCTCCTCATGCCGGCCCTGGGCGTAAAATATCAACCATACTTAGCCAAAGGCATAGTCTGCACGGGCAGAGTGCTTTACACTGCGCGCTGCAAAATTTGTATGAATGAATGATTAGACAGGCGGAAATGGCAATGCAAGGAACAATCACAACCTGGTTTGAAGACAAAGGTTTTGGCTTTATCAAAGATGAAAACGGTGATAACCGCTATTTTCATGTGATTAAGGTTGCCAATCCGGACCTGATTAAGAAGGACGCCGAGGTCACCTTCGAGCCGACCACCAACAACAAAGGCCTGTCGGCTTTTGCGGTCAAAGTGCTGCCGGAGAGCAAATACATCTATATCGCCGGTGAGCGTCTTAAAATCACCGCGATCAAATCCTACGTGGTGTTCAGCGAAGAAGAGCCGGTCGATACCAAAATCGACAAGGAAAACGCTGTGCTGTCCGTCGGAATGCTGATGAGCAGCATCCGCCCGAAAGAGAAAGCCAAAGCAGGTGAAATGCGTTCGGTGAAAAAACTGGCCGTCACCACTTTCCAGGGCAAAACCCATATTTTCACTGAAGATGAAATCGACATTGAAGAGACGATGAAAGCGCTGAAGAAAGTGCGCTGATTGCAAGCTGACTGACGGCTCTGAACCTGACCCCCCTCGCCCCTTTGGGGAGAGGGTTAGGGAGAGGGGCCTGACTGCCGACACCATTATTTTCTTTTACAGCTTCTGTGCAATATCCCAGATAAAGCCAAACGGATCCTGAACCCGGGCTTTTAAATCTCCCCAGAACATCTCCTGCGGCTCACGTAAGACTTTCGCCCCGCCATCGGCCATGGCTTTGGTCAACGCGGCAGCATCATCAACGTACAGATAGAAAATAAACGGCGTTGCCTGCCCGGAAGACTGTGGGCCCAACAGGTCTGAATCCCAACCTTCTTTGTTGATGGTAAAATTGGTACCGCGATAGCGGATGCGGGCAAACAGCAGCTCGCCGTTATCATCCGGCAGCTCGGCGATAGCGACCATTCCCATCACGTTAGTGTAGAAATCTACCGCTGCGCTGACGTCCGGCACGTTCAGCGCGGTGGTCAGCCATGTCAGCCCCATCCCTTCCCATGGGTGAGTGCGATTTTCAACGTTGTTAAACCAGTCGAGTTTTTTCATGACGTTTGCCTTTTAAGAGTAGAAATAACTGTGTTTTTAACCAGTGATCTTGTTGCATCATAGCCATGATAGGCAGCAGGCATGTTTCAGATAGTGCGGTGCTCGTATATTTAATCCTGCAAGGCTTCAATATCGCTGCATTATTTCTGATATTGCGGCTGAATAATTAATAGTCTACATATTCACCGTGATGATGTTATTCATTTAAATGATGACATCCACTCTTTCCTACGTATGGAGACACGGAATATGGATTATAAAAACAGAGTAATAACCCCTTTGCTATTTTCAACATTTGTTGGAGGGACTGCCTGGGCTGAATCGACTATCGGTTTGAATGTGACGGGAGGAAATCAACATAACGCCGATGATGTCGAGCAGTTGGAATACAGTGGTAATACTGAAAGGGGGATTAATGCTCATGGTGCTGGAAGCAATATTACTATTGCCGGAAAGGGAGGTGACGATTCGTTCTTACGTGTTAATGGCAATAATACGAGTAATGGCTGGGCGTCGGGTATATGGTCTGAATCCGGTGCTCTCATCAATATCACCAACATGAACATGGAAGTGATGGGTAACGGTCTCTTTGGATTGGTAGCCATGGATGGAGGGCAGATCAACATCAATGGTGATGGTGCGCAAAAACTTTCTGTGAGTAAAAATAACTATGATGTCAAAAACGAGGGCGACGGAATTCTATCCACGTCAGATTCCAAAAAAGGCGTTGAGTCCAGTATTAATATTAAAAATATGAACATTGAAGTTCGGGATCAATTTTATCAGGGAATTGCCGCATGGCATGGCAGTTCTATCCATATTAGCAGCGATAGTGGTAATAACACGCTGGAAGTCTATGACACCAGAATGACGGGGAATGAAGACAGAGATCGCGCGAAAGGTATCCACGCCAAAGAATCGAATAGTTTAGGGAATAATGCCCAAATTAATATTAAAGATATGAATATCATCTCTAACAACAATGAACTTGAAGGACTTGTTGCTGCGGATAGTGGTGTTATTCACATCGAAAGTACCAAAGGGACCAATACACTAACGGCTAATCAGAACAGAAATCACAGTTTTGACGACGATACACGCTGGACCTATGGTGCTGGGCTTCTCGCTCACGGGGCTTCCAAAAACTCTACGAACAAACAAGCTGGCATTATCATTGAGAATATGAGCGTTGAGGCGAGTGAGAATGGGCACTACGGTTTATATGTTCGTGATGGCGGATTTATCAGTATCAGCGGCGACGGTTCGCAAAAGCTGGACATCATCGGTAATAAATCGACCGTATCGGGTACCTTCGATGCCGGGATAGCGGTCGATGGCAAGCTTTCCACAGCCCAAAAGACCTCTGATGTATCCATCAAAAATATGGAAGTCACCATCAAGGACAACGGCCTATTCGGCATTGATATTTCCAATGGCGGAACAATGTCAGTCAGCAGCACCAGGGATAAAACGCTCACAGTTTCAGGCAATCAGTCTGGTAACCCTGAGAATAATGAAGGTATCGGTATCCACGTTGCAGGCAATGTTGGCGAGAATCGCTCTCAGTTGAATATTGTCGACATGAATGTACTTATCGACGGCAGCCCTGATGCAGGTGTTAAAGTGGTGGACGGGGCGATAGTCAATATTGGCAGCACCACCGGTAAGCACGTACTTAAAGCTAATGATAATGACAATCATGGAACGAATAAGCGATACAATGAAGGGGCGGGGCTCTTTGCATTTGATAACGATGGCGAGCTCAACTCAACGGCGACGTTAAATATCGTCGGCATGGATATTGAGGCCATAAATAACGGCTCCTACGGTGTGGTCTCTGAAAATGCTCAGATCAATATCTACGGACATTCTCATTCACTCGACGTGGGAGAAAACGGACGCTTCGGTGTACTCGCGAAAGACGGTGGTGATATCAAGATTTCGGGAATGAACGTTTTTGGCGATAGCACAAGCGATGCTTTAATCGGCATTGAGCGAGAAGGAATGATTTCCTTTGCAGGAAGTCGGCTAACAACAAATAACGATTCGTTATTTTATGCGTGGAGCGATAGCGATACCCAGACCAGCCAATTCAAACTGGATAATTCCATCGCTATTGGCAATGGCAGCAAACTGGCTTACTTCAATGCTCACAATAGCGTGCTGGAAGCGACAGACTCGTATTTAGAAAACGCCATCGTAACCAATACCAATGCGGACATCAGCTCGACGGTTTCGCTGAACAGCTCGACCTGGGCGATGAAAGACAGCAGTAATATGACTAACCTGAACGCCGGTGAGTCGACCATCGATATGCGCAAATATCAGGGATACACCACTCTGACGGCGGGGAGCCTGGCGTCCAATCGCTCAACCTATCTGCTGAATACTTATTTCGATGAGCCGGGTCTGACTACCGATAAAATCATCGTCGACGGTGGCGCGGCGACCGGCAGCGATAATGTGCTGAAGGTGCATGCCACGGGTTACGCTCCGGGAACTCAGGTCATTAACGGTTATGGGATCCAGGTGGTGAATCTGGATAACGCTACCGATAAGTCCGTCGACTTCTCATTATACGGCGGTGTGGTGGACAGCGGTGCCTGGGATTATTATCTGCATCGGGCGGCAGACGATAACTATTATCTGCAAACCGACCAGCAGGCAACTACCACGGCGAAGACCATCACCAACATTCCGGCGATCCATCTGTCGATTGTCAAAACTGGTATGAGCGAATTCCGCCATCGTATTACCGAACTGCGCGAGTATGAGGTGTTTCACCCCAATGAAGTCTGGGTGCGTACCTTTGGTAAACACCTGAAAGTGGATGACAGCATCGACTCAAAAATGAATCTCTATGGCATTGAACTGGGCTACGACAAAGAGGTTCATGAGAACGAGGACAATAAATACTACGCCGGGATCATGGCAGGCTATATGTATGCCGATAACATTAAGCATCATAACTCTGGTTATCCCGATGGCAGCGCGAGGGCCAATACCCCGAGCGTGGGTATTTATGGCGTCTGGGATAACAGCGATGGCTGGTATTCCTACGGTACGCTGCGCTATTTCTGGTCGCGGATGAAAGCACAAAACTACACCTCGGCCGGTGAGCAGATTAACTATAAGCCGAATCGTAATTTCATTGCCGCCACCTTCGAACTGGGCAAACAGTATGAAGATATCATCGATGAAAAGAGCAAATGGATAATCGAACCGAAAGTCGCACTGGGCTACGCCTATGCCGACAGTAAAAGCTTTAAAACCAATATCAATACTGATATTCACTACGGCAGCAGCGAAAGCTTTACCACTCGTGCAGCAGTATTGCTCGGCTATAACGATAAAGCGGAGTCAGGGGAAGTCTACGAACCCTACATCGAAGTGGGTGTGAACCGGGAATGGCTGGGGAAAACCGACGTCACCTATGCTGGCGGTCGCTTCCAGAGCGAGCAGAAGGGCAACGGTGTTGATTTCGCCGTCGGCCTGCGCGCCAGAACCAGTGAGAACTGGAGCTTCATCGGCAGTCTTGGCTATGAAACGGGCCAGGTCAACCAGGGGATCGGCGGGCAGTTGGGTGTAAGGTATAGCTGGTAAAGAATCAGCCAGGAAAAACAGCCCCGGTCAACGAGCCGGGGCTGTTTCATTTAGTGCGTAACGGACGGGTATTTCACTCGTTGTTAAACTATCCTGAGCGAACTTATCCGAACAAGGCTGTTTGATATGCAGATGATTGAAAGCGGTATTCGTGATGTAAAGCACGGTGAAAACGTAAGAGTTATCACGCCAGTGAATATCTATGGCTGCGAGTTGCGGGACGATGTTTTTGTCGGCCCCTTTGTAGAAATACAAAAAGGATGCGTGATAGGCAGCAGAACCAAAATACAGTCTCACACGTTTATCTGTGAAAACGTCACCGTGGGAGAGGACTGCTTCATCGGTCACAGCGTGACTTTTGCCAACGATCTTTTCAAACACGGCGCTCCCGATCCTTCCCCTGAAAACTGGCTCCAGATTGTTCTGGGTAACAACGTGACCGTAGGGAGCGGGGCCACGATTCTGGCCGCAGAAATCTGCAGCGGCGCTGTCATCGGCGCCGGGAGCGTGGTGACAAAACCTCTGCTGGTTAAAGGCGTCTACGCGGGGAATCCTGCGAGGTTGTTGAGGCCGCTTTAGACCGAAAGAGCGAATTTACGCTCATGCTCAATCAACCATTCCTTGCGGGCGATGCCGCCACCGTAACCCGTCATTGTGCCGTCCTTGCCGATAATCCGGTGACAGGGAATGACAATGGCGATTCTATTTGCACCATTGGCGGCGGCGACTGCACGTGAGGCATCCGGTTTTCCCAGTGACAGGGCAAGAGCCTGATAGTGCGATGTCTCGCCGAAAGGCACAGAGCGTAACGCCTGCCAGACGGACCGTTGAAAATCACTCCCCGGGGCATCAAGAGAAAGATCAAACTGCTGGCGCGTTCCTGAAAAATACTCGTTTATTTCTTTTTCAGCCTGCCGCGTATGGCTGTTTTGTCCGGATAATATTCGGGCCTTGAGGCGCCGCTGAAGATCGCGAAATTCAGTTTCCAGCATTCGACGGTCGGTAAACTACAGCAAGCAAACCCCGCGCTCTGTGGCGCAGACAAACATCGGCCCCAGGATAGTGGTAAAACGATGGATAAGGATCACCTGAGTCTGCTCTGTGGGGGCCGCACCCGTCAGGCGTTTAAAGGTATAGCCAAAACCACTCAGCGATTCGTAACCATTATCAAACGCCACATCGGTAGTGGATCGCCCACCTTTTAATTCCTCAAGGGCAATATTGACGCGCTGCATTCGCTGAAAGGCCTGAAATGTCATCCCATGATTTTGCAAAAACCAGCGTCGTACCCGTTCAGGGCTGATGGCTTGTTGACGCAATTCCGCATCGCTGATTCGGGACTTAGGATCTGCGCGCACAAGTTCAAGCGCCTGCTTTATGAATGATGGTGCGCTGTGAGCATTTTCGGTCGGTCGACACACTTTGCAGGGGCGAAAACCGGCGTCCAGCGCAGATTTAAAATCCGTATAAAACTCGACGTTTTCACGTTTCGGTTTCCGCGCCCTGCATATTGAAAGACAAAAGACGCTCGTGGTTTTAACGCCGACAAAAAATACACCGGTGTAGTCAGATGCCCGCTCCAGCAGTGCCTGATACCAGATATCGCACTGTTGGTTATCGAGAACTTTCATCAACAAAAACTCCTGCAAAGGTCTGTTGCTGCTGGATGGTTCGCATAAGCTCTTTCAGCTTAGATTGCATCGCCGCATGAACAAAATTTCCCATTGAAATACGACTGACGCCAAATTCGGCTAATCGATCGAATGAAGAGAGGTCGGGCATGCACATGACGTTTAATGGCAGAGTAATCTGTTTAGCCAGCGTCCGGATATCATTTTCTGCCGTCAGGCAGGGGACAAATAGCCCGTCGGCACCGGCCGCCTGATAAAGCTGACCGCGTAACAGCGTTTCCTGCAGCGCCTGTTCATGATTGAGCAGATAAGTGTCGGTGCGGATGTTAAGAAACAAAGAAGGATATTCATTCTGAAGGGCACCGCGGATGGCTTTTAACGTGCTGGCGAAGGTGTTGGCATCAGTCAATTTCCTCACGCCATTCGTGACTTTGCTGTCTTCCAGATTGACACCCACCACCCCAAGCCGGGCAAGACGCTTCAGATTATTGGCAATCTCATCAGCCGAATAACCAAATCCCGCTTCGACATCCACGCTTAAGGGCAAATGGGTGACGGCTTTGATCCGCGTGACGATCCAGAGCAGCTCATCAAAAGACATTGCTTCTCCGTCTTCGTAACCTGACATAGCGGCAATCGCAGCGCTCGATGTCCCCAGCGCCTGATATCCCAGCTGTTGCGCCGTGATGGCACTTGATGCATCCCAGACATTGGCAATGAGCAAGGGTTTATTCTGGCGGTGAAGTTCAGCAAAGTTCATGGTGGTTTCCTTTTGTGATGGATACGATGATTCTTGAACATCCGCTGAAGTCTTCACAACCGAAAAACAGACGAGTATTTTTTTGAGTGGTGAAACAGAGGCGACGGGAGAGTGTTCAGGAAGGAGCGCCCCAGCGCTGAACCGGGGCGTGAAGTCTTTAGTGCTCAGTTTCTTTGTGTTCCCAGCGCGGTGCTTTCAAATCTGCGGCGAATAACCACACCAGCTCACACAACAAACCCGTCAGAGTTCTTTCTGCTTCCGGTAAAAGTGATTTTGCGCTCAGCAGCTGCGTCAGCGACTGGCAGTAGTCGCACAGCACCTCTGCGTCTGGCTCAAAGCACTGCGGTGAATCAGGCAACTGCTCAACGGTAAAGTGACCGATCAGATGCGGCGGAATAGGTTCGCCCAGCGTCGGGCGGAGCAGGGCAAGGCACGCGCTAATGCGGCCTAACAGCGCCATTTTCTGCGCGGGTTCGTGACAGTCAATCAGGGTTTCGGCAAAGCGGTCGCAGCAGTCGGCCAGAACGGTGAAATCTGTTTCGGCGCTGAAGGGGATGGTGAGTAAATCGGCGTTTGGAACGAGGAATGTAGCCATGTGACAGCCTCCAGGAGGAGATGTTTTAAGCCACCACTGAAGAGACCAATCTACGGGTGGTGGAACCGAACGGAGTTGGTCTTCCCGGCCCCCTACCGACAGCCGGTGCATCTTGCGACGCCCCCGTCCGGCCCACCATTGAGGTGTAGCCGTTCGAACGACACAAAAAAGCGCTAACGCGCTATGTGTCGTGGGTAGGGTAGCAGATCAGGAGACCAATCCCGACACCTGATTTTGCAGGTGCCGGATGAGGGTACTGCCGCTTCGGGATGGGCGGCAAGTGCGGAACCGGACTTCGTCTATTAACGTTAATTGATTATTGATACAACGGCATCTATTAGAAAAAAGAATATTAAGTATTCGAAGTGAGGGCGGTATAGACTCCTCAGTACCCGCAAAAATATGGAATTAGTGATGGTTAAGAATTATTCATTTCTTTATGGTTTTTTTACCATACCTCTGAAATCAACCATGTGCTCTGGTAATAAAACACCAATTCTTTTGTTTTTATTATTAAATCCTAGTTGTCCTGTCTCCATTATTATTTCAATGTGTTTTCTAACATCTGGATTAAGTTTTTCAAGAATATATTCAATAAAAGTATCAATTTTTTCTTTGTCTTTGTGAATTGTTTCAAGCTTAACTGACTGCAACGAAACTCCGATTGACTTATCCCAAAAATCTTCATATTGCATAAAAAGAGGGACGCGATTATTAAAATAAATTTCGCCTGTTGATAGTTTATTGACTTCAATATTTCCGTGTAGAAGGTCGTTACGCTCATTCATCAAGGTGTGAAAATCTTTGCACTCCTTTGAGGAATAATCAATAGCGGAATCAAAACCATTACAATTAATGTGCAAAGACTGCACTCTTATATCTATTTGCTGCCTAACCGTATTGTTGAAAAGACGCTCGTTATTTTTTATGTCAGAACGGCATAAGACGAATAGTATAAGATTAATAAACGACTCAGCTAAAACAGGAAGCATCGAACGCAATCCAAAAGTTAAACCCACAGCATAAGCATATTTTTCAGATGTGGCTATCCATCTTTCTTGGTAAGTAGCAAATTCATCTACAGAAGTGGGGTGCTGAACTTTGTCTTTTTGTGTATTTAAGTCAAGTTCATTAAGTTTTTTGAAGTGAATATCTACAGCTTTATTAATACGACTAAAAGGATTAACAAATTGTGTCCATTTTTCAAGATGCTTTTTTAGCTCGGAAATTTCTCTACCTTGACTGCCTATGTCTGATTTTATTTGTGATACAAAATCATCAAGTGTGACACTATTGTTTCGGTGCTGTCTGATTAGATGGATTTCACTTCGAAAGTTATGCCCTTGAATTAGAATTAAACCATCGACACTAGTCAAGGCCCATTCCCAGTGAATAAGATTGTCTGAATCATCAGCGCGAAGGAAGTTTTGTATTCCATTTGGTGGTCCATATTTTGTATGAAGGTAGCAGTAAAGATCTATTGGTTTTATTTCATTCGTAAACTCCCATGTTTCACAATCCTTAGGGAGTTTCTCACTTTGTATAATATTTATTAAGCATTTGGGGTGAATTGATTTTAAATTTAAAAAATAATCTTTCATATTATTTCCCTAGATCGTTTAAGAAGTGACAATCCGCTTGTGTGAAAATTAATTTTAACTAATAATATCATGTTATTCATAGGTGTTAAATTACCACCACAACACTGGTGCTGCAATAGAATGCGTAGAAAAATATCTCATGATAATATGGCCAAACATCGACATTGAAGGTCTAACTTTATTTGGCTATGGATTCAGCTCTTCCAACCGCCCCAAAATAGTAGGCAAAAACTCCCCCACAGTAGGATGCACAGGCAGAGCCTGCATCATCAGGCGATAACTCGCTCTGGTAGCCATATAGTTAGAAATCACCGCTACGATCTCATCGCCGCCGATGCCCAGGAACGTTGCCCCTAAAAAGCGTTCGCTTTCGGCATCCACAATCAGGCGGATCAATCCGTAGGTTTCGCTTTCTTCTTTCGCGCGGCTGACGTCGGCCATGCTGAATTCTGTCGTCAGGATTTTTTGTCCTTTTGCCGCTAGCTCTTTGGCCTGTGCGAGCGTGATGCCGACGCGACCGAGCGGCGGATCGGTGAACATTGCGTAGGTGAGGGGGCGCTTATCGGCGTCGTGCCATTGGCCGTCCGGGGTTTTGCCGTCGAGCTCTTCGAGGATAATTTGATAATCGTGGTAGCTGGTGTGGGTGAACGCGCCGCGTCCGTTGATGTCGCCGAGGGCTTTAATGCCTGGGACGTTGGTATTGAAATGCGCATCGGTATGGATAAAGCCGCGTTTGTCGGTTTCCACGCCCACGGCGGCAAGATTGAGCCGCTCGCTGTTTGGCATTCGCCCGGTGGCGAACAGAATATGGCTGCCCGTCAGCTCCCGCCCATCGCTGAGCTGCACGCTTACGCCCTCGGCATGCGGGGAAAGGCTGACAATTGAAGCATTCAGATGAAAAGCGATCTCTTCGGCAGACAGAAAGTCCTGAATGGCGGCGCTGACGTCCTCATCTTCCCGTTCGGCGATGCGTCCCGAGCGGTGAATAATCGACACTTCCGCGCCCAGGCGGCGGTAAATCTGCCCCAGCTCCAGGCCAATATAGCTGGCTCCGACGATCAGCAGATGCTTCGGGCACTCGTCCAGCGCCAGCAGGCTGGTGTTATCCAGCACCGGCACACGGTCGATGCCGGGTAAATCGGGGATAAAGGCTCGGGTACCCGTGTTGAGATAAACCTTGTCCGCAGAGAGTATTTCGTCGTTCACCTCAATCAAAAAGCGATCGCCGTCGCGGCCCGTAAAGCTGCCCCAGCCGTGGATCATCTCCAGATTCTTTGTTCCTTCCATCCAGCCGGTTAACCCCGTGCGCGAGCTTTCGACGCGCGAGCGCATCCGCTGCACGGCGGCGGAATAAATGACGCTGACGGGCCCGGTCACCACGCCAAATTCCGCAGCGTGCCTTGCCTGATGGGCGATGCGGGCGGATTTGCGCAGGGTTTTGGTGGGCGTACAGCCAAAGTTCACACAGGTGCCGCCGTAGAAGTTGCCTTCAATAATGGCGACCTGCTGCCCGCGGTTGGCGAGCTCCACGGCTAAAGAAGGGGCTGCCTGGCCCGCGCCAATCAGAACTGCATCAAAATGCCGCATCGGAATTCCTCATGCTGGTTGTCGGAACTGTTCACAGATTGAGCGTAGTAGAGGCTGAAAGGCATGACAAACATCGGGCAAAGCGCACTTTTCTGGCGCATTCCGCTCCGTTTTGGTGCGCAGGTTTACGATAAATCTCGCAGGCGATCACAGATCCTGAATTAAGTCTTACTAATGAATAATGTTGCATTATTAATACTGCTAATGGCCTTTTAGATCGCTTTTATTCACTTTTTATGCAGATTGAGTGAATGGTATCTGGGTGTAAGTTATTGATATTTAGTTTTCTCCTTCCTCTTATGCAGTTTTGCCTCTGGCTGGCACGAAGTCTGCAATATACATTTACAGCACAAACACTCATTTTTATTAACATCACAATAACTAATTATTTACCGGACGAGGAGAAAGCTATGAACCAGTCAGTGACGCGTGGAAATTTTGATGATTGGATGATGCCGGTTTATGCCCCGGCGCCTTTTGTTCCGGTACGTGGGGAAGGTTCGCGCCTGTGGGATCAGCAGGGTAAAGAGTACATCGATTTTGCCGGTGGGATTGCGGTTAACGCTTTGGGTCATGCGCATCCGGCGATGGTTCGCGCTCTGAACGAACAGGCGGGGAAATTCTGGCACACCGGTAACGGCTACACCAACGAGCCGGTGCTGAAGCTGGCAAAACAGCTGATAGACGCAACCTTTGCCGACAAGGTCTTTTTCTGTAACTCCGGGGCGGAAGCCAACGAAGCCGCGCTGAAGCTGGCGCGTAAATATGCTCACGACAAATTTGGTCCGCAGAAAAGCGGCATCGTGGCGTTCAAAAACGCTTTCCACGGCCGCACGCTGTTTACCGTCAGCGCGGGTGGTCAGCCTTCTTACTCTCAGGATTTTGCACCGCTGCCGCCGCAAATTCAGCATGCGGTTTACAACGATATCGATTCTGCTCGCGCGCTGATTAATGATGACACCTGTGCAGTGATCGTTGAGCCAATCCAGGGCGAGGGCGGTGTGGTACCAGCTACGCCGGCGTTCCTTCAGGAGCTACGTGCGCTGTGTGATAAGCACAACGCGCTGCTGATTTTTGATGAAGTGCAGACAGGCGTCGGTCGTACCGGCGAGCTGTATGCCTATATGCGTTACAGTGTCACGCCTGATGTGTTATCCACGGCGAAAGCGCTGGGCGGCGGTTTCCCTATCGGCGCGCTGCTGACTCGCGATGAGTTTGCGAGCGTGATGGTGGTCGGGACTCATGGCACCACCTATGGCGGCAACCCGCTGGCGTGCGCGGTGGCGGGCGAAGTGCTGTCGATTATCAACACCCACGACGTGCTGAACGGCGTGAAACAGCGTCATCAGTGGTTCACCGAGCGTCTGACGGCAATCAACGCCAAAGTCGGCCTGTTCGACGACATTCGCGGCATGGGCCTGCTGATTGGCTGCGTACTGAAGGCGGAATACGCCGGGAAAGCTAAACAGATTAGCCAGCTGGCGGCGGAAAATGGCCTGATGGTGCTGATTGCCGGGGCCAACGTGGTGCGCTTTGCGCCTGCGCTGATCATCAGCGAAGAAGAGGTCAATACCGGCCTCGACCGCTTCGCCAAAACCTGTGAAAGCTTTGTCGCTGGGGTGACAAAATGATGGTGATCCGCCCGGTCGGACGCGAGGATTTGTCCGGCCTGATGGCTCTTGCAGGGAAAACTGGGGGCGGCCTGACGTCGCTACCCGCCGATGAAAAAACGCTCGCCGACCGTATCGAGCGTTCGATTAACACCTGGGAAGGCAGCCTGCCAAAGGGCGAACAGGGCTATGTGTTTGTGTTGGAAGATACCGAAACCGGCAGCGTGGCGGGGATCTGCGCGATTGAGGTGGCGGTCGGCCTGACTGACCCGTGGTACAACTATCGCGTGGGCACACTGGTGCATGCTTCGAAAGAGCTGAACGTTTACAACGCGCTGCCGACGCTGTTTTTGACCCACGATCATACCGGCAGCAGCGAACTGTGTACGCTCTTTCTCGATCCGGCGTGGCGCAAGGAGGGCAACGGCTACCTGCTGTCCAAATCGCGCTTTATGTTTATGGCCGCGTTCCGCGATCGCTTCAACGAGAAAGTGGTGGCGGAAATGCGCGGGGTGATTGACGAGCACGGCTACTCGCCATTCTGGGAAAGCCTCGGCCAGCGCTTCTTCTCCATGCCGTTTGCCCGTGCGGACTATCTGTGCGGCACCGGGCAGAAGGCGTTTATCGCTGAACTGATGCCAAAGCATCCTATCTATACTGATTTTCTGACGGACGAAGCGCGCGCGGTGATCGGCGAAGTGCATCCTCAGACTGCTCCGGCGCGTGCGGTGCTGGAAAAAGAGGGTTTCCGCTACCGTAACTACGTCGATATTTTTGACGGCGGCCCGACGCTCGAGTGCGACGTGGACCGCATTCGCGCCATTCGTAAAAGCCGGATGGTGGAAGTTGCGGAAGGCCAGCCAGCGCCGGGCGAATTGCCGACCTGTCTGGTGGCCAACGAACAGTACGGAAACTTCCGCGCAATGCTGGTGCAGGCCGATCCGCATACTGAAAAACTGCTGTTAAGCGCGAAACAACTCGATGCCCTGAAGTGCCATGCGGGCGACCGCGTGCGGCTGGTGCGTCTTTGCCCTGAGGAGAAAAAAGTATGAGTTTATGGCTCAACGGCGACTGGGTCGCCGGGCGCGCAGAGGCACGCAGCAAAACTAACCCTGTGACTCACGAAACGGTGTGGCAGGGCAATGATGCAGATGCAGAACAGGTTGCTGAAGCGGTGCGCGCTGCACGCGCCGCGTTCCCGCAGTGGGCCAGAAAATCGTTCGGCGAGCGCCAGAAAGTGGCTGAAACTTTTGCCGGGCTGCTGGAAGCCAATAAAGAAGCGCTGACGGAAGTGATTGCCCGCGAAACCGGTAAACCGCGCTGGGAAGCGGCGACGGAAATCGGCGCGATGATCAACAAAATTGCTATTTCGGTGAAGGGCTATCACAACCGCACCGGCGAGCAGGAAACGGCGATGCCGGACGGCGCTGCGACCCTGCGTCATCGTCCGCACGGCGTGTTGGCGGTGTTCGGGCCTTATAACTTCCCGGGGCATCTGCCGAACGGGCATATTGTTCCGGCGCTGCTGGCGGGCAACACCGTGGTGTTTAAGCCAAGCGAGCTGACGCCGATGAGCGGCGAAGCGGTGGTGAAACTGTGGGAAAAAGCCGGGCTTCCGGCTGGCGTGCTGAATCTGGTTCAGGGCGGGCGCGCCGTTGGCGAAGCGCTGAGCGCGCAGGCTGATATTGATGGCCTGCTGTTTACCGGCAGCTCCAACACCGGGTTTACGCTGCACCGTCAGCTGGCCGGGCAGCCGCAAAAAATTCTGGCGCTGGAGATGGGCGGCAACAATCCGCTGATCGTCGATGAGCCGCAGGATCTGGATGCCGCGGTTCACGCTACCATCCAGTCAGCATTTATTACTGCCGGGCAGCGCTGCACCTGCGCCCGTCGCCTGCTGGTGAAACGCGGCGCGGCCGGAGATGCGTTCCTGAAGCGTCTGGTGGAAGTCACCAGCCGTATTGTGCCTGCCAGCTGGAACGCCGAGCCACAGCCATTTATCGGCGGTCTGATTTCAGAACAGGCTGCGAAAAATGTGCGTACCGCGTGGGAAACTCACGTGGCGAACGGCGCGGTAACGCTGCTGGAGCCGCGTCTGCTGGAGCCGGGCACATCGCTCATCACCCTTGGCATTATCGAAATGAGCAATGCCAAAAACGTCGCTGATGAAGAAGTGTTTGGCCCGCTGCTGTGCGTCTGGCGCTATGACAGTTTTGATGACGCGATCGCCATGGCGAACAATACACGCTACGGCCTTTCCTGCGGGCTGCTTTCAGCGGATCGCGAAAAATTCGACCAGCTGCTGCTGGAAGCGCGCGCCGGGATCGTCAACTGGAACAAACCGCTGACGGGCGCAGCCAGTACCGCACCGTTTGGTGGCGTGGGTGCATCCGGCAACCATCGCCCTGGCGCATGGTATGCCGCTGATTACTGCGCGTGGCCGATGGCGAGCCTGGAATCTCCGGGGCTGACGCTGCCGGGCACGCTCAACCCGGGGCTCGATTTCTCCTCTGAGGTGCCATCATGAAAGCCTGGGAAGTGAACTTTGATGGCCTGCCGGGGCTGACGCACCATTACGCCGGGCTGTCGTTTGGCAACGAAGCTTCGACGAAACACCGTTTCCGGGTCTCGAATCCGCAGCTGGCGGCAAAGCAGGGTTTGCTGAAGATGAAAGCGCTGGCAGATCTGGGCTTTAAACAGGCTGTTCTGCCGCCACAGGAGCGACCCAATATTCCGCTGTTGCGTCAGTTGGGCTACAGCGGCACCGACGAACAAGTGCTGGAAAAAGCCGCTACCCAGGCTCCGCAGTTGCTCTCTGCCGTTAGCTCTGCGTCCTCAATGTGGGTGGCGAATGCCGCTACGGTGTGTCCTTCTGCGGATGCGCTGGACGGCAAAGTGCATCTGACGGTCGCCAATCTCAACAATAAATTCCATCGCGCCAGCGAAGCCCCAACTACGGAGGCCGTGCTGCGGGCGATCTTTGCTAACGAGCAGGCGTTTGCGGTGCACGGTGCGCTGCCGCAGGTCGCGATGTTTGGCGACGAGGGCGCGGCGAACCACAATCGTCTCGGCGGTGATTACGGCCAGCCGGGATTACAGCTGTTCGTTTACGGGCGCGAAGAGGGTGGCCATCAGCAGCCGCAGCGCTATCCGGCTCGTCAGACGCTGGAGGCCAGTCAGGCCGTGGTGCGGCTTAACCAGGTGAATCCGCAACAGGTGATTTTCGCTCAGCAAAATCCTGCGGTGATCGACCAGGGCGTGTTCCATAACGACGTGATTGCCGTCAGCAACCGTCAGGTATTGTTCTGTCATCAGCAGGCGTTTCTCCATCAGCCAGAGCTGCTGGCGCAGCTGCGCGAACGCGTACCGGGCTTTACGCCGGTGGAAGTGCCGACTTCGCGCGTTTCGGTCAATGACGCGGTGGCGACCTATCTGTTCAACAGCCAGCTGCTGAGCAAGCCGGATGGCAGCATGATGCTGGTGTTGCCGAAAGAGTCGCAGGAGCACGTGGGCGTGTGGTCGTATCTCAACGACATGCTGGCGATGGATAACCCGATTAACGAACTGAAGGTGTTCGATCTGCGTGAAAGTATGGCCAACGGCGGCGGCCCTGCGTGTCTGCGTCTTCGGGTAGTGTTGAACGAGCAGGAGCTGCAGGCGGTGAATCCTTCGGTGCTGATGAACGACACGCTGTTTGACACTTTGAATAACTGGGTCGATCGTTATTACCGTGACCGCCTGACGCAGGCTGATTTAGCGGATCCGCTGCTGCTGCGCGAAGGGCGTGAAGCGCTGGATAAGCTGACGCAAATACTCGGGCTGGGTTCGGTTTATCCGTTCCAGCAATAAAGGAGGCAGGATGGAGGAGTTTCTGGCGCTGACGCTCAACGACGAGAAGCCGCAGCAAACCCGTGGCGAAACGGCGCATTTTCACTGGCAGTGGCATGACGCCGGCATTCTTGAGCTGACGCCTTTTGCCCCTTGTTCGCAGGCATTGCTGCTGTCATCGGGAATTCACGGCAACGAAACAGCTCCTGTCGAAATGATGGATGCACTGCTGAAGGCGCTGTTTAACGGCGAGCTGACGCTGCGCTGGCGGTTGCTGCTGGTGCTGGGAAATCCTCCGGCGCTTCAGGCAAACAAACGCTATCTGCACAGCGATATGAACCGGATGTTCGGTGGTCGCTGGCATGATTTCGCACCGTCTCAGGAAACGGCGCGGGCCGCCAGGCTCGAAACAGCGCTGTCACAGTTCTGGCAGCCACTGGACGAAAAGCGCTGGCATCTTGACATGCATACGGCGATCCGCGGCTCACATCACGTACGCTTTGGCGTGCTGCCTCTGCGCCATGAACCGTGGGACGGGGCCTTTTTACACTGGCTGGGCGCGGCCGGGCTTGAGGCGTTGGTGTTCCACCAGAGCCCGGGGGGCACCTTCACCCATTTCAGCGTCGAGCGTTTTGACGCGCTGTCCTGTACGCTGGAGCTGGGGAAAGCGCTGCCGTTCGGTGAAAATGATTTAACGCAGTTTGCCGCCACGCAAACGGCGCTGGCGCAGCTGCTGGAGGGCGAGGTGGCCCAGGCGCCGCTGCCGTTAACCTATCGCGTGGCGCAGCAGATCACCCGCCACAATGACGACTTCCGGCTGCATATGTCGCCGCAGACGCTTAACTTCACGCCTTTCACCGCCGGCACGCTGTTGGCGGAAGAGGGCGAGACGCGCTGGCTGGCGGAACATCCCACAGAATATGTGCTGTTCCCCAATCCCAACGTTGCGCCGGGCCTGCGGGCGGGGTTAATGCTGGTCAGAGAGGATCCTGCGGATTTGACCCGGACAGCTGACTGAATTCCAGAAAACCATTTTTCATCACAATCTGCTGGCTGGCGCGAAGCTGCGCCAGACACTTCATCACATTGCTGCGCGACAGGCCGGAGCGCGCAATGACATATTCTGCGACTGTGCAGTGCCAGCGAATGCTTTTGGGTTCGTTCGCCAGCTCGGTCAGAAAATAACGCACCACCTCCTCTGAGCCGCGGTGGCTGTTGATCAGCAAAAGCTCATGCATTTTGCTTGTCAGATAGCACTGCCATTCGAACAGCGCTTTCCACAATCCCTTTTCTTCCACTGACTCCTCTAACGCTTTCACAGGAATAACGGAAGCCCGCGTTTTTCGCTGAATGTGTAAATAATAGTGTGGGCGACTTTCCAGCAGACGATTAATGCCAATCAGTGCCGGGGCCTGAATATAATAAATCAGGCGCTCATCCGAACTGCGGTGGAGCGCAACGAGTCCTTGTTTAATCAGTAATACCTCTGCCTCAGCGCCTTCACTAAAGGTATATATCTGGCCTGATTGAAAGACGGTCGCTATTCCTTTATTCGCTAGCGCTGGCAGCAAACTTTCCAACACCGTCATGGGTTTTGAACGCATGCTTTAAGTTTTCCTTAATTGTCTTGTTAGAAAAAGTCAGGCCAACTATCTATACAAAAAGTAAAAACTATGAAAATACCCGATAGTCTACTTATGGACTGACTTTTATTGGTTAATTGATTTGTTCTCACGTAAAAAGTTCAATATTGTTGTTAGCGCAAAATTTATTCGCATTTTATCATTAATGATGATGTTTTAAAGTGCTAATTTATTTTGTTTATATTTAATGGAAGATAATTAGGGAATAGATGATGAAAAAAATCATTTTGAGCACGCTGGTCGTTCCTTTTGCACTGAGCGCATTTTCAGCTCTGGCAGCAGGGGGCAGCGATGGCACCATTCAGTTTAATGGTTCTATTGTGGATACACCTTGTGTGGTCGCCACGGAGTCACAAAATCAAAGCGTAGAATTAGGGACAGTCAAAAGTTCGACCTTTGCCGCTGCCGGCGATAAGTCTGTCGAGAAGCCTTTTCAGATCAAGCTGGAAGAGTGCGACCTTTCTTCAGGTAAAACTAAAGTTAGCGTCGCGTTCAACGGCCTGTCTGATGACACGGATACGACGCTGCTCTCCGTCGCTAACGGCGCGGGTAGCGCAGAAGGCGTGGGTATCGGTATTTTTGATACCGACAATCAGCAGATCGATCTGAACAAGGCTAGCACCGCCACTAATCTTCAGGAAGGCGAAACGATTCTGAATTACGCAGCTCGCTATGTGAGCACGGCCGCGAAAGTGACCGCAGGCAGCGCGAATTCAGAGGTCGATTTTAGCCTGACTTATGAGTAATTAACCCTTCAGGTGGGTGTTCACCCACCTTTATTTTGAGGCCGTTATGAAGCGTTCAACGATCGCGCTAGGTTCATTCTTTTTTATGACATCGATATGTTCAGCGCAGGGTATTTCCATGAGTACGACTCGTGTGATTTATTCTGCCAGTCAAAAAGAAGCATCGTTAACGGTGCAGAATCACAGCGATACCGATACCTATCTGGTGCAATCATGGATTGATGACCGCGACGGAAGTAAAAAAACACCTTTCGTGATTACCCCTCCGCTGGTTCAGATGAAGCCTGGTGGAAATAACGCGCTGCGTATCGTTAATATTAATGCCAATCTGCCTCAGGATCGCGAATCCGTTTATTGGGTTAATGTGAAAGCCATACCCGCATTGGCTGACGGCAGTGAAAATAAAAACTTACTGCAAATTGCGATTCGTACGCGCCTGAAATTATTTTATCGTCCAGCGGGCTTAACGGGCGATACCGTCTCCTCGGCGAAACAATTAACGTTTTCGCCTGTGGGATCGCAGATTAAGGTGAATAATCCTTCACCTTTCGTCATCACCTTCCACGATCTGACTATCAATGGCAAAACGGTCAAGGAATCAGTGATGGTACCCGCTAAAACCAGCCTGAACGTGCCGTTACCCGCCGGGGTGAAAAACCCGTCCCAGGTGCAATACACCGTCATTAATGATTTCGGATCGGCCAGCCCTTCAATGTCACAGAGTGTGCACTGAGTTCAGGTCGGATCCCATGGCGTCCGCTGTCTGTCACCCGATCTCCGTCGGCCTGTCGATGATGTTGCTATTAACGCTGTCGACGCAGACCTTTGCCGCAAGATTTAACCCGCGTTTTCTCGAACAGGCCGAGGGAATCGATCGGCATCTGGATTTATCTACCTACGCGGCCAACGACGCCCAACAGCTGCCGGGCCGTTATCAGGTGACCGTCTGGGTCAATGAGAAAAAATTTGACTCAATGAACGTGGAATTCAGCGAAGGCAGCCAGGCCGAGAAGGAAAAAACGGGGCAACAGTTGCTGCCTTGTTTTACGCGCGCGCAGCTGGAACAAATGCAGGTTCGCCTTGATGCGTTTCCGGCACTGCAAAAACAACCCGCCGAGGCCTGCGTGGCCTTTTGGGATATCGTTCCTGGCGCCACCAGCACACTGGATTTTGACGATCTGAAGCTCTCGCTAAGCTTTCCCCAGGCGGCCATGCAGCAAACGGCCAGGGGAGCCGTTCCGGCTTCGCGCTGGGATGAAGGGATCCCGGCGCTGCTGTTTAACTACGATTACAGCGGCAATCAAAACCACAGTCTGCAAAACGGTGGCGCGACAAACGACAGCAGCGACTACCTGAATTTGCGCAGCGGGATGAATCTCGGGCCGTGGCGTTTAAGAAACAACGGTGCCTGGCAGCGCGATGAGGGCGGCAGCCACTGGGACAACATGGGCACCTGGCTGACCAGAGCCATTATTCCGCTCAAATCTCAGCTGACGCTGGGGGAAACCTCAACGCCCTCCGATATCTTCGACAGCCTGCGGATCCGCGGCGTGCTGCTGGCATCCGACGAACAGATGCTGCCCGACAGCCAGCGAGGCTTCGCCCCGGTGGTCAGAGGCATTGCCAAAAGCAACGCTGAAGTGGTGATTGAGCAAAACGGTTACGTGATTTACCGCCGCTTTGTCTCACCAGGCCAGTTCGAGATTAACGATCTTTATCCCACGTCCAACAGCGGCGACTTGACGGTAACCGTCAAAGAGGCCGACGGCAGCGAGCAGAAATACATTCAGCCGTATGCCGCCGTGGCGGTATTGCAGCGTGAAGGGCATCTGAAGTTCAGCATCGCGGGTGGGCAGTATCAGGCCGGGGGCTATCAAAGCGGGTCGCCGTCTCTGGTTCAGCTCAATGCCATTTACGGGCTTCCCGCTGGCTTTACCGGCTACGGCGGAGTGATGGCGGCTCAGGGCTACAGCGCTCAGGCGCTGGGGCTGGGGGTGAACCTGCAGGGGTTGGGAGCCGTGTCGCTGGATGCGACCCACGCGACCAGCCTGCTTGCCGATGACGCTCAGTCATCAGGCATGGCGTGGCGTTTGCTGTATGCCAAAAGCTTCGCTGGTACAGGGACCAGTTTTAACCTCAGCGGCTATCGCTACTCAACGGCGGGCTACTACTCCTTCCAGGAAGCCACCGATTCCCGCTACGGCGCTGACAGCGATTACGGCAATTACCACCGGCACAGCCAGCTGCAGGTGAACCTCAATCAGCCGTTGGGTGACTACGGATCGGTTTACGTGAATGCCTCGCGCCTGCGCTACTGGCAGGGGGAGAGCCAAAACATCAGCTTAGGCTACAACGGCCGAATCGGCCGCGTCTCCTGGTCGCTTGCATGGTCGGCAAATAAAAATCCCGATGATAAAGATACCGACCACCTGTGTTCTCTGACCTTCAGCCTGCCGATGGGCAACGCCTGGGCAAGCATGCGGATGCAGAGTGACCAGAAAGGGGCTTCGACGGCACAGGCCGGGCTGAACGGCTCGCTGCTGGCCGATCGAAATCTTAACTACGCCATTTCGGAAGGCTACGGCAACGACGGCGAGGGCAATTCCGGCAACGTGTCTCTGGATTATCTCGGCAGCCAGGGCGATCTCTCGGCCGGATACAGCTATGGGCCAGACAATCGCCAGCTCAATTACGGCGCCCGTGGCGGGGTGATTGTCCATTCCGGCGGCGTCACTCTCGGGCAGCCCTTGGGCGAAACACTCGCTCTGATTTCTGCCAGAGGGGCGGGTGGAAGCCAGGTCAGCAATAACAGCGGCGTCGCGCTTGACCCCTGGGGACAGGCCATTGTGCCGCAGCTGACGCCCTACAGCGAAACCCAGGTTGCCCTGCGTCCTGGGTCGCTCAATAACCAGGTAGATCTCGACAGCGCCTTTGTTGACGTCGTTCCGACGCGCGGTGCGGTGGTGAAGGCGACCTTTTCAACGCATGTGGGCTATCGGGCCTTGCTCACGCTGACCATGCCCGGCAAGGGCAAGGTGCCGTTTGGCGCTACGGCTGTGCTTGAAGACGACCGGGCAAAAACGCCGACAACCGGAATGGTGGCGGAAGAGGGTGAGCTGTACCTCAGCGGCTTGCCTGAACAGGGTGTGTTAACGCTGCGCTGGGGCAAGGAAGCCGACGCCAGCTGCGTGACGCATTTTCAGTTACCCAAGGACGCACTTACCCAACCGGTAGTGGTGCTGTCCGCAATCTGCGAAAGAAGCTGATATGAAAAAAAATCTGTTCCTGCTGTCGGCCTTACTGTGGCTTTTTGCCGCGCACGCCAGCGCCGCCAGCGCCGCCAGCGCCGCCAGCGACTGGGGACCCTGTAAATCCGATACCGTGCATATGTTTACGCCGTCGTTCAGCGAGAAGGTCACGGATTCCTCGCAGAACTATTCAGGAAAAACCTTCGAGAACTTCTACAGCTGGAACAATGGGCAGCAATATTATTCGGTTTGTGAATGCCCCGACGATTTGTCCGGCCCGCCGCCCACTTACTTCAGCGCGACCGTCAATTTACCCGCCGGGCACGCTGCGGGCTGGTACAAGGTCAACGACAGCCTTGAGGTCAGTACGGCGATCAATATCAGAGGAAAAGGGGAGCATACCGTCCCGTTCAGCGACATCAGCAATAACATCTCCGAAGCCACCGAGTGTGAGGCAAATGGGGGAAGCAGCCATACGGATACCGGAACGCAGGGAACCGTTTCGCTGTATATCGCCCATCCTTTTGTCGGCGTTTCGGTCATTCCTCAGACCTCGGTCGCGGTGCTGTACATGTCAAAAAAGGCGGGCAACTACGATCAGCCGCTGGTGGAAGTCTTACTGAGCGGAACGGTGGAGGTGGAGCAGGGCTGCGAGCTGAACACCGGCGCGGTGGTGAACATTCCGCTGGGGGAGTATGACGCCAAGGATTTCAAAGTGGCGGCAGGCAGCAAACCGCAAAACGTGCAGGTGATTAAGAAAACCCTCGTGCTGTATTGCCACAACCTGTCGGATGGGGTGAAGGCCTGGATCCGTCTGGAAGGCGATGTAAATCCTAACAACGCGACCGCGATTGATATCGGCAACCCCGATGTGGGCGTTCAGGTTGAGGGCGGAGAAAGCCAGCAAGTTCTGATCCCGAATGACAGAAACAGCGAAGAACCGCTTGCTCTGGGCAACCCGGATTCTTCAGGCGTCAGGAGCGCGGTCTTCAATCTGGAAGCGTGGCCAATCAGTACCACCGGAAAAGCGCCTGCGTCCGGAGACTATTCCGGTATCGCCACCCTACGCGTTGACGTGGAGTAAAGATGAACAAACGTGTGACAGGGCTGCTGCTGGGTTTGCTGTCGTCAGCCTGCTGGGGAAAAGCAGATATTGGCTCGCCGGGGGATTTGCATTTTACGCTCTCCATCCGCCAGGGTACCTGCGAGTTGCAGGAGCGGGATTTAAGCATCGACATGGGTGAAGTTAAGCATCCGGGTCGTCTGAGCCCGGGGCAAACCCTGGTGTCTAAAGCGTTTTCTCTGGTCATGCTCAACTGTGCCGATGCCACTAAGGCCAAAGTGACGATGGACGGCGTGGCGGACGCGAACGATAGCAACTTCTTCGCCGTTGATGAGGGCGGGGCAAAAGGCGTGGCCATCAAAATTGTCGATGAAAATGGTGTTGTGCAAAAACCGCGTACTACGGATCCGACGGCGCACAGCTTTGCCGTTACGCCCTCAGGGGGAATAGTGAGTCTGGACTATACCGCCAGCTATGTGACCACGGCATCTACGGTCAGTAGCGGGGCGGCCAATGCGCTGCTGACGTTTTCGATAGAATATGAGTAAAGGTCAGAATTTATCCGGGAAGTAGCGAATATCCATCAGTCTGCCATTTGCTACCTGAATATAATTTCCTTTTTTCAGCGCCGATAACACATTATGTATTCCGGCGCGTGATAGTAAGGTGCGCTCCTGAATATAGTCGGCGGCGGACATATTTTCGCGGATCGTTTGCTGCTCCTGCATTAATGCCGTCAGGGTCTGGCAAATCAGCCGGTAGCTGTTTTGCCCGGCATAGCCTGTGGGTAGGCTGAATAACAGGTTAATAATGTGGGCCTGAACATAAGCGATACTTTGCCAGAGCTGCTTTTGCTCGACGCAGGCCATGACCTCCTGCTGCGGTATTAGTTCATACACCGCTTTGGTTCTGACCTTCAGATAAATATGATGGCCCTGCATGCTCTCCAGCAGGTTGAAGCTGAAGACGAAAGGGGCATTCAGATGGCCGAGCAGCAGATGATCAAACTCGCGGTAAATCCCGGCTATGCCCTCATGCAGCAGGCAGGTGACAGGATGGGGAAGGTGGCGGATGGCGATAAGTTGCCTCGGCGTGGCCTCGCGCCGGCGGCTCTCGCTGGTTAAGGCATTCAGAAGCGTATTGAAGTGGTCAATGGGTTTCATGGTTATCGTTTTTAGGCGTTCTCGATCAAAATGGTGCTGCGTCACGATGCTTTTACCGTCAACCCCGAGTAAACGCAATAAAGAATAGCAGAATACTCCTGGATAATACTTCCTCTTCACGCTACTGTATGATCGTTGAAGCGAGTAAAATTTCTCCTTCTACTATCAGAATAAGACACTTCTCCCCCATCTCTCCTTATTTCATCCACAATTGCCTGAATAATGAGTTTTATACTTTCACTGTTTTACGCTTGCTCTGACTTATTGACGATAAACCCCGTAAAGTTAATCCCGTCAACACGGCACAGTCATCAATAACGGTGCCGTAATAAATAACCGAAAGTAAGGAACGTATGATGAAAAAGCTGACCTCCCTGATTATTGCTTCTTCCCTGGCTCTGGGCGCTGCTAACCTGGCTCATGCGGCGGACACTACTGCAACCACCACTACCGACGCTGCGCCGATGATGCACCATAAAGGCAAGCCGGGTATGCATCACGACATGATGTTCAAAGGCCTGAACCTGACGGACGCTCAGAAACAGCAGATTCGTGACATCATGAAAGACCAGCGCAGCAAAATGCAGCGTCCATCTCTCGATGAACGTCGTGCCATGCACAACCTGATCGCCAGCGATACCTTCGATAAAGCGAAAGCTGAAGAGATGGTGAGCAAAATGGAAGCGCAGCACAAAGACATGGCGGTTTCCCGTATGGAAACGCAGAACAAGATCTACAACATTCTGACTCCGGAACAGAAAAAACAATTTAATGCCAATTTTGAGAAGCGTCTGACAGAACATCACAATGCAGACGGTAAAATGCCGGCATCTGCTGAGTAAAACAGCACACGCTCTTAAAGACCGCCGCTCTTGTCCACCCGCCGTTAACGGCCGTGGGCAGGCCCGGCGGTTTTTCTTTGTCTCCCTCTTGCCAGTTGCCGCTTTCCCGGTATGCTCCTTGCACCCCCTTTTAACTCTTTTTGACCGTATATCAGCGAATTACTGGCACTGAACGCCATTTACGCGCAAAGGCGCTAAGGCAATCCACGGTGCTGCCGATATATTCTCTGTGGTCATTAACATCTTCAGCCAGGCCGTGGCGGGATGTGGTTCGGGTCAGTCTTCAGGAGTAACGATGGAATTCTTTGATATCCGCAAGATGCCGGTGAGTTTGTGGAAGAACGGTGCGGGTGAAACGCGTGAGCTGTGCTGCTTTCCTCCGGCAACACGGGATTTCAACTGGCGTGCCAGTATTGCTTCTATCGCAGGCAACGGCGAGTTTTCCGCCTTTCCCGGCGTGGACCGGGTCATCACGTTGCTGGAAGGCGGGGAGGTCACCCTCGATGGGGGAACGGCTTTCCGTCATACGCTGAAGCGTTTTCAGCCGTTTCGTTTTGCCGGTGAACAGACGGTGCGCGCACAGCTTTCCGAAGGGCAGATGTCGATGGATTTGAATATCATGACCCGTCGCGACCGCTGTCAGGCAAAGGTCCGCGTGGCTGACCGAACCTTTACTACGTTTGGATCGCGCGGCGGCATGGTGTTTGTGCTAAGCGGTGCATGGCAGCTGGGCGATAAGCTGCTGACTGCCGACCAGGGCGCCTACTGGCAGGACGGTCTGCATACTTTGCGTTTGCTGAAAGACGAAGGGCAGATCCTGTACAGCGAAATCAGCTGGCAGCCGGGTTATGCTTTGCCTCAGGCTAGCTGATTGATGAGTGCGGTTTGATTCCCTCTCCCCAACCCTCTCCCAAAGGGAGAGGGATTAAAAGCGGCAAAGTACAGTTCCCTCTCCCTTGGGAGAGGGCTAGGGAGAGGGGGAAATGCTGCGTATTTAACTGAAGCTGGAAACCGCAACGGCCTCGCCCAATCTCTCTTTCACCTTTCCAACAATATACCCGCCAATCGGGATCGCCGACGTCGCTGCCGGAGAAGGCGCGTTGCACACGTTGATGCTGCGCGGCGTGTTCACAAACAGAAAATCATCAATCAGCTTACCGTCACGGGAAACCGCCTGCGCGCGAACGCCCGCCGGATAGGGCGTCAGATCCTCTTTCTTCAACATCGGACAGTATTTCTGCACGGTTTTAAGATATTCCCCCTTCAGCAGCGAGTTTTTCATTTCTGTTAAGCCTGGACGCAGGTTATCGCGCAGTACGCGGCGGATCCCCTGATGCGTCGCCATGGTGAACAGGTCGCTGAATGAGATATCCGTTTTACGATAACCTTCGCGCTTCATCGCCAGCACGGCGTTTGGCCCGACGGTGACGGTACCATCAATCATCCGGGTAAGATGCACGCCGAGGAACGGCATCGCAGGATCGGGGATCGGATAAATCAGATGGCTGACAATGTGGTTGTATTTTTCCGGCAGCAGATAGTATTCGCCACGGAACGGGCAAATCATAAAATCTGGCTTTGCCCCAAGCATGTCGACAATCCGGTCTGCCATCAGTCCGGCGCAGGAAATCAGAAAACGAGCGTGGATCTCTTCTTGAGCAGTAGAGATGACGATTTCTTCTGAGCCTTCGTGCAGTGCTTTCACCTCAGTTGAAAAACGAATCTCGCCCCCGCGGCTGGTGAAAAGCTGCGCCATTTTCTCCGTTACCTGACGATAGCTGACGATCCCGCTGCCGGGAACAAAAATCCCGCCGAGCCCGACGATGTTCGGCTCACGTTCGTGCAGCTCATCCTTTGAAAGCCAGTAGCGCTCCAGGCCGTTGGCTTCTGTACGGGCCCACAGCGCCTGCATGCGCTCCATTTCCAGCGGTGAGGTAGCGACCAGCATTTTCCCGCACTGATCGTAATGAATGCCGTGCTGCTGACAAAATTGCTTAGTGGCGATGTTGCCCGCGAGACAGAATTTGGCCTTCAGGCTGCCCGGGGTGTAGTAAACCCCGGCGTGGATCACGCCGCTGTTATGCCCGGTCTGGTGTTCCGCCAGGCGGGCCTCCTTTTCGATCACCACAATTCTGGCGTCGGGATAATTTTCTGCCAGCTGCATCGCGGTCGACATTCCGACAATGCCGCCGCCGATAATGGCGAAGTCATACATAGCTGTCACATCCGTCTGAAAAGCCCCGGCTGAGCGGGGCGAAGGGATAACTGATTATTGACCGTTATGATGCACGGTGCGCGGAATAGAGAAATAACCGCGCTGGCGCATGAGTTCACGACGCAGCCCAGGATGGGCGGTAAAGCGATCGCGCCCGTGCAGCCAGACCATGTTGTTGATCAGCAGGAACGAGCCGGTTTGCACCGGAACAGAAACTTTCTGCGGGCTGTTTTCCAGCGCTTCGCCCAGCTCGTACAGCCACAACCCTTGTTCATAGTTCTCTGGCTGAACGAACTGATCGATGTAGCGCATGGTTGGCTGGCCTATGGCATCGCTGCCGAAGACGGGATGAAACACCTCTTTGCTGGCGTTTTTGCTCGGCGGGGCTGACCAGCGCATCGGATGGCGTGCCAGTGGATGAGTATAGAATTTTTGCAGCTCCTGCCAGTCGTCGAGGTGCAGCAGCAGCGAGTTCCCGCCTTCCATGTTCTGCTCGTCAATTTTCATCATCAGCACGTAGTCGGTGATCTCGTCGACGTAGGTCCCGTCGTTGTGCAGCTCCATGACGCGGTAAGGCTGGCGAAGATAGCTGTCGGAGTTATCGACGTTCTCCACGACGAAGCGGGCGTAATATTTGCCGCTCATCGCGTCGAAGTTGGAACGCCCCAACAGATGTGCGACGGCGGTGGAAAATTTCACCATCTCGTCCGCCTGTGAAACGTCATCCAGACCTTCGGGGATCACCAGCAGGCCGCCGGTTTCACGCTGAGTCAGGGTAGTGATGATCGCCGGACGCAGCGTGCCGTGACAGATATCATCCAGCACTTTCCCAACCTGAAAACGCAGGAAAGATTTGTATTCCAGCGCCTGAACGGGCCATTGCGCGGTGGCGTCCAGGAAGGCGTTAACGGTCTCTTTTGAAAAACGCAGCTCCAGCAGGCGGTTTGAGTAAGAGGAAGGCTTAACGGTAAATCCTCTGGTGACGTCAAAAGAAGGAGTGGCGGGTGCGATGGTCGGTTGAGTCGTTTGCATAGCGAAGCCTCATTTCTTATCGGTGGGTGCAGGGTTTGTGAGACGCTTGTTTAATAAATATCACCACTTTGTGAAAATATCTACATTTTGAGTAAATATAGTCATTGAGCGGTAGTTGTCTGCTGTTCTTAGGAATAAAGAATCCCGCTATACTGTCGGCAAACGGATGGAACATCGATTTTCGGAGCCCGTATGACCCCTGAATTTTCCCCTGAGACCGTCTATGACCGGCTGAAAACGGACATTTTACGCGGCCTTTACCCACCGGGCGAAAAGCTGCTGATGAGCGATCTGAAGGAGCGCTATGAGCTGGGCGTTGGCCCGATGCGTGAAGTGCTGGCGAAGCTGGTGGCAGAGCATCTGGTGGTGGCCGTGAATCAGAAAGGCTATCGCGTAGCACCGATGTCGGCTGCGGAAATGAGCGATGTGTATGAGGCGCGCGCGCGTCTGGAAGCGCTGATTGTTGAAATGGCGGTGGAGCGGGGCGACGATGACTGGGAAGCCCGTATTGTCGCCAGTGCGCATACGCTGGCTAAAGTCGCGGAGGTCAACACGCCGCAGGAAATGATTGAACTATGGGATGCGCGCCACAAGGCGTTTCACGATGCCATTGCCTCGGGATGTGGATCCAAAAGTCTGCTCCAGGCGCGGGCATTTTTGATGGATCAGGCCGAGCGCTATCGTCAGCTGTGGCTGAAACAGACCGTGCTGTCGGAACAGGCATTGCAGATTAAGCGCGAAGAGCATGCGGCTTTGATGGAGATTGTGTTGAAGCGTGAAGCGAAAGCGGCGGGAGCGATGATCCTGAGTCACCTGATGACGCCGGTGCCTTTGATTGCGGAAATTATCAAGACCTGAGGACTGGGTTTACGTAGGCCCGGTAAGGCGTTAGCCGCCACCGGGCAATGAAGTTTAGTGCGGGATTCTCCCCCTCTCCCTAACCCTCTCCCTCAGGGAGAGGGAATTGTACCGAGCCGAATTGTTTACTCCCTCTCCCGTAGGAGAGGGTTGGGAGAGGGCAATCAATCAGACCGCTCCGCCTAAAATTAACGCTTCCAGAAATCGTCGAACACGGTGATTGGCGGACGGCGTTTGTGCTCGGTCTTCAGATACCAGCCTTCGATGATTTTTGCCGTTTCGGCCGCGACGGTTTTTCCTTCAAGATAATCGTCGATGTTGTCGTAAGTCACGCCAAGCGCGACTTCGTCCGGCAGAGAAGGGCGGTCGTCTTCAAGGTCAGCCGTTGGGGCTTTCTTATACAGATGCTCCGGACAACCGAGGTTTGCCAGCAGCTGTTTACCCTGACGCTTATTGAGACGGAAAATTGGGTTGATGTCCGTACCGCCGTCGCCGTATTTGGTGAAGAAACCGGTGATGGCTTCAGCCGCATGATCCGTTCCCACAACCACACCTTTGGTCATTCCCGCGATACTGTACTGAGCTTTCATGCGCTCGCGCGCTTTCTCGTTGCCGCGCACAAAATCACTTAATTCAATGCCTGCTTCACGCAGTGCTTGTTCGCTTGCCAGTACCGCGCCTTTGATATTGACGGTCAGCACGCGATCGGGCTGGATAAATTCAATGGCATCCTGGCAATCCTGTTCATCAGCCTGAACGCCAAACGGCAGGCGGACGGCAATAAACTCCAATTGCTCATCACCTGTTTCGCGGCGCAGTTCATTGATCGCCATCTGGCACAGTTTTCCGGTCAGCGTGGAGTCCTGACCGCCGCTGATCCCCAGCACCAGCGATTTAATAAATGGATAGGTGCCGAGATAGGATTTAAGAAAATCGACGCTGCGGCGAATTTCTTCTTCACTGTTGACCTGTGGTTTCGCGCCCAGTGCCGCGATAATCTCTTGTTGCAGAGCCATTTACCTCTCCCCGAAAAGGTTGTCGTCTATCCGCTAAAGCTACCTCTTTGGCGGGAAAACGACAAGGATCACAGTTTTGAACGGTGGAAAAGAAGGCGATACAGAAGGAGATCCTGACATGCATGGAATTTTCTGAAAGTGGCACTCATTGTGACATCAGGTTGAAAAATATCATTCTTTATTCCAGGCTTAAGCGACACCGATAAAAAAAGAGGATGGAATATGAACAACAACGTAGCAGGATTTTTAGGTGCAGCAGCTGTTCTGACGATGCTGGCGGGATGTACCGCTTATGACCGTACAACCGATCAATTCACCCAGCCTGTCGTCAAAGATGTGAAAAAGGGCATGACCCGCCAGCAGGTCGCTCAGATCGCTGGTAAACCATCGTCAGAAGTGACGATGATCCACGCGCGTGGAACCTGTCAGACCTACATCCTGGGTCAACGGGATGGTAAAGCTGAAACCTACTTTGTGGCCCTTGATGACACCGGACGCGTGATTAACTCCGGCTATCAGACCTGTGCAGAGTACGATACGGACCCACAGGCCGCGAAGTAAGTTTTTCATACATTCTGCTTAGTCCCGAGCAAGCCCGGCCCCATGGTCGGGCTTTTTGCTGAGCGCTAATGCTTATTTAATTGCGCGAATTATTTGCCAAACTGTGAAGGTAGTCATAACCGAAGGTCAATGAGAGACAATTTTGTTCTGCCAGGAATTATCTTGCCGTTTGCTGTTGCCGTATACTCACCTCAACGAAGCAAAAGTAACAATTGGTAACCATCATCACCCAGCCCCGGTGAGCAGAGGATGACGCAGCCGGAGGCGGACAGAAAAAGCAAATTGAGGAAGCGAGTATGGAAAAAAAACATATCTATCTGTTCTGTTCTGCTGGCATGTCAACATCTCTGCTGGTGTCTAAAATGCGCGCACAGGCTGAGAAATACGAAGTGCCAGTGGTTATTGAAGCGTTCCCTGAAACGCTGGCTGGTGAAAAAGGTGCCAAAGCCGATGTCGTATTATTAGGCCCACAAATTGCGTATATGCTGCCAGAAATTCAGCGTCTGCTGCCAAATAAACCAGTAGAAGTAATCGATTCAGGTCTGTACGGCAAAATCGATGGTTTAGGTGTATTGAAAGCCGCGGTTGCCGCGATTAAGAAAGCTGCAGCACAATAATTTTTTTTGATTTATTTAAATTTTCCCGTCAAAGAGTAATTTCACACACAATCGCCGTAATAGTTTATTGCGGCCTTTAAGGGTATTTTCTATGAGTAATGTTATTAGCTCTCTTGAAAAGGTACTCCTTCCTTTTGCAGTTAAAATAGGAAAGCAGCCACACATCAATGCGATTAAAAACGGCTTTATTAAATTAATGCCGCTGACACTCGCAGGGGCGATGTTCGTCTTAATCAACAACGTATTTTTAAGCTTCGGCGAAGGCTCGTTTTTCTATTCAATGGGTATTCGGTTAGACGCTTCCACCATTGAAACCCTGAATGGTTTTAAAGCTATCGGCGGCAACGTGTACAACGGTACGTTGGGCATTATGTCGCTGATGGCGCCTTTTTTCATTGGTATGGCACTGGCTGAAGAACGTAAGGTTGACCCACTCGCAGCAGGCCTGTTAGCCGTTGCGGCATTCATGACCGTGACCCCTTATAGCGTGGGCGAAGCCTATGCCGTAGGTGCAAACTGGTTAGGTGGGGCAAACATCATATCGGGGATGATTATCGGTCTGGTGGTGGCAGAAATGTTCACCTTCGTGATCCGCAGAAACTGGGTGATTACGCTGCCGTCCAGCGTACCGGCCTCAGTGTCTCGCTCCTTCTCCGCGCTGATCCCGGGCTTCCTGATCCTGTCCGTCTTCGGCATCCTGTCCTGGTTCCTGGCGACTCACGGCAGCAACTTCCACCAGATCATCATGGACTCCATCTCCAAGCCGCTGGCAGCAATGGGCAGCGTAGTGGGCTGGGCGTACGTGCTGTTCAACTCCCTGCTGTGGTTCTTCGGCGTACACGGCTCTCTGGCCCTGACCGCGCTGGACAACGGCATCATGACCCCATGGGCGCTGGAAAACATCGCGCTGTACCAGCAGTACGGCTCTGTTGACGCGGCTATCGCGGCAGGTAAAGAGTTCCACTTCTGGGCGAAACCAATGCTCGACTCCTACGTCCTGCTGGGTGGTTCTGGTGCGACACTGGGTCTGATTATCGCCATCTTCATCGCTTCACGCCGTGCGGATCACCGTCAGGTTGCGAAACTGGCGCTGCCATCAGGCATCTTCCAGATTAACGAACCGATTCTGTTCGGTCTGCCAATCATCATGAACCCGGTTATGTTCATCCCGTTCGTGCTGATTCAACCGATTCTGGCAGCGATTACTCTGGCCGCTTACTCAATGGGCATCATCCCACCGGTGACTAACCTGGCACCGTGGACCATGCCAACAGGCCTGGGCGCCTTCTTCAACAGTAACGGCAGTATCGCAGCACTCTGTGTGGCTCTGTTCAACCTTGGCGTAGCGGTGATGGTCTACATGCCGTTCGTGGTGATATCCAACAAGGCACAGGCTGTGCTTGATGAGCAGGAAAGCGAAGAAGACATCGCTAACGCACTGAAATTCTGAGGTAACGCAGTGCGGGAAACCCTCCCGCACTGCAAGACGTAAAAGAGGGAATAACTATGTTCGATCTGGATAACATCGTGGCAGATGAGGTTAAGGAAAACGACCTCGAAGAAGTGGTGATGGGGCTTATCATCAATTCCGGACAGGCGCGTAGCCTGGCTTACACCGCTCTGAAACAAGCGAAACAGGGCGATTTTGAAACGGCGAAAGCCACCATGGAACAATCTCGCGTGGCGCTGAGCGAAGCCCACCGCGTGCAGACTCAGCTTATCGAAAGCGATGAAGGCGAAGGCAAAATGAAGGTCAGCCTGGTGCTGGTACATGCGCAGGATCATCTTATGACCTCAATGCTGGCCCGTGAACTGGTTGCTGAATTGATTGAACTGCACGAGAAGGTACAATAACAGGCAGATATCACGATGAGGCAACCGAAGATGACAACCCTGGAGATCAGTACCGCACTTGAACAGCAGCTGTTTAACGGTAAAAATTTCCATGTGTTCATCTACAACAAAACGGAAAGCATCAGCGGGCTGCACCAGCATGACTACTACGAGTACACCCTCGTCCTGACCGGGCGCTATTATCAGGAGATCAATGGCAAACGGGTCATGCTGGAGCGCGGAGATTTTGTCTTCATCCCGATGGGGTCGCATCACCAGAGCATTTACGAGTTTGGCGCGACCCGCATCCTGAACGTTGGCATCAGCAAACGTTTCTTTGAAGAGCATTATCAGCCGCTGCTGCCAAATTTCCTGGTGGCCTCGCAGGTCTACTCTGTTAAAAGTACCTTTCTCAGCTATATAGAATCGGTTATTGCTTCACTCAATTTCCGCGAAAGTGAATTTGATGAGTTTATTGAAGTTGTCTCTTTCTATGTGATTAACCGTCTGCGCCATTTCCGTGAAGAACAGGCCCAGGACGTTGTCCCACAGTGGTTAAAAACTACCGTGGAAGAGATGCACGATAAACATAAATTTGGCGAAGGCGCGCTGGAAAATATGGTGGCGCTGTCCGGGAAGTCGCAGGAATATTTAACCCGGGCAACCCAGCGTTATTACAGCAAAACGCCGATGCAGATTATCAACGACATCCGCATCAACTTCGCCATGAAGCAACTGGAAATTACCAATTACTCGGTGACCGATATTGCGTATGAATCTGGTTACAGCAGCCCGAGTCTGTTTATTAAGACGTTCAAAAAGCTGACCTCATTCACACCAAGCCAGTATCGCAAGCAGCTCACCGTTATTAATTAACGCATTGCGGTAACTACCGCATGCAACGAATTCGTTTAGCTATCCGCGCGGTTGTGGAGGACCTTCCACATTTCGTTTGCGGATCACGAGGGAGAAAGTTATGAGCCAGAAATTAAAAGTCGTGACTATTGGTGGTGGTAGCAGCTATACCCCGGAATTACTGGAAGGTTTCCTCAAGCGTTATCATGAACTGCCGGTTACCGAGCTGTGGCTGGTGGACGTAGCCGAAGGGCAGGAGAAGCTCGATATCATTCACGCCCTGTGCGAGCGCATGGTGCAGAAAGCGGGCGTGCCGATGACCGTGCACAAAACCCTGAACCGCCGCGAAGCGCTGAAAGATGCCGACTTCGTAACCACTCAGCTGCGCGTTGGCCAGCTGCAGGCTCGTGAAAAAGACGAACGTATCCCGCTGAGCCACGGCTACCTCGGTCAGGAGACTAACGGCGCTGGTGGTCTGTTTAAAGGTCTGCGTACCATTCCGGTGGTGTTCGACATCGTTAAAGACGTGCAGGAAATCTGCCCGGATGCATGGGTGATCAACTTCACCAACCCGGCCGGCATGGTGACCGAAGCCGTTTACCGTCACACTAACTTCAAGCGTTTCATCGGCGTGTGTAACATCCCGGTGGGCATGAAAATGTTCATCACCGACGTGCTGAAACTTTCTGAAAAAGACGATCTCTCCATCGACCTGTTTGGTCTGAACCATATGGTCTTTATCCGTGATGTGATCGTTAACGGCGAATCCCGCTTTGCCGAACTGCTGGACGGCGTGGCCTCCGGTAAGCTCACCGCCAATACCGTCAAAAACATCTTTGATATGCCATTCAGCGAAGGCCTGATCCGCTCTCTGAACCTGCTGCCTTGCTCCTATCTGCTGTACTACTTCAAGCAGAAAGAGATGCTGGCGATTGAAATGGGCGAGTACTACAAAGGCGGCGCGCGTGCGCAGGTGGTGCAGAAAGTTGAGAAGCAGCTGTTCGATCTGTACAAAGATCCGGACCTCAACATCAAGCCAAAAGAGCTGGAGCAGCGCGGTGGCGCATACTACTCTGATGCGGCCTGTGAAGTGATTAACGCCATCTACAACAACAAGCAGACCGAGCATTACGTAAACGTGCCGCATCACGGCCACGTCGACAACATTCCGGCTGACTGGGCGGTAGAAATGACCTGTATTCTGGGCAGCGAAGGGGCGAAGCCGCATCCGCGTCTGACTCACTTTGATGACAAAGTGCTGGGTCTTATCCACACCATCAAAGGTTTCGAAGTAGCAGCAAGCCACGCGGCGCTGAGCGGTGAGTTCAACGACGTGCTGCTGGCCCTGAACCTGAGCCCGCTGATCCACTCTGATAAAGACGCAGAAGTGCTGGCCCGCGAGCTGATTCTGGCGCATGAAAAATGGCTGCCAAACTTTGCTGAAACGGTGAAAACCCTCAAGCAGTAACAGGAGTTGCAGATGGAACGAGTGTTAATTGTCAATGCCGATGACTTTGGCCTGAGCAAAGGGCAGAACTACGGGATTGTCGACGCCTGCAAAAACGGACTGGTGACCTCCACAACCGCACTGGTAAACGGTGCGGCTATCGACCACGCGGCTCAGCTGAGCCGCTGTCTGCCGGAGCTGGCCGTGGGGATGCACTTCGTGCTGACGCTCGGGATGCCGCTTTCTGCCATGCCGGGGCTGACCCGTGAAGGCAAACTCGGTAAGTGGATCTGGCAGATGGCAGAGGAAGACACTCTGCCGCTGGAGGAGATTGCGCGTGAACTGGACTGTCAGTATCACCGCTTCGTCGATATCTTTGGCTGCGAGCCGACGCATATCGACGGTCACCATCACGTGCATATGATCCCGCAAATCTTCCCGATTGTGGCGGAGTTTGCCAAAGCCCGTGGGATTGCGATGCGTATCGATCGCGGTCTGCAGAAGTTGCACGGTCTGGATGATTCAGGGGTGCGCAGCAGCGATGGTTTTGCCAGTGAGTTCTATGGCGATGCCATCACCGAAGCGCTGTTCCTGCAAACGCTCGATAACTCGGCGCGGGCAGGGGAAGACTCTCTGGAAGTGATGTGCCATCCGGCTTTCGTTGATAACACCATTATGGGCAGCGCCTATTGCTACCCACGTTTGACCGAACTGGACGTCCTGACCTCGCCGTCGCTGAAATATGCAGTGGCGGAACGTGGCTACCGTCTGGGGACTTACCGCGACGTATAATTTGACTCGTTTGATGCCCGGCGTTCCTCCCCGGGCATCTGTTAGGGGTTAAGCCGGGCTATCTGTTCCCGGCATTTTTTTGCCTGAAAACCTGCCATTGAACACCGCTATCCGCACACAAGGCGCGACGATTGGGGTGACAATCGGCTATCATAAGGGTCTGATCCTGTTTTACGTTCTGGTGCTTTGCCTGCTTATGAAACCGCTGCGTCAACAAAACAACCGTCCTGTTATCAGCTACGTGCCGCGAATTGAACCGGCACCGCCCGATCACGCCTCCAAAGTGGATGGCTTTCGGGATGTCTGGCTGCTGAGAGGGAAGTACGTGGCGTTTGTGTTGATGGGCGATCGTTTTGCACGTTCGCAGGCGTTTAGTGTACCGGAATCAGCGCAGCGCTGGGCGGTACAGATGCGTCAGGAAGGGGAAGTGGAAGAATAACCGGGCAGGCTGACCTTTTCCTGTAGGTCCGCGTAAACGAAGTGCCGCCGGGCATTCCGCATAAAAAAACCGCCGAGTTCGGCGGTTTTTTTGTCTTTACAGATTATTATCGGTGCGCAAGCTCGACTTCGTCTTCGCTATCCATCACCGCTTTGTCCGTCTGACGCAGCCACTGGCTGGTCAGGGTCCCTGCGGTCATTGAGCCGCTGACGTTCAGCGCCGTACGGCCCATGTCGATCAGCGGTTCTACGGAAATCAGCAGCGCAACCAGAGTAACCGGCAGGCCCATCGCAGGCAGCACAATCAGAGCCGCGAAGGTTGCACCGCCGCCGACACCGGCCACACCGGCAGAGCTGACGGTCACGATGCCGACCAGAGTCGCAATCCACAGCGGATCGAACGGGTTAATGCCTACGGTTGGAGCGACCATCACCGCCAGCATTGCCGGATACAGGCCTGCACAGCCGTTCTGGCCGATAGTGGCGCCGAAGGAGGCAGAGAAGCTGGCAATGGATTCCGGCACGCCCAGACGACGGGTCTGCGCTTCCACGTTCAGAGGAATAGACGCCGCGCTGGAACGACTGGTGAATGCAAAGGTCAGCACCGGCCACACTTTACGGAAGTACTTCAGCGGATTGACGCCGTTAGCACCCAGCAACAGACCGTGAACCACAAACATGATCGCCAGGCCGAGGTAAGAGGCGACCACAAAGCTACCCAGCTTGATGATGTCCTGCAGGTTAGAGCCCGCAACGACTTTGGTCATCAGCGCCAGAACGCCGTACGGAGTCAGCTGCATCACCAGACGAACCAGCTTCATTACCCAGCTTTGCAGAGTGTCGATAGCGGTCAGCACGCGCTGGCCTTTTGGCTCATCGTCCTTCAGCAGCTTCAGTGCAGCCACGCCGAGGAAGGCCGCGAAAATCACAATGCTGATGATTGACGTCGGGTTGGCACCGGTCAGATCGGCAAACGGATTCTTCGGTACGAAGGAGAGGATCAGCTGCGGTACGCTCAGGTCGGCGACTTTGCCCACGTAAGTGCTCTGAATGGCGTTCAGACGAGCCGTTTCAGCCGTGCCCTGAACCAGACCTTCAGCGCTCAGGCCAAACAGATTGGTGACCAGTACGCCGACCAGCGCCGCAATCAGCGTGGTAAACAGCAGCGTGCCGATAGTCAGGAAGCTGATTTTACCGAGCTGAGAAGCGTTATGCAGACGGGCGACGGCGCTCAGAATTGAGGCAAACACCAGCGGCATCACGATCATTTGCAGCAGTTGGACATAGCCGTTACCGACAATGTTGAACCACTGAATGGAATCTTTCAGAACCGGATTATCGGAACCGTAGATCAGCTGCAGCGCCAGGCCAAACACTACGCCGATCGCCAGACCGACCAGCACTTTTTTCGCCAGGCTCCACTGTTTGTGTCGGGTTTGCGCCAGAGCAAACAGCAAAACCACGAACACCACAACGTTCGCTATTAATGGAAAATTCATCCCCGTTCTCCTGATGTTTTTATACGACCCAGAATCAGGCCGACTTTAATGCGGCAAGAGTAGCAGAAGTGTGATGTAGCGCTTATATCCAAATGGAATGGTTTATAGCGAAATGACTTTTATCGCTGGTTTAATGTCCGCTTTGCTGACTAATGAAGCGATCGAAGCGTAACTGCAGCGAACTGATCAGGCTCGATGACCAGCGCACCGCGCTATTCTCTGGCATCGACTGCGGCATCCAGACGGCGTAAACGAACAGCGCCATACACAGCACGCGCTCCAACTGGTTGCCTTTACGCGGGGCGAGGATTGGCAGGCGAAAACGCCAGCGGCAGGGCCACAGCAGCGGCACGCCCGCCGGGGTGAGCATATCCGCCAGAATGTGGCTCAAATAGCCGAGCACCATACCCTGAATGGCATCCGCAGGGATGAGCCAGGTTTCCGGTACTTTCAGGTAAAACAGCGTCAGGCTGGCGAACACCGCCAGCAGGCTATGGGTGAATCCCCGATGGCCGAAAGCCCGCGCGATAGGTTTTGCTATCCAGCTTAGCCGCTGCCCGAGAAACGACTTGGGATGATCGATATCCGGCAGCAGGCAGGTTAACACCGCTGCGGGCACAATATGCCACCAGTCGCCCTGCGCCAGAACGGGAGTCAGTTCGGCGTTCTTGGCAAACACTGCGCAAGCAATGGAAAAGAGCAGGTGGCCTTCGGCGGTCATGATCAAACCCGGTAAACTGTCGATTCATACAGTATAGGGTTTTTGTACAGTAGGCGGAAGAGGTGACGGTGTAACTGTTTGTCTTATTCGTGAAATATTTCTGGCGACGAGGCTGCCGCCAGAAAACAGGGCGTTAGCCCAGCAGGTGCGCGGTCGTCAGCTGCTGCAGCGAGGAGAGTTTTGCATCCGCAAGCACGTAACGTTGATCGGCATGATTTGCATGCTCCGGTACCACGATAGAACGCATGCGCGCGGCTTTGCTGGCAATCATCCCGTTGACAGAATCTTCCAGCGCCACGCAGTTCAGCGGACTGATACCCAGTTTGGCGGCGCAGTCGAGGTAAACCTGCGGATGCGGCTTGCTGTATTGCAGCTTTTCCGCTGACGCCAGCGCATCAAATTGATCGCGCAGTTCAAACATATCCAGCACTTTTTCCAGCATATGCAGCGGAGAGGCCGACGCCAGACCGACTTTCAGCCCGTTGGCTTTACACAGCGCAATGGCTTCACGCACGCCAGGCAGCAGAGGACGCTCTTCCTCCACCAGAGAAATGGCGCGGCTGATAATACGGGCGGTAACTTCTTCACGGCTTGGGCCGCTCCACGGCTGCTGGGCAAACCACAGCTCGACGACCATATCGATACGCAGGCCCAGCGTATCAGGCAGCTCATTACGACGGCCGATGTCGACGCCGAGGCTTGCAATAATATCCAGTTCGGCACGATCCCAGAGCGGCTCGGAATCAATCAGTAAACCATCCATATCGAAGATAGCGGCAAGGATTTGTCGCTGGGCTGTCATAGTGCAACTCCTGTAAGGTCAAAGGCCAAAGAAATGAGGTTCATCGTACACCATATCGCTTTTAAAGCGCAGGCGAAAAGGCGGAACTCAGGGTAGACTTACAGCGAAACAAGAAAGCGCGTCTGAACAAGGGGAAACCATGACGTATCAACAAGCTGGACGCATTGCCGTACTGAAACGCATTTTGGGCTGGGTGGTCTTTATTCCCGCCGTGTTATCCACACTGATTTCCGTGCTCAAGTTTATGTATGAGCACAGCGAAAAACAGCCTGGCATTGATGCCGTACTGCTCGATTTCGCTCACGTGATGATCGAAATGATGCGTTTCAATACGCCATTCCTGAACTTTTTCTGGTTCAACTCGCCGCAGCCTGATTTTCACCACCGCCTGAATATCGGCTTCTGGATAATCTTTGCTCTGATTTTTGTCGGACTGGCGCTGCAGGCCTCCGGTGCGCGAATGAGCCGTCAGGCGAAGTTCCTGCGTGAAGGGGTTCAGGATCAGATGATCCTCGAAAAAGCCAAAGGCGCGGATGGCCTGACTCAGGCGCAGATTGAAGAGAAAATTGTGGTGCCGCACCACACCATCTTTTTGCAGTTCTTTCCCCTGTATGTCCTGCCGATCGTTGTGATTGTCGCCGGCTACTTCTTCTTTAAGCTGTTAGGCTTCCTGTAATAAAAAACCCGGTCATTGCTGACCGGGTTGCTTTCAGACCGGCGGCAGGGGCCGCGGCTTACCTTCGCTGTCTACCGCCACGTAGATAAACAGCGCTTCGGTGGCTTTATAACGCTGACCGATTGGCTCGGAAGCGACTTTTTTCACCCACACTTCAATATTCACGGTAATGGATGTGTTGCCGCGCTTGGTGCAGCGCGCGTAGCAGCAGACGACATCGCCTACCGCCACCGGGCGCAGGAAAGTCATACCTTCCACCCGCACGGTAACCACACGACCCTGGGCAATCTCTTTGGCCATAATCGCACCGCCGAGATCCATCTGTGACATCAGCCAGCCGCCAAAAATATCGCCGTTGGCGTTGGTGTCAGCCGGCATGGCCAGCGTGCGTAATACCAGGTCGCCTACTGGCGATTCGGTACTGCCGGTCATTTGCTGTCATCCTGCGGCATATGGCGGTAGATGTAGATGCCGCTCAGCAGGGTGAACACCAGCGTCAGGGCTGTCAGGCCAAACACTTTGAAATTGACCCAGATGTTCTGCGGCAGCCAGAAGGCGATGTAGATATTCGCCAGACCGCACAGAATAAAGAAGACAGCCCAGGCCACGTTAAGACGGGACCAGACGAACTGAGGCAGCGTCAGCTCTTTGCCGAGCATGCGCTGGATCAGCGGCTTTTTCATCACCCACTGGCTGATCAGCAGGGCACCGGCGAACAGGCCGTAAATCACGGTAACCTTCCACTTGATAAACTCATCGTTATGGAAGAACAGCGTCAGGCCGCCAAACACGGCGACCAGCACAAAAGTGATCAGCGCCATTTTTTCGACTTTGCGATAGCGCACCCAGCTATAAATCAGCACTACCGCGGTAGCGATAATCAGGGCCGTGGTGGCAGCGTAGATGTCGTAAAGCTTATAAAAAGCAAAGAACACCACCAGCGGTAAGAAATCAAGAAACTGCTTCATACATCATTTCCGTCGTTCATTAAGGAGTTCAGCAGAAACCCGGACGAGCCGGGCTCTGTGGGATCAGTTACGAATAAGCATATACAGGCGGAATAAATAGATCAGCAACAAAGCAGAAATCAGGTTGCTGACGCAGTTCACCACCACTGCGCCGACGTTAGGCGTCAGCACGGCAAAGTTCGGTGCGAACATCAGCAGCAGCGTTTTTGCCAGCAGCCAGCCCATCACCGCCGGAGCCACCAGACGCAGATTGCCCCAGGCCAGACGCATACTGCTGCGCATGGAGGTGAAGATCCCCATTTTATCCTGCACCATCATGATTGGCGCAAACGCCAGCACGATGGCAAGCAGTACGCCCGGCACCACCACCAGCATCACCCCCATCTGCACCATGAAAGTGGTGAGGAAGATCTGAAGCAACAGCTTTGGCAGCACCGGTGCGCTGGCGCCAATGGCCCTCAGTGCGCTGACACGCTGTCCGGCGGAAACCATCTGGATCATCAGCAGCACGCCGCCCGCCAGAATGGCATTGCCAATCAGCCCGGAGATAGTCGAAGCAAAAGAAGCCCGCAGCAAAATACTCTGTTGCTCCGGAGTCATGCTTTGCACCAGTTCAAACAACCCAACGCTGCCAGCGAGATTGTCACCCTCTTTTAACAGAGCGAGCTGCTCGTCGCTTGGTGAGAAAGCATGGCCCAGTACCACCGTGATAAATGCACACAACAGTGCAATCAGTAAAATGGTAACGAACTGATTGCGAAAAAAATTACCCGTGTCACGGTAAACGGACTTTGCCGTGATAGACATGCACTCTCCTTGAGTCTTACTACTGATATTTAGCCGCTAATTGTAACTCAGCCCGCGTAAAAGTGGCAGCATCACCACCTGTATGGAAAAGCATATCTTTGTAAAGAGGAGGTAAGCCTGTCAGCGCAAGCCAGAACGGTTTTCCGAAAAAATCAAAAAGACTGAAAATTGATGTGGATATGATTCATTCGAACCAAAATCACAACAAAAAATTAATCCAGATCAATCAATGTTAAATCTCCAGGTTGAATGTGATCTGCGTTGGATCGTTTTTACTCTTTTGTGGGTATATTCACCGCGCTTATAAAACCATAACGAAGGAGTGGAAATGAAAAAATTAGCAGTGGCAGCGCTGGTTTTAAGCAGTGTCTCTGGCGGGGCGTGGGCGCATGAAGCGGGCGAGTTCTTTATCCGTGCCGGTAGCGCGACTGTACGTCCGACGGAAGGCTCTGGTGACGTCCTGGGATTGGGAAGTTTCACCGTTGATAACAATACCCAGCTGGGATTAACCTTTACCTATATGGCAACGGATAACATCGGCATCGAGCTGCTGGCCGCGACGCCGTTCCGTAACAAAGTCGGGACCGGCCCAACCGGAACGATTGCCACCGTCAATCTGTTACCGCCAACGCTGATGGCGCAGTGGTATTTCTTTGACTCGTCGACAAAACTTCGCCCTTACATCGGGGCAGGGATCAACTACACCACCTTCTTCAATACCGATTTCAACGACACCGGGAAAGATGCCCAGCTGTCGGATCTCAGTATGAAGGATTCGTGGGGAGCGGCAGGCCAGGTCGGGGTGGACTATCTCATCAACCGCGACTGGCTGATTAACGCCTCGGTCTGGTATATGGATGTCGATACTGACGTGAAGTTTAAGGCGGCGGGTGAGAATCACACCGTCAGCACCCGACTCGATCCGTGGGTGTTTATGTTCTCTGCGGGCTATCGCTTCTGATCCAGCGAAGAGTGGCTACGGTTAGCCACTCTTTTGTTTGTCTTTGAAATTTAAAAATAAATTCCTTACATCTTGTCCGGGCAGTTCGCTCGCATCCGCAAAATATCTGCTTAGAATGCTGCGCTTTACTCTTGCAAAGCAGATTTCTGACATGAAATACAAAAGTCTTTTCCTGGTGGCCGTACTGGCTATTGCTGGCTGTAGTGCAAAGGGCGATACCCCGAGCCAGCAGCGCGCCACGATCCAGAAAATGCGGACGGACATTCTGACGCAGCTCTATGAAATTCATCCTGAAGCCCGCAGCGATATTCAGCACTCTGAGGGCTACGCGGTGTTCTCCAGCAACAGCAGCAAGATTTTCGTCGTGGGCTTCGGCAGCGGCTACGGCATTGTTAAAGATCGGCACAGCGGCAAAGACACCTACATGAAAGTCGCGCAGGGCGGGGCCGGGGTTGGGATTGGTATTAAACAGCTCAGCACCGTACTGGTGTTCCACGATCGTGCGGCGCTGAATAAGTTCATCACTAACGGCTACGTGGTGGGGGCGGATGCCAATGCGGCAGCGAAATATGATGATAAAGGTGCCGGAGCAGGGACTTCTGCCAGCGTTGTCGCCAAAGACACTCAGTCTCTGCCAGCCAAGGTCAACGTCTATGAGATGACTGAAAAGGGCCTGGCGGCTCAGGCGATGCTTAACGGCTATAAGTACTGGCCGGATGAAGATTTGAACAAGTAATGAAAATGCCGATCGTGAGATCGGTTTTTATAACTCATTCCGATGACTGATCCCCTGCTGATTGTTCACGTCGTCTCATCTTTAAGGCTGATTTGACTAGTCAATATTCCTTTCGATTTTTCCCGCCTCGCTTCACGTTTAGGATTTTTACTTGCTACTATCGAAGCTGATGTTAGCGACAGGAACAGGAGGTTCCGTGAGTAAAAAGCTTCAGGAAATTGACATCTTAATCGCCGATTTAAACGCAGCGCTTGAAAGTCACTACAAGTGGCTGGTTGAAGTGTTCCGCTATATTTCCGTCCGCGACAGGGAGCCGCCCGAAATTATCTCTGACTCGGCACACAGTCTGTGTCGCTTTGGTGGCTGGATTAACAATTATCTGAGCCAGCCAACGGGAGATAAAGGTTTTGCCCAGGCGGTGTATCAGTGTCATGAAGAAACACATCGTGTCTGCCGTGAGCTGGTGCTTTCCCTGACTGCGGGTAACGCCAGACTGGAGTTATTTGATACTTTCACCGCAGCTCTGCAGACATTTATTCAGGCCATAAATGCCTGGCAGCGGCACCTGTTGCAGTTACGCAGCGGCTATGACGCGCTGACGGGGCTGCCGCTGCGGCGGATCCTCGATGAGTCTTTTACCACCCAGCTACAGGCAGAGACTGAGGAGCATCTGTATGTCCTGATCATGGATGTCGATCATTTTAAAAACGTCAATGACAAATGGGGGCACCTCAAAGGCGATGCCGTGCTGCGTGCGCTGGCGTTAAAGTTGCAGGAATGCACCCGAAATTATGAACCTTCCTACCGTTTTGGCGGTGAAGAATTCATCACTATCCTCAAAGCCCGTAACGATCGTGATGCCTGTCATGCCGGGCTTCGTATCAATAAGGCGATTTCTGAACATCAAATCAAGCTGGATGCCGACAGCCTGTCGATCACGGTGACCTCCGGCCTGACTCGCGTTCATCACGGTGAATCTCTGCATCGGGTGCTGGAGCGTGCGGATACGGCAATGTATCGGGGAAAACGTAGCGGCAGAAATCGCTGCATGTTTGTCGATCAGGGGCTGAACGTGCAGCAGGTTAGCTGAAAAAGGTAAAAAAAAGCCCGCACAAGTGCGGGCAAATAATACTGGAAGCAATGTGAGCAATGTCGTACCGAATACCTGAGTGATTTGCTCAACTATTCGGTGTTGAGAAAGATAATACTTCTCATTAAGAAGTTCAACCCCTTCTTTTTTGGGGTGATCACGGCAGCAGGAAAACGGTTCTGTTTTTGCTGTCATCCAGCGGCCAGGCCTGCGCCACCTCTGACAGGGGCACGGTTTTATGGGCGATGGTAAATTTGCCCGCCACGGCCGCGTTCAGCATTTTCCCGGTCGCTTCCACCAGTTCAGGCAACGCAAGGCTGCCAATGCCGCTGCCCATCAGCAGAATAGGGGATGAGCGCAATACCGCGCCCGGCAGCGTAATATCCTGGCCCGCCTGCGAGCCTACCTGTACGTAGCGAACGGGTTTGGTACCCGGCGTATGTTTGGCCAGCGCTTTCAGCAGCGGTTCAGCCACGTTGCCCCACAGATAATCAATCACCACATCAATCTGCGCCGCAGCCTGTTCGCTGAACGCCTGATAAAGGGTTTTCTCGTCACCCGTTAATAAGATGGTCTCATCCGCACCCAGACTTGCCAGCACGGAAGCGTTACGGCCCGTGGCGATCACTTTTTTTGCGCCGAGATAGCGGGCGAGCTGCACGGCGAGCTGGCCAGCACTGCCTGTCGCTCCGTTAACAAGCACGGTTTCCCCGGCCTGAAAGCCCGCGCGGTTAACCAGCGCGGCCCACGCGGACATCCCTGGGTTAGCCATGGCGGCGGCGGCGGCGTCATCCAGCCCGTCAGCCAGCGCCACGCAGTGGGAAAGCGGAACCGGCGCGAATTCCGCCATGCTGCCCCACGGCGATGGTGGGAAGGCAAACCAGATGCGCTGCCCTTCGGGTGTATAGCCCACACCGTCCACCCCGGCGATAAACGGCAGCACGCCGTCAAAACTGTAATGCTTACCGGAAGCCCGGCCTTTTACTACGTGGCTGATGGCCGAAGCCTTCACCCTGATTAACTGCTGATTGTCACCGGCCTCAGGCTGGTCAAAATCGGCGTATACCGGGCCCTGGGCCAGGTCAAAAATCACTGCTGCTTTCATTCTGTTTCCTCCAAAAGACTATTATGTGTAAAATGCACATATCTGATGAGGGCACTCTACGCCGGTGAGAAAATATATGCAAGATGCACATAAAAAATATGATGTGACCGATTTCCACGGCGCGCTGCTGGAGATCATGGGCGTGATGAACCAGCCGAAGCGCGATGAAACCCTGCTGGCGGCGGCTGAGGTAAAGCTCGATCAGGTGCTGTTCCCGCTGCTGGTCACTATCGGTCGCTATGGTCCGATTGGCATCGTGGAGCTTGCCGATAATCTTGGCCGCGATTACACCACGGTAAGCCGTCAGGTAAAGCGGCTGCAGGAAATGAGTCTGGCACAAAAACAGCCTGCTGAACGGGATAAGCGCATCAGCGAAGTGACGCTGACAGAGCAGGGGCTGGGGTTAACCAGAAATATCGACAGCGCCAGGCAGAAGCTGATGAACCAGATTTTTGCCGACTGGCAGGAAGAAGACGTAGGGGAGTTGTTCCGACTGGTGCGCAAGTACGCTGAAAGCGTGAAGGGAAAAACGCCGTCTGACCGTTAAGCCAGACGGCGTGGGTATTACGCTTTGCGGGTGGCGGCTTTCATGTTCTGCACGAACGTTTTCAGCTCAGCCAGCATCGCCGGATGATTATCGACGTTTTTCTCGATAATTTTGACGATAGCGGAACCAGAAATCGCTCCGGCAGCACCGGCACCCAGCGCGGCGCTAACCTGCTCTGGTGCGGAAATACCAAAGCCCTGCAACGGCGGAGCCGCCTGGTATTCAGCCAGTTTTTCCACCAGGTGATGCAGCGGCAGTGCGGCTTTGTTTTCCGCACCGGTCACGCCCGCACGAGATAACAGATAGGTGTAACCACGGCCGTGTTCGGCAATCTGGCGCAGCAGTTCGTCATCGGCGTTTGGCGGGCAAATGAAGATTGGAGCCACATTGTGACGCATCGCAGCCTGACGGAATTCGGCGGACTCTTCCACCGGCACGTCGGCTACCAGTACGGAATCCACGCCAACGCGCGCACATTCTGCGTAAAACGCATCAATGCCACGGTTGAACACCAGGTTGGCGTACATCAGCAGGCCAATCGGGATCGTTGGGTACTTCTGGCGAATGGCGGCCAGCATCTCAAAACACTGTGTTGGCGTTACGCCGGAGGCAAATGCACGCAGCGTGGCGCTCTGAATGGTCGGGCCGTCAGCCAGCGGGTCGGAGAACGGGATCCCCAGCTCCAGCGCATCGGCACCCGCTTCAATCAGCGTGTCGATGATTTTCAGCGACTGCTCCGGGTTTGGATCGCCCAGGGTGACGAAGGGAACAAACGCGCCTTCCTGGCGGGTTTTCAGCTCAGCAAACAGGTTGTCATAGCGTTCCATCAGATTTCCCCTCGTGCTTTCAGAATGTCGTGAACGGTGAAGATGTCTTTGTCGCCGCGACCGGAGAGGTTAACCACCAGCAGCTGCTCTTTTTCGGGGTTCTCGCGCATCATTTTCAGCGCGTGGGCCAGGGCGTGGGAAGATTCCAGCGCCGGGATAATCCCCTCGTGACGGCTCAGCTCTTTAAAGGCGTCCAGCGCTTCGTCATCGGTAATCGACACGTAGTCTGCGCGGCCGATGCTGTTGAGGAACGCGTGCTGCGGCCCCACGGACGGGAAGTCGAGACCGGCAGAAATAGAGTAAGACTCCTCGATCTGGCCTTCATCGGTCTGCATCATCGGCGATTTCATACCGAAATAGATGCCAACGCGACCGTGCTTGAGTGGCGCACCGTGCTCACCGGTTTCAATACCGTGACCGGCTGGCTCAACGCCAATCAGGCCCACGGATGCTTCATCGATAAAGTCGGCAAACATGCCGATGGCGTTAGAACCACCGCCAACGCAGGCAATCACCGCATCCGGCAGGCGACCTTCGCGCTCTTTAATCTGCACTTTGGTTTCTTCGCCAATCATGCGCTGGAATTCACGCACGATGGTCGGGAACGGGTGCGGACCCGCCGCGGTGCCGAGCATATAGTGCGCGGTTTCGTAGCTGCCAGACCAGTCGCGCAGCGCTTCGTTACAGGCATCTTTCAGCGTGGCGGAGCCGCTGTGCACCGGGATCACTTCCGCGCCCATCAGACGCATACGGAACACGTTTGGCGACTGACGCTCAACGTCTTTGGCACCCATGTAGATGCGGCATTTCAGGCCGAGCAGGGCGCTCGCCAGAGCTGAAGCCACACCGTGCTGACCAGCACCGGTTTCAGCAATAATTTCAGTTTTGCCCATTCGCTTCGCCAGTAAAGCCTGGCCAAGCACCTGGTTGGTTTTATGCGCGCCGCCGTGCAGTAAATCTTCACGCTTGAGATACAGCGTGGTTTTGGTGCCTTCGGTCAGGTTCTGACACTTGGTCAGCGCCGTCGGGCGGCCCGCGTAGTTTTTCAGCAGGTCGGTGAACTGCGCCTGAAACTCAGGATCCTTCTGCGCGCTGACGAAAGCTTCTTCCAGCTGGCGCAGGGCAGGCATCAGGATCTGTGGCACGTACATGCCGCCAAATTCACCAAAATACGGGTTCAGTAATGTCTTCATGTCCATTTCCTTAATAGGCGCGCAGTGTCTGAAATACGGAGGCCAGCTTACCGGCATCTTTTATCCCTGGTGCAGACTCTACGCCAGAATTGAAATCGAGCCCCGCGCAGCCGCTTTTTGCCGCTTCCACGCAGTTATCCGGGCTAAGGCCACCGGCCAGCAGGACGTTGCTTAAGTCCTGACCGTTCAGCAGTGACCAGTCAAAGCGTTGACCGCTGCCGCCCTGGCCGTTATCGAACACGTATTTGCTTACGTGGTTCAGCGTGCGGGCAGGCAGGGAATCTTTCACGCTCAGCGCTTTCCAGATCTGCACGGACTCCGGCAGCCTGGCGCGTAATTCATCGATATAAGCCTGATCTTCGTTACCGTGCAGTTGTACGGCGGCGAGCTTCAGGTTTTCCGCTTTTGCCACAACGTCGGCAATGTCCGTATCGCGGAACACGCCCACGTAGCTCAGCGGAGCGCTGTCGATAACGTCCCGTGCCTGCGCTTCATTTACGTAGCGCGGGGAGGAAGGGACGAAAATCAGCCCGCCGTGCACGGCCCCGGCTTCGAATGCAGCCTGAGCATCCTGCGCACGGGTCAGCCCGCACACTTTGTTTTCGCCCAGCAGCACGCGACGAACGGCGGCGTTGAGATCGTCATGCGACATCATTGCGGAGCCAATCAGGAAGCCGTTAGCAAAGTGGCTCAGCTCGCGCACCTGGCCGTAGGTGTTAATCCCGGATTCGCTGATCACCGTCACGCCTGCGCCTAAACGTGGGGCGAGCTGGCGGGTGCGGTTGAGGTCAATGGAGAGGTCACGCAGGTCGCGGTTGTTGATGCCCACGACTTTAGCTTCCAGCTCAATGGCGCGCTCCAGCTCTTCCTCGTTACTCACTTCGGTCAGCACGCCCATGCTCAGGCTGTGAGCCACCGCCGAGAGCTGACGATATTCGTCGTCATTCAGTACCGACAGCATCAGCAGGCAGGCGTCTGCCTGGTAGTAACGCGCCAGATAAATCTGGTACGGATCGACGATAAAGTCTTTGCACAGGATCGGCTGCGGCGCGATCTGGCTGACAATCGGCAGAAAATCAAAGCTGCCCTGAAAGTATTTTTCGTCCGTCAGCACGGAAATGGCTGACGCATAGTGTTTGTAGATCCCGGCGATACGCGCCGGGTCGAAATCTTCACGGATCACGCCTTTCGACGGAGAAGCCTTTTTGCACTCCAGAATAAACGCGGTACGTGCGCCCTGCAGGGCATCGTAAAAATGGCGTTTGCTCGGGTGCACTTCATTCTGAAAACTGGCTAACGGCTGCTGAGCTTTACGAGCTTCTACCCAGTGACGCTTATCGGCCACAATGCGGGCTAATACGGTTTCCATGCTTTATCCTCTTGCCGCTAATGCGGTCACGCGATCGTAGGCTGCACCGCTGTGCAGCACGTCCAGGATCTGCTGAACGTTGGCTTTTAAATCTTCATGGCCGTGCAGACGCATCAGCATCGCCACGTTGGCAGCAACGGCGGCCTCGTGGGCGCTCTCACCTTTACCTTGTAGCAAGCGTGAAAGAATGTCACGGTTTTCTTCCGGCGTGCCGCCTGCCAGCTGTTCCTGACGATACGGCGTGAGGCCAAAGTCATCGGCGTTGAGCTGGTAGCTCTGAATTTCGCCGTCTTTCAGCTCGGCCACCACGGTCGGAGCGTGGAGGGAAACTTCATCCATACCACCGCTGTGAACCACTGCTGCGCGTTTGTAGCCCAGTACGCGCAGGGTTTCGGCAATTGGCAGCACCAGCTCAGGGCTGTAGACGCCAATCAGCGCCAGCGGCGGATGTGCCGGGTTGATCAGCGGACCGAGCACGTTAAACAGGGTGCGGGTTTTCAACTGCTGACGAACCGGCATCGCATGGCGGAATCCGGTGTGGTACTTCGGTGCGAACAGGAAGCACACGCCAAGTTCATCCAGCGCCTCGCGGGATTTATCCGCGTTCATATCCAGGTTGATGCCAAACGCAGCCAGCAGGTCGGAAGAACCGGATTTACTGGAAACGCTGCGGTTGCCGTGCTTCGCCACTTTCAGGCCACAGGCCGCTGCGACAAAAGCGCTGGCGGTAGAAATATTGATGCTGTTGCTGCCATCACCGCCGGTGCCGACGATATCGGCAAACTGGTAGTCCGGACGTGGGAACGGGGCTGCGTTTTCCAACAGCGCTGTTGCAGCCCCGGCAATTTCCTGCGGCTGCTCACCGCGCACTTTCATACTGACCAGCGCGGCGGCAAGCTGTTCTGGTTTCACTTCACCGCGAACGACGGCAGAGAACAGCTGGTGGCTTTCCTGCTGGGTCAGGGTCTGCGCCTGATACAGTTTTTCCAGAATCGGTTGCAGCAGATTCGCAGGTTCGAGTTTCTTCAGCGCCCATTCCAGGGTCTGCTCCAGCAGACGTGCGCCGTGGCTGGTGAGAATAGATTCCGGATGGAACTGGAAGCCGACCACGCGATCCGCGTCGTGACGCACCGCCATAACCATGCCGTTATAGCTGGCGTTGATGGTCAGCCCGGCTGGCACGTTACTGCCTACCAGCGAATGGTAGCGGGCAACCGGCAGCGGGTTAGGCAGCCCGGCAAACATCGCCTGGCCGTCGTGTTCAATGCTGGAGGCCTTACCGTGAAGGATTTCCCCGGCCTGACCGACGTAGCCGCCGTAGGCTTCGACAATCGCCTGATGCCCAAGGCAGATGCCAATAATCGGTAATTTTCCGCGCATGCGGGTCAGCAGCTCAGGCATACAACCCGCTTCGGACGGCGCCCCCGGCCCTGGTGAAAGCATCAGCACCGGGTTTTTCATGGTTTCCAGACGCTCAATCAAAGTCTGCGCCGGAACGTGGTTACGGTAGATAACGACGTCGTGGCCGTTGGCACGCAGCTGATCCGCCAGGTTATAGGTAAAGGAGTCGACGTTGTCGAGCAGCAGAATGTCAGCCATCAGAAAATCTCCTGTGCGTGGTGGGCCTGAGCAATAGCGCGCAGCACCGCGCGAGCTTTATTACGGGTTTCATCGGCTTCAGACTGCGGTACCGAGTCCAGTACCACACCGGCGCCAGCCTGGACGGTGGCGATGCCGTTTTCAACAAAGGCAGAGCGGATAACGATGCAGGTATCGAGATCGCCGTGGGCGGTGAAGTAACCCACTGCGCCGCCGTAGCTGCCACGACGTTTGCCTTCTGCGGCGGCAATCAGCTGCATCGCGCGGACTTTTGGCGCGCCGCTCAGGGTGCCCATGTTCATGCAGGCGCGATAGGCGTGCAGCACGTCCAGATCCTGACGCAGTTCGCCGACCACGCGGGAAACCAGGTGCATCACGAAGGAGTAACGGTCGACCTTGGTCAGATCCGCCACGTAGCGGCTGCCAGGAGTACAGATGCGGGCGAGGTCATTACGCGCCAGATCCACCAGCATCAGGTGTTCAGAGAGCTCTTTGTGGTCGGTGCGCATTTCCAGCTCAATGCGGCTGTCCAGATCGCGGTCCAGCGTGCCGTCGGCGCGACGACCGCGTGGGCGGGTTCCGGCAATCGGATAGATTTCAATCTGGCGGTTGCTGGCATCGTACTTCAGCGAACTTTCAGGGGACGCGCCAAACAGAGTGAAATCATTGTCCTGCATAAAGAACATGTACGGGCTTGGGTTGCTTTTCTTCAGCACGTCGTAGGCTGCCAATGGCGACGGGCACGGCAGCGAGAAGCGGCGCGAAGGGACAACCTGGAAAATCTCTCCGGCGCGAATTGCGCGCTGCATCTTGCGAACCACCACGCCGTACTCGTCGTCGCTCTGGTTCACTTCGGTCTGCATTTGCGCGATTTTGGTCACCGGCAGCGGCATTGGCGGTTCGTTCAGCTGCTGGCGAAGCTGGTCAACGCGCTGAGTCAGGCGCTGTTTTTCAGCAGCCGACGGTGTGAACAGGCTCGCCTGAATGCGGGTGGTTTTGCTCTGATGATCAATCACCAGCAGGGTTTCCGCCAGATAGAAGCAGTAGTCCGGGCAGGCGGTATCGCTTTCGAGCTGCGGCAGATCTTCAAAACCCGCCACCAGGTCGTAGGCGAACAGGCCGCCGAAGAACATCGCTTCACGTTCGTTTTCCGGCACGGTGACCAGCGTCTGCAACAGACGGAAGGCATCGAACACGGAGAGCGAGCACAGGCGTGCATCCTCGTCCAGCAGAGAACTCACCGGCGGGAAGCGCAGCGTACGGCCGTTTGGCTGGTGCTGATTATCAATGCCAGCGGGCAGGGCGTGGTCGAGCAGATCCAGCAGCGCCGCACCGTTATCGGAAAGTGTCTGAATAGTGACAGTGTCACCTAAAGCGGTAATACGCAGCGCGCTGTCTACTAACAGCAGGCTTTTTAAATCATCTTTACTGTCTATGTCTGCCGATTCCAGCAGCAGAGTCGCCGGACGCGCGCCGCACAGCTGGTGGAACAGCGCCGTCGGGTTTTCGCGGTAGATGGCGTCACTGGTCAGAAGTTCGAGCGCGGATTTTTGTGTTTGCATTGTCGTTCTCGTCTGGTCTGTTATTCGTGGTTCAAAAAAAAGCCCGCTCACTGGCGGGCCGGGTATCTGTTCGTCTTGTACAGACGCGATCGCACAGCCCTTATCAGGTTGTACGCCACCAGCTGTGCAGAGTAACGGAAAAGTGGGTCATCGCAGATACCTCGTCATGTGAACTTGCGTACTAGTTAACTAGTTCGATAACGCAAAGTCAACCCCTGATTTCAGAAAATCATTCACAGGCGCTATGATGTGCGTCGCTATGACAGATAACGCAGGACGGAAACCCTTTTGAACGACACCAACTACGCGGTGATTTATGACCTGCACAGCCACACCACGGCCTCCGACGGCCGTCTGACGCCGGAAGAACTGGTGCATCGTGCGCTGGAAATGCGCGTAGGAACCCTGGCTATCACCGATCATGATTGTGTGGATGCCATTCCAGCGGCCAGGGCAGAGATTGCCCGCGCTGAATTACCGCTAAACTTAATCAGCGGCGTGGAGATCTCCACCGTCTGGGAAAACCATGAGATCCACATCGTGGGTCTGAATATTGATATTGAGCACCCGGCGATGACCACGTTTCTGTCCGAGCAGGCCGAACGCCGCCTGCTCAGGGCGAAGCTCATTGCTGAACGTCTAGAGAAGGCGCAGATCCCCGGCGCGTGGGAAGGGGCATTAGCCCTTGCCGACGGCGGGGTGGTGACGCGGGGACATTTTGCCCGTTTTCTGGTGGAAGCCGGAAAAGCCAGTAATTTTGCCGACGTGTTTAAAAAATATCTCGCCCGTGGGAAAACCGGATACGTTCCGCCACAGTGGTGTACAATAGAACAAGCTATTGATGTGATTCATCATTCTGGCGGCAAGGCGGTGATTGCTCATCCTGGGCGTTATCAGCTTTCTGCCAAGTGGCTGAAAAGACTGCTGGCACACTTCAGTGAACACGGCGGTGACGCAATGGAAGTCGCCCAGTGTCAGCAGGCTCCCCATGAACGATCGCAGCTTGCGGCCTATGCCCGTCAGTACGGGCTGCTGGCCTCACAGGGTTCTGATTTCCACATGCCCTGTCCGTGGATCGAACTCGGACGCAAGCTGTGGCTGCCTGCCGACGTGGAAGGCGTCTGGCAGAGCTGGGAAAACCAGCCCCAAAAGATTACTGAGAGGGAAGTATGAGTCAGTTTTTTTATATACATCCGGATAACCCGCAGCCGCGCCTGATTAACCAGGCGGTGGATATCGTGCGTAAAGGCGGCGTGATCGTCTACCCAACAGATTCTGGCTACGCGCTGGGCTGCAAAATTGAAGACAAGGGCGCGATGGAGCGGATTTGCCGCATCCGTCATCTGCCGGACGGGCACAACTTCACCCTGATGTGCCGCGACCTGTCTGAGCTGTCTATCTATTCGCACGTCGACAACGTGGCGTTTCGCCTAATTAAGAACAATACGCCGGGCAACTACACGTTTATTCTCAAAGGCACAAAAGAAGTGCCGCGCCGCTTGCTGCAGGAGAAACGTAAAACCATCGGTATGCGCGTCCCGTCTAACCCGATTGCGCAGATGCTGCTGGAAGCGCTGGGTGAGCCGATGCTCTCCACCTCGCTGATGCTGCCTGGCAGCGAATTCACCGAATCCGATCCGGAAGAGATTAAAGACCGACTGGAAAAAGTGGTGGATTTGATTATTCACGGCGGATATCTGGGCCAACAGCCAACAACGGTTATCGATCTGACCGATGATTCGCCTGTTGTCGTTCGCGAAGGCGTGGGCGATGTGAAGCCGTTCGAGTAAGCGCAGATATAAAAAAACTCCTCGCTAAAAGAGGAGTTTTTCATTCCCGGGTTAGCTTACGCGCGCTCAATATCCGCCAGTTTAAACGTTTTGTTATTAAACTCTTCCGTTGGGCCATACAGGCGCATGGCCGGAAGCGGACGTTTACCGCTGGTTGGGATCCAGTTATTTTCCAGCCCCTCTGGCGCTTGCGGACCAATATAAAGGGTCACGCTGCCGTCCGCATTTTTCTTCATCTTGTCGAGATCGTAGGACGACAGCGTCGTGCGCTCCGATTCGCTGTAGATAAAGGACATGGTATCGCGGTTATACACCGTCAGCGCCCAGAACTGCTTAACCGGCATTTCAGCCGGAACGGTGAGTTTATAAAGCTGACCGGCTTCCAGCAGTTTGCCGTCTTTATCGGCGACCGCCATCATATACTGTGTGGCCGGGGAATCACTCAGCTCTTTCGGCATATAGGTACACCAGAAATACTCGGCGGCGCGATTAATCAAATCAATGCGATCGGCGTAGGTGAACGTGAAGGTCTTATTGTCGTCAGCCTGCAGCAGCGAAGCGTAGTGGCGGTCCGGCCAGTACAGCTTCTCTTTCGGGAAATTGTCGTACCAGTACTGCATGTAATACCAGGCATCGATGGCGGCCTGACGCATCGCTTTTTTGGTGGTTTCATCCGGAGCAAACGGCTTGCCCTGCTGAATGCCCAGAGACTCCAGCATCCCCATCATCACTTTGTCCTGCTCGCGTACGGGCTCAATGCCGGCGACCGAATGCATATCGTCGAAATGACGCTCGTCGTAGTAAGGCAGAGTGGGATAGCGTTTATTGGCTGGATCGACAAATTTCTGCGTCGGAGGATTTCCAGCCTCGGACAGATAATACATGCGCATTTTTTTAGAATAATGGTAGGCATCTTCTGCGGTTTTGCCCGGAGCAGGAACGGAGCGGAAAGCAAAGGCGACGCGGTAGTTTGGCGACGGAACATGCAGATAACCTTCCGGGATTTCATCCTTATAGCCCGGTGGGGTCAGCAGGTATTTACCGCCTTTGCCTTCATCCATACCCGAGGGACCAACGCCCGCAATGGTGAACTGCCAGGCGTCAACAATCTGCCCGTACAGGCTACCTTCTGGCCCGGCAGCAGGAACTTCGAGAACAACCGGCCCTTTTTGTAAGTCCGTGAATGCGGAAATATAAGGGGTGGTGCTGTTAGCGGTAATGGCTTCCAGGTGTGGAGTAGCCGTTTTGGAATAGGCGATGATATCGTTGTCTTTCATGCCAAGATGTTCAAATGCCGCACGACGGAAACTGTAAATAGCCACCGCAGGCATATTCCACAGTACGGCTTCGAAAGCGCGTTGGTATTTGATTTGATAGTTGAAGTCATCAACAGAGCACTGAGCATTGACGGGCGGCAGGCCGCTGGCCGTTTCGCCTTTGTCGCCAGCTCCGTATTTCATCGGGATTTTAACTAATTTTTCTTCTGCAAATGCGGGCTGCCGCAAAACGGCTAAGCCGACTGCGGAACCAAATGCGAGCTTGTAAAACTCACGACGAGTCATCGCCATTCTCTTTTCCCCTTAATAAAATACGGCAGCAGAAACATCTCAACTATAGGAGAGTTAAGAGGCTTTCATTTAACTGGAACGACAAAAATAGGTCGGCGAATGACATCCCTCAAGCCGCGAGACGTTTACTTTTGTACTTTGCGGCATAAAACGAGGGGGGAAACGGTCGCGCATAACGCAAAAATATTCTCGATGTGCGCCAGCACGTCTGTTGTCGTTGTCTATCATTGACAATGAGCCTCGCAAAGCGAAGTGACCAAACCGAAAGCCATGTTTTCATGGGGAATCTTTATGCGCCTGATGCCTGCTCTCGCCATTTCTGGCGTGGTCTTAGCGCTGGCCGGTTGTGCCAGCAAACCTCAAATTCACAGTGATTATGATAAAGCAGTAAACAGCAGCCAGTACCGGACTTACACCTTCGCGGAAAAAACGCCGCAAAGCTATCTGACCCTGACGGAACAATCCCTGCGGACCGATATCTCCCAGCAGTTAACCAATCGCGGCTACCGCAAAGCCAACAATGCTGACCTGTTGGTGTATATCAGCACCAAAAAAGTGGAACAGGAACATGTCGAAGGCGGCCCGGCGGTGATTGGCTGGGGCGGATACGGCGGCTGGGCCGGATACGATCAAAACGTCTGGACCACCGAAGAGGGAACCTTAACGGTGGACGTCGTGGACAGTAAGAAGAAACAGCTCATCTGGCGCGGTACGGCCAGCGAAGCGATACCTGCCGGCGAGCAGTCGCTCGACCCGATGAAACTTAACGATGCCGTGACGCAAATGTTCAGCCACTATCCCTGGAAGGCAGGGCAGTGATGTTGAGGCTGGAATGACTTTGGTGGTTATTCCAGCCGCCTTTTCCCTGCTATCCCTTCGCCGTAGCTTTCAACAAGATGACCCATTTGTTCTAAAATTCGTGTAGTATGTGCGGTCACGTTTGCAGATGCGATGCTGTTGCTGCTTCTGCTCAGACAGAAAATTTCTAGAGAACAGTGAGTTACATTAAATTGTTAGCTGGCTGTTTATGCAGAACCCTCAGACGCCTGGGAAGGCGACACCTTAAGGAAGCTCGATGAGCGAGAAATTACAGAAAGTGCTGGCTCGCGCTGGCCACGGCTCCCGCCGTGAAATCGAAACCATGATCCAGGCCGGTCGCGTCAGCGTTGATGGCAAAGTTGCCACCCTGGGTGACCGCGTTGAGGTGATCCCTGGCCTCAAAATCCGTATCGACGGGCACCTGATCTCCGTTAAAGAATCCGTAGAGCAAATCTGTCGCGTGCTGGCTTATTACAAGCCGGAAGGCGAACTCTGCACCCGCAGCGACCCGGAAGGGCGTCCAACCGTCTTCGACCGTCTGCCAAAACTGCGCGGTGCGCGCTGGATTGCCGTTGGTCGTCTTGACGTCAACACCTGTGGCCTGCTGCTGTTCACCACCGACGGTGAACTGGCAAACCGCCTGATGCACCCGAGCCGTGAAGTTGAGCGTGAATACGCCGTTCGCGTGTTTGGTGAAATCGATGATAACAAAGTGCGCCAGCTTTCCCGCGGTGTGCAGCTTGAAGATGGCCCGGCGGCGTTTAAAACCATCAAATTTACCGGTGGTGAAGGGATCAACCAGTGGTACAACGTGACTCTGACCGAAGGGCGTAACCGCGAAGTGCGTCGCCTGTGGGAAGCCGTTGGCGTGCAGGTCAGCCGTCTGATTCGTGTGCGCTACGGTGATATTCCACTGCCAAAAGGCCTGCCGCGCGGGGGTTATACCGAGCTGGACCTGGCGCAGACGAACTACCTGCGTGAGCTGGTTGAGCTGAAGCCAGAAACCGAATCTAAAGTTGCGGTCGAGAAAGACCGTCGTCGCATGAAGGCGAATCAGATTCGCCGTGCGGTGAAACGCCACACTCAGGTGAGCGGGAAACCAGCCAAAAGCGGCGGTGCTCGCCGCTCCAGCAGCCGCAACAACGGCAGCGGTTCATAAAAAAGAAAAGGCCCGAAAGGGCCTTTTTTGTCAGTAGTCGATGCCGATTTGCGCCTTAATACCGGCGTCAAACGCATGTTTCACCGGTCGTAGTTCGCTGACCGTATCCGCCATCTCCATAATCTCCCGATGACAGCCGCGCCCGGTGATAATCACCGTCTGGTGATGCGGGCGATTGCGCAGTGCGGTCAGTACTTCCTCTAAGGGCAGGTAGTCGTAGGCCACCATATAGGTGAGCTCGTCCAGCACCACCAAATCCAGCTTCTCGTCGGCCATCATGCGTCGGGCATGCTGCCAGACGCCCAGACAGGCCTCGGTGTCGCTCTCGCGGTTCTGGGTATCCCAGGTAAAGCCTGTGGCCATCACCTGAAACTCCACGCCGTGTGGTTCCAGCAGGTTGCGCTCGCCGTTCGGCCAGTCGCCCTTGATAAACTGGATCACACCTACTTTTTTCCCGTGCCCGACGGCGCGAGTGGCGGTGCCGAAAGCGGCAGTGGTTTTCCCTTTGCCGTTACCGGTCAGCACCAGAATGATCCCGCGCTCTTCCTGAGCCCCGGCGATGCGGGCGTCAACCTTCTCTTTTAAACGCTGCTGGCGTTCGCGATGGCGATCTTCACTCATTGGGAAATTCCCGGTTTACGGCCCGGCTGGGCATCAAAACTGGTGCCGGTTTTGCGGCGGCTGTCGTCGCCCATCAGCCACAGATACAGCGGCATGATATCGGCGGGCGTTTTGAGCTTGAGCGGATCTTCCGTCGGGAAGGCGCTGGCGCGCATTCCGGTGCGGGTCCCGCCGGGGTTGATACAGTTGACGCGCAGACGGCCCTGATACTCCTCTGCCAGCACCTGCATCATCCCTTCGGTAGCGAATTTGGAAACGGCATAAGCTCCCCAGTTTGCGCGGCCCTGCTGGCCGACGCTGGATGAGGTGAATACCAGCGATCCGGAATCAGACTTCAGTAATAAAGGAAGAAGAGCCTGGGTCAGCATGAACGTGCCGTTGACGTTCACCTGCATAACGTCATGCCAGACGTCAGGTTTTTGCTGATCCATCGGCACCACGTCACCCAGCAGGCCTGCGTTATGCAGCACTCCGTCAAGGCGTGGGTAGTGAATGGCGACTTTCTGCGCCAGCTGTTGGCACTCTTCAGGCGTGCAGGTCAGCAGATCGAGGGTAAACCACTGGGCCGGATGACCACCGGTCTGCTGGATCTCGTGGGCGACGGCGCGCAGTTTTTCTTCGTTACGCCCCAGCAGAATGACGCTTGCGCCATAGCGGGCGTAGGTCAGGGCGGCTTCACGACCGATGCCATCGCTGGCACCGGTGACCAGAATAATGCGCTGTTGCAGCAAATCTCGTTGCGGTTGGTAATGCACGGACTCTCTCCTGTGGCTTTGCGACGCAGCCACGTTGCTGTTCTTGTTCTTTCAGTTCACTTTTCGGCTTTATGCCCTAAACGGCGGCCTATTTCAATCAGCCAGGCGGAAAGGGTGTTGTGAATTAACATTTTGCAATCATTTCATAGCGGTTAAGAAAAACGGGAAGCGTCCTCGCAACGTACAATTCAGGCGGGAGACGCCCTGAAAGGGCTGTTGTACACTGTGCGTGATATCCGAGTGATTCTTTTTCAAGGTGGAAGCGTGGAAATACTTTCTCAATATGGGTTGTTTTTGGCGAAAATCGCCACGGTTGTCGTCGCGATTGTGCTTATTGCCACATTTATCGTGAATCTTACCCAACGCAAAAAGCAGCGTGGAGAGCTGCGGATCACTAATCTCAGTGAGCAATATAAAGAGATGCAGGAAGACATGAGCGTGGCGCTGCTGGACGGTCCACAGCAAAAGCTCTGGCATAAAGCGCAAAAGAAAAAGCACAAGCTGGAGGCGAAAGCCGCGAAGACCAACGCGAAAAGAGGGATAACAGAGTCTGCTGATAAACCTCGCGTCTGGGTGCTGGATTTCAAAGGGAGTATGGATGCCCATGAAGTGTCCGCTCTGCGCGAAGAGGTCACGGCGGTGCTTGCCGTGTTTAAACCGCAGGATCAGGTGGTTGTACGTCTGGAAAGTCCCGGCGGCGTGGTGCACGGCTACGGGCTGGCGGCCTCACAGCTGCAGCGGCTGCGCGATAAGCAAATCCCTATCACCATCGCGGTGGATAAGGTCGCGGCCAGCGGCGGCTATATGATGGCGTGCGTGGGTGACAAAATTGTCTCTGCGCCGTTCGCGATTATCGGCTCAATTGGTGTGGTCGCGCAGATCCCAAACTTTAACCGCTTCCTGAAGAACAAAGAGATTGATATTGAGCTGCACACCGCAGGGCAATACAAACGCACCCTGACGCTGCTGGGTGAAAACACCGAAGAAGGGCGACAGAAATTCCGCGAGGATCTCAACGAAACGCATCTGTTGTTCAAAGAGTTTGTGCACAAAATGCGGCCAACGCTGGACATTGAACAGGTGGCAACCGGTGAACACTGGTACGGCAGTCAGGCCCTGGAGAAAGGGCTGGTGGATGAAGTCGGGACCAGCGACGATCTGCTGCTGCGGCTGATGGAAGGGCGTGAGGTCCTGAACGTTCGCTATCTGCAGCGCAAACGCCTGCTTGACCGATTCACGGGAAGTGCCGCTGAAAGCGCGGATCGACTGCTGATGCGCTGGTGGCAGCGCGGTCAAAAACCGATGATGTAATCTGTTGGCGGGGATTGCCTGATGGTAGCTTCGCCTTATCAGGCCTACGGTATTGTAGGCCCGGTAAGCCTGCGCCACCGGGCACTCTGGCGGTCAGTCGATCAGATGATATTTTTCTGAAAGCTGGTGGGCCAGGTATTTAAACATATTGAATACCGCGGTGCTTTTTGGCGTCGGCAGACCTTGCTCATCAAGGAAGTACTCGCCGCTAAACACCAGCACGCCGTTGCGTTGTTCAACGCCGGTGGCTTCAATCCCCTTCATGGTATCTTCGTGCTCACGAATCAGGCGGTTGGCTTCTGCCAGTAAAGTCTGGCGGTCAATAGGTTGGGATGGTTCTTGCATCTCTGGCTCCTCTGAATCATTGCCATTAGTCTACGCCCACAGCGTGGCGCGGGCAAACTTCCCTGTAAATCACAAGGACTTCACAAACTTTCGTCGGCTGGCGGGATTGGCTTTTGCATGCTAATAAAGTTGCGTAACGAATTTTATCAGGTACAGTGTGACGCTTTCGGCTATCTGGCAACAGATTTGCTTGACATTCGACCAAAAATTCTTCGTGCTATACCACCTGGCAGGAACTTGCCAGCCAACTAACTCCGCTGTCTCAGGCTTCTGGGGCCGGGCAAAGGAAGGGGTTGATATCCTCTGACGCCGCCGCTATATCAAGGTTCGTCGCCAGAGGAAGGTGAATTCAAGTGCGATATATGTGCCGTCTCCTGTGGAGTGGCGCGTAATCCTGGAAGAATCAAACTAGGTAAAGGTGAATATGGGTAAAGCTCTCGTTATCGTTGAGTCCCCGGCAAAAGCCAAAACGATCAATAAGTATCTTGGAAATGACTACGTGGTGAAATCCAGCGTCGGTCATATCCGCGATTTGCCGACCAGTGGCTCAGCCAGCAAAAAGAGCGCTGACTCTACCTCCACCAAAACGGCTGCCAAAACGGCGAAAAAGCCGAAGAAGGATGAACGTGGCGCCCTGGTGAACCGCATGGGCGTGGATCCGTGGCACGACTGGAAAGCACAGTATGAAGTGCTGCCGGGCAAAGAGAAGGTAGTCTCAGAACTCAAACAGTTGGCGGAAAAAGCCGACCACATCTATCTCGCAACCGACCTTGACCGCGAAGGGGAAGCCATTGCCTGGCACCTGCGGGAAGTGATTGGTGGTGATGACTCGCGCTACAGCCGCGTGGTGTTTAACGAGATAACCAAAAATGCGATTCGTCAGGCGTTTGACACGCCGGGCGAACTGAATATCGACCGTGTGAATGCACAGCAGGCGCGCCGCTTTGTCGACCGCGTGGTGGGCTATATGGTCTCGCCGCTGCTGTGGAAAAAGATCGCCCGTGGTCTGTCCGCAGGGCGCGTACAGTCCGTTGCCGTGCGTCTGGTGGTTGAGCGTGAACGTGAAATTAAGGCGTTCGTTCCGGAAGAATTCTGGGAAATCGATGCCAACACCACTACGCCGTCCGGTGAAGCTCTGCCGCTGGAAGTCAGCCATCACCACGATAAGCCGTTCCGTCCGGTTACCCGTGACGAAACCATGGCTGCCGTCAGTCTGCTTGAAAAAGCACGCTACAGCGTCGTTGAACGTGAAGATAAGCCAACCAGCAGCAAGCCTGGCGCGCCGTTTATCACCTCAACTCTGCAACAGGCTGCCAGCACGCGTCTGGGCTATGGCGTGAAGAAAACCATGATGATGGCGCAGCGTCTGTATGAAGCTGGTTACATCACCTATATGCGTACCGACTCTACTAACCTGAGTCAGGACGCCGTTAGCATGGTTCGCGGTTACATCAGCGATAATTTCGGCAAGAAATACCTGCCGGAAAATCCGAATCAGTACGCCAGCAAAGAGAACTCTCAGGAAGCGCACGAAGCGATTCGTCCTTCTGACGTTGCCGTACTGGCCGAGTCGCTGAAGGATATGGAAGCCGACGCGCAGAAACTGTATCAGCTGATCTGGCGCCAGTTTGTGGCCTGTCAGATGACGCCAGCGCAGTACGACTCCACCACGCTGACCGTTGCCGCAGGTGATTTCAAACTGAAAGCCCGTGGCCGTACGCTGCGCTTTGATGGCTGGACGAAAGTCATGCCAGCGCTGCGTAAGGGCGATGAAGACCGCGTACTGCCTGCCGTGAAGAAAGGCGACGATCTGGCGCTGGTCGAACTGCTGCCTGCTCAGCACTTTACCAAACCGCCTGCGCGTTTCAGCGAAGCGTCTCTGGTTAAAGAGCTTGAGAAACGTGGGATTGGCCGTCCGTCTACCTACGCGTCGATCATTTCAACCATTCAGGATCGTGGCTATGTGCGTGTGGAAAACCGCCGTTTCTACGCCGAGAAAATGGGTGAGATTGTTACCGATCGCCTGGAAGACAACTTCCGCGAGCTGATGAACTACGACTTCACCGCGCAGATGGAAAACAGCCTCGATCAGGTGGCAAACCATCAGGCCGAGTGGAAGCAGGTGCTGAACGATTTCTTCGGTGACTTTACCCGTCAGCTGGAAACGGCGGAGAAAGATCCGGAAGAGGGCGGCATGCAGCCGAACGCCATGATCCTCACCAGCATCGACTGCCCGACCTGTGGTCGTAAAATGGGCATTCGTACGGCGAGCACCGGCGTGTTCCTCGGCTGTTCCGGCTATGCGCTGCCGCCAAAAGAGCGCTGCAAAACCACCATTAACCTGGTGCCGGAAAATGAAGTGCTGAACGTGCTGGAAGGCGACGACGCCGAAACCAACGCGCTGCGCGCTAAACGTCGCTGTGCGAAGTGTGGCACCGCGATGGACAGCTACCTTATCGATCCGAAGCGTAAGCTGCACGTCTGTGGTAACAACCCGACCTGCGACGGCTACGAAATCGAAGAGGGCGAGTTCCGCATTAAGGGCTATGACGGTCCAATCGTTGAGTGTGAGAAATGTGGTTCTGAAATGCACCTGAAAATGGGGCGCTTCGGTAAATACATGGCCTGTACCAACGACGACTGTAAAAATACCCGTAAGATCCTGCGTAACGGCGAAGTTGCGCCACCGAAGGAAGACCCGGTCCCGCTGCCGGAGCTGCCGTGCGAGAAATCAGACGCGTACTTTGTACTGCGTGACGGTGCGGCAGGCGTGTTCCTGGCGGCTAACACCTTCCCGAAATCGCGTGAAACCCGTGCGCCGCTGGTAGAAGAGCTGTTCCGCTTCCGCGATCGCCTGCCGGAGAAGCTGCGTTATCTTGCCGATGCACCACAGGAAGATCCGAACGGTAATAAAACGATGGTGCGCTTCAGCCGTAAAACCAAGCAGCAGTATGTGGCTTCGGAAAAAGACGGCAAAGCGACCGGCTGGTCTGCCTTCTTTATCGACGGTAAATGGCAGGAAGCGAAGAAATAACCTTCACTTTCTGATCTGAACCTCACCCAAGGGCCGCACTGCGGCCCTTGTCATTACCCGCGTTATTATTTTTTTCTCCTCTCTATACACATCCGGCATAAATGATATAGTGGTTATAGTTAACCCATTTCTTATTATTAAATCGTATTAGGCTTCAGCGCCTGTACGCATGCGGATACCGGTCATGAAACTACAGCAACTCCGTTACATCGTTGAGGTTGTGAACCATAACCTTAACGTCTCTTCGACCGCTGAAGGGTTGTACACTTCACAGCCGGGCATCAGTAAGCAGGTTCGCATGCTGGAAGATGAGCTTGGCATTCAGATTTTCGCCCGCAGCGGCAAACATCTGACTCAGGTGACGCCTGCGGGGCAGGAAATTATCCGCATCGCCCGTGAGGTGCTCTCCAAGGTTGACGCCATCAAATCCGTGGCGGGTGAGCACACCTGGCCCGACAAAGGCTCGCTGTACGTCGCCACTACCCACACACAGGCCCGCTATGCGCTTCCTGGCGTGATTAAGGGCTTCATTGAGCGCTATCCCCGCGTGTCGCTGCATATGCACCAGGGCTCGCCTACGCAAATTGCAGAAGCGGTATCGAAGGGAAATGCCGATTTCGCCATCGCCACCGAAGCGCTGCATCTTTACGACGACCTCGTGATGTTGCCTTGCTATCACTGGAATCGCTCGATTGTGGTTACGCCGGATCATCCGCTTGCAGGTAAGGGTTCCGTCACCATTGAAGAGCTGGCGCAATATCCGCTGGTGACTTACACCTTCGGCTTTACCGGGCGTTCAGAGCTGGATACGGCTTTCAATCGCGCAGGGCTGACGCCACGCATTGTCTTTACGGCAACCGATGCGGACGTGATTAAAACCTACGTACGCCTCGGACTGGGCGTAGGGGTGATTGCCAGCATGGCCGTCGATCCTATCTCCGATCCAGACCTGGTGAAACTGGAAGCGAACGATATCTTCAGCCACAGCACCACCAAAATTGGCTTCCGCCGCAGCACCTTCCTGCGCAGCTATATGTATGATTTTATTCAGCGCTTTGCCCCGCATTTAACCCGGGACGTGGTGGATACCGCCGTCGCGCTGCGCTCGAATGAAGATATCGAAGCGATGTTCAAAGATATTAAATTACCAGAGAAATAATCCCTGCAGAAATTAATGAATATCCCCGGCTGCGGGGATATTTAAAATCCTTTTCATTCGCATTTAATGCCTCGTTACAAAGCCTGCCAGATGGAAAACAGTGCCAGCGATATTCTTTATCGGCGCTAAAAGTAGAAACTATTTTGCCTCTACGCAAATTTCCAACATCAAATATTTATTTGTCGTCAAAGATTCAAGAATGATATCTGTACGATTCATAAAATCGCTGGATTTCTGCCGCTTTTTTAATTAGGATTTATCTCAATGATGATTACTTGTACCAATTGTTTGGTGCTAAATGATAAGTGGTATCGATGATTATGAGGCTAGCGATGTCGTCAGGACGTGAACAACCGCAGAGGGATGCTGAGCTGAAAAGAAAAGCCTGGTTCGCGGTATTCCTGGGCTCTGCGGCGTTTTGGATCGTCGTGGCGCTGCTCATCTGGAAATATTGGGGTTAATAATGGCTGTTTCACAACGAAGCTCGTCATCCACGCCTGTGAGTCAGCCAAATGACAAAGCACAGACCGCCCGGAAGCGCGCTGCTGCCGTTCCGGTGGACTGGAAACTGACCCAGCAGCAGCAGGACTTTATAGATTCCTTCAATTCAGATAATGATAAAAAAAGCTAAATTAATCTTATTTCTGTTTCCGCTTCGTTGAGTTTGTCTTTTTGTACTCGTTAATAAATACACTACAGCACCAGGGTTACTGCCTGAATGGGCGGTAAAAGTGAATAACTATTGGTGTCAAATAATGAAAACGAAACGCAACGTAAAATACTGGTCCTGGATCGGGGTCTTTTCCCTGTCGCTGCTGTTCTGGTGTCAGCTGCTGTGGATCATCATCAAATAAATTCCGCAAAACCCGATGGTTTCATCGGGTTTTTTATTTTCCGCCTGTAAAAAGAAGTAAGGAATTTAGCATTTCGGGTTGTTATCAAAACGTTACGACTAGCGTGTGTTATCTTTAATGGTAGACCCTGAGGAGAGTCAGGATATATCCCTGTCATTAAGGAGGAGCTATGTCGTCAACCCTACGAGAAGCCAGTCAGGACACCCTGCAGGTCAAGGCTAAAACCTGGCACTACTACAGCCTGCCGCTGGCCGCCAAACAGCTGGGCGATCTTTCCCGCCTGCCCAAATCCCTGAAAGTGTTGCTGGAAAACCTGCTGCGCTGGCAGGACGGTGATTCTGTTACCGAAGAAGATATTCACGCGCTCGCCGGATGGCTGAAAAATGCCCATGCGGACCGCGAAATTGCCTATCGTCCCGCCCGCGTATTGATGCAAGACTTTACCGGTGTGCCTGCCGTTGTTGACCTGGCTGCGATGCGCGAAGCCGTGAAGCGCCTTGGTGGCGATACGGCCAAAGTGAACCCGCTTTCTCCCGTTGACTTAGTCATCGACCACTCCGTTACCGTCGATCATTTCGGTAACGACGATGCGTTTGAAGAAAACGTGCGTCTGGAAATGGAACGTAACCACGAGCGCTATGTGTTCCTGCGCTGGGGACAGCAGGCGTTCAGCCGTTTCAGCGTCGTCCCACCGGGCACCGGGATCTGTCATCAGGTCAACCTGGAATATCTGGGTAAGGCCATCTGGAGTGAAGAACAGAACGGTGAATGGGTGGCTTACCCTGATACGCTGGTCGGTACCGACTCCCACACCACCATGATTAACGGCCTTGGCGTACTGGGCTGGGGCGTGGGCGGGATTGAAGCAGAAGCGGCGATGCTTGGGCAGCCCGTGTCGATGCTGATCCCTGACGTGGTTGGCTTTAAGCTGACCGGCAAACTGAAAGAAGGGATCACCGCCACCGACCTGGTGCTGACCGTCACCCAGATGCTGCGTAAGCACGGGGTAGTCGGTAAGTTTGTCGAATTTTATGGCGACGGGCTGGATTCACTGCCGCTGGCCGATCGCGCCACCATTGCCAACATGTCACCCGAATACGGTGCCACCTGCGGATTCTTCCCCATCGACGGCGTGACTCTGGACTACATGCGCCTCAGCGGACGCAGCGAAGAGCAAATCGCTCTGGTGGAAGCTTATGCCAAAGTGCAGGGTATGTGGCGTAACACAGGTGATGAACCCGTGTTCACCAGTACGCTGGCGCTGGATATGGGCGAGGTTGAAGCGAGCCTTGCCGGGCCAAAACGCCCGCAGGACAGGGTGGCGCTGGGCGATGTGCCAAATGCCTTTGCGAAAAGCTCGGAGCTGGAGCTGAACACCTCGCAGAAAGACAGACGTCCGGTTGACTATTCCCTGAACGGTCATCAGTACCAGCTGCCAGACGGCGCGGTGGTGATCGCGGCAATCACTTCCTGTACTAACACCTCCAACCCGAGCGTGCTGATGGCGGCCGGGCTGCTGGCGAAAAAAGCCGTGCAGCTTGGGTTGAAGCCGCAGCCGTGGGTGAAAGCCTCACTGGCTCCGGGCTCGAAGGTGGTGTCGGATTATCTCGCTCATGCCAAACTCACGCCTTATCTGGATGAGCTGGGCTTCAACCTGGTGGGCTACGGCTGTACGACCTGTATCGGCAACTCCGGGCCGCTGCCCGATCCCATTGAAACGGCCATCAAACAGGGTGATTTAACCGTTGGCGCCGTGCTCTCCGGTAACCGTAACTTTGAAGGTCGTATTCATCCGCTGGTCAAAACCAACTGGCTGGCGTCACCGCCGCTGGTGGTCGCTTATGCGCTGGCGGGGAATATGAACGTCAATCTGATGAGCGATCCGCTGGGCCACGACAAGAAGGGCGATCCGGTATACCTGAAGGACATCTGGCCGAGCGGCGCGGAAATTGCCCGCGCGGTGGAAGAAGTATCGACGGAGATGTTCCACAAAGAGTACGCCGAGGTGTTTGAAGGCACGCCGGAATGGAAAGCCATTCAGGTCGAACCTTCTGATACCTACGGCTGGCAGCAGGATTCGACCTATATTCGCCTGTCGCCATTCTTCGATGAGATGGGCGTTAAGCCGGATCCTGTGGAGGATATTCACGGCGCGCGAATCCTGGCGATGTTGGGTGATTCAGTGACCACGGACCACATCTCTCCAGCGGGCAGCATCAAACCGGACAGTCCGGCAGGGCGCTATCTGCAAAATCACGGCGTTGAGCGCCGGGACTTTAACTCCTACGGCTCACGACGCGGCAACCATGAGGTGATGATGCGCGGCACCTTTGCCAACATTCGCATCCGCAACGAAATGGTACCGGGCGTGGAAGGTGGGATGACGCGTCATCTGCCGGGAACGGAGGTTGTCTCCATTTATGACGCCGCGATGCGTTATAAAGAGCAGGGTACGCCGCTAGCCGTAATTGCCGGGAAGGAGTACGGCTCCGGCTCGAGCCGCGACTGGGCGGCGAAAGGCCCGCGTCTGCTTGGCGTGCGTGTCGTTATCTCTGAATCCTTCGAGCGTATTCACCGTTCCAACCTGATTGGCATGGGGATCTTACCGCTGGAGTTCCCACAGGGTGTGACCAGGCAAACGCTGGGTCTCACGGGGGAAGAGCAGATCGATATTGCCAATCTGCAGCAGCTGAAGCCGGGGGCAACGGTGCCAGTCACACTGACGCGTGTCGATGGTAAAAAAGAGGTGGTGGAGTGCCGCTGCCGCATCGATACCGCGACGGAGCTGACGTATTACCAGAACGATGGGATCCTACATTACGTGATTCGTAATATGTTGAATTAATTTATAAAACCATTGCCCTGCTGCGCAGGCTTGCCGGACCTACATGTGCTCGTAGGTCCGTGCAAGCGAAGCGCCGCCGGGCGATTTTTTAGTCGTAGCTCAGAACATCACCGGTAACCCCAATCCGCGTTTCACTTTGACCAGCGTTTGCTGGGTTTTCTGATGTGCTTTTTCGCTACCTGCTTTCAGCAACTCCAGCAGCATCCCTTTGTCAGCAATCAGCGTCTTTCTGCGCTCCCGGATGGGGGCCAGCAGAGCTTGCAGGCATTCTTCCAGCTCGTTTTTGCATTGCCGGTCGCCAAGCCCGCCTTGCTGATAGTGTGTTTTCATTGCTGCGACTTTCTCCGTGTCATGATGAAAAGCATCCAGATAAGTAAACACCACATTGCCTTCCACCTTACCCGGATCGCTGATGCGCAAGTGCTGCGGGTCGGTATACATCGCGCTGACGGCCTTGTGGATTTCTTCCTCTGTAGCGCTAAGCGTTAACGTGTTTCCAAGAGATTTCGACATCTTGGCGCTACCGTCCACCCCAGGCAGGCGGCCAACGGGGCTGAGCAACGCCTGGCAGTGTCGCAACACAGGCTCGGGCAGCAGGCTGTTCATCTTGTGCACGATTTCATTAGTCTGTTCGATCATCGGCTGCTGGTCATCGCCGACCGGCACGAGATCGGCGCCGAAAGCCGTAATGTCGGCAGCCTGGCTTATCGGATAAACCAGAAACCCGGCGGGCAGCGAGCGGGCAAAGCCTTTCTGCTGAATTTCATTTTTGACCGTAGGGTTTCGCTCTACGCGTGACACTGTCACGATATTCATATACAGCATGGTCAGTTCCGCCAGCGCAGGCAGTGCCGACTGCAGGCAAATCGTCGAACGCTGTGGATCGATGCCGACGGCCAGATAATCGGCCATCACTTCCAGTACGTTGTGGGCGATTTTCTCCGGCCGGGAGCCGTTGTCGGTCAGCCCTTGAAGATCTGCAATCAAAATGTACTGCGGATAGCGATCCTGAAGGGTCACGCGCTGGCGTAGTGAGCCGACATAATGGCCCAAATGCAGCTGTCCCGTCGGGCGGTCGCCGGTCAAAATCAGGTGTGAATTCGAAGTAGTTTGTGTCATCAGAAGCTCCTGTAATGCGCCGGAGACGGTTCTGTTGACAGAGTGGACGCCTTCCGGCGGCCTGAGATTAAAAAAGAATAGGGGAAATCAGGCTGCCTTGATTAAGGCTGCCACCAACGTAATGCAGAAATGAGTGGGGAAGAAACGATACAGTTCATTCAGTGAAGTTATCGCAATTTACCAGTTATCACAATCAACAATGAGAAAACGCGGCACCCGAAAGCACCGCATCGCACTCAATTACCCAGCAGATGGCCCATTTTAGCGGCTTTGGTATCCAGATAATGTTCGTTTTTCGGGTTGCGTCCTACCAACAGCGGCACGCGCTCAACGATGTTGATCCCGGCTTCAGTCAGCACTTCAACCTTTTTCGGGTTGTTGGTCAGCAGGCGAACTTCATCGACGCCCAGCAGTTTGAACATGTCTGCGCACAGGGTGAAGTCGCGTTCGTCGGCAGCAAAACCTAACTGATGGTTGGCTTCTACGGTGTCATAACCCTGGTCCTGCAGCGCATAGGCGCGAATCTTATTGAGCAGACCAATGTTACGACCTTCCTGACGATGGTACAGCAGCACGCCGCGACCTTCTTCTGCAATGTGGGTCAGGGCCGCTTCAAGCTGAAAGCCGCAGTCACAGCGCAGGCTGAACAGCGCGTCGCCCGTCAGACACTCTGAGTGCACGCGGGCCAGAACAGGGGTATGGCCACTAATATCGCCGAACACCAGGGCGACGTGATCCTGCCCGGTTGCCAGTTCTTCAAAACCCACCATCAGGAAATCGCCCCATGGGGTTGGCAGTTTGGCTTCTGCCACACGTTTAAGCTGCATGTGATTCTCCAGAGTAATGCGGCACGGCTGAATGCCTTCTGTTTTCGCTCATTTTGCCACAACGGTTCAGCTTCGCCTAATGGCTGGCGGCTGTCTGCTGCTTAAGCGCACAATTCTGCTTCTTTTACCGTAGTCAGCTTTTTCAGTTATGATTGTGATGTTAAAGGAAAAAGGAGTGCTGATGCTAACGATTGCCCGTCGAACGACCGTGGGAACGGCGCTGTTGCTGATCATGCCCGTAGTGGTATGGCTTTCCGGCTGGAAATGGCAGCCCGATCATATTGGATGGTGGCTTAAGCCGCTGTACTGGGTGACCGAAACGGTGACTCAGCCGTGGGGAATCATCACCCATATTTTGCTGTGCAGCTGGTTTTTGTGGTGCCTGCGTTTTCGTCTGCGGGCGGCCATCGTCCTGTTCCTGATCCTTGGCGGTGCGATCATGGTTGGCCAGGGAATGAAGTCGTGGGTGAAAGAGCGAGTGCAGGAGCCAAGGCCCTTCGTTATCTGGCTGGAAAAAACGCAGCAGGTCCCGGTTGAGGAGTTCTACACTTTAAAGCGTAAGCAGCGCGCGCAGCTGGTTAAACAACAGCTTGAGCATCGCACGGATTTACCTGAATTTTTGCGTCAGCACTGGCAGAAAGAAACGGGCTTTGCTTTTCCATCTGGACATACGATGTTTGCGGCAAGCTGGGCGCTGTTGGCGGTAGGGCTGCTGTGGCCGCGACGCCGGACGGTGACGATAGCCGTACTGCTGCTGTGGGCCACTGCGGTGATGGGGAGCCGACTGGTGTTAGGCATGCACTGGCCAAGGGATTTAGTGGTGGCAACGCTGATTTCCTGGATACTGGTGACGTTCGCGACCTGGCTGACGCAGAAACTGTGCGGCCCGCTAACGCCACCGGGCGAAGAAGCAAGGGAAATCCGAAACCGGGAACAGAATCCGTGAATCGGGTTGATTTCTCCTCCTTTCGCCCACAAATCCTTCAACGCCAGCGCGCTTGCCAGTTTCGCGGCTGCGGCGAAGATGATACTTTATAGGGCTGGAAGTGGCAGATTGAGCAGCTTTTATTCACATAAACCACATAACGGGAAGTAATGTGAAATATTTTCTGATTTTCTTATTGGTGCTGGCGGTTTTTATTATTTCCGTCACCCTGGGTGCGCAGAACGATCAGCAGGTCACGTTTAACTATCTGCTGGCGCAGGGCGAATTCCGCATTTCTACGCTTCTGGCTGTGCTCTTTGCCGCAGGTTTTGCCATCGGCTGGCTGGTTTGTGGCCTGTTCTGGCTGCGGACCCGTGTTTCACTGCTGCGTGCTGAACGCAAAATCAAACGCCTGGAGCAACAGCTCTCTCCGACTATGCCCGTTTCGCCTGCGCCGGTTGTACCGGCGGTGAAGGAATAATTCCCTATGCTGGAGTTGTTGTTTCTGCTTTTACCCGTCGCCGCCGCTTACGGCTGGTACATGGGGCGCAGAAGTGCACAACTGTCCAAACAGGACGATGCTAACCGTCTCTCCCGTGACTACGTCGCGGGCGTTAACTTCCTGCTCAGCAATCAGCAGGACAAAGCCGTCGACCTGTTCCTCGATATGCTTAAAGAGGATACCGGAACCGTCGAGGCGCACCTGACGCTGGGCAACCTGTTCCGTTCTCGCGGTGAAGTTGACCGCGCCATCCGCATTCACCAGACGCTGATGGAAAGCGCCTCCCTGACTTACGATCAACGTCTGCTTGCCGTACAGCAGTTGGGCCGTGACTACATGGCGGCGGGCCTCTATGACCGTGCCGAAGACATGTTCAGCCAGCTGGTGGACGAAACCGATTTCCGCATCAGCGCATTACAGCAGCTGCTGCAAATTTATCAGGCCACCAGCGACTGGCAAAAAGCCATCGATACCGCCGAACGTCTTGTCAAGCTGGGCAAAGAAAAGCATCGTCCTGAAATCGCCCATTTCTGGTGCGAGCTGGCCCTGCAGCAGATGGGCAATGGCGACATGGACAAAGCCATGACGCTGCTGAAGAAAGGTGCGGCAGCGGATAAAAACAGCGCCCGTATCTCTATCATGATGGGCCGCGTGCTGATGGCCGATGGTGACTATGCCAAAGCGGTTGAATCGCTACAGCGCGTTATCGATCAGGATCGTGAACTGGTCAGTGAAACCCTGGAAATGCTGCAAACCTGCTATCAGCAGTTGGGCAAAGATGCGGAGTGGGAGCATTTCCTGCGTCGTGCGGTAGAAGAAAACACCGGTGCGACCGCTGAACTGATGCTGGCTCAGGTGATGGAGCAGCGAGAAGGCGTCGACACCGCGCAGACCTATATAACCCGTCAGCTGCAGCGCCATCCGACCATGCGCGTGTTCCACAAGCTGATGGACTACCACCTTAACGAAGCGGAAGAAGGGCGCGCCAAAGACAGCCTGATGGTGCTCCGTGATATGGTTGGCGAGCAGGTGCGCAGCAAACCGCGCTATCGCTGCCAGAAGTGCGGCTTCACTGCTTACACCCTCTACTGGCATTGCCCGTCCTGTCGTGCCTGGTCCACCGTTAAACCTATTCGCGGCCTCGACGGCCAGTAATTTTTAAAAACTCCTTCATTAGTTACAACATACTTATAGTTTTGTTGAACCCTCTTGGGCATCGTGCGCTTTGTCGCCTGGCAGGGGACTTCGGCCAAATGTCGCCTGTCAATTTCACCGCTTCGCAGGTAGAATGCACGCCGTTTACCGTTTTTTCGCCGGTTGCGGCCCATCAACAAGAAGGTCTGGTTATGACGTCTGAATCCCGTATTGTTACATCCTCTCCCGTTGTCGTTGCTCTGGATTACGCTAATCGCGATAAAGCGCTCGCGTTTGTCGACCGTATCGATCCGCGTGATTGCCGCCTGAAGGTCGGGAAAGAGATGTTTACCCTGTTTGGGCCACAGTTTGTCCGTGACCTGCAGCAGCGCGGCTTTGACGTTTTCCTCGACCTGAAATTCCACGATATCCCTAATACCACAGCGCATGCCGTGGCCGCAGCTGCGGACCTGGGCGTGTGGATGGTGAACGTGCATGCCTCCGGCGGCGCCCGGATGATGACTGCCGCGCGTGAAGCCCTGCAGCCATTCGGCAAAGATGCGCCATTGCTGATTGCCGTGACGGTTCTGACCAGTATGGAAGCAAGCGATTTGCAGGATTTGGGCATTTCGCTGTCGCCAGCCGATCACGCCGCTAAACTGGCTGCGCTGACTCAGCGCTGTGGCCTGGACGGCGTGGTTTGCTCCGCGCAGGAAGCGACTCGCTTTAAACAGGAACTGGGTCAAAGCTTTAAACTGGTCACCCCAGGTATTCGTCCGGCAGGAAGCGATGCAGGCGATCAGCGCCGCATCATGACGCCGGAGCAGGCTCAGGCCGCTGGCGTGGATTACATGGTGATTGGCCGTCCGGTGACGCAATCCGCCGATCCGGCCCAGACTCTGCGAGACATTAACGCCTCGCTACTGAAGGGGGCATGATGAACGATTCCAACAGCCGTCTGGTTTACTCTACAGACAGCGGACGCATTGACGAACCTAAAGCCGTGGCAGAACGCCCGAAAGGCGACGGAATTGTCCGTATTCAACGCCAGACCAGCGGACGCAAAGGAAAGGGCGTATGCCTGGTGACCGGCATCGATGCCGATGATGCGGAGCTGGCAAAAATTGCCGCAGAGCTGAAAAAGAAATGCGGATGCGGTGGGGCAGTGAAAGACGGTGTGATAGAAATCCAGGGCGACAAGCGTGACTTAATTAAATCGCTGCTGGAAGCCAAAGGCATGAAAGTCAAACTGGCCGGCGGTTAAAATAACAAGGGCCACCCAATGGGTGGCCCTGATTTTTTGGTGCGTAAGTCAGACCTGAATATTGTTATCTTTATAGTTTTATACGTGGGGATTATTTGCCCACCTGGTGACCGATAATACCACCTACCGCAGCACCACCGAGTGTACCCAGCGTACTGCCGTCAGTCAGAACGGCGCCACCCAGTGCACCAGCACCGGCACCAATTGCGGTATTACGATCGCGTTTTGACCAGTTGGAGCATGCGCTCAGGGACATGACCAGGGTCACAGCCAGAACGGCCGCTGTCATTTTTTTGCTCATTGAAGTCATAAAATTTTCTCCAGGATAATTCATCCACAAGGACGTCTTACAATCAGTTAATCCGTCGGGAATAACCTAAGCGCTCATGGAACATGTTGCGCAGGCGTTACTTAAATCACGCAAGTGATAGTCACTTCCTGTTATATCGCTAACATTAATTTTACGTCGTCGGGAAAAAACAGGGAGGTGAAAAGTCTTAATTGGTGCGTCAGAACAATCTTAGATATGTCAGAATGTGGAGAAATGCGACAGAAATGAACGAAAAGTGCTCCCCCGGCGGAGGAAGGAGCATGCAGAAAGCGGATTAAACCCGTGGAATGATATTCACCATCAGGCCAGATTTTTCGAGAAGCTGCTGCTGAGCGGCCGACAGCCCGTCGTCGGTGATCACCCGGCTGAACTTAGATGAAGGTCCGAGAGGATAGGGATGTACCGCGCCAAACTTGGAGCTGTCGCTCAGTACAATCGACTCACAGCCTTTATCCAGCACCGCACTCACCACGTCAGCACGCATCATATCGCGGCCGGTAAAGCCGGTTTCAGACTGCCAGCCGTCAATACCAATAAACGCTTTGCTGAAATGCACCTGCTGAATGTACTGGCGGGTTAATGGCCCCACCATACTTTCACTTTTCTTCTGGTAGATGCCGCCGAGCAGGATCACTTCTCCCGGCGTTTCCTTCAGCAGGTGAGCAATATAGCTGCTGACGGTAATGATAGTGATGCCCGGCTGTTCAGACAGTGCACGAGCCAGCAGCGCGTTGCTGCTGCCATTTTCGATAAACACGGTTTCACCCGGTGAGACGAGCCTGGCGGCGAAGGCGGCCAGTTCACGCTTGAGGGCGAAGTTGTTCATCATTCGCGTTTCAACGTCTTCACTGTCCAGCGGCACAGCAAAACCGTGGGTGCGGCGCAGATAGCTTTGTTTTTCCAGTAGATTCAGGTCCTGACGGATCGTCACCTCTGAAACACCGGTCATTCGTGAGAGATCGGCAACGCTCATGCGGCCTTTGTCGATCACCATTTGCAAAATAGATTGTTGTCGGGCGTTCATGTCAAATAGCTACGCTTATCAAATTTCCCAGGGGGACTTAGGCTGGGCAGAAGGTTGCTCCTGCTCGCCGGTGGCCTGAGAGAGCAACTCCGCTTTCAGGATTTCCAGATTGTTGATAGCAGAAGGGGTATCGCCTGCGACCAGAATATCCAGCACGGTATCAATACGTTGAGCCAGCTGACGCGCATCAAGGTGGGACATAGGCCATCTCTGAAAGAAAAGTAAGAAAAATCAATGATGCAAAAAATAGGGGCAAAAGAGAAGCGAAAAATGTTCATCTGTTTTGATGATAAGTGCATAAGGCTCGCGGGATCGGTAGAGAGCATGATGCTTATAAATTAAAACGTACCTAAATGCCCGGTGGCGCAGGCTTACCGGACCTACGTGTTCGACATAATGTGTTGAATTTGTAGGTCTGATAAGCGAAGCACCATCAGGAAAAAACCAGAATCAAGATGTTTGTTATTAATTTCAATAGATATGAATTTTTATTAGTGAATATTATTTGCCATGAACAGAAATCATGCTTGCGAATGTTAATGAAATATTATCTCTGATGTTGAATGTTCAACTCATAGCAATAAATACCTGAGAGGGAAAAGGGGTAGGTGTACGTATGGCAAATCTATAAGCAGACAGGGCGTTCTTTTCCGTAAGACTCTCGCATCTCTGATTCATTAAAATCAATGTGTTATACAAAACTAGTCTGCCGCCTTTCCTCAAAACGCATAAGTCCTGTTAATAAATTAGTACCATCACATTCCCGTGCTAAATGTGCTGGATTAGTCTGGTCTTGCGCGCAACGCGCTTTTTTCTATGAGGAATAGATTATGACCGTGATTAATCAGGCTACCTGTAAATTGTTTACCGATACTGAACGATTCACCCAGCTGTCAGCCTACTATGAGGAGGAGCGAAGAACGGCCTGGATGATGTTACGTGCCCAGCCACGGCCTTGCTTCAATCATGTGCTGATTGAAGAGATCATGAACCTGTCCTGGCTGGTGAAACAGCAGGGGTTTGTGGTCGATTTTTGGGTGACCGGTTCGCTGGTGAGCGGGATCTACAACACCGGGGGCGATTTGCGCTTCTTCGTGGAGTGCATCCGCAATGGCCGTCGTGAAGCATTAAGGGCATATGCGCGGGCGTGCGTTGACTGCGTTCATGCCGCTTCACGTGCGTTCGACACAGGGGCCATTAGTATCGCAATGGTGGAAGGCAGTGCGCTCGGTGGCGGGTTTGAAGCGGCGCTGGCACACCACTTTGTTCTCGCACAGCGTGATGCTCGTATGGGATTTCCGGAGATAGCTTTTAATCTCTTTCCCGGGATGGGTGGATACTCTCTGGTCAGTCGTCGCTCCGGAATGAAACTCGCGGAGCAGCTGATTAACCGTGGAGAGGCCCATACGGCGGAGTGGCACGAGCAGCGGGGATTGGTTGATGGATTATTTGAACCGGGGAGCAGCTATATAGCAACCCGGACGTTCATCGACACCCTGCGGCCGAAGCTTAACGGCGTTCGCGCGATGCTGCGCGCACGGCAGCGTGTGCTGGCTCTGCCCAGAAGTGAGCTGATGGATATCACCGAAGACTGGGTGGATGCCGCCTTTTGCTTAGAGGAAAAGGATATTGCCTACATGGAACGGCTGGTGATGCTGCAAAATCGCCATACTCAGGTGGCGTTGCGTAAAGCCAGTTAGTGATTTCAGACAATAGTACACAGGGGCAACCACCAGTTGTCCCTGATATGAAAGTTATTTGAGGGATGTTTTGCGGGTCTGCCGCCGTTTGAGCCAGCGTTCGAACACGTTCGCCGGCATAGGTTTAGCGAACAGAAATCCCTGCCGTTCACCGACGCCATTTTTGGTCAGAAAAGCATCCTCTTTGGCACTTTCCACCCCTTCAGCGATCACCTGCAAATTCAGCGCCTGAGCCACTGCAACAATCGCACGAACCAGCGACTGGGCGACCGAATGCTTATGAACATCGCGGACAAACACCTGATCCAGCTTAATGGCGTCAATCGGGAATCTCGCCAGCTGCGACAGAGACGAATAGCCGGTGCCGAAGTCATCCAGATGGACCTGAGCGCCGAGTGCGCTGAACTGCTGGATAACCGACTGTGCCAGCTCTTCGTTCTCAATCAGGCAGCTTTCGGTCAGCTCGACATCGATAGGGCAATACTCAAAATTGAGATCCTTCAGCGCCTGTTTCAGATCGCTGAACAGAGTCTGGTCGGAAAGCTGGCGAGCCGAGACGTTCACCGCGACGCGCAGGTTAATCCCTTTGTCACGCCACAGGGCGACCTGGCGCACCACGTCCAGCATGACCCAGCGGCCCAGCGGAACGATAAGCCCGGACTCTTCAGCGTAGGAAATAAAGTCGGTAGGGGGGATCAGCCCGCGCTCAGGCGATTCCCAACGGACCAGCGCTTCCAGACTACGGACTTCACCGCGCCAGGTAATTTTCGGCTGATAGTGGATCACCAGCTGGTTGTTATCGAGCGCTTTGCGCAGGTTGGTATCCAGCCACAGATACTCAAATACCCGCTGGTTCATTTCCGGCGAGAACACACAGAACTTGCCGCGTCCACCTTCTTTCGCGGTGTACATCGCGGTATCGGCGTTGCGGATCAGGCTTTCTCGATCGTTTCCATGCTGCGGCGCCAGGGAAATCCCCAGCGAGCAACCGGTATACACTTCGATAAGCCCGATGCGGAAAGGGTCGCGCAGGCGATTAAGGATGCGGGAAGCCATGGCTTCCAGACTGCCCTGGGACGTATTCGTGGCCAGCACGATAAATTCATCGCCGCCGAGGCGCGCCAGCGTCTGGCCTTCTTCCAGGCAGCTTAAAATCGACAGCGCAACGGACTGTAACAGCTGGTCGCCAAACATATGCCCGTAGGCATCGTTCACTTTTTTAAAGTTATCGAGATCCAGATAGACAATGCCCACCTGATGGTCACCCCGGGCGTTAATTGCCTCGGTGATCATGTCGTTGATGGCGTTGCGGTTCGGCAGCCCGGTGATGGTATCGGTATTAGCCAGCACGCGCAGGCGTTCCTGGGCACGACGCTCTTCGGTGATGTCGGTGCCTGAGCAGATCAGATAGATTTCATTCTTACCGCTGCCGCTGTGGACGAATTTATTACGGAACAAAAACAGGCGTTGGCCTTTGCGGGTTTTCACCCAGCGCTCAACCTCATACGAGCTGCCGTTTTTGAAAAAACCGCTGATATTACGGCGTGAAGCAGCGGCCTCCGCCGGGCTCATAAACAGCTTAAAAACGTTCTGCCCGATGACTTCGTGTTCTTTCATCCCGGTATATTCTTCGCTCAGGCGATTAAAGCGCTGAATATTGCCCAGCTTGTCGAGAATGACGATCACCGAGTTGGCTTCTGAAACCACCTGTTCAGCAAAAGAAAGGCCCTGCACCAGGTCACGGGCTACCGAACCGGTATCGTCCCAGGCGGAAGCGCTGCCAGCCCACTGTAATTTATTGATTTTGCGTCCGACGAGATGAACAGGAACGAGGTTGCCGAAAAGATCGAGATTCAGGGTGAGGCTGGAGGTGATCACCGTCATTTCGCGAATGCGATCGGCCTGCTCGTTGCTCAGGGCAATAACCTGACGAGTATCGGTCTCCTCGCTGGCTGACAGGTGTAGCGCATTGCTGTCACCGGATAAGCGCCAGTAAGGACTGGTAGTTCCCAGATACCGATAGAGCAGATTGTGCTCCAGTTCCTCAGCCATGTTTTCTCCCAAACCCACTTAAGCGCGTCCTGATAAAAGTGCAAACTGTCACTGCCAGGCCATTCACGGGACTTCTGAATTCAACATATTGTATTAGCTTGTGATCCTATACTAGACCCGGATGGCGAAAAAAGAACGCCGACCAGGCAGCTTATTGAACCGCAATGGAAGGCTTTATTTTATTGTGATCGCTTTTGATGGAATGTGGGGAAAAAGAAGAAAAAAATTGTGCAAAACATCGCACTGGAGAAAGGAAGGGCGGTTATCAACGATAAGCCGCCCTTAAGTATTAAGCCTGGAATGGACGAGCGATAACGCTGCGGGTTTCCATTCGCACTTCAGCAATAGTGACGTCGATAACGTCGGTCACTTTATAAACTGTCTCGCCTTTGATTTGCACGGTGCCACTTTCCTGGCTGCAAACCATTTCATCACGCACGGCGTGAATGAACGGTGCAGGAATGAAGGCAACGGCACCGTTATCGACCAGACGCACACGCATGCCACCGCGGCTGATATCGATGATTTCAGCGGCAAAGCGGGTGTCTGTCCCTGCTTTGTCTTTCAGGAAACGGGCATACAGCCAGTCGGCAACATCGCGCTCCGCCATGCGGTTCAGGCGACGGCGCTCTGCCATCTGTACCGTGATTTCGTCCTGCGGACGGGCAGGATTTTCACCTTTGATGATGGCTTTCAGCAGGCGGTGGTTGACCATATCGCCGTACTTACGGATTGGCGAAGTCCAGGTTGCGTAAGCTTCCAGACCGAGACCAAAGTGCGGGCCAGGCTCGACGCTGATTTCAGCGAAGGACTGGAAGCGGCGAATACGGCTGTCGAGGAAGCTGGTCGGCATCGCGTCGAGTTCACGACGCAGCTTGCAGAAACCTTCGAGGGTCAGCACTTCCTGCGGATCGACGTGAACGTCGTGGGTCTTCATCAGCTCAGCCAGCTGTTCAGTTTTCGCTGCATCAAAGCCGGTGTGAACGTTGTAGATGCCAAAGCCGAGTTTATCGCGCAGCACGCGTGCCGCACAGATATTGGCAGCAATCATTGATTCTTCAACGATGCGGTTGGCGATACGACGCGGCTCGGCGATGATGTCCAGCACTTCGCCTTTCTCACCCAGCACGAAACGGTAATCCGGACGGTCTTTGAACACCAGCGCGTGATTATGGCGCCATTCGCCGCGCAGGGCGCAGATGCGCTCCAGCAGCTTGATTTGCGCAGCGATGGCTTCGCTCTGCGGCTGCCAGTCGTTATTGCCTTCCAGCCAGTTTGAAACATCGTCATAGGCCAGCTTGGCTTTGGACTCGATAGTGGCGGCAAAGAACTCGATATCGTTTTCAATCGCACCGTCGGCGGCGATGGTCATGCGGCAGGCCAGCACCGGACGCACTTCATTAGCGCGCAGCGAGCACAGGTCGTCGGAGAGTTCGCGCGGCAGCATCGGGATATTGAAGCCAGGCAGATAGTTGGTGAACGCGCGGATTTTCGCGGCGTTATCCAGCTTGCTGCCTTCGGCAATCCACGCAGTCGGATCGGCGATAGCGACGGTCAGATGCAGCTTGCCGTCTTCGGTGGTTTCGGCGTATAGCGCATCGTCCATATCTTCGGTGCTGGCGCTGTCGATGGTGACAAAATTCAGCGCGGTCAGATCGCGACGCTCAAGACCTTCGTCCTGCATCTCGGTCGTGGTGCCTTCAGGAGCCACTTTTTCCAGGTTGTGGCGCGCCAGCGTCACCCACCATGGCACGAAGTGATCGTCGCCAAAGGTAATAAACTGGGTCAGTTCGGCATAAAAACCGCGGTCGCCTTTCAGCGGATGACGGCGCATTTCAGCAACGGCCCAGTCACCCTCTTTAAAATCGTGTTCCAGGCTGCGCACAGGGCGGCACTGGATGGCATCTTTCAGCAACGGATGATCGGGAACGATAGACAGGCGATCGTCTTTTTTCTGGATCCGGCCAACAAAACGCGTCAGGAAAGGCTCAACCAGTTCTTCTGGTTCGGCGCTTTCTTTGCCTTTATCACTGTGGATGGTGGCAATAATGCGGTCACCGTGCATCACTTTCTTCATCTGCGGAGGCGGGATGAAGTAGCTTTTCTGCGCATCGACTTCGAGGAAACCAAAGCCTTTTTCGGTGCCTTTTACCACGCCTTCAGCGCGCGGAGTCTGAGAGTGAAGCTGCTGTTTTAGCTGCGCGAGCAGCGGGTTATCCTGAAACATAATGATGTATTTTCGTGGCCTAAGAGCGGCTGACAGTTTTACGCGAATATCCCTGTTGCAGCAAGTGGTCTTTAGCCCTTTACGTAACGGGCGAAACCTCGCCAAGACCGATTTTCAGGCGGTTATACCAGCCGCTGAAGCCGCTCCAGGCGAGAAGGGTCAGCACCCGGCTCTGCGAATGTCCATGCTCAAATAGTGGGCTTATCAGAGTTTCGCTAAAGCGGTCCGGCGCTTTGGTGAGCATCAGCACGGCCTGCAGGAGACTGTGCAGCGGTGGTTGGTCCTGACACCAGCGTTGCAGGGCTTTTTCGCCTTGCCGCGCAGATTCAGCCAGTGAGGGGGAAACGGCGTGCAGGCGAAAACAGTCGCTGCTGCCGTTTATCCGGGCATTCACCACGGCGATAAATGTCGCCTGATCGCATTCAGGCTTAAATAAATCCAGTAACTGACTACCGAGATCAGCCAGAGGACTGTCCCAGGCCAGCAGCGACATAAGCTTGTTTTTCGCATTCGGCGATTCTGTGAACTCTGGTTGAGCCATCTCAGTCAGTCCCGCTTTCCATTCGGTATTTTCACCGCTGAACAGCGAAGCCGGAGCCTCATCCTGCATCGGCATACCGGGGATCCAGCGGGTAGGCATGCCAAGCAAAGCCTGGCCTGCGGCGATGACGCGGGCCTGATAGCCGACAAAACCGACAATCTGGGTGATCAGCACGATGTCAGGGGCGGTCAGCCCAACGGCATCCAGCTGCTGGCGGGAATCCGCACTGATGATAAAAGGCGAACCGGCTAGCTGGCGGGCGTACTGGGTGATCTGTGCCAGCCGGTAATTACTTTCCCGCGATGAGTCCGGGCCGGGAAGGGGAGCCAGACGGGCAGCGTAGTGATTACACAACCTCTGGACGCCGGACACCTGAGCGACCGTCAGCGCCGTACTGAGTCGCTCATAAACGCTGAAAGTGTTAAGCCGGGAAAGCGGGAGCGTCGCAGGAAACAAGTGGCTGGCGATGCGCGATGAAACGTTGAGCCACTCTGAGCAGCAATCGCTGACGGGCTGAGGGAGTGGCAGGTCCAGTAAAAATCGATCGGCGACGTGCGCAGCTTCTGGCACCAGCGGCAGCACATCGGCATCCTGGTTTCGGGATTGCGTTTCATGATACCACTGGCTTTTACCGGTCAGGTGGTGTTGCTCCATGGGAATTCCTTCAGCCGTCTGATGCTTATGGCTGACTATCGTGACGCATGGAAGGAGCGGGGAAAAGATTGAAGGGTGATAACAAATAACGAAGAGGAATAACGGAAGAAACTGCGAAGATAATTTGCCTGATGCCCTCTCCCCAACCCTCTCCCACGGGGAGAGGGAGCAAACACAAAAAATCCCTCCGAAGAGGGATTTTACTGTTTACCCTGGTCCAGTAAGCGAAGCGCCACCGGGCATTTCAAGTCTTAAAGACTTATTTCAGTTCCAGCTCGTTCATGGCAGCGATGCTGAAACCGCCGTCAACGTGAACGACTTCACCGGAGATACCGGCAGACAGGTCAGAGCACAGGAACGCTGCGCTGTTGCCCACGTCTTCGATAGTCACGGTACGGCGAATTGGGGTAACCGCTTCGCAGTGCGCCAGCATTTTACGGAAATCTTTGATACCGGAAGCCGCCAGAGTACGGATTGGACCAGCGGAGATACCGTTAACGCGCACGCCTTCTGGGCCCATCGCGTTCGCCATGTAGCGCACGTTAGCTTCCAGAGAGGCTTTTGCCAGACCCATCACGTTGTAGTTAGGGATAGCGCGCTCAGCACCCAGATAGGACAGAGTCAGCAGAGCAGAACCTGGGTTCAGCATAGAACGGCAGGATTTGGCCATCGCCACGAAGCTGTAAGAGCTGATGTCGTGGGCGATTTTGAAACCTTCACGGGTTACTGCGTTCACGTAGTCGCCGTCCAGCTGATCGCCCGGTGCGAAGCCGATGGAGTGCACGAAACCGTCGAACTTCGGCCAGGTTTTAGCCAGTTCAGCGAACATGCCATCGATGCTTTCGTCCTGAGCAACGTCACATTCCAGAATCAGGCTGGAACCCAGCTGCGCGGCAAACTCTTCAACACGGCCTTTCAGCTTGTCGTTCTGGTAGGTGAAGGCCAGCTCAGCGCCTTCACGGTGCATAGCTTGTGCGATACCGTAGGCGATGGACAGTTTGCTGGCAACGCCAGTGACCAGAATGCGCTTACCGGAAAGAAAACCCATAGCTTTTAATCCTTATGTCATTGTTGTAGCGGCTGCATCAATTATAGGCAGTCCGTCGTTAAACGTCGGCGATTCTAGCACAGACTCGCCGGGAGAGTTAATCCGACCACTTGGGGCCGGTTTTTAGCGATCTTTTCGCCACGCATCCGCTGTCAACGCTTCGCCAAAATGCCCGGCAATCAGGCGTTTGGTCAGATCGTGCAGCGGGGAGGCGAGCACGTCGGCGGTGCTGCCGCGCTCGACGACTTCGCCCTGGTGCATCACCAGCACCTGGTCGCTGATGTGTTTCATCATCCCCAGATGCTGCGTCACGTAGATGTAGGAGATGCCCTGTTTTTCCTGCAGCTCCAGCATCAGGTTAATCAGCTGCGAGCGCATCGACATATCCAGCGAGGCCAGCGCCTCATCGGCGATAATCACTTTTGGACGCAGGATCAGCGCGCGGGCCAGACCCAGACGCTGCTTTTGCCCGGGCGCAAGCATGTGCGGGTAATAGCTGACGTGATCCGGCAGCAGACCGACCATGCGCAGTGTTTCGATGATCTGTTTCTGGCGCGCTTCAGGTTCTAAATCGGTGTTCAGGCGCAGCGGAAAATCCAGAATTTGAGAAATGCGCTGGCGCGGGTTCAGGGACGTTGAGGGATCCTGAAAAATCATGCGGATGCGCTGGCTGCGGAAAGAGTAGTCGCCGAAGGTCAGCGGGTGGTCATCAATCAGCAGCTCGCCGCTGGTGGGCTCAATCATCCCCGCCAGCATTTTTGCCAGCGTCGATTTACCCGAACCGTTCTCACCAATGATCGCCAGGGTCTGTTTTTCACGCAGGGTAAAGCTCAGCGGCTTTACTGCCTCAACGGTCTGACGATGAAACATCCCGGTGCGGTAGCGAAAGGTCTTACTCAGATTGCGGACTTCGAGCAGGGTTTCGACCATCTCACTCTTTCTCCATGTTGAGCGGGAAATGACAGGCGAACAGATGGTTCTTGGCACCGGTCAGACGCGGCGTTTCAATGCACTGGCGCTGCGCGTACGGACAGCGAGGGCCAAGACGACAGCCAATCGGCAAGGATTCCAGCAGCGGGATCGCCCCCGGCATGGTGTTCAGGCGGCTTTTATGCGGCATCGAACGGCCAAAATCCGGGATGGCGCGGATCAGCGCCTGGGTGTACGGATGATGCGGAATGGTCACCAGATCTTCGCTCGGCGCGGACTCAACGGTCTGCCCGCAGTACATCACGTTAATTTTATCGGCCCACTGGCTGAGCATCTGCAAATCGTGGCTGATGAGCAGGATGGTGGTGTTGTTATTCTGATTGAGCCGGGTCAGCAGGCGGAAAATCTGCGCCTGAGTGGTTGGCTCCATGGCGTTGGTCGGCTCATCGGCAATCAGCAGGCGCGGCTGGTTCGCCAGAGCGATAGCAATCATGACCTTCTGACATTCACCGTCCGTCAGCTCATACGGGAAGCTGCGCATCGCGTCTTTATGATCTTTGATGCCGACGCGGTGCAGCAGCTCGATGGCCCGACGTTTACGCCAGCCGAAGCGTTGCCACCAGCGTCCTTTATAGGTCCAGCCGGGAATGTTCTGCATCAGCTGGCGGCCAACGCGCTCAGAAGGATCGAGACAGGACTGTGGCTCCTGGAAAATCATCGACACGTTATGGCCAACGAGCTTACGCCGCTCGCGGTTGGAGAGCCGCAACAGGTCGATATCGTCAAAGCGCATGCGGTCTGCGGTGACGCGCCAGTTGTCTTTGGTGACCCCGCAAATCGCTTTGGCAATCAGGCTTTTTCCGGAGCCAGACTCACCGACCAGCCCGCGAATCTCTCCTTCCGCCAGCGTCATGCTGACGCGATCCACGGCCTTCACCCAGCCTTCGCTGGTGCGAAACTCAATGGTCAGGTTGCGAATATCCAGCAATGGCATTACTGCACCCCCGCATTAATTGCGCGGCGAACACCGTCGCCCAACAGGTTCACCAGCAGCACGCTGATCATGATTGCAGCACCCGGCAGCATCACGGTCCACGGTGCGACGTAAATCAGCTCCAGCGCATCGCCAAGCATCGCGCCCCATTCCGGTGAAGGCAGCTGTGCGCCGAGATCGAGAAAGCCCAGCGCCGCAATATCCAGAATCGCCATCGACAGCGCGCGGGTGATCTCGGTGACCAGCCCGGCGGCAATGTTAGGCAGCACGGCAAACCACAAAATATTGAGCGTGGTTGCGCCGTCCAGCCTGGCGGCGATGACGTAGTCTTTTTCCAGTTCGTCGTGCACCATGCTGTAGACCGAGCGCACCATGCGCGGCAGCAGGGCCAGCCAGACGGCGAACATCGCGTGCAGCAGATGAGGCCCGGCGAAGGCGACCACAATGATTGCCAGCAGCAGTGAAGGAATGGAGAGCAGGGTGTCGAGAATGTGGTTCAACACGGCGGAACGCAGCCCACGGGTTGAGCCCGCTACCGCGCCAAGCACCAGACCAAACAGCGTGGCGCCCAGCGTTACCACAAATGCACCGCCAACGGTCGGGGCCGCGCCGCTCAGCAAGCGGCTCAGCACGTCGCGACCCAAATCGTCAGTGCCGAGGAAGAAGGAGACTTCGCCATAGCGCGACCAGGAAGGCGGCAGCAGCTGATAGCCAAGGAACTGCTGATCGATGCCATAAGGGGCAAACCAGGGGCCGAAGATACACAGCGCAGCCAGGCCCACGCAGCCGTACAGGCCGATCATCGCCGTGGTATCACCGTAGAATTTACGCCATACGGTGCGGATCACGCCGGGCGGGCGTTTCTCCAGATAGACGCTATCGTAAGGCATACCATTCCTTATGTTTCAGCGGGTTCGCCATGGCACCCAAAATGTCAGAAATCACGTTCACAATAATCACCAGCGCGCCAATCACCATCACGCCTGCGGAAATGGCCGCATAGTCCTGCTGGCGAATGGCATTAATCATCCAGCGACCTAGGCCCGGCCAGCTGAACACCATCTCGGTGATCATCGCCAGCGTCAGCATGGTGGAAAACTGCAGGCCAAGACGCGGGATCACCGGCGGCAGGGCATTGTGCAGCACGTGGCGACGTAAAATAGTCAGGCGTGAAACACCACGCGTCGCTGCGGCCCGAACATAATTACTGTCGTAGACCTCAATGGTGCTGATGCGCATCAGGCGGATGACTTCGGTCGTCGGGGCAACCGCCAGCGTCAGCACCGGCAGAACCATATGACGCAGGGCGCTGACGATCATCTCTTCCCGCCACGGCGAATCTGACAGCCATGCATCGATCAGCGCAAAGCCAGTAACGTTTTTCACTTCATACAGCAGGTCGAAACGCCCGGACACCGGGAACCAGCCCAGGGTCAGTGAGAAAAACAGCGTCAGCAGCAGCGCCAGCCAGAAGACCGGGATCGAAAAGCCGAGCAGGGCCAGGGCGTTAATCGCTTTGTCCTGCCATTTGTCGCGCATAATGCCTGCCAGCATCCCGACCGGGATCCCCACCAGCAGCGCAAAGCCAAAAGCGAGGATGCAGAGCTCCATCGTTGCCGGGAACACTTCTTTCAGCTGCTCGGAAATCAGCTGGCCGTTAATGCTGGAGACGCCAAAATCCCAGTGCAGCAGGCCTTTGAACCAGAACAGCCATGCGTTGCCAAGCGTTGCCCCCTGAAGCGGCGCGTGAGGCGTGAAGTAGCTCAGGCTGAAGCTGACAAAGGTCAACAGAAAGAGGGTGACCATCAGCAGCAGCAGGCGGCGGAGGGTAAAAATAATCATGGTTTTTTCACCTCTTCCTGTTTCTCGCGTGACACACCGGCAAACGACGCATTACCGAACGGGCTCAGAACCAGCCCTTTAATATCATAACGATAGGCCTGAAGCCGCAGCGACGAAGCCAGCGGCAGTACCGGCAGGTCGCGCGCCAGGATCTGCTGCGCTTCATCATAGGCATCAATTCGTGACGCTAACTGCTGCGAGGCCAGCGCTTTTTGCAGCACGCTGTCGAATTCACGGTTGCACCAGTGGGCAAAGTTCGTTTGCGATCCAATAGCTGCACAGCTCAGCAGCGGACGGAAGAAGCTGTCCGGGTCGTTACTGTCGGTGGCCCAGCCGGTAAGGGTTAAATCGTGATTCATATCCATCAGCCGGGCTTCCTGGAAACGACCCTCAACCGGAACGATGATCACCTTCACGCCCACCTGCGCCATATCGGCCTGGATAAGCTCTGCGGTTTTTAACGGACTGGGGTTCCACGCCTGAGACGTAGTCGGCACCCACAGCTTCAACGTCATATTTTCCAGGCCCAGCGCTTTTAACTGCTCGCGCGATTTTTCCGGATTGTATTCGGTAATTTTAGCTTCATTGTCATAGGCCCAGGAGGCGCGCGGCAGAATAGACGCTGCGGTTTCCGCCGTACCGTAGTAAATCGACTGCATCAGGCGCTGATTGTTGATCGACAGCGCCAGCGCATGGCGCACTTCCGGGCGGTTCAGCGGCGGCTTGTCGGTGTTGAACGCCAGATAGGCAATGTTCATTCCCGGGCGTAAGGTCAGGCGTAAACGGGGATCGTCACGCAGAATGGTGAGCTGGCTGGCGGCAGGCCAGGCCAGAACGTCACATTCACCCGTCAGCAATTTAGACAGACGCCCGGTGCCGCCGGAGCCCAGATCAACCACCACCTGCGGCATCAGCGGTTCGCCGCGCCAGAAGCTGGCATGACGCTGCAGGCGAATGTATTGTCCGGCGCGATATTCATCAAGCTGATAAGGACCGGTGCCGACTGGCTGCCTGTCCATCAATTCCTGGCGTCCGTCTTTGGCCAGATTCGCTGCGTATTCGGCTGACATCACCGAGGCGTAGTGGGTAGCCAGATGCCAGAGGAAGGAGGCATCAGGTCGCTTCAGGCGGAATTCGACGGTGCGGCTGTCGAGTTTGCGGACGCTTTCGACGCTGTCGGCAAACTGCAGGCTGTCGAAATAAGGAAACTGCGAGCCGTTAACGTTATGCCACGGGTGATCGCGATTGAAAATGCGCTCGAAGGTAAAGACCACATCGTCTGCGTTAAAGGAACGCGTAGGTTTAAACCATGGCGTAGTCTGGAAAGGCACGCCGCTGCGCAGATGGAAGCGGTAGGTCGCGCCGTTATCCAGCACTTCCCAGCTTTCGGCCAGCTCCGGCACCAGGCGATAGGTATAGGGGTCAACGTCCAGCAGGCGATCATAAAGCTGAGCCGCAAGCGTGTCGACGATCAGGCCGCTGCCGGCTTTTTGCGGGTTAAAGGTATTGACCTGCCCGCTGACGCAATAGACAAAGCCGCTGTCGCGAATGTCAGCATTCGCTGGCAGCGCAGGGGGCGCAGCCGCAAAGGCCTGGCCCGCAAAAGCTCCTAAAACTGCCAGTAACGATGAGAATGTAAGTCGCATAATTTCTTCAAATTTCAGACCGATCTGCAAAGTGTATCGCACTTAGCCCGACCAGGTACAAAACTCTGCGCTCAACCGCTGTAAAAGTCGTCAATGCAGTGGGGTTAATTCGTAAAGCACCAGCGCGTTGCTCTCCAGTGAATCCGCTGAATGCCAGCTGCCGTGCAGCTGCTCATCGCGAACGGACAGGGTTGGCCGTGCTTTATGCCGCGCCCAGCGCCAGACTTCTTCGTCAGGCCCGGTTTCGGTACGAAACGGATCGAGCAGCGGAAACAGCGCGCCGTTATGCCGATCGTACAGATGGCATTTGACCCGCCACTTTCCCTTCAGGCCCTGAAGCTGCAGGTGATACTGCTGGCGAAAACGCTGAATAAACGCCTCTTCGCTGGAAAGCCACGGGTTGAAGACCACCGTATTGAGCAGCAGGAGCTGGTAGCCTTGTTGATGGCGCAACAGCAACAGGTTTTTATCGTTGATTAAGACTTCGCCGCGCAGCCGTTTCCACAGCCACAGCACCCAGTAAACAGGCCGCGGCAGCCCGTGGTGATATTGCAGCGCGAGGCTTGAGGTATCGATAATGTCGTTGGCACGCGCCTCGCCCTGTAAATCAGAGTTGAGCCAGAATCCTGCCAGCCAGACCTGTTCAGACAAACTCAGCAGGTTCTGCATCAGCAGTGCGCCACGGAAAAACCAGCCGTTGGTGGCCCGCGTATTGCCGGTCAGCGTATTCCACGAAAGCAGCCAGACTGGCAGGGAAATCTGCTGCTGACGCAGCGCAGACTGGATGCTGCGGATCTTTTGCACCGGGTAGTTTTCCGTCGAGGCCAGCAGTGCAGGATCGAGCTGTGCCAGGTCGAGCAATTCGTTGGCATCTGCCGGGCAGGCGAGGAAATCGGCCTGTTTCAGAACTTTTGATCTGAAGAAGGTCTCATCGCTGTCCGGTGAAGGGCTGGGGGCAAAGCGATGCCAGAGGCCAAATTTCGCGTTCGGCAGATATTGATGAAGAATGGCGCGCTGTGCCTGCCACACGCTTTCCCGCGTCTCTTCGGCAGCCTGAGGCGACCAGTGCCAGACAAACTGCCAGCTGGATGTCACCTCTGGCGGGAAGTGGTTAACGGCCTGGCGTAAAAAATCTTTCAGCAGATCGGCGCGGGTCGTCAGGCCCGTATGCAGCAGCACCGCCCATTTTTTCGCCGCCAGCCAGCTAAAAAGCTGATGCAGGTTATACCAGCAGGCGTAGCCCGCCATCATCGGATCGTCCCAGCCGCTGGCAAACAAACGGCTGCTGAGAAAGGGCTCAGCAATATCAACCGCGTAAATGGGGATTTGCTCATCCAGCGCTTCCAGCTCACGACGCACGTCTTCCCTGAGTAAATCATCCAGTTCGCGCAGGGTGATCATGATGCGGGTATGGCGAAGCACTCCCGGACGCGGGGTAAGCTGCTGTAAATCCACCACGCGTTCCTGCTGTTGGTGAACAGTCTGCGAGGACGGTTCCCAGCCTGCGGTTTCTGGTTTATTGAGCAGGCTGAAAAGTCGGTCGATAGCCACCGGCTGGACGCATTCTGTCACCACAGATCGGGAACGCGGCAGGGCGGTTGACGACTTCATTTTGCGAAATTCGCCCGGTGCCATCTCGTAATGACGACGAAATAAATCACTCATCATCCTCGTACTGGCAAACCCCTGTTCCTGCGCAATCTGGTGTAAGGGGCGACTGGTCTGACGCAGTGCCTCGGCGGCTTTTCCCAGCCTCAGCGTGGTGATGTATTGCATAAAGCTGACGCCGACTTCCTTATGAAAAAGGCGAGACAGCCAGGCTTCGGACACAAATTCGGCGGCGGCAATTTCGGCAAGCGTGATCCGTCGGGAGTAATGGCTATGGATGCGCTCAACCACCTGCACAATGCGCTTGCTCCAGCCCGGGTTGTCGTGAAGTGGCACCATACGGACAGGCTGCTGAAAGCTCGTGGTCAGCAATAAAAGAATTTCCCCAAGCCAGCGGTGAGCTTCAAGCCGGTAGCGGCTCTGGTGGTTAATCAGATTGACGGCCAGCAGCTGGCGAAGCAAATGACGAAGTTCCTCGCAGGCAGGCCAATTGCCGTGATGTTCATCAGGAATCGAATAATCGTACGCGAAAATGTCGCTGTACAAACTCATCAGCCAGCTGCCGGAAAGGGTGAGGCAAAGGGTGACGTTAGGGCCGCTGGCGCTCATTCGCCAGCGCTGATTACGGTTGACGATTGCCAGACCGTCGACGCTCAACGACTGAAGCTGTCCGTCGGTTTCCAGCTCAGCCTGGCCTTCCAGCATCCACAGCAGCGTCAGACTGTGGCTTTCGTCCTGGCTGAGCTGACGAATATCCTGCACCCGGACGGAAAATTCGCTGCTGTTCTGGTTCATGGTCCGCTCCCCGTAACACAAATAATCACATGCTGTTTTTTGTCATAACCGAATTGTATGAAAAACAGTCATGAGAATGACGTCATTTCACAACAAAAAAGTGCGTTTTACCGTGCTCTCCCCGGCATAAACTCGACATTATCACTGTGAAGCAATAAAGGGATAACAAAAATGACACATCCAATTGTTGAAGCACTACGGGGCACCGAAGAGCAGTTCACCGAGCTGCGTCGCCATTTTCATCAGCACCCGGAAATTGGTTTTGAGGAGCATAAAACCAGCGATCAGGTGGCCCGGTTATTGAGCAAATGGGGCTATGAGGTTCACCGCGGTCTGGCCGGAACCGGTGTTGTAGGCAGGCTTAAAGTGGGCAATGGCAGCAAGCGTCTGGGACTGCGCGCAGACATGGACGCGTTGCCGATGCAGGAAAACAGCGGTAAAGAGTGGGCCAGCACCACCGACGGCAAATTCCACGGCTGCGGGCATGACGGCCACACCACCACGCTGCTGTATGCCGCAGAATATCTCGCCCGAACCCGTAATTTTAGCGGCACGCTGAATCTGATTTTCCAGCCTGCGGAAGAGCTGCTGTACGGCGGCAGAGTGATGGTGGAAGAAGGGCTGTTTGACCAGTTCCCCTGCGATCATATTTTCGGCCTGCACAATATGCCTTCGCAAAAGCTGGGCAAAATTGGCTTGCACGATGGCGCGATGATGGCGTCTTCCGACACGCTTCATATTGAAGTGAAAGGCGTAGGCGGTCACGGTGCGGTACCGGAGCACACCGTCGATGCCACGCTGGTGGCCTGCCATATCACGATTGCCCTGCAGTCGATTGTTTCCCGCAATATCACGCCGTTTGAACCTGCGGTAGTTACCGTGGGCAGCATTCAGGCGGGGCATGCGCCCAATATCATCAACGACAAAGTGCTAATGAAGCTCACCGTGCGCACCCTGAATGAAAAAGTGCGCCAGACCGTATTGCAGCGCATCCACGATATTGCCGTCGCGCAGGCGGAAAGTTTTAACGCCACCGCAGCGATCACCCACGTCAACGGCAGCCCGGTGCTGAGAAACGATCCGGCGGCGAATGACATGGTGCGCAACGTAGCGACCGATCTGTTCGGTCAGGATGCGGTCGTCAATATCGGTTCCTTTATGGGCAGCGAAGATTTCGCCTTCATGCTCGAAAAGAACCCGAACGGCTGCTATTTCACCATCGGCGCAGGCGATGAGCCCGACCGCTGCATGGTGCATAACCCGGGTTATGACTTTAATGACCAAATCCTGATTACCGGCGCGGCGCTGTGGAGCGGCCTGACGGAACACTATCTGCGTTGACACCAGAAAACGAAGGAGGGCTGCACGATGAGTACCGTTCCCCTGACCAATACTCATGCCTTTGTCGGTAATGACCGGCTGCTGGTGGGCATCGTTTTAAGCGTTCTGACCTTCTGGCTGTTTGCCCAGTCGGTGATTAACGTCGTTCCGGCCATGAAAAGCAGCCTGGATATCTCGCTGGAGACGCTGACGCTCGCCGTCAGCCTCAGCGCCTTATTCAGCGGCTGTTTCGTGGTGGCAAGCGGTGGGCTGGCCGACAAGTTTGGCCGCGTCCGCCTGACGCTGGTGGGGCTGCTGCTGAGTATTATCGGCAGCGGCCTGCTGATCCTGGCGCAGGGTCCGGCATTTTTCCTGGCCGGAAGGGCAATTCAGGGGCTGTCGGCCGCCTGTATCATGCCTGCCACTCTGGCGCTGATTAAAACCTGGTACGAAGGCAAAGCGCGCCAGCGGGCGATCAGCTTCTGGGTGATTGGCTCCTGGGGCGGCAGCGGGCTGTGCTCGTTTGTCGGTGGAGCAATTACCACCGGATTGGGATGGCGCTGGATCTTTGTGTTTTCCATCGTGGCCGCGTTTCTGTCGATGTTGCTGATCCGCGGCACGCCGGAGAGCCGCAGCGAGAGCGCGCAGCAGCACAAGCTCGATCTGAGTGGCCTGCTGAGCTTTGTGACGGCGCTGGTTCTGCTGAATCTGTTTATCAGCAAAGGGCACAGCTGGGGCTGGAGCAGCGGGCTGTCGCTGGCGATGCTCAGCGGTGCGCTACTGTCCGGACTGTGGTTTGTGCGTTCCGGCCTGCGCAAAGGCGAAGCGGCGCTCATCGACTTTGCGCTGTTTCGCAACCGGGCCTACAGCGCAGCGGTGCTGTCGAACTTTATGCTGAACGGCAGCATTGGCACCATGATGATCACCAGTATCTGGCTACAGCAGGGGCATAAGCTGTCAGCTCTGCAAACCGGGATGATGACGCTGGGGTATCTGGTGACGGTGCTGGCGATGATCCGCGTGGGTGAAAAATTGCTTCAGCGCTACGGAGCAAGGCTGCCGATGATGACAGGTCCAGTGCTGGCGGCTATCGCCACCGGGCTGATTTCCTGCACTTTCCTGGCGAAAGACGTCTATATCATCACCGTTTTCATCAGCTTCGTGCTGTTTGGGCTGGGGCTGGGATGTTACGCCACGCCTTCCACAGATACCGCGGTGGTTAACGCGCCGGAAAACAAAGTCGGCGTGGCTTCCGGGATCTACAAAATGGGCAGCTCGCTCGGCGGCGCAATGGGGATTGCCGTGACAGCGTCACTTTATGCGTTACTGCTGCCGTTCGGTATGGCCAGTGCCGCGCAGTACGCCCTGATGCTCAACAGCGCCATTTGCCTTTGCGCGATGGTGGTCAGCTGGTGGCTTTTGCCCGTCACCAAACGATAAACAGGTACTTTCGGTTCCCTCTCCCTTGAGGGAGAGGGCTAGGGTGAGGGGGAAATGTTCGCTCAATGCGTGAATTGCCGGATGCAGCTCCGCCTTATCCGGCCTACAAATGATATTTGATCATGCAAATGGGTATTTTCGGTTCCCTCTCCCTTGAGGGAGAGGGTTAGGGAGAGGGGGAAATGCCCGCACAATCCGCCATTTCCCTAAAGCTGATGTTTCTTCAATAAAGCCCGCAGCTGGTGATAGGTCAGCCCCAAAAGCTCTGCCGCTTTTTTCTGGTTAAATCTGGCCTGTTGCAGTGCTTGTTGCAGCAAATCCTTTTCCTGCTGTTGCTGAAAATCTCGTAGATCCAGGGGTAGCGACAACGTTTTTTCTTCCACCGACTCCACTTCTTTCACCTGGCGCTGAAAAGGATCGACGATGATGTTATCGAGCGGCTCATCGGCGCTGCCGTGGCGATAAACCGATCTCTCGACCACGTTTTTCAGCTCGCGAATATTCCCCGGCCAGCGATAGTGTTGCAGCGTGTCGCGGGCACGATCGGTAAAGCCCGGAAACAGCGGCAACTTGAGTTCACGGCACATCTGGATCGCAAAGTGTTCCGCCATCAGCATGATATCGCTCTGTCTTTCGCGCAGCGGCGGCAGCTGCACAACGTCGAATGCCAGTCTGTCGAGTAAATCAGCCCTGAAAGTGCCTTCGTCCACCATCTGCGGCAAATCCGCATTGGTCGCGCACACTAGCCTGACGTTTACCTGCAGCGGCTGACTGCCGCCGACTCGCTCCAGTTCGCCGTATTCAATCACCCTGAGCAGTTTTTCCTGAACCAGCATTGGTGCCGTTGCCAGCTCATCCAGAAACAGCGTACCGCCGTCGGCACGTTCAAAACGCCCCGGATGTCGCTTTTGCGCGCCGGTAAAAGCGCCAGCTTCGTGGCCGAAAAGTTCTGAATCGAGCAGATTTTCATTCAGCGCCGCGCAGTTAAGCGAAATGAACGGTCCCTGCCAGCGTGAGGAGAGAAAGTGCAGGCGGTTGGCTATCAGCTCTTTGCCGGTACCTCGCTCACCGATAATCAGCACCGGTTTATCCAGCGGCGCCAGCCTTGATACCTGTTCCAGTACCTCGATAAAGCTGTTGGCTTCGCCGAGCAGGTTGTCCTTGTAATCTGCCATGATGAAATTCACCACTAGTTAGTGTAATTCGCCATAACACTGTAGCGGCTGAGTGAGTGAAATTCAATCACAGCAAGTAAAATCAAAGAGATAAAAAGTTGGCACGCGAATTGTATTATCTGTTCAGCAGGGCCATGCCCGATAACAGAATGACTTAAGAGGATGTGAATGATGGGTATTTTTTCTCGTTTTGCCGATATCGTGAATGCCAACATTAACTCGCTGCTGGAGAAGGCTGAAGATCCGCAAAAACTGGTCCGCCTGATGATTCAGGAGATGGAAGACACCTTAGTTGAGGTGCGCTCCACTTCAGCCCGCGCGCTGGCGGAAAAGAAACAGCTGACTCGCCGCGTCGAGCAGGCGAATGCTCAGCAGGCCGACTGGCAGGAAAAAGCCGAACTGGCGCTGAGTAAAGAGAAAGAAGATCTGGCGCGTGCGGCGCTGATCGAAAAACAGAAGCTGACCGACATGATCGCGTCACTTGAGCACGAAATCACGCTGGTTGACGATACGCTGACCCGCATGAAGAAAGAGATTGGCGAGCTGGAGAACAAACTCAGCGAAACTCGCGCCCGTCAGCAGGCTCTGAGTCTTCGCCACCAGGCCGCTAACTCCTCGCGCGACGTTCGCCGTCAGCTCGACAGCGGTAAACTGGATGAAGCGATGGCGCGTTTTGAATCCTTTGAGCGCCGTATCGATCAGATGGAAGCCGAAGCGGAAAGCCACGGCTTTGGCAAACAGAAGTCGCTCGATCAGCAGTTTGCCGAACTGAAAGCCGACGACGAGATCAGCGCGCAAATCGCTGAGCTTCGCGCCAAAATGAAGCAGGATAACCAATAATCATTGCCGGGCGGCACCGGGTGTGCCGCCGCTCAAATATAAGTAAGGAGACCCTATGAGCGCGCTTTTTCTGGCCATACCGCTGACGCTGTTTGTGCTGTTTGTCCTGCCGGTATGGCTGTGGCTGCACTACAGCAACCGTTCAGGCGCTGAGCTTTCACAAAGTGAGCAGCAGCGTCTGACTCAGCTGACGGCTGATGCCAGCCGCATGCGTGATCGCATCCAGGCGCTGGAAGCTATTCTCGACGCGGAACATCCGAACTGGAGAGAACAATAATGGCAGGATTAGATTTCAGCAAAAAGCTGTGGCGTATTCCGCAGCAGGGCATGGTAAAGGGCGTGTGTGCGGGGATTGCGCACTGGCTCGATGTCCCGGTGAAACTGGTGCGCCTGATCACCGTGCTGGCGATGATTTTTGGCCTGTTTTTCTTCGTGGTGGTGGCCTACATCATTCTGACGTTCGCCCTCGACCCGATCCCCGATAATGAAATGTACGGTGAAAAAATGCCCTCCAGCGGCGAACTGCTTGATGCAGTCGATGCAGAGCTGGCAGCAGGTGAAAAGCGCCTGCGCGAGATGGAGCGCTATGTCACCTCGGACACCTTTTCCTTACGCAGCCGGTTCCGCCAGCTGTAACTGAGAGAGAGATTGATGAAAGATAACTGGCAACGCGCCGGGCAGAAGGTCAAGCCCGGCCTGAAAATCGCGGGCAAGCTGATTCTGCTGACCGCACTGCGTTACGGCCCGGCGGGCGCTGCCGGTTGGGCCATCAAATCAGTGGCCCGTCGGCCGCTGAAAATGCTGCTGGCGGTGGCGCTGGAGCCGCTGCTGGCAAAGCTGGCTAACCGCCTTGCCCGCAGCATGAAATAATCACCACCCGACACAGCCGTGGAAGTGTCTGTTCCATTTCCTGTTTTCCCTCCGCGCCCCGTGTAATATCCTTATCTTTAATGATTTCCTCCCAGGCCTGACAGGATGGCGATGAACCGACTTAAAAACGAATTCAATGCGCTGATGAACCGTGGCGTTGACCGGCATCTGCGTCTGGCGGTGACGGGCTTAAGCCGCAGCGGAAAAACCGCGTTCATCACCGCGATGGTCAATCAACTGCTGAACCTGCATGCCGGTTCGCGCCTGCCGCTGCTGAGTGCCGTGCGTGAAGAGCGCCTGCTTGGCGTGAAGCGCGTACCGCAGCGGGATTTTGGCATCCCGCGTTTTACTTATGATGAAGGGCTGGCGCAGCTCTACGGCACGCCGCCAATGTGGCCAACGCCGACCCGTGGAGTGAGCGAAATTCGTCTCGCGCTGCGTTTTCGCTCTAATGAATCGCTGCTGCGCCACTTTAAAGACACTTCCACGCTGTATCTGGAAATCGTCGACTATCCGGGCGAATGGCTGCTGGATTTACCGATGCTGGCCCAGGACTATCTGACCTGGTCCCGGCAAATGACCGGCCTGCTTCAGGGGCAGCGAGGCGAATGGTCTGCCCGCTGGCGCAAACTTTGTGAAGGGCTGGACCCGCTTGCACCTGCCGATGAAAACCGGCTGGCGGAAATTGCCCAGGCCTGGACGGAGTATCTGCATACCTGCAAACAAGAAGGGCTGCACTTCATTCAGCCGGGCCGTTTCGTGCTGCCGGGTGATATGGCGGGCGCGCCCGCTTTGCAGTTCTTCCCGTGGCCGGACGTGGACGGCACGGGCGAGGCCAGACTGGCGCAGGCCGACAAGCACAGCAACGCGGGCATGTTACGCGCGCGTTTTGACTACTACTGCGAGCATGTGGTCAAAGGTTTCTATAAAAATCACTTCCTGCGTTTCGACCGCCAGATTGTGCTGGTGGACTGCCTGCAGCCGCTCAACAGCGGACCACAGGCGTTTAACGACATGCGCCTTGCGCTGACGCAGCTGATGCAGAGCTTCCACTACGGGCAGCGCACGCTGTTTCGCCGCCTGTTTTCCCCGGTGATCGACAAGCTGCTGTTTGCCGCCACCAAAGCGGATCACGTCACTGTCGATCAGCACGCCAACATGGTTTCCCTGCTGCAACAGCTGATTCAGGACGCCTGGCAAAACGCGGCGTTCGAAGGCATCAGCATGGACTGTCTGGGGCTGGCTTCCGTACAGGCGACGCAAAGCGGGCTGATTGACGTCAACGGCGAGAAAATCCCGGCGCTGCGCGGCCATCGTCTTAGCGACGGACAGCCGTTAACCGTCTATCCGGGTGAAGTTCCGGCTCGTCTGCCCGGTCAGGCCTTCTGGGAAAAGCAGGGCTTTCAGTTTGAAGCGTTTCGCCCACAGGTGATGGACGTGGACAAACCGCTGCCGCACATTCGTCTCGATGCGGCGCTGGAGTTTTTGATTGGAGATAAATTGCGATGAGCGAACCGTTAAAACCGCGCATTGATTTCAGCGGAAGTCTGGAAACGGAACAGGCGGAACGGCTGCGTGCGGCCCAGACCTTTGAGCAGACGCAGGCGGAAACTTTTGCCCCGGCGGTGATTGACGATCCGCTTGATGACGAAGGGCAGGCCGAAGCGGTGGTTGAGGCTGCGCTGCGGCCAAAACGCAGCCTTTGGCGGCGGATGGTGACCGCAGGGATGACGCTGTTTGGTATCAGCGTTGTCGCGCAGGGCGTCCAGTGGACGATGCACGCCTGGCAAACGCAGGACTGGGTAGCGCTGGGTGGCTGCGCCGCCGGAGCGCTGATCGTTGGTGCTGGTGTGGGTTCGGTGGCAACCGAGTGGCGTCGCCTGTGGCGTTTACGCCAGCGGGCGCAGGAGCGTGATGAAGCGCGCGATTTGCTGCACAGTCACGGTACCGGCAAAGGCCGCGCCTTCTGCGAACAGCTCGCCAGCCAGGCCGGACTTGATAAATCCCATCCAGCTTTGCAGCGCTGGTACGCCGCTATTCATGAAACGCAAAACGACCGTGAAGTGGTGACGCTGTACGCTCATCTGGTGCAGCCAGTGCTGGATGCCCAGGCGCGACGTGAAATCAGTCGCTCGGCGGCAGAATCGACGCTGATGATCGCCGTCAGCCCGCTGGCGCTGGTGGATATGGCATTTATCGCCTGGCGCAATCTGCGGTTGATCAACCGTATCGCCACGCTGTATGGCATCGAATTGGGCTACTACAGCCGTATTCGCCTGTTCCGTCTGGTACTGCTGAACATCGCCTTTGCCGGAGCCAGCGAGCTGGTGCGCGAAGTAGGGATGGACTGGATGTCGCAGGATTTGGCTGCCCGCCTTTCCGCCCGCGCCGCGCAGGGGATTGGGGCAGGACTGCTCACTGCACGTCTGGGTATCAAAGCCATGGAAGTGTGCCGTCCGCTGCCGTGGATCGACAACGACAAGCCGAAGCTCGGCGATTTCCGCCGCGAGCTTATCGGGCAACTTAAGGAAACGATGAGTAAGCGTTCATCCTGAATTGCGCAAGCTCACCGGCTTCAATCGTTCAATATCGGTCGGTGAGCTCTCAGTTTTTCGGCATCGGGTTCCTAAAATGAAGGTTATATCCTTTGGAGGGAACCATGAAACCTGAAAATAAAGCGCGCGTTCTGGAAAAGCTTTCCCCGCAGATGCATGAAGTGATGGCGTTTCAGGCCTCACGCCCGCAGCCGGTTTCCACCGGGCAGGATCTTGATTCACAGCGTAAAGCCTATACCGAAGAGCGACGTTTCTGGAACGAAGGCGGTCCGGAAATGTTGCGCACAGACAATGTTCGTGTGCCGACACGCTGGGGCGGCGTTGATACGCGGATCTTCATGCCTTGTTCCTCTACCCCGGCGACCCTGTTTTATCTGCACGGCGGCGGTTTTATCCTCGGCAATCTGGAAACGCATGACAGGATCATGCGCCTGCTGGCGCACTACACCGGCTGTACGGTGATTGGCGTGGATTACACGCTTTCCCCGGAGGCGAAATTCCCGCAGGCCATTGAAGAAACTGCGGCGGTTTGTCAGTTTTTTCATCAGCACGCGCCGCATTATTCCCTGAATACTCAGACTATCGGGCTGGCTGGCGATTCTGCCGGAGCGATGCTGGCGCTGGCGTCATCGCTGTGGATCCGTGAAAACAAAATTCCTTGCGGAAAGGTGAGCGCGCTGCTGCTGTGGTACGGCCTTTATGGTCTTCGGGACTCGGTCAGTCGTCGCTTATTCGGCGGAAGTTGGGATGGTCTGACGCAGGCGGATCTGGCTTTCTATGAGGAAGCGTATTTGCGCGATGAACATCAGCAAACGTCACCTTATTACTGCCTGTTCAATCACGATCTGACGCGCGATATTCCACCAGCTTATATTGCCAGCGCGGAATTCGATCCGCTGATCGATGACAGCATTTTGCTGCGTGACACACTGCTGGAGCACGGGCAGGCATGCCACTACAAGATGTATCCGGGCACGCTGCATGCCTTTTTACACTATTCCAGAATAATGCCGATGGCCGATGAAGCCTTACGCGACGGCGCGAGTTATTTTTGCCAGCAGCTGACATTACTTCAGGGACGCTCACACACTTAGCGCTCTCTTTTTATTATTATTGGTGTATATCTGTTTATTTTAAGTGTCTGGTTTATACCCGTCATACTTCAAGCTGCAGGTGCGTTGGCTGCACTCCCTCACCCCAGTCACTTACTTTATGTAAGCTCCTGGGGATGAGCTCCCTTGCCGCCTTCCTGCAACTCGAATTATCTAGGGTATCGATGGGAAACGAGGCGCGGGAAACGTATTTTTTAATTTGTAATAAAGGAGTATACATGAGTGAGAAATATGTTGATAAACCGTTATATTTGTTAATTGCCGATTGGGTGATGGCGCAAAATCGCTGGGTCACGGCGAAAGAAATTGCCGGTGAATTTAATATTGATCCGTGCAAAGCCATTAATACCGTTTCCTATATTCTTGCCGATGTCGGTGAAATTGAGTGCGAAACCAAAACCATTCCCAACCAGCTGGAGGGAAGAGGGTGCCAGTGTCAGCGTCTGCTGCGGATCCGCAGTATTGACCAGCAGCTGTACGCCCGCCTGAGAGCAACAGCGGAAGAGAAAGATGTGTTTCGCAGTACCGCGCCAAAAGCTGCCACCGTCCCGCCGGGTGAGCTGGATCGCGAGCAAAAATGGCAGTGGATGATGTCCAAAACCAAACGTGCTGCTTTGAATTAATTGCCTGACGGTGATGGGTCTCTGCGGCCTGATGCCCTCTCCCCAACCCTCTCCCACGGGGAGAGGGAGCAAACACTAAAAACGCCTCTCAGAAGAGGCGTTTTGCTGTCTACCTTGAGCCACCAGACAGTTTGGGTTTGACGTCAGTGGTGCCAAGAAGCCTCGGGCGGTCAGCTTCAATTTCATTCAACGGCAGCGTCTCCCGCAAAGAGCGATGACAACGAACCGTCAGATCCTGATATTCGCGGGTGTTGAGCGCTTTCCAGTGTAACTCCTCGTCGGTGACTTCACGCAGGCAGCGGGCCGGGCTGCCGACCAGCAGTTGGCGGGCTTCGCCGACAAACCCCGCTTTGACAAAGCTCATCGCCGCGACGATGCTGTCCTGACCAATCTGCGCGCCATCCATGATCACGCTGTTCATTCCTACCAGCGCATTGCGGCCAATCACGCAGCCGTGCAGCACGGCTCCGTGACCGATATGTCCGTTTTCATGGACGATGGTGTCGGTGTCGCAATAGCCGTGCATAATGCAGCCGTCCTGAACGTTTGCTCCTGCCTCAACGATCAGCCGACCGTAGTCGCCGCGCAGCGAGGCGTGCGGTCCGATATAGACACCGGCGCCGATAATCACATCGCCAATAATCACTGCTGAGGGATGCACAAAGGCAGAAGGGTGAACCACGGGGGTCACCCCTTCAAAGGCGTAAAAACTCATTTGCCTTTCCACTGCGGTTCGCGCTTTTCAGCAAACGCCTGCGGGCCTTCCAGCGCATCCTCCGAATGCAGAACCGCCGGATAATGGCGAAGTGCGCCGCTGCGCATCAGCCTGTAGCCTTCTTCAACGGTCAGCTCGCTGGTGCTGCGGACGATCTCCTTCAACGCGGCAACGGCCAAAGGCGCACTGGTGACCAGCTGGGCCGCCAGTTCACGGGCACAGTCCATCAGCTCTGCCTGGTTGACCACGCGGTTGACGATCCCCCAGCGCAGCGCTTCTTCTGCGTCCATACGTCTGCCGGTCATTACCAGTTCGTTGACGATGGCGGGTGGCAGAATTTTCGGCAGACGCAGAATGCCGCCGCTGTCCGGTACGATCCCAAGTTTCACTTCTGGCAGGGCGAAACTGGCATTGTCTGAACAGACGATCAGGTCGGCCGCCAGCGCCAGTTCGAATCCGCCGCCGAAGGCATAGCCGTTGACGGCGGCAATGACTGGCTTATCGAGATTGAATATTTCGGTCAGTCCGGCAAAACCTCCGGGGCCAAAATCGGCATCCGGCGCTTCGCCTTCTGCGGCCGATTTTAGATCCCATCCGGCGGAGAAGAAGCGCTCTCCGGCGCCGGTAATAATCGCGACCCGAAGCTGTGGATCGTCGCGAAATTGCAGGAAGGCTTCGCCCATTTTAAAACTGGTGCTGGCGTCAATGGCGTTGGCCTTCGGGCGGTCGAGGACAATCTCCAGCACGGCTCCGTTGCGGGTAATCTGTAGTGCGTTGCTCATATTTTTATTCCTTGTCAGCAGTCAAAACTTCTCTGTTTGTGGTCGGATGCAGCAGATGTTTTTTAATCACTTTGCCTGAGCAGTTGCGCGGTAAATCAGTGCGGATTTCCATGAAAGAAGGCACTTTAAACTTCGCCATCCGCGCTTCGCAAAAGCAGAAAAACTCCCTTTCGCTTAATGTTTCGCCTTCGTTCAGCACCAGAAACGCTTTGATGGCCTGGTCGCGGATCGGATCGGGAATGCCAAGAATGGCCACGTCCTGAATTTTGGGATGCGAGGCAACAATATTTTCGATTTCGCTGCACGAGACGTTCTCGCCGCCGCGCTTGATCATGTTGCTGCTGCGATCGACAAAATAGAGATAGCCTTCCTCGTCCTGCCAGGCGCAGTCGCCGGTGTGCAGCCAACCGTTATCCCAGGCGAGGGCGGTGGCTTCGGGCTGGTTGTAATACTCTTTAAACAGCGTTTTACCCGGAATGCCTTTCACGCACAGCTCCCCGGTCTGGCCTGCGGCTACCGGGCGGTTGAAGCTGTCGCGAATTTCGGCCTGATAGCCAAATCCAGGGCGACCAATCGAAGGCCAGCGCCGTTTATCGCCGGGGCGGTCGCCAATCAGGCCGACGATGGTTTCCGTCATGCCGTAAGAAGTGAGAAAGCGCACGCCAAAGCGGGCAACAAAGGCGTCTTTTTCCTCTTCTGAGAGATTGAGATAGAACAGCACTTCGCGCAGTCGGTGTTGCCGTTCGTTGGCCTGCTGCGGCTGCGCCATCAGGGTGCGGACCATCATCGGAATGCACTCGGTGACGGTCGCCTGGTAGCGCAATACCTGGCTCCAGAAGGCGCGGGCGCTGTATTTCTCCAGCAGGACGAAGGTTGCGCCCGCTGAAAAGGTGGGCATTGCGGCGGTGCACTGGCAGTCGATATGAAAAGCGGGCATCACCGTCATATAGATGTCATCGGCACGCAGCGCGCACTGCCAGGCGGTGTAATAGCCGGCAAAGCGCAGATTGTAATGGGTTATCACCACGCCTTTGGGCCGGGAGGTGGTACCGGAGGTGAAAAGAATTTCTGCAGTGTCTTCAACGCTGAGTTCCACTTCCCGCATCAGAATGCAGGGCTGTGCCTGCTGGTTCAGACTGAAATCGAGCGTGGTGCTGTCGGATGGCTGCGGCGAGGAAATCAACAAAATCAGCTCCAGCGCCGTGCTGCGTTCAGCGATGATCTTCTGATAAACGGAATAGAACTGACCGGAAGTGACCACCATTTTGGCCTGACAGCTCTGGATTAGCCAGCTGCTCTCTTCGGCCAGAAAGCGGGCGTTGATCGGCACCATGATCGCGCCAATTTTTGCCAGTCCAAACCAGCAGAAGATAAACTCCGGGCAGTTGTCCAGGTGCAGCGCCACTTTGTCGCCTTTCTCTACGCCCAGTGAAAGAAAAAGGTTCGCGGTGCGGTTAATCTCATCATTAAGCTCACCGTAACTGAACTGTCGGATCTCGCCGGTTGCGGACTCAAAAATCAGTGCCGTTTTACTGCCATACACCTTGGCCAGATCGTCCCACATCTGGCGTAAGTTTTGTCCACCAATCAGATCCATCGCTGCTTTCCTGTCCTTCTGCCTGTTGCTGTTGCCCGGAGGCACTGCGTTTACCGGACCTACTATCGCTGTGTTGTAGGCCCGGTAAGCCTGCGCCACCGGGCAATTCAGGCGTTACTTCGTCGTTTTAGCCAGCCCTTTTTCGACCAGCTCCCTGATATCGGCTTCGCTATAGCCGATGTTGTGTAAAATTGCGGCGGTATCCATGCCGTGCGACGGCATGCCGCGCCAGATTTGTCCCGGATTGTTTTTGAACTTCGGCATCACGTTCGGGCCTTTACAGGTGTCACCGCTCATGGTCTGCCATTCGGTAATGGATTCGCGTGCGACATACTGCGGATGGGTTTCCAGCTCGGGGATCGTCAGCACTTTGGCGCTGGCGATATTCAGCTCCGCCAGCCGTGCCAGCACCTGTTCGATGGAGCGCTCCGCCAGCCAGGCGTCGAGTTTTTCCTCCATCAGCGGGCCGTATTTGCACTCCACGCGGTGGATCAGCTGTGTGCCTTCTGGAATTTCCGGCGTGCCAAGCAGGTGAGCCAGGCCGATATCGGTAAAAATCTCCTGAATCTGGGTGATACCAACGACTTCCATCACGATAAAGCCGTCGTTACAGCGATAAAGCCCGCAGCCCGCGTAGTACGGATCTTTGCCTTTGGTCATGCGCGGGCAGATCTCGCCGCCGTTGAAGTAATCCATCATGAAGTACTGGCCCATGCGCAGCATGACCTCGTACATCGCGATATCGATACTTTCACCTTTGCCGGTTTGCTGTGCCTTATACAGCGCAGCCAGCGCGGAAGTGGTGGCCGTCATCCCCGAGAAATAGTCGGCGGTATAAGGGAATGCGGGCATCGGCTGGTCAACGTCGCCGTTCTGGATCAGATAACCGCTGAAGGCCTGAGCGATGGTGTTGTAGGCGGGCAGGTTGGTGAACTGCGGGTCACCGAACTGACCAAAGCCGGAAAGGTGAGCGATCACCAGTTTCGGATTGTGCTGCCACAGCAGCTCGTCGGTGATCCCCCGGCGGGCAAAGGCTGGGCCTTTGCTGGCCTCGATGAAAATGTCGGTGGTTTCCATCAGCTTGAGGAAAGCTTCACGGCCTTCGTCTTTGAAAATATTCAGCGACAGGGCGCGCAGATTACGGCGCGAAAGCTGCGGATAGTGCGGCTGGACGCGAATGGTATCGGCCCAGGCGACGTTTTCAATCCAGATGACTTCGGCACCCCATTCGGCAAACATCTGCCCGGCGAAGGGACCGGCGATTTCAATCCCGGAAAAGACCACGCGCAGCCCGGCTAGCGGCCCGAATTGGGGCATAGGTAATTGTTGCATAGTGCGGCTCCTGAGTTCGGTTATGCCCGGCGGCACTTCGTTTGCCGGACCTACAGATTTGTTTGCCCGGCGGTATTACGTTTGTCGGATCTACGGATTTGTAGGTCCGGTAAGCGTTAGCGCCACCGGGCAGGGGATTAGCGGTACTGTTTCAACACAGCACGGCCGAGCGTCAGGATCTGCATTTCGTCAGAGCCACCGGAGACACGGTCCACGCGCAGGTCACGCCAGAAGCGGGTGATGCGGTGGTTACCGGCAATGCCCACGCCGCCCAATACCTGCATTGAGGTGTCGACGACATCAAACGAAGCGTTGGCGCAGAAGTATTTGCACATCGCGGCATCACCGGAGGTAATCAGCCCGTTGTCGCTTTTCCACGCGGTTTCCAGCAGCATGTTTTTCATCGAATTCAGCTTGATGGCCATGTGGGCGAATTTTTCCTGGATCAGCTGGAAGCGGCCGATGGTTTCGCCGAACTGCACGCGCTGGTTGGCATAGCGCGCGGCGTCTTCAAAGGCGCACATGGCGGTGCCGTAGTTGGTCAGCGCGACCAGGAAACGCTCGTGGTCAAACTCTTCTTTGACGCGGTTAAAGCCATTGCCTTCGCGCCCGAACATGTCTTTCTCGTCCAGCTCCACGTTCTCGAAGGTCAGCTCACAGCAGCTGTCCATCCGCAGGCCCAGTTTTTCCAGCTTGTTGATTTTGATCCCAGGCTTGCTCATGTCCACGCACCATTCCGTGAAAATCGGTTTATCCGGAGAGGCAGCATCGCGGGACATCACCACAACGTATGGGGTGTAGGCGCTACTGGTGATGAAGCATTTGCTGCCATTAAGATAAACCTTACCATTTTTACGGGTATAAGTAGTTTGCAGACTGCCAACATCCGATCCAGCTCCCGGTTCGGTGATGGCTGAGTTCCACATTTGCTTACCTGTGCCACGAAACGCCATGATCTTCTCGATTTGCTCAGGTGTCCCTTCGCGCAGGAAGGTGTTGAAGCCGCCAGGTAACTGATAAAGCACATAAGTTGGCGCACCGAGACGGCCCAGCTCCATCCAGACTGCTGCAAGAGTGACAAATCCGGCTTCCAGTCCGCCGTGCTCTTCCGGGATCAGCAGGCTGTCGATGCCCATGTCCGCCAGGGCTTTAACAAAGCGCTCGGGATAGACGCTGTCCTGATCGCACTGAGCGAAATAGGTTTCCCAGTTTTCGCTGGCCATTAATTCACGAATACCGGCGACAAACAGCTCCTGCTCATCATTGAGTCTGAAATCCATAGTATTAACCTCTTAATGTTTGAAAAATATCAGTCTTTCCAGTTGGCTTTTGCGTCTTTAATGAACGACAACGTGACCAGGATATTGACGAAGAACAGCGGACATCCTCCGGCGATGATCGCCGTCTGAATCGGTTTCAGTCCGCCGAGCGCCAGCAGCACAATGCCGATAACGCCCACCAGAATTGACCAGCCGATACGCACCAGCAGCGGCGGCTCGTCGCCTTCTTTCACCGAACGGCAGGTCGACATCGCCAGGGTGTAGGAACAGGCGTTGATCAGCGTCACGGTGGCGATAAAGCAGAGGATGAAGAAGCCCCAGATAGTGGCGGTTTTCAGCGGCAGCGCGGCCCAGGTTTCGATGATGGCGCGCGGCACGCCGTGCTGTTCAATCAGCTGCGGGATGTTGATCACGTTATGATCGATAAGCTGCAGGGTGTTACTGCCCAGAATGGTCCACAGCAGCCAGGTGGCGGCGGTCAGTCCGGCAACCATCCCCAGACAGAGCTCGCGCACGGTGCGTCCTTTGGAAATACGCGCCAGGAAGATGCTCATCTGAATGGCGTAAATCACCCACCAGGCCCAGTAGAAGACGGTCCAGCCCTGCGGGAAGCCGCCTTTGGCAATCGGGTCGGTATAGAACAGCATGCGCGGCAGGTACATCAGCAGCGTGCCGACCGAATCCGTGAAGTAGTTCATGATGAAGCTGGCACCGCTGACGATAAACACCCAGCCGAGCATCAGGAAGCTCAGATAGCTGCGCACGTCGCTGGCGATTTTGACGCCTTTTTGCAGGCCGCAGGCCACGCAAATGGCGTTGAGGATGATCCAGCAGGTAATGATGATTGCGTCCAGCTCCAGGGTGTGCGGAATGCCGAACAGATACTGAATGCACTCGGTGACCAGCGGAGTGGCAAGTCCGAGGCTGGTGCCCATTGCGAAGATCAGCGCTACCAGATAGAAGTTGTCGATCACGGTACCGATAATGCCGTTCGCCCGTTTTTCGCCCATCAGCGGGATAAGCGTGCTGCTTGGGCGGATAACTTCCATCTTGCGCACAAAGAAGAAGTAGGCAAAAGCCACGGACAGGAAGCTGTAGGTTGCCCACGGTAGCGGCCCCCAGTGCAGCAGGCTGTAGGCCAGACCCAGTTCTTTGGCCTGCACGGAATAGGGCGCCAGGCCAAACGGCGGGCTGGAGATGTAGTAATAGATCTCAATGGAGCCCCAGAACAGCACGGCGGCGGAGGTACAGGAGGCGAACATCATGAAGATCCAGCTGGCGGTGCTGAATTCCGGCGGATCGTCGCCGAGGCGTTTTCTGGCGTAGGGGCCAAAAATCAGCCAGAACCAGCCGCCCAGCATCACCACCATGTACCATTCAAAGGCCCAGCCCCAGACATTGGTCACATAGCTGAAAACGGCATCGATCACCGTATTGGCCGCTTCCAGATCGCGAACGGTGAGCCAGCACAGAATGCCGACAATAATTAACGGTGGGAAAAAGACTTTCGGTTCAATACCCACCTTTTTCTTTTCTTTGCTCATAGATAAATTCCGCTTTTATCAGGCGTGAATAAGGACGCTATTTAAAGTTTGAGTGGTCGCAGGGATAAATAATGAAGAATCATTATCTTCTTGCGCCATTCTCCGGGTAGCTTGAGATCTTGCCTAATAATGATTATTTATTGGGGGCCATTCTGTTACGTTGCTCACACTTGGATGGTCAACGATCATTCTTTTAACAAAGACATTTAACTTTATATATCAGTGTCTTGATTGATGGTTGTGATGCTGGGTACCGCATGGCTTTCAATATTGGTGAGCGCACGGGCAATATTGAACGACAATCGCCTTGACGGCTATTGTATTCAATATTAGTGACTGAGGTTTTATTATTGGTGTGCCTGGTGTGATATTTCTTTAATCATTGCCGCAAGCGGTGAATCTTTCATCAATATACCAGGAGATGTAATGAAGATTATTACATGCTACAAGAGCGTTCCCGACGAGCAGGATATTAGTATTGACCACGTAAACGGGTCGCTGGACTTTTCCCGTGCGGAAAACAAAATCAGCCAGTATGACTTAAACGCCATTGAGGCCGCCGTGCAGCTGAAAGCGCAGGTCGACGGGGCGCAGGTGGTGGCAATGAGCGTGGGCGGAAATGCCCTGACCAATGCGAAAGGCCGCAAGGACGTGCTGTCACGCGGGCCGGATGAGCTGGTGGTGATTATCGATGAACAGTTCGAACAGGCTTTACCGCAGCAAACGGCCACCGCGCTGGCGGCTGCGGCGCAAAAACAGGGCTTCGATCTGATCCTGTGCGGTGATGGCTCCGCTGATTTGTACGCTCAGCAGGTTGGGCTACTGCTGGGCGAAGCGCTGCATCTGCCAGCGCTGAACGGCATCAAAAAAATCCTCTCTTTAAACGCCAACAGCGTGGTGGTTGAGCGTGAACTGGAAGACGAAACCGAAACGCTGAACGTGCCGCTACCTGCGGTGCTTTGCGTGACCACCGACATCAACGTGCCGCAAATTCCTTCCATGAAAGCCATCCTCGGCGCGGCCAAAAAGCCGGTTCATGTCTGGACGGCAGCAGATGCGGGCCTTGGCGATATTCCTTCTTTCTCGCATCAGCAGGTGGCTGCACCGAAACAAAAAGAACGTCTGCGCGTGGTTATTGAAGGCGACGGTGACGACCAGATTGCGGCTTTTGCCGAACACTTACGCAAAATTATCCAGTAAAGGGGAAGGACATGAGCACATTTTCAAACGTATGGGTTTTCAGCGACACCCTGTCCCGTTTACCGGAGCTGATGAGCGGGGCGCAAGCGCTGGGATCGAATACCCAGGTTTTCACCCTCGATGAAGAACAAACACGCGCGGCCTTCCAGCTTGGCGCGGACCAGGTTTGGCAGCTGGCAGGCAAGCCGGACGACCGCATAGTAGAGGATTATGCCGATACGCTGGTGCAGGCGGTGAAATCGCAAAGTCAGTCCGGGCTGGTGCTGCTGCCTAACAGCCGTCGCGGCAAGCTGCTGGCGGCCCGTCTCGGTGCTCGTCTGGCGGCTGCGGTGGTCAACGATGCCAGCGCTACGGGATTTGAAGGTGATGCGCTGGTGGCGAAGCATATGGTTTACGGCGGGCTGGCCTTCAGCGATGAAACCCTGCAAACGCCGTTCTGTGTGCTGACGCTCAGCACCGGCACGTTCGAAGCCGCGAAGCCAGATGCGGCGAAGAGCGGCACGGCACAAACGCTGCAATGGCAGGAGCCTGCCGTTAGCGTGGTGCGTACCGGGACGCAGGCCTGCGAAAGTCACTCGGTCGATCTGGATAAAGCCCGGCTGGTGGTCAGCGTGGGACGTGGAATTGGCGGAAAAGAGAACATTCCTCTGGCGCAGGAGCTGTGTGAGGCGATTGGCGCTGAGCTTGCCTGTTCACGTCCGGTCGCCGAAAACGAGAAGTGGATGGAGCATGAGCGCTACGTCGGGATCTCCAACCTGATGCTGAAACCCGAGCTGTATCTGGCGGTGGGGATCTCCGGGCAGATCCAACACATGGTCGGGGCCAACGGCGCGCAGACCATTGTCGCCATCAACAAGGACAAAAACGCGCCGATTTTCCAGTATGCCGACTACGGTCTGGTGGGCGATCTGTTCACCGTTCTGCCTGCGTTGACCCGCGAGTTAGCGCGCTGATTTTCCCAGGCAGGGCCGGGAGCAGGCTCTGCCGTTTACTGCAAGTTCAGGAGTGGTTATGTCCGAAGATGTCTTCGATGCCATCATCGTTGGGGCGGGGCTCGCGGGAAGCACTGCGGCGCTGGTGCTGGCCCGGGAAGGGGCGAATGTTCTGCTGATTGAACGCGGCAATTCTGCTGGCGGCAAGAACGTGACTGGCGGGCGCATGTATGCACACACGCTGGAGCGGATCCTGCCAGGTTTTGCCGATCAGGCCCCGGTCGAGAGAATGATCGTCCGGGAACGGCTGTCGTTTATGACCGAAATGCGGGCGATGACGGTTGATTATCAGAACAGCGAGGAGCCAAAGCCGGGTGAGGTGTCTTATTCGGTCCTGCGCAGCAAGTTTGATGCGTGGCTGATGGAGCAGGCTGAAAACGCCGGGGCTCAGTGTATTACCGGGATCCGAGTCGATAAGCTGGTGGTGCAGGACGGCAAGGTCACCGGCGTGGAAGCCGACGGTGACGTGCTGGAAGCAAAAACGGTGATCCTCGCCGATGGCGTCAATTCCCTGCTGGCGGAACAGCTGGGCATGTGCAAACCCGTGGCGGCGGAAAATGTGGCGGTCGGGGTGAAAGAACTTATCGAACTGCCGAAAGAGGTCCTACAGGATCGTTTTAATGTGCAGGGCAACGAAGGCGTGGCCTGGCTGTTTGCCGGTGCGCCGACGGATGGCCTGATGGGCGGCGGTTTTCTCTATACCAATGAAACCACGATTTCTCTTGGGCTGGTCTGCGGTCTGCATCATCTGAAAGAAGCCAAAAAATCGGTGCCGCAGATGCTGGAAGATTTTAAGCAGCATCCGGCTGTCGGGCCGCTTATCGCCGGAGGCAAGCTGCTTGAGTACGCCGCGCACGTGGTGCCGGAAGCAGGGCTGAGAATGCAGTCCGAGCTGGTGCGCGACGGCGTGCTGATCGCCGGGGATGCGGCGGGAATGTGTATGAATCTGGGCTTTACTATTCGCGGCATGGATCTGGCGATTGCTTCCGGTGAAGCGGCGGCGAAGGCGGTGCTCGGTGCAATGAAACGCGACGATTTCAGCAAGCAAAGCCTCAGTGACTACCTTGGTTTTCTGGAAAGCGGGCCGCTGCGCGATATGAAGGCCTACCAGAAAATGCCTGCGTTTCTCGATAACCCACGCATGTTCACCCAGTACCCGGAAATGGCGGTGGGTATCGCCGGGGATCTGTTCACCATCAGCGGGAAAACGCCGGTGCCGCTGCGCAAAAACATCCTCAGCTACGCCAAAAAAATCGGCTTTATCAACCTGATGAAAGACGGCATCAAAGGAGTGACAGCGCTATGACTACCAGTATGAGCACGCCCGTCAATGTGGATGTCAAACTCGGCATCAACAAATTCAACGTGGATGAGCACTCTCCGCACATCATCGTGAAATCACAGCCGGATATGCAGGTGATGGAGCTGCTGACCAAAGCCTGTCCGGCGGGGCTGTACAAAAAGCAGGAAGACGGCTCGGTGCGTTTTGACTACGCCGGCTGCCTGGAGTGCGGCACCTGCCGCATTCTGGGGCTCGGGAGCGCGCTGGAGAAATGGGAATATCCGCGCGGCACCTTCGGCGTGGAATATCGCTACGGTTGAATGGGTTCCCTCTCCCCGACCCTCTCCCAGGGGGAGAGGGAGAGAACCGAATGGCAAATTGGCTCGGTCGGCTCCCTCGCCCCTTTAGGGATAGGGGGAAACAGAGTTGCAAGCCGGGTTCGGTCGGTTCCTTCGTCCCATTGGGGAGAGGGAGAAAACAGAGTTGCAAGCCGGGTTCGGTCGGTTCCCTCGCCCCTTTGGGGAGAGGGTTAGGGAGAGGGGGAAGACGGTTGTAAAGCCTGATGTTCTCACCCTAAGGGGATAACTCACGCCATACAGGACGTTTCTATGCAAGCCAAAAACTTTGATGACCTGCGTTTTTCGTCGATTCACCGGCGAATTATGCTGTGGGGCAGCGGTGGCCCTTTTCTCGATGGCTATGTGCTGGTCATTATTGGCGTGGCCCTCGAACAACTCACCCCGTTATTAAAACTGGACGCTCAGTGGATTGGTTTGCTGGGCGCGGGTACGCTGGTCGGTTTATTTGTTGGCACCTCTTTATTTGGCTATATCTCAGATAAAGTCGGTCGCCGTAAAATGTTTTTAATTGATATTGTCGCCATCGGGCTTATTTCGCTGGCGACCATGTTTGTTTCCTCACCGATGGAATTACTGGTGATGAGAGTCCTGATTGGGATTGTTATCGGTGCGGATTATCCCATTGCCACCTCGATGATCACCGAATTTTCCAGCACCCGCCAGCGGGCGTTTGCCGTCGGCTTTATCGCCGCGATGTGGTACGTCGGCGCGACCTGCGCCAACCTGGTGGGTTTCCTGCTTTACGACGTGGAAGGCGGCTGGCGCTGGATGCTGGGCAGCGCGTTTATTCCCTGCCTGATCATTCTGATTGGCCGCTTCGATCTGCCTGAATCGCCGCGCTGGCTGCTGCGTAAAGGGCGGGTGAAAGAGTGCGAAGCGATGATGCTAAAGCTGTTTGGCGAACCGGTGGTGTTTGACGAAGAGCCCCCGCAGCAGACGCGCTTTCTGGACCTGTTCAATAAGCGTCACTTCCCGGTAGTGATGTTTGTGGCGGTGATCTGGACCTGTCAGGTGATCCCGATGTTCGCTATTTATACCTTCGGTCCGCAGATTGTTGGCCTGCTGGGCTGGGATCAGGGGCGCAATGCCGCACTCGGCAACGTGGTGATCAGTCTGTTCTTTATGCTCGGCTGCGTACCGGCCATGTACTGGCTGAACTCGCTGGGCCGCCGTCCGCTGCTGGTGGGAAGCTTTGCGATGATGACTGCCGCGCTGGCGGTGCTTGGACTGGTCGACAATCTGGGGATCTGGCTGGTGGTACTGGCATTTGCGGTTTACGCCTTTTTCTCCGGCGGGCCTGGCATTCTGCAATGGCTTTATCCCAACGAACTGTTCCCAACGGATATTCGCGCTTCAGCGGTTGGGGTGATTATGTCTATCAGCCGGGTTGGAACGGTTATTTCCACCTGGGCGCTGCCGGTATTTATCACCCGCTATGGTATCAGTGCGGTGATGCTGATAGGCGCTTTTATTTCCCTGGTTGGGCTGGTGGTTTCCATTGTTTTTGCACCTGAGACAAAAGGCTTGTCGCTCACTCAGGCCGGAAAGTTATCGTTGGAAAGAAAAACCGCTATGAAATAAACAATTGAGATTTTGCTGAAGCGATTTGATTCATATTCCTGAAAATCAAAAGCGCTCATTTTTATTTAAATTGATATGCATCAATTATGCCTTTTGATAATCGCTGTCTATAGAGAGCATTATTTGTCAGGGCTGGTATCTGCAAAGGAAAAAGGAATGAAGCATCTGTCAGCGTTGCCTGAGGGCGTGAGCCGCCGTGATTTTATGAAACTGTGTGCGGCTCTGGCGGCAACGATGGGATTAAGCCAGCGTGCGGCGGCGGAAATGAGTGAAGCCGTGGTGTCATCGGAACGACCTCCCGTTATCTGGATTGGCGCGCAGGAGTGCACCGGCTGTACGGAATCGCTGCTGCGGGCTACCCATCCGACGATTGAGAATCTGCTGCTGAACGTGATTTCTCTGGAGTATCACGAAGTGCTTTCCGCCGCCTTTGGTGAGCAGGCGGAAGAGAACAAGCATCAGGCCGTGGAGCGCTACAAAGGGCGCTATGTGTTGGTGGTGGACGGTTCCGTTCCTCTGAAAGACGGTGGGATCTACTGCATGGTGGCGGGAAAACCTATCGTTGAGCACATCCGGGAAGTCGCGGAGCACGCCGCTGCGGTGATTGCCATTGGCTCCTGCGCGGCCTGGGGCGGGGTGGCGGCCAGCGGTGCGAACCCTACCGGAGCCGTCAGCGTGCAGGATATTTTGCCGGGCAAAACGGTTATCAACATCCCCGGCTGTCCGCCTAATCCGCACAACTTCCTTGCCACCGTGGCGTACCTCATCACCTACGGGCGACCTCCGGCACTGGATAGCAAAAACCGTCCGCAGTTCGCCTACGGGCGATTAATTCACGAGAACTGCGAGCGTCGACCGCATTTCGATGCCGGACGCTTTGCGCGCCAGTTTGGCGACGAAGGTCACAGACAGGGATGGTGTCTTTACCATCTGGGCTGCAAAGGCCCGGAAACCTGGGGCAACTGTCCGACGCTGGAGTTTTGCGACATCGGCGGCGGGATCTGGCCCGTCGGCATTGGTCACCCGTGCTACGGCTGCAATGAACAGGGCGTGGGATTTACCAAAGGGATCGCGCAGCTGGCGAGCGTGGAGAATCCCACACCGCGTAATGCCAAACCGGAAGTCGCCAGCCCCGAAGGCGGGCACGTCAGTTTAACAGCGGTGGGGCTGCTTGGCGGCGTGGTGGGGCTCGTAGCCGGCGTCAGCCTGATGACGGTGCGCGAGCTGGGCCGTCAGCAGAAAAACGATCGCCAGGATCCCCCAGCCGGAGAGTAAGCCGTGAACAGACGCCATTTTTTAAAGCTGGCCTCCGCAGGCGCGCTGCTTGCCGGGGGCACATCGCCCGCGCTGGCGAAAGCGGAAAACCGCCCGCCCATCCCACATTCACTGGGAATGCTGTATGACTCCACGCTGTGCGTTGGCTGTCAGGCCTGCGTCAGCGAGTGCCAGCGCATCAACCATACGGACGCACCACACGGGGAAACCTATGCCTATGCCGGAACGGAAAAGACCTGGTCGAACAACGACAAGCTAAGTCCGTACACCAACAACATCATCCAGGTGTGGCGCAGTGGTAAAGGCGAGCATAAAGACCAGCAGGAAGACGGCTACGCCTATATCAAAAAACAGTGCATGCACTGCGTGGATCCGAACTGTGTGTCCGTCTGCCCGGTGCAGGCGATGCGCAAAGATCCGCTCACCGGCATCGTCCATTACGATCCGGACGTCTGTACCGGCTGTCGTTACTGCATGGTCGGCTGCCCGTTCAACGTGCCGAAATACGATTACGACAATCCGTTCGGCAAAATCCACAAGTGCGAACTGTGTAACCAGAAAGGCGTGGCACGGCTGGATAAAGGGGAGCTGCCAGGCTGCGTGGACGTTTGCCCGACGGGAGCCGTCATTTTCGGCACTCGCGAGGAGCTGCTGGAGGAGGCCGTGCGGCGGCTGAACGGTAAAGCCGGAGAGACGTATCGCTATCCGCGCCAGACTTTGCGTCATCAGGACTGCTACGAGCATCCGCTGGCGGTTTACCGGCAGCATATCTACGGCGAAAAAGAGGGCGGCGGAATGCAGGTGCTGGTGCTCTCCGGCGTACCGTTTGAAAACCTTGGCCTGCCGCCGCTTGCGGAGTTGTCCACCGGGGCGCGTTCAGAGCACGTGCAGCACTCTTTATACAAAGGCATGGTGCTGCCGTTCGCGGCGCTGGCGGGGATCACTTTCCTGGTGCAGCGCAATCTGCGCAAGGAAAAAGGAGATCGCGATGACCAATAGCACGAAGCCGCTTGGCGGAAGGCTGGTTAGCTGGCCGGTGATGCTGTTTGCGCCGTTTGCCGTGCTGTGCGGGTTGCTGATTGTGAAGCGTCTGGTGTTTGGCATTGGCGACGTTTCCGACCTCAACGGCGGTTACCCCTGGGGGATCTGGATTGCTTTCGATCTGCTGGTGGGAACAGGGCTGGCCTGCGGCGGCTGGGCGCTGGCGTGGGCGGTGTATGTCTTTAACCGTGGCGAATATCACCCGCTGGTGCGGCCCGCGCTGCTGGCGAGTCTGTTTGGCTACGCGCTCGGTGGGTTGTCGATCACCATCGACGTGGGTCGTTACTGGAATCTGCCTTATTTCTACTGGCCGGGTCATTTCAACACTAACTCGGTGCTGTTTGAAACCGCTGTCTGTATGACGATCTACATTGGCGTGGTGGCGCTTGAGTTTGCTCCGGCGCTGTGTGAACGCCTCGGCTGGAAAAAGCCATTACGCGTCCTCAACAAAGCGATGTTTCTGCTGATTGCATTGGGCGCGCTGCTGCCGTCGATGCACCAGTCGTCGATGGGATCGCTGATGATTGCCGCAGGCTACAAGGTGCATCCGCTGTGGCAAAGCTACGAAATGCTGCCACTGTTTTCCCTGCTGACCGCTGCGATCCTCGGTTTCTCGATTGTGATTTTTGAAGGCTCGCTGGTGCAGGCCGGGCTGCGTGGAAAGGGGGCGAATGAGACTCCATTGTTCAGTCGTCTGACCCGCGTGATTGAAGTCTTTTTGCTGCTGTTTATCGTGCTGCGCTTTGGCGAAATCATCGTACGCGACAAGACCGGGTATCTCTGGCATCTGGATCGCTTTGCGATCTCTTTCTGGCTGGAAATCCTGCTGATGCTGTTCCCGCTGCTGGTTTTCCGTATCAGACGCTACCGGAATGACTCCCGACTGCTGTTTCTCGGCGCGTTGAGCATGTTGCTCGGCGCGGCTTTCTGGCGGCTGAACTACTCGCTGCTGACCTACAACCCGGGCAATGGCTACGGCTATTTCCCGACCGCCAGCGAACTGCTGATTTCCATCGGCTTTGTCGCGATTGAAGTGTGTGCGTACATCCTGCTCGTCCGCCTGCTGCCTGTACTGCCAGACCATTCTCAACACCAACCATCCACAGGGGGCATTCATGAGCCAACGCATCACCATTGATCCCGTCACACGCATAGAAGGGCATCTGCGCATCGACTGCGAAATCGAGCAGGGCAAAGTTGTGAAGGCCTGGTCTTCCGGCACCATGTGGCGCGGAATGGAGGAGATTGTCAAAGGCAACGATCCGCGCGATGCGTGGATGATTGTTCAGCGCATCTGCGGGGTCTGCACCACCATTCACGCGCTGGCCTCCGTGCGCGCCGTGGAAAACGCGCTGGGAATGGAAGTGCCGGTGAATGCGCAGTACATCCGCAATATCATTGCTGCCGCGCACAGCATTCACGACCACATTGTCCATTTCTACCAGCTTTCCGCGCTCGACTGGGTGGACGTCACTTCCGCCTTAAAAGCCAACCCGCAAAAAGCGGCAGATTTGCTGAAAGGGCTTTCCGACTGGCCGCTCAACAGCGCGGCGGAATTCAGCGCCGTGCAGCAGAAAATCAAAAAGCTGGTCGACAGCGGCCAACTGGGGATCTTCGCCAATGGCTACTGGGGACATCCGGCGATGGCGCTGCCGCCGGAGGTGAACCTGATTGCCGTGGCTCACTATCTGCAGGCGCTGGAGTGTCAGCGCGATGCCAACCGGATTGTGGCGATCCTCGGCGGTAAAACGCCGCACATTCAGAATCTGGCCGTGGGCGGAGTGGCGAACCCGATTAACCTTGATTCGCCGGGCGTGCTGAACCTCGAACGCCTGATGTACCTGAAAAGCTTTATCGACAAACTCGGCAGTTTTATCGAGCAGGTCTATCTGGTGGATACCGCGGTGATCGCCGCGCACTATCCGCAGTGGCTGACGATGGGCAAAGGCGCAGACTGTTACCTGTGCGTGCCGGAGCTGCCCGTCGACCGCAAAAGCGAACAATATCTGCTGCCGGGCGGCTGGCTGAACCACGGCGAATTCCGGCCTATCCTCAGTCAGCAGGACGAGTATCTGCAAAAGGGCATTGAGGAAAGTGGCAAGCACGCGTGGTATCAGGATGATCAGCCGCTTGCCCCGTGGGAAGGACTGACGCGGCCGAACTACACCGGCTGGCAGGAAGACGGCAAATATTCGTGGGTGAAAGCGCCCACCTTCTACGGCAAAACGGTCGAGATGGGCCCGCTGGCGTGGCTGCTGTGCAGTCTGAAAGCAGAGCATCAGCCCACGCAGCAGGTTTTTGCAAAACTGAACGGTGCATTCGAGGCGTTAACCGGAAAATCCCTGCAACCCGAACAGCTGCATTCGACGCTCGGACGCGTGGCAGGGCGCACGGTGCACGCCTGCGTGCTGCATCAGACACTCGGCCAGCAGTGGCAGGCGCTGGTGAGCAATATCGGCACGGGCGATCACGAAACCTTTATCCCGCCAAACATTCCTGAAAACGGAGAAATTCGCGGCGTCGGCTTTATTGAAGCCCCGCGTGGGGCGCTGTCGCACTGGATTGTGATTAAGGACGGCAAAATCGCCAACTATCAGGCCGTCGTGCCCTCCACCTGGAACGCCGGGCCGCGCAACTTTAACGATGAGCCGGGGCCGTATGAACGCGCGCTGGTCGGCACGCCGGTGAGCGATCCGGCCAAACCGCTGGAAGTGGTGCGAACTATTCACTCCTTCGATCCCTGTATGTCCTGCGCGGTGCATATCGTCGACACCACGGGCGGTGAAGTCTGCAAAGTGAAGGTGCTGTGATGCGAATACTGGTGCTGGGCATTGGCAATTTGCTGCTGAGCGATGAAGGTGTGGGCGTGCGGATCGTCGAGGCGCTTGAGCAGCGCTATCTGCTACCGCCGCATGTGGAAGTGCTGGATGGGGGCACATCGGGGATGGAGCTGCTGGACGTAATGGCGAACCGGGATCACCTGATTGTCGCCGATGCGGTGCTGACAGGAGACAAACCGGGCAGCGTAGTGGTTCTGCATGACGATCAAATCCCGGCGCTGTTCAGCCAGAAAGTTTCGCCGCATCAGCTGGGGCTGGCGGATGTGCTGATGGCGCTGCGTTTAACCGGGGAGTTCCCACGGCGCCTGACGCTGGTGGGCGTGGTGCCGCAGTCGCTGGAGCCGGGCATAGGACTGACCTCGACCGTCCGCCAGACCATCGAGCCTGCGCTAAAGCACATTGTTACTGCCCTGCGTAACAGCGGAGTTATTGCAATGCCTGTGGAGGTGGCCTGTGTCGGAAATGAATAGTGGTTTCGCTGACGATCCTTCGGCAATGCTGGAAGCCACATTTCAGGCGATTGGCGATGAGAAAATGCAGACTTTGCCATTTTACCAGGCGCAAATTCCGGTCAGAGCCTGCGGCTTTCAGCGGTTTGAAGGGCAGTGGGTCGGCTGCCTGCTGACGCCGTGGATGTTGAGTTTGCTGGTGCTACCGGGGCCGGGACAGTTCTGGCAGCCACGCGGCGTGGGTGAGAAAGTCGCCCTGAGTCTGCCGTGCGGCAGCGTGCGTTTCACCGTCGGCGAGACTGATGCCTGCGGGCAATATCTGGCGGCTTCGCTGATGTCGCCGCTGGAAAGAGGGGTAACGGCTTCGCAGATGATTGCGCTGGCTGAACAGACTGCGCGGATGGCGCTGGCGTTCCCTCTGGCCCCGCAAAATCCAGGACGGCGGGCGCTGTTCGGCCTGGGCGATCGTCATGCACGAGCTTAGTCTGTGTCTGAGCATGGCGGAGCTGATTGAACAGCAGGCCCGGCAGCATAATGCGCAGCGGGTGACAAAAGTGTGGCTGGAGATTGGCGCCCTGGCCTGTATTGAAGAGCAGGCGCTGCGTTTTAGTTTTTCCAGCGCCGTGCGCGGCACGCTGGCTGAAAACAGCGAGCTGTTGCTGAGCCAGCTTCCGGCCAAGGCCTGGTGCTGGGATTGCGGTCTGAGCGTGGAAATCAACCGCCATGCCACACCCTGTCCGCACTGCGGTGGTTGCCGGCTGGATATCGCCAGCGGCGACAGCCTGCGCATCAGGCAACTGGAAATCGAATAAGGAATCGTTATGTGTCTTGGCGTACCCGCGAAAATTATCGCCGTTGGGGAAGACAGTCATCAACTTGCCACGGCGGATGTCTCTGGCGTGAAGGTAAATATCAATATTTCTCTGGTTTGTGAAGGGACGCCGCAGCGGCTGGTCGGTCGCTGGGCGCTGGTCCACGTTGGCTTTGCCATGAGCCTGCTGGATGAAGAAGAGGCGCTGCTTACGCTTGCGGCGCTGAAACAGATGCAAGGGGTATTGCTGAGCCACGGCTCATAAAATACCGCAAAGGAATTGTTAATCATCAGGAGAAAAGTTATGCGTGTTACAAGCAGGACCGCCGTTTTATCGTTGTTGGCTCTGATGCCCGGAGTGGCGCTGGCGCACGTGGGCCATGATGGCGGGGCGCATCATGAAATGGGCTTTGTTGAGGGCTTTTTACATCCGCTGACCGGGGCGGATCACCTGATCGTGATGCTGCTGGTGGGCGTCTGGAGTGCGATGAACACCAGGCAGTGGTGGCTGGCACCGCTGGCCTTTGCCACGCTGCTGCTGATCGGCGCGCTGGCGGGTATGGCGGGGATCTCTATTGGCGGCACCGAAACCATCGTTGCGGCTTCGCTGCTGGGGCTGGGGATCATGGTTGGCGTGCAGCTCAAGCTGCCTGCGCTGATTGGGGCGGTGATCATCGGCGCGTTCGCCATTTTCCACGGGCTGGCGCACGGCTCTGAGCTTTCACACTCGTTTGGCGCGCTGGCGGGCATGGTTATCGCCACCGCCGGTCTGCACATTGCCGGGCTGGGCATCGGCTGGCACCTTACCCATTCTTCGTTTTCTCAGCGCTGGTCGCGGATCCTCGGCGGCTGCGCCACGCTGACCGGAATAGGGCTGTTGGCCGGGATTTTCTGATTTTTTATTTTGAGTGAGAAAGCGAGCGCCCGTAAGGGCGCTTTTCTTTTGTCACCAGTCAGAATGATAAACCCCCATGTTTCGCTGTGCTTCATCCAGTATATAAGTGTGAATCATCGCTCCAGAAACATAAGTCACTGCCACTGTCGCAATGACTTCAGCAAAAATAAAAACAACCGTATCGTTTTTTGATAGCTTATCTGCAATGAAGGATATTAGCATCCACACAGGGATTAATACTATCAGCGTTGAAATGATGCCATATACAATAGCCATAAAATCCGGTGGTTCTCGCCACCAGCCGGGGTATTTCTCCGCAAGCATGCCAACATAAATTTTATCATCCATTTGTGCGGCTACTAGCTGATTTCCCTGCCCGTATTGAACAGCTTCAGCAGCAAGGGCCAGTGTTACCCATTTCTGTGATTTTGTAGGCTCTCCGGTAACTTTCTCCAGCTCATAACGCTTGTCTTGCTCAACTCCGGTCTTGTTCTCACTCAGAGCGGTGTAAAGGTTTTCTTTTTCCTTTTTGCCAAGACTGCAGGAAAAGATTTTTTTCAGAGATGAGGGTTCAAGTTGTTTTGCAGAGAAAAAGACTTTAGATGTTTCCCTTATCTTGTTGTGTTGAGAATCCATCATTCTTAACAGATACACAGGGGAGTCCTCTTCACGAGGTGAGTTATCAAACAGAAATGCCGTAGCATTTTCAAAAAATGTAGTTTCCTCGTCACTATGCAATTCAATATTGATAAACAATCGTTGGTAAGAAAAGTCCTCATCAATCCATGTATTGATCAAGTCGTACCCCGGTGATTCCTGAAGTATGTTGATCGACTTTAATAAGTTCATTGGCGCTTTAATAAGCGTTAATACACTGCGTACTTCGTCACTCAAAGATTCATCACTGTTCTTGGCATAAATCCAAACGTTGAAAAAATTGCCCGATTTTCCAATCTGCTTTCCTAATGGCTCAAGTAACTTCACCATGACATTATTAAGCCTTGAACTGTTGAATGACTCATCACCTAACTCTATTTTAAGAGGGGTGGCTGGACTAATTGGGGCTTCTCCTTCTATACCCTGGATTTTAAGAGACAAGTATTCAACTGGAAGAACCATTGAACTATCAATTAATGGCAACGATCCGATTGCACTATTTTTAAAATCGCACATTCCCTTGCGAGCAAGATAATCCGTAGCATAAAAATCAAATCTTAAAAGTCGGACAATAAAGGTAATTATCGCCAATAAGGCAAGACTCCATCGTGAAGCAGGATAAGCAATAGCGATGTAAAATTCATTATTGAATTTTTTACCTTCAGGCCATCCCATCAATTCTAAAATTGCAGCCCCACAAAAAACAAGTAAGATAATTAGTAGCATCGAAAACACAGGATAGTCAGGCTTCTTAACGAAATAGTTTTCTCTCGGAAGTTCCCACTTCATTTTTTTGATCCCGCTGTTGGTAATGTCGTCTTGATTTTGCAGCCACAGGCAGCCTTGCAACCATCAACAACCACACCCATGCCGTTCATCTTCCATGTAATATCACATTCGTTTATAGGGAACGTGCCTTTATGAGGTACGCATACAACGGTATCTCCCTGCACTGCGGCAGGAATCCCCATAAACAGGCTACCGGAAGCCTTGTTAACATACCCGCCGTTCTCCAGCGGGTCGTTTAATCTGATTACACCTTTCATTTTTATCGTCCTGCATTCATATCACAGCGCATATGATTCCAGCCTTTATAAACTTTAACGTCTGGCACTTTATTTGGAAGATTTTTATATTTAATATCATCTTCATAAGCATAATCAGCCAAAGCCTCTTTCATAAAAAGTAGTGTCCCCCATGCATTCCCTGGAGATTTAGGGTCAAGATGGTTATTTTCTATTTCCCCATTAAACTCAATTGTATAATCGATTCCAGCCCCACCCGGCATTAAGCGAGGATCATCAACAGGGTAGGAAGACATATATAAATGACCTTGTTTTGTCGTGATAAAAGCCTGGTCATTTGCAACAGTTATTGATTTTACATATTCCCCCTCTGGTTGGTCGTGAGGATAACCATCTTTCCCTATTTCAATATCTAATGAGTTTTGCATGTAGTTGGCAACAGACCATGTTTTTCCATAGTCTCTGGATATAGTGTAAGCAGTCGGTTCCCAGCTGGGAACAAGAATGTATCTTTCTGATGGGTGAATGTATTCACCAGTAAAAACTCTATAAACGGGGTTTGGAGAAAGATCGTAATGAATGTTTCTTTTAATATCGTGATACCAAAGATCCCCCTGGCAATCATATCCTGTTAACTCAAGATAACGATTCTCATCGTAACGATAAATCACTTGTGACGGTGGCTTAGACACGCATCCAAGAGGCATAGTTAATATTATCAAATTTATCAAATAGCGTTTCATAATAACTCCCCTATACATTAATTGTCTTAGGCATATCCCATTGAGGATTTGCAATTTCTTTATTGTGGATTTCGTTGCGCTGGGCTGGGCGTATTGACGTAGGGTTATTGTATTCGTTGACCACGCCAAACTCACCTGTGGGTAAAATATGGTTGGGTTTATTCATAAAGACCTTCGTGTTTTCATGATTTAATAACCCTGTTTTATAATAATGGATTGCATCTACATTTTTATTCCGTGGATTACGCCAATCAGCTCTGGATACTAATTCCATCCAGAATTTCCCATAGCGATAATCAAAGGATTTACATTGTCCAATGGCTAAGTCAAATGCGACTGCTTTTTCAGCTACATCCTTATTTGTAACGATAGATGAATGTTGGCTAAATCCAACAGGATCGTTTTTTTGCCATTCCTTTTCTAACTCATTACGAGATTTTAGCCTGACAAGCTCAACATATTTGTTCGCATTGTTAGTCCCTTTGACTACACCTCTCAAATATTTTCCGCCAGTTTTTAATTCCTCTTTCAAATACTCATGGTCATAGATGGCAAGTTCTTCTTTTGTTAATGAGTGACCAATTACAAGCTTATTGTATCCTAACCAATTGAGATCTTTCCTTTCAATAACCGTTCGAGAAATTTTACTGGCTTTGGCTGAATATGAAATCGTTTGGTCGGGAGAATCAGGATCTATTTCACCTGTATATTTGGCATTTTTATTATCAGCACCTTGTAGCGTAAATTTGAAGGGGGATGGTAGTTGCTCCCCGTTAATGACCACATCACTAAACTTATAGGTGGCATTATCCAGTGGGTCATATTCAAATTGCCCTTTCACGTATTCAGGTTTTGAGAAATTAAAAGGTGAAGCATTATCCCCGGTTGTAAAATCCTCAAAAAAAACACGCTGTCTTAAATTTATCATGCCACCAGCAATAGTCTCCGGAATCCCCCTCCATCCCATACCCTGAACATTAACTAATGAAACAGTGCCGTCATTAGGAGTGAAATAGTTATAAACCTTACCGAAATTATTTCTGGCGTATAAGGGGTTTTCCTTCCATTTGTTTTTACCTGGCAGATTCAAAGACTGATTCATTTTTTTGATATCTTCATCAGTATGGTAACACTTACCATCCTCATAACCAGTTCTCATTAATTTACAGAAATTTTTAAATGTCTGCTGTCGCGCGTTATCTGTTTGATGATGGCCTGGTTGAGTTTTTTCAGCTAGTGTACATTCAAGCGCATAAGGGGAGTTATTCAAAATAACGCAATTTACGGGATCATTTCCTTGCTGTTTTACCAGCATATTCGCCAGCATTGTCACAATTGTACCCTGAGAATGGGCGACAATATTAATGACGTCTTTCTCTGTCGCTTTATTTCGTCGAATTGTTAGTATTAAATCAGCCAGGCGCTGCGCGGCAAAAAATTGATAGATGCGATGAGGGTTATCATAAAGTACGTGAGTATAATCTCCATCTGTCACATGATTCTTTAATATTTTTGCAAAAGTGTAGGTTAAGCCATCAGCTCCCGGCCCTAACATATCAGGGATGTTTGTGGTCGCATTTGCAAATGTACCGCCACATTTGGCAAAATTGTCATCCAATACATTGCCGAAATTATCATTACTGAATTTAAGTTTACTTTTCCCATCATTACCAAAAGAAGCCATTTTTTTGGGGTTATTCTCCTGATAAGCATTATAAGGTAGATCAGCGTCATCTTTGAGGCGAGCCAGGTCAGCTTTGTAACGGCTCTGGTCAGCAACAAATTCTAAGTGTTCTACGGGCTTATATCCCCAGTAGAAAGGGATAACCGGGCTACGACCGGGATTCTCAGGACGCATCTGTTCGCCGTCACCGTTATCCATTTTGTACTGATGCCAGGTATGCGGATACATATCATCACGGCTCATACGTTCGTTAAGCCCTGCAATAATGCCTGCTTCCTGCGTCTGGTAGGCTTCGCCAACATCATTAACACCATGTACCAGTATCACAATACACGGCATTGGCGGCTTAATGATAACCTCGTGCGTTTCCATGCCTGCACCCGTTGTTTTGGGGACACCCTGTACATTTCTGGCAACGGTACGCTCGTTAAATGGGCTATTACTCATCGTGCAAAATCTCCATTTTCATATCATCCATTTCAGTGAGATCGAGCAAAGGGGTTAACCCTTTATCATCCGTCACACCCTCAATCACTTCCCCTGATGATTTTGTCAGTTTGAATTTCGTATTAGGCAGACCATCGTCAGCACTTCCCGGACCACGTAATTTAATGCGCCTGTGAAATTGGTCTTCTTTGAATACCGGAATTTTGTCTTTCACGGATTCCGGGCCTGTCCATTCCATATCCACGCCTTTAAGCTGGATTTTGCCAGGAGAGAATATTTTGATTGAGCCGTCTTCATTGATACGGATACCACCGCCGCCACACATTAGCTGAATGTTCTTTTTGGCGCTTACCGTGACGTTGCCATTCATACTCTGAATGTGAAAATCCTTATCTGATAAGAGGCCGATTTCGCCACGCTGGGCCTGCATCGTAATATCATCTTTGGCGGCTATGATTTTGATACCGATAGCCCTGGAGAAAAGAGACAAGCCTTGCCCGACCGCCAGCGACAATTTTTTCATCACGCTAAGGCTGCCGTTGTTTGAGGCGTTTATCGCAATATCACTGCCTGAAGAAACTGAAATCGTTTCAGGAGTCAGGATGGCAACACCCCGATCTGCATAAGCCACCAGCCCCGGCTGTTCGAGCTGGGTCAGCGCGGTATTAAGCTGCTGCTGCGGCCCGGTGTCCACGTTGAATGCCTGCGCGGTGAGTGCGCTCTGTTGTAATGACGTTGCGATGGTTAGTGCGCTCTGGAGCTGCTGGACAACGGCGCTCATATCGAGCTGCTTGCCCTGGGCTTTCGGCTGCGGCTCTGTGGTGAGCATAATCCCTTTAGCGGCGCGAACCGTCGCCCGGTCGTCTGTGCGGAGTTCTGCACCTTCGCCGCGCTGCGTACCCTTAGAATCAACAAGATGGCCCATATTGAGCTGCGTCTTGACGTACTCCGTACTCAGCTTGACGTGTTCCTGTCCTCGCTTGTCTTCCATCCTCAGTTTGTTGAGGCCTGCTGTACGGATAACGTTGCGCGTATTGTTCTGGTTATTCACCAAATCAGGGTTACGGGCATGATGAAGGGCATGAGCGATGTAGGGACGTTCCGGATCACCCCCTTCAAAAGCTATCGCCACCTCCGTTCCCTCTATCAGCGGGAAGTGATGCCCGTAGGTATCACCTGCATAGATTCGCGCAAGTCGTACAGGCATACTTTCATAGCCTTTTTCCTGCTCATCCAGATCAAAATCAAACTTTACCCAGTATCGGCCCTGTGCATCGATATGGCTGTAGAGGTCGTTAATCTGTGTTGATGAAACGATCGCGGGTACTGTTCCGGCAATGCGGGGCCGGGGTACTGGCTGCGGTCGATAGCAAAGCGTTTCGCTGTAGGGAATGCCGAGTAATTCAGACTGGAGTGCGCTGTCACGTTTACCTGTGACGACCATTGCAGTGACCACAAAACCGGATTGGTAAGCTTCAGGAATAGCGCCGTCAATCTCCAGAACCATGCCCGGAATAACCAGAGGGCTTGTTGTGACACCCGTCAGTATCGATTGATTGTTGAGAAGGATTTCGTGATGGAGTTTTGCATAGAACCAGCTTGATTCCCCTGGCTGATCTGCGCCGTATTGTGAACCGGGTTCGTGATGAATATCGGCATAACGATAATCATTGCCGTAAGTTGTATCGTCCCCTCTGCTGATATCTGCGCTGGCATTCAGAGGGAGAGAGTTAGCGAGCCTGTAATCAAAATTCTTCGCCTGTACACCAGCAGAAACCACATTATGACGAGGGACAAGCTTATCTATCGAGTAGTCTTTACTGGTCAGCCCCGCATGAGAGGCGTGTAAAATCTTGTGGTCAAAGAGATACCGGCTTTGTGAGTCGCTAAAGATAATCACCATGATGTCAGGATTATCTTTGTGATTTTCTATCCTGTACCAGATCCCGACTTCAGAAAGTAATCGGCTGATGAACTGGAGATCTGACTCTCCCCACTGGACAATCATTTCTCTGTCAGGAAAGCGATGCTTGAGAATATCAAAATCGATTTCATACCCCTGAAATCTGTGCTGCTTTAAAATCTTTGTGACCAAATCAGGGACACTTTCACGTAAATAGATAGCGGATCGCCGTCTTCGGGCCAGCAATGCCAGCTTGTGCTCTAAAATGATTTCGTAGAGCGATTCATCACGAGATGAACGAATCAGGGAAAATGAAGTAACGACACCTTCAATCTGTCTTTCCTTGATCCACTTGCTTTCCTCTGGAATATATTTACTCCAGCTATGGTTTGGTGCTCTGATTTGCAAACAAGCGGGTAAATTAAGAATGGATTTGCGGGGGATATCTTTGATTTTTGATGTGAATGTAATGGTGTAATTGTATGGTTTACTTAAACTTTCCATGCCATTTATCGATTCAACATCTAAATCAGTTAACTGATCCTGGTATTTAATAGTTAGCAGATACTTGTTAATACTATCACTGGAAGTTATATCTTTTAAATTGTAGAAATTTGAACCGTTACTCATTTTCGCATCCTTTGCAAAAGAAGTGATTCATCATATTTACAACTTTGCAAGAATACTCGGTTTAGAAATAAAATAAATATAAAAAGCCGGCTAATTTTTAGTTTCAGTACCAAAATAAAATTAACACTTATAAATGGAATATATGAATTAAATATTTACATATAACCAATCAATGAATAAACGAGCCCATTTTTAAATCATAAAAGGCGGTCTGCCCGATGGATTGCATCGCCGGTGTTCATGGCAGAGGGAAGGGCACAAAAAGGGTCAACAATCCGGGATTACCGCTTAAAGTTAAAGCTTCAAACAAGAACGAGCGATCCAATCGCACAACTTTACGGCAAAGCGTCTGATTTTCCGTCATACTGTCAATATTTGTTGACAGCCATCTTCCCGTAGGTTGAGAACTGTCTTATCATCCAGACGTTACTGGCTATGAGGGTTAATTCCCATGCGTCTTGAAGTCTTTTGTGAGGACCGTCTTGGTCTGACCCGTGAGTTGCTCGATCTGCTGGTGCTGCGCGGCATTGACCTGCGCGGTATCGATATCGACCCCATTGGCCGAATTTATCTCAATTTTGCGGAACTGGAATTCACCAGTTTCAGCACCCTGATGGCAGAAATCCGCCGTATTTCGGGCGTGACCGACGTGCGCACCGTGCCGTGGATGCCGTCCGAACGTGAACACCTGGCGCTGAGCGCGCTGCTGGAAGCGATGCCGGAGCCCGTGCTGTCGCTGGATACCAAAGGCAAAGTGGAGCTGGCGAACCCGGCCAGCAGCCAGCTGTTTGCTCAGTCGCAGGAAAAACTGCGCAGTCACCATGCCTCGCAGCTGATCGGTGGGTTTAACTTCCAGCGCTGGCTGGAGTCCTCGCCGGTGGAATCGCACGCCGAACACGTGGCGATTAACGGGCAAAACTTCCTGCTGGAAATCACCCCGGTCACCCTGGAAGGGGAAAATGCCACTCGCGTGCTGATGGGCGCGGTGGTGATGCTGCGTTCCACGCTGAGAATGGGCCGCCAGCTGCAAAACATGACCAGTCAGGATGTCAGCGCATTCAGTCAGATCATCGCCGCCAGCCCGAAAATGCGTCATGTGGTGGAGCAGGCGCGCAAACTCGCGCTGTTGACCGCGCCTTTGCTGATCACCGGCGATACCGGGACCGGCAAAGATCTGCTGGCCAGCGCCTGTCACCTTGCCAGCCCGCGTGCGCAAAAGCCGTATCTGGCGCTGAACTGTGCTTCTATTCCGGAAGATGCCGTTGAAAGCGAGCTGTTCGGCGACGCGCTGCAGGGCAAAAAAGGCTTCTTCGAGCAGGCCAACGGCGGCTCGGTGCTGCTGGACGAAATCGGTGAAATGTCACGAGGCATGCAGGCCAAGCTGCTGCGTTTCCTCAACGACGGTACGTTCCGCCGTGTGGGTGAAGATCATGAAGTGCACGTGGACGTGCGCGTGATCTGCGCGACGCAGAAGAATCTGGTTGAGCTGGTGCAGAAAGGCGTGTTCCGCGAAGATCTCTACTATCGCCTGAACGTGCTGACCCTCAATTTACCGCCGCTGCGCGATCGTCCGCAGGACATCATGCCGCTGACCGAACTGTTTGTGGCGCGCTTCGCCGACGAGCAGGGCATTGCCCGTCCGAAGCTGGCTTCTGATTTGAACACCGTCCTGACGCGCTACGGCTGGCCGGGCAACGTGCGCCAGCTGAAAAACGCTATCTACCGTGCGCTGACTCAGTTGGACGGTTACGAACTGCGTCCACAGGACATCCTGTTGCCAGATTTCGATACCGCCACGGTGGCCGTTGGCGAAGATGCGATGGAAGGCTCGCTCGACGAAATCACCAGCCGCTTCGAGCGCTCGGTGCTGACCCAGCTTTATCGCAGCTTCCCGAGCACGCGTAAGCTGGCAAAACGGCTTGGCGTCTCGCATACCGCCATTGCCAACAAGCTGCGTGAGTACGGCCTTAGCCAGAAGAAGGGTGATGAGTAAGGCCTGGCTGCACTGGATAATACTGCTGCTGATTTCGGCAGCGGTCTCCGCTGTATTGCTCTGGTTTCATATCCCCGCCGCGCTGCTGCTCGGCCCGCTGATTGGCGGCATTACGCTTAGCCTCTGCGGTTCACCGCTTCACATCCCGCGCTTTTTCTTCCTTGCCGCTCAGGCCGTGATTGGCTGCATGATCGCCGGTACGCTTTCTCCCGCTATTTTCCCGGTGCTGTTCGGCAACTGGCCGATTGTCCTGCTCATCCTGTTTTCAACCCTTGGAGCCAGCGCATTTTCGGGCTGGATGCTGGTGCGCTACAGCGCGCTGCCCGGCGTAACCGGCGCATGGGGAACGTCACCTGGCGGCGCTTCCGCAATGGTGGCAATGGCGCGGGATTACGGAGCCGACGTGCGGCTGGTGGCGTTTATGCAGTATCTGCGGGTGCTGTTCGTCGCCGGAGCGGCGGTGATGGTGGTGCGTTTTTCGCTGGGCGATGAGGCCCAGGCGCTGAGCCAGGAGATCGTCTGGTTTCCGCCGTTGTCGGTCTCGCTGCTGCTGACCGTGCTGATGATTGCTGTCACCGGCTGGCTCGGCAGGATCTCACGTTTTCCTTCGGGAACGATGTTTTTGCCGATGCTGGTGGGGGCGGCGCTGCACACCAGCGGTACGCTCAGCGTGGAGCTGCCGGAGTGGCTGCTGGCGCTGGCCTATATGGCGATTGGCTGGAGCGTCGGGCTGGAGTTCAATCGGGCTATATTCGTGCTGGCGTTGAAAACGCTGCCACAAATGCTGGCGGCGATTTTCGCGATGATGCTGCTTTGCGCCCTGATGGCTCTGGCGCTGACGCATGTATTAGGGCTGGATATGCTGACGGCTTATTTAGCCACCAGTCCCGGCGGGCTGGATACGGTGGCGATCATCGCGGCCGGAAGCCGTGCGGATATGTCGTTCATTATGGCGATGCAGACGCTGAGATTGTTCAGTATTTTGCTGACGGGACCAGCGATTGCGCGGTTTATTTCACGGCATGCGGTGAGAGCGGAAGCGGTAGAAGAGAGATAGCCCTGGCCCGAAGGCCAGGACTGCGGAATTACGCTTTCAGCGCATCCAGAGCGGCAGTGTAGTCTGGCTCGGTGGTGATTTCGTTCACCAGCTCGCTGAAGACCACTTTGTCGTTTTCATCGATCACGACGACGGCACGAGCAGACAGGCCTTTCAGCGCGCCTTCGGCAATGCCAACGCCATACTGCTGCAGGAATTCTGGCGCACGCAGGGTGGACAGAGTGATCACGTTGCTCAGGCCTTCAGCGCCGCAGAAGCGGGACTGAGCGAAAGGCAGGTCAGCAGAGATGCACAGCACAACGGTGTTGTCCATTTCAGTGGCCAGCTGGTTGAATTTACGCACGGATGCAGCGCACACGCCGGTATCAATGCTTGGGAAAATGTTCAGCACTTTACGTTTACCAGCGAACTGGCTCAGTGCGACGTCGGAGAGATCCTTAGCCACCAGAGTGAATGCTGGAGCTTTGGCGCCCGCCTGCGGAATGGTGCCCTTAACGGAAACGGGGTTGCCCTGGAAATGCACAGTTTGTGACATGATATCTTCCTGTTTACATATAGTTAACGTCGCGGCTAGTGTATGACAACAACAGTTAACACGGCAAATCCTTTTAGTGCTGGAAAATCGAGAGGCAAGGAATGAGAAGTCTTAGAGTGTACGAGGAAGCCTGGCCGCTGCATACGCCGTTCGTTATCGCCCGTGGAACCCGCAGCGAAGCGAAGGTCGTAGTGGTTGAAATTGAAGAAGATGGCATTAAAGGGGTCGGAGAATGCACGCCTTATCCACGCTACGGTGAAAGCATCGAGTCGGTGATGGCGCAGATCGCCAGCGTCGGCGAAAAGCTGGAATCTGGTGCCGATCTTGAGGCCATTCAGCAACTCCTTCCACCAGGTGCGGCGCGTAACGCCGTGGACTGTGCGCTGTGGGATCTCGAAGCGCGCAAAGCGGGCAAATCCGTCGTGGAGCTGACAGGTGTCACTTTACCTGCCAATGTCACCACGGCGCAGACCGTAGTCATCGGCACGCCGGATCAGATGGCTAACAGCGCGAAAGCGCTGTGGGACAAAGGTGCGCGCCTGCTGAAAGTGAAGCTCGACGATCACCTGATCAGCGAACGCATGGTGGCAATTCGCGCCGCCGTTCCCGAAGCCACGCTGATTGTTGATGCCAACGAATCCTGGAAAAGCGAGGGTCTGGCCGCAAGATGCCAGCTGTTGGCCGATCTTAACGTCGCGATGCTGGAGCAGCCGCTGCCAGCCAGCGAAGACGAGGCGCTGGCGAACTTCATTCACCCGCTGCCGATTTGTGCGGATGAAAGCTGCCACACCCGCGAAAGCCTTAAATGGCTTACCGGGCGCTATGAGATGATCAACATCAAGCTTGATAAAACGGGCGGGCTGACGGAAGCGCTGGCGCTGGCAGAAGAGGCCAAAACCCAGGGCTTTGCGCTGATGCTCGGCTGTATGCTGTGTACGTCAAGGGCGATTCGCTCCGCGCTGCCGCTTACCGTACAGGTGCGCTTTGCCGATCTCGATGGCCCAACCTGGCTTGCCGCTGATTCTGAACCTGCTTTACGTTTTGGCACCGGAACGCTTTATTTGTAAACCGGAAAAATGCCCGGTGGCGCTGGCGCTTACCGGACCTACGGTTTATGTAGGTCCACGCAAGCGTAGCGCCGCTGGGCGATTCTGACTAACGAGGTGCTAAAGATTCGGGATGCCAGTGCAGAAGCCCCGTCATTGCGGCGAGGTACTTCTCGCTGGCCTCGTCGGAAGAAATTGGCGGGAATTCGGCGGTAATGCAATGCAGGCCGATATCGGCACACCAGCTGCCGAAGGAACCCGGGGTTGCGTAGCCGACACTGGTGACCAGCGGCAACTCAAATGCATTGGCCAGCCACTTGCCCAGCCTGGTTTGTTGTGGATCTTCGATACAGGCCAGCGGGTCGTGAAAGGAAACCACCCACGCCGGATGAATTTTGTGGATCAGCTGACACAGCGCTTCTGTCTCAGGTTCTGATCCCGGTTTTTCTCCCGTCAGCAACACCACATCGCGGCTTTCTGCAGAGCTGTTCCAGCGATAGACCGTCTCTCCGGCTTTCCAGTTCGCCGCCGGGAAATTCCGGTTCAGATCCACGCCGTTCGCATTGGCGCGCAGCCCCAGTTGGCAGCCGTCCGGGTTAACGGTCAGCACCACGTGATGGCGACGCAGATCCGGTGCCAGCGTGCGCAAAGCGCAGGAGAGGGTGACGATAGAGGAGTTCTCATCGCCGTGCGTGCCGGCAATGATCAGCCCGCTGTTATGGTCCGCCAGCGGGGCCGGGAACCAAATCAGCGGCGCGCCTAATAATGAACGTCCGTAGTGTTGAGTGCCGGGCGGAAACGCGCCGCGCTGCTGGCGTGGTCGGGTGGAAGACATACTGATCTCTGCGTTATTGTGTTGTTACTGGCAGTGTTGTGCAAAAAGCGCCGGGAATCAAATAGTTTCCTTCTGAGGACTTTCGGAAACGCATTCCGTGTTCCCGTCAACTTTTTGTCACAAGTCGTTTGCAATTCCTCCTGCTGAAACAAATAATTACCCGACTAAGTTGGCCGGGTTTATCTGAATAAAGGGGATCCCATGAAGTTTCCTGTTTCGCTTCTTTGCTGTGCGCTGGCGTTTGCCGGTGTCTCTTCTCTTGCATGGGCGGCTGATGTGCCGCAGGGCACCGTTTTGGCGCAACAGCAGACGCTGGTCCGCCATATTAAAGATGAACCCGCTTCACTGGATCCGGCGAAAGCCGTAGGGCTTCCGGAAATTCAGGTGATCCGCGACCTGTTTGAAGGGCTGGTGAATCAGGATGGCAAAGGCAATATCATCCCGGGCGTGGCCACCAAATGGCAGAGCAACGATAACCGCATCTGGACCTTTACCCTGCGCGATGACGCGAAATGGTCTGACGGAACGCCGGTGACCGCACAGGATTTTGTCTACAGCTGGCAGCGTCTGGTGGATCCAAAAACCACTTCACCTTTTGCCTGGTTTGCCGCGTTAGCGGGGATCAACAACGCGCAAAACATTATTGATGGCAAAGCCACGCCGGATAAGCTGGGCGTGACTGCGGTCGATGCCAAAACGCTTCGCATTCAGCTTGATAAGCCTCTGCCGTGGTTTGTGAACCTGACGGCGAACTTCTCGCTTTATCCTGTACAGAAAGCCAACGTTGAAAGCGATCCCAACTGGACGCGTCCGGGCAAACTGGTTGGCAACGGCGCCTATGTGCTGAAAGACCGCGTGGTGAACGAGAAGCTGGTAGTGGTGCCAAATACGCACTACTGGGATAACGGCAAAACCGTGATCCAGCAGGTGACCTTCGTGCCGATTAACCAGGAGTCGAATGCCACCAAACGTTACCTGGCGGGCGATATCGATATCACCGAATCTTTCCCAAAAAATCAGTACCAGCAGCTGCTGAAATCCATTCCGGGGCAGGTGTTCACGCCGCCGCAGCTGGGGACGTATTACTACGCGTTTAACACCCAAAAAGGTCCGACCGCAGACCAGCGCGTGCGTCTGGCGCTGAGTATGACTATCGATCGTCGGATCATGGCTGAGAAAGTGCTGGGAACCGGTGAAAAGCCAGCCTGGCGCTTTACGCCGGACGTGACCGCAGGCTTCACGCCGCAGCCATCTGAAATGGAGAACCTGAGCCAGGCTGAACTGAATGCACAGGCGAAAACCCTGCTGCAGGCGGCAGGCTATGGCCCGAATCGTCCGCTGAAGCTGACGCTGTTGTATAACACTTCCGAAAACCACCAGAAGATCGCAATTGCCGTGGCTTCAATGTGGAAGAAAAATCTCGGCGTGGACGTGAAGCTGCAAAACCAGGAGTGGAAGACCTACATTGACAGCCGTAACACCGGCAATTTCGATGTGATCCGTGCGTCGTGGGTTGGTGACTACAACGAACCATCGACGTTCCTGTCGCTGCTGACTTCAACGCACAGCGGTAATATCTCCCGCTTCAACGATCCGGCGTACGACAAAGTGATTAACCAGGCCACGCTGGAAACCACCGAAAAAGCGCGTAATGCCGACTATAACGAAGCGGAAAAAATCATTGCCGCCCAGGCCCCAATTGCGCCGATTTATCAATACACCAACGGCCGTCTTATCAAACCGTGGCTAAAAGGTTATCCGATTGATAACCCTGAAGACGTGGCTTACAGCCGGACTATGTATATTATTAAGCATTGATCGTGACGTGATCGTAGCAAAACCGGGGCCAGTCTCCGGTTTTTTTATGATCAGAGTCCTCATAAGGAGTATGGATAAAGCGAGAGGGAGAGACTAAGCTTTACAGGATAGTCAGCAGGAGGAGGGCTTATGTTGACGCATTCTGAAGCGAAGCGATGGGCAACGATCATGCTCAAATCGGCATTATGTGACGGTATGCAGTGCGATGAGATTTCCCGACAGGTACATCTGGTCTGCGATAAGCACGGTAAGGAGTGCCTGGAAGAGCTTATTGAAGAGATCCTGATGGAGGCGGGGCGAATAGGCCCGCAACACAGCGCCGGAGAGTACAAACACCACTAGCCGTACCTGATGCACTTAAACCGCCTGCGGGCGGTTTTTTGTTGTCCTCTTCGTTGAGACATGCCCGGCGGCGCGAACGCTTGCCGGACCTACGGGATCACCTTGGTAGGCCTGATAAGGCGAAGCCGCATAAGGCAATCGCATCGTTCAACAGTCCGTTAACGGACTTCCTTCCATTTTTTGCGAGCGTGCTCGTAACATCATTTTTTAGCCCCTTGTTGAGCGTTCTGGCGAGCAGTAAGGTTTTGCTGCGCCTGCAAAATCAGGTGTCGGGATTAGCCTCCTGAAACTCTCCGATGAAAAGCACGAAGCGATTTGTGTTACGCTCTGTCGCACCTCAATGGTGGGCCGGGTGGGGGCGTTGTACAACGCGCCGGTTTCATCGGTAATCGGTAAGGCTAACCCCGCCCGGTTCTGCCACCCGCAGGTTAGCCTCTGCGGGAGCGGAAGGTACCATCCTAATTGAGGTTTTACCGATGAAAGAAACTCAAACCGTTGCACAAGATCTCCTGAATCTCCCGTTCACCCACGGCACCGACTTCACCGAACTGGCAGGGCACTGTGAACAGTTCGCTCAAACGCTGGTGGAGTGCGATAACACCGCGGAAAAGCTGGCGCTGTGCGGGCGACTTTCCGCTTGTCTGGCGCTATTGCAGCCGACGCTGAACGAGCCGGTTCCAGATGAACTGATGGATGCGCTGACCATCAACGATCTTCCTGAAACGCTTCCGGCGTTTGAACCGGAAGGCGACCAACTGGCGCACTATTGCCAGTCGCTCACGCAGCTGCTGCTGAGCCGTTCGCTGCCCGTGGAAATGACCTGCGCAATGGAGGATTTGCTGTGCGAGCTGGTGAACTATCTGAGTGCAATGATGAAAGCCCCGCGCTGGATCAACACCCCGGAAGGGCGCGTGCTGATTGATGATATTTTGCATTAATCGGTCATATAACAGAATTGCCCGGTGGCGCTGACGCTTACCGGACCTACAAGGTGCAGTCACTTTGGGTTTTGTAGGTCTGATAAGGCGAAGCCGCCATCAGGCAATGAGGCAGGATTAAGCCGCCAGCACCCGGTTCCGGCCATCGTTCTTAGCCTGATACAGCGCTTTATCGACGCGCCTGAACAGATCGTCCACGGTTTCTTCGGCCTGATGCCTTGCCACGCCGATGCTGACGGTAAAGCCGGGCAGCCCGGCGTCATGAGTTTTGCTGACGCTATCGCGAATGGATTCTGCAACGTCCAACGCAACATCCAGCGCGGTGCGGGGCAGCAGCAGAACAAACTCTTCGCCGCCCCAGCGGAAAATCAGATCGCCTTTGCGGCTGCAGGCTTCCAGAATTCTCGCCAGCTGGACCAGCACCTCATCGCCTTTAAGATGACCCCAGTTATCGTTAATCGCTTTGAAATTATCGGTGTCGACCAACAGCAGGCAGTAATCGCTTTTCAACGGTAAATGGCTGGCGGCCTGGCCTTCCGTCAGGGCGTAAAACTGGCGACGATTCAACAGCCCGGTTAATGAGTCGCGCAGCGCGGCGTATTCCAGCTCCTGCTCGAGCCTTTTTTGTTCCGTAATGTCGTGAATAATACACAACATCAGCCGGTCACCGCTGATCATTATCGGGCCCGCATAGGTCAATACGTGACGGGTTGAGCCGTCTGCCGTGCGGTGCACTAAATACAACGGCTTATGTCCTCCAGGCAGGCGGGCGATCTTCGCCATCACCGGCAGCACCTGGCGGCCAAGCGTGTTGATTTCCCAGGTGTGCTTCTGGAACATCTCTTCACGGCGATAGCCATAAAACCGCAGCGCGGCGAGATTCGCATCCACAATCAAACCGTCGCGCAGCGGGTCAATCAGCAGCATCGGCGCGGTGGTGGTCATAAAAAAGCGATGATAGAAATTATGCCGCCGGGACTTATAGCCAGCGCCGTGAGCGCTGTGCTCGCTTGCGGCATGGGGGATATTCGCCCCTTCGAAAAGGATCACCTGTGGTAATCCCGGAAAAGAGGCCAGCGTCAGGCGACAGCGCAGAGGAATTTCGCCGCCCGGCGTGGTGACAGTCCAGATTTCAACAATCTCGGCATTGTGGTGAAGATCGCTCAGGTACAGCGACAGGCGGCTTTGCGCACAGGCCGACAGTGCGCCAAAGCGCAGGGTATTCAGCGTACCGTCGCCCATCAGGGCTTGCGCGGCATGGTTAGCGAAAATAAAGCGCTCATCATGGGGATCGATGATCCACACGGGCGTTGTCAGGTGATGATACGCTGATAGTTCTGCTGGCAACATGCGATATCTCCCTGGAAGCGTTTACACCGCCGAGCACGTATTAAACATAATGCATTTTTGTCTCTCTATGCCTGCTTTTTTTGGATAACGGCGGAGGTTCGTGTGGAGACAGCGGGATTTTTGTTACTTTCCAGCTGTGCCAGGAGCTGCGGGATCTCTTTTGCAGGCAGAGCTTTGGCAAACAGGAAGCCCTGCAAATAGCCACAGCCCAGGCTGGTTAAAAGCTGCTGCTGATCCTGAGTTTCAATCCCTTCGGCCACCACGTTCATATTCATCGAATGGGCAATATCAATGATCGTGGCGACAATTTTGACGTTTTTGCTGTTATCGCGGATGTCCTTCACGAAGCTTTTGTCGATCTTCAGCTCGCGCGCAGGCAGATTTTTCAGCGTCAGCATGTTCGAATAACCGGTGCCAAAATCGTCGATAGAAACGGTGATCCCGATGCGATTAAAGTCGTTGAGGATCTCAATACTGCGCTCCAGATTACGCAGCGCGGTACTCTCCGTCAGCTCGATGGTCAGACGGGAAGGCGGGACAGCATGGCGCGACAGCGCACCGCAAATGGTGTCGTAAATGTCGAACTGCTCAAACTGCGCGGCGGAGAGGTTAATCGACAGACTCCAGTCCTGATGCCCCTGATCCGCCCAGTGGCGCAGTTGCAGGCAGGCCTGGTCGATCACCCAATAACCGACCGGGATAATCAGCCCGGTGTTTTCCAGCGTCGCAAGAAAGACGTCCGGCAGCAGAATGCCCTTCGACGGGTGACGCCAGCGCAGCAGGGCTTCGAAACCGTAAATGGTTTTACTGCTGGCATGATATTTCGGCTGATACCACAGCTCGAACTGCTCGCGCTCCAGCGCCTGGGTTAAGTCCTGCAAAAACTCAGCGCCTTCCCAGGTTTTCTGCATCATGTCGGCATGATAAAAAGCCCAGCCGTTGCGACCCTGCTGCTTGATGTTGTACATCGCGGTATCGGCGCGAAGCTTGAGTTCCTGCAGGGTTTTACCATGATCGGGGAACAGGCTGATCCCGGCGCTGAGAGAAACCTGCAATATTTGTCCGGCCTCATAAAACGGGCGGCGAATGCTTTCCACCAGCCGCGTGGCCAGATCTTCGACGTCGCCCTGGGTAGTTTCCGGAACGAGCAGAATAAATTCATCGCCGCCAAGACGGGCGAGGGTCATCTTTGGCGACAGGCAGGCGCTGATGCGGTTCGCCACCGACACCAACAGGTGGTCTCCTACGTGATGTCCCCAGGCGTCGTTAACCAGCTTAAAGCGGTCCAGATCCATGAAGATCAGCGCAAAAGGCGTGCGGGTCAGCTGCGATTGTTGCAGGCAGGACTCAAGGCGCAAATCTATCTGGCTGCGGTTGGCCAGCCCGGTCAGTCCGTCAAAACGCGCCTGTTGTTCCAGCTGTTGGTTAAGCTGCTGGAGATTTTCAGTCAGGCGATTGGTGCGCAGCTGCGAATCAATCATCGAGATAATCAGCATGATCCCAAGGATGGCCAGCGTGACGGCGGAAACCCAGATGGAGAGCCCAAGTTCGCTGACGCCGCCGCTCATATCGCTCATGTATTGGCCGTGATCGTGGAACTCGGCGGCACTCATCCCGGTGTAGTGCATCGCGGCAATGGCAATCCCCATCACCACCGCTGCGACCATCCGGTTGATTAACGCACCCTTGCTGTTCAGGCGAAGGCTGAACGCCAGCCACAGACCGACGCCGGAAGCCACGATAGCGATGATCACCGAAAGCGCAACCAGGCCATAGTTCCAGTCGATGGCATCGTCCATCATCAGCGCAGCCATGCCAACGTAGTGCATCACCACCACGCCGCTGCTCAAAATACCCGTGGCAAGGCACAGCCGCTTCACGGACAGAACGCTGACATTAACGGCGATATTGATGGAAAGGGTTGCCGCGACGATAGCCACTAGCAGCGAAAAGACGGTGATCGCCAGATCGTAATGCATCATCATCGGCATTTTCATCGCCAGCATGCCAATGAAGTGCATTGACCAGATGCCAATGCCTAATGTGGCTCCACCTGCAATTCGCCAGAACAGGGCCGCACTTTTATTCGAAGCCGCGATTTTGGCCGCGCTATCCAGTGCAACAAATGAAGCTATAAAGGCGACTAAAAACGAAATGCCGACCAGCACAGGGTCCCACGAAACGTACAGCATTATGCCTTCCACATCATCTGGATTTGTTAAAGTAATGTAACAGCAAATTTTAAACCAGTGCTATTGAATTAGCTGCGAAAAACCCCGCTTTTCTTTTGATTGGCGCTTTAAAGCGTTTGCGCTCTCATTTTTCAACACACCGGGTCTTAAAATTGCCACTCAATCTTTAGTATTACTTAATTATTGTATAGTGCCAATGAAACCGCTGAAGACTTTCCTGCGCAGGGCAGGGATTATGTCCTGTTAATCAATAAATAAATGTTAACGATTGGTGTTTTTAACTGGCCTTACCACGCCAGCTCAGATAAATACATTGCTAAAGTCAAACTGGCCTTGTTAAAGCGCGAATATTAATTTCTCTCTGAAAGTACATGGCAATGGTCAGAGCAGGTGCTATAACCATATCACCCCTTCGAGTATCTCTGTGAGTCTGATTATGCTGAGAAATATTAGTGTCAGAACCTTCATATTGATGTTTTTGCTGGTGGTTTTTATCATTGTCGATGTATTTGCCGTGCTCCTGTCAGCCAATATTGCCGTACTGGTGATGCTGAATATTTCCTGGCTGACGATTATTTCTTTATTATGGCTTTATATGACTAAATTCTTAGTTACCCCAATTAATGCCGTTAAACGAAGCATTGATGAGGTGACTTCCGGAAATCTTTCTGTGCAAATTCCGGTATTTGGTAATAACTGTGCGGGGCGCCTGATCCCCGGAATTAACAGCCTTTCCAGCAACATCTCCACTTTGGTTTCTGAAATTCGTTCTTCATCACAAACCGCGATGACGTTATCTGAGCAACTGGCCAATCGCAGCGCGGAGCTGTCGGTGATGGCAGAGGAGCAATCCGCCACGCTGATGCAGACCGCATCGAGCATGGAACAAATTGCCGCCAGTACCAAAAATAATGCCGAAAATACCCGACTCGCCAGCGGGCGGGCAGGGGATGCCACGCTCTGTGCCCGTAAAGGCGGGGAATTAATGGGAGACGTGGCGACGAACATGCAGTCAATTACCGACTGCGCCAGACAAATGACCGAAATTATTACCCTGATCGACGGCATCGCCTTTCAGACTAATATTCTGGCGCTGAATGCGGCCGTTGAAGCGGCCAGAGCGGGCGATCACGGAAAAGGGTTTTCTGTGGTGGCCGGTGAAGTGCGTAATCTGGCGCATCGCAGTGCCGAGGCGGCAAAAAATATTAAATCCCTGATCAGCGTGACCAGCGAAAACGTCACCCAGGGGGCGAGTATTGTTGCCGAAGCCGAGAAAAATATGCAGGAAATTGTCTCAGGCTCCGGCCTGCTGAGCAGTCTGATGGAACAAATTTCGGCCTCCACGCTGCAACAGGAAAAAGGCATCGAGCAGATTACCCTGGCACTTTCTGAGCTGGAAAAAGTGACGCAAAGCAATGTGGCGGTGGTCGAGGAGCTGGCTGGTTCGTCGGACGTGCTGAAGCTGCAGGTTGTTGAACTTCAGACCAGAACCAGGAATTTCCGTTTAGGTAATGAAGCTCAGGCTCCGGCGATCCCGCTCGCCGTGGCGGAAAAACCAGTGGCCGCCACTCCTCTGCGCAGCCAACAAAACTACTGGCATTCGTTCTGATCCCATCGTTTACTTCTCCCTGCGGGCCTGTGAAAACAGGCCCGATTTATTTTGTCAGTCATCTGCGCTAACGATTTGTCCATTGATGCAGACCTGCGTAAACCAGATAATTCCGCTTTCATCAGTAAATTCAGTGCGATGCCCGGGAAGTCTGTTGCTTATTGCCTTGACGACGCTAGACTCAATGGCACAGAAAGAAGATTAACGGAGGCGTTGTGGAAACCATTAAGGGAGCCGATGTGAACGTGCCTGATGCAGTTTTTGCCTGGATGCTGGACGGGAAAGGGGGAGTGATCCCGCTGCAGGATGAGACCGAGATTGATAAAGAAAATCCGTGCTGGCTGCATCTGAATTACACCCATCCCAAAAGCGCCGAATGGTTGGCTGAAACGCCGCTGCTGCCCAATAGCGTCCGTGATGCCTTAGCCGGTGACAGCCTGAGGCCGCGCGTCACACGCGTCGGCGAAGGAACGCTCATCACGCTTCGCTGCATTAATGGCAGTACCGATGAACGCCCAGACCAGCTGGTGGCCATGCGTCTGTATATGGATGAGCGGCTGATCGTTTCCACCAGGCAGCGCAAAGTGCTGGCGCTCGACGACGTGGTTAAGGATCTGGAAGAGGGCACCGGCCCGACGGACTGCGGTGGCTGGCTGGTGGATGTCTGCGACGCCTTGACCGATCATGCCAGTGAGTTTATCGAAGAGCTGCACGACCGGATCATCGATCTGGAAGATAACCTGCTCGACCAGAATGTGCCGCCTCGTGGTGCTCTGGCGCTGCTTCGTAAACAGCTTATCGTAATGCGTCGCTATATGTCTCCGCAGCGGGATGTGTATGCGCGTTTAGCCAGTGAACGTCTGCCGTGGATGAGTGACGATCAGCGTCGCCGCATGAAGGACATTGCCGAACGTCTGGGTCGTGGGCTGGATGAAATTGACGCCTGCATTGCCCGAACCGGGGTGATGGCCGATGAAATCGCTCAGGTCATGCAGGAGTCGCTGGCGCGCAGAACCTACACTATGTCCTTAATGGCGATGGTTTTTCTTCCCAGTACCTTCCTGACGGGCCTGTTTGGCGTCAACCTGGGCGGGATCCCCGGCGGCGGCTGGCCGTTTGGCTTTTCCCTGTTTTGCATCGGTCTGGTGGTGCTGATCGGCGGTGTTGCGTGGTGGTTACATCGTAGTAAATGGTTGTAAAATTTAACTTTGCATCGCGTCAAACCAGCAAAAAACAGCGTGAAATTGAGCAAAGTCAATAAACCGATACTCCTTTCAGGGCACTATCACTCCCGCAGGTGAATGCAACGTCAAGCGATGGGCGTTGCGCTCCATATTGTCTTACTTCCTTTTTTGAATTACTGCATAGCACAATTGATTCGTACGACGCCGACTTTGATGAGTCGGCTTTTTTTTTGCCTCTTTGCGCTCAGGCTCTACCCTTAAAGAACACTGACAGCACAGGAGGCCTTCATGAAATGGCGAATGAGCGACCCCATTCCCACCGATCCCGTTCCGGTTCCTGATCCCATTCCGAGACCACAGCCACTGCCCGATCCGCCAGGCGACCCGGACCCGCATCCGATAATCGACCCGCCGCCTTTTGGCTGAGTGGGGATGTAAAAAAGCCCTCCGTGGAGGGCTTAAGCGCTATTTGATTTCGACGATATCCAGTCGGTTAGCCAGAATATCGGTTTCATCATCTTCCGGCTGCCAGCCAGCGGGCTGAAGAGGGATCTCCTCGCGATCGAAGGCTAAGTCGCCACCGTTAACGACCTCAGCACCGTGCTGCAACCCTTTAAAGTCGAACATTTCGGTATCGCAAAGGTGTGAAGGGACGACGTTCTGCATCGCGCTGAACATGGTCTCGATGCGTCCTGGATAACGTTTATCCCAGTCGCGCAGCATATCGCCGATAACCTGACGTTGCAGGTTCGGCTGCGAGCCACAAAGGTTGCACGGAATGATTGGGTAAGCTTTGGCTTCCGCGAAGCGCTCAATGTCTTTCTCGCGGCAGTAGGCCAGCGGGCGGATCACAATGTGCTTGCCGTCGTCGCTCATCAGCTTCGGTGGCATCCCTTTCATTTTGCCGCCGTAGAACATGTTGAGGAACAGCGTTTGCAGGATGTCGTCGCGGTGATGGCCCAGCGCGATTTTGGTTGCACCCAGCTCGGTTGCGGTGCGATAGAGGATCCCGCGACGCAGGCGTGAGCAAAGTGAACAGGTGGTTTTGCCTTCCGGGATCTTCTCTTTGACGATGCCGTAGGTATTCTCTTCGACGATTTTATACTCGACGCCAATCTCTTCCAGGTAAGCCGGGAGAATATGCTCCGGGAAACCTGGCTGCTTCTGGTCAAGGTTGACCGCTACCAGGCTGAAGTTGACAGGCGCGCTTTGCTGCAGATTGCGTAAAATTTCCAGCATGGTGTAGCTGTCTTTGCCGCCTGACAGGCAAACCATGATGCGATCGCCTTCCTCAATCATATTGAAGTCAGCAATGGCTTCGCCCACGTTACGACGCAGACGCTTCTGTAATTTGTTCAGATTGTAGGTTTCTTTCTTACTAATTTCTTGATTTTGCGACATTTAATGATGGCTCGGGTCGTATGTAAATGGCAGCCAGCGTCAGGGAGACTGACGAACTTCGGACGTACGAAGGATTGTAGCAAGGTTCTGTGGCTGCCAGGACGATAATCTGGCGTGTATGGTACGGATTACCGCAGCGATTTCCAGCCTGTTTTGTGTCGCAGGGTGTTTATTTACCAGAATTCTGCGTCTGGCTCAGTGGCATCATCAGCTCTTTAAGTAACAGATAGCGTTGCTGCGGCGTCAGATAGAATGGGCCGAGGGCTCTGGCGGCAGCAGGCTCTTTTAGCCAGAATGTTTTCATGGTCCGCAGGCAGTTCTCAATGTTCGATTTCATCATGGTATCTCCTGTTGTGATGCTATGACTGTAATGGAAGAAAACATGAAGAAAAACGGATGGCATTATAAATACACTTCCGGTTTTATGTGGCATAGGGCAGGGGAAAGCTTTAAGTTTATATTTAAATATTGATGATGAAAGTCTGGGTAATTATCAGGCAGTGAGGCTAGTCTGTAAGATGATATTTCTGAGAGCTTGTTTTTAAGCTTATTGTGCTAATTACAATGTCTGTTTATTTTAAGATTTGTCATATTTAGCAGCCAGGCTCAGGCATAAAAAAACCCGCCACAGGGGCGGGCTTAAGCAACTAAGGGCAGGTTAGAACTGGTAAACCAGACCTGTTGCCACAACGTTATCAGTGTTGATACCGTTATTTTTGGTGAAGGTGTTGTCATCCAGCAGGTTGATTTTGTAATCAACATAGGTAGACATATTTTTGTTGAAGTAATAGGTTGCGCCGACAGAAACGTATTTCACCAGATCCTGGTCGCCAGCAGAGGTGCCGTCGGTGTTGGTCAGGTCCTGACCTTTAGACTGGAGGTAAGACACTTCAGGACGCAGACCGAAATCGAACTGATACTGAGCCGTGACTTCAAAGTTCTTGGTCTTGTTTGCAGTACCACCACCGTAAACACTGTCAGAACTGCCGTAGTTGGTCATGTTACGGGTTTCGGAATACATGGTGGCCAGATAGATGTTGTTCGCATCATATTTCAGGCCTGCAGTCCATGCGTCAGCTTTGTCGCCCTGTGCGAACTGGCCGCCAGCATTGACCTGGTCACTGGTACGGTCAGAGGAAGCGTATGCCGCACCTACGCTGAACCCGGAATTCATGATGTCATAGGTAGAAGAGATACCCCAGCCGTCGCCATTGGCGTTACGGAAGCTGCGGTCACCGTTGTTGGTGCCTTCACCGGAACCTGGGTTCTCGTTTTTACCCTGGTACTGAACAGCAAAGTTCAGACCATCAACCAGACCGAAGAAGTCGGTGTTACGATAGGTTGCCACGCCGTTTGCACGGCCAGTCATGAAGTTGTCAGCCGCAGTGTAGGAGTCACCACCGAATTCTGGCAGCACGTCCGTCCAGGCTTCTACGTCGTACAGTACGCCGTAGTTACGACCGTAGTCGAATGAACCATAGTTGCCGAATTTCAGACCGGCGAAGCCCAGACGGGTCCAGGCCTGGTTGCTGTCGGAGTTTTCAGTGTTGTTCGCCTGAACGTTGTATTCCCACTGGCCGTAGCCGGTCAGCTGGTCGTTGATTTGAGTTTCACCTTTGAAACCAAGACGGATATAGGACTGGTCGCCATCAGCGCTACTGTTGTCGGAGAAGTAGTGCAGACCATCTACTTTGCCGTACAGATCGAGTTTATTACCGTCTTTATTATAGATTTCTGCTGCGTGAACAGCGCCTGCGGTTAATAACGCAGGGATCATCAGTGCCAGTACTTTTCTTTTCATTTATATAATCCTTTAGGGTATTTTTTATACTCAGCTTCCTTTGGGAAGTAAGGTAATCCTAATGTAGAGAACTCTAAAGAAGGTAAGTCTCAATTGTAACGGAATAAGTAAAATCTCAATCGGATAATTCAATTGAAATCATCATGGATTTGATGAATGAGTCTCTGGTTATATATTCAAGAGAAAAATTATACAGCCAAAGGGAGAGTCGTTATGATGGCGCCGTTATATGCCTAATTTGCCACGCGAATTCATATTGCCGTGTGTCTCTGATTTATCTTTGTCGATATAAATGACAAGCCCGAACATTTGTTCGGGCTTTTTTTATTTCTACGCTAATAGTGCTTTTTATTCACTGGATGTTTTTTCCGCTTTCCCGGCCATATTGGCGAGGAAATCGTAGCGCTTCTGCAAGTCGGCCGCTGCGTCTTTCCACAGCTGCTCGGCAACCTCAGGCTGCTGGGCATTCAGACGGCGGAAGCGCTGTTCTTTCATCAGCGTGTCGGCAAGAGCGTCTGACGGCGGACGGGAATCCAGCGCCAGCGGCAGTTTACCTTCATCAGCACGACGCGGATCGAAGCGATACAGCGGCCAGAAGCCAGTGGCGGTGAGCTGACGCATCTGATCGTGGCTGAGTGCCAGATCGTAGCCGTGCTCTTCACAAGGGCTGTAGGCGATGATCAGCGACGGACCCGGGTAGGCTTCCGCTTCCTGAATCGCTTTGACCGTCTGGTTGAGCTGTGCGCCCAGAGAAATCTGCGCCACATACACATGACCGTACATCATCATGCTGACGCCCAGATCTTTACGGGCTTTACGCTTGCCGTGTTCGCCAAATTTGGTGACCGCACCCAGCGGTGTGGCTTTCGATGCCTGGCCACCGGTGTTGGAGTAACACTGCGTATCCAGCACCAGAATATTGACGTTTTCGGTCAGGCTCAGCACGTGATCGAGGCCGCCGAAGCCGATGTCGTAGGCCCAGCCGTCGCCGCCAATCAGCCAGATGGATTTCTCCACCAGCGCGTCAGCGTCCGTCAGCAGCTCGGCGGCACCTTCAACACCCTGTAAATGCTGGCGCAGGGAGGCAACCTGCTCGCGGCGCTCTTCCGGTGTCGCATCTGCATGCAGCGCTTCGTTCAGCTCGGCTGGCAGTTTATCGGCAAAGGTTTCCAGCAGACGCATTACGCGGCTGCGGTGCTGATCGACGGAGAGACGGAAGCCAAGACCAAACTCGGCGTTATCTTCAAACAGCGAGTTCGCCCAGGCTGGGCCACGTCCGTTGATGTCGGTGGTGTATGGCGTGGAAGGCAGGTTGCCGCCGTAAATAGAGGAACAGCCAGTGGCGTTGGCAATCATCATTCTGTCGCCATACAGCTGGGTCAGCAGTTTGATATATGGGGTTTCGCCGCAGCCGGAACACGCGCCGGAGTACTCGAACAGCGGAGTAATCAGCTGAGAGGTGCGGATATCAATGCGCTCCAGCTTGCTGCGATCGATTTCCGGCAGCGCCAGGAAGTAGTCGTAGTTCGCTTTCTCTTCTTCGACGTGCTCAAGGCGCGACATCATATTGATGGCCTTGATATTCGGATCCTGGCGGTCTTTCGCCGGGCAGACTTCCACGCACAGATTACAGCCGGTGCAGTCTTCCGGTGCGACCTGCAGCACGTATTTTTGCCCGCGCATGTCGCGGGATTTGACATCCAGTGAGTGCAGGCTGGCCGGGGCATTTTCCATATCTTCCGGTGAAACCACTTTCGCGCGGATAGCCGAGTGCGGGCATGCCGCTACGCAGTGGTTGCACTGAGTGCAGAGATCTTCTTTCCAGATAGGAATTTCTTCGGCGATATTGCGTTTTTCCCAGCGGGTGGTGCCCACCGGCCAGGTGCCGTCCGGCGGCAGGGCGGAAACGGGCAGGGCATCGCCCAGTCCGGCCAGCATCGCGGCGGTGACGGTTTTAACGAAATCAGGCGCTTCATCGGACACCACCGGAGGGCGGTTCGGGCTGGTGGCGTTGACCGGCTGCAAAGGCACTTCCGCCAGGTTTTCGCGGGCCATTGCCAGCGCCTGCCAGTTGCGCTCGACCAGTTCCTGACCTTTGCTGCTGTAGCTTTTGGCGATTGCGCCCTGTAGCTCCGCCAGCGCGCTGTCGCCCGGTAGAACCTGGGTCAGCTGGAAGAATGCCATCTGCATTACGGTGTTGATGCGCGCCGCGAGGCCACATTCGCGGGCGATTTTCGCCGCGTTGACCACGTAGAAGCGCGCTTTCTTCTGGTTCAGCACTGCCTGCACTTCCTGCGGCAGGCGAGCCCAGACTTCATCCGCGCTGTACGGGGTGTTGAGCAGGAAAATACCGCCGGGCTTCAGGCGCTCGGCCATCTGGTATTTATCAATAAATTGCAGCTGGTGACAGCCAACAAAATCGGCCTGTGAAACCAGATACGCGGAACGAATCGGCGTATCGGAGACGCGCAGATGGGAAACGGTCAGCCCACCGGCTTTCTTCGAGTCATAAACGAAATAGCCCTGCGCGTACCACGGCGTGGAGTTACCGATGATCTTGATGTTGTTCTTGGTGGCCGACACGCTGCCGTCGCTGCCCAGTCCATAGAACAGCGCTTCAAGACGGGCGGTTGAAGGCAAAGTGTTTTCCGGCAGCGGCAGAGAAAGGTTGGTGACGTCGTCGTAAATACCCACGGTGAAGCGCGGTTTAGGCTTCGTTGCGCTCAGTTCGTTGAAAATCGCGAGCACGCAGTCCGGGCCGAACTCTTTGGAAGAGAGGCCATAGCGACCGCCAATCACGTGCGGCAGCGTTTCGCGTTCGCCGGAATTGAAGGCTTCTGCCAGCGCCGTCATCACATCGAGATACAGCGGCTCGGCATGCGCACCCGGTTCTTTGGTACGGTCAAGAACGGCAACGGTTTTCGCCGTTTCAGGCAGAGCGGCAATCAGATGTTTTGCGGAGAACGGGCGATACAGGCGGACTTTCAGCACGCCGACTTTCTCACCGCGAGTCAGCAGTTCGTCTACCACTTCTTCGCAGGTGCCGATAGCGGAGCCCATCAGCACAATCACGCGTTCGGCCTGCGGGTGGCCGTAATATTCAAACGGCTGGTACTGACGACCGGTTGCGGCAGCAAAGTCGTCCATCGCCTGCTGCACGTGATCGTAGGTGGCGTCATACCATGGGTTGGTGGCTTCGCGGGACTGGAAATAGGTATCCGGGTTGGCAGATGTACCGCGAATTACCGGATGTTCCGGATTTAGCGCGCGCTCACGATGGGCATCGATTTCTGCCTGCGGCAGCAAATTACGGATGGTGTCGTCCGCCAGCGGGACGATTTTGTTGATTTCGTGCGAGGTGCGGAAACCATCAAAGAAATGAATAAATGGTACGCGGCTTTTCAGCGTGGCTACGTGAGAGATCAGCGCAAAGTCCTGCGCTTCCTGCACGCTACCTGCGGCAAGCATCGCAAAACCGGTCTGGCGCACGGACATCACGTCCGAGTGATCGCCGAAGATAGACAATGCGTGAGTGGCAACTGTACGCGCCGCGACGTGCAGCACGAACGGCGTTAGCTGACCTGCGAGCTTGTACAGCGTCGGGATCATCAGCAGCAGACCCTGCGACGAGGTAAAGGAGGTCGACAGAGAACCCGTTTGCAGCGCGCCGTGCACGGCGGCAATGGCACCGGCTTCCGACTGCATTTCCACCACGCGGGGAACATCGCCCCAGACGTTTTTCAGCCCATTGCCCGCCCAGGCATCCGCCTGCTCAGCCATGGTAGAGCTTGGGGTGATGGGATAGATGGCGATAACTTCACTGGTGCGAAACGCCACCGACGCGACTGCGCCGTTACCGTCAGTTGTGATCATATGACACCCTTACATTGCGCAAGAAAAGGGACCCGTGATACGTCAACGAGTCCTGTAGTTATCCCTCTATTTTAGCAAAGCCCGGAGCAGGGCATTTTTGCTTTTGTGTCCTTGGGGTTATCTGCAACGGGTATCAGATCAATGAATACGTCAGAAAATTGCGAGAATTTGTTTCTGAAGGCCGAAACGCGCGCTTCGTCACTCGACGGCAGGCCGCTTGCTGCCTATTATGAACAGGTTTTGCGAACGTTTTGACAGGGGAAGAGAAAGAATGCGACCAGCTTTTTGGGTAGGGTGCGCGGCGCTGTTGTTATCCGCATGCAGCAGTGAACCAGAACAACAGGCCACGGCGGCCCACGTTATGCCAGGCATGAGAGCCGCAATGTCAGACTCCGGGCAGGCCAACTGTGCGATGGTCGGAGGGGCATTATCCGTTGCCCGTCAGCTTGATGGTTCCGCCATCGGGATGTGTGCATTACCCAACGGCAAGCGCTGCAGTGAGCAATCTCTTGCCACCGGAACCTGCGGTAACTACTGAGTTTCCTCAGTTCATCAGGTCAGACAGCTTGTAAACCAGCGAATCGTGAGAAGTCGCGAGCGTCAGCTGGTTTTCAGTTAAATCCACCTGAACGCCATCTTTCAGCATCGCGCCAAGCAGGGCGTCGAGCTGGTTGAGCTGCGGATCGCTGCACAGCATCCGGCTCATGGCCAGGGTCTTCACTTTCATATCGCCGTCTGACAGCTTCGCATTGCCGGAAAACTGATTACACATGTTTCCGGAAACAAACATATTCTCGCCAAAGCTGAGCTCCAGCGGCTTAGCCTGATTGACATCCTTCCCGTTGACGCTCTCCAGCACAAAGCGATGGTGCTGCAGCTGTTCCGGCTGAGTCGTGACTTTACTGGTTGAGACACAACCGGCTAATAGCATTCCTGTCGCCAGCAGCGCGACGGAGATCTTGATACTGCTCATCAATATTCACCAAATAAATACTTCTAAACGAGGATGCCATTCTGAAACGCGGAGGGTTAGTGGGGTTTGTCTGAAAGTGCTCCCCGAGGGACGGGGAGCAGGAAAGGTTAAACCAGCGCGTTCGGGCAAGCTTCGCCGTTGTCGACCTGACGCAGGTTCTCCAGCGTGGTTTCGGAGATGCTGGTCAGCGCTTCGGCGGTCAGGAAGGCCTGATGTCCGGTAAACAGCACGTTGTGGCAGGCGGACAGACGACGGAACACGTCATCCTGAATCACGTCGTTAGACTTGTCTTCAAAGAACAGATCGCGTTCGTTCTCGTACACGTCCATCCCCAGCGCGCCAATTTTCTGGGTTTTCAGCGCTTCGATGGCCGCCTGGGAGTCAATCAGACCACCGCGACTGGTGTTGATGATCATCACCCCGTCTTTCATCTGATCGAACGCGCTCTGGTTGAGCAGATGATAGTTTTCCGGAGTCAGCGGGCAGTGCAGGGAAATCACATCCGACTGGGAAAACAGCGTTGGCAGGTCGACATACTCCACGCCAAGCTCAAGTGCCGCCGCGCTTGGGTATGGATCGAACGCCAGCAGCTTCATGCCGAAGCCTTTCAGAATGCGTAAAGTCGCGACGCCGATTTTCCCGGTGCCGATCACGCCTGCGGTTTTGCCATACATCGTGAAACCACACAGACCTTCCAGCGAGAAGTTGGCATCACGGGTACGTTGATAAGCGCGGTGAATGCGGCGGTTCAGCGACATCATCAGACCAATCGCATGTTCAGCGACGGCTTCCGGAGAGTAAGCTGGTACACGAACCACTTTCAGGCCGAGCTCTTTTGCGGCATCCAGATCGACGTTATTAAACCCGGCACAGCGCAGCGCGATATACTTAACGCCTTGCTTTTTGAGCTCTTCCAGAACCGGGCGGCTGCCGTCGTCGTTGACGAAAATACACACCGCTTCACAGCCGTTAGCCGTTTTGGCGGTTTTTTCGCTTAACAGGAAGTCGAAAAATTCAAGTTCAAAGCCAAATGTATTATTAACATCTTGCAGATACTTTTTATCGTACTGCTTCGTGCTGTAAACTGCGATTTTCATAAGACTTTTCTCCGATGAGATAATACCGTCACGGTAGCATAACTAAAATAATCTTACAAATATTAAACTTTTGTTTAATCATGAGCTTATAATAGTGAGTGTAGAGCAATATTTGTCGCTGTTTCACCCATCCTCGCTGTCGGCTCAATCAGAGCAACTATGCTTAAACCAGACGGTGACTTTGGACTTGCGAATTAAACATGCCACAATACGTGCTCCTTCGGCTTTTAACCATAAAAAATCAGGATGTTGACCACCCATGAAGGGGATATGGAAAGCCGCTATAGCGCTTCTTTTGCTACTGATCCTGCTGCCGCTCACGCTGCTGTTGACGCTGACGCACTGGGTTCCGACGCTTGCCGGGATCTGGCTACCGGCCGGAACCCGCATTGCTATCGATCATAGCCCGCGTTTTACCCGTCACTCTGTTCGCCTGCCCGAGCTGCGCTATCTGGTGGGCGATTGCCAGCTGGCGGAAGTGACCGACGTCGAACTTTCTCATCCCAGCCGGTGGCAGCTGCACGTCGGGGCTCTGGATATTAACTCCGCCTGCCTGAGCAAACTCCCTGAAAGCACACCCACGCCAGGGGCTCCGCGCAGCCTCGCCGAATGGCAAAAAATGCTGCCTTACAGCTGGCTGACTATCGACCGGCTTCGCCTGTCGCCGTGGGAAAAGTGGCAGGGCAAACTTGAGGTTGCTCTGACGCCAGCGAACCAGTCACTGCATTATAAAGGCGACGCGGTTGAACTTCAGGCCCGGCTGCGCGGCCAGGAGCTGACGGTCAGCCAGTTTAGCGCGAAGGTGCAGGACGACCGTCCACCGATCAAACTGGTGGGCGAATTCACCATGCCGCTGGTGCCGAATGGTCTGCCAGTGAGCGGGCATGTGGTTTCTACCTTTGAAGTGCCTGAACCGTCCGCGCTGGTGGATGCCGAGCTGGAATGGCGTGAAAACCAGGGGCAACTGGTGGTGATGGCGCGCGGCAATCCCGATCCGCTGCTCGATTTGCCGTGGGAGTTAACCCGCGAGCGTCTGACCATCAGCGACGGTCGCTGGAACTGGCCGTGGCTCGAAGGAATCCCGCTCAGCGGGCGTGTCGGGGTGAAAATAGATAACTGGCAGCAGGGCATCGATAAGATGCAGATTGCCGGGCGGCTTAACGTGCTGACCCAGGGTGTCGCCGGTAAGGGCAACGCCGTGCTCACCGTTGGTCCAGGCACGCTCAGCATGGATAACAGCGCGATGCCGCTACAGCTGACGGGCGAGGTCAAATATGACGATCTGGTGCTGTATGCCATTCTCCCCTCAAAGCTGAGCGGGCCGCTGACTGACCCAAGACTCGATTTTGAACCCGGCGCGCTGTTGCGCTCCCGTGGGCGTCTGATTGATGCGCTGAATATCGACGAAGCCCGCTGGCCGCTGGCTGGCGTTCACGTCAGCAGTCAGGGCGTTGACGGTCGCCTGCAGGCGATCCTTCGTGCGCATGAACTGGAGACGGGTGATTTTGTGCTGCACCTCGACGGACAGGCGGAAAACTTTTTACCGGATAAAGGCCGCTGGCGCTGGCGTTACTGGGGGGATGGCAACTTCACCCCGATGCAGGCACGCTGGGACGTTAAAGGCGACGGCGAATGGCGCGACAGCGCGATTGTGCTGAACAGCCTGTCGACGGGATTCGACAAACTGCAATACGGCACCATGACCATCAGCAAACCGCGGCTGGTGCTCGATCAACCCATTCACTGGATCCGTAATGAACAACATCCTTCGCTGAGCGGGGCGCTGTCGATGGACGCAGGTGAAACTCACTTTACCGGCGGCAGCGTGCTGCCACCGTCAACGCTGAAATTTAGCGTTGATGGGCGCGATCCGACCTGGTTCCAGTTTAAGGGTGACTTGCATGCCGCAGCGATTGGTCCGGTGCGGGTAAGCGGACGCTGGGACGGAGAGCGTCTGCGCGGCGAGGCATGGTGGCCGAAGCAGTCCCTTTCAGTGTTCCAGCCGCTGGTTCCGCCGGACTGGAAAATGAACCTGCGCGACGGTGAGCTGTATGCTCAGGTGGCGTTTTCTGCCGCCGCCGATCAGGGCTTTGAGGCCGGTGGTCACGGAGTGTTGAAAAACGGCAGCGCCTGGATGCCGGATAACCAGATCAACGGCGTTGATTTCGTTCTGCCGTTCCGCTTCAGCCAGGGCGTGTGGCAGCTTGGCACGCGCCGTCCGGTCTCGCTGCGTATCGGTGAAATCGTTAACCAGGTGACCGCGCATAATTTCACGGCGGATCTGCAGGGCAGCTACCCGTGGACTGAAAACGATCCGCTGTTGTTAAGTGATGTGAACGTCGACCTGCTTGGTGGCAAATTGTCGATGCTACAGCTGCGGATGCCACAGCACGATCCTGCACTGCTGCGCGTGCAAAATATCTCGACCAGTGAGCTTATCAGCGCCGTTAACCCGAAACAGTTCGCGATGTCCGGTCCGGTGAGCGGGGCGCTGCCGCTGTGGCTCGATAACGAAAAATGGATAATCAAAGACGGCTGGCTGACCAACCCAGGTCCGATGACGCTGCGTATCGATAAAGACACTGCCGATGCGGTGGTGCGCGATAATATGGCGGCGGGTGCGGCGATCAACTGGCTGCGCTATATGGAAATCACCCATTCGTGGACCAAAATCAATCTGGATAACCTTGGGAAGCTGACGCTGCAGGCGACCGTTTCCGGCACCAGCAGCGCCGACGGCAAAACCGGCAAGGTGAATTTAAACTATACCCATGAAGAGAATGTGTTCGAACTCTGGCGCAGTCTGCGCTTTGGCGACAATCTTCAGGCATGGCTTGAGCAAAACGCGGCGCTGCCACAGCCGCATTGCCGGGCAGGTAAGGAATGTAAGGAGCAAGAATGAAACTGAGAACCGCCATGCTGAGTGGACTCGCGGCGTTAACCCTGAGCGGATGCACGCCGCGCATTGAGGTGGCCGCGCCGAAAGAGCCGATCACCATCAATATGAACGTCAAAATCGAGCATGAAATCCATATCAAAGTCGATAAGGATGTCGAAGATCTGCTGAAATCCCGCAGCGATTTGTTCTGAGGCCGCCATGAAAAAATTACTGACAATGATTGTGCTGAGCCTCGGGCTGCTGAGCCAAAGCGCCATGGCGTTGACGCTTGAAGAGGCCCGCGCCCAGGGCCGGGTTGGCGAAACGCTGAGCGGCTATCTGGCACCGATTAAACAGGATAAAGAGACACTGGCGCTGGTGAAAAGCATCAACGACGCGCGCAGCGAGAGCTATCAGCAGCTGGCTGACAGCAATAATATTCCGGTCGATGAAGTGGCCAAAATGGCCGGGCAAAAGCTGGTGTCCCGCGCGCAGCCGGGTGAGTATGTGAAGGGCATTAACGGTAAGTGGTTACAGAAATAATCAGATACGCCAAAAACGGGCACTGACGAATTCCCTCGCCCCTTTGGGGAGAGGGGCAGGGAGAGGGGAAATGTCGGCGCAATGTTTCAACAACGATGCTGCTTCCGATACTCCCCAGGCGACACCCCAAAGCGCTGGCGAAAAGCGGTAGAGAAGTGGCTGTGATCGGTAAAGCCCCAGTTGAAGCCAATCCCGGCCAGCTTTTCGTCGCTGGTGGCGTGGCGTAACGCTTTGGCGCACAAATCCAGACGACGATTTTTGATGTACTGAGCCACCACCAGACCTTTATCGGCGAACATGCGGTAAAGGCTTCTCACCGACATTCCGGTCTCTTTTGCCAGCCATTCCGGACGCAGACTTTCGGATTGGATCTGCTCATCAATCAGCTGCACGATTTTATCGAACTGCTTTTCCCGGCGTGACGACGGGGCGTCCTGCTGTTGCAGCACCGGACGCAGCAGGCAGACAATTGCTTCCAGCGCCGCCTCGCTTTCCATTCCCGATAAATCACGGTTATTCATGCTTTCCTGCATCAGCCTGTGGCTGAGCTGCACCATCGGCAGCGTTTTCTCCAGCCGCTGAACACAGTGACCATCGCCCATGCGCAGCTGCTGTTCCAGCAGAGTACGGGGCAGCAGCAGGGAGATCTGCCGGGATTTATCCTGCCAGTAAAAAGAGCAGGGACGTGAAGCATCAATCAGGGTGATATCACCGGCGTGGATCTCCGTTTGCCTGTCGTTTTGCTCCATCACCGCGCTGCCTTCCAGCTGGAAAACGGTATAAAACCACGCATCGTTATGATCTTTAATTTCGCGCTGAGTACGGTACAGATTGACGTTGGCCGTGGTGACCGTACTGAGCTTCATCGCCCGGGTATAGCCCGTTTCCAGATGCCCGATAAACTCACCGCCGAGCTGACGCGCAGCAAAATTCCCGCACTCCTGATTGATCTGGGTGAGCCATTGCTGAAACTGCTCCTCTCCGGTCATCTGCGCCATAGTCCGCCTCGGTCGATAAGTGTTCTTACAATGTTGCATTAATGTTGCGCGAACAAGTGTGTTTTGCTGACTATACGAAAGATGTCTCACTGGTGACAGAAGACGCAGCGACTATTGTCACTCTTTGCGAGGGCTGTCACAGGCGGCAAAGCGAATGACAGAGAGACAAAAACACAACTGGCGCTTCGGCTCTACACTGATGGAAACCGCGAAAGGTAATAAGGAGCTGATATGTCTGATTCACAGGTCGCGCTGCTTGAGAGCGTGCAACAGTTTTTAGCGCGCCAGCACGGGCTTTTTATTGACGGGAAGCAGCAGGCTTCGCGCAGCGACAAGCGTCTGACCGTCTGGGATCCGGCGACAGGAAAAGCCATCGCCTCAACGGCTGATGCAAACAGCGATGATGTTGATGCGGCAGTGATGTCCGCCTGGCGAGCCTTTGTCGATCGCCGTTGGGCAGGCATGCTTCCGGCTCAGCGTGAACGCATTCTGCTGCGTTTTGCTGATTTAGTCGAAGCGCACGCTGAAGAGCTGGCGCAGCTGGAAACCCTGGAGCAGGGTAAATCGATCAACATTTCCCGCGCTTTCGAAGTAGCCTGTACCCTGAACTGGATGCGTTACACCGCCGGGCTGGCGACCAAAATCACCGGACAGACGCTGGATGTTTCGATCCCGCTGCCTGCCGGAGCACGCTATCAGGCGTGGACGCGCAAAGAGCCCGTTGGCGTAGTGGCAGGCATTGTGCCGTGGAACTTCCCGCTGATGATTGGCATGTGGAAGGTGATGCCTGCGCTGGCCGCCGGCTGCTGCATCGTGATTAAACCATCCGAAACTACGCCGCTGACTTTACTGCGTGTGGCTGAACTGGCTGTAGAGGCAGGCGTGCCGGAAGGCGTGTTCAACGTTGTTACGGGGAGCGGTGCTGAATGTGGTTCAGCGCTGACGTCTCATCCGCATGTCGCCAAAGTGAGCTTCACCGGCTCCACACAGACCGGCAAACAGATCGCCCGCACCGCAGCCGACAGGCTGACCCGGGTGACGCTGGAGCTGGGTGGTAAAAACCCGGCCATCGTGCTGAAAGATGCCGATCCGCAGTGGGTGATTGAAGGACTGATGATGGGCAGTTTCCTCAACCAGGGCCAGGTATGCGCCGCCAGTTCACGTATCTACATTGAAGCGCCGCTGTTCGACACCCTGGTGACGGGCTTTGAGCAGGCGGTGAAATCACTGACCGTCGGTCCGGGGATGTCAGAAAGCGCGATGATTAACCCGCTCGCTTCCCGTGCCCACTGCGACAAAGTGGCGGCGTTCCTGCACGAGGCCGAACAAAATCATGCCGAGCTGATTGGTGGTAACTCCGGCCCGGATGGGGAGGGCTACTACATTCGTCCTACGCTGGTCGTGAACCCGGATGCCAAACTGCGTCTGACTCGTGAAGAAGTGTTTGGTCCGGTAGTTAACCTGGTGCGCGTGGCGGATGGCGAAGAGGCCCTGCGACTGGCAAACGAAACGGAATATGGTCTGACCGCCAGCGTCTGGACGCAGAATATTTCACAGGCGATGAGCTACACCGACCGTCTGCAGGCCGGCACCGTGTGGGTCAACAGCCATACGCTGATCGACGCCAACCTGCCGTTCGGTGGCATGAAGCAGTCCGGCACCGGACGCGACTTCGGCCCCGACTGGTTGGACGGCTGGTGCGAAACCAAGTCGGTTTGCGTGCGCTACTGATTGAGTTCTATTGAGCCTGCGATTTATCGCAGGCTACTCACTTCAGCTGCGCTTTTTTGCAATATAAGTGTGGCGATCCTCCATAGGAAAGCAGATAGCTATTCCTGTTGAGTGGGCTCAATCTGAGCTCCAGCCCGCGTCCGCTGTACATAAAAAAGTCAGGTATATTCATCGCCTCTTTGACCTTTTCCGACTGCGTATTGTCTGATTGAGAAACCATAATAATATTTTCATCTTTATAGAGATAATTAAAAAGCACCACGCTCTGGAATGACAGTTCTGGCTTTCCCGGCTGATTAACATGCGAAGTAATATCAAACTTCCCTTTCCCTTCTGCCAGCGTCAAACGGTATAGGGCGGAGGTGACGGCATTATTTCCGATGATGTAAGTTTGCCCCTGACAAGAAAATCGATCTGCTGTGGAATAATTCTTCCAGGTGCTCGCAATCGCCGCCAGTAAACTGATGCACGCGACTCCCCACAGTAATTTTACCTTATGACTTATCATTGTGTGCATCTCTGTAGATCCAGGTGACGCAGGATGCATCCGGATTTTTAATCTCTCCAAGGCATTTTACCGCTGAACTGACGCGATATTGTCTGTTTAAGGTCAACAGGACGGACTCATTCTTGGCGCAATGAAATTCCGGTGATTCAGAAAAGTAGTGAAATACTTTTAAGCTAATCTCTTTGTCAGGATAGGATGAATAAAGACGACAGTCGTCCGTATTGCCGATATAGCGATAGTCATTAAACAGATCGGAATCATAATGATGTTGATTCCTGTACTGAAACCCTATCGTCGCTAAGCAGGCGGCTATCAGGAAACACGGAAGCATAGCTCCTGAAAAAATCGCAGGGCGGAATGAGTTGGCGGTGGAAGTGCGCTCTGCGGTCTGTGAATCGATGCACTTTGGCTCTTTTTCAGGCGCTGCCAACGCTTCTTGCGCAATCTCAGGGCTTGTCTGCAGCGGTTCCTCCTCAAGGACGATGCGGTAATTACCAATAAACTTCAGCCCCATGCGCGGAATTGTTTTAATGACCTCCTGATTGAGACCGGCTTGTTTTAGGGATTTTCGCAATACGGCAATGTTTTGATAAAGCGTATTGGTATTGACGTAAAGGCCATTTTTCTCCCAAACCTCGTAACTCAAAAAGGGCTGCGTTAACACTTCTTCGGCGTGGGTTATCAACAGCAGCAAACATTGGCTGGCAGGAACGTAAAGCGTCACATACGCCTGTGGGTTGTTGACTGGCCATATGCGGGAGGTGTCCGGTGAATAAATGACCTTGTCTTCAATCAAATAGAGACTTCTCATCTGGTGAAACCCTCATCCTTTTACGATTTCAGTGTAGACCATTGCTGTTTTCGAAAGGAGCCTCGCAGGCGCATCCGCCACGGAACCTTAGGTGAAAAGAAAAAAGACCGTGAATATCCATACTTATCAATCTATTGAACCTAATTAAGATTACTTTAGAACACGTTAGTCCCGCTCTGGTTTCCGGTGAGGCAGAATTTCTTCACGTTCTCCCCCGATAGCGGAAAAGCGGTGCTGTTCGTTGTGAAGTCGCGCGAAAGGCGTAACGGGAAGTGAGAAGAAACTCATAACGCGAGTGATAACTCATGAAGATTCATGGTTTGTCCACGGGTGGCAGAGATTTTGTCTGAGAGACGGATAAATAGAGAATATTTTGCTGAGCTTTTCGTTGTTATGCTTTTTGGAGTAAATATCTGTCCGTTTAAGGTTTGCAGAATAAAATGTTGAGCCGTCGCGGTGCGAAATGGTTAAGCCACTGCCGATGAGGGTTTTATCTGGCGCTCAAAAAGCCTGGGGTTAGCGTTGATTACCGATGCATCCTCCCTATAATTGCCAGAAAATATGTAGGGTTTTTTACAAATGAGTTGATGTACCAACCTGGTTGCCCGTAATGAACTACCAACTATATGGATATTTGATTGGAAGAGAGTTCCATTTCGACATCGAAAATAAATGTTTCTACAGATTGTCATCCAACGGCTCGGAGAGGAATTTGATTTTTGGTGCGACATTTTTTAACGATACGATGCTGAACCTTTTTCTTTATCTGTTGAACAACGCAAGAAACCAGCCCGTCACCAAGGAGGAATTACTGAGATCTATATGGGAGGCCAATGATTTAAGTCCATCAACGCAGCGTTTATGGCAGGTATTTACTGGCCTGAATAAAAAAATTCAAATGCTGGGTTTGCCGGAAGGGTTTATTCACTATTCAAGATCTCAGGGATATCTCATCGAATACCAGGATATTATCCCTTTGTATTATAAAGAACCGGCCTGAATCAGGCTCCTTTAATAAAGCTAATGTTGATAGTGCCATTTAATGAATGGCCTGGAAGCCATTTTAAAACAGTTCTCAATGAGTTGGTGTCCCCACCAACGGTAAACGAAAATTAACGCTATTTCACAGGAAGTGGCAGGAGTCATCATGAATACAATCTATCGGATAATATGGAATCCAACCCTTCGCACGTCGGTAGTGGCTGGCGAACTCTCCTCAGCAAAAGGAAAACAGACAAATTCACTTCGCTCTATTAAACGCGTAAGTGGCATTGTGGGGGCGGTAGCGGCAGCCTTAATCTCCTTCCCGGCGGACGCCTGGGTTGCGGAGACGGGAGACAAAGATGACCTGCTTGACGGCGGTGTCATCACAAATACCTCTATTAATGGCGGAAAAGCAACGGGTTCGGCCCATTCCATCGCCATTGGGCCAAAAGCTCAGGCAACCGAAAAAAATACCCTTGCTCTTGGGGAAGGCGCGAGGGCAAGCCAGGTTGAAGCCATCGCGATGGGGAAAAATGCCATCTCCGGATATACCTATTCAAATGGCACGGAAACCTTTGTCTCCATGCGTTCGCTGGCTATCGGTTCATCAAGCGCGGCAAGAGGCATCGATAGTATCGCCTTAGGAACCGGAGCTATGTCAGGTGGCGCGATGACGGGTGGTCTGACCGAACGCACCATCGCCATCGGAAGTCAGAGTAATGCATCGTCAACCGACTCTATCGCCATTGGCTCCAGGGCCTATTCATCCTCCGCGGTGGGTTCCATTGCGATTGGTACAGGTGCCAGAGCTACCGGCAACTCGAGTACGGTTTTTGGTAATGAAGCCTCAGCAACCAGCGTCAGCGGAATTGCGGTAGGCAACGGTGCCAAATCGAACGGGGCGCTGGCAACCGCGGTTGGTCAGGGCGCGGAGGCGCTGGCATTTCACGGCGCGGCTTTCGGATATGGCGCTAAAACCTGGGGGGGCAATTACGGGTTAGCGCTCGGTAACCAGGCAAGCGTGGGTGACGCCGAGAAGGCAACAAATGATGGCATCGCTATTGGCAATAAGGCGACAACGTTAGGTTCCAGCGGCGTGGCAATTGGCACTAATACTCTAACCAATGGCACTAAAGCTGTCGGGGTAGGTTACTTCAGCGAAGCGACGGGAAACAGCGGCGTGGCCATGGGCGACACGGCAAAGTCTCTGGCTGACAGAGCCATTGCCGTGGGTGCAAAAGCATCGGCCAGTGGTGAAGACAGCCTGGCGCTCGGCTCTGAGGCAGCGGCGTCGGCACAGTTCAGCTCGTCAATCGGCTATAAGGCCAATGCCTCCGGCCTCAATTCCGGTGCCTATGGTCACAATTCAGAAGCCAAAGGCCACTCTGCGTACGCCTTCGGCAGCGGCGCAAAAGCAACGGGTAAAACCTCGCTGGCGCTGGGCACTCAATCCGTGGCCGTGAATGAGGATGACGTTGCGCTGGGGGCTGGTTCCGTCACTGCGGCCACCAAAGGCACCGCCAGCACGACCATTGCGGGCAAAATCTATAATTTCGCGGGCGCGACGCCGACCAGTCAGGTCAGCGTCGGCGCTGCAGGCAAAGAGCGCCTGGTGACCCATGTTGCTGCGGGGGAGCTTTCCGATCTGAGCACCGATGCGGTTAACGGCAGCCAGCTGCACGCCACCAATCAGGCCATCGACACGCTGAACTCTGCGGCCGTTAAGTATGACGTCAGCCCTGAGGGCATCGTCAATTACAACAGCGTCAGCCTGGGCGGAAGCACCTTTAACAGCGAGACCAAAACCGGCGGCACGAGAATCACCAATCTGGCGCGTGGGGAAAATGACAGCGATGCCGTCAACGTCCAGCAGCTCAGGGAAGTCACTAGCGAGTTTTACTACGGTGGCGTGAAGTATTTCCACGCTAATTCAGTAAAAGATGACTCCCGGGCAGTAGGGACAGACGCTATCGCGGTCGGCCCGGAAGCTTATGCCGGAGGCACTTCTTCCATTGCGATGGGCGACGGGGCGAAGGCTGCCGAAAACAGCGCGATAGCACTGGGTGCAAACGCCGTTGCTAACCATGCCGGGGACGTTGCGCTGGGGGCAAACTCGACCACATCGGCCGCGCAGGGGACTGCGGGCGTGACGATTCGCGGTGAGCAGTACGCCTTTGCTGGAAGTACGCCTACCAGCACGGTCAGCGTCGGAAGCGAAGGTAACGAGCGCACGATAACCAACGTGGCGGCCGGGCGCCTGAGCGATACCAGTACGGATGCGATCAACGGTTCGCAGCTGTATGCCACCAATCAGGCCGTTGAGAAAATCGAGGCGGGAATGGGGGAGCTGAATGAAGGCGCGGTGAAATACGATAAGCACGCCGATGGACGGATTAACTACAACAAGGTCGTGCTCGCAGGGGATCTTCACGACAGCACCACCGGTACCGGTGGCGTAGTGATGACCAACGTGGCAAACGGGGTTGCGCCGAGCGATGCGGTGAACAAGTCTCAGTTGGACGGTGTGAGCCAAAATGTCACTAATATCGCGGATGGCAAAGAGGGCATGTTCCAGGTGAACAATACCAGCCAGCACGAAAAACCCGCGCCGACCGGCAAAGACTCGGTGGCTGGCGGGGCCGGTGCTGTTGCCAGTGGGGATAACAGCCTCGCGCTGGGCACTAAGGCTAAATCTTCGCACAGCAACGCCGTGGCGCTGGGTAATAACTCAACCACGGATCGCGATAACAGCGTTTCAATGGGCTCGGCCGGAAGCGAACGTCAGGTGACGCATGTTGCAGCGGGTACGCAAAATACCGATGCGGTCAACGTGGGTCAGTTGAAAGACAGCGCCAGCGCCGCGACGCAGTACACCAATAACAAGTTTAACGATCTGAAAAACATGGTCGACGATCAGAAAAACAAACTAAGTGCCGGGATCGCCGGGGCGATGGCGATGGCTGGCTTACCGCAGCCATACCAGGCCGGGGCCAGTATGGTCGGCCTGGCGGGGGGAACCTACCAGGGAGAATCCGCGATTGCGCTGGGCGTCTCGACGATCTCCGACAATGGCAAGTGGGTGACAAAACTCTCGGGTACCACCAACAGCCGTGGCGACACGGGCGCTGCAGTCGGTGTGGGCTATCAGTGGTAATCACTGGCATTTGAAAAAGAATCCCCGGCAGCGGATGCCGGGGAGTATCACTACCTCATCAGGAAGTTAACTATGAATTACACCGGTATTATTCGCGCCACTCTCTTTATTGCCGCAACGGTATCATTATCCGCCTGCACCCGCTCAATAAGCGACATCTCTGCGGAAGGAAAAACGCAGCACCCGGTTTTCCCGGAGCAACAAAACGCCGTTCGCACAGAAGGCAGCTTCGTTAATCTGGATAATCTTAAACAAATCCGCTCGGGAATGACTAAGGCTCAGGTTTATGAACTGCTGGGAACGCCACATTTCCATGAGGGCATATTCAAGGTTAAAGAGTGGGATTATATTTTCAATTTCACGAAAAAAGATCAAAGCGTGTTGACCTGTCAGTTTAAAGTCTTATTTGATAGCGAAATGCACGCTCAGGAATTTTATTTCATGCCGGCCAACTGCCTTATGCAGTTAGATCCCGTCGCGCAGAAGCAGGTCTACGTGCATAAGGAGTTGAGCGCATCGAGCCTGTTCGCTTTCTCCAGTTCAACCCTGAGCGTCGAAGGTTTACGTGAGGTGGATCTCCTGGCCAATGAGTTGACGGCAGGCAGCCTGCAGGGCAAACGAGTTTTGGTGTCTGGTTATACGGATCGTATCGGCCAGCCGGAGCAAAATCGCAGATTGTCCCTGGCTCGCGCTGATTCCGTCAAGCAGGCTTTGATCGTGAAAGGCGTTCCTGCATCAAAGATTGAAACCTACGGCAAGGGCGATGCCATGCCGAACGTGAATTGTGCGGGCAACTTGTCACCCTCATTGATTGAATGCCTGTCGCCGAATCGTCGCGTGACGGTGGAAGTTATCAATCTTTAATAGCGGAACCACGCTTTTATGAACGTTATCTTTAAGACCGCATTGTGCGGTCTGTTTTTCCTGTATGCAGGGCAAGGCTGTGCCAATGTCGACAGCCTGGCGACAAAATCCATTAGCGTGCCTGCCTGGAATATTATTTCCGATACGCTGCTTGAAATGACTCCGCTTATTGATGACAAGCGCGATGATTTTCTGATGAATCAAATTTGCAGCCTGGCGCGCGGTCAAAGAACCCAGGAGGAGGTTAACGAGGTTTTAATTGCTAATAAAATCTCTGTGACTCGGATACCTAAATCGGCGGGGACGCTTTCCCTGTTAATTAATCATGAAAAAGCCCAGCAGCAGGTTGCCTGCACTGTCTATCTGGCTACTTCGGTTTTTCAGCCCGTCGATACCAATGATTACTGGCAGTTCGGCCACGCGGGGGAGAAAAAGAGGGCCGAGAAACCCTCCCGCTGGCTGTTCTGGGCAGATGAAAGCAGCGTGGCGGAGGAGAAGCGAGTTTTTAACAGTGCGGCATTTCTTCGCGACGGGCGAGTCAGAATTGCCGTGACGCAGGCCACAGCGCAGCTTTATGCGGTTATCGCGGCCAATCTCAGCTCGGGTGCGCAAAGCTATGCGCAATACCAGCAGCAAATCAGGCAGATCGTTGCCAGCTATGCCGAAGACTACCTGAAGTCGGTGCAAACCCTTTACCAGGCCAAAAGCAGCGTTAAGCTCAGTGCCGAAGAGGTGCAGGCGACGAGTTTTACTCTGGTGGGCGGCGCGGGAGAGCGGCTGGTTCAAACGGACAGTCAACCCCTGCTGACGCTGCGTGGCGTTACGTGGTTTGGTGACGGAAAGATTCTGGGCAAAGAGTATATGCTGGATCTGCGTCTTGCTGAGAGCAATGTGCTTTCTGGTGAGGAGGAGGCCGGGGTCACGCCGGCCGAACCTTCTGATACCCTGAAAATCACAACGCCTGCCGGCTAAACGTAGGCAGAGAAAAGGTTTGAATGAGGGAGATTGAAAGCGTATCAGGCAATCAAACTCCCTCACCGATTTTACTTTTTAGGCTCGCCAAGCGTCGGCGTTTCGTTGAAGAAGTTCCACGGTTTCAGCAGCGCGTGAACCCATTCGGTTGGCATAATCGGCCACTCTTCGGCGCGGGCGACATGGGTGGTTCCCGTCGTGATCCACACCACATCATCCTGATTATCCAGCGATTCATTGTCTTTGGTGTACTGACCCAGCCCGGTGTCGTGGGTTGAGCGGTTCGGATATTTGCCTTCCGGATAGCGCTCGTCCGGTTTATATCGGGTGACCCACAGCTGTTTATCCATAAAGCTCAGGCGATGGTAAATCCACTCGTCAGGAGCAAATTTCGCGCCTGTCGCCACCGGGTGAGTCCCGCCTGCGTAAGGGATAATCTGGTACGAAACCGGATTGCCCATGCGGTTCTCTTTGGTGGTGTTGCTCAGCAGGCGAATGGTGCCGGGATCGAACTTCTGCGCGGCTTCCTGCTCGGTATCGATATTGTGCTGGTCGATCTGCATGGTGCTGGTGCGCGGGCCGCCAGCGGTGTTTGGCTTCACGTCAGGATCCATCGCCACCAGGCGGTTGTTTTCGCCATCCACGTCCAGATCGAGACGGAAGTTGTAGATGTGCTGGTGGGTGGTACCGACGATGTTGTGGTCGATAAGCGTGCCGTATTTGGTGTCATCTTTGGCGCTTGGATCGTGCATGGTTTTCGCCAGCACGCCTTTGACAGCCTCAATACCGGTTGCGCCCGCGTCGATACCGATAGTGCCGTTATCGTGGAACACCCAGTCAAAGATGTAGTCGTAGTTGCCAACGGTGCTGATCCAGCGGATCACCAGCTCACGGCGTTCGGTGCTGACGTTCGGCTGACCCATTTCCTGATGCTTATACTCCGGCCCGGCGTAGCGCTCGAACACGGCGATAGCGCGTGGAATATCCATCGGTGCGCCGGTGTAGTCGGCGATGGTTTCATCCAGTAACACGGCGTTGGATGGCGCATCTTTGCCGCGGGCGATGGAAGAGGTCAGAGTTCCCATCCCGTAGTCGCCGGAATCGAGATACGCCTTAAAGTACCAGCCCACGTCCGGGTCGCCGTAAGGAACGATCATCCCGCCGAGCGAGCCTTCGTACATCACTTTGCGTTTGGTACCGTTGTCGTTATAGGTCACGGTAGACAGAATTGGCCCGACGCGGGAATCCAGACGCACGTGGAAATCCCAGTTCTGCCAGTGGATCATATCGCCGGTGATGGTGTAGTTCTTGCCTTCCGGTTCAATAATGTCCAGCGGTTTGATTTTCGGCGCTACGCGATCGCGGCCATCATAAGGGCGCGGCGTCAGCGGCACAGGAATTACCGGACCTTCCTCAATCTTGATGATTTTCTTCTGCTCTAAATCAACCACTGCCACCAGGTTCTCAATCGGATGCGCCCAGTAGTTGCCGTCGCCCACGTCCAGATAGCTCACCACTTTCAGCAGGCGGTCTTCCTGCTTGAGGCCATCTTTACCGTCGAAATAACCTACGGTCAGCGGGGTGGTGATGACTTTGGTGGTATCGCTAATGCCGTGCTTTTTCAGCACATCAGCAAACTCTTTACTGGCGTTGATCACGTTCTGCACGGTGGTGAAATCGTCCAGCAGCACCATGCCGTGAGCGTCTTTAATCGGCTCCCAGTGCAGCACTTTCTTGCTCTGCAAATCGACCTGGCTTTCGATAACGTGTTTGCCATCCAGCATGGTGACGTTCGCCAGGCGCGGTTCATCCACGGCGGCCCCGGTCATTACAAAATTCCATACTTTGGCTTTTTCCGGCTCAACCAGCGCAATTTGGGTAAAACGGGTGTTCGGTTTGAAATCCGGGGAGGCTTTGACGATCTCCACGGCTTCTTTAATTTCGTTCGCGGTCAGGGCATTCAGTGGGTGGGGTTTCTTCTCGACCTGGAAAGTCTGATCCAGGCCGGACTGGAACACGTCGTTGATAAAGGTGTCGGAAATCCAGGCCTTCTTGTTCTTCATCACCACAGGAACTTGCAGCGTCAGGGTTTTACCATTCACCACGGCGGTTTTCGCGCCAGGCTTAACCTTCACGTAAGCGCCGTCTTTGGCAATGGTGAACATCTGGGCGTAATCATCCCACTGCACGTCTGCGCCAAAGTCCTGCAGCGTTTTGTCCATCGGCAGCATATGGGCTTCGCCGCCATGTGCGAATACGGGTGTTTGCCAACTGCAAATCAGGGCGACCGCGAGGGCCAGCGCCGTCTTACGAGCGGAAAAAGATGCCATCGTAAACCTCATCTTATAGTGATTATTAGGAGTTGTGTTCAGTTGCGACATGCTCAAAGTAACAGCAGGCAGGAAAACAGGTTTGCCTGCTCCTGCCAGATGTTTTGTCAGATTTGCCAGGTTGGACGATTTGCTGACCGGGCCGCAGCCCGGTCGCGGGAAGGTTAGAAATCCCCTTGCTGGCGGGTGACCAGCGTCAGAATGGAGTACAGCGCCACCGCCTGCTGATGCTGATTGAAGACTTCAACAGACCATTCCACCACGCCGGTTGGCTTCTCTTCGGCGGTTTTCTGGCGCTTGATGGTTTTGCGTTTGCAGGTCAGGCGTACCTGAATGGTGTCGCCAGGCTTCACCGGCTCAATAAAGCGCAGGTTTTCCATCCCGTAGTTGGCGATAACCGGGCCCACGCCGTCATCGACGAACAGGCCAGCCGCTGCGGAAATCACGAAGTAGCCGTGAACCACGCGTTCGCCGAAGATGGATTCTGCAGCGGCAATTTTGTCCATGTGAGCGTAGAAGTGATCGCCGCTCAGGCAGGCAAAATTGACGATATCCGCTTCGGTCATGGTGCGGCGCGGAGTCAGCAGGCTGTCGCCCGGCTGCAGCTCTTCGAAGTATTTACGGAACGGATGAATGCGGTCTTCCTGCACCTGCGCGCCGCGAACCCACTGTTTGCCGATGCTGGCAAGCATGGTTGGACTGCCCTGAATAGCGGTACGTTGCAGATAATGCTTCACTGCGCGCAGGCCACCCAGCTCTTCGCCGCCGCCTGCGCGACCCGGACCGCCGTGAACCAGCTGCGGCAGCGGGGAACCGTGACCGGTGGACTCTTTAGAAGACTCTTCGTTAAGGATCTGAATACGACCATGCGCACGCGCCGCGCCGAGAATAAATTCGCGGGCGAGCTGTCCGTCTGCGGTGACCAGCGTGCCCGCCAGGCTGCCCTGACCGGCGCGGGCCAGCGTCAGTGCATGATTGCGATCCTGATAAGGCATCAGCGTGGCGACCGGACCAAAGGCTTCCACCGCGTGAACGGCAGGGCTCTCATCCGGCTGCGGGCAGAATAACAGCGTCGGCGGGAAGAATGCCCCGGCGGCCTGCAGGTCCGCTTTACCGCCAAGACGAACTTCACATCCGGCCTGGACCAACGAATCGACTTTTTCCTGCACGTCGGCACGCTGATCGGCGTTGACCAGAGACCCCATTTTCACACCTTCAACCGCCGGGTCGCCCATCTTCACGCCTTGCAAACGAGCGATCAGCGCTTCGCTGACGGCGTCAATCTGCGCCTGCGGCACGATAATGCGGCGAATAGCGGTACATTTCTGGCCCGCTTTGGCGGTCATTTCCCGCACCACTTCGCGGATGAACAGGGCAAACTCAGGATGTGACGGTGTCACGTCTTCGCCGAGCACGCAGCAGTTAAGGGAGTCTGCTTCCATGGTGAACGGGATGGAATTTTTAACGATGTTCGGATGCACGCGCAGCGACTGTCCGGTCTGCGCCGAGCCGGTAAAGGTCACCACGTCCTGGAAATCGAGCTGATCCAGCAGGTCGCCCGCACCGCCGCAAATCAGGCTGATGGCACCGTCCGGCACCAGTCCGCTATCGATAATGGCTTTCACCATCGCCTGCGTGACCTGCGCGCTGGCAGTAGCAGGTTTGACGATCGCTGGCATTCCGGCGAGCCACGTTGGCGCCAGTTTTTCCAGCATTCCCCAGCAGGGGAAGTTAAAGGCGTTGATGTGCACCGCCACGCCAGATTTCGCGGTCAGCACGTGACGCGCCGCAAAACCGCCGTTTTTCGACAGCGGAATCAGCTCATCTTCCGGCCACAGCACGTCGTCCGGCAGTTCGCGTGCGCCCAGGCCCGCGTAGGTAAACAGCGTGCCGATCCCGCCTTCAATATCCACCCAGCTGTCGGCGCGAGTGGCACCGGTTTCGGCTGAAAGGGCGTAAAAGACTTCTTTTTGTTCCAGCAAATGTTTTGCCACTGCTTTCAGCATCGCGGCGCGTTCGACAAAGGTCATTTTGCCAAGCGCTGCACCGCCGTGCTCAATGGCATAGCGGCGCGCCTGCGCCATATCCAGCCCTTCGCTGGTTACTTCCCACAGCGCTTCGCCGGTAATGGCGTGATGGATCTGGCGCTCACGCCCCCGGCCTGACTGCCAGCTGCCTGATAAGAAACTGGTTAACTGCTGCATTTGGTCTCTCCGTAAAATGTTACGTCGTATCGCTATATATAGTTTGACTGTGAATCATAAAATGCAATCCATAATTTAATAATTTGTTAACAATGAGATCGTGATAGCGATGCGGTAAATCGTTATATGTCTGTAAATGTTGAATAAAGTAATTTGCTTTGCGATATGGCTCACAGAATACACAAACCTTTCTTGGGGTTTTAGTTAACCATTATGTAACTTCTTATAAACAATATGATTCACAAAAACGCATTGTGTGAATCAAATGGGAATCATAAAGGTGACAATGTGACTGAAGAACAACGCTTTGAAGCGCGCATCGCCGAAGAGACGGCCATCGAGCCGCAGGACTGGATGCCGGAGGCGTATCGCAAAACCCTGATCCGCCAGATTGGTCAGCACGCGCATTCTGAGATCGTCGGCATGCTGCCGGAAGGCAACTGGATCACCCGCGCTCCGACGCTGCGCCGCAAAGCCATTCTGCTGGCGAAAGTGCAGGACGAGGCCGGGCACGGTCTGTACCTCTATAGCGCGGCAGAAACTCTCGGCTGCGCCCGCGAAGATCTGTATCAGAAGATGCTCGACGGGCGCATGAAATACTCCTCCATCTTTAACTATCCGACGCTGAACTGGGCCGATATCGGCGTGATCGGCTGGCTGGTTGACGGTGCCGCCATCGTTAACCAGGTGGCGCTGTGCCGTACCTCTTACGGTCCGTATGCCCGCGCGATGGTGAAGATCTGTAAGGAAGAGAGTTTCCATCAGCGTCAGGGCTTTGAAGCCTGCATGGCGCTGTCGCAGGGCAGCGAAGATCAGCGTCAGATGCTGCAGGACTCGATCAACCGTTTCTGGTGGCCGGCACTGATGATGTTCGGGCCGAACGACGACAACTCCCCGAACAGCGCCCAGAGCCTGGCATGGAAAATCAAACGCTTTGGTAACGACGAACTGCGTCAGCGCTTTGTCGACAACACCGTCCCGCAGGTGGAAATGCTCGGCATGACCGTGCCGGATAAAGACCTGCATCTGGATGAAGCCACCGGTCAGTATCGTTTCGGCGAAATCGACTGGCACGAATTTAATGAAGTGATTAACGGACGCGGCGTGTGCAACCACGAGCGTCTGGCCGCCAAGCGTAAAGCCTGGGAAGAGGGCGCATGGGTGCGGGAAGCCGCGCTGGCGCACGCCGAAAAACAACAGGCCCGCAAAGTGGCGTAAGGAGAACAACGATGAGCAATGTCTACTGGCCGTTATATGAAGTGTTCGTTCGCAGCAAACAGGGGTTATCCCACCGTCACGTGGGCAGCCTGCACGCCGCCGACGATCGCATGGCGCTGGAAAATGCCCGCGATGCCTACACCCGCCGCAGCGAAGGCTGCTCAATCTGGGTGGTGAAGGCCAGCGAAATCGTGGCCTCCCAGCCGGAAGATCGCGGTGAATTTTTCGACCCGGCGGAAAGCAAAATCTACCGTCACCCGACTTTCTATACGCTGCCTGACGGCATCGAGCACATGTGAGGCCGCAATGATGAATCAGGATCCGATTGCGACCTACGCGCTGCGTCTTGGCGACAACTGCCTGGTGCTGGCTCAGCGTCTTTCTGCCTGGTGCGGTCACGCGCCGGAGCTGGAAATCGACCTTGCGCTGGCCAACATTGGCCTCGACCTGCTCGGTCAGGCGCGCAATTTCCTCAGCTATGCCGCAGAGCGTCAGGGCAAAGGGGATGAAGACACCCTGGCGTTTGGCCGCGACGAGCGTGAGTTCCGCAACCTGCTGCTGGTGGAACAGCCGAACGGCAACTTCGCCGATACCCTGGCTCGTCAACTGCTGATCGACGCCTGGCACGTTGCGTTGTTCAGTCGTCTGACGCAGAGCCAGGATGCACAACTTGCCGCCATTGCCGCCAAATCGATTAAAGAATCCCGCTATCACCTGCGCTTCAGCCGTGGTTGGGTTGAACGTCTGGGCGGCGGCACGGAGCTTTCAGCCGCCCGCATGCAGGCCGCTATCGACAACCTGTGGCGCTTCACCGCTGAGCTGTTCCAGGCCGACGAGCTGGACATCGCGCTGAGCGAGCAGGGCATCGCCGTCGATCCACGCGAACTGCACGAGGCCTGGCTGGCTGAAATCACCAGCGCATTACAGGCCGCAGAACTGACGGTTCCGCAGGAGCAGCCGTACCGCACCGGCGGTAAGCAGGGCCTGCACACCGAACATCTGGGGCCGATGCTGGCAGAAATGCAGTATCTGCAGCGTTCGTATCCCGGTCAGCAGTGGTAAAGGAGGGAGCTATGCAGCGTCTCGCAGATATCGCACCGGCCGAAGTCCATCAGATTTGGGCACTGCTGAGTGAAATCCCCGATCCGGAAGTTCCGGTGCTGACCATTACCGATTTGGGCATGGTGCGCAGCGTTTCCCCGCAGGGTGAAGGCTGGGTGGTGGGCTTCACGCCAACCTATTCCGGCTGCCCGGCCACGGAACATCTGCTTGGCGAAATCCGCTCGGTGATGAGCGCGCATGGCTTTACTCCGGTGCATATCGTGCTACAGCTCGATCCGCCGTGGACCACCGACTGGATGACGCCGGACGCCCGCGAGCGCCTGCGCCAGTACGGCATCAGCCCGCCGCAGGCCCATGCCTGCCATGCGGGATTGCCGACCGACGTCGCCTGTCCACGCTGCGGCAGCACACACACCACGATGATCAGTGAATTCGGTTCCACGGCCTGCAAAGCGCTCTACCGCTGCGACAGCTGCCGTGAACCCTTTGATTACTTTAAATGTATTTGAGGTTGCCATGACGACGTTTCATTCGCTGACGGTGGCCAAAGTGGAAGCAGAAACCCGCGATGCGGTGACCATCACTTTCGCTGTGCCAGAAGCCTTACAAACCGCTTATGCGTTCCGTCCGGGCCAGCATCTGACCCTGAAAGCCCGTTTAGCCGGGGAAGAATTACGCCGCTGCTACTCCATCTGCCGCCGTGCCTTACCCGGCGAGATCAGCGTGGCGGTCAAAGCGATCGAGGGCGGCCGTTTTTCCCGCTATGCCCGTGATGACATCAAAGCCGGGATGAGCCTGGAAGTGATGGTGCCGCAGGGCAATTTTGGCTATCAGCCGCAGCCTGAGCGCACGGGGCACTATCTGGCGATTGCCGCCGGTTCGGGCATCACGCCAATGCTGGCGATTATTGAAACCACGTTGCTCGCGGAGCCGGACAGCGCCTTCACCCTGATTTACGGCAACCGCAGCAGCCAGAGCATGATGTTCCGCCAGCTGCTGGCGGATCTGAAAGACAAGTACCCGACGCGCCTGCAATTGCTGTGCGTGTTCAGTCAGGAGACGCTCGACAGCGCGCTGCTGCATGGGCGTATCGACGGTGAGAAGTTAAAAGCGCTGTCCACCACGCTGCTGAACTTCAGCCAGTTCGATGAAGCCTTTATTTGCGGACCGGCCTCAATGATGGACGAAGCGGAAACGGCTCTTGTGGAGCTGGGAATGCCTGCGAAAGCCATTCACCTGGAACGCTTTAACACCCCGGGCTCCACCGTTCGTCACGCCTCCAGCGTGCAGGCTGATGGACAGACCGTCACCATCCGTCAGGACGGACGCGACCGGGCGATCGTCCTTTCCGGGGAAGACGAAAGCATTCTCGACGCGGCGCTGCGCCAGGGCGCGGACCTGCCGTATGCCTGCAAGGGCGGCGTCTGTGCGACCTGTAAATGCAAAGTGCTGCGCGGGGAAGTGTCGATGGCGACCAACTACAGTCTCGAGCCGGACGAGCTGGCGGCGGGCTACGTGCTGAGCTGTCAGGCGCTGCCGATGACCGCCGACGTGATTGTCGATTTTGACGCAAAGGGGATGGCATGAGCGAGTTGCTGAAAAGTCAGCAGGGGCGCGTGCTGCTGCTGACGCTGAATCGTCCTCAGGCGCGTAATACCCTCAACAATGCGCTGCTGACGCAGATCGCCGAAACGCTGGAAAGCGTGCAGCAGGACAGCAGTATTGGCGCAGTGGTCATTACCGGCAACGACAAATTCTTTGCCGCAGGCGCAGATTTACAGGAGATGGCGGAAAAAGATCTGGCCGCCACGCTCAACGATATTCGCCCACGTTTATGGGCGCGTATCGACGCTTTTACTAAACCGCTGATTGCCGCCGTTAATGGCTATGCGCTCGGCGCGGGCTGTGAGCTGACGCTGCTGTGCGACGTGGTGGTGGCAGGGGAAAATGCCAGCTTTGGCCTGCCGGAAATCACTCTGGGCATTATGCCGGGTGCCGGTGGGACCCAGCGTCTGATCCGCTGCGTGGGGAAATCACTTGCCACGCAGATGGTGCTGAGCGGACGCGCCATCAATGCTCAGCGTGCATTACAGGCAGGCCTGGTGAGCGAGATCCATCCTGTGGGCTTAACGGCAGAGTACGCCGTTACGCTGGCCGCCAGCATGGCCGCACATTCTCCGCTGGCTTTGCAGGCCGCCAAGCAGGCGTTGCGCCAGTCGCAGGAGGTTACGCTTTCTGCCGGATTGGCTCAGGAGCGCCAGCTGTTCACGCTGCTCAGCGCCACCGACGACCGCCGTGAAGGTATCGCCGCGTTTCTTGCCAAACGCCAACCCGACTTCAAAGGACGCTAATAATGGAAGCCTTTATTCTCAGCCACGTTGAACATGGGGTGATGACCCTGACGCTGAACCGTCCGGATCGGCTGAACAGCTTTAACGACGTGATGCACCAGCAGCTGGCGGAATGCCTGAAACAGGCCGAGCGCGATGACACTATCCGCTGCCTGATGATCACCGGGGCCGGACGCGGGTTCTGCGCCGGACAGGATTTGAACGACCGCAACGTTGACCCGAACGGACCAGCTCCCGATCTTGGCTATTCCGTAGAAACTTTCTATAACCCGCTGGTGCGCCGTCTGGCGAAGCTGCCGAAGCCTGTTATCTGCGCGGTGAACGGCGTGGCGGCTGGTGCAGGAGCCACGCTGGCGCTGGGTTGTGACATCGTGATCGCCGCCCGTTCTGCGAACTTCGTCATGGCTTTCAGCAAACTGGGACTGATCCCGGATTGCGGCGGTACCTGGCTGCTGCCGCGTGTTGCAGGACGCGCCCGTGCGATGGCTTTGGCGTTGCTGGGCGACAAACTCAGCGCCGAGCAGGCCCAGCAGTGGGGAATGATCTGGCAGGTGGTTGACGATGCGCAGCTTAGCGATACCGCAGAGCAGCTGGCGCGCCATCTGGCCACTCAGCCAACTTACGGCCTTGGTCTGATCAAGCAGGCGATCAACGCCGCCGAAACCAACAGCCTGGATACGCAGCTCGATCTGGAGCGCGACTACCAGCGCATGGCGGGACGCAGCGCGGATTATCGTGAAGGCGTCAGCGCGTTTATGAACAAGCGTCAACCACAGTTCAGCGGGAAGTGATCATGAGCCAACAAATTCGCACAGTAGCGGTGATTGGCAGCGGCACGATGGGCGCCGGGATCGCGGAAGTGGCGGCGATGGGCGGACAGCAGGTTTTACTGCACGACATCTCCGCCGAAGCAATGAATCGTGCTATTGCCGGGCTGCGCCAGCGTCTCGAATCGCGCGTCGCACGCGGAAAGCTGAGCAGTGAACACTGCGAGCTGGCGCTGGCCCGTATCATCCCGGTGACCGATATTGCCGCGCTGGCTGCCGCCGATCTGGTGATTGAAGCGGCGGCAGAAAACCTCGACATCAAAAAAGCGCTGTTCAGCAAGCTTGGTGACATCTGTCCGCCACAGACTTTGCTGACCAGTAACACCTCTTCAATTTCCATCACCGCCATTGCCTCCGGCGTTAAACATCCGGAACGCGTGGCGGGGCTGCATTTCTTTAACCCGGCACCGGTGATGAAGCTGGTGGAAGTGGTCAGCGGTATCGCCACCTCAACGGAAGTGCTGACCCAGCTCAGCCAGTGCGTGCTGGCGTGGGGCAAACAGCCCGTGCAGTGTCAGTCCACGCCGGGCTTTATCGTCAACCGCGTGGCGCGTCCTTACTACGCTGAAGCCTGGCGCGCGCTGGAAGAGCAGGTTGCTCTGCCGGAAGTCATTGATACCGCGCTGCGTGAAGCAGGTGGTTTCCCGATGGGACCGCTGGCGCTGACCGATCTGATTGGCCAGGACGTTAACTTTGCCGTCACCTGTTCGGTGTTCAACGCTTTCTGGCAGGAACGTCGCTTTCTGCCGTCGCTGGTCCAGCAGGAGCTGGTGCTGGCGGGGCGCTTCGGCAAGAAAAGTGGGCAGGGCGTTTACGCCTGGCCTCAGGGCGCGGCAGAAGTGACGTTTTATCCACCGGTTCCCGCTCATCGTCAGGCGACGGTGGTGCATAAAGAACGTGACGTTGTCACTCTTGATGGCGTGCTGCTGGTAGAAACTAACGGTGAAACTGCGCAGTCGACCGCCACACGGCAGCATCAGCCGGTGGCGGTGATGGACAGAAGTGAAGGTGACGTGGTGGTGATTGCCGCGGCCGCCAGCAATCGGCTGGAAGAGACTGAAAAAGCCATTTACTGGCTGCAGCAGCAGGGCAAAAAAGTGCTGCTGGTGGCGGATTATCCCGGCCTGCTGGTGTGGCGTACGGTGGCGATGCTGGTCAACGAAGCACTCGATGCCCTGCAAAAAGGCGTTGCCAGCGAAGAAGACATCAACACAGCGATGCGTCTTGGGGTGAATTATCCGCGCGGGCCGCTGGCCTGGGGCGAACAGCTGGGCTGGCAGCGCGTGCTGCTGCTGCTGGAAAACCTGCAGCGTCATTACGGCGAAGAGCGCTATCGCCCTTGTTCCCTGCTGCGCCAGCGTGCGCTTCTGGAGAGTAGCTATGAGTCATAACGCCTGGCACAACGCCCGCGCCATGTACGAGCGAGACACCTGCGCCAAAGCGCTGGGAATCGACATTGTTGAGATGGATGAAGGCTTTGCGGTGCTGACCATGACCGTCACTCCGCAGATGCTCAACGGCCATCAGACCTGCCACGGCGGGCAGCTTTTTTCGCTGGCGGATACCGCTTTCGCTTATGCCTGCAACAGCCAGGGGCTGGCGGCAGTGGCTTCGGCCTGCAACATCGACTTTTTACGTCCGGGCTTTGCCGGGGACCGGCTCACCGCCACCGCGAGGGTGAAGCATCAGGGCAAACTGACCGGCGTGTATGACATTGAGATCGTCAACCAACAACAAAAAACTGTCGCTCTGTTTCGTGGGAAATCCCACCGCATTGGCGGCAGCGTAACTGGAGAAGCCTGATGCGTGACGCATTTATCTGTGAAGGTGTTCGTACCCCGGTAGGCCGTTACGGCGGCGCGCTGTCCGGCGTGCGTGCGGACGACCTTGGCGCTGTACCGCTGCGTGCGCTGCTGGCCCGTTTACCGCAGCTGGACGCAGAGCGTATCGACGACGTGATTTTCGGCTGCGCCAACCAGGCGGGTGAAGATAACCGCAACGTGGCGCGCATGTCGGCGCTGCTGGCCGGTCTGCCGCAGACGGTTTCCGGTACCACCATTAACCGTTTGTGCGGTTCTGGTCTGGACGCCATCGGCTTTGCCGCTCGCGCTATTAAGGCGGGCGATGCTGATTTGCTGATTGCCGGCGGCGTGGAATCCATGTCCCGCGCGCCTTTCGTGATGGGTAAGGCGACTACGCCGTTCCAGCGTCAGGCAGAAATGTTCGACACCACCATCGGCTGGCGTTTTGTGAACCCGCTCATGCAGCAGCAATTTGGTACTGACAGCATGCCCGAAACGGCAGAGAATGTAGCTGAATTGTTAAAAATAAGCCGCGCCGATCAGGATGCCTTCGCACTGCGCAGCCAGCAGCGCACGGCTATCGCCCAGCGTAACGGCATTCTGGCGGAAGAAATCGTCCCGGTCAGCGTGAAAGGTAAGAAAGGCGTTATCACTGAAGTGACGGAAGATGAGCATCCGCGCGCAGATACCACGCTTGAGCAGCTTGCGGCGCTGAAAACCCCGTTCCGTCAGAATGGCGTGATCACCGCAGGCAATGCTTCCGGCGTGAATGATGGCGCTGCCGCTCTGATTATTGCCAGCCGCGAAATGGCGGAATTGCAGGGCCTGACGCCGCGTGCACGCATTGTGGCAATGGCGACTGCCGGTGTGGAACCGCGTTTAATGGGCCTCGGCCCGGTGCCTGCTACCCGCAAAGTGCTGGAGCGCGCGGGTCTGAGCATTAGCGATATGGACGTCATCGAGCTGAACGAAGCGTTTGCCGCCCAGGCGCTCGGTGTGATGAGACAGCTGGGGCTCCCGGACGATGCCCCGCATGTTAACCCGAACGGTGGCGCGATTGCGCTCGGTCATCCGTTGGGCATGAGCGGTGCCCGTCTGGCCCTGGCAGCCAGCAATGAGCTGCACCGTCGCGGCGGGCGTTACGCCCTCTGCACGATGTGTATCGGTGTGGGTCAGGGCATTGCCATGATCCTTGAGCGCGTGTGAGCTGAATAACCTGCGAGTACCCTACAAAATGACAACTACAAAATTAGAAGCCATCGAAACCGCGTCCGTTGATGAACTGCAGGCCTTACAGACCCAACGCCTGAAATGGACGCTGAAACACGCTTACGACAATGTGCCAATGTACCGCCGCAAGTTCGACGAAGCGGGCGTGCATCCTGACGATTTCAAAGAGCTGAGTGATATCCGCAAGTTCCCGTGCACCACCAAACAGGATCTGCGTGATAACTATCCGTTTGATACTTTTGCGGTGCCGATGGAGCAGATCGTGCGTATTCACGCCTCCTCCGGCACCACCGGCAAGCCAACCGTTGTGGGTTACACCCAGAATGACATCGACACCTGGGCCAATGTCGTGGCGCGCTCCCTGCGTGCTGCGGGCGGCAGCGCGAAAGACAAAATTCACGTGGCCTATGGCTACGGCCTGTTTACCGGCGGGCTGGGCGCGCACTATGGTGCCGAACGCCTTGGCGCGACCGTTATCCCGATGTCCGGCGGCCAGACTGAGAAACAGGCACAGCTGATCCGTGATTTCAAACCCGACATGATCATGGTCACGCCTTCGTACTGCCTGAACCTGATTGAAGAGATGGAACGTCAGATGGGCGGCGATGCAAGCTCATGCTCACTGCGCGTCGGCGTGTTCGGCGCAGAGCCGTGGACACTGGCGATGCGTAAGGAAATTGAACGCCGTCTGGGCATTACCGCGCTGGATATCTACGGCCTGTCTGAAGTGATGGGGCCGGGCGTGGCGATGGAGTGCATCGAAACCGCCGATGGACCGACCATCTGGGAAGATCACTTCTATCCGGAAATTGTTAATCCGAACGACGGTACGCCGCTGGCCGACGGCGAGCAGGGTGAGCTGCTGTTCACTACGCTGACCAAAGAAGCGCTGCCGGTGATCCGCTATCGTACCCGTGACCTGACGCGTCTGCTGCCGGGCACCGCCCGCACCATGCGCCGTATGGACCGCATCAGCGGGCGCAGCGACGATATGCTGATTATTCGCGGCGTTAACGTCTTCCCGTCACAGCTGGAAGAAGAGATCGTCAAGTTTGAGCATCTTTCCCCGCACTACCAGCTGGAAGTGAACCGCCGCGGGCATCTTGATTCACTCTCCATTAAGGTGGAGCTGAAAGAGAGCAGCCTGTCGCTGACCCACGAACAGCGCTGTCAGGTGTGCCACCAGCTGCGTCACCGCATCAAATCGATGGTGGGGATTTCTACCGACGTGATGATCGTTAACTGCGGCAGCATCCCTCGTTCCGAAGGGAAAGCTTGCCGGGTGTTTGATTTGCGTAAAGTGGCGGCTAACGGCTGATAGTCTTGCCCGGCGGCGCTGCGCTTGCCGGACCTACAATTGATATGCCCCGTAGGTCCGGTAAGGCGTAGCCGCCACCGGGCAATGGCATTGCTGGACTGTGCTATGATTCACGCAGGAAAAAAATAACAGATGAATGAATCATATGAGTAAGCTTGACACCTTTATCCAGCAGGCGATTGCCGCCGTGCCCATCAGCGGAACTTCGTTAATCTCTTCTCTTTATGGCGATGCTTTATCCCATCGCGGCGGCGAAATCTGGCTTGGCAGCCTGACGGCACTGCTCGAAGATCTCGGCTTTGGCGACCGCTTTGTTCGCACCTCATTATTTCGACTCAACAAAGAGGGCTGGCTGGACGTTGACCGTATCGGAAGGCGCAGCTTCTACCGCCTGAGCGACAAAGGCCTGCGCCTGACTCGTCGTGCAGAAAGCAAAATTTACCGTGCTGAACCGCCCGCATGGGACGGCACCTGGCTGTTGTTGCTTTCCGAAGGGCTGGATAAAGGCACGTTAGCTGATGTAAAAAAACAGCTTATCTGGCAAGGGTTTGGCACGCTGGCGCCGAGCCTGATGGCTTCCCCTTCGCAAAAGCTGGCCGACGTTCAGGCGCTGTTGCACGAAGCAGGCGTGGCAGATAACGTCATCTGCTTCGAAGCGCATTCACCGCTGGCGACATCCGTCAGTGCACTGCGGGCCAGAGTCGAAGAGTGCTGGCAGCTTACTGAACAGAACCAGATGTATGAGAATTTTATCAATACTTTCCGTCCGTTGCTGCCGCTGTTGCGCGATGCCAGCGTGGAAGAGCTGACGCCCGCCCGCTGTTTTGCCATTCAGCTGTTGGCGATCCACCTTTATCGTCGGGTGATCCTCAAAGATCCGCTGTTGCCGGAAGAGCTGCTGCCTGCGCACTGGGCCGGGCAGGCGGCTCGTCAGCTGTGTATCAATATCTACCAGAGCGTGGCTGCCGGAGCGCTGGCGTGGGTCAGTGAAAAAGGGGAAACCTCGGTGGGTCCACTGCCTCAGCCAGCTTCGCCGTACTGGCAGCGGTTTGGCGGACTGAAAATCCAATAAGGAGAGCAAAAATGCCGGTTTATCAGATTGATGGTTTAACGCCCGTGGTGCCTGAAGAAAGTTATGTGCATCCGACGGCGGTACTGATTGGTGACGTGATCCTCGGCAAAGGGGTTTACGTTGGGCCGAATGCGAGTCTGCGCGGAGATTTTGGACGGATCGTGGTGAAAGACGGTGCCAACATCCAGGATAACTGCGTGATGCACGGGTTTCCGGAGCAAGATACGGTCGTGGAAGAGGACGGGCATATCGGTCACAGCGCGATTCTGCACGGCTGCGTGATCCGCCGTAATGCGTTGGTGGGCATGAATGCGGTGGTGATGGACGGCGCGGTGATCGGCGAAAACAGTATCGTCGGCGCAGCTTCGTTTGTTAAAGCCAAAGCAGAAATGCCTGCCAATCATCTGATCATCGGCAGCCCGGCCAAGGCGATTCGAAGCTTAAGCGAGCAGGAAATCGAGTGGAAAATGCGCGGTACGCGTGAATACCAGATTCTGGTTGAGCGTTGCAAACAAACGATGCATCAGGTGGAGCCGCTGCGCGAGGTGGAAGCCGGGCGCAAGCGGCTGGAGTTTGGCGACGATCTGCGTCCTAAATCGGCGCAATAGCTGCCCAACGGGTCTGATTTATTGTTTAGCCGCAGGTTTCGCTTTGGTTTTGGACATGTCAGGGGCGGCTTTTGCAGGGGCCGACATGGATTTCGTGGCCTTGGTGCTGGTCATTGGGACGCACTGGCCGCCTTTGTGGTGCGCGCCCGTACCGCCGACCAGATGCTCACCCTTTGGACAGGCCTGCACGGCGGAGCTGGCGGCAACAGAAACGGCAGCGACGAATAAAACAGCGAGGACTTTTTTCATCTTATTGACCCTTGCAGAATGATTTCATAAACACCCAACGTTCTGACTGAATAAAGTCAGTACTTTGTAGTTTAGTCGAGCAAATGGCCAGCGGTGCCGGGCGCTGAATGAATCAAATCGACATGCTAAAAGTTAGCCCTCTCCATCCTTGAAGAGGGCTAAAAAGGGTGCCAGAGACTCTCCCTTCAGAAGGACGCGGGGATGACTCCCCGCGTAGTTAGCTACTTCTTCGGTTCGTAAGCGAGAACAGCTTTAAACTCAACATCATGCTCTCTGATCTGCAGCTCGCAAAGCGAGTCGCGAACCAGAAGCGTGAACCCCAGCGCCGTGATGCAAAGCGCGAGGATTGCCACAAGGGCATATTTCGTCAGCATTCGTTGCCTCCGTGCAAAAAAGAGACTAACATCCAACTGCTAGGTGTGGATGTCGGCCTCAGGTTGTACTGACCCCAAAAAGTTGGACAGAATAACCGAGGCTCGATAGAAAGAGTTC
>RQJH01000001.1:649561-755902 GCA_014156375.1 Enterobacteriaceae bacterium 89 | reverse complement strand
ACGCCGTAGCGCCGATGGTAGTGTGGGGTCTCCCCATGTGAGAGTAGGGAACTGCCAGGCATCAAATAGTGAAGAAGCCCATCCTGACGGATGGGCTTTTTTGCGTCTGTTGCATCTGAAAAAGAAAAATAGCTGCCGGATGCGGCTGCGCCTTATCCGGCCTACTGTTTTGCAATCCGCTGCTGAATAAAATCCGCTATCTTACTGATATCATTAATATCCAACAGCGGTACTCCTGCCTGAATTTCTACATCGCTGGCAACAGCAATCACATGTTCATCGATCACAAGCTCATCCAGTGTGTGCCCTGTCCCTTCTCTGAACAGCATGATTTTCGCGATAGCTTCATGCTTAAAACCTTCAACAAGCACCAGATCCAGAGTGGAATGATCCATTCTGCTCACCAGATAGCTCAGATCTGGCTCTTCCGCTTTAGGGGTTTCGGTCATTAATGCCCAGCGCTGCGAACTGGCAACAATGGTCTGCGCTGCACCCGCTTTGCGCAGTTCATAGCTGTCTTTACCTGGAGTATCTACATCCATCTGATGATGGGTATGCTTGATGAGGCCTGGGCGCAAGCCTCTGGCGCAGAGTTCGGGGATCAGTGCTTTCAGAAGTGTGGTTTTGCCGGTATCGCTCCAGGCGGCAATGGCTAAGACAGGGATCATCGTTTCTCCTGCATATTTTGTAGCTCTTCGCTGGTATTCACATTAATAAACGCTGGTTTCATATCGCTGAAATCAACAGCGTGCCCGTCACTCTGGCGCAAAAAAACCATCACCCGACGTTCTCCTGCGGCAAGATAGTCCTCCAGTTTGGGCAACAAACTGCGATTTAGCAGCGCTACGGTTGGGTGATCGCGTTCGCCATCATGTGCCCAAACGGCTGAAGAATTTCCTTTTGCATCCCAAAATCGATCGCAAAGAGAATCTGGCACGAACGGCGTATCGCAGGGGCAAAACAAAAACCACTCACTATCAACTTGCTGGAAAACCGCAAGCATCCCGGCCAGTGGCCCGGGGTAGTCGCGCAGGCTATCCTGAATGACAGGGAAGCCGCTTTGCTGATAGATTTCGAGGGATCGGTTAGCGCTAATCACCAATGAATCCGTTTGCGGGATCAGAGTATTGGCAACATGTTGCCAGAGAGGAATCCCATTAAGCACCTGTAACCCTTTATCTTTTCCTCCCATTCTGCTGGCTTTACCTCCTGCCAGTACGACGCCTGTGATCCCATGATGCTGACTCACGAATATCACCTCTTTTCTTGTGGGGTTGAGCCTGCTACCTTGTGACGGTTAAGCGTAAGGAGCAAACAAATGAAATGTAAACGTCTGAACGAAGTGATTGAACTTCTCCAGCCAGCCTGGCAACAAGAGCCTGAGCTGAATCTGATGCAATTCTTACAGAAACTGGCTAAAGAGTCAGGTTTTGACGGTGAGCTTGCCGATCTTTCCGATGATATTCTGATCTACCATCTGAAGATGCGTGATTCAGCAAAAGATGCGGTGATCCCGGGGATTCAGAAAGATTACGAAGAAGATTTCAAAACCGCTCTGCTCCGCGCTCGTGGAGTGATTAAAGAGTAAAAGCTTGTAATCGATGCAACCGAATGAGCTGTGAGATGATATTCTGAATTATTCGCAGCAATTTCCGGATAATCGGATGAACGATAAGGCTTTTACTTTCCAGACACTTCACCCGGATACCATTGTGGATGCTCTGTTCGATCAGGGAATTCGGGTCGATTCTGGGTTAACTCCGCTCAACAGCTATGAGAACCGTGTCTGGCAGTTTCAGGATGAAGACAAACATCGCTTCGTCGTGAAATTTTACCGCCCTCAGCGTTGGTCTGCGGAACAGATCCGCGAAGAGCATCAGTTTGCTCTTGAGCTACAGGCTGATGACGTCCCCGTTGCTGCTCCGCTGGCTTTTGGCGGAGAGACTCTTTTAAACCAGCAGGGCTTTTCCTTTGCGGTTTTCCCAAGCGTAGGCGGGCGTCAGTTTGAGCCAGACAATCTGGATCAGATGGAGTGGGTTGGTCGCTATCTTGGCCGACTGCATCAAACCGGACGTAAAAGCCTCTTCACTGCACGCCCGGACATGGGGGTGCAAGAGTACCTGTTTGAACCCCGCCAGATTTTCGAGACTACCTCGCTTATCCCTTCTTCACTGAAAGCGGAATTTTTGGCCGCTACGGATAAGCTTATTGATGCGGTCATGCAGCACTGGCACAGTGGCTTTGCTTCGCTGCGGCTGCACGGCGATTGCCATGCCGGCAATATTCTCTGGCGGGATGGCCCGATGTTTGTCGATCTTGATGATGCCCGCAATGGCCCGGCCGTTCAGGATCTGTGGATGCTGCTGCACGGTGATAAAGCAGAGCGTCTCATGCAGCTCGACACTATTCTTGAAGCTTACGAAGAGTTCAGCACCTTTGATACCGCTGAGCTCGCTTTGATTGAACCGTTACGCGCCATGCGTATGGTTTATTACCTGGCGTGGTTAATCCGTCGCTGGGAAGATCCTGCGTTCCCGGTCAATTTTCCCTGGCTTGCCGAGGAAGATAACTGGCGCAGGCAAACCCTTATGTTTTTAGAACAAGTCAGGGTTCTTCAGGAACCCCCATTACAATTAACGCCAATGTATTAACTGACCTTTTCAGGAGAAAGTCACAATGAAAAAGATTTTGCTGGCGCTGGCAGGCATGATCCTCGCATTCAGCGCATCAGCGGCGCAGATCACCGACGGTAAGCAGTACACCACGCTGGAAAAGCCGGTTGCCGGTGAGCCTCAGGTGCTGGAGTTCTTCTCATTCTATTGCCCGCACTGCTACGAGTTCGAGCAGGTTCTGCACGTTTCCGATAACGTGAAGAAGAAGCTGCCTGAAGGCACCAAAATGACCAAATACCACGTTGAGTTCCTGGGACCGTTGGGCAAAGAGCTGACCCAGGCCTGGGCTGTGGCTATGGCGCTGGGCGTAGAAGATAAGATCACCTCCCCAATGTTTGAAGGTGTTCAGAAAACTCAGACCGTTCAGACCGTTGCTGATATTCGCGATGTTTTCGTCAAAGCCGGTGTTAAACCTGAAGAGTACGATGCCGCCTGGAACAGCTTCGTGGTGAAATCACTCGTTGCTCAACAGGAAAAAGCAGCCGCAGACCTGCAGCTGCAGGGCGTACCAGCCATTTTCGTCAACGGTAAGTACCAGCTGAACCCACAGGGTATGGACACCAGCAACATGGACGTCTTTATCCAGCAGTATGCCGATACCGTGAAGCAACTGGTTGAGAAGAAATAAAAAAACGCCGGCCATTAGCCGACGTTCTTAATCTGAACCTCACCTTCGGGTGGGGTTTTTTTATGCCCGGTTAGCGTGATTGGCCAGACTTGAGCTCTTCAATCTGAGCATCTTTTTGCGTCCAGAGCGTATTCAGCCATTGCTGAAAACTACGCTTAAAGTTCTTATCGGTAACGTAATCGCCATGCAGCTCGTTGGCGACGGGCATCAGATTTATCCGAACCACAATGCGGGTGAGCTTACCGCTCAGCATATCGAAAAATGGCGTGCTGTCGTTCTCTGGATAGCAGAGCGTCACATCCATGAGTTTATCAAACTGACTGCCCAGAACGTTCAGGGCCATCGCTATTCCGGCTGCTTTCGGTGGGAGCAGATGTTTATACGGAGAGCGAGTTTCCAGACGTTTCTCTTCGGTAAAGCGCGAGCCTTCCACAAAGTTAACGATAGTGGTTGGATGGGTTCGGAATTTCTCGCAGGAACGGCGCGTGGTTTCCACATCTTTTCCACGACGCTCCGGATGGCGAATCAGATAGCTGCGGGAATAGCGGCGCATGAAAGGCATATCCAACGCCCAGCAGGCCAGTCCAATGAATGGAACCCATGCCAGCTGTTGTTTCAGAAAGTATTTATTCATCGGGATGTGTTTGCGAAACAGTACGCAGAGCACCACGATATCCGCCCAACTATGGTGGTTACAGATCAGCAAATACCAGTTCTTTTTGCTTAACCCTTCCAGACCTTCAACATCCCATTTCAGCCAGGGATTCAGGTGCAACAACATCGCCAGTCCGGAACACCAGCAATACATCATCAGATTGCAGAACGCCGAGATTGAGCGCCACACCACAGGAATGGGAAGCAAAAGCTTAATGATCCCGGCCACGATGATCGGCACGGAACAGAGTATCGTTACAACAATGGTAAGAGCGATACTCAGTGGGAGCGTTATCGCAGCGAGTAATCTCGACATAATCAGTTTATTCAGATAGTTAATTGTATAAAGTGCGGTCTACGCAGCCGCAAGGCGCTGATTTTACCAGAAATCACACCTAATGATGTCTGTTAGCGGACCTGAAAAATAAACATTAGTGATATCCACATGGTTCAAATTATCACCAACAGCAAGGTTAATCCGGGTGGAAGTAGTCATATCTTTGAAAAATATACTTATTTCTTTTTCATTGTTTCAGGATTAAACAATAAACATTCGCCATAATAATTCTGTGCACAAAGTTATCCACAGCATTCCGTTTGCGAGGGATCTCGGGGATCGACAATTCTTTTGCGCCGATCGGGGCGAAAAACTCTAGTTTTTGTTCTGTCTGTGGCATCCTTTATCCCTAATCTGATAAACAGGCACGGAAATTATGGTTCAGATCCAAGAAAACCCCCTCATCCTGGTTGATGGCTCCTCATATCTCTATCGCGCATACCACGCGTTTCCTCCGCTGACCAACAGCGCCGGTGAACCGACGGGCGCTATGTACGGCGTGCTGAATATGCTGCGCAGCCTGATCATGCAGTATCAGCCAACTCATGCGGCGGTTGTCTTCGATGCCAAAGGCAAAACTTTCCGTGATGAACTGTTTGAGCACTACAAATCGCATCGTCCGCCAATGCCTGACGATCTGCGTGCTCAGATTGAACCGCTGCACACTATGGTGAAGGCTATGGGTCTGCCGCTGCTGGCTGTTTCTGGCGTAGAGGCTGACGATGTCATCGGTACGCTGGCGCGCGAAGCGGAAAAAGCCGGCCGCCCGGTGTTAATCAGCACCGGTGATAAAGACATGGCTCAGCTGGTCACGCCGGGGATCACCCTGATTAACACCATGACCAATACGGTACTTGGGCCGGATGAGGTCGTGACGAAATATGGCGTACCGCCAGAGCTGATTATCGATTTCCTCGCGCTGATGGGCGATTCCTCAGACAACATTCCTGGCGTGCCGGGCGTGGGTGAGAAAACGGCTCAGGCGCTGCTGCAAGGACTGGGCGGCCTCGATACGCTCTACGCTGAACCGGAAAAAATCGCCGGGCTGACTTTCCGTGGTGCGAAAACCATGGCGGCGAAGCTTGAGCAGAATAAAGAGATGGCCTACCTCTCCTACAAGCTTGCGACCATCAAAACGGACGTCGAGCTGGAGCTGACCTGTGACCAGCTGGAGGTACAGGAGCCTGCGGCTGATGAGCTGCTGGGCCTGTTCAAACAGTACGAATTTAAGCGCTGGATAACCGACGTTGAAGCCGGTAAATGGATGCAGGCGAAAGGCGGCAAACCGGCGGCAAAACCTGCTGCTGCCAGCATAGCTGTAGCCTCTGAAGAGGAAGAAGAGCCAGCTACAGCGCTCTCTTCCGAGCACTATGTCACCATCCTTGATGAGCCAATGCTCGTCCAGTGGATTGAGAAACTGAAGAAAGCGCCAGTTTTTGCCTTTGATACGGAAACCGACAGCCTCGATAACATCTCCGCCAATATGGTTGGGCTTTCCTTCGCCGCAGAGCCTGGGGTAGCAGCCTATGTTCCCGTTGCTCATGACTACCTGGACGCACCAGAACAGATTTCCCGCGATCGGGTGCTGGAACTGATGAAGCCGCTGCTCGAGGATGAAAAATGCCTGAAAGTGGGGCAGAACCTGAAATACGATCGCGGCATTCTGGCGAACTACGGCGTTGAGCTGCGCGGTATCGCGTTCGATACCATGCTCGAATCCTACACGCTGGACAGCGTCGCCGGTCGTCACGATATGGACAGCCTCTCCGACCGTTGGCTGAAACACAAAACCATCACCTTTGAAGAGATTGCCGGTAAAGGCAAAAACCAGCTGACCTTTAACCAGATTGCGCTGGAAGAAGCCGGCAAGTACGCCGCAGAAGATGCTGACGTCACCCTGCAGCTGCATTTGAAGATGTGGCCGAAACTGCAAAAGCATGAGGGGCCTCTGAAGGTGTTCCAGCAGATTGAAATGCCGCTGGTGCCGGTGCTGTCGCGCGTGGAGCGTAACGGTGTGAAGATCGATCCAGCGGTGCTGCACAAGCATTCGGAAGAGATCGGCAAGCGCCTGGTTGAGCTGGAAGCGAAAGCGCATGACATCGCCGGAGAGCCGTTTAACCTCTCTTCGCCGAAGCAACTGCAAACGATTCTGTTTGAAAAACAGGGTATTAAACCGCTGAAGAAAACACCAGGCGGCGCACCTTCTACTTCAGAAGAGGTGCTGGAAGAGCTGGCGCTCGACTACCCACTGCCGAAGGTCATTCTTGAATACCGCGGGCTGGCGAAGCTGAAATCGACCTATACCGATAAGCTGCCGCTGATGATTAACCCGAAAACGGGCCGCGTGCACACCTCTTACCATCAGGCCGTGGCGGCGACAGGGCGTTTATCCTCAACCGATCCTAACCTGCAAAACATTCCGGTACGTAATGAGGAAGGGCGCCGTATTCGTCAGGCCTTCATTGCACCAGAAGATTACCTGATCGTTTCTGCGGACTACTCGCAAATCGAACTGCGCATCATGGCTCACCTTTCCCGCGATAAAGGCCTGCTGACCGCATTTGCAGAAGGCAAAGATATCCACCGCGCGACGGCGGCAGAAGTCTTCGGTCTGCCTCTGGAAAGCGTGACGAATGAACAGCGCCGAAGCGCCAAGGCCATTAACTTTGGTCTGATTTATGGCATGAGCGCGTTTGGTCTTTCGCGTCAGTTGAACATTCCGCGCAAAGAGTCGCAGAAGTATATGGATCTCTATTTCGAGCGCTACCCGGGCGTGCTGGAGTATATGGAGCGCACCCGCGCTCAGGCGAAAGATCAGGGCTATGTCGAAACGCTGGAAGGCCGTCGTCTTTATCTGCCGGACATCAAATCCAGCAACGCCGCCCGCCGTGCCGGAGCCGAACGTGCCGCAATCAACGCCCCAATGCAGGGAACAGCAGCAGACATCATCAAACGTGCGATGATCGCCGTCGATGCGTGGTTGCAAAAAGATCAGCCGCGGGTGCGAATGATTATGCAGGTGCACGATGAACTGGTGTTCGAAGTGCATAAGGACGATCTGGACGCGGTATCGAAGAAAATCCACGAGCTGATGGAAAACAGCATGACCCTGGATGTGCCGCTGCTGGTGGAAGTCGGCAGTGGAGAGAACTGGGATCAGGCGCACTAAGCGCCAATTCCTGGTTTATTTTTCAGTCAAAAAATGGCCGCTTGGGCGCAGAAAGTGAATCTAAATTTTTGTAAGTAAGCAACATAACTTATAGCGTTTTGTGATGATCATTGGAATTCGCTATGCAAGATGTGAAAAAAAACTACAAAAAGTGCTTTCTGGCCTGAGAAAAAAAGAGTAGAGTTAATCGCGTAGGGTACAGAGGTAAGATGTTCTATCTTTCAGACCTTTTACTTCACGTAATCGGATTTGGCTGAATATTTAGCCGCCCCAGTCAGTAATGACTGGGGCGTTTTTTATTGCGCGAAAGAAAATAAAAAAGCGCGGACTGTGCCGCGCCTGAGCTAGCTGAAAAACGTCTGTATAGCCATTTCGCCTGATGACGATTCGCTTATCAGGCCTACAAAATCAACGACTTGTGATGAATTCGTAGGCCCGGTAAGCCTGCGACACCGGGCAAATGTCTTTAAGCTTCGCTCTCTTCTTCTTCCTGCGGCGCTATTTCGCTGTACCAGGTGTCCAGCTTCTGGCGCAGCTTGTCGACGCCGAGCTTCTTCAGTGAAGAGAAGGCTTCCACCTGCACATCGCCATTAAAAGCGGTGACGGCTTCACGCACCATGTTCAGCTGTGCTTTACGCGCACCGCTCGCCAGTTTGTCCGCTTTGGTCAGCAGCACCAGCACTTCAATATTGCTCTCGACGGCCCATTCAATCATCTGGCGATCGAGATCTTTCAGCGGATGGCGAATATCCATCAGCACCACCAGACCCTTCAGGCACAGGCGTTTTTCCAGGTATTCACCCAGCGCACGCTGCCATTTGCGCTTCATCTCTTCCGGTACTTCGGCATAACCATAGCCCGGCAGGTCGACGACGCGTTTGCCTTCAGCCACTTCAAACAGGTTGATGAGCTGAGTACGGCCCGGGGTTTTTGAGGTGCGCGCCAGGCTTTTCTGGTTGGTCAGTGTGTTCAGGGCGCTCGATTTTCCTGCGTTGGAGCGTCCGGCAAAGGCCACTTCAATGCCGGTATCGGACGGTAAGTGGCGAATATCAGGCGCACTGAGCACAAAATGCGTCTGTTGATAGTTCAGGTTAATCAAAGGGTCGTCTCCATAAAATCCGGCTATGCGGGGGAGTATACCTGAACAATAGCAAAAGCGGCGTTTGTCCCGCTTTTCGCTTGTCAGTATTAACCCTGTGCTTTGTAAGACATTGGCTAATTTACTTATAGGAAATTTCAGAATAATTGCAGGGGTTATTTTTTGTGATTTCTTTAAAATCAAAGCATTAACATCTAGTCATAATCCGAAAAATCAGTTTTATCGCAGATGGTTGCTTGTCTGTTTAACAGAAAAAGGTAAAGTAGCACCCATCAGGCGGGGATGCCGGAAAGGATCAGGACTCAGGACGAGGGTCAGGAACGCCAGGAGGCGAAGACAGGAATTGCCAGGAGGCAAGCGTCCGGAGACGTTTTAAAGGGAAAAGGAATAAGACACGGAGCGTTGAGTGCCAAAGGAAAAACAGGGTGTGTTGGTGGCAAACAGGGATCGTGTGACCCGTTAAGGGTTGTGAGTCAAGAAAAAGGCGGCAGATTACTCTGTCGCCTTTTTTCTTTGTCTGCTTTCTGCTAGATTCCGGCTCAATTCTATACTGAAGAAAACAACGTAAGACTCCTCATCATGAAAAAACCAACATCCGCACCGCGCAGCAAAACAACTGGTAAAGCACGTCGTAAGACGCGTGAAGAGCTGAATCAGGAAGCGCGTGACCGTAAACGCGACAAAAAGCACCGTGGTCACGCAGCTGGTAGCCGCGCGAACGGCGGTGAGGCCAATTCTGCGGGCAAAAAACAGGGCCAGCAGAAAGATCCACGTATTGGCAGTAAAACCCCAATCCCACTGGGTGCGACTGAGCGTCCGGTGACCAGGCAGCAAAAACCGAAGAGCGAGAAACCTATGCTTTCACCGCAGGCCGAGTTGGATTTACTGGAAACGGATGAGCGCCTGGATGCGCTGCTGGAACGTCTGGAAGAGGGGGAAACCCTGAGCGCGGACGATCAATCCTGGGTCGATGCCAAACTGGATCGTATTGATGAGCTGATGCAGCAACTTGGCCTTTCCTACGACGATGAAGAAGACGAAGAAGAAGAGGAAGGGAAAGAAGACATGATGCGTCTGCTGAGAGGCGGAAACTAACGTTTGCACTCCCCTGGGCTGCCAGTCCTGCTTATAACCCTTATGGTTGTATGTTATCTGGGGTGGTTATTCGTTAAACTACGACGGTTGTCGCGGCGTCAACAATGGCTGCGCAACCGGCTTCTTGTCCGGAACCCGGGCAGGCCGGTACGCCGACGTCGTTCGCGATCTCACCCGAAGGAGTAAGCATGTCTGAGCAGTTAATCGACTGGGATTTGGCCCTGATCCAGAAATACAACTATTCCGGGCCGCGTTATACCTCTTATCCCACTGCGCTGGAGTTTGCAGAAAGCTTTAGCGAAGACGATTTTCAGCAGGCGGTGAGCCGTTATCCCGAGCGCCCGCTGTCGCTGTATGTCCACATCCCGTTTTGTCACAAGCTCTGCTATTTCTGCGGCTGCAATAAAATTGTGACCCGCCAGCAGCATAAAGCTGACCAGTATCTCGACGCTCTTGAACAGGAAATTGTTCATCGCGCGCCGCTGTTTGCCGGACGTAAAGTCAGCCAGCTGCACTGGGGCGGCGGTACGCCAACCTACCTGAACAAAGCGCAAATCAGTCGCCTGATGACGTTACTGCGCGGGCATTTTGATTTCAGCGCAGAGGCTGAAATTTCCATTGAAGTCGATCCGCGTGAAATCGAGCTGGATGTGCTGGATCACCTGCGCTCAGAAGGTTTCAATCGCCTGAGTATGGGCGTGCAGGACTTCAACAAAGAAGTCCAGCGGCTGGTTAACCGTGAACAGGATGAAGAATTCATCTTCGCCCTGCTCAATCACGCCCGTGAGATTGGCTTTACCTCGACCAATATCGATCTGATTTACGGCCTGCCGAAGCAGACGCCGGAAAGCTTCGCTTTCACCCTGAGCCGCGTGGCGGAGCTGAATCCGGACAGATTAAGCGTCTTTAACTACGCTCATCTGCCCACGCTGTTTGCCGCCCAGCGCAAAATCAAAGATGCCGATCTGCCTTCGGCGCAGCAAAAGCTCGATATTTTGCAGGAAACCATCACCTCGCTGACCGACGCAGGCTATCAGTTCATCGGCATGGATCACTTTGCCCGCCCGGATGACGAGCTGGCGGTAGCACAGCGCGAAGGCGTGCTGCATCGCAATTTCCAGGGTTATACCACTCAGGGCGACAGCGACCTGCTGGGTCTTGGCGTATCCGCCATTAGCATGATTGGCGACTGCTATGCGCAGAACCAAAAAGAGCTCAAGGCTTACTATCAGCAGGTGGACGAGCGCGGAAACGCACTGTGGCGCGGCATTGCATTAAGCCAGGATGACTGCATCCGCCGTGATGTGATCAAAGCGCTGATTTGTAACTTCCGCCTGGAATTTGCCGCCGTTCAGCAGCAGTGGGATCTGGATTTCCAGGACTACTTCAGCGAAGACCTGGCGCTGTTAGCACCGCTGGCAAAAGACGGGCTGGTGGATGTGAACGAGAAGGGCATTCAGGTTACGGCGAAAGGTCGTTTGCTGATCCGCAATATCTGCATGTGTTTTGATACCTACCTGCGCCAGAAGGCGCGTCTGCAACAGTTCTCGCGGGTAATTTAATCGCGGTGCCCGGTGGCGCTGACGCTTACCGGGCCTACAGCGGATACGATCCCGTAGGCCTGATAAGCGAAGCGCATCAGGCAACAAGAACTTACTCCATTCCCAGCTCTTTCAGCTTCCGCGTCAGGGTATTTCGCCCCCAGCCTAACAGGCGGGCCGCTTCCTGCTTATGTCCCTGAGTGTGTCGCAGCGCGGTGGTGAGCAGCGTACGCTCCATTTCCGGCTGTGCTTCCGACAACAGATTTTGATGACCGGAACGTAACGCGCGGTCGGCCCACTGAGCCAGCAGCGTGGCCCAGTTGTCTGACATCGAATGCGCCGGGCTATCCGGCACGGTGCTCTCAAACAGCTCGGCAGGCAGATCCTGAATCAGCACTTCCTGTCCGGCCGCCATCACCGTCAGCCAGCGACAGGTGTTTTCCAGCTGACGCACGTTGCCAGGCCAGGCCAGACGCGTGAGGGCCGCTTCGGTTTCCGCATGCAGCTGTTTTGCCTCTACGCCCAGCTCTTTGGCCGCATCCTGTAAGAAATGGCGCGCCAGACGCGGAATATCTTCCCTGCGTTCGCGCAGCGGTGGCAGATGTACGCGGATCACGTTCAGGCGGTGGAACAAGTCCTCGCGGAATTTTCCTTCCTGCACGCGCAGTTCAAGGTTCTGGTGGGTCGCGGCAATAATTCGCACATCGACTTTTACCGGCGCATAGCCGCCGACACGATAGAACTGGCCATCGGCCAGCACGCGCAGCAGGCGAGTCTGTACATCCAGCGGCATATCGCCGATTTCATCTAAAAACAGTGTGCCGCCGTCGGCCTGTTCGAAGCGTCCTTGGCGAATGGTATTCGCGCCGGTAAACGCCCCTTTCTCATGGCCAAACAGCTCTGACTCAATCAGGTCTTTCGGAATAGCCGCCATATTCAGCGCGATAAACGGTGCTTTGACGCGCGGACTGTGGCGATGCAGGGCATGAGCCACCAGCTCTTTCCCGGTCCCGGATTCGCCGTTAATCAGCACGCTGATCGACGAGCGGGAGAGGCGGCCGATGATGCGGAACACGTCCTGCATCGCCGGAGCTTCACCGATAATGTCCGTCGTCGGGCCGAAAACTGGGGTATTACGCGGCTGCTGCTGTTCCTGATAATGGCTAATAGCGCGCTCAACCAGCGCCACCGCTTCATCGATATCAAAGGGTTTTGGCAGGTAGTCGAATGCGCCCTGCTGATAGGCGCTGACCGCGGCGTCCAGATCGGAGTGAGCGGTCATTATGATGACCGGAAGCATCGGGTGGCGCTGTTTAATCTGTTTCAGCAGCGCCAGACCGTCCATCCCAGGCATGCGGATATCCGACAGTAAAACGTCCGGCGTTTTGCTTGCCAGGGCATTCAGCACTTCGCTGCCGCTCTCAAAAGTGGTGCAGGTTAACCCTGCTCCGGTGAGTGCACGCTCCAGCACCCAGCGGATTGAACTGTCGTCATCAACGACCCAGACTATCCCGCGTTGCATAAAATGCACCTCTATTTCCGAATGGGCAGGTAAACCGAGAATTCGGTGTGGCCCGGCCAACTGGTGAACTCAATTTTACCGGCGTGTTGGTCGATCAAACTGCGGGCAATGGACAAGCCCAGCCCGGTGCCGCCTTCGCGGCCGCTGACCATGGGATAAAACAGCGTATCCTGCAGGTGTGGAGGAATTCCCGGCCCGTTGTCTTCTACGTCAATGCGGGCAGCAAGGCGGTAGCGCGTACCGTGCAGCGTCAGCTGGAAGGCTGTGCGCGTACGCAGAATAATTTCGCCGCCTTCCGGCCCCAGCGCCTGTAGCGCATTGCGGACGATATTCAGCAGAACCTGCTCAATCTGATCGGGATCGTGCGGCAACTCCGGCAAACTCGGGTCGTAATCACGCGTCAGACGGACATTGTCTGGCAGCTCCATCGACACCAGCTTCACCACGCGTTCGGCGACTTTGTGAATGCTTTCCGTGACGTGCATACCCGGATGCTGTGGACCCAGCAGTCTGTCCACCAGATTACGCAGACGGTCGGCCTGTTCGATAATCACTTTGGTGTATTCGGTCAGTGAAGGATCGGGCAGGGCCTTGCTCAGCAGCTGTGCCGCGCCGCGCAGACCACCGAGCGGGTTTTTAATCTCATGAGCCAGACCGCGCACCAGATCGCGAGCCGCCACCTGCTGTGCATGCTGGAGCTGCTCCTGGCTTAAACGCCGCTGGTTATCCATCGGCGCCATCTCCAGCAGGATCAGGCCGTCCGGCAGGCGCTGTGCGGTCAGTGACAGAATATGCGAGCGGCCGTCAATCACCAGCGTCACTTCGTTATCGGTGAAGCCCTGGCCCGCCTGCAGGCTTTCCTGCATCAGACCAATGTTCAGCGAAAAATAGCTCAACAGCTCGGGCAGCGGGGTGCCGAATAATTTACGCGAACTCTGGGCAAGCAGCTGCTGCGCCGCCGGATTGGCGAAATGCACCGCCAGCTCGTCATCGACCAGTAAAATGCTGTTGATTAAAGAATTGAGGATCTGCCCAGCATCGGGCAGCACGCCTGTTGCCATACAGCAGTCTCCTGAAAGGTGTGCACCAATTTAGTGCATTATAGCGGTTTTCAGCCGTTAAGCGCCTGAAATCAGACTGTTGCTGGAGAAAAAAGCCCATCCGAAGATGGGCTGAAAGTTTCCACGGCAACTAAAAATCGCCTGGGCCTTCGCGAAAGAGTGAAAGGCCACAGGGTTACTGCTTAAACTGGTACTTAAACGCTGTAGTACAGTTCGAATTCAACCGGGTGCGGCGTCATGCGTACGCGGTCGTTTTCTTCAATGCGCAGGGCGATATAAGCGTCGATAGCTTCATTGGTGAAGACGCCACCGGCAGTCAGGAACTCACGGTCTGCATCCAGACAGTTCAGAGCTTCTTCCAGAGAGCCAGCAACCTGTGGGATCTCTTTCGCTTCTTCCGGTGGCAGGTCGTACAGGTTTTTGTCCATCGCTTCGCCCGGGTGGATCTTGTTCTTAATACCGTCAAGACCAGCCATCAGCAGCGCGGCAAAGCACAGGTATGGGTTAGCAGCCGGGTCCGGGAAGCGCACTTCGATACGACGTGCTTTCGGAGACGCAACAACCGGGATACGGATAGAAGCAGAACGGTTACGCGCAGAGTACGCCAGCATTACTGGAGCTTCGTAGCCTGGGACCAGACGCTTGTAAGAGTTGGTGGTTGGGTTCGCCAGGGCGTTGATGGCCTTAGCGTGTTTGATAACACCACCGATGTAGTACAGCGCCTGCTCGGACAGACCAGCATATTTGTCACCGGAGAACAGGTTTACGCCGTTCTTGGACAGGGACATGTGGCAGTGCATACCGGAACCGTTATCACCGAACATTGGTTTTGGCATGAAGGTCGCAGTTTTACCGAAACGGTGAGCGACGTTGTGCACGACATATTTGTAGATCTGAATTTCGTCAGCTTTTTTGGTCATGGTGTTGAAGCGGGTTGCCACTTCGTTCTGACCAGCGGTTGCCACTTCGTGGTGGTGAGCTTCAACCACCAGGCCCATCTCTTCCATCACCAGACACATGGTGGAACGCAGATCCTGTGCAGAATCTACTGGTGGAACCGGGAAGTAACCGCCTTTCACCGCTGGACGGTGACCTTTGTTACCACCTTCGTATTTGGTGGAGGTGTTCCATGCGCCTTCGATATCATCGATAGCCACGTGAGAACCGTTGATCGCGCTGCCGAAGCGAACGTCGTCAAACAGGAAGAATTCTGGCTCTGGCCCGAACAGGACGGTGTCGGCGATGCCGGTAGAACGCAGGTACTCTTCTGCGCGCTTGGCAATAGAGCGTGGGTCGCGGTCGTAGCCTTGCAGCGTGCCTGGTTCCAGGATGTCACAGCGGATGATCAGCGTGGACTCTTCGAAGAACGGATCCAGGACCGCGGTAGAAGCGTCAGGCATCAGCACCATGTCGGATTCGTTGATACCTTTCCAGCCACCGATTGAGGAGCCGTCAAACATTTTGCCTTCTTCGAAGAATTCGGCATTCACCTGGTGAGCAGGGATTGTGACGTGCTGTTCTTTACCTTTGGTATCGGTGAAGCGCAGATCAACAAACTTCACTTCATGCTCATTCAGCATCGTCAAAACGTGTTCAGCGGACATACTTAAACTCTCCCGGATTGGTCATTGTCGTCGTGGTAACGAACTTTTTGGCACTGCATGCGATGGCGTTGTTGCCGTAAAAAATATAAAGCGAAAACTGTGCCAACTTTTAAATGCACCCCAAAAGGCGTTATGATGCGCACCATAGTGCAAAAGGGCTGCACCACGATGGCTATCTTGCACCAAAATAGTGCTTCTGTGTGAATAACGGGCACTCTTTTGGTGCAAATTGTGGTTAGGGCACTCTTTTTCTCTCCGTGAAAGCGATCACAGAGCAACTCTGCAATACTTGTTTGCGGGGGATGTTTGTGATCCTGTTTTGTAGTGCGATTAATCCGTGTACAATAACGCGCTATTTCTAAATGCCTGAGGCAAAGTTGTGATCGAAAATCTGCGTAACATCGCCATCATCGCGCACGTAGACCATGGTAAAACGACCCTGGTTGACAAGCTGCTGCAACAATCCGGTACGTTCGACGCTCGTACTGAAGCACAAGAACGCGTGATGGACTCCAACGATTTGGAGAAAGAGCGTGGGATTACCATCCTCGCTAAAAACACCGCTATCAAATGGAATGACTACCGTATCAACATCGTTGATACCCCAGGGCACGCCGACTTCGGTGGAGAAGTTGAACGTGTTATGTCCATGGTCGATTCCGTACTGCTGGTCGTTGACGCAATGGATGGCCCAATGCCGCAGACGCGCTTCGTGACCAAAAAAGCATTTGCTCATGGCCTGAAGCCAATTGTTGTTATCAACAAAGTTGACCGTCCTGGCGCGCGTCCTGACTGGGTTGTTGATCAGGTCTTCGACCTGTTCGTTAACCTCGACGCGACCGACGAGCAGCTGGACTTCCCTATCGTTTACGCTTCTGCGCTGAACGGTATTGCGGGTCTGGATCACGAAGATATGGCTGAAGACATGACTCCGCTGTATCAGACCATCGTTGACCGCGTAGCGGCACCAAGCGTCGATCTCGACGGTACCCTGCAGATGCAGATCTCTCAGCTCGACTACAACAACTACGTTGGCGTAATCGGCATTGGTCGTATCAAGCGCGGTAAAGTGAAGCCGAACCAGCAGGTTACTATCATCGATAGCGAAGGCAAAACCCGCAACGGTAAAGTCGGTAAAGTCCTGACTCACCTGGGTCTGGAGCGTATCGAGAGCGACGTGGCTGAAGCTGGCGACATCATCGCTATCACCGGTCTGGGCGAGCTGAACATCTCCGACACCATCTGCGACACGCAGGCGGTTGAAGCGCTGCCAGCACTGTCCGTTGATGAACCAACCGTATCCATGTTCTTCAACGTCAACACCTCTCCGTTCTGTGGTAAAGAAGGTAAGTACGTTACCTCTCGTCAGATCCTGGAACGTCTGAACAAAGAGCTGGTGCACAACGTTGCGCTGCGCGTTGAAGAAACCGCTGACGCTGATGCGTTCCGCGTTTCTGGCCGTGGTGAGCTGCACCTGTCTGTTCTGATTGAAAACATGCGTCGTGAAGGTTTCGAGATGGCGGTTTCCCGTCCGAAAGTTATCTTCCGCGAGCACGAAGGCCGTAAACAAGAGCCGTTCGAAAACGTAACGCTGGACGTTGAAGAGCAGCATCAGGGTTCTGTGATGCAGGCTCTGGGTGAGCGTAAAGGCGACCTGAAAAACATGAATCCGGACGGTAAAGGCCGCGTACGTCTCGACTACGTGATCCCAAGCCGTGGCCTGATTGGCTTCCGTAACGAATTCATGACCATGACTTCCGGTACCGGTCTGCTGTACTCCACCTTCAGCCATTACGACGACGTTCGTCAGGGCGAAGTGGGCCAGCGTCAAAATGGCGTACTGATCTCCAACGGTCAGGGTAAAGCGGTTGCGTTTGCGCTGTTCAGCCTGCAGGACCGCGGTAAGCTGTTCCTGGGCCACGGTGCAGAAGTTTACGAAGGCCAGATCATCGGTATTCACAGCCGTTCTAACGACCTGACTGTAAACTGCCTGACCGGTAAGAAACTGACCAACATGCGTGCGTCTGGTACAGACGAAGCAACGGTTCTGGTTCCGCCAGTGAAGATGACTCTGGAGCAGGCTCTGGAATTCATCGATGACGACGAACTGGTAGAAGTGACTCCAACTTCTATCCGTATCCGGAAACGTCACCTGACTGAAAACGACCGCAAACGTGCTATGCGTGGTCCGAAAGAAGACTAATCTTTAGTCTGACTGAAAAAAGCCGCTGAATTCAGCGGCTTTTTTGTGGGTCACGTTCTGGCGATGCTCAGTGTGTCAGGTGATTTTTCCTGTAGCGACTCTGAAGACGGTGTCTGTTTGCGCTGTGCTAACTCAGCAATAATCATCGCAAACCGCGCCTCGCTGAGCTTATAAAACAGCCCCATGGTGATGGCAGCGATAATCGCCAGGCCGCACGGCCACAGGAAGATGAGCTGGCGTAATCCCAGCAGCGTACCGACGCTTTGCACAGCATGCGGGATATAGCCAATTTGCGTCAGCATAATCCCTGGCAGAAAACCGGCCAGCGCCGCCGAGATTTTGCGCGAGAACGTATAGCCGGTGTACACCGAACCCTCTGCCCGAATGCCCGTTTTCCACTCGCCGTAATCGACGGTATCCGGCACCAGTGCCCAGTTCAGGCTGTTGACGAAGGCGGTGCCGAAAAACGCGACGCAGGAAAAGGCCACGAACAGCGCAGAGCTGCTGCCCCAGAAGAAATTCAGTACATCGCCCAGCGCCCACAGCAGCAGCCCGCCGAGATACACCTGTTTCTTGCCGAAGCGTTTTACCGTTGCGGGAACCAGCAGCACGCCAATCAGAATGCAGCCCATGCTAAAAAAGCCCATCCACGACAGCAGATGAACGTCGTTGAGCACGTACTGGGTGTAATAAACCTGAATCGCCAGCTTGATGTTGAAGGCGGCCAGCGTACAGAGATTGGCAAGACACAGCACCAGCAGCGGCGGATTGCGAAAAATCGCGCAGAAGGATTTAACAATACCTGGCTTATGATGATCGGGCGTTATCTCCACGTAACGCTCTTTCACCCCGCTGTAGCACCACCACATGCAGAACAGGCCAGCGGTAACGAAACTCAGAGCCGCCACCTGATAGCCGAGCGACGACCGCCCGAACAGCGCCTGAACTGGCATAAAACCCACGGTACAAATCAGCAGACCCAGCGTCGCGCCGCCCTGTCGCCAGGCGGCGAGATGCGCCCGCTCCTGCGGGTTTTTGGTGATCGCCGGCACCATCGCGCCATAGGAGCAGTTCATCAGGCTGTAGAACAGGCCAAAAAGCATAAACAGCACCGTGGCGAGCGCCGTTTTTACCGTCAGGCTAAAGTCGTTGGCCATAAACTGCGCTGCGGCCACGATTGCCACCGGCACGGAGGCGTAAAGGATAAATGGCCTGAATTTGCCTCTGCTATCGATGTTGCGCCGGGAGTCCAGCAGCACGCCGGTCAGCATGTCGGTAAAGGCGGTAAAGAATTTCGCCACCAGAAAGATGATGCCGCCGTAAAAGGCCGGCATCCCCAGTTCGTCGGTATAGAACTTCAGCAGGTACAGCGTTCCGATGCTCAGCATCAGGTTTGAGCCTAAATCACCAATACCGTAGGCACATTTCTCATGCAGGCTGAGCTTCAGAGTTAACGGATCCTGGACTGTCATGATCGCCCTCTCATTGTTTTCAGGCCATACGCCTGCGCGCTTCTATCTCTTCCACGATGCGAACGTACAGCTTCTCATCGAGGGTATAGAAACAGCCCATGGCAACAATGGTGATAACTGCCAGCGCACTGGGCCAGATAAAAATCAGCTCGCGCAGGCCCTCGATCGTGCTGGTGGACTGCACCACGTTGGGAACATAGCCAATTTGCGTCAGCATCCATCCCGGGAAGAACCCGGCCAGCGCCTGGGAGACTTTGCGAAAGAAGGTAAAGCCGGTGTAAACCGTGCCTTCTGAACGCACGCCGGTACGCCACTCACCGTACTCCACGGTGTCGGAGACCAGCGCCCAGTTCAGGCTGTTAACGAAAGCCGAACCGAAAAACGCCAGACAGGAGAACGCGACAAAGCTTACCGAATCGCCACCCAGTGTGTAGTTCAGCAGGTCGCCCACCACCCAAATCAACAACCCGCCAAGATAAACCTTTTTCTTACCGAAGCGGCGTACTGCACCGGGCATCAGGAATACGCCGATGAAAATGCAGCCCATGCTGAAAAAGCCCATCCATGAAAGCAGGATCGGGTCATTGAGCACGTACTGGGTGTAGTAAACCTGAATGGCGAGTTTGACGTTGAACGCCCCAAGTGTGCACAGGTTAGCGATGCAGAGAATAAACAGCGGACGGTTCCCGGCGATGGCGCGAAACGAGGCGAGCAAACCTGGTTTTTGTGTCGGATTGGCAGGCGGGGATTCCACATAGCGCTCTTTGACGCCGGTGTAGCAGCACCACATACACAACAGACCGCACAGCGAAAACAGGGTAGCGGCAATGACATAACCCAGCTGCGGGTTGTCTTCGACCAGATTCATCACCGGCACGAATCCCACCGTGCAGAGGAGTAAACCCAACGTTGCGCCGCCCTGACGCCACGCTGCCAGAGAAGCACGCTCATCCGGGTTTTTGGTAATGGCGGGCACCATCGCGCCGTAGGAGCAGTTCATCATGCTGAAGACCAGCCCGTACAGCATGAACAGCAGCGTGGCGACCAGCGTTTTCCCGGTGATATCAAACGGCGTGCCGACAAAGTTGGCGATTGCCAGCAGCGTCACCGGGAATGCGGCGTACAGCACGAACGGGCGAAACTTACCTTTGGGGCCGATCTTTTTACGCGAATCGAGCATGATCCCGGTGCCCATATCGGTAAAGGCGGTAAAGAATTTCGCCACCAGAAAGATGATGCCGCCATACGTGCCTGGCAATCCCAGGACATCCGTATAGAACTTCAGAAGATATAGCGTGCCGATATCCAACAGGATATTGGAGCCCAGATCGCCCATGCCGTAGGCTACTTTTTCTTTAAACGGTAAACGCAGCCGGGCCGGGTTGCCGTCGTTTTCACTGATAACCTGACTCATCGCCAGTTCCCCTATGACTGATTAGCCGCGCGGATCGCCGCGACTTTTTTGCCAAACAGCAGATGCAGCACCAGCAGCAAACCAAAAGCGGGCAGTAGTGCGCTCATTGCGGAAATGCCCGTCGCTCCTTTAATCAGCATCGCGCCAGAAGCAATCAACAGTAAAAACACCATTCCCCGGAACACGCTGACGGAAATCCGCTTGTGCACATACTGGCCGACCAGCGAGCCCAGAATCATGGTTGGGATGCAGAACAGCACCAGCTTGACGGTCGACACTGTCAAAATCCCGCTGGTGGTGAGCCCACCGATAATGGCGATGTTATTGGCCGTGAAAAACGCGTTCAGCGTGCCGCGAAAGGCAGCCGGAGCCAGATTGCGCAGCATGCCGTAAATCACCACCGGTGGTCCGTTGGTGGAAAACGCCGAACCCAACGCTCCGGCAATCACCCCGATTGGCATGGCAATCCAGTTTTTGTCGTAAACCGGCAGACGGGGGATAAACAGGCTGTAAAAGGAGTAGAGGATCAGGAAGCCACCAAGGCCGATTTTCATGATGTGATCGGGCAGATACGACAGGGCGTAAATCCCCACCGGAATACCGGCAAAAGAGAACAGGATTAGCACCAGCGCCGAGCGCCAGTTAGTTTCCTTCCGCGACAGCCAGGTGGCATAAAGCGCTGTAGCCGTGCCGACAATCACCGACATCGGTGCCGCCATTTTTAACGGCAGCAGCAGCGTTATCAGCGGCATGGTGGTCAGCGCGCCGCCAAATCCCGCGCAAATGCCGACAAAGGTGTACATAAACATGATGGCGATAACCAGCGCCATCACGCCGTAGTCCAGTTGGATGCCATCAGGCGTGAACAGAGTAAAAAAATCCATGATTATCCTCTGAAAGCCAAAGTAGGGAGTTGAGCGAAAAGCGACTGCCATTCGCTATCGGCGCGATAAAACACCGGAGGCTCGCCGAGCGGGGCATCAACGGTGATTTCGCCGCCTGGATACTCCTTGCCCGTCCAGGCATGGATCCACCTGTCCTGCGGCAAATACACCGTCCAGTCATCGCGGCCCTGTTCGTAAACCGGTGCCACCAGCAGATCACGACCCAGGAGGTACTGATATTTCAGGGTATACGTGTGTGCATCGTCTTCGTAATGCAGGAACAGAGGGCGCATCACCGGCAGGCCCGTTTTGGCGTTCTGCGCGACGGCCTGTTTGAGGTACGGCTTGAGTGAGGTAAATACGCTGGTCATGCTGGCAAAATGCGCGATAGTGTCGGCATCGCTGTCGAACTGCCAGTTATCGCCCGGACGGTTGCCTTCGTGGGTGCGCATCATTGGCGTGAAGGCATTGAAATCGCACCAGCGCAGCAATAGCTCTTTACTGCGCTTCATGCCGAACAGGGTGGTATAGCCGCCAATATCGCTGTGATGCAGGCCGTGTCCGCTCATCGCCAGAGACAGCGCCGCGGGAACGACAGAAGCGAGGCCGTCGTCGAGACTCCAGTCAACGTTCTGATCGCCTGCCCACATCATCGTCGAGTATTTCTGGCTGCCGGTGTATCCGGCGCGCATGAAGAACAGGGTTTCGCCGAGCTTGCCGGTTTCCTCCAGCGCTTCGTAATTGCATTTCGCCCACAGCGCAGGCCAGGCGTTGTGCATGATTTCGGCGCTAACGCCGTTATGCAGGAAAGTATCGGTCGGCAGATATTCGCCGAAATCGGCCATCCAGCCACCGCAGCCGAGACTAATCAGGTTCTGCTTAATCACCTCTTTGTACCAGGCATAGGCTTCGGGGTTGGTCAGGTCGATAACGCCCGCGTAGAACTCTCCGAATTCAACGTGATAGTCGCTACCGCTGGCATCTTTGGTCAGATAGCCGCGTGCCGCAGCCTCTTCGCACAGGTCGCGATCGCTGGCGACGTATGGGTTGATATAGGTGAGATACTGCACGCCTTCCTGCTTCCACTGCCCGATGCGCTGATCAAGATTTGGATAAAGCTCGCGATCCCACTTCCAGTTCCACATCACGCGTTTGCCGAACGAGGTCATACGGATACCGGACCAGTCCTGCGCCCAGATGCCGTTCACCTTTACGCCGCCCTGGCGCATGGTCTCCAGCTTTTGCTGACAGACTTCCGTTCCGCCCTGAATGCCGAGCGTGACGCCATCGTAAACCCAGTCTGGAAGCTCCGGCTGACGACCTAACAGCGCGGTGAGTTTTTCCAGCAGATCGACGTAAGTTGGCGCACATTCAAAGCGCAGAGTGGCGTTATCCTCCCAGAAGGCGAGTTCATGGAATTCCGGGGCGCTGAAGTCGAAATTCATATAGCCGCTGTTATCGACGTGGCAGTAATACTTTTGCGTGCTGACAAACGTCGGCTGTGGGAAGAAGGTCCAGTAGTAGTCGCCGCCCGCGTTTTCCTTGCAGTCCGCAAGCCATGTCACTTCCGTTTTCTTATTGCGGCCCACGCCCTGCTCGCTGGTCCACAGCGGGAAGGGTTTACCGCGCAAATCGAAATACGAAAACTGTTCGCCGCAGCCGTAGATATGATCTTCTGGCTTCGCTGCCAGTCGCAGCCAGATGCGGTTATGGCTGGTGTTATCGTTATGCAGTTCCAGCTGCAGACGGCCATCGTCATCCTGATTGATGGCGAGTGTGGCATGCGCCGTATCGCCGCGAGAAAAATGAATGCGCCAGCCTGAATCGTGCTTCTGTACGGTGGTATCCGTCAGCGCAATCTTCTCGTTGAGCTGATCTTTGATGCTGAAGTTGCCGCGAAACATCTCAATGTCAGCGGTTCCCGTCCCAATCCACAGGCAGGGCGCCTGGCGGGTATGATGCAGGATCGGACGGGCCTGATACGAAAGCGTGAAACCCTCTGCCAAAGTCATCAGTTCTAAATCAGGGTATTGCGAAGCCATAACGACCTCCGTTGTAGGGTAATATTCTGTTTTTATTTATTTTCCGCCAATCTCAAAGCGCAGCTGGTGGCTGGCACCGGGACTGAGGTGGACTAAGTCGATGCCGGAGTTAAAGGCGTCCGGCGGGCAGCTCATCGGTTCAACGGCAAGCCCTTTACGGTCGAGCTTTTCGCCAGAGTAAATCTGTAACCAGGGGGCGCTGGTACGAAGCCAGGCGGACTGTCTGGTCTGCGGGTGTGACAGCTCAACCTGATACGCGCTCAGGCCTTCGGGCGCTTTAAAGGTGTGATCGATGACGGTGGCACCGATTTGCCGCCGCTGCTGAAAATCGAGTTCATCAACGGATAGCCACGTTCTGCTGAGTGCATCAAATACCGCGCTGGTGGGTAGCACGAGCTCGCACTCGTCAACGGGTTGCAGATTACAGGTCAGATAAGGGTGAATGCCCGCACCGTAAGGCGCGGTGACATCCCCGATATTGCGGCTGAGAATGCGGGCGCTGAGGCCCGCAGATTCATCCAGCCAGTAGCTCACTTCAGCGCTGAGCATGAAAGGGTAGCCATAGGTCGGTGCCAAAAAAGCAGACAGCGTGACGTGACTGGGCGTCTGCTCCACAATCTGCCAGTTTTGCCAGGCCAGCAGCCCGTGAATAGCGGTATTGCCAGCGCGATCGTTAATGGCTGGCAGATACGTCTTCCCGGCGTACTGATAGCGTCCGTCGGTGATGCGATTAGGCCAGGGGAGCAGCACTTTCCCCAAATGCGCCAGCGGCATCTCTTCAGGAGGATGGGGGATCACAAGATGACGACCACGGTAAGTCAGCGAAGCGATCCCAGCGCCGACGCTCACAATTTCCGCCCGATAATCTCCCGCAGCCAATACCACGGTTACGCCACTCTTGTGCATTCCCGATCCCCCACTTTTGCCCGTTTTTGTAGGCCGGATAAACGAAGCGCATCCGGCAATGACAGTGAAGCCGCGCCTTACTTCGCCAGACTGTCCAGCAGCCCGGCGGCAACGGCAGGAGCAAGTCCCGGTGCCAGCGGCAGACGTGGGATCACCAGGCAGTGCAGCAGGTGATAAATATCCTGCTTGCCGTCCCAGACTTTGGTGGTGACCTCGTTATTGGTGTCCAGCTCCTGCCACCACGAACCGTTTTCGTAGTCCATCAGGTACTTGATGCAGTATTCCCACCAGGTCTGATACCAGGTCTCATATTGTTTCTCGCCGGTGACGGTCCACAGTGCATAAGCGGTGCCCATGGCTTCCACAATTGGCCAGCGCACGCGCTCACGGACGATTGGTTTGCCATCCCAGTCGACGGTATAAACAATGCCGTCCGCCCCATCCGGTGCCCACGCGTCACGGATGGTGGCGTGGAACAGCCCTTTGGCATCTTCCAGCAGCCACTCCGGCGGAGTCTCAAATCGGGCTTCCAGCGCCGCACGCAGATGCAGCATCAGACGGCCCCACTCGATCCAGTGGCCAGGTGTACCGCCATAGGCGCGGAAGCGGTGCGCCGGACTCTCTTTGTTGTAGTCGCGGATCGGGTTCCACTTCGTGTCGAAGTGTTCGTTGACGCGATAGTCCCCTTTGCGGGCCACGTCGTGAATGATCACTGAAGCTACACGCAGGGCGCGGTCGAGCCATTTGCGGTCGTGGGTCACGTCGTAGACGATCAGGAACGCTTCCACGGCGTGCATGTTGGCGTTGCCGCCGCGATAGTCCTCGGTTTTGCTGAAGGCTTCATCCCATGACTCCAGACACATCTGCTCTTCTTCGCTCCAGAAGTACTTCTCGATGATGTCGATGGTTTCATCGAGAAGCTGGCGGGCGGCAGGATGACCGGTAGTCACGGCGCTGGCGGCACCCAACAGCACGAAGAAGTGCTGATAGCCCTGTTTGGAGGCGTCGATCACGCCTTCATCGTTTACGCAGGCATACCAGCCGCCATATTTTTTATCGCGCAGCGCGCCGTTCAGCGCGTTGATCCCGTGTTCGACCAGCGCATAAGCGCCAGGACGACCCATGTTGGCGGCGACCGAATAGGTGTGCAGCATGCGGGCGGTGATCCACAGATGAGTACCCTGATCGGTTTTGATCTGCCCTTTATTGCCCAGCCAGCCAAATCCTGTCGGTACCGCCGCGTTCTTACCAAACTCAAAAATCCTGTCTGTTTCCTGCTCGAGCCAACGGTTGTGGCTCAGGGTGTTAAACCATTTCATTGGAATGTCCTTTTATTAGCGGCGGGCCATCATTTCGTCGACGATGTCGCCTAAACGTTGCAATTTCGGCGCAGAAATATCGCGCAGCATCAGTTCGGTATCCGGCAGGCCAACCACGGTGGACCACACGGCGCGTCCGGCAAGGAAACCCGATGCACCGGCCTGCATCGCCACACGAACGGCACGCGGGAACAGTTTTTCATCCACCCCGGAAGAGAGGATCACCCACGGCATGTTGATGTGCTCGTTCAGCCGCTGGGCCGCAGTTAGCAGCTCCGGCTGCGTGCCTTTGCCGAACAGCGGCATTTCAACTTTGTAGAGATCGGCTCCGCTATCGCCGAGCTCTTTTGCCGTATCAATGATGGCCTGTTCGCGATCGAACTTATCGCCACGGCGCGGTGGACGAACGACGGGTTCGATAATGCTCAGCAGGCCGTGGCTGTGGCAGAGCTGGTTAAACTCGTGAACCATCTGCAGGCGCTGCTGCGGATCTTCATCGCTGCGCCACAGCACCAGCAGCTTCAGGGCTTTTGCGCCTTCACGTTTCACAGCGGCGACGTCGAGGCTTTTATCGATGACCACGCTGTCGACAGGAATACCGTTACCCGGAATGAACTCATCGGCGGCGACAATCGTCGCGCAGCTTTTTGCCACCGCCTGCTGATCAACGACCTGGCGATAGCAGAACTGACGGTCAACCAGAACGGCGGAGGCATGCGGCGACAGAATTTTGGCGGCGCTGACTTTGAAATCGGTGAGCTGCTGGTCGGCTATTGGCCCCTTCATGCCTGCGGCTGCAAACATCATCCGCATCGCTTCTCGCTGATCGACGGCCAGCATCGCAAAGCCGCCGGAAGGTCGGGCTATCTCTTTCAGGGTGTACTGCGTCATAAGGTCATTCCTTGTTGATACATGAAATTAGCGTTTGAGCCCGGCACTGGTGCGCACCTGCTCCAGAATGGCGGACCAGTCTTCGCGTCCGCGCCCGGCGGCGCGCGCCTGACTGTAAACCTCGCGGGAAGCGGCCCCGAGCGGCATGGGAACATACAGCTGATTGGCAACGTCGAGGGCAATGCCCAGATCTTTATGGGCAAGGTCGATCATGAAGGCAGGGGAAAGATCGCCTTTCAGCACTTTGTTAGGCCAGGTGGTGGTGAAATGTCCTTTCCCGGCGGCGGTTCCGCTCATCACGCTGAGCGCCACGTCCAGAGAAAGCCCCAGCGCTTCACATAACGTTGCGGCCTCGGCGGACAGCGCGTTCAGGGCGATGCTCATGTAGTTGTTGATAAGCTTCACGCGGATGCCCATTCCCGGCCCGCCTGCGTTGATCAACTCGCTGCCCATTGCCATTAACACCGGCGTGGCGCGTTCAACCTGCGAAGCCGTACCGCCTGCCAGCAGCAGCAGGGTGCCGGAAATGGCGTTATCAGAGGTGCGGCCCACCGGCACATCCATCATGCTGAAGCCGCGCTCGCGCATTTCCGTAATCAGTTTGTCCGTCTGTAGCGGATGGATGGTTGACATATCAATCACCAGCGCATCGGTTCGCAGCGTTTCGCAAACGCCGTCTGTGCCCAACAGCACGCTGCGCACCAGATCGCCGTTCGGCAGCATGGTGATGACAAACTCGGCGGCTTCGGCAGCGTTGGCTGGCGTGCTTGCCGCGTGTGCGCCTTTGGCGACCAGCGTTTTAACCGCTTCCGGGTTCACGTCATACACGTGAAGCTGATGGCCCTGTTTGAGCAGATTGCTTGCCATGGGCGCACCCATTTGTCCCAGGCCGATAAATGCGATGACAGACATACGTTTCTCCTGCTGGTGTCATGTTTTGTCAAATTTTGCGCGTTTGTGTTGTCTGTTTTTGATCGTATTTGTAATTTATGGTCAAAAAATTGACAGCCGTCACTTTTTAAACAATTGGCAAAATTAAAATAGCGGACAGGTTTTCACGCTTAAGGAACAGCCATGATTCGCATTGCTTGTGTCGGCATTACCGTGATGGACAGGATCTATTACGTCGAGGGATTACCCACGGAAGGAGGAAAGTACGTGGCGAATAACTATCGCGAAGTCGGCGGTGGGCCAGCGGCAACGGCCGCCGTGGCCGCTGCAAAACTGGGTGCTCAGGTGGATTTTATTGGCCGGGTAGGGGACGACGACACCGGGAATAGCCTGTTGCAGGAGCTGGAGGCGTTGGGAGTCAACACGCGCTATTGCAAACGCTACGAAGATGCCCGCTCATCGCAGTCAGCGATTGTGGTGGATGCACAGGGCGAGCGCATTATTGTTAACTATCCGAGCCCAGATCTACAGACTGATGCGGACTGGCTGGAAGCGATAGACTTCACGCAGTGGGACGTAGTGTTGGCCGATGTTCGCTGGCATCAGGGAACGGAGAAGGCGTTTACCCTGGCGCGCAAAGCGGGTGCTGTGACGGTGCTGGATGGTGATATCACTCCGCAGGATATTTCCGATCTCGTCGCCCTGAGCGATCACGCGGTGTTTTCAGCTCCCGGTATTCGTCGACTAACCGGAGAGCAGGATATCGCCGTGGCGCTGAAAAAATCACAAACGCTCACAAATGGACAGGTGTATGTCACCAACGGCGCGGAAGGCTGTTTGTGGCTTGAGCAGCAGCAGATTAAACATCAGCCCGGCTTTGAAGTGGCGGTGGTCGATACCACCGGCGCAGGTGACGTGTTCCACGGCGCGTTTGCCTTCGCTCTGGCGCAGGGTAAAGACGGGATGGATAAACTTCGCTTTGCCAGCGCGGTCGCTGCCCTGAAATGTACTCGTCCAGGCGGACGCGCGGGGATCCCGGATTGTGCACAAACCCGCTCATTTTTGTCACTTTATGGTTAAAATGCGGGAAGAGAGGATTTTCAGAGGACAACTTATGAGTCTTACCGGGCTGACCGGCAATCCGCGCCATGACCAGCTGCTGGCGCTGATTACCGAACGTGGCTACATGAATATTGATGAACTGGCGCAACTGCTGGACGTATCGACGCAGACGGTGCGTCGCGATATTCGTAAGCTCAGCGAGCAGGGGCTGATTACGCGCCATCACGGCGGCGCAGGTCGCGCTTCCAGCGTGGTGAACACGGCTTTTGAGCAGCGTGAAGTCTCGTGGACGGAAGAGAAAAAAGCGATTGCCGAGGCTATCGCTGACTATATTCCGGACGGCTCCACAATTTTCATCACTATCGGTACCACGGTTGAGCAGGTGGCGCGGGCGCTGCTCAATCACAATCATCTGCGGATCATTACCAACAGCCTGCGGGTGGCGCATATTCTCTATAAAAACCCGCGTTTTGAGGTGATGGTTCCCGGCGGTACGCTCAGGGCGCACAACGGTGGAATTATCGGCCCGGCGGCGAATGCTTTTGTCTCAGGGTTTCGTGCCGATTATCTGGTGACAAGCGTTGGCGCCATCGAAAGCGATGGCACGCTGCTGGAGTTCGACGTCAATGAGGCGAGCGTGGTGAAAACCATGATGGCGCACTCAAGGCATTTACTTCTGGCGGCCGATCACACCAAATATCACGCCTCCGCCGCGGTTGAAATTGGCAACATTTCGCAGATGACGGCGCTGTTTACCGATGAGGATCCTGGCTCTGCGCTACAGCCAATCCTCAAGGCTAATCAGGTTGAGGTGGTGAAAGTCGCCCTGGAGGGTGAGGAAACGACAGAGATCTGAATCCGGATACCTTTCTGCCAGCCTTAGCTGCATCAGGGCTGGCGCTCCTCCCGTCAAAATGACAACGCTGGCTTAACGGTGAAGCGGTTTTCCTGTCCCGGTAGTTATCCCTGTAGTCAAACCTCACCTTTCCCGCTACAGTTATTTTTCCATGACGCAAAAGGAGAGGATCATGCTCTATATCTTTGATTTAGGTAATGTGATTGTCGACATCGACTTCAACCGCGTATTCGGGGCATGGAGTGATTTCAGCCGCGTGCCGCTGGCGACGCTGAAGCAGAAATTCGTCATGGGGGAGGCGTTCCATCAGCATGAGCGCGGTGAAATCAGCGATGAAGCTTTTGCCGAAGCGATTTGTCATGAGATGGAGCTACCGCTCAGCTACGAGCAGTTTGCCCACGGCTGGCAGGCGATTTTTGTCGGCCTGCGTCCTGAAGTGATTACTATCATGCAGAAGTTGCGCGAGCAGGGGCACCGCGTGGTGGTGCTGTCTAACACCAACCGTCTGCACACCACTTTCTGGCCGGGTGAATACCCGCAGGTGCGAGAAGCCGCAGATCATATTTACCTGTCGCAGGAGATGGGCACGCGTAAGCCAGAGGCCCAGATTTATCAGCAGGTGCTGAAAAATGAAGGCTTTGCTGCCGCGGATACCGTCTTTTTCGACGATAATAGCGATAACATTGCCGGAGCCAACCAGCTGGGGATCACCAGTATTTTGGTGACCGGAAAAGAGACCATTCCCAACTATTTCGCGAAGCAGCTATGTTAAAAATCGTTCATCAAAAAGTCTGCCACCAGGTCAGGCCGCTAATGGCCTGGCTCAAACTACTCTGGCGACGGATTGATGAAGACCATATGACGACCCTGGCGGGTAATCTGGCCTATGTGTCGTTACTCTCATTAGTGCCGCTGATCGCCGTCGTTTTCGCGCTGTTCGCGGCATTTCCGATGTTTTCCGACGTCAGCGTCACCCTGCGTCATTTTGTGTTTGCCAATTTTCTGCCCGCCACCGGCGACGTTATCCAGCGCTACATCGAGCAGTTTGTTGCTAACTCCAACAAAATGACGGCGGTGGGGGCCTGCGGGCTGATTGTCACCGCACTGCTGTTAATGTATGCCATTGATAGTGCGCTAAATACCATCTGGCGCAGCAGGCGGGTGCGGCCAAAAGTTTACTCGTTTGCCATTTACTGGATGATCCTGACGCTGGGGCCGCTGCTGGCCGGGGCCAGTCTGGCTATCAGCTCTTATTTGTTGTCATTACGCTGGGCCAGCGAGCTCAATGGCGCTATCGATAACATCCTGCGCATCTTCCCGCTGCTGCTTTCGTGGATCTCTTTCTGGCTGCTTTATAGTCTGGTGCCCACGGCCCGCGTGTTGAATCGCGATGCGGTGCTCGGCGCGCTGGCGGCGGCGCTGTTGTTTGAATTAGGCAAGAAAGGGTTTGCGCTCTACATCACCACTTTCCCGTCGTATCAGCTGATTTATGGCGTCATTTCAGTGGTGCCGATTTTGTTTGTCTGGGTCTACTGGACGTGGTGTATCGTCTTGCTAGGCGCTGAAATAACTGTCACTCTCGGTGAATACCGCAAACTCAAACTCGCTGCACTCCAGGAAGAAGACCAACAACCATGATTGCATTAATTCAGCGCGTAACCCGTGCCAGCGTCACCGTGGAGGGAGAGGTGACGGGAGAAATTAACCAGGGACTTTTGGTGTTATTGGGTGTCGAAAAAGAAGACGACGAGCAGAAAGCCAATCGCCTGTGTGAGCGCGTGCTGGGCTACAGAATTTTTAGTGATGCCGACGGGAAAATGAACCTCAACGTGCAGCAGGCCGGTGGCAGCGTGCTGGTGGTGTCGCAGTTTACCCTGGCGGCAGATACCGAACGCGGCATGCGTCCGGGCTTTTCGCGCGGCGCAGCACCGGATCGAGCCGAAGCGCTGTATGAGTATTTCGTTGAGCGCTGTCGCCAGCAGGAGATGCACACCCAGACTGGCCGCTTCGCCGCTGATATGCAGGTTTCACTGGTCAATGACGGTCCCGTGACCTTCTGGTTGCAGGTATGAACAGCCTGCATGCCGGATGGGCGCGGGCGACAAAAGAGAGCTCCGCTATGTATCACCTTCGTGTGCCACAGTCAGAAGAAGAGTTAGAGCGCTATTACCAGTTCCGTTGGGAGATGCTGCGCAAACCTCTGCATCAGCCGAAAGGCTCAGAGCGTGACGCCTGGGATGCGATGGCGCATCACCAGATGGTGATGGATGAAGCGGGTAATCTGGTGGCGGTAGGGCGCCTGTACATCAACGCCGACAACGAAGCCTCGATTCGCTTTATGGCGGTCGATCCTGCCGTGCAGGATAAAGGGCTGGGTACGCTAATGGCGATGACCCTCGAATCCGTGGCGCGCCAGGAAGGCGTTAAGCGCGTCACCTGTAGCGCTCGTGAAGATGCGGTGGAGTTTTTTGCCAAACTGGGTTTTGTGAACCAGGGTGAAATCACCACACCTCAGACCACGCCGGTGCGCCACTTCCTGATGATTAAGCCCGTCGCCACGCTGGATGATATTCTGCATCGCGGCGACTGGTGCGGGCAGCTCCAGCAGGCCTGGTACGAGCACATCCCGCTCAGCGAAAAAATGGGCGTGCGTATCCTGCAGTACACTGGGCAGAAATTTATTACCACCATGCCGGAAATCGGCAATCAGAATCCGCATAACACGCTGTTTGCCGGAAGCCTGTTCTCACTGGCGACGCTGACGGGCTGGGGGTTGATCTGGCTGATGCTGCGCGAACGTCATCTGGGTGGCACCATCATTCTGGCCGATGCCCATATTCGCTACAGCAAGCCTATCAGCGGCAAACCCTCGGCGGTGGCAAGTCTGGGTTCGCTAAGCGGCGACCTTGATCGTCTGGCCAGAGGGCGTAAGGCCCGCGTACAGATGCTGGTGGAGCTGAACGGTGATGATGAGCTCGGGGCAATTTTCGAAGGTACTTTCATCGTGCTGCCCGCAAAACCCTTTGGACCGCTGGAAGAGGGCGGTAACGAAGAGGAGTAGGTTAAAGCAGGTGTAGCAGGGGATTCATTAAATCCTCTGCTGCCTGATTTGAAAGTTTATACTTTTAAGCTGCGTTTTTTCTTTGCCGCGATCTCATGCAGTGTGAGTGGGCTTTCACCACTGCGCAATCCTTCCTCCAGCGCCTCTCGCAATTGTCCGTTACGTAATTCCTGCTCTTCAAGCAAGCGCAGTGCGGAGCTAACCACTTCGCTGGTGGATCCATAGCGCCCGCTTTCGACCATGTCGCTAACAAAGCGATCGAAATGTTCGCCAATCGTAATACTTGTTGTTCTGGGCATGATGTCACTCACTTGTGTTATCTAGTCGCACAAGGTAGCACTGTAGGATGAAAAAGGAACAATTCTGACGAGGAGAAGAAGAACTTTAAGAATACCAACCGGGCACTTTCGCACCCGGCTGATATACAGAGGTTACTCACCCTCTCCCGGGAACAGGAACGGGTTGATAGAGCTACGGGCGAAGCCCTCCTGCTCCATTCTTGCGTCCAGCACCAGAGAGGCGAGGTCATCGGCCACAGGCTCGACGTTCGGGTCTTTTTCCTGATAGAGAATTTTCAGGTAAGTGCCGCAGTCGCCGCAGCTTTCGGCTTTGATCGAAGCCTGCTCGTTATCCAGCGACCAGTAGTGCAAATCGCGGCTCTGTTCGCAGTTGCTGCATTTCACACGTACAACGTGCCATTCGGATTCACACAGGTTGCAGTGCAGGTAGCGCAGCCCCTGAGTGGTACCAATTTGTACGATGCTGGAGACCGGCATAGAACCACAAACCGGGCAGAACTGGCGATGCTCGCCGTATTCCGCGCGGGCTTTTCCTGGGATCAGGTTAGCCATCTGCGCCCAGTACAGCGACAGGGCCGCCCAGATAAATGGCGCTTTATCGCTGCTGACGGAGGCAAAGTCAGAGGCAAACAGCGCGCTCGCCATCTGCTCCAGCTCCTGCTCGGAGGCTTTTTCCAGATTCTCGATCACCGCCAATGCGGGGCCGCTCATCTCTGGCTTCAGCTCGGCAATCATCGATTGCAGCAGCGTTTGCCAGTGCTTGTCGCGCGGCAGAACGTGGATATCCAGCGGCGGTTTGCCCTGCGCGGCAGCTTCTTTAATGCGCGCGGTCAGGTCCATTTGCAGCGGATGATCGTACAGCACCACTTCCTGCGCGTGGGCAATCAGCGCGGCGAAGCGCAGGTAATCGCCCAGCGGATTCTCTTCCGCCAGCTGCCGCAGGCGCTCTGCCCGACGGTGATAAAGATTTTTCAGTCGCGGGAATAATAACGGCGGAATTGCTTCCGCCGCACGTTTCTCGCTACTCCCCAGTTCATCTTGCGGGATTATGCGAATACTCATTCGGTCGATTTTTCCTGTTTCTGGCGGACTTCCCGGTACCAGCGTGGGTGATGTTTCTTCGCCCATGCGCTGGTCACCCAGCCTTCCACCATCGCGGTAATGGTGCCTTTCACCCAAAGGGCGGCGTAGATATGCACCATAATAACCACAATTAACGCTACCGCGGCAAATGAATGCAGCATCAGCGCGAAGCGGATCACCGGAATGGAGAACGCTGGCGCGAAGTACGGCCGCCAGATAATGACGCCGCTCACCAGCAGTAATACCAGGAAGATAATCGCCGCCCAGAACACGCACTTCTGGCCGAAATTATAGCGCCCGGTATCCCCCACTTCCTCGTTGACGACGATCTTACGAATATTCTTCGCCCAAAAGATATCATCCCGATTGATTAGGTTGTGGTGCCAGTAGCGGAAGAACATGATGATGAACGACGCGAACATCACCACCCCGACGAACGGATGCAGAATACGCGCCAGCTGCGGCGTGCCAAGAATGTGCATCAGCCAGTTGAAGGACGGGAAGAAAAAGCCCAGTCCGCTCACCGCCGCCAGAATGAAGCAGAAGGCGGTGATCCAGTGGTTGATACGCTCCGGCGCGCTGTAGCGCACGATGGTGTCACGACGTTTCATTTGCGCACCTCGTCATCTTTCTCATGCAGGTTGTCCTCTTCCTCATCCGCGCGGTTCGGGCCAACGCCGACGTAGTGGAAGATGCTGGCAGCAAACGTGGCGGCAAAGCCGATCGCCGCGAGTGGCTTCCAGACCCCTTTCCAGAACTTAACGGTCTGGCTGATTTCCGGGTTCTCCGGTAGGCCATGATACAGATTCGGCTTGTCGGCGTGATGCAGCACGTACATCACGTGAGTGCCGCCAACGCCTGCCGGATCGTACAGGCCAGCGTTGTCGTAACCGCGTGTTTTCAGCTCGGCCACGCGTTCACCCGCCAGCGTTTTCATATCTTCTTTGGAGCCAAAGTGGATAGCGCCGGTTGGACACGTTTTCACGCATGCCGGTTCCTGACCCACGGTGACACGGTCTACGCACAAGGTACATTTGTAGACACGGTTGTCTTCCGGGTTCAGGCGCGGCACGTCGAACGGACAGCCCGCGATGCAGTAGCCGCAGCCGATGCACTGCTCGGACTGGAAATCGACAATGCCGTTAGCGTACTGGATGATCGCACCTTCCGACGGGCAGGCCTTCAGGCAGCCCGGGTCGGCACAGTGCATGCAGCCATCCTTGCGGATCAGCCACTCCAGCTTGTCGTTTTGCTCCACTTCCGAGAAGCGCATCACCGTCCAGGACTTGGCGGTCAAGTCGGCGGGGTTATCGTACACCCCGACGTTATTGCCCACGGTGTCGCGCAGATCGTTCCACTCCGAACAGGCTACCTGACAGGCTTTGCAGCCAATACAGGTGGTCACGTCGATGAGCTTCGCCACTTCCTGCTGGTGGTTGCGCGCTTCAGGCGGCGGGGTTAACCCATTGGTCGCGGAACGACGGATGATGTCTTGCGATTGATAAGCCATAAGTCGTCTCCGTTACACCTTTTCCACGTTCACGAGGAAGGATTTAAACTCCGGCGTCTGGGTGTTGGCGTCGCCGACAAACGGCGTCAGCGTGTTGGCGATAAAGCCTTTCTTCGCCACGCCTTCGTAACCCCAGTGAATCGGAATACCGATGGTATCCACATCTTTACCGTCCACCTTCAGCGTGCGGATACGTTTGGTCACCACAGCCTTGGCTTTGATATAGCCACGGTTGGATGAGACTTTCACGGTATCGCCGTGGCTGATGCTAAGCCTGTTCGCCAGCTTCTCGCCAATCTCCACAAACTGTTCCGGCTGCGCGATGGCGTTCAGCAATGCGTGCTTGGTCCAGTAGTGGAAATGTTCGGTCAGACGATAAGTGGTGCCGACGTACGGGAACTTATCGGCCTTGCCCATCGCTTCCATATCATCTTTGAACACGCGTGCGGCCGGGTTCGAGATAACGTTTGGATGCAGTGGGTTAGTGCCAAGCGGCGTTTCAAACGGCTCGTAGTGTTCCGGGAACGGACCTTCAGCCATCTTATCGATTGCAAACAGACGACCCATCCCTTCCGGCTGCATGATGAACGGTCCGACATCCGAGCCCGGCGCGGCCGTGCTGTAGTCCGGAATATCCATCCCGCTCCATTTTGCGCCGTCCCATTTCAGCAACTGGCGTTTTGGATCCCACGGTTTACCCTGCGGGTCTGCGGAAGCGCGGTTATACAGAATGCGGCGGTTCAGCGGCCATGCCCACGCCCAGCCGAGGGTGTTACCCAGGCCTGACGGGTCGGCGTTGTCGCGTTTAGCCATCTGGTTGCCGTCCGGCGTCCAGCTACCGGCGAAGATCCAGCAGCCGCTGGAGGTGGTACCGTCATCGCGCAGTTGAGCAAACGAACTGAGCTGCTGGCCTTTCTTGACCAGAACCGCACCGGTGGCCGGGTCGGTAATATCCGCCAGCGCTTTGCCGTTGCTCTCCATCGCCACTTCTTCCGATGCAGGCTCATCCGGCGTGGAGTAGTTCCACGTCATGTTGAGCACCGGCTCCGGAACCGGACCACCGTCTTTGGCATACATCTCACGCATGCGCATGAAAATACCCGCCAGAATTTCACCGTCGGTTTTGGCGACGCCCGGGGCGTCTGCGCCTTTCCAGTGCCACTGCAGCCAGCGTCCGGAGTTAACGATAGAGCCGTTCTCTTCGGCGAAGCAGGTACAAGGCAGACGGAACACTTCGGTCTGGATTTTCGATGGATCAACGTCGTTCGACTCGCCGTGGTTCTGCCAGAAGGTCGAGGTTTCGGTGTTGAGCGGATCGATAGTGACCAGGAACTTCAGCTTAGAGAGCGAAGCCACGATCTTGTTCTTGTTCGGGAACGACGCTACCGGGTTAAAGCCCTGGCACAGATAGCCGTTGACCTGGCCTTTGTACATCATGTCGAAGTACTGCAGCACGTCGTAGCCTTTGTCCCACTTAGGCAGCCAGTCAAAGCCCCAGCTGTTTTCCGCCGTCGCTTTATCCCCGTAGAACGCCTTCATCATCGAGACGAAGAATTTCGGGTAGTTGCCCCAGTAGTTCACCTGGCCTTCCAGCAGCGGCTTAGGCGTGTTGGCAGTCAGATAGGTTTGCAGGTCGGCTTGCTTCTCGCTTGGCAGCGTCATATAGCCCGGCAGGCTCTGCGACAGCAGACCAATGTCGGTCAGACCCTGAATGTTGGAGTGACCACGCAGGGCGTTCACGCCGCCGCCTGCCATCCCCATGTTACCGAGCAGCAGCTGGATCATCGCCATGGTGCGGATGTTTTGCGCGCCTACGGAGTGCTGTGTCCAGCCCAGCGCGTAAAGGAACGACGCGGTTTTATCCGGCGCACAGGTTTCAGCGATGTACTCACAAACTTTCAGGAAGTCGGCCTTCGGCGTACCGCAGATGTTTTCCACCATCTCCGGCGTGTAGCGGGAAACGTGTTCTTTCAGCAGGTTCCACACGCAGCGCGGATGCTGCAGCGTGGTATCGCGTTTGGCGAAGCCTTTTTCATCCAGCTCGTAGTTCCAGCTGGTTTTGTCATATTTGCGCTTGTCAGCGTCATAACCTGAGAACAGACCGTCCTCGAACGCGTAATCTTCGCGCACGATCAGGCTGGCGTTGGTGTACGCCTCGGTGTATTCACGGTTAATTTTTTCGTTGGTCAGCAGGTAGAGGATCACCCCGGACAGGAAGGTAATGTCCGTACCAGAACGAATTGGCGTGTAGAAATCAGCCACCGATGCCGTACGCGTAAAGCGCGGATCGATAACGATAAGCTTCGCCCCGTAGTGGATTTTGGCTTCCATCGCCCAGCGGAATCCGACCGGATGCGCTTCAGCGGCGTTACCGCCCATCACTACGATCAGGTTGGCGTTCTTAATATCCACCCAGTGGTTGGTCATCGCACCGCGACCAAATGTTGGAGCAAGACTTGCTACCGTTGGTCCGTGTCAGACGCGTGCCTGGTTGTCCACCGCGAGCATGCCGAGCGCGCGGGAGAATTTCTGGGTTAAATAGCCGGTTTCGTTACTGGAAGCAGAAGCACACAGCATCCCGGTGGAGAGCCAGCGGTTAACGGTGGTACCTTCGGCGTTCTGTGCGATGAAATTGGCGTCGCGGTCGGCTTTCATCAGTTTGGCGATGCGATCAAACGCGTCGTCCCAGCTGATTTGCTGCCATTTATCGGAGCCCGGTGCACGGTATTCAGGGTATTTCAGGCGGCTTTCGGAGTGGATAAAGTCCACCAGACCGGCCCCTTTCGGGCAAAGTGCGCCACGGTTGACCGGGTGATCCGGATCCCCTTCGATGTGGAAGATAGATGCTTTGGCGTTTTTCGCTCCGTCGCCGAGGCTGTACATCAACAGCCCACAACCGACAGAACAATATGTGCAGGTGTTACGGGTTTCACGGGTCCGCAGCAGCTTATACTGCCGGGTTTCCGCTAATGCCACACCCGGGGCAAACCCGAGTGCTGCGGCCGTCGTGCCTGCCATACCGCCAGCGCAGATCTTAAAGAACTGCCTTCTGCTGACCTGCATGGGTCGCTCCTTGTTTCGACATTGCTCCCCCGTCGCCCTTCAATACCTGAACCGCTAAGGGGAGGATTGTTATTAACCTTTGCGGTCAGTGCCGCAAAGGTTCAGAATTAGGGTATTCCCCTCATTCCTGGAGGGGTATCGAATCAGAATACCACATTGTGTGTATGTTTGTTCTAATAGGGTTAATACAAAGTGAATGAAAACCCATCAAAACGGGTCGGAAATGTGAGTGTTATCACTGGCGTACGCCAGGTGAACCTCTGGAAACCGCAGGATTTACAGCATACTCAGCATGACCAACTCGCTGAGGAAGTGCCTGTGGCGCTGGTTTACAACGGCATTTCCCACGTTGTGATGATGGCTTCGCCGAAAGACCTCGAATGGTTCGCTATTGGCTTCTCCTTATCCGAAGGGATTATAGAAAACCGCTCAGAAATTTACGGCATAGATGTGGTGCAGGCCTGCAAGGGTCTGGAGGTGCAAATTGAGCTCTCCAGCCGTCGTTTTATGGCCCTCAAAGAGCGTCGCCGCGCCCTTGCCGGACGCACCGGCTGTGGCGTCTGCGGCGTGGAACAGCTCAACGATGTCGGCAAACCTATCGCGCCGCTGCCGTTTACCCAAACCTTTCACCTCAACACGCTTGATTTGGCGCTGGAACATCTCAACGACGTACAGGAGATTGGCCGGCTGACAGGCTGTACGCACTCCTCAGTCTGGTTAACGCCTTACGGCAAGCTGGTGGGCGGGCATGAAGACGTTGGTCGCCATGTGGCGCTCGATAAAATGCTGGGAAGACGTGCGACCGAGGGTGACGAATGGCATCAGGGCGCGGCACTGGTGTCGAGCCGGGCAAGCTACGAAATGGTGCAGAAGGCCGCGATGTGCGGGGTGGAAATCCTGTTCGCCGTCTCTGCTGCTACCACCCTTGCCGTTGAAGTGGCCGAGCGCTGTAACCTGACGCTGGTCGGGTTCTGCAAGCCGGGCAGGGCAACCATTTACACCCATCCGCAGCGCTTGTTGGATGTGTAATTATTAGTCAAATAATTTGAATGACGTAAGCAAAACCTTCCGCTTTTAGTTGTCAGTCTCCGGGCCTATTATTTATCACATCAAGGCACGGTGCCTTACCAAGACAACTTAACTGAAGGATTTACCTCATGAACACTATCAAAACTTTTGCAGCAGTTATCGCTCTGTCCGCTTCTTTCGCCACTTTCGCTGGTCAGACTGTGACCGCAACCTCTTCTACCATCGACGGTGCTGAAGCGAAAATCGCCGCTCAGGCTGAGCAGGCTGGTGCTTCTTCTTACACCATTACCCAGGCATTTTCCGGTAACCGTGTGCATATGACCGCTGAACTGAACAAATAAGCGTGTAGCCACTGTCCCTGGCTCTACGGAGCCCGGGACAGGTTTCATTCCCGCAGCAGTTGAAGAAAATCATTCACTCCCCGCAGTCCTGCAATTTTCCCCGGCAAATGTTTGTACAGCGTCCGCGCAAGATAGCTAAAAATCTTCAGCTCGTGTCTGGCTGATGCGCTCGCACAGGCAATGAGCACATGGCTTACCGCTTCATGATTGACCGTGACTGGCCGCGACAGGGAGATAAAAAAGCCGCGAAACGACGTCTCTTTCTCGCTCCAGCAGTGCGGGATCGCCAGTTGGTTCACAATCAGATTTTCCCCTTCAAGCTCGCGCTGGCAGATCCGCCAGGCTTCGTCCGTGGTCAGATGGCCCGCCACAACCAGCCTCTGGCTGATTCGCTCGCAAATATCCTTCCAGCTGTCACCGGGCTGATTATCATGGTGAAAACTTGCCTTTGTGGGAAACAGCCGTTCCAGATTCTGATGAATAAACACCGTATCAAGGAAATCCTTGATCTGGCCGGTGCCCGTCGGGGTGATGATATTGCGAATATTCAGCACGTTGCCGAAGGATTCATCCAGAACCAGATGGCTGTTGTTAATGATGCAGACCGGCTGGAGCTCGTCACACATTCCCCGCAGATCGCTGAGACCTGCCGCGATGTGCACCCGGCAGTTCAGAACGTCGCGCTCGATGGCGAGTTTATTGATGGTGGCAATGGCGTTTTGATCGGAAAGCAGAACAACCGGCTGGCGTTCGGTCTGGTGACGTTCCAGCGCGCAGGCAAAATAAAGGCCAATCAGGTCGCTGTCTGAAACCACAATTCCGGGTTTTTCCCGCAGCAGGGCAATAAAGCGAATGCTCATATCGAACGCCACAGGCCACGCGGCCTTCAGGTTGTTCATGCTGCCCTGACGACTTTCGGCGACCCAGATGGGCGATGCCGCGCAGCGCGTAACGTGCCCGGTCAGGTCCTCTATCAGCTGCGCATCGACAATTCCGCCGGGATGGGCGGTCAATGTTTCATTAAGCAGCTGCTGGATGAGTGCTGGCGTAACCAGCGCCGCCTGCGCCTGCAGATCATCCAACAGAGAGGTCAGGGTACTCAGTGCTTTTTCACTAAAGTAAAATCCGGCGGCCTCAATCCGATCGGCAATATCATTTTCCTGAGCATTAAGCACTCCACCGCGCAGCAGATTGCGCATTGCCCAGACGGCGAGGATTACGCTGACCACATAATCCCGATGAATGGCAGGCCATGCCTGAAAGGATGAAATGGCGGCTGTTAGTCGCTCTACGGCGGGCGCGCTAAAGCCGGTGAGAGAAGAAATCAGCGGATCTTTTTTCAGCAGGTTGGCGAGCAGCAAAATCTGCCTGGATTCAGGCTCGTCGATGAAATAGCCCACGCCGGGGCGTCCGGAAAGGGTAAATACTTTTTCGTAGCGCTGGCGAAGTTTGGCTAGCTTATCGGCGACCAGCGTTTCCGGCAGATTTAGCGCGTCGGCTAACTGCAGGCGGGTGGTAAAGCCGTTCAACAGCAGCAGCGCCAGCAGCCGATCGTCGTTGTCATGGCGCTGTAAAAGCTGGAAATAATGCTTACGGTCAAGGATTTCGAGCTGCACCCCGCCGCCGCCCAGGCTCAGTATCCGGGCACGGCCGTTAAGGGTGAAATTCAGATAGTCGATGTCGCGGGTGATGGTGCGGGCAGAAACGCCAGCCTGCTGCGCCAGCTCCGTCAGGGAGCCGGGCTGATGTTCCAGTTTTTCCAGAATCGCGAGCTGGCGTTGGTTAAGCATCCTTTCGTCACCTGAAATCTTTAAGGGCCGCCACCGTATCACTATTCAGCTGCTGTAAAAGTCGATGAACCATTGAAAACAGCGCATCGTAGTCACTTTCAGAAATCATCCCGTTGTTGGCATGCAGGTAGCGTGTCGGCAGGCACAGCGCCAGAACCGGGCGACCGCCGCCCATCACGTTATAACGCCCACCGTCGGTGGCCCCGGTTTTCATGATGCAGAACTGCACTTTGGTTTCCGTTTCTGCGGCACAGGACTTCAGTAACGCCGTCAGTTTCTGATTCGGGAAATAGCGCTTATCAAACAGCATCGCCGCCGGGCCGTGACCGAGCTTCAGCGGGAATTTGATTTTATCAATGCCGGGTACATCGCCCGCCACGGCGGTATCCAGCACAATCACCACGTCTGGTTTGATATGTTCAGCAGAGGTTTGCGCGCCGCGCAGGCCCACTTCCTCTTCCACGCTCGCCACGCCATACAGGGTGATGTCCGGGTTATTGACCGCCTGGAAAAGTTCGGCAATTAATGCGCAACCGGCACGATTATCCAGCGCTTTGCCGACAATTTTGTCCTTGCCCCAGTGGGCGAAATTGGCTTCCGGGCTGATAAAGTCACCGATGCACAGTCCCATCTTTTCCACATCTTCGCGGCTGTTCGCACCAATATCGATAAACATCTCGTCAAAATCGACCGGCTGCTGCTTTTGCTTATCACTTAGCGCATGCGGTGCTACCGAACCAATCACGCCGGGGATATGTTTGCCGCTGCGGGTACGCAGGGTGACGCGATGGTTAAGCATCGACTGGCTCCACCATCCGCCAATGGTGGTGAAACGTATAAAACCGTCGTCGGTAATGTGGCTGAGCATAAAACCGACTTCGTCCATATGGCCGACGATCGCCACTTTTGGCCCCCGGTTTCCCTTGCGGGCCACAAAACTGCCCAGTCCGTCGAAGCTAATCTCATCCGCGCAGCCTTCCAGCGTATTGATAAGAATATCGCGAACTTCCTGTTCATCGCCGCTGACCGCGGTGGCATTGCAGAGTTGCTTAAGCAGTTCGTTGTTCATTCAGAGTGTCCTGTTTCGCGGTTTTACGCTTCAGCCAAAGGCCTTTAAGCAAAATAATCAGAGAGATGTTGAGTGCGAGACCAATCGCCAGTACCAGATAGAACGACCCGACCGGCGACATCAGGCCAATCAGCGGATCGAAAACGCCCAAACCGGGTGCCAGGCGCTTAATGCCAAAGGCAATCACTAACATGCCGGTAATGCCGCCGCTCAGGGTGTTGGCGGTGATCATCGGCAGCGGGGCTGCCAGCGCATAAGGAATGGCGGGTTCGGTGGCGACGGTTGCGCCAACCACAATTGCGCTGCTGGCCGCACTTTTTTCCTGCTGGGTAAACAGTTTTGGTGCGATATAGGTGGCGATCCCGGCGGCCATCGGTGGCATCAGCGCGACCACGCCAACAATCGCGTACCAGTCATAAATGTGTTTTTCGAGCAGCGAGAAGCAGAAGAACCACGCGGTTTTGTTGATCGGGCCACCCATATCGAACGCCAGCATCCCACCCACCAGGAACGCCGCACCGAGCTTCATTGACGGCGGAATGGTGTTGAGGAAATGCAGCAGGCTGCTCATCAGATCGGACATAAACGGTCCGACGACGTAGTAAGTCAGCACGCCAAACACCAGCAGTGTGACGAAGGGGATCAGCATCGAACCGAGCAGCGGCTGCAACGCTTTGCCGAGACGCACTTTACGGAACCACAGCACGAAGTAACCAATTGCCAGGCCCAGCACTACCGCGCCGAGGAAACCCGCGCCTGACTGAGTGTCGAGCAGGCCTTTATCGTTCGCCAGATAGCAGACTAAAAAGGCCGGGGCGAACGCAGGCTTATCGGCAATCGACGACGCGATATACGCCCCCATAATCGGGATCATAAAGGTGAAGCCGAGATAGCCGATGGACTCCACCACCCAGGTAAACGACGGCGCGCCTTTTGCCATATCGGTATAAGGCAGGCCCATCTGCACCAGCATATTGGCGATAGCGACCAGGATACCGCCGCCGATCACAAACGGCAGCGCGGCAGACACGCCCGCCATCAGGTGGCTCATCACGCTACCCTGAACCACATCCTGCTTACCGAGCTTCACGTTGCTATCAGCAACGAACGTCTGCGAATGCGAAGGCAATTGAACGAAAATCTGATCGATATTCTTCAGCGCCTGCGAGATGGGGATTTCGTAGACTTTCTTGCCGACAAAGCGCTGGCGGTCTTCGGCGCTGACGCCGCGACCCGTCGCCAGGATCACGTAATCGGCAGCGGCAATATCGGCATCCGTCAGGCGATTTTCCACACCGCTTGAGCCCTGCGTTTCCACGCGGATGGTATGCCCCAGCGCGCGGGCTTTTTGCTCCAGCGCTTCCGCCACCATATAGGTGTGCGCAATGCCCGCCGGGCAGTTGGTAATGGCAACAACGCGTAATGCTGATTCCATACAGTGTTCCTTTTACTCGCTGAGCGTCTGATTAAGCTGCACCAGGATGCGGCTGACGTCGCCGGTCTGAAGCTGGCTGATAAAATCGGCGTGAATGATTTTGCGGCACAGCGCGCCAATCATTTTCACCTGGTTCTCTTCCCCTTCCTGCGGCACGCCGATGCAGATCCAGCAGTTCACCGCCTCACCGTCTGCCGCCTGCCAGTCCACGCCGTCGGCGCGGCGGGCAAACAGAACGAAAGGTTGCTTCACGCAGGCATTTTTCCCGTGCGGCACGGCAATGCCGGAACCAAACCCCGTCGAGTGCAGCTTTTCGCGATTGAGCAGCGTTTGCAGAAACAGGCTTTTATCGCTGACAAAGCCGCGCTGATAAGCCATATCCGCCAGCGCTTTCAAAATGGAATAGCGGGTATTGCCGCTGACATTCAGGTTGATGCAGTCGGGGGTGATTACAGACATCGTGTTACTCCACAGAAAAATGACTCTCTGATGGTAACGGCGGAACGGGGTGGTGCTGAGCGGCAATATGTCGCGGCGACAGGACAATTTGCGGGCTAGCAAAGGCGAAATTATGTGGTGTACCGCACATTCCTGCCGGGGATGAATCCCCTTTGCGCTTTCTGAACCGAAAAAAATGCGGTAAAGCTCACAAATATTGTTTTCAGAAAATCATCATACGCGGCGAAGCGCTGTGCTTAACATTAAACCGCCGACTTTTTAATTAACTCTATGAATTTTTGAAATAAAAAATAGGGAAAAGACGTTTTATAACGAATCGCAATGTGATTGATGTCACAAATAATAGCCTTATAAAACGGTTGTCAATCATGTGGCTCACTAAAATTATCAGCATTTTGTGATCTCACCTGCAAATAGAGGTCTTGAACTCAGGGAAAAATACCGGAAAGAAACCAGTAAGGATATGAGATGAAAATCGGTATTGTCGTTAGTGGTGGCGATGTCTCCGGAATCAATAATTTTATTTTTCAGGTTGCCAAACTGGCGCAGGCGGAAATCACTCTGTTTAATGGGGGTATTCCCGGTTTGCTGGAGAAACAGCACCATGAAATTTCAGCCAGGGATCTGGTCGACTTTTCTATTTCGGCCATGCCAATCATTACTTCCGGACGCACGGCGCGTAAATTAATGCGTTCTGAGTATGAAGAGATTGCGAAAAAACTTAAGTCTCTGCGTATCGACGTTTTAATTATGGCCGGGGGCGATGGTTCACTGCAGTTTTTAAACACGCTCAGCGAATTTGACGTCAATTGCTTTGGCGTGGGAATGACTATCGATAATGATGTTTACGGCAGTGACTATACCATCGGTTTTTCCACCGCCTGTGAACAAATTATGAAAGAAGTTGCCAAGCTCAGAAATACCGGACGAGCATTGCCGGGACGCGTTTTTATGGTTGAGGTCCTTGGCGGTTACTGTGGGGAATTAACGCTACAGGCGGCGATTAAAAGCAATGCGGATATTGCGCTGATCCCGGAGTGTCAGATCCCGGTAGCGACGCTGGTGACGCGGATTCAGGACAAGCTCAGCCAGCAAAACAGCGTGGTTATCCTGTGCTCTGAAGGCTACACCAGGGAATATTCTCCCGGCTTTCAGGGCGCGGTGGATACCATGATAAAACAGCTTGAACCAAAAATAGGAGTGAGGATCCGCAAAGCCATTATAGGTTTTGGTTTACGCAGCGGTGATCCAACCTGTGAGGAAATTTATCAGGGCACCATTATGGCCAGCGAAGTGGTGCGTTGTATTCAGTCTGGCATGAAAAATAAAGCCGTCATTATTAATTCAAGCAACAAACCGATTCCGATTGATTTAATTAGCATAACAAAACGTCTGGTAGATACCGAAGGACATCATTATAAACTTGCCAAGCAACTCAAAATTATTTGAGGAGACCCTACATGTTAAAAGTTCTTTGCGTATGTGGCTGCGGCCTCGGCTCAAGCTTTGCCATTGAGATGAGCGCCAAAGCCGTATTGAAAAAGCTGGAAATTCCGGCGCAAATTGAGCACACCACTGTTTCCGAAGCTGGGGCATTTAAATCCGATTTGATTCTGACTTCTAAAACATTTGCCGATATTTTAACGGCCGATGCCAGTGAAGAAGAATCAAGGCGCGTCATTATTTTGCAAAAGCTGACGGATAAAGAGGAAATCGAAAAGAAAATCGTCGCGTTCCTCAAGGCGAAAAATTTGATGGTGACCGATCATGAATAGCGTTATCGAATTTATCGTAAAAGATTTGCTGGGCCAGGCTTCGATTCTGATCGCATTTATTGCGATGCTGGGGCTGATCCTGCAAAAAAAATCACCCGGAAAAATTGCCGAAGGGACGTTTAAAACCCTGCTGGGCTTCCTGATCATGATGGCCGGGATCAATATCATTGTCGCTACGCTGACCTTCCTCAATGATATTTTCACCCAGGGTTTTGGCATGAAAGGCTATATCACCGACGTGGCCGCGATTGCCGGGTTAGCCAACCGGGAGCTGGGCTCTGAGGTGGCAATGACGCTGATGGTGATCTTTGCCGTCAACATTATTATCGCCCGCCTGACGCCGCTAAAATATATCTTCCTGACCGGCCAGGCTCTGCTGTGGATGGCGACCATCGGCACGGTAATTGGCTATAAGGCGGGGCTCACCGGTTTACCGCTGATCCTCACCGGCGGTATTTTCGGCGGGATCATGGCGGTGGTGATGCCCGCTCTGGCGCAGCCGGTGGTGCGAAGGATTACAGATTCTGACGACGTGGCGCTGGGGCATTTCTGCACCATCGGCTATCTGGTGCAGGCGGCGGTCGCCAAAGTCGTGGGCAAAGGTTCGCGCTCCACGGAAGATCTTGAACTGCCAGATAACTTTAAGTTTTTGCAGGATACCTACCTGTCCATGGCGGTGGTGATGGTGCCGATGTATCTGATCCCGGCGCTGGCGGCAGGCCCTGGCTATATCGCCCAGTTTTCCGGCGGCATGAACTATCTGATGTATGCGTTTATGCAGTCAATTCAGTTCGTGGCGGGCGTGTTTGTTCTCTACAGCGGCGTGCGTCTGCTGCTGAATGAGCTGGTTCCGGCGTTTCGAGGGATTGCGATGCGCATCGTGCCGGATGCCAAACCGGCGCTCGATTGCCCGGTGCTCTTTCCTTATGCGCCTAACGCGGTGATCGTCGGTTTCCTGGCCACCACCGTGGGGTCGATTATCGGCATGCTGGTGTTCCCGATGTTCGGTCTGGCGATGATCCTTCCTGGATTACTCACCAACTTCTTTGCCGGCGGTACCGCAGGCGTGTTTGGCAATGCGCTGGGCGGTCGCCGTGGCGCGATGATCGGCGGCGTGGTTCACGGTCTGTTTATCACTTTGCTGCCCGCCATTCTGGTGCCGATGCTCGAAAGCTACGGCTTTAACGGCGTCACCTTCAGCGATTCCGATGTGATCAGTACCGGCCTGGTTCTGGGCCATGCGTTCCAGAATAACTGGCTGTTCGTTCTGCTGTTTATTGTTTTTGTCGCGGCGCTTGCCTGGTTTGTTAACGGTAAGTCCACTAAGCCTAAAGGGGAGAAGGTTCATGAGTCTGCTTAATTTTAATGCCATTCTTGAGGTGGCGAAACAACGTCAGTTTAAAGCCATTGGATCGTTTAATTTGCACTGTATCGAAATGCTACCTGCGTTTTTCCGCGCGGCGAAGAAAACCGACAGTCCGTTAATGATTCAAATTTCTACCGGGACAGCGGAATATCTGGGTTATAAATTACTGGTCGATTCCGTTCGCTCCCTGGCGGAAAGCGAAAATGTGCCGACCTGTCTGCATCTCGATCACTGCTCGGATATTAAGGCTATTGAAACCGCGATGAATGCCGGATTTTCATCGGTGATGTATGACGGCTCGCACCTGAATATGGAAGACAATATCGCTAATACCCGAATTGTCGTTGAAATGGCGCGTCCGCGAAATATCTCTGTTGAAGCCGAGCTTGGCGCGATTGGCGGTTCGGAAGATGGTAAAGCGGTGGCGGAAGAAGATATTTGCTTCACTACCGTGGAAGACGCCAGCCGTTTTGTTGCGGAAACCGATGTCGATATGCTGGCGGTTTCCGTCGGTACGGTGCACGGGCTCTACACTGGTAAGGCGCACATTCAGCATCAGCGCCTGAAAGAGATTAGCGCCGCAACCGCCACGCCGCTGGTGCTGCACGGTGGCACCGGCGTCAGCGATGATGATATGCGACTGGCGGTGACCGAAGGGATTAATAAAGTGAACGTCGGCACGGAAATGAACGTGCAGTGGGTTGGGCAGTGCAAAACCATGTTCGAAAAAGGGAAAGTCAACGACAGCGTGCGCAAGTTTTTAATTCCGGCGAATGACGCTGTGACAAATGTCTTAATGGAAAAAATCGCGCTTTTTAAATAATACTCACCGTTTTATTTTCAAACCCTGGTGCCCCGGCACCCGTCGGGGCTGGAGTCGGCTATGTTAAAAACGCTCAGGTCTTTATGGGGAAATAAGCCCGAAGTTACGGGAGATAATGACAGCCAGGCTGAGAAACTTTCGGCTGAAATAAGCGAGCTGGAAACTCAGCTACAGAACGATCCGCGAAATAATGAGGTGCAGAAACGCCTGATGCTGATCTATAACCGGGCATTAAACGTCTTTGCCAGCAGCCCGCGCTATCGTTCGCAGGTGGAGTCGCTTTTTGAACGTATTGATGAGCTGCGAAATGTGATTCGTCGCAATATATAGGGAGAAACAATGGCTATCAAAGAGTTACTGATCGAAGCCGATGCCATTCAGGTCGGCGTAGATATTCACCAGTGGCAGGATGTGATTCGCCAGGCGGCAAGACCCCTTATCGAAAAGGGATTTATTTCGGAAAATTATGGTGAAGCGGTGATCCAGAATACGCTCGACCACGGAGCGTATTATGTTTTCGACGAAGGGATTGCCATTCCTCACGCGCGCCCGGAATGCGGCGTAAAGCGTAATTGTTTCAGCATGGTGCTGCTGACCGAGCCCGTCAGATTTGGCGACAGCGAAGCGGTGGATATCGTGATTATGTTCGGCGCAAAAGACAGTAATGCTCATATTGAAGAGGGCATCCGCGCCATTGTTGAACTGCTGGATAATGATGACAGGCTGGCCAGGCTGCGTGCAGCCAGCAGCAAAGAAGAAGTGGTGGCGCTGCTATGAAGACAACGTTACTTCCCGAACAGAAAACGGTCATTCTGGTGAACGGCATTCCCGCATCCGGGAAAAGCACGGTCACCCGCGAGCTGTCCACCTATTTTGGCGTGCCGTCGTTAACTATCGATGGGATCAAAGAGCCGTTTATGGCGAAGTTCGACGCTATCGACCGGCCCTTTAATCGCAAGCTGGGCTGTGCGGCGTACGAGGTTATCTGGTCGATAGTCGGCCAGGCTCCGGCAAACTGCCTGTGGATAGTCGATGCATGGTTTGGTTTTCAGCCGAAAGAGGATTTGCTGCGTTTCCTGCAACAGGCCGGAGTGGGGCAGGTGCTGGAAGTCTGGAACCAAATTTCGCCGGAGCTGGCGGTGGCGCGCTACGGCAAAAGGCTCAACGACCGCAAAATGGGCCATCCCGGCGAAGAGTATTTACCGGAGTTGGCCCGACTTGCCGCCGGTGCGAAACCGATGGCGATTGGGCCGGTATTCACGCTCAATCAGGATGCGTTTCCGGCCACGTTCGCCCGGCTGACGGACTGGGTAACGGACTGCCTTACGGCAAACCAGCCAGTCGCAGCAGTGCCGTAACCACGGCGGCCGCCACGATCACGATAATCAGCGGAACCTTGCGCCACGCCAGGAACACCGCCACGGCAACCCCGAGAACGCGGGCGCTACCTGCGAAGTGGCTGCCTTCGAAAAAGGTGGCGGCCAGGGCGACAGCAAACAGCAACGTGGTGGCCGCATCGTTCAGCATCGCCTGTGAACGCTCGGACAGCGCCAGCTTATTGCCAAGCCTCGCTCCGCCAAAGCGCATCAGGTATGTTCCTGCCGACAGCACCGCGATGCCGACAATAATCCATAAGGTCTCGCCCATCATTTCTTCCTCGCAAAAATACCCAACAACGACAGCAGTACCGGCACGCCTGCTGGAGTGAACGGCACGGAGGCCAGTGAAATCACCGCTCCGGTCATGGCGCGAATCAGGGTGGTGCGCTTTTTAAAGGCCGGGATAACCAGCGCCAAAAGGATCGCCGGGAACACCGCGTCCAGCCCGATGGTTTCAGGTGAAGGGAGTAATTTGCCGACGCCGCTGCCGAGCAAAACGCCGAGCGGCCACAGAATGGCAACGCCGCTGCCGCACAGCCAGTAAGCGGCTTTGCGCTGTTCCGGCGTAGGCTGCGACATACCGAACACCACGCTTTCGTCGTTCATGATGTGGCAGCCCAACAGCCCGAGGGCGCGTTTGCCCACCAGTTCACGCACCGCCACGCCGAACGGAATATGACGCGCGTTAACCAGTAACCCCGCAGCCGCCGCAGCCAGCGGGTTGCCGCCGCTGGCGATAATCCCGATAAACATAAATTCGGAAGCGCCCGCCAGCACCAGGGTGGATAACGCCAGAGGCACCCACAGAGGAAAGCCCCAGGACATCGCCAGTGAACCGTAGGAGACGCCAACCACGCCAACCGCCACGCAGACGAGGAAAATCGCTTTGATAGTGTCGCCTTTCAGGCAGGCGAGAGAGTGTCGGATCATACAATTTTAGCCATATCGAACGAGTTTCCATTATAATGAACACTGTTGAGTCGTTTTACAAGATGAACGATTCGTTCTTTTTATAGAACATGGAGCCGTGTATGACGCAGCCAATCAGCGTGATCGCGAAAAGCCTGGTGCGCGAACGCCAGCGAACCGGACTTTCACTGGCGGAGATTGCCCGCCGGGCCGGGATAGCTAAATCCACGCTGTCGCAGCTGGAAGCGGGTAACGGTAACCCTAGCCTGGAAACGCTGTGGTCGCTTTGCGTGGCGCTGGATATTCCTTTTGCCCGCCTGCTGGAGCCGCAGCTTCCCACCACTCAGGTGATTCGCCGGGGAGAAGGAACGAAGGTGGTGGCAGGACAGGCAAACTATGAGGCCATCTTACTGGCCGCCTGCCCGCCGGGCGCACGCCGTGATATCTACCTGCTGATGACTCAGCCAGGTGCCGATCGGATTTCCCAGCCGCATCCGCCGGGTTCCGTGGAGCACATCATCGTGACTCAGGGCCGGGCGCTGGTCGGGCTGACGGAAGCGCCAGAAGAATTGAATGCCGGAGATTACATCTGCTATCCGGCCGATCAGGAGCACGTCTTTAAGGCGCTGGAAGCGGATACCCAGGCGCTGCTGGTCGCGGAACAGAATTAATAATAACTGCCCTCAATAATGAGGGCGCTTTTTCCCTTTATATATTTATTAGATTTATAGTTAAAAACTGAGTTGTTATCTTGCTCACGTTACGGGTTATTTTTCGTTTTTCTCCTCACTGCTTAATAATATTATTAAAAAGTCTGTTTCACGCCTTTTGTGAAATAAAGGTTATGACCTTTTGATAAATCAATAATAACTATAAAAAGCATTCACCTCAAATATCTATTCGCAGCGGGAATTTACCGCTATTTTTTATTGCCTCAAGGAATGCTAAATATGAGAAAAACAACCCTGGCGATGGCTGTCGGTTTATTGATTGCCAGCCATTCCGTGTCTGCTAAATCCTCTCCACTGACCGTTGAACAGCGTTTGCAAATCCTCGAAGAGCGGCTCGCCTCTGCTGAGAATCGTGCTACCGCGGCGGAAGCACAGGTCCAGCAGCTTAAAGCGCAGCAGGTCACTGACAGGCAGGAGCTTCAACAGGTTCAGCAACAGGTCACAGTGAAGAACGAAACGCCGAAAGAAGAGACGAAGAAGAACGCGTCTGTACCAGCGCTTTCACTTTCCGGCTACGGCGATTTGAAAGTTTATGGTGATGTTGAATTCAATATGGATGCCGAGAGCCGTAAAGGTTCTATTATTTCCAATCAGGATGACAGCAATGAGCGCTGGGATTTAAATGGCCGCATCCTGTTAGGCTTTGACGGAATAAGAACATTGCAGAACGGTTATTTCGCTGGTTTTTCTGCACAACCGCTGGCAGATATGACGGGTTCAATGAATCTTGATGATGCGGTGTTCTTTTTTGGTCAGCAGGATGACTGGAAAATAAAAGTCGGTCGCTTCGAAGCCTATGACATGTTCCCGCTGAATCAGGATACTTTTATTGAGCATTCGGGAAATACCGCCAACGATCTGTATGACGATGGGCACGGCTATATCTATATGATGAAAGAAGGGCGCGGGCGTTCCGACGACGGCGGTAACTTCCTGATGAGCAAGCAGCTGGGGAACTGGTATTTTGAACTGAACACCCTGCTGGAGGACGGCACGTCACTGTACAACGACGGCGATTATCATGGCCGCAGCATGGAGCAACAGAAAAACGTGGCCTATCTGCGTCCGGTGGTGTCGTGGACTGAAGGCGCGTTCTCGGTGGCGGCGGCGATGGAAAGCAACGTGGTCAACAACGCCTACGGTTATTACGATGCAAACGGGCACTTTGTCGATCAGTCGGACCGTACCGGCTATGGCATGACCATGACGTGGAACGGCCTGCAGAACGATCCTGAAAACGGCGTCGTGGTGAACCTCAATACGGCGTATCTGGACGCAACGGATGAAAAAGATTTCACCGCCGGCGTCAACGCGCTGTGGCATCGCTTCGAGCTGGGCTACATCTACGCGCACAACAAAGTGGATGATTACGCGGGCGTAACCTGTGACGACGACTGCTGGTTTGGCGATGCAGGCACTTACGATATCCACACCGTTCACGCCTCGTACCAAATTCCGAACGTGATGGATATGCAGAACTTCAATATCTATCTCGGCGCATACTGGTCGCAAATTAGCGGCGACAGCAGCATCAGCAGCGACGATAACCGCTACGGCGGCCGCGTGCGGTTTAAGTACTATTTCTGATGACAGGAAAACGCCTGAGAAATCGGGCGTTTTTTTCCCGGCTTAACTTCAACTGGCATCGTGACAGGCTGAAGCGCTAAGATGTAAGAATAAATCTTACGCGGGAGAGATGAATAATGGCAAGAACGATGACGGTTGATTTAGGCGATGAGCTTCGCCAGTTCGTTGAGTCTCTGATTTCCTCAGGAGATTACCGAACTCAGAGTGAAGTTATTCGTGACTCACTGCGGCTGCTGCGAGAGAAGCAGGCTGAATCTCAGCTTCAGGCGTTAAAACGCCTGCTGGCGGAAGGATTGGATGAAGGAACTTCCCAGCGCTGGGAGCAGGAAGCCTTTCTCCGGAAAGTAAAAACCAGGGCAGGTATTAAGGATGAAAGCGATTGAGCTGACCGAAAAAGCGAATGAGGATCTGGAATCCATCTGGTTTTATGGCTACAGCCAGTTTGGGATTGCAAGGGCGGATGAATACATCCGGCAAATGTCTGGCAGATTCACGCAGCTTGCAGAACATAAAATTGGAAGACGACGTGGCGAGCTGGGAGGCGATATCTGCTCATTACCTTATGCAAGCCACGTCATTTTTTACCTGGATAAACCGTTACTGATCAGGATTATCAGAGTGTTACACCACTCTCAGGATGTTGAGTCCCGTCTTTACTGGCTTTAGTTCGTTACTCCAGCCAGAACACTTCCTTAAGCTCCGAACTCACCGGGCTGTTGTCCGGGTTCGCCGGCATCACTTCACCCATGTATTTCCACCAGCGCTGGCAGACGTCGGTACTGGCGACGGCGTTCCAGCGATCTTCTGACTCAATCTCCACCGTGGCAAACAGCAGGTTGCGGGTTTTGTCGAGGAAGATGGCGTAATGGTGCGCGCCGTGGTCCTTCAGCACCGTTTCCAGTTCCGGCCAGATGGGATTATGGCGGCGCTCATACTCCTCGTGAGCGTGCGGATGTACCTGCATCACAAACGCTTTGCGGATCATAATGCCTCCAGATACAGCTCGCGCACTTCGTCGCGGCTGGCGGTGCGTGGGTTGCCCGGCGCGCATGGATCGGCGAGGGCTTTGTCCAGCCAGCCTTCGATATCCGCTTTGGTCACGCCAAGCTGGCTGAGTCCGGCAGGAATACCGACGCGGGCGCTCAGATCGCGAATTGCCTGAATGGCAGACATGCTGGCGGCTTCATCACTCATGCCGCGAGTGTCGACGCCCATCACCTGCGCCACGCGGGCGAAGCGAGCGACGGCTTTCGGACGGTTAAAGTTTTCGATGATCGGCAGCAGGATGGCGTTGCACACGCCGTGCGGCAGATTGTGGGTAGCACCAGGCTGATGCGCTAGCGCGTGAACCAGCCCCAGACCGGCGCTGTTGAAAGCCATGCCCGCCAGATATTGTCCGAACGCCATTTGCTCGCGGGCTTCAAGGTTGTGCCCATCGTCCACCGCTTTTGGCAACCACAGATTAATCAGGCGAATGGCTTCCAGCGCATTGGCGTCGGTCAGCGGATGCGCGCCAACGGAAACATAGGCTTCGATCGCGTGGGTCAGCGCATCCATGCCGGTGGCGGCGGTGACGGAGGCCGGAATATCCAGCATCACACTGGCATCATCCACGGCGATGTCCGGAATGATGTTGGTGTCGATAATCACTTCTTTTACCTGGCGCACGCTGTCGATGATAACCGCGTTGCTGGTCATTTCTGCGGCCGTGCCCGCGGTGGTGTTAATGGCAACCAGCGGCACGCCGGGATTTTTCACCTTACCGACGCCGGAGTAATCCGTTGATGGGCCAGGGTTGGCGGTGAGGATCTTGATGGCTTTGGCGGTATCGATCGGGCTGCCGCCGCCGAAGGCGATCAGGTAATCGCATTCCGCGTCGCAGTAAGTTTGATAGCCCTTTTGCACCAGCGCTTCGGTCGGGTTCGGGAACACGCCATCAAACAGGTGATACGACATCTGGTGCTGGTCCAGCGCGGCAAACAGGCTGTCCAGCAGCCCAAGTTTGACCAGCTGACCGTCGGTGACAATCAGCGCTTTACCCCACTGTTTGCCCGCCACCAGATTGACCATATCACCAATTGCGCCTGCGCCGTGCAGGCTGATTTTTGGCAGTGCCAACATAAAGCTCATGATAATTCTCCTTAATTTCAGTTTCAGGTATTCCGTTCCCCTCTCCCCGGCCCTCTCCCCAAGGAGAGGGAGAAAAGCGATTCCCTCTCCCTTTGGGAGAGGGTTAGGGAGAGGGGGAAATCAAAGCCTTCTCCGTTGCAAAATCCGTCGGGTCACAATCGGCAGCGAAATCACCACAATCAGCATCGCGCCGATGATGATCGACATCACGATACCCGGCACGTTGAGTAGGCTCAGTCCGAAGGTGACCAGCCCCATCAGAAACGCCGCGATAATTACCCCCGGCATGCTGCCGGATCCGCCGAGAATATTGACGCCGCCGAGCACCGCCATCGTCACCACCGACAGCTCCCAGCCCAGCGCAATCGTCGGGCGCGTGCTGCCCAGACGTGAAGTCAGCAGCACCGCCGCCAGACCCGACATCAACCCTACCAGTACGAACAGAATCAGGTTGTGACGCTTGACGTTAATGCCCGAATACCACGCGCCGGTCGGGTTATTGCCGATGGCAAACGTGCGACGGCCAAAGTTGGTCTTGTGCAGCAGGAAGGTGAAGGCGATGGCAAGCACGATAAACAGCGCAAACTCAAACGACAGCGCCTGCCACACATAGCCCTGACCAAACCAGGCAAAGCTCGCCGGATACTGATTCAGCGCCTGGTCACCGAGCAAAATGTAGGAAATGCCGCGGAACAGGCTCATGGTGCCGATGGTGATCACAATCGACGACAGGTTGAGCCGCGTGACCAGCAGACCATTCAGCAGACCACACAGCACGCCAACGCCAAGTCCCACAATTATCAAAACCGGCGTGTCCATCCCTGCCGCCGCGCAGAAGCCCATCGCCGTTGAGCTCAGGGCGATGATGGCCGCGACCGACAGGTCAATTTCACGGGCGATAATCAGCATCGCCATCGGCAACACGATGATCGCTTTCTCGGTGAAGTTGAACGTCGCGTCGGACAGGTTCCAGACGTTGAGGAAGTAGGGTGAGGCAAAGGCGTTGACCACAAACACCGCCAGAGTGACCGCCAGCAAAAAGCCTTCCCAGCACGCCAGACGCTGGAAAATCGATGGCGCAGAAGACGGGTTTTGCATCTCTTCAGAAGTCAGAGTCTTGTTCATGATTTCACCGCCAGTTTTTGCCGGGCCAGCGCCGCATCGCGCAGGATCAGACGGCCTTTACGCTTGTTGCCGCGCTCGTTGAGGATCACCGCAATGACGATCACCGCGCCGGAAATCGCCATCTGCCAGAACGGCGAAATGCCAATCACCGGCAGCGCGTTGTTGATAACCCCGAGGAACAGCGCGCCAAACAGACAGCCGAGCACGCGCCCGGTGCCGCCGGTGGTGCTGATGCCGCCGATCACGCAGGCGGCAACAACCTGGAGCTCAAAACCGTTGGCAACGTCGACATAGGCCACGGCGAAGCGCGAGATCCACAAATAGCCGCAGAACCCGGCTAATGCGCCAGAGAGGCAGAAGCTGACAAACTGCATTTTCCCGGCGTTGATCCCGGTGTAGTACGCCGCCGTGGCGTTACCGCCAGCGGTATAGAGTGCGCGTCCGGTCCGGCTATAGCGCAGGAAGTAGCCAACAATAAAGAGCGCGGCGATAGCGAACCAGCTGAGTACAGGCATACCCAGCAGCGACGCGCGCGGCAGACCGAGAAAATCGGCGCTCATCTGGTTGGCGTTCACCCAGCCGCCGTTGGACAGCAAAAAGATGATCCCGCGATAAATGCTCATGGTGCCAAGCGTCACCACAATCGCCGGAATGCCGAGCTTCCACACCAGCAGGCCGTTGATAACGCCCATCAGCAGACCGAGCACCGTTGCCAGTGCCAGCAGCACAACGACCGGAAGCTGGGGATAGTGGAAGTTGAGCAGGGCGACGATCATCCCGGTCAGCGCCAGATTAGCGGCCATCGACAGATCGATGCCTTTGGTCAGCAGCACCATCATCTGCCCCAGCGCGAGGATAATCAGGATCGCCGTGTCGTTGAACATCTCCACCAGATTGCCCGGCGCGATAAACGACGGCGTGCGGCTGCCGATGGCGAGGACCAGCAGCACAATCACCCCAGCGAGCAGTGCTTCACGATGCTTGAGTAACTGTTGCATCACGCGGCCTCCCTTCCGGCACCGCTGGCGGCGCTGACAATCACTTCAGCCGAGGCATCGCCCGCGCGATACTCCGCCGCTATCAGCCCTTCGTGCATCACGATGATCCTGTCCGCCATGCCCATCACTTCCGGCAGCTCAGACGACACCATAATCACCGCCAGCCCCTGTGCCACCAGTTCAGACATAAACTGATGTACCGCGGCTTTCGAACCAATATCGATCCCTTTGGTTGGCTCATCGAGGATGATCACCTCCGGATGGGTGGCGAGCCATTTGCCGATCACCACCTTTTGCTGATTGCCGCCGGAGAGCGTTTCCACCGGCTGCCGCCAGCTGAATGCTTTGACCTGCAGCCGTTTTGCGTACTCGTCCGCCAGCTGCCATTCGCGGTTGTCATCCAGAATGCCGTTCGGGTTAAGCTTGCGCAGCTGCGGCAGGCTGATGTTCTGGGCGATAGGCAGTTCGATAATCGCCCCCTGCTTTTGCCGCTCTTCCGGCACGCAGACAATCCCGGCGTTAATCGCATCGGCAGGCTGTCGGAACTGCACCCTCTTCCCGTTAAGCACGATTTCACCGGATGAGGGTTGAGTGACGCCTGAGAGCGCCTGCATCAGCTCGGTGCGTCCGGCACCGACCAGGCCATAAAAGCCGAGAATTTCGCCTTTGCGCAGGCTGAAGTTGATATGCGCGAATTCGGTGGGATGACACAGGTCTTTGACTTCCAGCACTTTCTCACCCGGCTCGCAGGCCACTTTCGGGAAGGCCTGGGTGATGGTGCGCCCGACCATCATCGCCACCATCCGCTCTTCGGTGATGTCGTGAATATCGCCGGAGCCGACAAACGCCCCATCGCGCAGAATGGTGTAGTGGTCCGCCAGTTCGAAGATCTCATCGAACTTGTGCGAGATAAACAGAATCGCTTTGCCGTCCTGCTTCAGACGCTCAACGATCTGATAAAACTCTAAAATTTCGTGCTGTGAGAGTGCTGCAGTCGGTTCGTCGAGGATCACCACCTGCGCATCAAACGACAGCGCACGGGCAATCGCCACCATATGGCGCTGGGCAATGCTCAGAGTTTTCAGCGTGGCGCGGGGGTCGATCTGCACTTCAAGACGTGCCAGCAGCGCCTGGGCCCGGCGGTGCATCTCCGGCCAGTCGAGTTTTTTCAGCCAGCCTTTGTACAGGTACTGGCCGACAAAAATGTTCTCGGTGACGGAAAGTTCGTCGAAAAGCACGGTTTCCTGATGGATCGCCGTAATGCCAACCTTATGCGCCGACTCCGGCGTGGGCAGCTGGATGGGGATCGCTTTATAAAGAATGTTGCCTGCGTCAGGCTGATAAATGCCGGTCATCACTTTGACCAGCGTGGACTTTCCGGCACCGTTTTCGCCAATCAGCGCGGTGACTTTGCCGGGCCAAAGGCTGAGCTGCACGTCTTCCAGCGCGCGTACGCCCGGGAAAACTTTGCTGATGCCTGATAGCTGTAAGAGTGGGGTCATGATGGTTCTCCGGTGTTGGATTCGTTCATGCCCCTCTCCCCGGCCCTCTCCCAGGGGAGAGGGAGAAAACCAGACAGTTCCCTCTCCCTTTGGGAGAGGGTCAGGGAGAGGGGACAGCTCAAATCAGAAAATTTTGGAGAACTTATCAATATTGCTGGCATCGTAAACGAACGGTTTCGCCATCGCGCCGTTACCGTCGGCATCGAGCGTGACTTTGCCGAGTTTACCCATGCTGGCTTCGGTTTTCGTGGCCGTGCCTTTGACTAAATCGTCTGCCAGATACGTGGCCGCATAGCCAAGGTCGATTGGGTTCCAGATGGCGAAGCTTTTGCTGGCGCCGGATTTAATCGCCCCTGCCATTTCAGACGGCAGCCCCAGACCGGTAACGTACACCTTGCCGATTTTGCCCTGATCTTTCACCGCCTGTGCCGCCGCGACGATGCCGACGGACGAAGGGGAAACGATCACTTTCAGATCCGGGTAGGTTTTCAGCAGGCCGACCGCTTCGCGGTAGCTTTTGTCAGACAGATCGTCGCCGTAGGCCACCGTCACCAGCTTGATGGACGGATACTGCGGCAGCACTTTTTTCATCTCTGCAATCCAGGTGTTCTGGTTGGTTGAGGTTGGCGTGGCGCTGAGAATGGCAACGTCGCCTTTCTCCACGTTCAGCGCTTTCAGCGCATCGGCGGCGAGCTTGACGTTGGTTTCGCCGATCAGCGCGTTATTGGAAGGATTCAGGTGGATCTGGCGGCCCGGCTGTGCGACGCCGGAATCCCAGGAAACCACTTTGATCCCACGCTGCATCGCCTTTTTCAGCACCGGCACCAGTGCGTCCGGATCGTTGGCCGAAATGGCGATCGCATCCACCCCCTGGGCGATCAGCCCGTTCAGCACTTCGATCTGCGCTTCGGCAGTGGTCGTGGTGGGACCGGTATAAATGACTTTAACGTCACCTAACTCTTTTGCCGCTTCCTGCGCGCCAACGTTGGCTGCCTCGAAGAATCCATTTCCCAGCGATTTGGCCACCAGGGCGATTTTGACTTCAGCTAAAGCAGAACCGGACAACGCCAGTGCGGCAACGGTGAGGATCAAGCTTGTCTTTATTTTCATTGCTTTTACTCCACATAGAGTTAGTTGTAGGGATTGCAGGTGTTTTTCGCCCCGTCTCAGTGAGCGGGGCGCGATGTTTTTATTTGTAGAGATCTAACGCTGACTGCATTGGGGTGACGCCAAAGCGCTGGCCCAGAGCAATCAGTTCTTCCCGGGTGATGGTCTGTTTCATGCCACCCATCGAATACACTTTTACCAGCACCTCGGCAGATTTTTCGGCGGTATCGATCAGTCCAAAAGCTTCATCCAGCGTCGGGCCGCTGCCGAATACGCCGTGGAACGGCCACAGAACCAGCGAGCGCTGCTGCATCTCTTTAGCGGTGGCCTGGCCGATTTCATCGGTGCCCGGCACCATCCACGGCAGAATGCCGACGCCGTCCGGGAACACCACCAGGCACTCGGTGCTGCCTTCCCACAGTTTGCGGGTAAACATGTCGTTGGTATTTTCCAGCACGTAGGTCAGGGCGATCAGGTTGGTCGCGTGGCAGTGCATGATCACGCGGTCTTTGCCGTTGGTCGCTTTGATGCGCTCGCAGTGGGAAAGGAAGTGCGCAGGCAGCTCGGAGGTGGGCACTGCTTCCTCCGTCAGGCCCCAAAGAATGTGGTAGCCCGCGCCGTCGCTGTCCACTTTTACCACGCCTAAGTTCGCGGCCGGATCGAGCTGCACGTTGCGGAAGAATTTGCCAGAGCCGGTAACGATAAACGGCGTATTTGCCAGAGCGGGCATCGGCTGGCTCAGGGCGATATAGCGCGGTTTGGCATGGAAGTCTGCATCAAAAGCTGCGATGTCTGCGTCATCAAGGCGCAGGGTCAGGTTGCCGCCGTTGCGTTCGTCCCAGCCTTTCAGCCAGGCGTCGGAGGTGGCTTTGATCATTCCCTGGACGAACCAGGAATCGATAATGGTCTGCATAGTCTTTTGCTTCCTTTGAAAATAATTGTTCCCTCTCCCCGACCCTCTCCCTGAAGGAGAGGGAGAACACCGACTGTGGGTGAGGGAGAGCGCTGTACAGTCCCCTCTCCCTTTGGGAGAGGGTTAGGGAGAGGGCAACTCTCAGCTGCGCTTCGCTAAAACATCTTTCTCGTAAGCGCGCACGTTGTTCAGCCACTGGCTGCCCGCAGGCGCGTCGTGACGCTGGCAGTACATCTCCCACACGGCCTGCCACGGCAGAGATTTCTGCTCTTCGAGCAGCGCCAGACGGGCGGTGTAATCGCCTTCCAGCTCCAGCTGGCGCAGCTCGGCGGTTGGCTCCAGCAGCGCGCGCAGCAGGGCTTTCTTCATGTTGCGGGTACCGATCACCCACGCCGCGATGCGGTTGATGGAGGCATCGAAGAAATCGAGGCCAATGTGCACGCGGTCAAACAGGTTGTGGCGGATGATTTCGCTGGCGATGGCCTGAGTTTCGTCGTCCAGCAGCACCACGTGATCGCTGTCCCAGCGCACCGGACGGCTAACGTGCAACAGCAGGCGCGGCACGAACAGCATCGCGGCGGAGATCTTGTCGGAAATCACTTCGGTTGGATGGAAGTGGCCGGCGTCCAGGCACAGCGCGGTCTGGCGGCTGGTGGCGTAGCCCATATAGAACTCGTTGGAGCCGACGGTGTAGCTCTCCGCGCCGATGCCGAACAGTTTGCTTTCGACGGCATCGATGTGATGCGCCGGGTTCAGTTTTTCGCTAATCACTTCATCCAGCGCGTTCAACAGGCGCTGACGTGGAGCGAAGCGGTCGACGGTCAGGTCTTTCATCCCGTCCGGGATCCAGATGTTCATCACTGACGGCGTGCCCAACTGCTCGCCGAAATACGCGGAGACGCGACGGCTGGCTTTGCAATGGTCGATCCAGAACTGACGGATTTTGTCGTCGGCATGGGCAAGGGTGAAGCCGTCACTGCTCAGCGGATGTGAGAAGCAGGACGGGTTGAAATCCAGCCCGAGCTTGTTGGTTTTCGCCCACTCAACCCAGTTTTTGAAGTGCTCTGGTTTAATCTCGTCGCGGCCTACCGGCTGGTCTGATTCCAGATAGATGGCGTGCAGATTGAGGCGTTTTGGCCCGGGGATCAGGCTTAGCGCCTGCTCCAGATCGGCACGCAGCTCGCTGGCGTTACGCGCTTTGCCTGGATAGTTACCGGTAGCCTGAATACCGCCGGTCAACGCACCGCCCGGATTTTCAAACCCGGCGACGTCGTCGCCCTGCCAGCAGTGCATGGAGACAGGCAGACGGTCGAGCTGACGCAGCGCCTCCTCGACGTCGACACCTACGGTGGCATAACGCTGTTTTGCCAGTTCCCAGGCCTGTTCAAGTTGAGTGGTCATGCGCAAAGCTCCTTGGTCGGTTGTGACTGAAACTGCGCCAGATAGCGGGCAATTTCACTGTTCGGATTCGGGGTAAAGGTGGTCAGGGCGTGGTTGTCGCGCACCAGCTGGCGGAAATCGTCCACGTTACTGAGCTCATCAAGCGTCATCAGCTGTACGCCGATATTGCCGAGGGTGGAGGCCTCAATCGGACCGGCGATCACCGGAATGTTGCAGGCATCGGCGCACAGCTGATTGAGCAGTTCGTTCTGGCAGCCGCCGCCGACGATGTGCAGCCGGGAGAAGTCTTCGCCATGCAGTGCGGCCAGCTCATGCAGCACGCGGGCATACAGCAGCGCCAGGCTGTCGAAAATGCAGCGAGCCAGTTCGGCGCTGCTTTCCGGCACGGGCTGGTGGCTTTCGCGGCACGCGGCCTGAATTTCCGCGCTCATGTTTTCCGGGTTGATAAAACGATCGTCGTTAGGATTCACCACAAATTTGCAGGCGCGGATGTTTTCTGTGCGGGCAATCAGTGCGGCAATATCCGTCACGTTTTGCTCTTTCAGCACGCGCTGCAGCAGCCACAGCCCCATGATGTTTTTCAGCACCCGGTAGCGGCCTTCCGCACCGCCTTCGTTGGTGATGTTGTTGGCGAGCGCGATATCGGAGGTGCACGGCGTTTTGCTTTCAAAGCCCATCAGCGACCAGGTGCCGGAGGAGAGATAGGCCGCATGCTTATCGGCCAGCGGCGAGGCGATGACGGCGCTGGCGGTGTCGTGGCTGGCGACGGCAACCACCGGAATGTGATTCCCCTGCGGGCAAATCCAGTGTCCGATGACGTTACCCGGATGGGTTGGCGTGCCGAACCAGTCGCGTGAAGCACCTGCCCAGTTGAGCAGCTCTTCATCCCAGCTGTCGGTGTTGATGTTAACCATCTGGGTGGTGGTGGCGTTGGTGTATTCCCAGTTCATCTCGCCGGTCAGGCGATAGCTGAAGTAATCGGGGATCAGAAGCGCGTGGGCGACATTAGTCACCTGTTCCGGCTGCTGTTCCACTAACGCACGGAACTGGTAAAGGGTGTTAAATGGCAGAAACTGAATGCCGCTGCGGCGGTAGATATCGGCACGGCCCAGCTGCGTTTCCGCCAGTTGCATCACGCCCTGTGTCCGGCCGTCGCGGTAGGACACCGGCAGGCCCACGCGCTCGCCGTTTTTATCCAGCAGCACAAAGTCCACGCCCCAGGTATCAATGCCGATGCTGTCGATCAGGATGCCGTCGTCGCACACTTTTTTCAGCCCACAGCGAATTTCCGCTTCCAGACTGTCCAGATCCCAGCAGTCGCTGCCGTTCACTTTCTGCAGCGTGTTCACGAAGCGGTGCATCTCACGCAGCGTGAGGTTTTTTTCCTTGCGGTCATAACAGGCCAGCATCACGCGTCCGCTGGAGGCGCCTAAATCAACAGCCACACAATGACGAAAACTCATGGCAGAGGGTCCTTCTGATAGTCAATGCAGACAGTCTGGAACAGGCGGGCGTAGGCGACCTTCTCACCACTGACAGCCGAAAATGGCCGCTGGCAAGAAAGCAAAGGTGAACGTGAGAGGCCTCACAATTTCCAGTAATCATGCCGTTTCATGCGGGTGTGACGCTGAACGCATTTCCTGATTTTTCCCGTCGTTTCTTGAAAAACGAACAAGGTTTGCGTGCTTTGCTGTCAAAACTTCAAGGTGAGATCGGCAGGGCCTGATTATTATCCTGATAACTTTTCTCATTACGTGGGGCCGTTATGACCGTATTGCACAGCGTGGATTTCTTTCCGTCAGGGCATGCGCCTGTTGCCATTGAGCCTCGGCTCCCACAGCCTGCCTTCCCTGAGCATCATCATGATTTTCATGAGATTGTGATTGTTGAGCACGGCACCGGTATTCACGTTTTCAACGGCCAGCCGTACACCATCACCGGCGGTACGGTCTGTTTTGTACGCGATCACGACCGCCATCTGTATGAGCACACCGACAACCTGTGCCTGACTAACGTGCTTTATCGTTCGCCCGATGCGTTCCAGTTTCTTTCCGGTTTGCAAAAGCTGCTGCCGCAGGAGCAGGACGGCGTGTATCCGTCACACTGGCGGGTAAATCAGTCGGTGTTGCAGCAGGTGCGGCAGATTGTCCAGCAGATGGAAACGCTGGGTGATGAAACGGATATGCATGCCATCGCCAACCGGGAAATTCTGTTTATGCAGCTGCTGGTGCAACTGCGTAAGGGCAGCCTGGCGGAAGGCGCGACCAACAATGATGCGCGTCTGAATCTGCTGATGGCGTGGCTGGAAGATCATTTCGCGGAAGATGTGAACTGGGAAGGCGTCGCGGATCGTTTTTCCCTGTCGCTGCGCACGCTGCATCGCCAGCTGAAACAGCACACCGGAATGACGCCTCAGCGCTACCTCAATCGCATTCGGTTGACCAAAGCCCGGCATCTGCTGCGCCACAGCGATGAAAGCGTTACGGATATCGCTTTTCGCTGCGGTTTTGGCGACAGTAACCACTTTTCGACGCTGTTTCGCCGCGAATTTAGCTGGTCGCCGCGTGAGATCCGTCAGGGACGCGACACCCTGCTTCAGTAACGCGAGTACAGTCACCGTTTTTTGCTGCCAAAACAGCTAATAATATTCGGTTATTCGCGATTTGAGGTTTCGCAGTGCCAGCCCAGCTTATTCTTCGCAAAGCCGACTTTTTCGCGTCACCGCAGCAGGCGGTGGCGGTGGCCGATCGCTACCCGCAAAATGTGTTTGCCGAGCATACCCATGAGTTTTGCGAGCTGGTGCTGGTGTGGCGCGGCAACGGGCTGCATATTCTCAACGACCGCCCTTATCGCATCACGCGGGGCGATCTGTTTTACATCCGCGCCGAAGACAAACACTCCTACGCCTCCGTTAACGATCTGGTTTTGCAGAATATTATCTACTGTCCGGACAGGCTGAAGCTCAATCTCGACTGGGCTGCGCATATTCCTGGTCTGCACGGTACCGCCTGGACGCCGCACTGGCGTATTGGCAGTAGCGGAATGACCCAGGCGCGGCAGGTGATCACCGCACTCGAGCAGGAAAGTCATAAAATCGATAGCCAGGCTAACGAGATGGCAGAACTGCTGTTTGCCCAACTGGTGGTGACGTTGCGCCGTCATCGCTACGCCACGGATAATCTGGCGGCGACGGAAAGCGAAGCCCTGCTGGATAAGCTGTTAACCGCGCTGGCGGGCAGTCTGAATCGGCCGTTTGCGCTGGATACCTTTTGCGAGCAGCAGGCGTGCAGCGAACGTGCGCTGCGTCAGCAGTTTCGTAGCCAGACCGGGATGACCATCAACCACTATCTGCGCCAGCTGCGAATTTGCCACGCGCAGTATCTGCTGCAGCATTCAGAATTGATGATCGGGGAAATTGCGATGCACTGCGGTTTTGAGGACAGTAACTACTTTTCGGTGGTGTTTAACCGGGAGGTGGGGATGACGCCAGGGCAGTGGCGCCATCGCCATAAAGCAGCCGCGTAATCAGTTCGCCATACCCAGGCCCACAATGTTGGCGGCGATGATAATCACCACGCAGCCGAGGCTCAGTACGCCCACCGGACGGCGGCCTGCGTTGTTCCACTCTTTCATAATCAGCCCAACCATGCCGCCACACAGTACGTAGAAGCTCATGTGCAGCATCCAGCTCATGTAGTCGTACTGCGCCGGGATGCTGGCGTGGCCCCAGGCGTAGAAGAAGAACTGCAGATACCACATCAGACCTGCCAGCGCGGAAAACAGGATATTGCCGATGATCATCGGTTTTGCCAGCGAGAAGTCGGCTTTTACCGACAGGTTGGATTTTGTTGCCAGGCGAATGAAACAGAAACCGAGGTTGATTACCGCACCGCCGCCCATGATCACCACGTAGCTTGGCAGCGCGACATATAGTGGATCAACACCCAGCGCGGCAGCGGCTTCGTGCATCGGTTTTGCGGCGTTCATCGCAAAAGACATCCCGGCGGAGAAAATCCCGCACATCACCGCCAGCATCAGACCTTTTTTCAGGTTGAACTCTTCGGCTTTGATGCCCATTTTGCGCTCTTTCAGCTGGCCCGCGCGTGTCACGATGCCCACACCGACCACCGCAACCAGCACGCCCAGCAGCGTCATCTGCCCGCCTTCGGTGCCGACCAGCACATGGAACTGACCGTTCAGAATAGGCGTCATCAGCGTACCGACAATCAGCGTGATGCCGATGGCAATACCAATCCCCATCGACATGCCGAGATAGCGCATGGTCAGGCCGTAGTTGATATTACCGATGCCCCACATTGCACCGAACAGGAACACCGGCAGCAGGGTGGATGCGCTAAAGGAGCGGTAATAGGCCCAGAAATCCGGCAGCAGCATGGCGCTGATCGCCCATGGCAGAATGAGCCACGAAACAATCCCACCAATCGACCACATCGTTTCCCATGACCAGTTTTTCACCTTTTTGAACGGGGCATAGAAACAGGCAGCACTGGCCGCGCCTATCAAATGCCAAAAAATACCCATCGTAATCGCGTGACTCATTTTTTTATCCTCAACGTTTTACGTCGATGAATCTTTCATCTGACGTGATGAGTGTAAAAATCAGCCAGTTGATTAACCTTCAGGCCGTTGCCGCGTAAACCGCCGACCTGGCAAAAAGCGCGTGTTCCCCCTGAGCGGGCTCACAAAATCAGCCACATAGCGAATTGTTATAACCTTATTAAAACTACGGCATTGATAAGCATTTTCAATATCATTTAAATAACTATAATGATCCAACTGCTTACGCGGCGTTAACACCTCTGCCGCCCGATAATAACTGGAGATGAATATGAGTTATACACTGCCATCCCTGCCGTACGCGTACGATGCCCTTGAGCCGCACTTTGACAAGCAGACGATGGAAATCCATCACTCTAAACACCACCAGGCTTACGTGAACAACGCCAACGCGGCGCTGGAAAGCCTGCCGGAATTCGCTAACCTGCCGGTTGAAGAGCTGATCGCTAAACTGGACCAGCTGCCAGCAGACAAAAAAGGCCCACTGCGTAACAACGCCGGCGGCCACGCTAACCACAGCCTGTTCTGGAAAGGCCTGAAAACCGGTACCACTCTGCAGGGCGACCTGAAAGCGGCTATCGAAAGCACCTTCGGCTCCGTTGAGAAATTCAAAGAAGAGTTCGAGAAAGCAGCAGCAACCCGCTTCGGCTCCGGTTGGGCATGGCTGGTTCTGAAAGACGGCAAACTGGCTGTCGTTTCTACCGCTAACCAGGACTCCCCGCTGATGGGTGAAGCGATTTCTGGCACCTCCGGTTTCCCAATCCTGGGTCTGGACGTGTGGGAGCACGCTTACTACCTGAAATTCCAGAACCGCCGCCCGGACTACATCAAAGAGTTCTGGAACGTGGTCAACTGGGACGAAGCAGCAGCGCGTTTCGCCTCTAAAAAATAAGGTTGCATTGACCTGAATGAAAAGCGAGTCTGATGGCTCGCTTTTTTTGTATCCGCGTAAGGAGCAGCAGATGCAGCATTCGGTAGAGGTGTTCATTGGCACCATTCATGACTATCCCGGCAGCAGACCCAGCGCTATCGCCAAGGTGCAGGTCGACGGTGAGCTGGAGCTCACGGAGCTGGGGCTTGTTGGCGACGAGCAGGCAGAAAAGAAGATCCACGGCGGGCCAGAGCGCGCGCTGTGTCATTATCCGCGCGAGCATTACGCAGAGTGGATAAGAGAGTTTCCGCAGCAGGCCGATCTCTTCTGCGCGCCCGCATTTGGTGAAAATCTCTCGACCGAGGGGCTCACTGAAAAGAATGTGTATATCGGGGATATTTTTCGCTGGGGTGAAGCATTGATCCAGGTGACGCAGCCGCGTTCACCGTGCTTTAAGCTGAACTTTCATTTCGGCATTGAGAATATGTCGTCGCTGATGCAGGAAAGCGGCAAAGTCGGCTGGCTGTATCGCGTGGTGGCGGGCGGTAAGGTTTCCACCGAGCAGCCGATGGAGCTGGTATCGCGCGTGAGCGACGTGTCGGTATATGAGGCGGCGGCCATTGCGTGGCATATGCCGTTCGATGACGATCAGTATCATCGCCTGCTGTCGGCGGCGGGGCTGTCGACCAGCTGGACCAGAACGATGCAGAAGCGGCGAATTAACGGCGTTATCGAGGATAATTCCCGGCGTTTGTGGGGGAAGTGATTTCAGGCGCTGGCTGATGCCCTCTCCCCGGCCCTCTCCCACGGGGAGAGGGAGAAAGAAGGTCCCCGGACTCTATGCCCTCAGAGGGAGAAAGAACCTTCCCGAACTCTGTGCTTTCAGAGAGAGAAAGAAAGTTCCCTCTCCCTTGGGAGAGGGTTAGGGAGAGGGGAAACATCCTCAATCCCGCTTATAAAGCGGCAACCACATCGTCAAACGCAAACCACCCAGCGGGCTGTCGTCGGCCTTCACCCAGCCGCGATGCTGCTGAATAGCGGTTTCGACAATTGCCAGCCCCAGACCCGTTCCGCCGGACTCGCGATCGCGGGCTTCGTCGGTGCGATAGAACGGACGGAAAATCTGTTCGCGGTCTTCCGGACTGACGCCTGGACCGTCATCGTCCACGTTGATGGTGATGCCGTCTTTATCCACCGAGAAACTCACCGAAATCTTCGTATGCGAGTAGCGCAGGGCGTTGCGAACGATATTCTCAAACGCACTCTCCAGCGCGTTCGGGTTACCGTACAGCGGCCACGGGCCTGGCGGATATTCAACGGTGAAGGATTTGCCTACCTGCTCCGCTTCAAACGCCGCGTTGTCCAGCACTTCGCCCCACAGCTGGTTGGCTTTCAGGGTTTCGCTGACTAACGCGTTTTTCGCCTGATTGCGCGACATCACCAGCAGATCGTTGATCATGCTGTCCAGACGATGCGCTTCCGTTTCAATACGCTCCAGCTCTTTGCTTTCACCTGCCCGACGGCGCAGCAGAGCGGTGCCCAGCTGCAGGCGCGTCAGCGGCGTGCGCAATTCGTGAGAGATATCGGAAAGCAGACGCTGGTTAGCGGTCATCATTCTTTCTAAAGCCGTCACCATTTGGTTGAAGCTGGCTCCGGCTGCAAGGAATTCCTGCGGCCCGGCTTCCAGTTCAGGATGCTGGCGCAGGTTACCCTGGGCCACTTCATCCGCGGCGTTTTTCAGCTTACGCGCCGGTTTTGCCAGGCTCCATGCCAGCCACAGCAGCAGCGGTGAGCTGACCAACATGGTGACAATCAGCAGCAGCAGAGGGCGGTCAAACAGCAGGTTGATGAAATCAGACTGCGAGGTATTCGCCGGGCGAATCAGATAGAGCTGGTAGTTATCCTCCCCGTCTCTGACGGAGAAGGGCCCCACCATTTCTACCCGGCCATAGCGTTTTTTCTGCGGATGATCGGCGTTATCGGACTGGCCGATAAAGTTGCGAATGATCTGCATTTCGTTGCGTTCTGCGCCGATCACGCGGCCTTCGCTGGTGACCAGCAGCAGGCGTTGTCCGGGCGGCGCCCATTTGTCGATGGCGCGAAATAACCTGCGCCACCACATCAAATCATTGGGCGGATCGTTCGCCAATTCCGCGGCGACGTGCTGTTCAATCATCAGCCCCTGGCGCTGCTCGCTGTCCAGCAGTTCAGTCATCTGGCGCGAGTCGAGCTTGGGCAACATCAGGACCAGCATCAGCACCAGTGCCAGGGTTAACCAGAAAATGGCAAAGATGCGTGCGGTCAAACTTCCTATCATGAAGCGGACACCATCAGATAGCCGCGACCACGCAGGGTTTTAAACCATGGGTGGCCGTCTTTACGCTCCGGCAATTTCCGACGCAGGTTGGAAATGTGCATGTCGATAGCGCGGTCAAACGGCGTTAATCGTTTACCCAGCACTTCCTGGCTCAGATGTTCACGCGATACTACCTGGCCGAGATGCTGCGCCAGCAGATAAAGCAGGGTGAACTCGGTGCCGGTCAGCTCCAGCGTGGTTCCATCGAAGCTCGCTTCCTGGCGGCCTGGATTCAGGCTCAGGGAGTCCACTTCTAAAGTTGGCGAGCTGGTGTCGCTGGTTTGCTGCTGTTCGCTCCAGTGCGAGCGACGCAGAATGGCGCGAATACGCGCAACCAGTTCGCGATCGTTAAACGGTTTAGGCAGATAGTCGTCTGCGCCCAGCTCAAGGCCGAGAACGCGGTCCAGTTCGCTGCCACGTGCGGTCAACATGATGACCGGTGTCTGGTGTGTCTGACGAAGCTCTTTAAGGGTGTCGATACCGTTTTTCTTCGGCATCATCACGTCGAGCAAAAGCAGGTCGATGCTGTCATCCAAAAGCGCCAATGCCTGTTCCCCATCGTGGGCAACCTGGACATCGAAGCCTTCCATGTCGAGCAGCTCCTTTAACAGGGAGGTGAGCTCCCGGTCATCATCAACTAACAGGATTTTATTCATTGATTAAATACCTCCGAGGCAGAAATTACGTCATCAAGGCTCGCTAATCCATGACTTTACGTTGTTTTACACCCCCTGACGCATGTTTGCAGCCTGAATCGTAGACTGTCTCTCGTTGAATCGCGAAACAAAAGTTTTTGGGAGCAAGTGATGCGCAATGTTATCGCTGCCGTCATGGCCTCAACGCTGGCGCTAAGTGCGAATGGCCAGGCTGCTGAAGTCGTTACCGGCGTTAACTGGCACCCGTCTGACGGGGCGACGCAGAGCAGCAGTCAGAGCCATATGTTTGACGGCATAAGTTTAACCGAACATCAGCGCCAACAGATGCGGGATCTTATGCAGCTGGCCAGACGCCAACAGCCTCCTGTTAATGTTAGCGAAATGGAGACAATGCACAGTCTTGTCACCGCAGAAAAATTTGATGAAACCGCTGTAAAAGCTCAGGCAGAAAAAATGGCGCAAGAGCAGGTTGCCCGCCAGGTCGAAATGGCTAAGGTCCGCAACCAGATGTATCGCCTGTTAACACCAGAGCAGCAAGCGGTTTTAAACGAAAAGCACCAGCAGCGAATGGATCAGCTGCGTGAGGTTGCACGGATGCAGCAAGGCTCGACATCTTTATTGTTTAGTAGCAGCAGTACCCGTAGTAACCAGTAACAACCCTGTTTTCCTTGCCATAGACACCATCCCTGTCTTCCCCCACATGATGTGGGGGTTTTTTTTGCCTTTTTTCCGCCCACTGACGTCAGACACATTCCGCTATACTACCCGCTGTAGAACGTGCAGGAGTGGTTATGAATCAAACCTATGGCCGATTAGTGAGCCGTGCCGCGCTGGCCGCGACGGTGATGGCGTCGGTGTTACTTTTGATAAAGATTTTTGCGTGGTGGTACACCGGTTCCGTCAGTATTCTGGCCGCTCTGGTGGACTCGCTGGTGGATATTGCCGCCTCGCTGACTAACCTTTTGGTGGTGCGCTATTCGCTGCAGCCAGCGGATGAAGAGCACACATTCGGGCATGGCAAAGCAGAATCGTTGGCGGCCCTGGCGCAGAGTATGTTTATTTCCGGCTCGGCGCTGTTTCTGTTTCTGACCGGCATCCAGAATCTGGTGAAACCGGAACCCATGCGTGAGCCGGGCGTCGGGATGGTGGTGACCGTCATTGCGTTGATCAGTACCCTGATTCTGGTGACCTTCCAGCGCTGGGTGGTTCGCAAAACGCAGAGCCAGGCGGTGCGGGCGGATATGCTTCATTATCAGTCTGATGTTATGATGAACGGTGCCATTCTTATCGCCCTGGCGCTGGCCTGGTACGGCTGGCATCGCGCCGATGCGTTGTTTGCATTGGGGATTGGTGTCTATATTTTGTATAGTGCTTTACGCATGGGGTACGAAGCCGTCCAGTCGCTGCTCGACAGGGCTTTACCCGATGAAGAACGGCAGGAAATTATCAACATCGTCAGCGCCTGGCCGGGCGTCAGCGGTGCGCACGATCTTCGAACGCGGCAGTCAGGGCCGACCCGCTTTATTCAGATTCATTTGGAAATGGAAGACAACCTGCCATTGGTTCAGGCGCACTTAGTGGCTGAACAGGTGGAGCAGGCAATTTTGATGCGCTTTCCGGGCTCTGACGTGATTATTCACCAGGATCCGTGCTCGGTGGTCCCGGCGGGGCGTCAGGGCTTTTTGGACTTTCGTAATTCGTTGTAAAAATGGGGTCGGATCGGCATTTTTTGTCTAAAATACCGCCGTTTGGACTGACCTGAATCAATTCAGCACGAAGCGCCTGTTATACTATTTCTCATATAGAGTCTGTCTCTCCCTGTGGGGGCGCTTCGGGCAACAGAATAATTTTTAGCATTCCTAAGTTCAGAGGTAGTCATGATTAAGAAAATCGGTGTGTTGACAAGCGGCGGTGATGCGCCAGGCATGAACGCAGCCATTCGTGGCGTTGTGCGTGCAGCGCTGACGGAAGGTCTGGAAGTTTTTGGCGTCTATGACGGCTACCTCGGTCTGTATGAAGACCGTATGGTTCAGCTCGACCGCTACAGCGTGTCTGACATGATCAACCGCGGCGGCACCTTCCTGGGCTCTGCCCGTTTCCCGGAATTCCGTGAAGAGCACGTCCGTGAAGTGGCTATCGAGAACATGAAGAAGCGTGGCCTTGATGCGCTGGTAGTTATCGGCGGTGACGGCTCCTACATGGGTGCAAAACGCCTGACCGAAATGGGCTTCCCTTGCATCGGCCTGCCGGGCACTATCGATAACGATATCAAAGGCACCGACTACACCATCGGTTACTTCACCGCGCTGGGCACTGTGGTGGAAGCGATTGACCGTCTGCGCGACACCTCTTCCTCTCACCAGCGTATCTCCATCGTTGAAGTGATGGGCCGTTACTGTGGCGATCTGACCCTGGCGGCAGCTATCGCTGGTGGCTGTGAGTTCGTGGTTGTGCCAGAAGTGGAATTCAACCGTGACGATCTGGTCTCTGAAATCAAAGCCGGCATCGCCAAAGGTAAAAAACACGCGATTGTAGCGATCACCGAGCACATGTGCGACGTGGACGAACTGGCGAAATTCATCGAAACCGAAACCAAGCGCGAAACCCGTGCAACCGTCCTGGGCCACATCCAGCGCGGCGGTTCTCCGGTGCCTTACGACCGTATTCTTGCCTCCCGTATGGGCGCGTATTCAATCGACCTGCTGCTGCAGGGCTTCGGTGGCCGCTGCGTCGGTATTCAGAACGAGAAACTGGTTCATCATGACATCGTCGATGCCATCGAGAACATGAAGCGTCCGTTCAAGACCGATCTGCTGGAATGCGCGAAAAAGCTGTACTAATCGCTGACAGCCGCTTTGTCGATAAAACCGTAACCCTTCGGGGTTGCGGTTTTTTTATATGATTTTCCCGCCTAAGACGCACATTAAGCGCTTCTCTTTGCCGATGACTGCGTCTACTCTCAATCAGTACTTCGACCAGAATTCTTCGTTACTGTTTTGTAATTATTGAGGAAAATGCAATGTCACTGTATAGCGAAACCAAAGCACAGTTTATTCACGGGCTGGTGAGTCTGGATGCCATCCTCGAAAAGAGCGCCGCGTGGGCAAAAGAGCAGGGGGTTCAGGAATCCTCGCTGCTGGAAGCTAAACTCGCAGAAGATATGTTCCCGCTGAAGCGTCAGGTTCAGGTGGCCTGCGATATGTCCAAGCGTGCTATTGCCCGTCTGGCCGACGTGGAAGCACCGGTGATGGAAGATAACGAAGAAACCTTCGCCGAGCTGCGTGAGCGTATTGCGGCGACTATCAAATTCCTGAAAAGCGTGCAGGATGGCAAGCTTGATGGTGATGACGAACGTCCAATTGTGGTGCAGGCGCGCGAACATGAGCTGCACTTCACCGCCCGCAGCTACGTGTTCCAGTTCGCCGTACCGAACTTCTATTTCCATGAGACCACGGCTTACGGCATTCTGCGCCAGGCCGGTGTGCCTCTGGGCAAGCGCGATTTCCTGGGTAAAATTGCCTGATTCGCGCGAAAATAAAAAAGCCTTCTCAGTGAGAAGGCTTTTTTCATGGCGGGGAGTTACTCAATATCGAGCGGGTCTTCCGACAGAATAATGCCGGTGTTGTCCGCATACAGATGATCGCCTGAGAAGAAGGTGACACCGCCGAAATTAACGCGCACGTCGCTTTCGCCAATACCTTCGCCTGCGGCTCCCACCGGAATGGCGGCCATCGCCTGAATGCCGATATCGAGCTCTTCCAGATCGTCGACCTGGCGCACCGCACCGTACACCACAATGCCTTCCCACTCGTTCTGCACGGCCAGTTTTGCGAGGTCGGCATCAATCAGTGCGCGACGAACGGAGCCACCGCCATCCACGAGCAGGATACGGCCACGGCCGTTCTGTTCGAGCATGTCATACAGCAACCCGTTATCCTCGAAACATTTCACCGTGATGATTTGTCCACCAAACGACGACCGTCCACCAAAGTTGGAGAACAGCGGTTCAACGACATTGACATCTTCCTGGTAGATGTCGCAAAGCTCGGATGTATCGTATTTCATAGGTTTAACGCTCAGTTGCTGCGAGTTTTTTCAGTATATCGTGCTAACCGCATTGTTGGCAAAATCATCAATTGTTAATTGATATTTGTCAGTTAAGCGAAAAACCGGCTCAGCACAATCCCCACCACAAACAGCAGGTTAGTCAGCAGCGCGCCTTTGACCGTGCGTTCAAGCATCGGACGCATATCAACCGGGTCACGATGAGTCAGCACAAAGCGAGCCTGTTTGATCAGCAGCGGCGCGGCAAGAACAAACAGCCAGCCCCAGAGGCTTTGCAGCGCAAGCAGGTTAAACAGCGCCAGACACAGCAGAGAGCCCATCAGCAGGCAGGTGTGATAGCGGCGGGCATTAACCGGGCCCAGGCGCACTGCCAGCGTGTTCTTGCCGTTCTCGCGGTCGCTGTTGATGTCACGCAGGTTGTTGATGTTCAGCACGGCGGTTGCCAGCAGGCCGCAGGCGGTTGCAGGCAGGAAGGTCACCCATTCCAGAGTATGCGCCTGCAGGTACCAGCTTCCCATTACGCTGAGCCAGCCGAAGAAAATCAGCACCGAAACATCGCCAAGACCGATATAGCCGTAAGGACGAGTCCCGACGGTGTAGGTGATGGCGGCAATAATCGACACCCCGCCCAGCACCATAAAGCCGATGAAATCGCCCATCGTCTGCCAGGACGCGGCCAGCAGCGCCAGCCCGGAGAGGCAAATCAGCACCACGGTGACGATCAGCGCGCGCTTCATCTGCTCTTTGGTGATCACGCCCTTCTGCATCCCGCGCAGCGGCCCGATGCGGTCTGGTTTGTCGCTGCCTTTGACGGCATCGCCATAATCGTTCGCCAGATTGGAGAGAATTTGCAGCAGCCCGGCCGTAATCAGCGCCAGAAAGGCCACAAGCGGATCAAAATGTCCCTGCCACCAGGCAAGTGCGGTACCAACGACAATGGCGGCGAACGCCAGCGGTAATGTTTTCGGACGCAGGCTTTCCAGCCAGGCCTGGGTACGGCTGATCTCAGTCATAGTTTTTAGCCAATAAAAATGGGGGCCACAATAGCCCCCATCAACGGTGATGAAAATGCAATTACCGGGATTATAGGATAAAACGGCTCAGATCTTCATCTGCCACTAACGCATCGAGATGTTTACTCACATACTCCGCGTCGATGGAGAAGGATTCACCCTGCAAATCGCTGGCGTCGTAGGAGATATCTTCCATCAGGCGCTCAAGCACCGTGTGCAGGCGGCGGGCACCGATATTCTCGGTGGTTTCGTTGACCTGCCAGGCGGCTTCCGCAATGCGCTTAATACCACTTTCGGTGAAGTCGATCGTTACCCCTTCAGTAGCCATCAGCGCTTTGTACTGAATGGTTACAGAAGCGTTAGGTTCGGTCAGAATTCGCTCGAAATCATGGGTGGTCAGCGCTTTCAGCTCAACGCGGATAGGCAGACGACCCTGCAACTCAGGGATCAGATCGGACGGGCTGGACACCTGAAATGCGCCAGAAGCGATAAACAGGATGTGGTCAGTCTTCACCATGCCGTGCTTGGTGGAAACGGTACAGCCTTCAATCAGCGGCAGCAGGTCGCGCTGAACGCCTTCGCGGGACACGTCCGGGCCGGAGGTGTTACCGCCGCGCTTACAGATTTTGTCGAATTCGTCGATAAACACGATCCCGTGCTGCTCAACGGCTTCAATCGCGTCTTGCTTCAGCTCTTCCGGGTTAACGAGTTTGGCGGCTTCTTCTTCAATCAGCAGCTTCATCGCATCTTTGATTTTTACCTTACGTGGCTTCTGCTTCTGGCCGCCAAGGTTCTGGAACATCGACTGCAGCTGGCTGGTCATCTCTTCCATGCCCGGTGGGGTCATGATTTCGACGTTCATCGGCGCGGCAGCCAGATCGATTTCAATCTCTTTGTCGTCCAGCTGGCCTTCACGCAGTTTTTTGCGGAATGCCTGACGCGCAGCGGAAGGTTCCTGAGGCTGTTCGGACTGGCCCCAGTTATTTTTCGCAGGTGGGATCAGCACGTCGAGAATGCGCTCTTCCGCCAGCTCTTCCGCACGGTAGCGGTTTTTGTCGATGGACTGCATGCGCACCATTTTCACGGCGGCATCGGTCAGATCGCGAATGATAGAGTCAACTTCTTTACCGACATAGCCCACTTCGGTGAATTTAGTCGCTTCTACCTTGATGAATGGTGCGTTGGCGAGTTTCGCCAGACGACGGGCAATTTCAGTTTTACCGACGCCGGTTGGGCCGATCATCAGAATGTTTTTTGGAGTGACTTCATGACGCAGCTCTTCGTCGAGCTGCATGCGGCGCCAGCGGTTACGCAGCGCGATAGCCACAGAACGCTTGGCGGCGTCCTGGCCGATAATGTGTTTGTCGAGTTCGCTGACAATTTCGCGTGGGGTCATTTCAGACATGGGAGATCCTTACGCTTTAGAAGGAAGTTCTTCGATGGTGTGGAAGTGGTTGGTGTAGATGCAAATGTCACCTGCAATATCCAACGCTTTCTCCGCGATTTCACGGGCACTTAATTCGCTGTTTTCCAGCAGAGCGCGGGCTGCGGCCTGGGCGTATGGGCCACCGGAGCCGATAGCAATCAAATCATTTTCAGGCTGCACCACGTCACCGTTCCCGGTGATGATGAGCGAGGCGTTTTCGTCGGCCACGGCGAGCAGAGCTTCAAGCTTGCGCAGCATACGATCGGTACGCCAGTCTTTCGCGAGTTCAACCGCCGCTTTCACCAGGTGACCCTGATGCATTTCCAGCTTGCGCTCAAACAGCTCAAACAGCGTGAAGGCGTCCGCGGTGCCGCCCGCAAAACCGGCGATCACTTTGTCGTTATACAAACGGCGTACTTTTTTCACGTTGCCTTTCATGACGGTGTTGCCAAGCGTGGCCTGACCATCACCGGCGATAACGACATGACCGTTACGGCGAACACTAACTATTGTTGTCACGAGCGGACCCCCTGGGTGTACAGAATACAGGCCCCGCAGGGTGTGCGGGGCAGAATACATCTATAAATGGGGGGTGTTTCGGGGGTTTCAACCCCCGACGGAGAGACGAATGCAGTTTGCGTGGCCAGCGACTTTCAGACGGGAGATGTTGTCGTCCGCCGCCTCTTTGCCTTTGACCGGACCAATGACCACGCGGTTCCAGCCGTTGTTGGTGGTGATATGGGAAGCAAAACCTTCAAAGGCCAGCTGCGCACGAACGGTTTCGGCCTGGTCAGCACCTTTAAAGGAACCACACTGGATCATCCAGCGACGCTCATCTTTTTTCTCAGCGGTCTGCTTAGGCGGTTCAGTTTCGCGAGTGACCGGAGCGGCCTGCTGCGCTTTAGGCTGGCTGGCAGTGGTATGCGCAGGAGTCTGCAACAAATCCTGGTAGGCCTGCTGAGTGGGCTGCTTCTGCTGTGTCGTCTGGCGCGGCTGGGAAGCTTGTTCCGTGACGCGCGGTTGCGTGCGTGGAGCCTGCACCGGCTGTGACTGAGACCACTGCTGCTGAGGAGCCTGTTGCTGCGCAACCTGCTGTTGCGCCTGCTGAGCCAGACGCTGGCGTTGCAGCGTTTGCTGACGCTGTGCTGGCGTCTGCTCGTTCCACGGCACTTCCGTCAGTTGCGTTGGCTGCTGGCGCATATCGGCCTGCATCTGTGCCAGCAGCTGGCGCTGTTCATCGGTCAGCTGGTTGGCGTTCTGGACTTCACCGCCCGCAGACGGTTCCGTCGGCGCACGAACGCCCGGCTGGCGGCTTTCCAGCTCTTTAATGTAACGCCAGCGCTCTTCCGGCTTCGGCGGCAGGCCATTGCCCGTCACCTGACGACCCTGGAGAGCCTCAGCTTCTTCTTTTTTATGATGGGTGATGAAGTACAGACCACCGATAAAGGCGACCAGCACAGCCGCAGCAATAGCGACCATCGCTGGTGAGACAGCAGAAAAGCTACTTTGCTTACTCCGTGAGTTCCGTGATGGACCCTTTTTGCGCCGCGAAGGAGCCGGTTGGCTGCGGCGTACATAATCTCGTTGTGCCACTATCGTTTCGCTGTATTTATTCGTTTATCAGCCCGTCATGTTACTTAAGCGACGGGGCTTTGACCAGACACGAAGTCCGAAAGGCATTTAGTTTATGGCCTATTTTTCGCCGTGCTGCCACGAAGGACCAGCTCACAGTCCAGCAAGCGCGATCCGCTGCTGACATTTTGACCACTGAGCTGATCGAGCAGTAACAACATGGCCTCGCGTCCGATATCAAATCGTGGTTGAGAAACGGTGGTCAACGGCGGATCGCAGAACTCAGACAGCGAGATGTTATCGAACCCGATAATCGACAGATCGTCCGGAATTTTCAGCCCACGCCGTTTAGCCAGCGACAGCGCGCCGAGGGCCATAATATCGCTGTGGCAGAACACGGCCGTTGGCGGTTCCGGCAGTTCCAGCAGTTGCTCAAGCGCGTTCGCGCCCGCTTCGTAGGTAAAATCTCCGCGCGCAATATAGTGCGGGTCAACCGTGATACCGCTACGACGCAGCGCCTGAACGTAACCCTGCAAGCGATAATGGCACAGCGGCATCTCTTCCGGTCCGGCGATACAACCAATCCGCTGATGACCGAGCTCATGAAGATAGTTTACGGCATTGAACGCGGCGGTAAGGTTGTCGATGTGAACCGTCGGCAGTTCGAGCTCAGGCGCAAATTCGTTGGCCATCACCATCGGCGGCAGATTCCGTTGCTCTTCGATGCTGGCATCAAACGGCAGGCGGGAGCCCAGCAGCAGCATGCCGTCAATTTGTTTGGTAATGATGAGGTCGATGAAGGTTTTTTCCTGCTGGTTCTGGTGGGCGCAGTCGCCAATTAACACCAGATACCCCTGGGCGGCGGCGGTGACTTCAATACCGCGGATGATTTCGCTGAAGAAGGGATCGCAGATGTCCGGCACAATCACCAGAATGGTCCTGGATTCGTTACGGCGGCTGTTGCGCCCCATTGCCTGGGGAAAGTAACCCACATCCAGCGCCGCTTTTTCGACCTTGTTGCGCGTGGACTGCGACACTTTGTCGGGGTTCATCAATGCCCGGGAAACGGTTGCCGTTGAGACATTCGCTTTCTGAGCCACATCCTTCATGGTTGCCGCAACAACCTCTTTTTTGGACTTCACCTGGGTTCTCCTCGCTGACGGGGCAGAGACTTCCGCTGTCTCTGACAACAGTCTCTTTTTTATCAGAGAGTAAGTCCGGGGAGTTACAGAAATTTCATGAAAATTGTGACGGATGCTAAATTTTTCGATCTGCCTCGCAGCTCAGAGGCTTAGCCCTCGATCGGATCGACATCCAGCACCCATTTCACTTTTCGCGAAGCCGGTAAGGTATTCAGCAGTGCCAGCGCTCCGCTGACGGTATGCTGCAAACGCAGGCGGGACGGGTGTTGCAGCACAATCTGCCAGCGCCAGCGGCCGCCGCGTTTTGGCGCTAATGCCGGAACCGGGCCTAATAGCCACAGCTTGTCATCGGCCAGAGGGCTTGCCTGAATCAGATTACGCAGCTGCTGAAGAAACAGCGGCGCATCCTGATTATTGTGATCTTCCGCGCGAATCAGCACATGGCTGGTCCACGGCGGCAGCTGCATGGTCTGACGTTCCGCCAGCGCCTGCTGGGCAAAGGCGTCATAACCCTGATGCAGCAGGGTTTGCAGCAACGGGTGTTCAGGATGGTGCGTTTGCAGGATGACTTCACCCTGCTTACCTGCACGCCCGGCCCGACCGGAAACCTGAGTGTAAAGTTGAGCAAAACGCTCGGCGGAGCGGAAATCGGCAGAAAACAGCGCGCCGTCAACGTCCAGCAACGCCACCAGAGTGACATCCGGGAAATGGTGACCTTTCGCCAGCATTTGGGTGCCGATCAGAATACGCGCACCGCCGCGATGCACTTCAGCCAGATACTGCTCCAGTGCGCCTTTACGGCTGGTGGTGTCGCGATCGATGCGCGAAATGGGCACATTGGGGAATAGCGGCGCAAGCGCTTCTTCGAGCTGTTCCGTGCCAAGTCCAACCGGAACAAGGTGCGTTGAGCCGCAGGAAGGGCACTGGCGCGGGATTGGACGCTGGCTGTCGCAGTGATGACAGCGCAAATGGCGCTGGTTCTGATGCAGCGTGTAGTAACTGTCGCAGCGCGGACATTCGGCAATCCAGCCGCATTCGTGGCACAGCAGCGCGGGCGCATAGCCGCGACGGTTCAGGAAAAGGATCACCTGGTTATCGGCCTGCAGATGCTGGCGCATCCGGCTGATTAACGCCGGGGAAAGGCCGGCCTGAAGCTGCTGGCTTTTCAAATCCAGCACGTGCTGATTGGCCGGACGGGCGTTACCCGCGCGTTTTGTCAGCTTCAGCTGGTGATATTTTCCCTGACGCACGTTGTGCAGCGTTTCCAGCGCAGGCGTGGCCGAGCCAAGAATAATTGGGATCTGTTCGTTGTGCGCGCGCCACACGGCTAAATCGCGGGCATGATAGCGCCAGCCTTCCTGCTGCTTGTAGGAGCTATCGTGCTCTTCGTCGATGACGATCACGCCAAGATTTTTGAACGGAGTAAATAAGGAAGAGCGGGTGCCGATGACAATAGCCGCTTCGCCGTTTTTGGCTTTCAGCCAGGCAGCCAGCCGTTCGCTGTCGTTCAGTGCCGAGTGCAGCACTTCAACAGGGGCGTTGAAACGCTCGCGAAAGCGGGCGATGGTCTGCGGCGTCAGGCCGATTTCTGGCACCATCACCAGCGCCTGTTTGCCCTGAGCCAGCACGTTTTCCAGCACGCTCAGATAAACTTCCGTTTTCCCGGAACCGGTGACACCGGCCAACAGCCAGGCAGAAAAATTGTCCGATCCGCTGTGGATCGCGCCCACGGCGGTGGCCTGTTCGGTATTGAGCCGCAGGCGTTCACCGGTCACCGCATAGTTTTCGCGCCAGTCAGTTAACGCCGGAAGCTCGCTCGCCAGTTCGCTGAGGCCTTTTTTTCTGAGCGCCTGAAAGCCGGATTCATCCAGCTCCAGCTCGGCAACCTGATGGCGCCAGATTTTCCCCTGACGCAGCGCCGCCAGCGCCTGCTGCTGTTTGGCCGAACGCTTTAGCGTGGCGATGTCGACCGCCTGACCCTGTTCGGTGGCAAACCAGTACCACAAAGGCGCAGCGCTGGCCGGTTTTCCCTGACGCAGCATAATAGGCAGAGCATGGAACAGCACATCACCAATCGGATGATGGTAATAATCAGCGGCCCACAGCAGCATTCGCCACACGGCGGAAGAGTAGGCCGGCTCGCCGTCCAGCACTTCCAGCACGCTTTTCAGTTCGCTAACCGGCAGCTCGCTGTCGTTGCTGACCGAAACCACAATGCCCACACGCTCCTGCTGTTTGCCAAACGGCACGCGGACGCGACACCCGGCCTGAGCGCTGACGCCATCAGGTAACAGATAATCAAAGGTGCGGGGAAGCGGAACGGGCAGGGCAACGTGGGCAACGGGCATCGGCTCTTCCTGACTTGAAAAAGGGTGGGACAGTATACACATTGTTATTCAGGCCGCGCGGATCAGATTGCATCCACTGGTTAAATTCTGTATGATCCGCCGCCTTTGGTGCAGATTTGTGCCATCGACACTATACTATCAACTTCGCGCGGTGTCTGGCGTTAGGGCTGGAAGAGCGGCGCGGCCTTAATCAGAGGTTTCCCATGAAAAAAGGTATTCACCCAAATTACGCAGAAATTACTGCAACTTGTTCTTGCGGTAATGTTATCAAAACTCACTCTACCGTGGGTCACGATCTGAACCTGGACGTGTGCGGCAAATGCCACCCGTTCTACACTGGCAAGCAGCGTGACGTTGCTACCGGTGGCCGTGTTGACCGCTTCAACAAGCGTTTCAGCATCCCGGGCGCGAAGTAAGCATCCCGAGAAAAAGGCGCCGAAAGGCGCCTTTTTTGTGTCTGCTAATCAGTATTCCCACGTCTCCGGGTCGATCCCCAGCTCACGCATAATCACTTTTGCCTCTTCCGGAATTTCATCACTGCGCTCTTTACGCAGGTCTTCGTCGTTCGGCAACGGCTGGCCAGTGAAGGCGTGCAAAAATGCTTCGCACAGCAGTTCGCTGTTGGTCGCGTGGCGCAGGTTGTTTACCTGGCGACGGGTACGTTCATCTGTAAGGATTTTTAATACCTTCAGAGGAATGGATACCGTAATTTTTTTGACCTGCTCGCTCTTCTTACCGTGCTCAGCGTAGGGGCTGATATATTCGCCGCTCCATTCAGCCATGAGATACCTTTTCTCTAATCTTATTAATAAAGGGTCGCGGCGCTAGCCTGGACCAGAATTCCGCACAGTTTACCTGAGAGGTGTGACCATGACACCAGCAAAGGCGCTGTGGATGTGCGCTAATGCGTATAATTTTAACGGCTATTTCCCGATTGCTCAATCTATACGCAAAGAAGTTTAGATGTCCAGATGTATTGACGTCTATTGTGACTGTGGTTACTCTGAGGCCTGACTTTTCATCGCTAAAGCCAGGAACGATTCACCATGACGCGTAAACAAGCCACCATCGCAGTGCGTAGCGGGTTAAATGATGACGAGCAATATGGCTGCGTTGTCCCCCCGATTCATCTCTCCAGCACCTATAACTTCACCGGATTTAACGAACCTCGTGCGCATGACTATTCCCGTCGCGGTAACCCGACGCGTGATGTTGTGCAGCGCGCGCTGGCAGAACTTGAAGGCGGTGCAGGCGCTGTGCTGACCAACACCGGGATGTCAGCGATTCACCTGGTGACCACCGTGTTCCTGAAGCCCGGTGACCTGCTGGTGGCGCCACACGATTGCTACGGCGGCAGCTATCGCCTGTTCGACAGCCTGGCGAAACGCGGCTGCTATCGCGTGCTGTTCATCGATCAGAATGATGAGCAGGCCCTGAAAGCCGCGCTGGCGGAAAAACCGAAGCTGGTGCTGGTTGAAAGTCCAAGTAATCCGTTGTTGCGCGTCGTGGATATTGCGAAAATCTGTGAGCTGGCACGCGCGGCCGGGGCAGTCAGCGTGGTGGATAACACCTTCCTGAGCCCGGCGCTGCAAAATCCGCTGGCGCTCGGCGCGGATCTGGTGCTGCACTCCTGCACGAAATACCTTAACGGACATTCCGATGTGGTAGCGGGCGTGGTGATAGCGAAAGATCAGGAAACCGTCACCGAACTGGCATGGTGGGCGAATAATATTGGCGTGACCGGCAGCGCTTTCGACAGCTATCTGCTGCTGCGTGGGTTGCGCACCCTGTCGCCGCGCATGGAAGTTGCACAGCGTAACGCCACGGCGATTGTTGAGTTCCTGAAGAACCAACCGCTGGTGAAAAAGCTGTATCATCCTTCTCTGCCGGAGAACCAGGGGCACGAAATTGCTGCCCGTCAGCAGAAAGGTTTTGGCGCGATGCTCAGCTTTGAGCTGGATGGTGATGAAAACACTCTGCGTCGTTTCCTCGGCGGGCTGTCGTTGTTCACGCTTGCCGAATCGCTCGGCGGGGTGGAAAGCCTGATTTCGCACGCGGCAACCATGACCCACGCGGGAATGGCGCCAGAAGCACGCGCAGCGGCAGGGATCTCAGAAACGCTGCTGCGAATTTCTACCGGTATTGAAGACAGTGAAGATTTAATTGCCGACCTGGAAAATGGGTTCCGGGCAGCAAACGAGGGGTAAACATGAGTGTGATAGCGCAGGCAGGGGCGAAGGGTCGTCAACTGCACAAGTTTGGTGGCAGTAGTCTGGCGGATGTGAAATGTTACCTGCGCGTGGCAGGGATTATGGCTGAGCACTCGCAGCCAGACGACATGATGGTCGTTTCCGCCGCAGGCAGCACCACTAACCAGTTGATTAGCTGGCTGAAGCTCAGCCAGACCGATCGTCTCTCTGCGCATCAGGTTCAGCAGGCGCTGCGCCGCTATCAGATTGAACTGATGACCGGTCTGCTGCCCGCTGAGGTCGCCGACACCCTCGTTGCCGAATTTATTCAGGATCTGGAACGTCTGGCCGTACTCCTCGACGGCGGCGTGACGGACGCGGTGTATGCCGAAGTGGTTGGCCATGGTGAAGTCTGGTCTGCCAGGCTGATGGCCGCCGTGCTGCAACAGCAGGGGCTTGATGCCGCCTGGCTGGATGCCCGCACTTTCCTGCGCGCCGAACGCGCCGCTCAGCCTCAGGTTGATGAAGGCCTCTCCTTCCCTCTGCTCCAGCAGCTGCTGGCACAGCATCCGCACAAACGTTTAGTAGTGACCGGATTTATCAGCCGCAGCAATGCTGGTGAAACCGTTCTGCTGGGCCGTAATGGTTCTGACTACTCGGCAACGCAGATTGGCGCGCTGGCGGGCGTTTCCCGCGTGACTATCTGGAGCGACGTTGCCGGGGTTTACAGCGCCGACCCGCGTAAAGTGAAAGATGCCTGTCTGCTGCCGCTGCTGCGCCTTGATGAAGCCAGCGAGCTGGCGCGTCTTGCCGCACCTGTGCTGCACGCCCGCACTTTGCAGCCTGTTTCTGGCAGCGATATCGACTTGCAGCTGCGCTGCAGCTACACGCCGGATCAGGGTTCAACGCGCATCGAACGCGTACTGGCCTCCGGTACCGGGGCGCGTATCGTCACCAGCCATGATGACGTTTGCCTGATTGAGTTTGTGGTTCCGTCCGGCCAGGACTTTAAGCTGGCGCATAAAGAAATTGACCTGATCCTCAAGCGCGCGCAGGTGCGTCCGCTGGCCGTTGGCGTGCATACCGACAGACATCTGCTGCAATTCTGCTACACCGCCGAAGTGGCGGACAGCGCGCTGAAGCTGCTGGATGAAGCAGGCCTGCCGGGCGAACTGCGTCTGCGTCAGGGCTTAGCCTTAGTGGCGATGGTCGGGGCAGGCGTCACCCGTAACCCGCTGCACTGCCACCGCTTCTGGCAGCAGCTGAAAGGGCAGCCGGTGGAGTTTACCTGGCAGTCTGAAGAAGGGATCAGCCTGGTCGCCGTGATGCGCAAAGGTCCGACGGAAAGTCTGATCCAGGGCCTGCACCAGTCGCTGTTCCGCGCGGAAAAGCGCATCGGCCTGGTGCTGTTTGGTAAAGGCAATATCGGTTCACGCTGGCTGGAGCTGTTTGCCCGCGAGCAAAGCACGCTGTCGGCGCGGACCGGATTTGAATTTGTGCTGGCAGGCGTGGTGGACAGCCGCCGCAGCCTGCTGAATTACGAAGGGCTGGATGCCAGCCGCGCGCTGGCTTTCTTCAACGATGAAGCCGTTGAGCAGGATGAAGAGTCGCTGTTCCTGTGGATGCGCGCCCATCCGTATGACGATTTGGTGGTGCTGGATGTGACAGCAAGTGAGCAGCTGGCTGATCAGTATCTGGACTTTGCCAGCCACGGTTTCCATGTCATCAGCGCCAATAAACTGGCCGGAGCCAGCACCAGCGATAAATATCGCCAGATCCACGATGCGTTTGAGAAAACTGGCCGTCACTGGCTGTATAACGCGACCGTTGGCGCAGGGCTGCCAGTGAACCACACCGTGCGCGATTTGCGTGAAAGCGGTGATTCCATTCTGGCTATCAGCGGCATTTTCTCTGGCACGCTCTCCTGGCTGTTCCTGCAGTTTGACGGCAGTGTGCCGTTTACAGACTTGGTCGATCAGGCCTGGCAGCAGGGGCTGACCGAGCCCGATCCGCGCGTCGACCTTTCTGGTAAAGACGTGATGCGCAAGCTGGTGATCCTCGCTCGCGAGGCTGGCTATGACATCGAGCCAGATCAGGTACGCGTGGAGTCGCTGGTGCCTTCGCACTGCGAAGAGGGGTCTATCGATCACTTCTTTGAAAACGGTGACGAGTTAAATGAGCAGATGATCCAGCGCCTGGAAGCCGCGCAGGAAATGGGGCTGGTGCTGCGCTACGTGGCGCGCTTCGATGCCAACGGCAAAGCCCGTGTCGGCGTGGAAGCGGTGCGTCAGGAGCATCCGCTGGCGGCGCTGCTGCCTTGTGATAACGTCTTTGCGATTGAAAGCCGCTGGTATCGCGATAACCCAATGGTGATCCGCGGGCCGGGCGCAGGCCGCGATGTGACCGCCGGGGCCATTCAGTCTGATATTAATCGCCTGGCGCAGCTGCTGTAGTTTTTAGCTTGTTCCCCTCACCCTAACCCTCTCCCCAAAGGGGCGAGGGAATGGTTTGCTCCCTCTCCTCTTTGAGGAGAGGGCCGGGGTGAGGAGAAACCTCTGTTCCGCACCCATCATGAACCTTTTTCACCTTCGCTGAGTATTCCTCACCTTTTCTGCTGTTTTTTCTGTTGACGCCATCGGACTTTTCGGTCATTTTTACATCTGGACGTCTAAACGTATAGAAGTTCACACAACATCAAGCAACAGACAGAGGTAAGGTATGAGCTTTTTTCACGCCAACCAGCGGGAAGCCCTGAATCAGAGCCTGGCAGAAGTAGAAGGCCGGATTAACGTTTCTTTTGAGTTTTTCCCGCCGCGCACCAGTGAAATGGAGCAAACCCTGTGGGCCTCTATCGACAGACTCAGCAGCCTGAAGCCGAAATTCGTTTCCGTGACCTACGGCGCAAACTCCGGTGAGCGCGACCGCACGCACAGCATTATTAAAGGTATTAAGGATCGTACTGGTCTGGAAGCCGCGCCGCATCTGACCTGTATCGATGCCACTCGCGATGAGTTACGTGCTATCGCACAGGACTACTGGAACAACGGCATTCGCCATATTGTTGCTCTGCGTGGCGATCTGCCGCCGGGCAGCGGTAAACCGGATATGTATGCCGCGGATCTGGTGACCTTACTGAAGGAAGTTGGTGACTTTGATATTTCCGTGGCGGCATACCCGGAAGTGCATCCGGAAGCCAAAAGCGCGCAGGCCGATCTGCTGAACCTGAGGCGTAAAGTGGATGCCGGTGCAGGCCGTGCCATCACCCAGTTTTTCTTTGATGTGGAAAGCTATCTGCGCTTCCGCGATCGCTGCGTCTCTACCGGTATCGACGTTGAAATCGTTCCGGGGATCCTGCCGGTATCCAACTTCAAACAGGCGAAGAAGTTTGCCGACATGACCAACGTACGCATCCCGACCTGGATGGCAAAAATGTATGAAGGGCTGGATGACGATGCGGAAACCCGCAAGCTGGTCGGCGCGAACATCGCGATGGACATGGTCAAAATACTCAGCCGTGAAGGCGTGAAGGACTTCCATTTCTACACGCTCAACCGCGCTGAAATGAGCTATGCCATCTGTCATACGCTGGGTGTCCGTCCGGCGGTCTGAAGCAACGGGCCCTGGCGCAGGGCCTGAGTTTTTCCTTCCTCTAAGCTCCCTTCTGTCGACGTGGATCACTTTGTGCCATTCGCGTTTTTTTGCGACGAATTACGAAGAAACGCTGACAGATCATTGACCTGTTTACCCTGCATAATCCATGGTTATTGTTGAAAGTTTACGGACTCGTCGACATTTCTATGAACAACTTTTGCTATGTTGTTTGTAGCCAGTAAGGAAACAACTATCAAATCTGTAGATTTTTTCATCTATAACTAATCTGCAGAGCTGTATATCCTGGTATTAAAACACTGAAGGGAGCAGGAAGATGAGCAATCAAGAAAACGATCACAATACGTTATCTGCAGGAAAGTGCCCGTTTCATCAGGGCAGCCACGACGAAAGTGCCGGAGCAGGCACCAGTAGTCGTGACTGGTGGCCGAAACAACTCCGCGTCGATCTCCTCAATCAACACTCCAATCGATCCAACCCGCTGGGTGAAGATTTTGATTACCGCAAGGAATTCAGCAAACTCGATTACTCCGCGCTAAAAGGCGATATCAGAGCCTTACTCACCGATTCACAGCCGTGGTGGCCCGCCGACTGGGGCAACTATGCCGGTCTGTTTATCCGCATGGCGTGGCACGGCGCAGGGACCTATCGCTCCATTGACGGACGCGGCGGCGCAGGTCGCGGTCAGCAGCGTTTTGCGCCACTGAACTCCTGGCCAGATAACGTCAGTCTCGATAAAGCTCGTCGTCTGCTGTGGCCAATCAAGCAAAAATACGGCCAGAAAATTTCCTGGGCCGACCTGTTTATTCTGGCGGGTAACGTCTCGCTGGAAAACTCCGGCTTCCGCACCTTCGGCTTTGGTGCCGGACGTGAAGACGTGTGGGAACCGGATATGGACGTCAACTGGGGTGATGAAACCACCTGGCTGAAGCACCGCGATCCGGAAGAGCTGGCGAAACGCCCGCTGGCCGCTACCGAAATGGGCCTGATCTACGTAAACCCGGAAGGGCCAAACGCCAGCGGTGAACCGCTGTCTGCGGCATCCGCCATCCGCGCCACCTTCGGCAACATGGGCATGGACGACGAAGAAACCGTTGCTCTGATCGCCGGTGGCCATACGCTCGGTAAAACCCACGGTGCGGCATCCGCCACCAACGTAGGTGCCGATCCAGAAGCGGCTCCGATTGAATCCCAGGGCCTGGGCTGGTCTAACGCCCACGGCAGCGGCGTCGGTGCTGATGCCATCACTTCCGGCCTGGAAGTGGTCTGGACGCAAACGCCGACCCAGTGGAGCAACTACTTCTTCGAGAACCTGTTCAAATACGAGTGGGTGCAGACCCGCAGCCCGGCAGGCGCGATTCAGTTTGAAGCCGTGGATGCCCCGGAAATTATTCCGGATCCGTTCGATCCATCGAAAAAACGCAAGCCAACCATGCTGGTCACCGACCTGACGCTGCGCTTCGATCCGGACTTCGAGAAAATTTCCCGTCGCTTCCTCAACGATCCGCAGGCCTTTAACGAAGCCTTTGCCCGCGCGTGGTTCAAACTGACCCACCGTGATATGGGGCCAAAAGCGCGTTACATCGGCCCGGAAGTCCCAAAAGAAGATCTGATTTGGCAGGATCCACTGCCGCATGCGTTCTTCAACCCAACGGAGGAAGATATCCAAAGCCTGAAGGCCGAGATTGCGGATTCTGGTCTGTCTGTCAGCGAGCTGGTATCGGTTGCCTGGGCTTCCGCTTCCACCTTCCGCGGTGGCGACAAACGCGGTGGGGCAAACGGCGCGCGTCTGGCGCTGGCACCACAGCGCAACTGGGATGTGAACGCCACGGCGGCGCGCGTACTGCCTGTGCTGGAAGGTATTTATAAGTCGGCACACAAAGCATCTCTGGCCGATATTATCGTGCTGGCCGGCGTGGTCGGTGTCGAGAAGGCGGCGCAGGCTGCTGGCGTCAGCGTGCAGGTACCGTTCACTCCGGGTCGCGTGGATGCCCGTCAGGATCAGACCGACGTTGAAATGTTTAACCTGATGGAGCCTGTAGCAGACGGCTTCCGTAACTACCGTGCACGTCTGGATGCGGCAACCACCGAATCGCTGCTGATCGACAAAGCTCAGCAGCTGACGCTGACCGCACCTGAGCTGACCGTGCTGGTGGGTGGCCTGCGTGTGCTGGGCGCTAACTTTGACGGCGGCAAACAGGGCGTATTCACCGATCGTGAAGGCGTACTCAGCAACGATTTCTTCGTTAATCTGCTGGATATGCGTAACGAGTGGAAAGCGACAGATGCTTCCAACGAGCTGTTCGAAGGGCGCTGCCGTGAGAGCGGTGAAGTGAAACACACCGCAACTCGTGCAGACCTGGTGTTTGGTTCGAATGCCGTACTGCGTGCGCTGGCGGAAGTTTATGCTTCTGGCGATGCCAAAGAGAAGTTCGTGAAAGACTTCGTGGCGGCATGGGTGAAAGTGATGAACCTGGATCGCTTCGACCTGCAGTAATCGTTTTATAACCTAAAAAAATCCCCGCCATTGAGCGGGGATTTTTGTTTCTGACGGCAAATCCGAATTAACCGGTGTTACGCATCCCTGCAGCGACGCCTGCGATAGTCACCATCAGTGCCTGTTCCACGCGTGGATCCGGCTCTTTGCCTTCTTCTTCTGCCAGGCGCGAACGGTGCAGCAGCTCGGCCTGAAGCACGTTCAGTGGGTCAGTGTAGATATTACGCAGCTGGATGGACTCAGCAATCCACGGCAGATCGGCCATCAGGTGTGAGTCGTTGGCGATATCCAGCACTACTTTGATATCGGCTTCCAGCAGCTTGCGCAGCTCTTCGCCCAGCGGCCACAGCTCCTTCTTCACCAGACGCTGATCGTAGTATTCCGCCAGCCACAGGTCGGCCTTAGCGAACACCATCTCCAGCATGCCCAGACGGGTGGAGAAGAATGGCCAGTCGCGGCACATGGTTTCCAGCTCGTGCTGTTTACCATCTTCCACCACTTTTTGCAGCGCGGCGCCGGCACCCAGCCAGGCTGGCAGCATCAGGCGGTTTTGCGTCCAGGCGAAAATCCACGGAATGGCGCGCAGCGACTCAACGCCGCCGGTTGGACGACGTTTGGCCGGACGAGAGCCCAGCGGCAGTTTACCCAGTTCCTGTTCCGGCGTAGCGGAGCGGAAATACGGGACGAAATCTTTATTTTCACGCACGTAGCCGCGATACATCTCGCAGGAGACGTCGGACAGCACGCCCATGATGTTGCGCCACTCCGGTTTTGGCTCCGGCGGCGGCAGCAGGTTGGCTTCCAGGATCGCACTGGTGTATAGCGACAGGCTGCTGATGGTCACTTCCGGCAGGCCGTATTTGAAGCGGATCATCTCACCCTGTTCGGTCACACGCAGGCCACCCTTCAGGCTGCCCGGCGGTTGTGACAGCAGAGCCGCGTGGGCTGGAGCGCCGCCGCGACCAATGGAGCCACCGCGACCGTGGAACAGCGTCAGCTCAATGCCCGCTTTTTCGCAGGTTTTGATCAGCGCGTCCTGTGCCTGATACTGCGCCCAGGAAGCCGCCATCACGCCCGCGTCTTTTGCGGAGTCGGAATAGCCAATCATCACCATCTGCTTGCCCTGGATAAAGCCACGGTACCAGTCGATGTTGAGCAGCTGCGTCATCACGTCGTCGGCGTTGTTGAGGTCGTCCAGCGTTTCAAACAGCGGAGCCACCGGCAGCGCAAAGCCGATCCCGGCTTCTTTCAGCAGCAGATGAACGGCCAGCACGTCGGACGGCGTTTTTGCCATTGAGATAACATAGGCGGCAACGGATCCCTTCGGCGCTTCGGCAATCACTTTGCAGGTGTCGAGCACTTCGCGGGTTTCGTCGCTTGGCTCCCACTGGCGCGGCAGGAGAGGGCGCTTGGAATTCAGTTCGCGGATCAGGAACGCCTGTTTGTCGGCTTCAGACCAGCTTTCGTAGTCGCCAATACCGAGGTAGCGGGTCAGTTCGCCCAGCGCTTCGGTATGACGGGTGCTTTCCTGACGCACGTCGATGCGCACCAGCGGCACGCCAAAACATTTCACGCGGCGCAGAGTGTCGAGCAGTTCGCCGTTGGCGATAATGCCCATGCCGCAGGCCTGCAGGGATTTATAGCAAGCGTACAGCGGTTCCCAAAGCTGTTCGTTTTGCGTCAGCAGGCCCGCTGGTTTCGGCAGTTTTTCACCTTTCAGACGCGCTTCAAGCCAGGCCTGAGTGGCCATCAGCTGGCTGCGGATGTTTTTGAGCAGATAACGGTATGGTTCGGTTTCACCCGCTTCGCCAACGTAGGCACGCAGCTCGTCGGTGCATTCGACCATTGAGAGTTCAGAAATCAGCAGCTGAATATCTTTCAGGAACAGATCGGTTGCCTTCCAGCGTCCCAGCAACAGCACGTTGCGGGTGATGTCTGCGGTAACGTTCGGGTTGCCGTCGCGGTCGCCGCCCATCCACGAGGTGAAGCGCACTGGCACGAAATCCACCGGCAGCTGATAGCCGAGGTTCTCTTCCAGCTGTTCGTTCAGCTCACGCAGGTAGTTTGGTACGCCTTCCCACAGGCTGTTTTCCACCACCGCAAAGCCCCATTTGGCTTCATCCACCGGGCTTGGGCGATGCTTGCGGATTTCATCTGTATGCCAGGACTGAGCAATCAGCTGGCGCAGGCGGCGCATCAGCTGGTGCTGTTCGTAGTCGGCAATATCTTTGTTATCCAGCTGCTTCAGGCAGTTGTTCACTTCCACCATTTTGTGGATCAGCGTGCGGCGGGTAATTTCCGTCGGGTGGGCGGTCAGCACCAGCTCCAGCGACAGCGCTTCCACGGCTTTCTTGATGGTGGTTTCGTTGAGATCGGGTTGGTCTTTGAGTTTACGCAGGGTGCGGGCAATCACTTCCGGGTTGCTGGCCGCTTCGCCTTTTGGCGAAATGCTGTGGTATTGCTCGGCGGTATTCGCCAGGTTCAGAAATTGGCTGAACGCGCGGGCGACCGGCAGCAGCTCGTCGTTGGACAGATTCTGCAACGTGGTGAGCAGCTCCTGGCGATTGGCTTCATTGCCCGCACGGGAGGATTTTGACAACTTACGAATGGTTTCAACGCGATCAAGAATGTTTTCGCCGAGGGCATCCTTAATGGTTTCCCCTAACACCTTACCGAGCATACTGACATTACTGCGCAAAGCGGAATATTGTTCGTTCATAAACCCCAGACACCCCATCTCATTTATGTATGTCCCTGGATTTCGCGCAACCGCGATGAGACCGCGTCGCCGCGGCACAAAATCAGGGGAACATGGTATTCGGTCTTTTCTCGTCTTCACTTTATAAAGCCACGTAAAAACCCCCACGTCAATTGTTGCGAAATCGCTTCAGCAAACGAATAAATGCCAGCAATTTACGAAATTTAACGTAGAGGCTACGAGATAAGCATGACTTATGGGCGTGTGAACTTTGTCACAGGATCAATTCCCTCTCCCTGACCCTCTCCCCAGGGAGAGGGAAAAGGGATTGTGCCGGTTTGCTCCCTCTCCCTTTGGGAGAGGGCTGGGGAGAGGGGAGCAATCGATGCAGGAAAATCAGTGCCAGCAGAAGTGATGCACAACCTGGGTAATCAGCTCGCGCGTCGGCTTGATGAAGCGGGTTTCAAGATACTCATCCGGTTGATGCGCCTGGTTGATTGAACCCGGCCCCAGAACCAGCGTTGGGCAAAGCGTCTGAATATATGGAGCTTCGGTGCAGTAGTTCACGACCTCGGTTTTGGTGCCGAGCAGTTTTTCCACCACTTCAACCAGCTGATGGTCCGGCGGGCAGGCATAGCCCGGAATCGGCGGGTGCAGGTCGGAAATCGTCAGGCGGCCCGGCCATTTTTCACTGACCGGTGCCAGCGCTTCGGTCAGCAGGCCGTTCAGATCGTCCAGCGTCATGCCCGGCAGCGGGCGGATATCCATATGCAGTTCGCAGCAGGCGCAGATACGGTTGGAAGCATCACCGCCGTGTATGGCTCCCAGGTTCAGCGTTGGGTACGGCACGGCAAAGGCGTCGTAGTGGAAGCGCTCTTTCAGTGAATCACGCAGGTGCATAATCCGCCCGATGGCGTCGTGCATCACTTCGATGGCGTTCACGCCGCGATCCGGATCGCTGGAGTGGCCGGACTGGCCCAGCACGCGGATGGCGTTAGAAATATGCCCTTTGTGCGCGCGAACTGGTTGCAGAGAGGTCGGCTCGCCGATAATCGCGCAGTCCGGGCGCAGGCTGGTGGATTCAGAGAAATAGCGTGCCCCCGCCATGCTGGTTTCTTCGTCTGCGGTTGCCAGGATGTAGAGCGGCTTTTTCAGCTGCTTCACGTCCACGTCACGCAGCGCATCCAGAATGAAGGCGAAGAAGCCTTTCATGTCGGCAGTGCCCAGACCGTAAAGCTTGTTGTCATGCTCGGTCAGGGTGAACGGGTCGCGCGTCCAGCGGCCGTCATCGAACGGCACGGTGTCGGTGTGACCGGTGAGCAACAGCCCACCTGCGCCTTCGCCGGTGCTGGCAAGCATGTTGAATTTGTGACGGGTTCCCGGCACCGGTTGGATCTCAACTTTAAAGCCCAGCGTGGAGAACCAGTCGGCCAAAAGATTGATTAAACCTTCATTGCTCTGATCGAGGGATTCTTCGGTGGCGCTGATGGACGGTGTGGCGATCAATGCGCGGTAAATCTCGATAAATGGCGGTAAATTGTTTTTCATTGTTGACACACCTCAGGTCGTGATAGTATCAATATTCATGCAGTATTTGTGAATAAAAATACATTATCGTTGAGCATAAAGGAACCCGATGTTGAATACGCTGATAGTAGGCGCAAGCGGTTATGCTGGCGCAGAGCTGGTGAGCTACGTAAATCGTCATCCGCATATGAACATAACCGCTTTGACGGTCTCAGCGCAAAGCAATGATGCTGGAAAGCTAATCTCCGAACTGCATCCGCAGCTGAAAGGCATTGTCGATTTGCCTCTGCAGCCGATGTCCGATATTCGCGAATTTAGCGCGGGTGTGGACGTGGTGTTCCTCGCTACGGCGCATGAGGTGAGCCACGACTTGGCGCCTCAGTTCCTCGATGCAGGCTGCGTGGTGTTCGACCTTTCCGGTGCGTTCCGCGTTAACGATGCTGATTTTTACCAGAAATATTATGGCTTCACTCATCAGCACCCGCAGCTGCTGGAGCAGGCGGTGTACGGGCTTGCGGAGTGGAGCGGCGATAAGATCAAAGAAGCCAATCTGATTGCGGTGCCAGGGTGCTACCCCACGGCGGCGCAGCTCTCCCTCAAACCGCTGATCGACGCCGGTCTGTTAGATCTTTCTCAATGGCCGGTGATCAACGCAACCAGTGGCGTGAGCGGTGCCGGACGCAAGGCGGCGATTTCCAACAGCTTCTGCGAAGTCAGCCTGCAGCCTTACGGCGTGTTCAATCACCGCCATCATCCGGAAATTACCACTCACCTGGGCGCAGAGGTGATTTTTACCCCGCACCTGGGTAACTTTAAACGCGGCATTCTGGAAACCATTACCTGTCGTCTGAAGCCGGGCGTGACTCGTGCTCAGGTGGCGGATTGCTTCACCACGGCGTATGCGCATAAGCCATTGGTTCGTCTGTACGATAATGGCGTTCCGGCGCTGAAAAATGTGGTGGGTCTGCCGTTCTGCGATATTGGTTTTGCGGTGCAGGGCGAGTATCTGATTGTGGTTGCCGCAGAAGATAACCTGCTGAAAGGCGCGGCGGCTCAGGCCATGCAGTGTGCAAATATTCGTTTTGGCTTTGCCGAAACGCAGTCTCTTCTTTGACGGAAAACAGGCGCGATGATGAATCCTTTAATTATCAAACTCGGTGGTGTGCTGCTGGACAGTGAAGAAGCGCTGGAGCGTCTGTTTACCGCGCTGGTGAACTATCGCGCTGAGCACCAACGCCCGCTGGTGATCGTTCACGGCGGTGGCTGCGTGGTGGATGAGCTGATGAAACAGCTTAACCTGCCGGTGAAAAAGAAAAACGGCCTGCGCGTGACGCCTGCCGATCAGATTGACATTATCACCGGTGCACTGGCCGGAACGGCTAACAAAACGCTGCTGGCGTGGGCGAAGAAACATCATATCGCGTCCGTTGGTCTGTATCTTGGCGATGGCGACAGCGTGAAGGTTTCTCAGCTTGATGAAGAGCTGGGGCATGTCGGCCACGCGCAGCCGGGTTCACCGAAGCTGATTAATACGCTGCTGGAAGGTGGTTTTCTGCCGGTGGTGAGTTCGATTGGTGTGACCGAAGAAGGTCAACTGATGAACGTCAACGCCGATCAGGCCGCGACCGCGCTGGCGGCAACGCTGGGTGCCGATCTGATCCTGCTCTCTGACGTGAGCGGCATTCTCGACGGTAAAGGCCAGCGTATTGCGGAAATGACCGCAGCGAAAGCAGAGCAGCTGATCGACCAGGGGATTATTACCGACGGGATGATTGTCAAAGTGAATGCTGCGCTGGATGCGGCCCGCACGCTGGGTCGTCCGGTGGATATCGCTTCATGGCGTCATGCCGAGCAGCTGCCGTCTTTATTTAACGGCACGCCGATTGGTACTCGTATTCTGGCTTAATTCTTTCCCCTCACCCTGACCCTCTCCCCAAAGGGGCGAGGGAACTGGCCGGCGCTGGTTTTCCCCCTCTCCCTCAGGGAGAGGGCAGGGGTGAGGGTTGTTTTCTGGCTGGATCAATTCCGGCAATACTCAATGAATCTTAAGGAAAATGTTATGGCACTTTGGGGCGGGCGTTTTACTCAGGCAGCGGATCAACGGTTCAAACAGTTCAACGACTCTTTGCGCTTTGACTATCGCCTGGCGGAGCAGGATATCGTTGGCTCTGTGGCCTGGTCCAAAGCGCTGGTGACCGTCGGCGTGCTGACGGGCGCAGAGCAGCAGCAGCTGGAAGAAGCGCTGACTATCCTGCTGGAAGAGGTTCGCGCCAATCCGCAGCAGATCCTGGAAAGCGACGCTGAAGATATTCACAGCTGGGTGGAAGGCAAGCTTATCGACAAAGTCGGCCAACTGGGTAAAAAGCTGCACACCGGGCGTAGCCGTAACGATCAGGTGGCGACCGATCTCAAACTGTGGTGCAAAGACACTATTTCTGAACTGCTGAGCGCCAACCGCCAGCTGCAAACTGCGCTGGTGGAAACTGCGCAGAATAATCAGGATGCGGTGATGCCGGGCTATACCCATCTGCAGCGTGCGCAGCCAGTGACGTTTGCCCACTGGAGTCTGGCGTATGTCGAGATGCTGGCGCGTGATGAAAGCCGTTTGCAGGATACGCTGCGTCGCCTGGACGTGAGCCCACTGGGCAGCGGCGCGCTGGCGGGGACGGCGTATGAGATTGACCGTGAGCAGCTGGCCGGCTGGCTGGGCTTTGCCTCCGCAACTCGCAACAGCCTGGACAGCGTTTCTGACCGCGATCACGTGCTGGAACTGCTCTCAAATGCTTCTATCGGCATGGTGCACCTGTCGCGCTTTGCCGAAGATCTGATTTTCTTTAACTCCGGCGAAGCGGGCTTTGTCGAGCTGTCGGACCGTGTAACTTCGGGCTCTTCCTTAATGCCGCAGAAGAAAAACCCGGATGCGCTGGAGCTTATCCGCGGCAAATGCGGCCGTGTGCAGGGTGCACTGACCGGGATGATGATGACCTTGAAGGGCCTGCCGCTGGCGTATAACAAAGATATGCAGGAAGACAAAGAAGGGCTGTTCGACGCGCTGGATACCTGGCTCGACTGCCTGCATATGGCGGCGCTGGTGCTGGATGGGATTCAGGTCAAACGTCCACGCTGTCAGGAAGCGGCGCAGCAGGGCTACGCCAACTCAACTGAACTGGCAGATTATCTGGTCGCGAAAGGCGTTCCGTTCCGCGAGGCGCACCATATTGTGGGTGAAACCGTGGTGGAAGCCATTCGTCAGGGCAAACCGCTGGAAGATCTGCCGCTGGCAGATTTGCAGAAATTCAGCGCAGTGATTGGCGAAGACGTGTATCCGATTCTGTCTTTGCAGTCGTGTCTTGATAAGCGTGCGGCGAAAGGGGGGGTGTCGCCAAAACAGGTGGCTCAGGCGATTGCCGATGCTAAGGTGCGATTGGGTTAAGTTCGCTGCGGTCTGATGCCCTCTCCCCAACCCCTCTCCCACGTGGAGAGGGGAAAAATAAGAGCCTGGCTAACCACCAGGCTTTTTTACGCAAAAAAAAGCGGACCACGGGGTCCGCAAAGTTCACGTTGGCTTTAGTTATTTGTATCAGAGAGAAACTCTGAACGAGTCAGTGGCTTCAAGGGTTAGTGAGGTACTGTCTCGTTTCTGTGGACTATTATTGACCAGAAGGCTTGATAGGGATAATCGTTCGTTGCTATGCTATCTATCGCCATGAACTATCGTGGCGATGGAGGATGAATAATGAATATTCGTGATCTTGAATACCTGGTAGCGTTAGCCGAGCATCGCCATTTTCGCCGTGCGGCGGATTCCTGCCACGTCAGCCAACCGACGTTAAGCGGGCAGATCCGCAAGCTGGAAGATGAGCTCGGGGTGATGCTGCTGGAGCGCACCAGCCGTAAAGTGCTGTTCACTCAGGCAGGATTACTGCTGGTGGATCAGGCGCGCACGGTGCTGCGTGAGGTCAAAGTGCTTAAGGAGATGGCAAGTCAGCAGGGCGAAACGATGTCCGGGCCGCTGCATATTGGCCTGATCCCGACCGTGGGGCCTTACCTGTTGCCGCACATCATTCCGATGCTGCACCAAAGTTTCCCGAAACTTGAAATGTATCTGCATGAAGCGCAGACGCATCAGCTGCTGGCTCAGCTTGACAGCGGTAAGCTCGACTGCGCCATTCTGGCGCTGGTCAAAGAGAGCGAAGCCTTTATTGAGGTGCCGCTGTTCGATGAGCCGATGATGCTGGCGATTTATGAAGATCACCCGTGGGCAAACCGCGAGTGCGTACCGATGTCCGATCTGGCTGGTGAGAAACTGCTGATGCTGGAAGACGGCCACTGCCTGCGCGATCAGGCGATGGGCTTCTGCTTTGAAGCGGGTGCCGATGAGGACACCCATTTCCGCGCAACCAGCCTTGAGACTTTGCGTAACATGGTGGCAGCGGGCAGCGGGATTACGCTGTTACCGGCGCTGGCCGTTCCGCCAGAACGCAAGCGCGATGGCGTAGTCTATCTGCCGTGCATTAAGCCGGAGCCGCGTCGTACCGTCGGGCTGGTTTATCGTCCGGGATCACCGCTGCGCAGCCGCTATGAGCAGCTGGCAGAGGCCATCCGCACGCAGATGGATGGCCATTTCGATAAACCGTTAAAACAGGCGGTTTAAGCCATTCAGTGCCGCTACCCGATAGGCTTCTGCCATGGTCGGGTAGTTAAAGGTGGTGTTAACGAAGTACTCGATGGTGTTACCACCACCTTTCTGCTCCATTATCGCCTGGCCGATGTGAATGATTTCGGCCGCGCGCTCACCAAAGCAGTGAATGCCGAGGATCTCTTTCGTTTCCCGATGGAACAGGATCTTCAGGGTTCCCACGCTCATTCCCACGATCTGCGCCCGAGCAAGATGCTTGAACTGCGCACGACCCACTTCGTACGGCACTTTCATCGCCGTCAGCTGCTGCTCGGTTTTGCCGACAGAGCTGATTTCCGGAATGGTGTAGATGCCGGTCGGAATATCTTCAATCAGATGCGCGGTGGCTTCGCCTTTCACCATCGCCTGTGCGGCGATGCGGCCCTGATCGTAAGCGGCTGAAGCCAGACTTGGATAACCAATTACGTCACCCACGGCATAAATGTGTGGGATTGCGGTCTGGTACATGCTGTTCACTTTCAGCTGACCACGGCTGTCGGCTTTCAGGCCAATGTTATCCAGCGCCAGCGTATCGGTGTTACCGGTACGTCCGTTGGCATACAGCAGGCAGTCGGCCTTCAGCTTTTTGCCGGACTTCAGGTGCATGATCACGCCGTCATCCAGTGGCTCGATCTTCTCGTACTCTTCGTTATGGCGAATGACGACGCCGCTATTCCAGAAGTGATAGGAGAGCGAGTCTGACATCTCCTGATCGAGGAACGCCAGCAGGCGGTCGCGGGTGTTGATCAAATCAACTTTGACCTCCATTCCGCGGAAGATCGACGCATATTCGCAGCCAATCACCCCGGCACCGTAGATGATCACGTGGCGAGGCTCGTGGTGCAGGCTCAGGATTGAGTCGCTGTCGTAAACGCGCGGATGAGCAAAATCAACATCATCCGGGCGATATGGGCGCGAACCACAGGCGATGACGAACTTTTCTGCCGTCAGCGTTTCAACGGAGCCGTCATGGCATTCCAGCGCGATGGTGTGTTCGTCAATAAAGTGGGCGTCGCCCTGCAGAATTTCGCAGTGGTTGCGCTCGTAGAATCCCTGTCTCATCCGCGTCTGCTGGTTAATCACGCTGTCGGCATGATTCAGGATATCGGCGAAAGAGGAACGGAGAAGTCGGGAGTGGTCGCTGTAGAGAGGATTCTGGTTGAATTCAATAATGCGGCTGACGGCATGGCGAAGGGCTTTCGAGGGGATAGTTCCCCAATGGGTACAGCCGCCGCCGACGTTATGATAACGCTCGATAACGGCGACACGGGCTCCCTGTTTCACCAGCCCCATTGCGGCACCTTCGCCGCCCGGGCCAGAACCAATTACTATTGCATCATAATCGTAGGTGTGTGGCATGGTAAGGCTTACCTGTTCTTATACATAAAAGCAACAGAATACTAACATCATTGCCGGGATAACCCAATTATCGTTGTGCTTTTTTGCGCCCACAAAGCACAAACCGCCCGTAAACAATCATTCACAAAGCACCTCAAACAGATTAGTTTTAATCTCTGGTATAGTGCCGGCAAGGCAGATGGAAGGATTCAGATATCGTGATGGGCGTTAGAGCACAACAAAAAGAAAAAACCCGGCGTTCGCTGGTGGAAGCGGCTTTCAGCCAGCTGAGTGCGGAAAGAAGTTTTGCCAGCCTCAGTTTGCGTGAAGTGGCACGCGAAGCGGGGATCGCACCAACATCTTTCTATCGCCATTTCCGCGATGTGGATGAGCTTGGGTTGACGATGGTCGATGAAAGCGGACTGATGCTACGTCAGCTGATGCGTCAGGCACGTCAGCGTATCGCTAAAGGCGGCAGCGTGATCCGGACTTCCGTCTCAACATTCATGGAATTTATCGGTAATAATCCCAACGCATTCCGCCTGCTGTTGCGTGAGCGTTCCGGCACTTCTGCCGCGTTTCGCGCCGCCGTCGCGCGCGAAATCCAGCACTTTATTGCGGAACTTGCTGACTATCTCGAAATCGAAAACCATATGCCACGCGCCTTTACGGAAGCGCAAGCCGAAGCGATGGTGACTATTGTGTTCAGCGCCGGTGCGGAGGCGCTGGATGTGAGCCCGGAGCAGCGTCGGCATTTAGAAGAGCGACTGGTACTACAGCTGCGGATGATCTCCAAAGGCGCGTATTACTGGTATCGCCGTGAACAAGAAAAGACGACAAATCATTCCGAATAACGTGAAGGACGAGCAATGAAACAGACAGGTCAAGACAGAGGTACGTTGTTGCTGGCGCTGGTTGCAGGTTTATCCATCAATGGCACATTTGCAGCATTGTTCAGCTCCATCGTCCCTTTTTCCGTATTCCCCCTTATCGCGCTGGTGCTGACGGTCTACTGTCTGCATCAACGTTATCAGAATCGCACCATGCCGGTTGGCCTGCCAGGGCTTGCCGCCGCCTGCTTTATTCTTGGCGTGCTGGTGTACAGCACCGTGGTGCGCGCGGAATACCCGGACATCGGCTCTAACTTCTTCCCGGCAGTGCTGTCCGTGCTAATGGTGTTCTGGATCGGTTATCGGATGCGTAATCGTAAAGCCGAAGCGGCTGAATAAAAACGGTAAGGCCGGAAGAAATCCGGCCTTGAATGAGTTACTTCTTCGTCAGCCAGACCCCGCACTCCATATGATGGGTGTACGGGAACTGATCGAACAGGGCCAGGCGTTCTACTTTGTGCGTCTGGCCTAATGTTTCCAGGTTCTTGCACAGCGTTTCCGGATTACAGGAAATATAAAGAATACGCGGGTAAGCCTGCACCATCTTCTCGGTTTCACTGTCCAGCCCGCTGCGCGGCGGATCGACAAAAATCGTCTCACACTGATAGCTCTTCAGATCGATACCCTGCAGGCGGTTAAACTCGCGAACGCCGTTCATCGCCTGGGTAAATTCTTCCGCCGACATACGAATGATTTGTACGTTGTCGATGTGGTTCGCCGCGATGTTGTATTGCGCAGCGGCTACCGATGGTTTGGCAATTTCGGTTGCCAGCACGCGGTCAAAATTGCGGGCCAGCGCCAGCGAAAAGTTGCCGTTGCCGCAGTAAAGTTCCAGCAGATCGCCTTTTGAATCTTCCGTCGCGTTCAGCGCCCATTCCAGCATCTGGATGTTCATCGCCGCATTCGGCTGGGTGAAGCTGTTTTCTACCTGGCGGTAGATCATCTCGCGACCGCCCACCGGCAGACGCTCGTCAATATAGTCCCGATCCAGCTCGATTTTAGTTTTGGTCGCACGGCCAATCAGCTGCACGTTCAGATTGGCGGCACGCAGAGCATCACGCAGTTTTGTCGCCGCTTCCTGCCACTCTTCATCCAGCTTCTTGTGATACAGCAGCGAGACGATAGCCTGATTGCTCATGGTGGTCAGGTAATCAATCTGGAACAGCTTGTGGCGCAGGGTCTTCTCTGCTTTAACTCCGTCCAGCACCGCTTTCATTAATGCATTAATCAGCTCGCTGGCCGCCGGGAAGGTATCGACGCGAATTCGCTGTTTGGTCTGCTGGTCAAAAATGATGTGGTAGAGATCGTCCCCGTCGTGCCACATGCGAAACTCGGCGCGCATGCGGTAGTGACTCACAGGTGAGCGAAACACCTCCGGAACCGGTGCGTTATGGGGCGCCATCATTGTTTGCAGACGGACGACTTTCTCCGCCAGCTGGGCCTCGTACTGTTCTGTCGGCAGGTGTTCGGGGGTCATGATGCTTCCTGAGTGATAAAAAATTACGCGGCGATTGTAGGGAATGCACACAGGATGTCCAGCCTCTTGAGCGATCCCAATTCATGAATGGCTGTCTGGACATCTGTATGTTACTGAATGTAGCATCTTGTTTCCGGTCCTGAGAGTGAAAAGGGAATCCAGTGCGAATCTGGAGCTGACGCGCAGCGGTAAAGACTGGCGGGATGAATTGCAGACACTGTGTAAAAACGGGAAGTCTTCATCCACAACACGCCACCCAGCCCGAAGACCTGCCGGAGTACGTCGCAACGGAATCTCATCATCGCGATCTATCGATGAGTCCAGCGGCATCCTTCTATATATACTGGATGCTTTTATAATGATTAAAAAAGCTTCGCTGCTGACGGCGCTCTCCGTCACAGCTTTTTCTGGCTGGGCGCAGGACAGTGGCTCAGACACGATGGTGGTTACGGCAAATCGCTTTCAACAGCCTCTGAATACCGTTCTGGCTCCGGTCACCGTCGTGACCCGCGACCAAATTGACCACTGGCAATCGACTTCCCTGACCGATGTGATGCGTCGTTTGCCGGGTGTGGATATTGCGCAGAGTGGTGGCATGGGCCAACAGTCTTCCCTGTTCATTCGCGGCACTAACTCCAGCCACGTGCTGGTGCTGGTGGATGGCGTGCGCCTGAATCAGGCGGGCGTCAGCGGCTCTTCTGACCTTAGCCAGTTCCCGATTAGCCTGGTGCAGCGCGTTGAATATATTCGTGGTCCACGCTCGGCGGTGTATGGTTCAGATGCGATTGGCGGCGTCGTCAACATTATTACCACGCGCGAGAAAGACGGCACCACGCTGAATGCGGGTGTGGGCTCCAATGGTTATCAGGATTACAACGCCAGCACGCAGCAGAAGCTTGGTGACAATACCCGGGTTACTTTATCCGGCGATTACACCTACACCAAAGGGTTCGATGTGGTGGCCGATGGCAACACCGGTGGCTATCCGCAGACCGACCGTGACGGTTTTATGAGTAAAACGCTGTATGGCGCGCTCGAGCACAGCTTCTCTGATGACTGGAGCGCGTTTATGCGCGGTTACGGTTACGACAACCGTACGGCGTACGATGCGAGTCCATTTAACGGTGTTCTGGTCGATACTCGCCAGCTGTACAGCCAGACCTGGGATGCCGGCATTCGCTTCAATCATGACATCTTCCACTCACAGCTGACGTCCAGCTACAGCCACAGCAAAGACTATAACTACGATCCGAACCTGGGCCGCTACGATTCAAGCGCGACTCTGGATGAAGTGAAGCAGTACAACATGCAGTGGGCCAACTCCGTCGATGTGGGTCACGGAAACATCGGTGCAGGTGTAGACTGGCAGAAGCAAAGTACAGAGCCTGGCACTAATTATGTCACCGATGGCTATGACATCCGAAACACCGGTGTTTATCTGACCGGTTTGCAGCAGTTTGGTGATTTTACCTTTGAAGGGGCTGCTCGCGGCGACGATAACTCGCAGTTTGGTAACCACGGCACCTGGCAGGGTAGCGCGGCCTGGGAATTCGTAGAGGGCTACCGTTTCATTGCTTCCTACGGAACAGCGTTTAAGGCGCCGAACCTCGGTCAGCTGCATGGTTCCTTTGGCGGTAATCCCGATCTCAACCCGGAAGAGAGTAAGCAGTGGGAAGGGGCTTTTGAGGGCTTAACCGCAGGCGTGAACTGGCGCGTTTCAGGGTATCGCAATGACGTCGATAACCTGATCGACTATGACAACCACCTGCAGCAGTACTACAACATTGGCAAAGCGCGGATTAAAGGTATCGAGGCCACGGCCTCGTTCGATACCGGACCATTGGCGCACACCGTCTCCTACGATTATCTGGATGCACGTGATGCACAAACCAATGAGTTGCTGCCGCGCCGCGCTAAGCAGCAGGTGAAGTATCAGTTGGACTGGCAGGTGTATGATTTCGACTGGGGCGTAACCTACCAGTATCTTGGGTCCCGCTATGATACTGACTACGGCTCGTATCCGTATCAAACAGTCAAAATGGGCGGTGTGAGTCTGTGGGATCTGGCGGTGTCATATCCGATCACCTCACAGCTGACAGTTCGTGGTAAAATAGCCAACCTGTTCGATAAAGACTACGAGACAGTTTATGGCTACGCAACTGCAGGACGGGAATACACCTTGTCTGGCAGCTACACCTTCTGATCCACGTCCCACCGTCCTCGTGTTTGATTCCGGGGTCGGTGGGTTGTCGGTTTATGATGAGATTCGACAGCTGTTGCCGGATCTTCATTACATCTACGCTTTCGATAACGTTGCCTTTCCTTATGGCGAGAAGACCGAAGCTTTTATCGTTGAGCGCGTCCTCGAAATCGTGACTGCCGTTCAGCAACGCTATCCTCTGGCTCTTGCCGTTATTGCCTGCAATACCGCCAGTACCGTTTCACTTCCCGCCTTACGTGAAAAATTCGCTTTCCCGGTCGTTGGGGTTGTTCCGGCTATCAAGCCTGCTGCCCGGCTGACAGCGAACGGTGTGGTTGGCTTGCTGGCAACGCGCGGCACGGTGAAGCGTCCTTATACGCATGAGCTGATTTCGCGTTTCGCTAACGAATGCAAAATTGAGATGCTGGGCTCGGCAGAGCTGGTGGAGCTGGCTGAAGCGAAACTTCACGGCGAGCCTGTGCCGCTAGATGAACTGCGTCGCATTCTTAAGCCGTGGCTGAGAATGCCTGAGCCGCCGGATACCGTCGTACTGGGATGTACGCACTTTCCTTTACTGCAGGATGAACTGCTGCAGGTGCTGCCAGAAGGCACCCGGCTGGTCGATTCTGGTGCGGCAATTGCGAGACGCACTGCCTGGCTGCTGGAAAATGAAGCCCCTGATGCAAAATCTGCGGACGCGAGTATCGCTTTCTGCATGGAGTTAACGCCGGAAACTGAGCAACTTTTGCCCGTTTTAAGCCGATATGGCTTCGAAAGGCTTGAAAAACTGCCTGTTTAATGCGCGTTTGGGCAAAAAAGAGACGGTTGAAAAGTTTTTTGCAAACAACACTTGTCAACGTCTCAGAACTCCCTATAATGCGCCTCCACTGACACGGAACAACGGCAAACAAGCCGCCGGCTCAGCAGGGTTTCTCCGGAAATTCTGACAGAGAAAAGCGAAAATAAATGCTTGACTCTGAATGAGGAAAACGTATTATACGGGA
>RQJH01000001.1:643767-649302 GCA_014156375.1 Enterobacteriaceae bacterium 89 | reverse complement strand
CCTCGAAACGGTGAGCGAAAGCCGCGTTTCAACGCTCTTTAACAATTTATCAGACAATCTGTGTGGGCACTCAAAGTGACATGGATTCTTAACGTCGCAAGACGAAAAATGAATACCAAGTCTCTGAGTGAACATACGTAATTCATTACGAAGTTTAATTCACGAGCATCAAACTTAAATTGAAGAGTTTGATCATGGCTCAGATTGAACGCTGGCGGCAGGCCTAACACATGCAAGTCGAGCGGTAACACAGGGAGCTTGCTCCTGGGTGACGAGCGGCGGACGGGTGAGTAATGTCTGGGAAACTGCCTGATGGAGGGGGATAACTACTGGAAACGGTAGCTAATACCGCATAACGTCTTCGGACCAAAGTGGGGGACCTTCGGGCCTCATGCCATCAGATGTGCCCAGATGGGATTAGCTAGTAGGTGGGGTAACGGCTCACCTAGGCGACGATCCCTAGCTGGTCTGAGAGGATGACCAGCCACACTGGAACTGAGACACGGTCCAGACTCCTACGGGAGGCAGCAGTGGGGAATATTGCACAATGGGCGCAAGCCTGATGCAGCCATGCCGCGTGTATGAAGAAGGCCTTCGGGTTGTAAAGTACTTTCAGCGAGGAGGAAGGCATTAAGGTTAATAACCTTGGTGATTGACGTTACTCGCAGAAGAAGCACCGGCTAACTCCGTGCCAGCAGCCGCGGTAATACGGAGGGTGCAAGCGTTAATCGGAATTACTGGGCGTAAAGCGCACGCAGGCGGTCTGTCAAGTCGGATGTGAAATCCCCGGGCTCAACCTGGGAACTGCATTCGAAACTGGCAGGCTAGAGTCTTGTAGAGGGGGGTAGAATTCCAGGTGTAGCGGTGAAATGCGTAGAGATCTGGAGGAATACCGGTGGCGAAGGCGGCCCCCTGGACAAAGACTGACGCTCAGGTGCGAAAGCGTGGGGAGCAAACAGGATTAGATACCCTGGTAGTCCACGCCGTAAACGATGTCGACTTGGAGGTTGTGCCCTTGAGGCGTGGCTTCCGGAGCTAACGCGTTAAGTCGACCGCCTGGGGAGTACGGCCGCAAGGTTAAAACTCAAATGAATTGACGGGGGCCCGCACAAGCGGTGGAGCATGTGGTTTAATTCGATGCAACGCGAAGAACCTTACCTACTCTTGACATCCAGAGAACTTAGCAGAGATGCTTTGGTGCCTTCGGGAACTCTGAGACAGGTGCTGCATGGCTGTCGTCAGCTCGTGTTGTGAAATGTTGGGTTAAGTCCCGCAACGAGCGCAACCCTTATCCTTTGTTGCCAGCGGTTCGGCCGGGAACTCAAAGGAGACTGCCAGTGATAAACTGGAGGAAGGTGGGGATGACGTCAAGTCATCATGGCCCTTACGAGTAGGGCTACACACGTGCTACAATGGCGCATACAAAGAGAAGCGACCTCGCGAGAGCAAGCGGACCTCATAAAGTGCGTCGTAGTCCGGATTGGAGTCTGCAACTCGACTCCATGAAGTCGGAATCGCTAGTAATCGTAGATCAGAATGCTACGGTGAATACGTTCCCGGGCCTTGTACACACCGCCCGTCACACCATGGGAGTGGGTTGCAAAAGAAGTAGGTAGCTTAACCTTCGGGAGGGCGCTTACCACTTTGTGATTCATGACTGGGGTGAAGTCGTAACAAGGTAACCGTAGGGGAACCTGCGGTTGGATCACCTCCTTACCTTAAAGAACCTGCCTTTGTAGTGCTCACACAGATTGTCTGATGAATGTAGAGAAGCAAGGCGTCTTGCGATTGAGACTTCAGTGTCCCCTTCGTCTAGAGGCCCAGGACACCGCCCTTTCACGGCGGTAACAGGGGTTCGAATCCCCTAGGGGACGCCACTTGCTGGTATGTGAGTGAAAGACGCGTGCCGAATTATCTCAAAACTCACTTTCGAGTGACGTTTGAGATATTGCTCTTTAAAAATCTGGATCAAGCTGAAAATTGAAACGACACACTTAAGGTGTGTTCGAGTCTCTCAAATTTTCGCAATGCGACGATGTTTTACGAAACATCTTCGGGTTGTGAGGTTAAGCGACTAAGCGTACACGGTGGATGCCCTGGCAGTCAGAGGCGATGAAGGGCGTGCTAATCTGCGATAAGCGTCGGCGAGGTGATATGAACCTTTGACCCGGCGATACCCGAATGGGGAAACCCAGTGTGTTTCGACACACTATCATGTCATGAATACATAGTGGCATGAGGCGAACCGGGGGAACTGAAACATCTAAGTACCCCGAGGAAAAGAAATCAACCGAGATTCCCCCAGTAGCGGCGAGCGAACGGGGAGGAGCCCAGAGTCTGAATCAGCGCGCGTGTTAATGGAACGGTCTGGAAAGTCCGGCGATACAGGGTGATAGCCCCGTACATGAAAATGCACGCGTTGTGAACTCGAAGAGTAGGGCGGGACACGTGGTATCCTGTCTGAATATGGGGGGACCATCCTCCAAGGCTAAATACTCCTGACTGACCGATAGTGAACCAGTACCGTGAGGGAAAGGCGAAAAGAACCCCGGCGAGGGGAGTGAAAAAGAACCTGAAACCGTGTACGTACAAGCAGTGGGAGCCTACTTGTTAGGTGACTGCGTACCTTTTGTATAATGGGTCAGCGACTTATATTCTGTAGCAAGGTTAACCGAATAGGGGAGCCGAAGGGAAACCGAGTCTTAACTGGGCGTTAAGTTGCAGGGTATAGACCCGAAACCCGGTGATCTAGCCATGGGCAGGTTGAAGGTTGGGTAACACTAACTGGAGGACCGAACCGACTAATGTTGAAAAATTAGCGGATGACTTGTGGCTGGGGGTGAAAGGCCAATCAAACCGGGAGATAGCTGGTTCTCCCCGAAAGCTATTTAGGTAGCGCCTCGTGAACTCATCTTCGGGGGTAGAGCACTGTTTCGGCTAGGGGGTCATCCCGACTTACCAACCCGATGCAAACTACGAATACCGAAGAATGTTATCACGGGAGACACACGGCGGGTGCTAACGTCCGTCGTGAAGAGGGAAACAACCCAGACCGCCAGCTAAGGTCCCAAAGTCACAGTTAAGTGGGAAACGATGTGGGAAGGCACAGACAGCCAGGATGTTGGCTTAGAAGCAGCCATCATTTAAAGAAAGCGTAATAGCTCACTGGTCGAGTCGGCCTGCGCGGAAGATGTAACGGGGCTAAACTGTGCACCGAAGCTGCGGCAGCGACACTATGTGTTGTTGGGTAGGGGAGCGTTCTGTAAGCCGTTGAAGGTGGCCTGTGAGGGTTGCTGGAGGTATCAGAAGTGCGAATGCTGACATAAGTAACGATAATGCGGGTGAAAAGCCCGCACGCCGGAAGACCAAGGGTTCCTGTCCAACGTTAATCGGGGCAGGGTGAGTCGACCCCTAAGGCGAGGCCGAAAGGCGTAGTCGATGGGAAACAGGTTAATATTCCTGTACTTGGTGTTACTGCGAAGGGGGGACGGAGAAGGCTATGTTATCCGGGCGACGGTTGTCCCGGTTTAAGCATGTAGGCGGGAAGTTTAGGTAAATCCGGACTTCTTTTAACGCTGAGGTGTGATGACGAGGTACTACGGTACTGAAGTAACAGATGCCCTGCTTCCAGGAAAAGCCTCTAAGCATCAGGTAACACGAAATCGTACCCCAAACCGACACAGGTGGTCAGGTAGAGAATACCAAGGCGCTTGAGAGAACTCGGGTGAAGGAACTAGGCAAAATGGTGCCGTAACTTCGGGAGAAGGCACGCTGATGTGTAGGTGAAGCCCCTGCGGGTGGAGCTGAAATCAGTCGAAGATACCAGCTGGCTGCAACTGTTTATTAAAAACACAGCACTGTGCAAACACGAAAGTGGACGTATACGGTGTGACGCCTGCCCGGTGCCGGAAGGTTAATTGATGGGGTTATCCGTAAGGAGAAGCTCTTGATCGAAGCCCCGGTAAACGGCGGCCGTAACTATAACGGTCCTAAGGTAGCGAAATTCCTTGTCGGGTAAGTTCCGACCTGCACGAATGGCGTAATGATGGCCAGGCTGTCTCCACCCGAGACTCAGTGAAATTGAACTCGCTGTGAAGATGCAGTGTACCCGCGGCAAGACGGAAAGACCCCGTGAACCTTTACTATAGCTTGACACTGAACATTGAGCCTTGATGTGTAGGATAGGTGGGAGGCTTTGAAGTGTGGACGCCAGTCTGCATGGAGCCAACCTTGAAATACCACCCTTTAATGTTTGATGTTCTAACGTAGACCCGTAATCCGGGTTGCGGACAGTGTCTGGTGGGTAGTTTGACTGGGGCGGTCTCCTCCCAAAGAGTAACGGAGGAGCACGAAGGTTAGCTAATCCTGGTCGGACATCAGGAGGTTAGTGCAATGGCATAAGCTAGCTTGACTGCGAGAGTGACGGCTCGAGCAGGTGCGAAAGCAGGTCATAGTGATCCGGTGGTTCTGAATGGAAGGGCCATCGCTCAACGGATAAAAGGTACTCCGGGGATAACAGGCTGATACCGCCCAAGAGTTCATATCGACGGCGGTGTTTGGCACCTCGATGTCGGCTCATCACATCCTGGGGCTGAAGTAGGTCCCAAGGGTATGGCTGTTCGCCATTTAAAGTGGTACGCGAGCTGGGTTTAGAACGTCGTGAGACAGTTCGGTCCCTATCTGCCGTGGGCGCTGGAGAATTGAGGGGGGCTGCTCCTAGTACGAGAGGACCGGAGTGGACGCATCACTGGTGTTCGGGTTGTCATGCCAATGGCATTGCCCGGTAGCTAAATGCGGAAAAGATAAGTGCTGAAAGCATCTAAGCACGAAACTTGCCCCGAGATGAGTTCTCCCTGACTCCCTGAGAGTCCTGAAGGAACGTTGAAGACTACGACGTTGATAGGTCGGGTGTGTAAGTGTAGCGATACATTGAGCTAACCGATACTAATGAACCGTGAGGCTTAACCTTACAACGCCGAAGATGTTTTGGCGTGAGACGAAACAATATCAGCTTGATACAGATTAATTGTCACGCAGACGCAAGAAAGCGGGATGATAAACAGAATTTGCCTGGCGGCAACAGCGCGGTGGTCCCACCTGACCCCATGCCGAACTCAGAAGTGAAACGCCGTAGCGCCGATGGTAGTGTGGGGTCTCCCCATGTGAGAGTAGGGAACTGCCAGGCATCAAATTAAGTGTGCTGATATGGCTCAGTTGGTAGAGCGCACCCTTGGTAAGGGTGAGGTCCCCAGTTCGACTCTGGGTATCAGCACCAGTTTTAAAGGTTAAAGTTCGGCAGATAGAAAAGAATTTGTCTGGCGGCAAAAGCGCGGTGGTCCCACCTGACCCCATGCCGAACTCAGAAGTGAAACGCCGTAGCGCCGATGGTAGTGTGGGGTCTCCCCATGTGAGAGTAGGGAACTGCCAGACATCAATTAAGCAAGAACCCCAACCGTAAGGTTGGGGTTTTTTGCGTTTTAAACCTTCTGAAATGAACAGTAAATTGCCGGATGCGGCTGCGTCTTATCAGGCCTA
>RQJH01000001.1:0-643545 GCA_014156375.1 Enterobacteriaceae bacterium 89 | reverse complement strand
CTGCCGGATGCGGCTGCGCCTTATCCGGCCTACAAAATACGGTGTCGAAGGTGTTGTAGGCCTGATAAGCGAAGCGCATCAGGCAATCAGCATCCGGTAACCTCATCACCCCCGATAGCGCAAATGAAGCAAAGGATAAGGTCTGCTATGATCGTCCGTTGCCGAGCGTCCTGTCTGAACAAACCCCATTTTCTGATAAAAACCAATAGCCTGCTCATTTTGCTGATTGACGTCAGTCGTGAGTTCAGAGGTCAGGGACAGAGCATGCTCTATCAGTAAACGACCCACACCGCTGCCACGTACATCAGGATCGACAAACAGCGCATCCATATGGCTTCCAGAAAGCAGCATAAAGGCTACTGGTTCATCAGCCGCCGAAACTGCCACCCACAATGGCACATCAGGCAGAAAATGCCTGACCTGCACTTCAATCTCATCCCTGTCTTCTGGCGTTAAAAAATGATGCGTCGCGTCCACAGAACGACACCAGATTGCTATCAGGCGCTCAGCGTCTTCTCTGCGGGAATGGCGTAGCGTTATCGTCATTGTCATCTCCTTGTTTTGCTTCCTATTCTACCTGTTCCCGGTCGTGAAACTTTCTCACCTTTCGCTGGTAGGCTCGACATTTCGCTGATTCCCGGTTATCTTCAGCTATCTGGATGTCTAAACGTGTAAACGTATGCTGTGAGGTAATAAGGTTATGCCGATTCGGGTGCAGGACGAGCTGCCAGCCGTCAATTTCTTGCGTGATGAAAACGTCTTTGTGATGACGGCATCGCGTGCCACCAATCAGGAAATTCGCCCGCTCAAGGTCCTGATCCTTAACCTGATGCCGAAAAAGATCGAAACGGAAAACCAGTTCCTGCGCCTGCTTTCAAACTCACCGCTGCAGGTGGATGTCCAGCTGCTGCGCATCGATGCCCGTGAATCACGAAACACGCCAGCGGAGCATCTGAACAATTTCTACTGTAATTTCGAAGATATCTGTAACGACAACTACGACGGCCTGATCGTCACCGGCGCGCCGCTGGGCCTGGTAGAATTTAACGATGTTGCCTATTGGCCGCAGATCAAACAGGTGCTGGAGTGGGCGAAAGATCATGTGACCTCCACGCTATTTGTCTGTTGGGCCGTTCAGGCTGCGCTAAATATCCTGTACGGCATTCCGAAACAGACCCGCAGCGACAAGCTTTCCGGCGTCTATGAACACCACATTCTGCATCCACACGCGCTGCTGACCCGCGGGTTTGACGATTCGTTCCTCGCGCCGCACTCACGCTATGCCGATTTCCCTGCCAATTTTATCCGTGACTACACCGATCTCGAGATTTTTGCGGAAACTGAAGACGGTGATGCTTACCTGTTTGCCAGCAAAGACAAACGCATAGCCTTCGTGACCGGCCATCCGGAGTACGATGCCCATACCCTGGCCGGTGAGTTCTTCCGTGATGAAGAAGCGGGTCTGTCCCCGGACGTACCGCACAATTATTTCCCGCAAAACGATCCGCAGAACAAACCCCGGGCGACCTGGCGCAGCCACGGTAACCTGCTGTTCACCAACTGGCTGAACTATTACGTCTATCAGATCACACCATACGATCTGCGCCATATGAATCCGACGTTGGAGTAATCTCCCGTACAGGCGATCGTAAAGCGATTCAGCACTCCATATCAGGCACCTTCGGGTGCCTTTTTTATTTCCAAAAACAGCCACCAATAATAAATAAACTTTAATTTCTTTGTTATCAATATGTTGAGATAAAGTTAATTTAAAAATGGAAATTGTTTTTGATTTTGAAAAAATATTGCGTAGGCTTAACTGAGCTGAACGAAAACCATACAACGATCTTCGTTCGCTTTGGGAAGTGACTTTGGATCAATCACGAGGAGCCGCGCAATGAACCAACAGGCAACCACCACCGAAGAGCTGGCCTACAGTCAGCCGTTTGGCGAGCAGGAGCAGCAGATCCTGACGCCGGAAGCCACTGAATTTCTCACTGAGTTAGTGACACGCTTTACTCCGAAACGAAACAAACTGCTGGCGGCGCGCATCCAGCAGCAGCAGGATATTGATGACGGTAACCTGCCGGGATTTATTTCGGAAACAGATTCCATTCGTAACGGCGACTGGAAAATCCGTGGCATTCCGGCTGATTTACTCGACCGTCGGGTAGAAATCACCGGGCCTGTTGAGCGCAAAATGGTGATTAACGCGCTGAACGCCAACGTCAAAGTTTTCATGGCTGACTTTGAGGACTCTCTGGCACCAAACTGGCACAAAGTGATCGACGGGCAAATCAACCTGCGCGACGCCGTCAACGGCACCATCAGCCACACTAACGAAGCGGGCAAAATCTACCAGTTAAAGCCAGATCCTGCGGTTCTTATCTGTCGCGTTCGCGGACTTCATCTGCCAGAAAAACACGTGACCTGGCGCGGTGAAGCTATCCCTGGCAGCCTGTTTGATTTCGCGCTCTATTTTTTCCACAACCACAAAAAGCTGCTGGCAAAAGGCAGCGGTCCTTACTTCTATCTGCCAAAAACCCAGGCCTGGCAGGAAGCAGCCTGGTGGAGCGAGGTCTTCAGCTACACCGAAGATCGCTTCGATTTACCGCGCGGCACGATCAAAGCCACACTGCTGATTGAAACGCTGCCAGCCGTTTTCCAGATGGACGAAATTCTGCATGCGCTGCGTGACCACATCGTTGGCCTGAACTGCGGGCGCTGGGACTACATTTTCAGCTATATCAAAACGTTGAAAAACCATCCCGACCGCGTGCTGCCAGATCGTCAGGCGGTGACCATGGATAAACCTTTCCTCAGCGCCTACTCGCGTCTGCTGATCAAGACCTGTCACAAGCGCGGGGCGTTTGCGATGGGCGGAATGGCGGCATTTATTCCCAGCAAAGACGCAGGACGTAACGCTCAGGTGCTCAACCGGGTGAAAGCGGATAAAGCGCTTGAGGCGAACAACGGCCACGACGGCACGTGGATTGCCCATCCGGGTCTGGCCGACACAGCAATGGCGGTCTTTAACGAAGCGCTGGGTGAACATTCCAATCAGCTTTCGGTGACCCGTGAAGAAGAGGCACCAATTACCGCAGAGCAGCTGCTTGCCCCTTGCGGGGGGGAGCGCACGGAAGAAGGCATGCGCGCCAATATTCGCGTGGCGGTGCAGTACATCGAAGCGTGGATCTCCGGCAATGGCTGCGTCCCGATTTATGGCCTGATGGAAGATGCGGCGACGGCTGAAATCTCCCGCACCTCAATCTGGCAATGGATCCACCACCAGAAAACGCTCAGCAACGGCAAAGCGGTGACCAAAGCGCTGTTCCGCCAGATGCTCGCCGAAGAGTTAATGGTCGTCCAGGACGAGCTGGGCGAACACCGTTTCAGCAGCGGTCGCTTTGAAGAAGCTGCCCGCCTGATGGAGCAAATCACCACCTCCGACGATCTCGTCGATTTCTTAACCTTGCCCGGCTACCGCCTGCTGGCTTAATCCACCTAATAAAAATATGGAGCATCTGCCAATGAAAACCCGTACCCAACAAATCGAAGAAGTACAACAGGAATGGACAAGCCCGCGCTGGGAAGGCATTCGCCGTCCGTACAGTGCAGAAGAGGTGGTGAAATTACGCGGCTCGGTGAACCCGGAATGCACGCTGGCGCAGCGCGGGGCGGCCAAAATGTGGCGTCTGCTGCATGGCGAATCGAAAAAAGGCTACGTGAACAGCCTTGGTGCACTGACGGGCGGTCAGGCGTTACAGCAGGCGAAAGCGGGAATTGAAGCGGTCTATCTTTCTGGCTGGCAGGTTGCCGCAGATGCCAACCTGGCTTCCAGCATGTACCCGGATCAATCGCTGTATCCGGCAAACTCCGTGCCGTGCGTGGTGGATCGGATCAACAATACTTTCCGCCGTGCGGATCAGATCCAATGGGCTTCCGGCATTGAGCCGAACGATCCTCGCTTTGTCGATTATTTCCTGCCGATCGTGGCGGATGCTGAAGCTGGATTTGGCGGTGTGCTCAACGCCTTCGAGCTGATGAAATCGATGATCGAAGCCGGCGCTGCGGCTGTTCACTTCGAGGATCAGCTGGCTTCGGTGAAGAAATGCGGTCACATGGGTGGCAAAGTACTGGTGCCAACTCAGGAAGCCATTCAGAAGCTGGTTGCCGCGCGCCTCGCTGCCGATGTCCTGGGCGTGCCGACGCTGCTGATTGCCCGCACCGATGCTGACGCGGCGGATTTGATCACCTCCGACTGCGATCCTTACGACAGCGAATTTATTACCGGCGAGCGTACCAGCGAAGGCTTCTATCGCACTCGTGCAGGCATCGAGCAGGCGATCAGTCGTGGCCTGGCCTACGCGCCGTATGCTGACCTGGTGTGGTGTGAAACCTCCACGCCAGATATCGACCTGGCGCGTCGCTTCGCCGAGGCGATTCACGCGAAATATCCGGGCAAACTGCTGGCTTACAACTGTTCGCCGTCCTTCAACTGGAAGAAAAATCTCGATGACAAAACCATCGCCAGCTTCCAGCAGCAGCTGTCGGAAATGGGCTACAAATACCAGTTCATCACCCTGGCAGGCATTCACAGCATGTGGTTCAACATGTTCGATCTGGCCCATGCGTACGCACAGGGCGAGGGAATGCGTCACTACGTCGAGAAAGTACAGCAGCCTGAGTTTGAGAAAGCCCAGGACGGTTACACCTTCGTTTCCCATCAGCAGGAAGTGGGGACGGGTTACTTCGACAAAGTGACAACCATTATCCAGGGTGGAACCTCTTCAGTCACGGCGCTGACCGGGTCAACGGAAGAATCGCAGTTCTAATCAATATCCCGCCGATCTGTTCCCTCTCCCCCTGGGAGAGGGTCAGGGAGAGGGGAAATCGCGATGGGGATGCCAATGACGCGTGGCCTCGAACTGCTGATTGCTCAAACTATCCTGCAGGGCTTCGATGCCCAGTATGGGCGTTTTCTGGAAGTCACCTCCGGAGCGCAGCAGCGCTTTGAACAAGCCGACTGGCACGCCGTCCAGCAGGCGATGAAGCAGCGTATCCATCTCTACGATCACCACGTTGGTCTGGTGGTGGAACAACTGCGCTGCATCACCGAGGGGAAAAGCCCGGATGCGGCTTTTCTGCTGCGCGTCAAAGAGCACTACATCTCACTGCTGCCGGATTACCCGCGCTTTGAAATTGCCGAAAGCTTCTTTAACTCTGTCTATTGTCGGCTGTTTGACCACCGCTCGCTGACTCCCGAGCGGCTTTTTATTTTCAGCTCCCAGCCTGCCAGGCGGTTTCGCACCATTCCGCGCCCGCTGGCGAAAGACTTCTTCCCGGAAAAGGGCTGGGAAACGCTGCTGAGCCGAATGCTGAGCGATCTCCCGCTGCGTTTACCCTGGCAGGATAAAGCGCGGGACGTGGGCTACGTCGTGGCACATCTCAATGAAACCTTTGGCGCGGAAGCGCTAAAGGAATCGCATCTTCAGGTGGCTAACGAACTGTTTTATCGCAATAAGGCGGCCTGGCTGGTCGCCAAACTGCACACGCCGGAAGGAATGGTCCCTCTGCTTTTGCCCATTCATCGCAGCGATGAAGGCGAGCTGTTTATCGATACCTGCCTGACGACCAGCGCCGAGGCCAGCATCGTGTTCGGCTTTGCCCGTTCGTATTTCATGGTGTACGCCCCGCTGCCTGCTGCGCTGGTGGAATGGCTGCGCGAAATCCTGCCGGGGAAAACCACCGCCGAGTTGTACATGGCCATTGGCTGCCAGAAACACGGCAAAACCGAAAGCTATCGCGAATACCTGACGTATATTCACCAGACCGATGAGCAGTTCATCGAAGCGCCCGGCATTCGCGGGATGGTGATGCTGGTGTTCACGCTGCCGGGCTTTGATCGGGTATTTAAGGTGATCAAAGATCGCTTTGCCCCGCAAAAAGAGATGACCGCCGCCCACGTCCGCGCCTGCTATCAGCTGGTCAAAGAGCACGATCGTGTAGGGAGAATGGCGGACACCCAGGAGTTCGAAAACTTCGTGCTGGAGAAACAGCAGATTTCTCCAGCGTTGCTCGATTTGCTCTGGCAGGAAGTACCGCAAAAGCTTACCGATCTCGGCGACCGGATTGCCATCAGCCATCTCTACATTGAACGCCGGATGGTACCGCTGAATCTGTGGCTGGAGCAGGTAAACGGGCAGCAGCTACATGACGCAGTGGAAGAATACGGCAACGCAATCCGCCAGCTTGCGGCGGCGAATATTTTCCCCGGCGATATGCTGTTCAAAAACTTTGGCGTCACGCGCCACGGGCGGGTGGTGTTCTACGACTACGACGAAATCTGCTACATGACCGAAGTGAATTTCCGCGACATCCCGCCGCCGCGCTACCCGGAAGATGAGCTGGCCAGCGAGCCGTGGTACAGCGTCTCGCCGGGAGATGTGTTTCCGGAAGAGTTTCGCCACTGGCTATGCGCCGACCCGCGTATCGGCCCGTTGTTCGAGGAGATGCATGCTGATTTATTGCGAGCTGACTACTGGCGTGGATTGCAGACCCGCATTAAAAACGGGCACGTGGAAGATGTGTTTGCCTACCGGCGTAAGCAGCGATTTTGCGTCAGATTTTTGGTTGAGGACCCGACAAAAATCTCTGCGGTTTGATGCCCTCTCCCCAGCCCTCTCCCAAAGGGAGAGGGAGAAATTCCGCTCCGAACAGTTCCCTCTCCCTTTGGGAGAGGGTTAGGGAGAGGGGAAAAAGTTTACCGCACCCCACCATAAGCCAGCGTCACCTCTTTCGCCGCCTTAATCACCAGCGCCCCTAACTCGGTCACGCGGTCGTCCGTCATGCGGGAAATCGGCCCGGAAATGGAAATCGCGGCAAACGGCTCGCGGTGCTCGTCGTAAATGCAGGACGCCACGCAGCGCAGGCCCAGCGCGTGTTCTTCATCGTCAAAGGAGTAGCCGCGTTTGCGCGACTGCGCCAAATCTTCTTTTAGATGAACCGGTGAAACCAGCGTGGCGTGGGTGTAGGCGTGCAGGCCTTTACGGTGCAACAGCCCGCTCACCTGCTCTTCGCTTAGCTGGGACAGGAACGCTTTTCCCGCACCGGACGCGTGCATTGGCAGCTTACCGCCAATCGGCGCCGACATACGCATCAGCTGCGTACACTGTACCTGGTCGATAATAATCGCCTGATGATCGCTCTGATCCAGCACTGCCAGATTGACGGTTTCGCCGGAATCTTCCATCAGCTTGCGCAGAATAGGGTGAACAATCGCCAGCAGGTTGCGGCTTTGCAGGAAACTGCTGCCGACGATAAAAGCGTGCGCTCCGACCGTCCAGTGGCCTAAATCGCCTACCTGACGCACAAAGCCGAGCTGCTGCATGGTGGTCAACAGGCGATGGGTGGTGGAATTAGGCAGCCCGGCCTGCTGTGCCAGCTCGGTCAGCGCCACATCGCCGTGCGACTCGGCAATGTATTCAAGAAGTTTGAGACCGCGAGTCAAAGACTGAACCTGACCGCCAGCCTGAGCGGGTGCGGCGGCGGCGGGCTTTCTGCCGCGTTTTACGGGAACGGTGGCAACCATAACGGCCTCCTTTTCTGTATCGTGGAAATCATTTTCGTTTTATTTGATTATAATGCAACCGCTTTCAAAACTGATCGGAGCAGTGCTGCTGAACATCTCTCATGTTCAGTGTGGTTCTCTTTTCCACACTGATTGAATATGCCACTATGGCCTGATGATGAGTGTGGAGTAGGGAGTCCGTGTGAGCAGCATTGTTAAGCAGTTACAGCAGCAGTTAAACGACCGCATTCTGGTGCTGGACGGGGGCATGGGCACCATGATCCAGAGCTATCGCCTGAGCGAAGAAGACTTTCGCGGTGAACGCTTTGCCCAGTGGCCGTGCGATCTGAAAGGCAACAACGACCTGCTGGTGCTGACCAAACCGGACATCATCGCCGCTATCCACAATGCCTATTTCGAAGCGGGTGCGGATATCGTCGAAACCAACACCTTCAACTCGACCACCATCGCGATGGCGGATTACGAGATGGAAGCGCTGTCGGCGGAGATTAACTTCGAAGCCGCAAAGCTGGCCCGCGCCTGCGCCGATGAATGGACCGCCCGCACGCCGGAGAAACCGCGCTACGTGGCAGGCGTGCTCGGCCCCACCAACCGCACGGCTTCGATTTCCCCAAACGTTAACGATCCCGCATTCCGCAATATCACTTTCGATCAGCTGGTGGCCGCCTATCGCGAATCCACCAAAGCGCTGGTGGAAGGGGGCGCGGATCTGATCATGATTGAAACCGTCTTCGATACCCTCAACGCCAAAGCGGCGGTTTTTGCGGTGAAGGAAGAATTCGAGGCGCTGGGCGTCGACCTGCCGATCATGATTTCTGGCACCATCACCGATGCCTCCGGGCGTACGCTGTCCGGACAGACGACGGAAGCGTTCTACAACTCTTTACGTCACGCCGATGCGCTGACTTTCGGCCTGAACTGTGCGCTGGGCCCTGACGAGCTGCGTCAGTACGTCCAGGAGCTGTCACGCATCGCGGAATGCTACGTCACCGCGCACCCGAACGCCGGGCTGCCGAATGCCTTTGGTGAATACGATCTCGATGCCGACACCATGGCGAAGCAAATTCGCGAATGGGCCGAGGCCGGATTTTTAAACATCGTCGGAGGCTGCTGTGGCACCACGCCGGAGCACATTGCGGCAATGAACCGCGCCGTGACGGGTCTTGCTCCGCGTAAGCTGCCTGAAATCCCCGTGGCCTGCCGTCTGGCGGGTCTGGAGCCGCTGAACATCGGTGACGACAGCCTGTTTGTGAACGTCGGTGAACGTACCAACGTCACCGGGTCGGCCAAATTTAAGCGCCTGATCAAAGAAGAAAAATACGCCGAGGCGCTCGACGTGGCGCGCCAGCAGGTGGAAAGCGGCGCGCAGATTATCGATATCAACATGGACGAAGGGATGCTCGACGCCGAAGCGGCGATGGTGCGTTTTCTGAACCTGATTGCCGGTGAGCCGGATATCGCCCGCGTGCCGATCATGATTGACTCCTCGAAATGGGAGGTCATCGAAAAAGGCCTGAAGTGCATTCAGGGCAAAGGCATTGTGAACTCCATTTCGATGAAAGAGGGTGTTGAGGCCTTTATCCATCACGCCAAAAAAGTGCGCCGCTACGGTGCCGCCGTGGTGGTGATGGCGTTTGACGAAGTCGGCCAGGCGGACACCCGCGCGCGCAAAATCGAAATTTGCCGTCGCGCCTACCAGATCCTGACAGAAGACGTTGGTTTCCCGCCGGAAGACATCATTTTCGACCCAAATATTTTCGCCGTGGCGACGGGTATCGAAGAGCACAACAACTACGCGCAGGATTTTATCGGCGCGTGTGAAGACATCAAACGCGAGCTGCCGCATGCGCTGATTTCCGGCGGCGTGTCCAACGTGTCGTTCTCCTTCCGCGGCAACGATCCGGTGCGCGAAGCCATTCACGCCGTGTTCCTCTACTACGCCATTCGCAACGGCATGGACATGGGGATCGTCAACGCCGGGCAGTTGGCGATTTACGACGATCTGCCAGCCGAGCTGCGCGACGCGGTGGAGGACGTGATCCTCAACCGTCGCGACGACAGCACCGAGCGCCTGCTGGATCTGGCGGAAAAATATCGCGGCAGTAAAACCGATGAAGCCGCCAACACTCAGCAGGCCGAATGGCGCGGCTGGGATGTCAGAAAGCGTCTGGAATACTCGCTGGTGAAAGGCATCACCGAGTTTATCGAACAGGACACCGAAGAAGCCCGCCAGCAGGCCGCGCGCCCGATTGAGGTGATTGAAGGCCCGCTGATGGACGGCATGAACGTGGTCGGCGATCTGTTCGGCGAAGGCAAAATGTTCCTGCCGCAGGTGGTGAAATCCGCCCGCGTGATGAAACAGGCGGTGGCGTATCTCGAACCGTTTATTGAGGCCAGCAAAGAGAAAGGCAGCAGCAACGGCAAAATGGTTATCGCCACGGTGAAAGGCGACGTGCACGACATCGGCAAAAACATCGTCGGCGTGGTGCTGCAGTGCAACAACTACGAGATTATCGATCTTGGCGTGATGGTGCCGACGGACAAAATCCTGAAGACCGCCCGCGAGGTGAATGCCGACCTGATTGGTCTCTCCGGGTTGATTACCCCGTCACTAGACGAAATGGTTAACGTGGCGAAAGAGATGGAGCGTCAGGGCTTCACCATACCGCTGCTGATTGGCGGTGCGACCACTTCAAAAGCGCATACGGCGGTGAAAATCGAGCAGAACTACAGTGGTCCAACGGTGTATGTGCAGAACGCCTCGCGCACCGTGGGTGTCGTTTCTTCGCTGCTTTCCGCCACGCAGCGCGATGATTTTGTTGCCCGCACCCGGCAGGAATATGAAACCGTACGTATCCAGCACGCGCGTAAAAAACCGCGTACGCCGCCGGTTTCGTTACAGGCCGCCCGTGAGAACGATCTGGCCTTCGACTGGGAAAGCTACACCCCGCCGGTGGCGCATCGCCTTGGCGTGCAGGCCGTGACCGCCAGTATCGAAACGCTGCGTAACTACATCGACTGGACGCCGTTCTTTATGACGTGGTCGCTGGCGGGCAAATATCCGCGCATTCTGGAAGATGAGGTGGTGGGTGAAGAAGCCCAGCGTCTGTTCCAGGACGCCAACGAGATGCTCGACAAACTTAGTGCGGAAAAAACGCTGAATCCGCGCGGCGTGGTCGGCCTGTTCCCGGCAAACCGCGTCGGTGATGACATCGAAATTTATCGCGATGAAAGCCGTACCACTGTGCTGGCTGTCAGCCATCATCTGCGCCAGCAGACTGAAAAAGTGGGCTTCGCTAACTACTGCCTGTCTGATTTCGTGGCACCGAAACGCTCCGGAAAAGCGGACTACATTGGCGCGTTCGCGGTAACCGGCGGGCTGGAGGAAGATGCGCTGGCAGACGCTTTCGACGCGCAGCACGATGATTACAACAAGATCATGGTGAAAGCAGTGGCCGACCGTCTGGCGGAAGCGTTCGCGGAATATCTGCATGAGCGCGTGCGTAAGGTTTACTGGGGCTATGCGGCCAATGAAAACCTCAGCAACGAAGAGCTGATCCGCGAGAACTACCAGGGTATTCGCCCGGCGCCAGGCTACCCGGCCTGCCCGGAACACACCGAAAAAGCGACTATCTGGCAGCTGCTGGACGCAGAAACGCATACCGGCATGAAGCTGACGGAGTCTTACGCCATGTGGCCGGGCGCGTCGGTTTCCGGCTGGTACTTCAGCCATCCTGACAGCAAGTATTACGCGGTGGCGCAAATTCAGCGCGATCAGGTGGAAGATTACGCCTTCCGTAAAGGGATGAGCGTGGCTGAAGCCGAGCGCTGGCTGGCCCCGAATCTGGGCTACGACGCCGACTGATTCACAAAACTGTCATCTTTCCTTACAACAAACAGGGCACCGCTGCGGTGCCCTGTCTCTTTCTCAGACGTAAACCCCTATACTGGAAGAAGGACAAATTGACCCTCTCCCTAACCCTCTCCCAAAGGGAGAGGGGACTCTTCGGAGCTGGACGGCTTTTCTCCCTCTCCCCTGGGGAGAGGGCAGGGGAGAGGGGGAAATCCCAATGGAAAACCTATAACGATAAGGAGAACAAGATTCCGTGTTAACGCTGTTACACCTGCTATCTGCCGTTGCCCTGCTGGTGTGGGGCACACATATCGTTCGTACGGGCGTGATGCGCGTTTATGGCGCTCGCCTGCGAACCGTTCTTAGCCGTAGCGTTGAGAAAAAACCGCTCGCCTTCTGCGCCGGTATCGGCGTCACCGCGCTGGTGCAAAGCAGCAATGCCACCACCATGCTGGTCACCTCCTTTGTGGCTCAGGATCTGGTGGCGCTCACGCCCGCGCTGGTTATTGTGCTCGGGGCCGACGTGGGTACCGCGCTGATGGCGCGCGTGCTGACGTTCGACCTCTCGTGGCTGTCGCCGCTGCTGATTTTCATCGGCGTGATCTTCTTCCTTGGGCGCAAGCAAACCCGCGCCGGGCAGCTCGGACGCGTAGGTATTGGTCTGGGGCTGATTCTGCTGGCGTTGGAGCTGATTGTGCAGGCAGTGCATCCAATCACCCAGTCTGACGGTGTGCAGGTGGTGTTTGCCTCGCTGACGGGCGACGTGATGCTCGATGCGCTGATTGGCGCGCTGTTTGCCGTTATCACCTACTCAAGCCTCGCCGCCGTGCTGCTGACCGCCACATTAACCGCCACCGGGGTGATCTCCTTCCCGGTCGCGCTGTGTCTGGTGATTGGTGCCAACCTTGGATCTGGCCTGTTGGCGATGCTCAACAACAGTACCGCCAATGCCGCCGCCCGTCGCGTGGCGCTCGGCAGCCTGCTGTTCAAACTGGTGGGCAGCCTGATCGTGCTGCCGTTTGTGCATATTCTGGCGGACTCGATGGCGAAACTGCCGGTGGCGAAGTCTGAGCTGGTTATCTACTTCCACGTCTTCTACAACCTGATCCGCTGCCTGGCGATGGTGCCGTTCGTCGATCCGATGGCGCGATTCTGCAAGCGCATTATTCAGGAATCGCCGGAGCTGGACGGTCGCCTCAAGCCCAAGCATCTGGACGCCACGATGCTGGACACGCCGACGCTGGCGCTGGCCAATGCCGCGCGTGAAACCCTGCGAATGGGGGACGCGATGGAAAACATGATGGATGGCCTGCGCAAGGTGATGCACGGCGAGCCGCGTGAAGAGAAAGAGCTGCGCAAGATTGCCGATGACATCAACGTGCTGTACACCGCGATTAAGCTTTATCTGGCGCGGATGCCGAAAGATGAGCTGGCGGAAGAGGAATCTCGCCGCTGGGCAGAAATCATCGAAATGTCGCTGAACCTGGAGCAGGCCTCCGATATTGTGGACAGAATGGGCAGTGAAATCGCCGATAAATCGCTGGCCGCACGGCGGGCATTTTCCGTCGATGGCCTGAAAGAGCTGGATGCGTTGTTCGATCAGCTGGTCAGCAATCTGCAGCTGGCGATGTCGGTGTTCTTCACCAGCGACGTCGACAGCGCCCGCCGTCTGCGTCGTAACAAGCACCGCTTCCGCATCATGAACCGCCGCTACTCTCACGCCCACGTTGAGCGTCTGCATCAGCAGAACGTGCAGAGCATTGAAACCAGCTCGCTGCACCTGGGGCTGCTTGGCGATATGAAGCGTCTGAACTCCCTGTTCTGCGCCGTGGCCTACAGCGTGATGGAGCAGCCGGACGAAGACGACGACCGCGACGACTATTAACCCCACGAACAGGCTGATAGCTATTTTCGAAGGCTATCAGCCTGCGGTATAGTTCGCCTTTACAGGAGAAACTATGCTGCCAGACCAATCAACCCGATTAAACAAATACATCAGCGAAAGCGGGATCTGCTCGCGCCGCGACGCCGACCGCTACATCGAACAGGGCAACGTCTTCATCAACGGCAAACGCGCCGTGGTGGGGGATCAGGTGGTGCCTGGCGATGTGGTGAAAGTGAACGGGCAACTGATTGAGCCGCGTGAGGCGGACGATCTGGTATTAATCGCGTTGAACAAACCGGTTGGCATTGTCAGCACCACCGAGGACGGCGAGCGCGATAACATCGTGGATTTCGTCAACCACAGCAAACGCGTGTTCCCGATTGGTCGCCTGGACAAAGACTCGCAGGGGCTGATTTTCCTCACCAACCACGGCGATCTGGTGAATAAAATCCTGCGCGCCGGCAACGATCACGAAAAAGAGTATCTGGTGACGGTCAACAAGCCCGTGACCGATGAATTTATTCTGGGGATGGGCAGAGGCGTACCGATCCTCGGCACCGTCACCAAAAAATGCAAAGTAAAAAAGGAAGGGCCATTCTCCTTCCGCATTACTCTGGTGCAGGGCCTGAACCGCCAGATCCGCCGCATGACCGAGCACTTTGGTTTTGATGTGACCAAGCTCGAACGTACCCGCATCATGAACGTCAGCCTGAAAGGCCTGCCGCTCGGCGAATGGCGTGACCTGACTGATGACGAACTGATAGAGCTGTTTAAGCTGATTGAGGGTTCGTCCTCCGAAGCCAAACCGGCTAAACCGAAGGCCAAACCGAAAACAGCGGCAACGCCTGCGAAAAAACCAGCCGTCGGCGGCGGGAAGAATATGGCTAAAACCCCGGCTGAAATGGCTAACCGTAAGCGTTTTGCTTCACCTGGACGGAAGAAAAAGGGGCGCTAAACCGCCTCTGAATTGCCCGGCGGCACTGCGTTTGCACGGGCCTACAAAAACACGTCAATCGTCGGTTTTGTAGGCCTGATAAGCGTCGCGCATCAGGCAGTTTTTTGTTAGCGTCTGCCGCGAGCCGGCGTGCTGGCCGACCAGGTAAACGTCGCTTCCTTATCCGCTTTATAAGTCTGCTTTTTCTTCACCTGACGAGTTTTCTTCGCTTCGGCTTCTCGCGCGGCCATCAGCTGATCGATGTAGGTTTTCTTAATGTGGTTAATTTCGGAGTTGGTCAGCACTCTTCCGTGGGCAATGCGCGAGCGGTCGAGGCGTGTTTTCAGCTCCCGCTGTTCGGCTTCGGTCATGTCCTGCTGGGTTAAGCGTGGCGTTGCCATGGCGTTTAATCTCTTAGGGAAGGGATGACCAGTGTAAAGCAAATGCACTTGAAACGGTGAATAAAGCTTTAAACGTGCGTTTAGCCGCTATGGACAATATTTTGGAAAGCAGTACGCAAATCACTTACCTGAATGATGAACAGCGCGGGAAAACGGCGTACTGTCCACAAAACCCTGTCATGGAGAGATAGAAAATGCTGCCTCAATCCGATAATCTGACTTTAAACATGCGCATTCCAATGGGGGTTGTCATGCGTGGTAAGTCGATTAAAAAATCCGTCAATGTCTCCCTTTCGCCAGAACTGCTTGAACAGGCTCGTCAGCTGGATATTAATCTTTCGGCCCTGCTAAGTGAGGCGCTAGCAGAGAAGATCAGAGAACATCAGAGGGCGGGATGGCTTGATGAAAATCGAATGGCAATCGACGCCGTGAATCAGTTTGTCGATGAGAATGGTTCCTTCAGCGATTTCCAGAGGTCGTTTTAATGGAGCAATTCTGCGCTTATGAAAACTTAGGGGCTGGGAAAGGGGCTTATTCTGTTCTGGTCAACTTACAGCATCCGGTAGCAAATGTGCTGAAGCATGTCCTGGTCGCTCCTGCCGTCGAGTGCGCAAAATTCGAGGGGAGAAAGCTTCCTGCCAAACTCTGTCCTGTTATTCCAATTGATGGGCAAGACTATGCCGTGCTGGTGCATATGGCGGCGGGGATCCCTGAAAAACAGATCGGGCAAAAGATTGCCGATCTCACAGGGCATCGCACCGCCCTGCGCGATGCCCTGGATTTTCTAATCAACGGCTATTAAGCCTGAGCGATTAGCTCTCTTTGGCGATATCTATCTTCTCTTTTTCAACTGGTTTTCCCGACCAGTAACCCGCCAGCAAAGAGCCGGAAAGGTTGTGCCAGACCGAGAACAGCGCGCCGGGTAGGGCGGCTAACGGGCCAAAGTAGATTTTCCCCAGCGCGGCCGCGAGACCGGAGTTCTGCATCCCCACTTCAATCGCCAGCGTGCGGCAGGTGGATTCATCGAAACCAAACAGACGACCGCCCCAGTAGCCACCAAGCAGACCAATGGTGTTATGCAGGATCACCGCAATAATCACCACAAAACCGACCGATGCGATATGCGAAGCGGAACCGGCCACCACGGCGCTGATGATGGCCAGAATGCAGACCATCGAAAATGCAGGCAGATACGGCTCCACGGCTTTTACCACGCGCGGAAGCAGATGATGAACGACAAGACCCAGCGCAATCGGGATCACCACGATTTGCAGGATGCTGAGCAGCATGCCCATCACGTCGACCTGGATGTGCGTATCGACGTACAGACGCGTCAGCAGCGGCGTGGCAACCACGCCAACCAGGGTTGATACCGAGGAAATGGTGACCGACAGCGCAACGTCACCCTTCGCCAGAAAAATCATCACGTTGGATGCCGTGCCGCTGGCCACGCTGCCCACCAGAACCATCCCCGCCGACAGCTCAGGCGGCATATGAAACAGCATCGCCAGCAGCCACGCCGCGAGCGGCATCACCAGATAATGCAGAAAAATGCCCGCCGCAACCGGAGCCGGGCGCGAGAGCACGCGTTTGAAATCATCAATTTTCAGGTGCACGCCCATACCGAACATAATCAGCATCAGCAGCGTAGTGACCCAGGGGCCAATTGGGGTGAAAGTAGTGGGCGTTTTGTAGGCGAGGACCGAAAGCAGCACCGCCCAGAGCGGAAACAGCCTCGTCAGCAGAGATAACATATTATTTTCCTTGAAATTGTGTTGTGTTTTATAGGTATAAAAAAGCCGGGTTCGAGCCCGGCTTAGCGTTAATGTTTATCCTGCTAACGATGTTTATTCAAACAAATTGTGATGAAGTTTCTGCACGACCTCTTCCGCTTCTGCTCCTGGTACCAGGAAGCAGAGGTTGTGGCTGGAAGCACCGTAGCAAATCATGCGGATGTTGAACGGTTCCAGCACGCCAAACACCTCTTTGCCCACGCCGCAGGCTTTCGACAGGTCGTTACCAATCAGCGCGACCAGCGCAAGGTTCTCTTCGACTTCTACACGACACAGCGCTGAAAGCTCAATCAGCAGCGACTGCGTCAGCAGGGTATCGCTGGTGGCGGTAGAGCCGGTGGTGTCCAGCGTCAGGGCGATGCTAACTTCCGACGTGGTAATCAAATCGACAGAGATATTGTGGCGCGCAAGGATGCCAAAGACTTCCGCAAGGAAACCGCGGGAGTGCAGCATATTCAGGCTGTGCAGCGTCAGCAGCGTTTGTTTACGACGCAGGGCCAGCGCTCGGAACAGCGGCGGATTCACGGTTTTGTTGCACACCAGGGTGCCGCCCGCTTTGGGATCTTTGCTCGAGCCGACAAACACGGGAATATCGCTGCGCACGGCTGGCAGCAGAGTCGCTGGATGCAGCACTTTGGCCCCGAATGTCGCCATTTCAGCGGCTTCTTCAAAGGCAATTTCATCAATACGCTGAGCCGCCGGGACCACGCGAGGATCAGTGGTGTAGATGCCTGGAACGTCAGTCCAGATATCCACGCGGCTGGCGTGCAGCGCTTCTGCTAACAGCGCAGCGGTGTAATCACTGCCGCCACGGCCAAGCGTCGTGGTGCGGCCTTTGGCTTCGCTGCCGATAAAGCCCTGAGTGATCACCAGACCTTCGTCCAGGCGCGGTGCCAGCTGTAAGGTGGAAAGTTCAGCCAGTGCCGCCACGTCGGGCTCGGCGCGGCCAAAACGGTCGTTGGTGCGCATCACTTTACGCACGTCGAACCACTGAGCCGGCACATTGCGCTCGCGCAGGATCTCGACGAACAGCAGGGTCGACATCAGCTCACCGTGGCTCACCAGTTCGTCAGTCAGAGCCAGGGAATTGGCGAGAGAAGCGGCTTCCGCCAGCGTGGTGATGTTCTCCAGCAGGCGTTCCACTTCTTCACGGATAACGTTGGGATGGCGCAGACGCTCAATAATATCGAACTGGATCTGGCGCAGGGCATCGAGTTTGGCGAAGCGCTCTGTGGCTTCAAGACCTTCCGCCAGAGCGACCAGCAGATTGGTGACGCCCGCCGAGGCAGAAAGTACCACCAGACGTACGTTGGCATCAGACAGCACCACGTCGGCGCTGCGATTCATTGCGTCAAAATCAGCGACGCTGGTACCACCAAATTTTGCTACAACCAGACTTGTCATCACGACCTCGTGTCAGGAAAGAAAAAAGCGACCCTGACACAAGAACAAAACGAAAACCGGTGCAGGCGCAAATACTGTATCCATAAATAAAAGTTGTGCCTCACGCTGTCAACGCTGGGATTATGCGGATTTTTCATGCAGCGATAAGCCCAAGTAATGGCGCTTATAACCGCTATACTTTTCGGAGCTTTTTGGCGGTTTATGGTATCCCGACGGGCAATGGCATAAAAACCATCACAATTTTTGCCTGCAGGCGCTACAATCGACCGAAGTCACAGTTCTCAAAATCGGAAGAGTATTGCTATGAAAAACATCAATCCAACGCAGACTTCTGCCTGGCAGGCACTACAGAAACACTACGATGAAATGAAAGATGTCACCATTGCGGACCTGTTCGCGAAAGATGGCGACCGTTTCACTAAGTTTTCCGCAACGTTCGACGATCTGATGCTGGTGGATTTCTCCAAAAACCGCATCACCGAAGAGACCCTGAACAAGCTGCAGGCGCTGGCGAAAGAGACCGATCTTTCTGGTGCCATCAAGTCAATGTTCTCCGGCGAGAAGATCAACCGCACTGAAGACCGCGCCGTGCTGCACGTTGCCCTGCGCAACCGTAGCAATACGCCGATTATTGTTGATGGCAAAGACGTGATGCCGGAAGTGAACGCCGTTCTCGAGAAAATGAAGCATTTCTCAGAACAGATCATTTCTGGAAACTGGAAAGGCTATACCGGTAAAGCGATCACTGACGTGGTTAACATCGGTATCGGCGGTTCTGACCTCGGCCCGTTCATGGTGACCGAAGCGCTGCGTCCGTACAAAAACCATCTGAACATGCACTTTGTCTCTAACGTCGATGGCACCCACATCGCCGAAGTGCTGAAGAAAGTGAACCCGGAAACCACGCTGTTCCTGGTCGCTTCCAAAACCTTCACCACTCAGGAAACTATGACCAACGCCCACAGCGCGCGCGACTGGTTCCTGAAAACCGCCGGTGACCAGAAGCACGTGGCGAAACACTTCGCTGCGCTCTCCACCAACGGCAAAGCCGTGGGCGAGTTTGGTATTGATACCGCCAACATGTTCGAGTTCTGGGACTGGGTCGGTGGTCGTTACTCCCTGTGGTCCGCGATTGGTCTGTCGATCATCCTGTCCGTTGGTTTCGACAACTTCGTTGAGCTGCTGTCCGGCGCGCACGCTATGGATAAGCACTTCTCCACCACTGCTCCAGAGAAAAACCTGCCAGTGCTGCTGGCGCTGATCGGCATCTGGTACAACGATTTCTTCGGTGCAGAAACCGAAGCGATCCTCCCATACGACCAGTACATGCACCGCTTTGCGGCGTACTTCCAGCAGGGCAACATGGAGTCCAACGGTAAGTTTGTTGACCGTAACGGCAACCCTGTCGATTACCAGACTGGCCCAATCATATGGGGCGAGCCGGGCACCAATGGTCAGCACGCGTTCTACCAGCTGATCCATCAGGGCACCAAAATGGTTCCTTGTGATTTCATCGCTCCGGCGGTGTCACACAACCCCCTGTCCGATCACCATCCGAAGCTGCTGTCTAACTTCTTCGCCCAGACCGAAGCGCTGGCGTTCGGTAAATCACGCGAAGTGGTTGAGCAGGAATATCGCGATCAGGGTAAAGATCCGGCCACTCTGGATCACGTGGTGCCATTCAAAGTGTTCGAAGGCAACCGCCCGACCAACTCCATCCTGCTGCGTGAAATTACGCCGTTCAGCCTCGGTGCATTGATTGCGCTGTATGAGCACAAAATCTTCACCCAGGGCGCGATCCTTAACATCTACACCTTTGACCAGTGGGGCGTTGAACTGGGCAAACAGCTGGCGAACCGTATCCTGCCAGAGCTGGAAGATGACAAGCAAATCAGCAGCCACGATAGTTCTACCAATGGCCTGATTAACCGTTATAAAGCCTGGAAATAAACTCAGGCTTTTGCCCGGCGGCACTGCGTTTGCGCGGGCCTACAATTCATGTAGGTCCGGTAAACGTAAGCGCCACCGGGCAATTTATTCACGCAACTCTCAAACTCTCAATCCTCAGTAGTTTAGCCAGCGCCGCAATTTTCTCCCCAACGTGCCCAATGCCAATCGCGCAGTGATGCGCCGGACCGCCTTCACACCAGCGACGGGTAAACTCGCGGGCAGAAATCGGGAAGCGGTAATGGCTGTTGGTATTGCCGATATCCAGCACTTCGCCCTCCACGGCTTCCCCTTCGGCAAATTGCAGGGTGACGCGACCATCCAAGTGTTCCACTACAGAAAGGAACGTCACCGGACCAGGTTTGACGGTCATCTGAATCGACACGCCTTTCCCCGGCTTGCCGTGGTAAACGGGCAGCGGCACTAAGCGGACTTTCTCCGCCGACATCAGCGGATGCGCCGGACCATCGTGACCCCATTGCACCGTGTCGTTATCGAAATCAATGCCGTACGGCTCAGAGAAGGAGCCTCCCGCTTTCAGCAGGCTGAGTATTTTCATCGCGATGACGTTTTTGATTTCGCACTCGCCCGCTACCGGGATATCGCGCTCCGTCAGCAGCGTGTTGCCGAGGATCACCGAGGTGATGATGTTTTCCTGCGGTGACCCGGCGCTGCCCTCGTAGTAGTACGCCATCGCACCTAACTGATGGCGTGCCGCCAGACCGTCGAGGGCGATGGAAGTGGCGATGGCCCGCTGCAGCTCATATTCCTCACAGGCGGGATCGACGCTTAGCGCCTGCAATACCTGAGCACGTTTCTGCTGGCGTTCAGCGTCCGTAATGGCAGGGAGCGCAGCGACCAGTTCGTCAATTTCCAGCACTTTGAAGCGCACGCCGAATTTGGCCGACAGGTTGGTCATATTGGAATAAACGTCGACCATGCCGTTGTAGTAATGGCCCATCACGCCGACGTTGGTTTGCTTTAGTGCTTTTGCCGCTGTGGCAGCGTCAAGCCAGCTGTCGATTTCCTGCCAGGCCTGCGGATCGTGCAGATAGCCCGGTACCAGGGTGTAGCCAATATTCGCCCGCTGGAAGACGTTGACCAGCTCCGGTGCGCTACAGGCCTGACAATGTGCCAGCCACTGTCCGGTGCGTTCGCCTCTGTCGGCGCGCTGATTGATAGCGGCGCAGGGGACTTTTTTCTCCGGCTGCAACGCCAGAATAATCACTGGCACATTGAGCTGCTGCACCAGCGGCAGCACGGTGGAGCTCAGCGCGTAGGTGGTGATATACAGCACCAGCGCGTCCACGTTTTTAGCGGCGAACAGCGCGGTGGCGGTGTCCATGGTCTGTGGGCTGTCGACCAGCCCGGCGTTAACCACCGCCACTTCGCGACGTTGAAGCTGGTGGTCAACCTGGCTCAGATAGCCTTCAAGCTGCTCGCGTAACCCCTGAAACTGTGGCCAGTAGGTATCAAGGCCAATGCCGAACAGGCCAACGGTGAATGTTTTCATGGAATCGCCCTCTGAAAAAGAATGGTGTTCACTTTAGCCGTTGGGTCTGGCCAAAACCTGTCTCTGATGGACATGCTGGCGGGCAGACTGGCAATGTCTTCGAGGATCGGATTATCCCGATCGCAGAATCCGTATTTGGGCGGAGGGAATGGATCGGATGAGAGGAAATAAGTGTTAGTTTCCCGCTTAAAATACAGGGGATAATCCTCGCCATCGTACTTCAGGTTAATCCTAAAAAGAGCTGTGATTATTTATTCATATTTTGTTTTTTAGGATTATCTTGAGAGTGTATATTTTTTAATTAATTGAATTTTAGCGTTTTTATTATTTCAAAATTTAAATAAATCGCCCTTTCTTCGCATTATCCTAAATCCCATCTGCTTATTTGCTGTGTCGTAATTCAGCGCTTTGAGTTGTGTATACTCGAATTCGCCTGAATTTCTCAGGTGAATCTCCATTCATTCAACCAATGAAGGGAAATAGCAATGAAGAAAGTTCTGTATGGCATTTTTGCCATTTCTGCGCTTGCGGCGACTTCTGCTTTTGCGGATCCGGTGGAAACCGGTGATGCAGCAGGGTCGGCAGCGACGTCGGTATCGGCTGGCAGTTCAGCCGCAACCAGCGCCAGCGCCGTAAGTTCGGCCGTGGGTGTCGCACTGGCGGCGACCGGCAGTGGTGATGGCTCCAATACCGGAACCACCACCACAACCACCACCAGTACCCGCTAAGTCCTACGGGTCATTAATCCTAACCACACTTCGGTGTGGTTATTTTGCCCCCGGAGAAGAGTCGTGCAGCGACCCATTATTGTTCTACTTTGCCTGTTGCTTCAGGCCTGTTCTGCCAGCACGGAAGGGGTTGGCAAATCTCTGTGGCACAGCATTTTCGGCACGCCGGGCGTGCAGCTGACCGATGACGATATCCAGAACATGCCTTACGCCAGCCAGTACATGCAGCTTAACAACGGGCCGCAGCTTTTTGCTGTGCTCGCTTTCTCAGAGAACGGCCAGCAGAAATGGGCGACGGAAGATCGGGGCACCATTGCCACCCGGCACGGCCGCATCGTCAAAACGCTGCTTGGCGGCGATAACCTGTTGAGTGTCAGCAATCTTGATGATGATCCACTGATAAAGCCAAACCAGATAGTCGATGGCGCCAGCTGGACACGCACCATGGGCTGGACGGAGCACCGACAGGTGCGCTACGCCGTGGTGCATTCTGAATTTCACTGGGACGGCACCGATACCCTGACTCTCGCAGGTAAATCGACATCGGTGCGCGTTCTGGTAGAAGACGCCAGCACTGACCAGACGAGCTGGCGCAACCGGTTCTGGCTGGACAGTGAAGGACAGGTTCGCCAGTCCGAACAGTACCTCGGCGCAGGCTTCTTCCCGGTGAAAACCTTCATGATTAAGGCGGCGAAGCAATGATGACCTTTTCCCGCGCTGCGCTGTTGGTGCTGTTCATTACGCCGCTAACCTTCGCCGCTGGCACCGTTGAGGTCTACATCAACGGTGCGAAAGACCCTAAAACATTGACCGATGCTGCGCACCTGTCCGATCTGGTCGATCAGCCGCGCTTAGCCAACAGCTGGTGGCCGGGAGCGGTTATCGCCGAAAAACAGGCCACCGCCGTCGCAGAACAGCAAAAGCAGGCGCTGTCCGGCAAGCTGGCCGCGTTAGCCGCAGATGCAAGCGACGATGAGGCCGCAGCGATTCATTCGCTGATCCAGCAGCTTCAGGCGCTGAAGATCACCGGCAGGCAGTTTGCCCGTCTCGATCCGGACATTGTTCGCCTCAGCCGCCGCCGTAATCCGCCGCTGGAAGGGCAGTACAGCCTGTGGGTTGGGCCGCAGCCCACCACCATCAATATCTTTGGCCTGGTCAATAAGCCGGGAAAAGTGGCCTTTACGCCGGGCAAAGACGTAGTGAGCTATCTCGACGATATGAGCCTGCTAAGCGGCGCAGATCGCAGCTACGCGTGGGTTATCTATCCGGATGGTCGTCAGGAGAAAGCCCCGGTGGCGTACTGGAACAAGCGTCATATCGAACCTATGCCAGGGAGCACGATTTTTGTCGGTTTCGCCGACTCACTTTGGACGAAGAAGTATGAAGATCTGAACGCTGAGCTTCTTCGCGCCCTTGCACAGCGGATCCCGGAACAATGAAAAAAAGCCATCTCTTTAGCCTGTTGGCGCTGAGCATCAGCGCGGCCTGTCATGCAGAAACGTATCCGGCACCCATAGGCCCGTCGCAGTCGGATTTCGGCGGCGTGGGGTTGATGCAAACGCCGACCGCGCGAATGGCCCGCGAGGGTGAGCTGAGTATGAACTACCGCGATAACGATCAGTATCGCTACTACTCTGCTTCGATCCAGCTGTTTCCGTGGCTGGAAACCACGCTGCGTTACACCGACGTGCGTACCAAACAGTACAGCAGCGTGGAAGCCTTTTCCGGCGATCAGACTTATAAAGACAAAGCCTTCGACCTGAAGTTACGCCTGTGGGAAGAGGGCTACTGGCTGCCGCAGGTGGCGATAGGCGCGCGTGATATTGGCGGCACGGGCCTGTTTGATGCGGAATATCTGGTAGCCAGCAAAGCCTGGGGGCCGTTTGACTTCAGCCTTGGGCTCGGCTGGGGTTATCTCGGCACCAGCGGCAACGTCAAAAACCCGTTATGCAGCTACGACGAAAAGTTTTGCTATCGCGATAACAGCTATCGCCAGGCCGGCTCGATGGACGGCAGTCAGATGTTCCGCGGCCCGACGTCCCTGTTTGGCGGTGTGGAATATCAGACGCCGTGGCAGCCGCTGCGCCTGAAGCTGGAGTACGAAGGCAACGACTACAGCCAGGAGTTTGCCGGGAAGATTGAGCAGAAGAGCAAGTTTAACGTCGGCGCTATTTATCGCGTGACGGATTGGGCCGACGTTAACCTCAGCTATGAGCGCGGCAACACCCTGATGTTTGGCTTCACGCTGCGCACTAACTTTAACGATCTGCGCCCATCATATAACGATAATCCGCGACCGAAATATCAGCCGGAGCCGCAGGATGCGATCCTGCAGCACTCGGTGGTCTCCAGCCAGCTCACCTCACTGAAATACAATGCTGGCTTTGCCGATCCGAAAATTCAGGTCAAAGGTGACACGCTGTATGTCACGGGCGAACAGGTGAAATATCGTAACTCGCAGGAAGGCATTGAGCGCGCCAACCGGATCATCATGAATGACTTGCCGGATGGCGTGCGCACCATTCGGGTGACGGAAAACCGCTTTAATCTGCCGCAGGTGACCACCGAGACCGACGTTGCCAGCCTGCAACGCCATCTCGAAGGAGAACCGCTGGGCCAGGAAACGGCGCTGGTGCAAAAACGTGAAGCCCCTGTGGTGCCGGATAAAACCGAGCAGGGCTGGTACATCGATAAATCAAGCTTCGGCTTCCACGTCGATCCGGTGCTAAGCCAGTCCATCGGCGGCCCGGAAGACTTTTACATGTATCAGCTGGGGGTGATGGCGACCGCCGACTGGTGGGTCACCGATCACCTGCTGACCACCGGTAGCCTGTTTGGCAACATCGCCAACAACTACGGCAAATTTAACTACACCAACCCGCCAAACGATTCGACGCTGCCGCGCGTGCGCACTCACGTCCGCGAATACGTTGAAAACGACGTCTACGTGAATAACCTGCAGGCCAACTATTTCCAGTATTTGGGCAATAACTTCTACGGCCAGGTTTACGGCGGCTACCTGGAAACGATGTACGGTGGCGTCGGTGGTGAAGTGCTGTGGCGTCCGGTCGACAGCAACTGGGCGTTCGGCGTGGACGCCAACTACGTTAAGCAGCGTGACTGGCGCAGCTCGATGGATATGATGAAATTCACCGATTACAGCGCCAAAGTGGGTAATCTTGCAGCGTACTGGACGCCTTCGTTCGCTCCGGATGTGCTGATTAAGGCCAGCGTCGGGCAATATCTGGCGGGCGATAAAGGCGGCACGCTGGAGGTGTCGAAACACTTCGACAGCGGCGTGGTGGTCGGTGCGTATGCGACCATAACTAACGTTTCAGCGCAGGAATACGGGGAAGGGGATTTCACCAAGGGCGTGTATGTTTCCGTGCCGCTGGACCTGTTCTCTTCCGGCCCAACCCGCAGCCGTGCGGCGATTGGCTGGACTCCGTTGACGCGTGACGGCGGTCAGCAGTTGGGTCGTAAGTTCCAGCTTTATGATATGACGAGTGACCGGAATATTAATTTCAGGTGATGTCTTTCCCCTCTCCCTAACCCTCTCCCCAAAGGGGCGAGGGGACTGTATTGTGCGGTCCGGGAGAGGGGAAATACCCGCTCCGATCGCATAAAACATAAACAAAAAATATAGATCCACGTCACATTTTTACGCTATACAGAGATCTCGCCACTGCGAAGGAGGTGCTGTATGACGTCGCTGACTCGTCCACGCGTTGAGTTTATCTCCACCATTTTGCAGACCGTCCTCAATCTCGGTCTGCTGAGCCTTGGCCTGATCCTGGTTGTCTTTCTCGGCAAAGAGACCATTCACCTGGCCGATGTGCTGTTCGCGCCGGAGCAAACCAGCAAATACGAGCTGGTGGAAGGGCTGGTGGTCTACTTCCTCTATTTCGAGTTTATCGCGCTGATTGTGAAGTACTTTCAGTCCGGCTTTCACTTTCCGCTGCGTTACTTCGTGTATATCGGGATCACCGCCATCGTGCGGCTGATCATCGTCGATCATAAATCCCCGCTCGATGTGCTGATATACTCCGCCGCGATCCTGCTGCTGGTGATCACCCTGTGGCTGTGCAATTCAAAACGCTTAAAGCGGGAATAAAAAAAGGGCGGCCCGAAGGCCGCCAACAACAGTCACAAGTATGAGGATAATAGTGGCATTACAGTGGCATATAACGATGAAACTTAACCTTTCACCCCGCCGGCCGTCAGGCCGTTAACCAGCCAGCGCTGAGCCAGCAGGAACACCAGGGTGATAGGGATAGCGGAAAGCACGGCCGCAGCGGCAAAGTCGCCCCACAGGTAGTTTTGCGGGTTGAGATACTGCTGCATGCCCACCGCCAGGGTGTAGCTGTTGACGTCACGTAACAGCAGCGACGCCACCGGAACTTCAGTAATAGCAGCGATAAATGACAGGATAAATACCACCGCCAGGATCGGTACGGATAACGGCAGCAGCACCAGGCGGAAGGCCTGCCATGGTGTCGCGCCGTCCAGCGCAGCGGCTTCTTCCAGCGAGCCGTCGATAGTTTCGAAATAACCCTTAATCGTCCACACATGCAGCGCGATACCGCCCATATAGGCGAAGATCACCCCACCGTGGGTATTCAGGCCAATAAACGGAATGTACTGACCCAGACGATCAAACAAGGCATACAGCGCCACCAGGGAAAGCACCGCCGGGAACATCTGGAAAATCAGCATCCCTTTCAGCAGCGTGGCTTTGCCCGGGAAGCGCATACGGGCGAAGGCATAAGCGCAGGTGGTGGAAAGCGCCACGATGCCCACCGCAGTAATGCCCGCAATTTTCACTGAGTTCCACAGCCACAGCAGCACCGGGAACGGCGGCGGAGTGACGCGACCGTCGGCGTGCTCGACGCTGAAGCCCAGCGCCAGCTTCCAGTGCTCCCAGGAGATCTGGTCCGGGATCAGGCTACCGGTAGCAAAGTTACCTTCACGCAGCGAGATGGCGATGACCATCAGCAGCGGGAACATAATCGCCGCGATAAATATCAGCAGCAGCAGATGCGTGATAAAGAGGCGCAGTTTCTGGGATTTCGGTTGAACCATAGCCATTGTCGATGCCCTCCTTAGTCAAATTTCATGCGGGTGGCTTTCAGGTTGATAATCGCCAGCGCGCCTACCAACAGGAAGATCAGCGTGGCAATCGCCGCCGCCAGGCCAAAATCTTGCCCACCGCCGCCTTCGAAGGCGATGCGGTAGGTGTAGCTCACCAGCAGGTCGGTATAGCCCGCAGGCGTGGTGGTGCCGAGTCGGTCCGGTCCGCCGTTGGTCAGCAGCTGGATCAGCACGAAGTTGTTAAAGTTAAAGGCAAAGCTGGCGATCATCAGCGGCGTCAGCGGTTTAATCAGCAGCGGCAGCGTGATTTTGAAGAAGTTCTGGAACGGACCTGCGCCGTCCATCGCCGAGGCTTCGTACAGATCGTCCGGGATCGCCTTCAGCAGGCCCATGCAGAGGATCATCATGTACGGATAGCCGAGCCAGGTGTTGACGATGATGATCATCGAGCGGGCGGTGGTCGGATCGCTGAACCACGCCGGTTTAATGCCAAACAGCGCGCTCAGCATCATGTTGATTTCACCAAAGCTCTGGTTGAACAGCCCTTTGAAGATCAGAATCGAGATAAACGACGGTACGGCGTAAGGCAGGATCAGCAGCACGCGGTAGATAGCTTTGCCCTTCAGCGATTCCCACTGCACCACGCAGGCCAGCACCATCCCTACGGCAACGGTCAGGATCACCGTCAGTACGGAGAACACCACCGTCCAGACAAAAATGGCGAAGAACGGCTTCTGGATCCCTTCGTCGGTGAACACGCGGGTGAAGTTATCCCAGCCGATGCTGACCGTGTAGCCCGGGCTCAGCTTCTCGTCGCCCCAGTTACCGTCGGCATTGACCGACTGATAAAAGCCAATCTGATTGTTCGGGCGATATTTCACACCGCTCTGGTTGTTGGTCAGCTCACCGTTGGCCGCTTCGGTATAAAGCGGACGGGTGCCGGAAAACTGACGCAGTGAACTCATGATCACTTTGCTGTCATCCGGCAGAATGGCGGTCAGCTGGTTCAGCGCCTGACGATTCTGAGTGATGATGCGCAGGTTGCCGCGTTCGCCTTCCGGCAGCGCATCCGCTTCTTTCAGCGTGATTTTTTGCTCGCCGCCGAGCTTAAAGGCGTCGGAAACGTAGTTTTTGCCGCTTTCGCCGTCGGTCAGCGCCAGCTTCCATTCATTGCCCGCCGGATACAGGCCGAAGTTGTAGGCTTTACCCGCCTGGTAAGAGCGGTCCATCAGCACCTGCTGCGCGCGCTCCTGAGTCAGCTGGTTAGTGCTGCTGTAGTTGGTGAAAGCAATGGCGATGGTGCAGATCAGAGGGAATAGCACAAACAGGCCCATCCCGGCCATGCCCGGATAGACGTAGCGCCAGGCGTAAGCTTTACGATTGGCGAAAATATACAGGCCAACAGAGCTTAAAATCAGCGTCATGATGGCGAACAGGTACTCCCCCTGGGCGTACATTAAAACAACAAGATAGCCTACCAGCAGGCCGAGCAGCCCAATCACGGACCACTTCAGCGTTTCGCTCTGCCACCAGTGACTCTTTTTAACGACATCCATGGGGATCTTCCTCTACAGCGTTAAACAACCCTCTCCCTAACCCTCTCCCTGAGGGAGAGGGAATATTCCGGTGCCGGTCTGTCTTTCACTCTCTCCCAAGGGGCGAGGGGACTAAACCGTGCTTTCTCCCTCTCCCTTGGGGAGAGGGCAGGGGAGAGGGGGTATTTCTCTTATTTAGTAATACGACCCTGAGCATCTTTCAGCGCAGCATCCACGGTCTGACGACCGCTCGCGGCGTTGATCACCGCCGTGCGGGTGGCATACCAGAAAGCAGCCATTTGCGGGATGTTAGGCATGATTTCGCCGGTTTTGGCGTTCGCCATGGTGGCAGCGATGCGCGGATCTTTCTCCAGCTGTTCCTGGTAAGTTTTCAGCGCTACGGCACCCAGCGGTTTGTCCTTGTTCACATCAGCCAGACCGTCGTTGGTCAGCAGGTAGTTTTCGAGGAACTCTTTCGCCAGCTCTTTGTTCGGGCTGGCAGCGTTGATGCCCGCGCTCAGCACGCCCACGAACGGCTTAGACGCTTTGCCTTTGAAACTTGGCAGCAGCGTTACGCCGTAGTTAATTTTGCTCTTGTCGATGTTGGACCACGCCCACGGGCCGTTAATGGTCATCGCGGTTTCGCCCTTGTTAAAGGCCGCTTCGGCGATGGAGTAGTCGGTATCCGCGTTCATGTGTTTGTTCTTAATCAGGTCAACCAGGAAGGTCAGGCCTGCTTTCGCGCCAGCGTTGTCCACGCCCACGTCTTTCACGTCGTACTTACCGTTTTCAAACTTGAACGCATAACCGCCATCGGCGGCAATCAGTGGCCAGGTGAAGTACGGTTCCTGCAGGTTGAACATCAGCGCAGATTTACCCTTCGCCTTCAGCTCTTTATCCAGCGCTGGGATCTCTTCCCAGGTTTTCGGTGGGTTTGGCACCAGGTCTTTGTTGTAGATGAGAGACAGCGCTTCGACCGCGATTGGGTAAGCAATCAGCTTGCCGTTGTAACGTACGGCGTCCCAGGTAAACGGATAGAGTTTGTCCTGGAAGGCTTTGTCCGGGGTCACTTCAGCCAGCAGGCCCGACTGAGCGTAGCCACCAAAGCGGTCGTGGGCCCAGAAGATGATGTCCGGGCCGTCGCCCGTGGCGGCAACCTGCGGGAACTTCTCTTCCAGTTTATCCGGATGTTCAACGGTCACTTTAATGCCGGTATCTTTCTCGAATTTCTTACCCACTTCGGCAAGGCCGTTATAGCCCTTGTCGCCGTTGATCCAGATAACCAGCTTGCCCTCTTCAATCTTGGCGAGGGCAGAGGCGGAAAACATCATCGTGGTCAGTGCAGACAGCGCGAGGATGCGTGCGCCAGTTTTGATCTTCATATATCCCGTCCTTTTTGGTGATGTGCTCGTGGATACGCCTGGTGGCTTTTACGCAGGCCAGTTTCCTTTCTTAGCAACCTCTTTCCATCCTCCCCAACCCTACGCCCCATCGCCGATTTGTGTGATCTGCGTTGCATAAACATCAGTTATGAGTCCTGGCGCACACAAATCGACGCCCGTTTTTGTCGTCGGCATCACGATTTTCCCCAGGTCCCGCCAGTCAGCCGTTCAGATTAGCCCCCCTCATCCTCCCGTCTCCTCCCCCAGCAAAAAGCGCGGGGGTGGAGGATTCACGGAAGTTATTGATGACGCATAGTCGGCCCCAGACGAATGTTTCTTTAAGTGACAGGTTGTAACGAAGGGAGAAGGGGATGGCGAGCGTACAGCTGCGAAATGTAACGAAAGCCTGGGGTGACGTGGTGGTGTCGAAAGACATCAATCTCGACATCCATGAGGGGGAGTTCGTGGTGTTTGTCGGGCCGTCTGGCTGCGGCAAGTCCACGCTGCTGCGCATGATTGCCGGTCTTGAAACCATCACCAGCGGTGAGCTGCTGATTGGTGAAAAACGTATGAACGACACGCCGCCCGCAGAGCGTGGCATCGGCATGGTGTTCCAGTCCTACGCCCTCTATCCGCATCTCTCTGTGGCAGAGAACATGTCTTTCGGCCTCAAACTTGCGGGCGCGAAGAAGGACGTGATTAACCAGCGCGTGACTCAGGTGGCCGAAGTGCTGCAGCTGGCTCACCTGCTGGAGCGTAAACCGAAGGCGCTTTCTGGCGGCCAGCGTCAGCGCGTGGCGATTGGTCGTACCCTGGTTGCCGAGCCTCGGGTGTTCCTGCTCGATGAGCCGCTTTCCAACCTGGATGCCGCGCTGCGCGTGCAGATGCGCATCGAGATTTCCCGCCTGCACAAGCGTCTGGGCCGCACCATGATTTACGTCACCCACGACCAGGTGGAAGCGATGACCCTCGCCGACAAAATTGTGGTGCTGGACGCCGGACGTGTGGCGCAGGTCGGTAAACCGCTTGAGCTGTATCACTACCCGGCAGACCGCTTCGTCGCGGGCTTCATTGGCTCGCCGAAGATGAACTTCCTGCCGGTGAAAGTCACCGCTACAGCTATTGAGCAGGTGCAGGTTGAACTTCCCAACCATCAGCAAATCTGGCTGCCGGTGGAAAGTACCGGCGTGCAGGTCGGCGCCAACATGTCGTTAGGTATTCGTCCTGAGCACCTTCTGCCGAGTGACATCGCCGATGTCACCCTCGAGGGCGTGGTTCAGGTCGTCGAACAGCTTGGTCACGAAACGCAAATTCATATCCAGATCCCCGCCATCCGTCAAAACCTGGTCTACCGCCAGAACGACGTGGTGTTGATAGAAGAGGGAGCCACATTCGCTATCGGTCTGCCGCCGGAGCGCTGCCACCTGTTCCGTGAGGATGGCACTGCTTGTCGTCGGCTGCATAAAGAGCCGGGCGTTTAAATCCCATAACAAAAGAAAAGCAATGGTCTCAGGAGATAGAATGATGATTACTCTGCGCAAACTTCCACTGGCGGTCGCCGTGACAGCAGGCATTTTGTCTGCGCACGCGGGTGCCGTAGATTTCCATGGTTACGCTCGTTCGGGTATCGGCTGGACCGGTAGCGGCGGCGCGCAACAGTGTTTCCAGGCAACTGGTGCACAAAGTAAATATCGTCTTGGTAACGAATGTGAAACGTATGCCGAGCTGAAACTGGGTCAGGAAGTGTGGAAAGAGGGCGATAAGAGCTTCTATTTCGATACTAACGTGGCTTACTCCGTCGCTCAGCAGAATGACTGGGAAGCGACTGACCCTGCCTTCCGTGAAGCCAACGTTCAGGGTAAAAACCTGATCGACGCACTGCCAGGCGCCAACATGTGGGCCGGTAAGCGCTTCTACCAGCGTCATGACGTTCACATGATCGACTTCTACTACTGGGATATCTCCGGTCCGGGTGCGGGTCTGGAAAACATCGATGTAGGTATCGGTAAACTGTCTCTGGCAGCAACCCGTTCTACTGAAGCGGGCGGCTCTTCTACTTTCGCCAGCAATAACGTTCGCGATTACACCACTGATACCGCCAACGACGTGTTCGACGTGCGTTTAGCGCAGATGGAAATCAACCCAGGCGGTATGCTGGAACTTGGTGTTGATTATGGTCACACCAACGTCAACGACGACTACTATCTGCAGCCGAATGCGTCTAAAGACGGCTGGATGTTCACCGCGGAACACACCCAGAGCATGCTGAAAGGCTACAACAAGTTTGTGGTGCAGTACGCGACTGACTCCATGACTTCTCAGGGTAAAGGCCTGTCTCAGGGCGCGGGCATTGGCCTGGGTAACAGCGATGCCGATGGCAAACTGTATGCTTACGGTATTAACAACAACGGTCACCTGCTGCGCCTGCTCGACCATGGTGCGATTTCCCTCGGCGACAGCTGGGACCTGATGTACGTAGCGATGTACCAGGATATCAACTGGGACAACAACAACGGCACCAAGTGGTACACCGTGGGCGTGCGCCCGATGTACAAATGGACGCCAATCATGAGCACCCTGCTGGAAGTCGGCTACGACAACGTCAAATCCCAGAACACCGGCGACACCAACAACCAGTACAAAATTACTCTGGCACAACAGTGGCAGGCGGGCGACAGCATCTGGTCCCGTCCGGCAATCCGTGTCTTCGCGACCTACGCCAAGTGGGATGAGAAGTGGGGTTACGACAAGTCTGGTAGCCCAATTTCTGGCAGCTCCGACTACAACTCTAACTTCGGTATGCAGACTGCAGGTCTGGGTCGTGGTGACACCGACGAGTGGAGCTTCGGTGCCCAGATGGAAATCTGGTGGTAATCCGCAGTTAATCTGACGTAATGACCCAAGGAGCGGGGGCGAAAGCCCCCCTCTGACTTAGGCGTCGCGCGCTATTGCCTGGCTACCGCAACGCTGAACCCTGAGGTGATAAAAATGAAAATGAAGAAAAGTCTCGTCGCCCTCTGCCTCTCCGCTGGCCTGCTGGCAAGCGTTCCGGCAGTCAGTTTCGCTGAAGTCAATTTCGTCCCGCAGAATACCACTGCGGCACCGGCCATTCCGGCTTCTGCTCTGCAGCAGCTGACCTGGACCCCGGTCGATCAGTCTAAAACCCAGAGCACCGATCTGGCGGGTGGCGGTCAGCAACTGAACGTGCCCGGTATCAGCGGTCCGGTGGCGGCCTATAGCGTTCCGGCAAACATCGGTGAGCTGAATATCACGCTGACCAGTGAAGTGAACAAACAAACCAGCGTTTATGCGCCGAACGTGCTGATCCTCGATCAGAACATGACGCCATCGGCGTTCTTCCCAAGCAGCTATTTCACCTATCAGGAACCGGGCGTAATGAGCGCCGATCGCCTGGAAGGGGTGATGCGCCTGACGCCTGCGCTGGGTCAGCAAAAAATTTATGTGCTGGTCTTTACGACTCCGCAGGACCTGCAAAAAACCACCACCTTGGTGGATCCAGCCAAAGCTTACGCGAAAGGCACCGGTAATGCGGTTCCGGATATTCCGGATCCGATTGCCCGCCACGTAACCGACGGCACGCTGAAGCTGAAAGTGAAAACGTCTTCCTCTTCCAGCGTGCTGGTGGGACCACTGTTCGGCTCTTCCGGCCCCGCTCCGGTGACCGTGGGGAATACGGCGGCTCCGGTTTATAGCGCTCCGGCACCTGTTGCCGCTCCTGCGACCGCAGCTGTGGTAGCTGCTCCTGCGGCTGCGCCAGCCGCGAAGAGCGAGCCGGTGCTGAACGACACCGAAAGCTACTTTAACAACGCCATTAAACAGGCCGTGAAGGAGGGCAATATCGACAAAGCTCTCAAATTGTTGAACGAGGCCGAGCGCCTGGGTTCAACCTCCGCCCGCTCCACCTTTATCAGCAGTGTAAAAGGCAAGGGGTGAGTTTTCCCCGCACTGCCGATGTTTAGGCAATTGCCCTTCGGTGCGTCCATCCGGACGCGCCGCTTTTTCTGACGCAGCGGCTGATGTTGCATCGCTGTTGCGCAGAAGATCGTATATTCGTCTTTCCTCCTCCCGTTCACGCTTTTCTGCGATACAATGCCGATAAGTTTTGACCCGGAGAACAGGTATGTCACACCCTGCGCTGGCGCAACTGCGCGCGCTAAGCTATTTCGCCACCCTTCCGGAACTCGACGCAGAGCTGCGCGACTGGCTGCTGCTGGAAGATTCCATGACCAAACGTTTCGAGCAGCAGGGGAAACGGGTGACGGTGACGCTGATCCGCGAAGATTTCGTTGGCCCCGAAGAGGTCGCTGAAGAGCTCACGCTGCTGCCTGAAGAATCGCGCTACTGGCTGCGTGAAATTTTGCTCTGCGCCGACGGTGAACCCTGGCTTGCCGGGCGTACCGTGGTGCCTGAATCGACCCTCAGCGGCCCGGAGCTGCGATTGCAGCAGCTCGGCGATACGCCGCTCGGGCGCTACCTGTTTACATCATCGACCCTGAGCCGTGATTTTATTGAGATTGGTAAAGATGCTGAGCTGTGGGGGCGTCGTTCCCGCCTGCGGCTGAGTGGAAAACCGCTGCTGCTGACCGAGCTGTTTTTACCGGCATCACCGCTGTATTAAGAGGAAGAAAGAATGGAGAGGAGTCTGACGCAGAATAAGTTTCAGGCCTATAACAGGCTGATGCGCACAGATAAACCGATCGGCACCCTGCTGCTGCTGTGGCCGACGCTGTGGGCCTTGTGGGTGGCAAGCCCGGGTATTCCGCCGCTGTGGATCCTCGGGGTATTTGTGGCGGGCGTCTGGCTGATGCGCGCCGCAGGCTGCGTGGTGAATGACTATGCTGACCGTAAATTCGATGGTCATGTGAAGCGCACCGCTCATCGCCCGCTGCCAAGCGGCGACGTCAGTGAAAAAGAGGCGCGCGTACTGTTCGTGGTGCTGGTGCTGCTCTCTTTCCTGCTGGTGCTGACGCTCAACAAGATGACCATTTTGCTGTCGGTCGCCGGGCTGGCGCTGGCGTGGGTGTATCCGTTTATGAAGCGCTACACCCATCTGCCGCAGGTGGTGCTGGGGGCAGCGTTCGGCTGGTCTATCCCGATGGCCTATGCCGCCGTCAGCGAAGCGCTGCCGCTAAGCTGCTGGCTGATGTTCTTGGCGAATATATGCTGGGCCGTGGCTTACGATACGCAGTATGCGATGGTGGACCGCGACGACGACCTGAAAATCGGCATCAAATCCACGGCGATCCTGTTTGGTAAAAACGACAAGCTGATTATCGGTCTGCTGCAGATTGCCGTGCTGGCACTGATGGCGACCGTCGGCTGGCTGAGCGGATTGAACTGGGAGTTTTACTGGTCGGTGTTCGTGGCCGGAGCGCTGTTTATTTACCAGCAGAAGCTGATCAAAGACCGCGAACGCGATGCGTGCTTTAAAGCCTTCCTGAACAATAACTACGTCGGGCTGGTGCTGTTTATCGGCCTGGCGATGAGTTACCTCGTTTAAAAGCTTGCCCGGTGGCGCTGACGCTTACCGGACCTACGAAAGCATTCTTTTTGTAGGTCCGTGCAAGCGAAGCGCCGCCGGGCAATCCGCCATCAGGCAATCAGACTATCCCCGCTTCCAGCTCACCGCATAGTGATAATGCGGCTCCTCAAGCAGATATTCCGGCGACACGCTCGGACTCCATGAATCATCGCCGCCCACGCCCATGTGAAAACCATTCAGCGTCAGCCAGCTTCCCGGCTCTTCGGTAAGTAGATGGCGATGGGTTGTTTCACGCAGCTGCTGCTGGCCGTAGCGGCTGAGGCTGAAGTGGAAATGACCGCGCCACAGGTTGTCGCCATACGTCAGCTCCTGAGTATCGCAGCGCAAACCGTTTTCCGACGGGAACACATACGGCGTATACAGTTCTTCCAGTGGTCGTTGCCATTTGTCGATCATCGCTGACTGTTTGCGGTCCGGATAGTTTTCATGCGGCCCGCGCCCGAACCAGCTCACGTCCTGATTGACCTCTTTTAGCTGGCAGCTCAGGCCGATACAGGCCGGAGCCGGGATGCCAAACGCGACGTCGACATCGGCGGTGATGTGCAACTCCCCGGAACTGTCGATGCGATAGCTTTTGCGGCTGACGAACAGCGTTTTGCCCTGATGCGTCCAGCGATGGGTGGTGCGGATCAGCACTTCAGAATCAAGCCGCTGAGCGTCACACTGCGCCAGCTCTGCGCTCATTTCATACAGGCCAGCCGTTTTCCATCGTTCGACCCAGGCATTCGGATCGATACGAGTGGCCTCGCTGACGCCAATATCGTTGTCCAGCGGCGCGCGAGTGAAGATGTCCGTGAGTGGGGAAAGCAGCGTTTCATCGCCGTTGTTCCACCATTGATCCAGCAGGCCAGTTTTCCGACTGAAGCACCAGCGCTGCTGCGCGTGGGTGATATCGATATGGTTTTCGGTGATAGCCACCTGCGGGGCTTCACCTTCTGCACGTGTCTGTTCCACGCACAGTACGCCCGGTAGCTGCCACTGATCCCAGGCACAAATCAATCCGGCATCCGACCACGGCGTGGCTTCAATTTGCTGCACCTGAACCGTCAGCCAAACTTCGCCGGGCTGGGTGATTTCCGGCAATGCGTCGAGGGTGATGATTTGTTTTCCCTGCGGCGCAATCTGCAACCGGGTTTCGCCGGATGCCAGCACCGTCCCAGCCTGTTTCACCGTCCACAGCAGGCGTTCGTTGTCGCTTTCGCGGAACAGGTATTCGCTGCTGATTTCGATTTTGAGCGGAGTCTCGCGGAGCAGACTGAACTGGAAGAACTGTTGCGCCTGCTGGGCTTCATACAGCGCCGGATGCGGCGTGCGGTCGGCAAACACCAGCCCGTTCATGCAGAACTGGCGGTCGTTGGGCTTATCGCCAAAATCGCCGCCGTAGGCGCTGAACGGCTGACCGTTTTCGTCCTGTTTGATCAGCGACTGATCGACCCAGTCCCAGACGAAGCCACCCTGCAATCGCGGGTGTTTGCGGAACGCGGCCCAGTATTTGTGGAAACCGCCGAAGCTGTTGCCCATCGCGTGTGCGTATTCGCAGAGGATCAGCGGACGATCCTCTTCGGGCAGGCCGATCCATTTCTTGATTGACCATTTCGGCACCGCCGGGAAAGGTTGATCCTGATCGACGCGGGCATACATCGGGCAAATAATATCGGTGGCTGCCGTGTCCGCACCGCCGCCTTCGTACTGCACCGGGCGGGTGGGATCGACGGATTTAATCCAGCGATAGAGGGAGTCGTGATTGCTGCCGTGTCCGGACTCGTTACCCAGCGACCAGATGATGATCGACGGATGGTTACGATCGCGCTGCACCATTCGTGTGACGCGCTCGGTCATCGCCGGTAGCCACGCGGGATCGTCCGTCAGCCGGTTCATCGGCACCATGCCGTGGGTTTCAATGTTCGCTTCATCCACAACGTACAGGCCGTACTGGTCGCAGAGGCGATACCACTGCGGGTGATTAGGATAGTGAGAGCAGCGCACGGCGTTAAAGTTATGCTGCTTCATCAGCAGAATATCCTTACGCATGGTCTCTTCATCCATCACCTGACCGTTAACGGGATGATGTTCGTGACGGTTGGTGCCACGGATCAGTAGCGGTTTACCGTTGAGCTTCAGCAGGCCCTGTGAAATCTCCACTTTGCGAAAGCCCATGTCGCAGGCTTCGGCTTCAATGATGTTGCCTTGTTTATCTCTCAGGACGACTACCAGACGATAGAGATTCGGTATTTCGGCGCTCCACAGCAGCGGGCGCTCAACGGCCATTTTTATCGTGGTTTTGTCTCTGTAGGCACCACGTTCGTCGACGATCTCGCTTCCAGGCGGCTGCTGTTTCTCGGCAATCAGCTCGCCATTTCTCCACAGCTGCACGCAAATTTCTGTTTCTGCGTGATGCTCGCCCTGCACCTGAACCCGGGTTTCCAGCACGGCACTGGTGAACTCTTCATTCAGATGAGCGGCAACCTGCATATCATTGAGGCGGGTGGCGGGCTTATGCAGCAGCGAAACGTCGCGGAAAATCCCGCTCATCCGCCACATGTCCTGATCTTCCAGATACGTGCCGTCGCTCCAGCGCAGCACCAGCACCGCAATGCGGTTCTCGCCTGCAACCAGCACTTCGCTCAGATCAAATTCGGAAGGCAGGCGGCTGTCCTGCGCGTAGCCAATCCAGTTTCCGTTGCACCACAGATGAAACGCAGAGTTCACACCATCGAAGATGATGCGAGTCTGTCCTGTTGCCAGCCACGTCTGATCAACATTAAATGTGAGCGAATAACAACCGGTGGCATTCTCTTCGGGAACATACGGTGGATTGACCGGGATCGGGTAGGTAACGTTGGTGTAAATCGGGGCATCGTAGCCGAGCATTTGCCAGTTTGAAGGTACGGCAATGGCGTCGGCGTCCGCCAGATCCTCGCTAATCCAGCTTTCCGGCACTGACTCCGGGCGATTGAAATAGCTGAACTGCCACTGCCCGTTAAGGCTGCGCAGCTGTGGCGATGGCTCATCATTGCGGGCCTGCTCCGCACTGCGCCAGCTGGCGAAAGGCGGGTGTGCGTCGAGCTGATTCAGATGAACCACGGAAGGGGTTTCCCAGTCCCGGCGCGCCAGAACTGAAGCCAGCGTTGCGCCCTGACTGCCCGCTTTGATCGTCATATTGAGTGTCCTTTAGGTTTTTGTGATCCGCTCACAATTTGGCTCAATATGATTTTCAGGCAGAAGGGTGTAAAGCGCCGGAGCCGAATTCGGTGATAGCGCTCACAAACTAACCGAGCTTAGCCACTCTTCGGGCGAGTTGTGCCAGCTCATCCGCCAGCGCTTTCGCCTGCGGTACGTCATTATTTGGGGCTGCGGTGGTTTTGCGTTCAACCAGCGTGACGGGAAGGGTTTGTGCAGACGGTTGAGCGTTTGGATGCTGGATCTGCGTAACCAGCCGTTCGACGCAGGCCTTACCCAGAGCTTTGAAATCCTGCTTGATGGTGGTCAGCGGGGGAATAAAGCACGCACTGTCTTCTGTATCGTCATAACCAACGACCGACACATCTGCCGGAACGCGAAGCCCGTGCTCGGCAAGCGCGCGGAGGGCTCCTAGCGCCATCTGATCGTTGGCGACAATAATGGCTCCAGGCGTTTTGCCTTCAAGAAGCAGACGGGAAACCTGCTCAAAGCCCGAGATTGAACTCCAGTCGCCTTCCATCACCACGACGGGCTTCAACTGATGCTGAAGAAGCATTTGCAGCCAGCCTTCATAGCGCAGGCGAGCTGAAACGGAACTCTGCGGGCCGTTCAAAATCGCAATGCTGCGATGGCCCAGTTCGACCAGATGTTCCACGCCAAGCCGTGCGCCAGCCAAAGGGTCAAAAATGGTGCTGTTAGCGGGCAAATCGGGGGAGACATCCAGGAACATAGCGGGCACAGCACCACAGGCTTCCTGAAGGGCAAGGGCGTCGCTGTTTTCCAGAGGAATGTTGACGATCAGCCCGTCGACTCGTTGAGACAGCAGGCTTTGTACCGCCGCTTTGCTGGCTGCCAGACCGGGCTGCTCGAGCATCGATATCACCACGTTGAACTGCATTTTCCCGGCCTGGGTTTTCACGGCGGCGGCGATTTGCGAAGGGGCGTGTAGCGAAAGGTTGGTAGTCACCAGACCCAGCGTCTGACTTAGCTTTCCGGCGAGCTGCTGCGCCACGCGGTTAGGAACATAGTTCAGGGCTTCCATCGCGGCCTCAACCTTCAGACGTGTTTTCCCTGAAACATGGGCCGCCTGGTTGATGACCCTGGAAACCGTCTGATAGGAAACCCCGGCATGCTCCGCGACATCGTACAGCGTGACTGATTTGCTTTTCATGCCGGTTCCTTTTTCAGGCATTGGTCTGCGGCTCAACGCGCAGATCTCTGAAGTAAAATTCTTTGTCGCGTTCCGTAATGGTTTTGATTACCCGGCAGGGGACGCCTGCGGCCACCACGTTGGCGGGAATATCACGGGTCACCACGCTCCCGGAGCCAATCACGCTGTTTTCACCAATGGTCACACCGGGATTAATGACCGCGCGTCCGCCTATCCAGACGTTATCGCCAATGGTAATCGGGAAAGCGTACTTTTGTCCGGTGTTTCTTAATTCCGGATCGATGGGATGACCGGTGACGGACAGGGTGACGTTTGGACCTATCAGCACGTTGTTGCCAATAGTGACGTGATAGTCGTCGATGACGGTCAGATTGAAGTTGGCGTAGAAGTTATCGCCGACGAAGATATTGCGGCCGTAGGCAAAATTTAGCGGAGGCTCAATCCAGGCATTTTTGCCCACTTTGCCCAGCATTTCACGGATGAGCCCGATCCTTTTCTCCACCTCTGACGGGCGAGTGTGGTTAAAGTCATACATCAGCTCTTTACCGCGCAGTCTCTCTTCCGGAAGGCCTTCACACATATCCGTGAATAGCATTCCTTTCGCAAGTCTTTCTCTCATCGACATAATGGGCTCCTGAACCTCGCAGAAATCAGTGCTCTTTATGAAGGCAATGCCCATCTGAATGCAAGCGACAAAAATGCAAAAAGCCGGGTTGCCCCGGCTTTCTTATTTACGCACTACTCTCAGGCGTCCTGACTGGCGCTTTCAATCGTCAGGCGCACGTCGGAAGCGATAAGCTCCGCCAGCAGCTGGTAGATTTTCAGCGTCTCAGACGGTTCGGCATCGCCGGTATCGCTGATGTAGCCTTCGTCGCGCAGCGTCAGAACCAGGGTGCTGAACACGGCTTTGTCGAAGAACTCCGGCGCGTTAATGCCGTGCAGAACGGAGAGACGCTGAGCCACCGTGCGGCTCTCTTTCTCCAGCGTGCTGCGGTTGATCGACGGATTGGTGCTCAGCAGCCAGAAGGTGATGGCGTAGCGTTGCAGCGTTTCACGCGCACCAGCCGCCAGCAGCTGCAGGGTGCGGGAATGCGACGGGTTGATGCTGACCTGGTCGTTGTCGATGCTCACCAGTCCCTGACGCTGCATTTCAGCCAGCAGCAGGTCGATAACACCGGCCAGCTCGGCTTTTTCCCAGCGCAGGAACAGCTCGCTTTTCAGCATCGGATACAGCATCTCAACGTGATGGATCATGTCCGCACGGGACATTTTGCGATGCTGGGTCACGATAGCGGCCAGCAGCGACGGGATCATCAGCATATGGGTGATGTTGTTGCGATAGTAGGTCATCAACACCGCCTGTTCGCGCGGCAGAATGATGATATCGCCGATGGTATCTTTCTCGACTTCGAACTTGTTCATCTGCAGCGCGTGATCGATAAGCTCGCTTGCGCTAAGGGCAGGAACGGTGGAGTCCGGTGAGTAAGGCACGTTGCGCATCAGCTGCAGATAGCACTCTAACTGCTCGGTGAGCTGCTCACGAGTCAGTGAACGCTGGCGGGAAGCCAGCAGCGCCGTCACGCACAGGTTCATGGCGTTGGCTGCCCCGGCGTTGTTGATGCGTACCATCAGATCTTCGGCGATGTTATTCACCGTCGGCGTCAGCCAGGCCGGACGAATGGATTCGATCGGGTCGATAGACTCGCGCCATTCCGGAACGTGCTGGTTGAGGTAGGTCATCAGCGGCAGCGGTTCACCGAAGTTCACGTAGCCCTGACCGAGGTTACGCAGCTTGCTCAGGCCTTTCAGCATCTGCGGCAGGCTTTCTTTTTCTTTGGTGGCACCGCGCAGCTCTTTGGCGTAGGTGCCCACTTCCATCACGTGCTCGTAGCCGATGTAGATTGGCACAAGAGTGATAGGGCGAGTACCGCCGCGCAGCATCGCCTGGATGGTCATCGACAGGGTGCCGGTTTTCGGATCGAGCAGACGACCGGTACGGGAGCGCCCGCCTTCCACAAAGTACTCAACGGAGTAGCCGCGGCTGAACAGCTCGCCGAGATATTCGCGGAACACGGTGGAGTAGAGCTTGTTGCCCTTGAAGGTACGGCGAATAAAGAACGCACCCAGACGGCGGAACAGCGGCCCGGCCGGCCAGAAGTTCAGGTTGATGCCCGCAGCGATGTGCGGCGGCACCAGGCCCTGGTGATAAAGCACGTAGGAGAGCAGCAGGTAGTCCATGTGGCTGCGGTGGCAGGGCACATACACTATCTCATGGCCGTCGTGGGCCAGCTGGCGCACGCGCTCGGCGTTGTGCACGTTGATCCCCTGATACAGGCGGTTCCAGGTAAAGCTCAGCACGCGGTCCGTCAGGCGGATCATCTCGTAGGAGAAGTTCGCGGCAATCTCTTCCATCAGCGCGATGGCGTTTTGCTGCGCCTTCTCGTGGGAGATTTTTTTGCTGCGCGCTTCATCTTCAACCGCACGCGCGATGGCCTTCGAGGCCAGCAGCTTGTTGAACAGGTCCTGGCGGGCTGGCAAACGTGGGCCGACGGCGGCTAAACGCTGGCGGGCGAAGTGGGTACGCGCCACGCGAGCCAGTTTTTGGGCGATAATCTTGTCAGTGCCGTGCTCGGTTGCCATGCGGCGCAGAGAAACGGAAGGCGAGAAGCGCACAAAGCTGTCGCGACCAAGCCAGGTGACGGCGAAGAACTTCTGGAAGCCGTTCATCATGCGCAGCGGCGGGTTAACTTCGCCTTTTTCACGGCCCGGTGAGCGGCCAAACATCACGGACACCGGCACCATCTGCACGTCCAGATCCGGGTTGCTGCGATGCAAATCCAGATAGTTATGGAACAGCTTGATGGATTCTTCTTTCGGCGTGTAGTAGGTAAACGCGCGTGGCCCGCCGTGAATGAACACGTAGCGCGGCAGCTCGGTACCATCGATCAGCAGCGGCTCCAGCGGGTCCGGAAGATCGTGCGCCAGACACTGGGCGCGTAACGTCAGCAGATCCGCCTTCGAGTTATAGGGCAGAACGTACATAATCGGGCGTGAGGTATCGAGCCCAAGTTCCTGGGCAGGATTTGCCGGAATGGACTTGCTTTTTACCAGCACGCTTAATGGTAAATTCAGTAATTTGTAGTAAATTCGTGGCCAGCCAGACATAAACGATGTAAAGCCTCTGGTTAATCATGCAAATGCGCCGCAAGGATAACAGAAAGTGCACAGAATATCTGTTCTACCGCTTTGGGCGCGCAGTCACATTGACGTTGAATAAAGATAAAAGGTTCTTTTGATGGCTAATAATACCACTGGGTTCACCCGAATCATCAAGGCTACGGGCTATTCCTGGAAAGGATTGTGCGCAGCGTGGAAAAACGAAGCGGCCTTTCGCCAGGAGGGAGTAGCGGTCGTACTTGCCATCATCATTGCCTGCTGGCTGGATGTCGATGCGATCACCCGCGTGCTGCTGATCGGCTCGGTCCTTATGGTGATGATAGTGGAAATTTTGAACAGCGCGATTGAAGCGGTGGTGGACCGCATCGGCCCGGAACATCATGAACTTTCCGGGCGGGCGAAAGATATGGGTTCGGCGGCGGTGACGCTGGCGATCCTCGTTGCGCTGATCACCTGGGGAACCTTGCTGTGGTCGCATTTGCGATAGCAACGACGTATTTACGCAACCATCTGGTTTTTTGTGCGTTTTGTGGTTCCAAATTCGCCATCAACTGTATATACTCACAGCATAACTGTATATACACCCAGGGGGCGGAATGAAAGCGTTAACGACCAGGCAGCAAGAGGTGTTTGATCTCATCCGGGATCACATCAGCCAGACGGGCATGCCACCAACGCGTGCGGAAATCGCGCAGCGCCTGGGGTTTCGTTCCCCGAACGCGGCTGAAGAGCACCTGAAAGCGCTGGCACGTAAAGGCGTCATTGAGATTGTCTCCGGTGCGTCCCGCGGTATCCGCCTGCTGGTGGAAGAAGAAGAGGGCATTCCGCTGATCGGGCGGGTTGCCGCCGGTGAGCCGTTGCTGGCTCAACAGCATATCGAAGGCCACTATCAGGTCGACCCGGCAATGTTCAAGCCGAGCGCGGATTTCCTGCTGCGCGTCAGTGGGATGTCAATGCGCGATATCGGCATTCTGGACGGCGATCTGCTGGCCGTTCACAAAACCCAGGACGTGCGTAACGGCCAGGTCGTGGTCGCGCGTATCGACGACGAAGTGACTGTGAAACGCCTGAAAAAACAAGGCAGCACCGTTGAGCTTCTGCCGGAAAACAGCGAGTTTTCCCCGATTGTGGTTAACCTGCGCGAGCAGAACTTCTCCATCGAAGGGCTGGCCGTTGGCGTGATCCGCAACGGTGAATGGCTGTAATTCCCCTTCCGGAACGGTAAAAAAAGTTCTCAGTGGCGCTATTCTGGCGCCACTTTGTTTTTCCCCTATACCTCACGGATTTCTTCATGTCGCTATTCACTGCTGCGGATAAGGCATTGTGGCGTCTCGCACTGCCAATGATTTTCTCCAACATCACCGTACCGCTGCTTGGACTGGTGGATACCGCGGTGATAGGGCATCTGGATAGCCCGGTCTATCTCGGCGGCGTGGCGATTGGCTCCATGGCGACCAGCTTCCTGTTTATGCTGCTGCTGTTCCTGCGCATGAGCACCACGGGTCTCACGGCGCAGGCCTATGGCGCTAAAGATCCGCTCAGGCTGGCCCGCGCGCTGGTGCAACCGCTGCTGCTCGCGCTTGGGGCCGGAGCCTTGATTGTGCTGCTGCGCACCCCGCTTATCGACCTGGCGCTGCATATTGTTGGCGGCAGCGATGCCGTACTGGAGCAGGCAAGACGCTTTCTTGAAATCCGCTGGCTGAGCGCCCCGGCTTCACTGGCAAATTTAGTGCTGCTTGGCTGGCTGCTTGGCGTGCAGTACGCCCGCGCGCCGGTGATCCTGCTGGTGGTAGGTAACGTGCTGAACATCGTGCTGGATCTGTGGCTGGTGATGGGCTTACACATGAACGTGCAGGGGGCCGCGCTGGCTACTGCCTGCTCGGAATATGTCACCTTTTTCATTGGTCTGCTGATGGTGCGCCGTGTGCTGCATCTGCGCGGCATTTCCTTTGCCCTGCTGAAAGAGGCCTGGCGCGGCAACATCCGTCGCCTGCTGGCGCTGAATCGCGACATCATGCTGCGCTCGCTGCTGCTACAGCTGTGCTTCGGTGCGTTGACGGTGTTTGGCGCGCGTCTGGGCAGCGATATCGTGGCGGTGAACGCCGTGCTGATGACCATGCTTACCTTTACCGCCTACGCGCTGGATGGCTTTGCTTATGCGGTGGAGGCCCACTCCGGGCAGGCGTTCGGTGCGCGTGACGGTAGCCAGCTGCTTCACGTCTGGCAGGCCGCCTGTCGGCAGTCAGGCATTGTGGCGCTGGCCTTTGCCCTGATCTACGCCATCGGCGGCGAGCATATTGTGGCGATGCTGACGTCGATACCGCAGCTGCGGGAACTGGCGGATCGCTATGTGCTGTGGCAGGTGATATTGCCGGTGATCGGCGTCTGGTGTTACCTGCTCGACGGGATGTTTATTGGTGCCACGCGCGGGGCCGAGATGCGTAACAGCATGGCGGTCGCCGCCGCCGGTTTTGCCCTGACGCTGCTGACGGTTCCCTTGTTAGGCAATCACGGTTTGTGGCTGTCGCTTGCGGTTTTCCTCGGGCTGCGCGGTCTTTCACTGGCGTGGATTTGGCGACGTCACTGGCAACAGGGAACCTGGTTCTCATAGCGGCTTTTTTTAACAGAATGGTTAAAGATTCTGAATAATCCCTGAGTGGCAAAATCCTTACCTATACTGAATATCACGTCCAGCAGAAAACGATGTGTGAACGGGCGAAAATACTTCACTCAGCACCACTGAACCAAGAGGACCGAATCATGAATAAAGACGAAGTCAGCGGAAACTGGAAACAGCTGAAAGGTAAAGTGAAAGAGAAATGGGGTAAGCTCACCGATGATGATTTCACCGTCATTGAAGGTAAGCGCGATCAGCTGGTCGGTAAAATTCAGGAGCGTTATGGATACGCCCAGGACAAGGCTGAGAAAGAAGTGAAAGATTGGGAAACCTCCAATAAGTATCACTGGTAACCCCTGCTTCTACCCGTGTACAAGGACGTACAACCCTCAGGGCGGCTCTCATGCCGCCCGCACTTATTTCTGCCCCGGCTTTCTTTTGATCTGAATGGTATGATCATGCCCGCAGCAGTCTTTTGTACTGCACGCTTCCACCTCGACACAGTCAGAACACAAACCATGAGCCTCAATCACGTTATGGCGCAGCGCGAAGCCCATTCTGGCCGCCAGCATGTGCATAATGTCTTCCACGCCGTCAGCCGCTTCCTCTTTCACCACACCGCAGCGATCGCAGATAAACATCGCTGAGGTATGTGAGGGCTTATCGAACAGATGGCACAGCACGTAGCTGTTGGTGGATTCAACCTTATGCACAAACCCCTGCTCAAGTAAAAACTCCAGCGCGCGATAGACGGTTGGCGGTTTTGCCTGCGGCTCGCTGACTTTCAGCAGATCCAGCAGGTCGTAGGCGCTGATGGCTCCCTGTTGCAGGGTCATCAGACGCAGAACCTCGAGGCGCTGCGGAGTCAGACGTACGCCGCGCTGCGCGCAAAGCCTTTCAGCCTGCGTGAGCATATCCTTGGGAGTCATCTTGTCCATCGGCACCTCGGGTCAGAGAAAAGTAAACCTCTACTTTATCATGTTATGACACAAACGCCGATAATCTGCCGGGTGTGCTATACCTGTCCCAACACAACATGGAGGACAACATGAAAAGACCTGACTGCATTCGTCACTGGCGCGATCTGGAAGATCCGGATAACTCGACCTATCCCGACAGCCCGGAACTGTTTTCCATTGGTGCGCCGCTGGCGAGAAAATTAGGCCTCCGGCATTTGGGTATTCATCATGAACGCCTGCCGCCGGGTCGACGCACTTCATATCCGCACGCCGAAAGCGATGAGGAAGAGTTTATTTATGTACTGGAGGGGCATCCTCAGGCGTGGATTAACGGCTATCTCTGGCAGCTTGAACCCGGTGACAGCGTGGGTTTTCCGGCAGGAACCGGTGTGTGCCACACCTTTATTAATAACACCGAAGAAGAGGTTAATTTGTTAGTGGTTGGCGAGGCGAATAAAAAGCATAACCGTATTTATTATCCGCTTAATACTGACTATGCCGCGACGCGTCAGGATCGCTGGGTTGACCATCCGCCACAGTTTTTTGGTCCGCATGACGGTAAACCCTCGCGAAAAAAATAATCTCATCTATAAATATTGAGGGGCGTCACATAATCATACTCTTACACGGCGTCCCTTAATGCAAATCGCCCTAACAGGCGGCTTTTTTCATCGTTATTCACAGCAATAGTTCACCCCCTTTCAGCCGATAACTGAATGGGGATAAACGTCACCTGCAAATAACGAGCTTACAGTGAAAAAAAATATCAAATATTCGGTAGTGTCCGCGGCAGTTTCTCTTTTTATGGCAAATCAGGCGCAGGCCGCCAATACCTGGTCGGAAGCCAGAAATGATGCAATGGGGGGAACCGGGGTGGCTTCGGCCAATTATGGCAGTGCGGTATTAATTAACCCCGCGCTGTTGGCGAAATCCAAACCGGACGATGATGTCTCTGTCGTTATTCCATCTGTGGGCGCGCAGATTACCGACAAAGACAATCTTCGCGATCAGATTGACGATATCAGCAATCAAATCGACAGCTACCGGAATGCCCTGGATAACATCACTCCGATGGATATCTTCAGAAATCCTGTTGGGACGTTAAATCAGTTCCAGAGTGCGGCAGGGGATTTGGCCAATCAGATGGAGGATCTGCGAGGAAAAACCGCGCGCGGTAATGCAGGGGCAGGTATTGCGGTGAGCGTACCGACGTCTGCTGTTTCCTTCGCTTTCGTCACCAAGGCTTATGCCCACGCGGTGGTGAATTCGAACATCGATCAGAACGATATCGACTACCTGCGTAACATCCAGAATTCCAACGCTTTCGCGGTCTCGCAGGCGGGGCTGGCCGTGCTAAACGGCAGCGATGAAATTACTAAAAACCTCAATTCCACGGCTTCCGGTAAAGCGGCGATAGTCTCCGATTACGGTGTGGCTATTGCGCGTAAATTCGATATCGGTGGCGTGCCGGTGTCGCTGGGCGTCACGCCAAAACTGCAGCAAACCTGGCTCTATAACTACACCACTTCTATCGACAACTATCACAGCGACGACTGGAAAAAGAGCAAGTATCGCAACGACGATACCGGCTTTAACGTCGACGCCGGTATTGCCGCTGACTTTGGTGAGAACTGGACCGTGGGCCTGAGCGGGCAGAACCTGATGTCGCGGGATATCGACACCAAAGACGTGCGTATCACCAACGGTGATACGGGCGTGACCACCAATTATAAAGATACTTATCAGATCCGCCCGCTGGTGACCGCAGGCGTGGCGTGGCACACCGATCTGGTGACGCTGAGCGCCGACGGTGATCTGACGGAAACCAAAGGCTTTAAGAGCGAAGATGATTCCCAGTACGTTGGCGTGGGTGCGGAAGTGACGCCGCTGAGCTGGCTGGCGGTGCGTGCGGGGTATCGTGCGGACGTAAAAGGCAACGACAGCAACGTCTTCACTGCCGGTGTGGGCTTCGCGCCGATGAACACCGTTCACGTCGACCTGATGGGCCTGTACGGCCAGAATGAAACCTGGGGCGCAGGCGCTCAGCTGAGCCTGACGTTCTGACGGTTACGCCCGGTGGCGCTGCGCTAACCGGACCTACATCCGGGCGCAGGCCTGTGCAAGCGAAGCACCGCCGGGCGTTTTGATAACCGACATTATTCGGCCATGCGCCTGTGCTTTTTCTTTATGCTATAGTAGCGCCCCTGTTTAACCGGACGCTCAAATTTTCACCATGCTGCCAGAGACTACCACCGCTTATCCTGCCCACCGTTTCTCCATCGCGCCTATGCTCGACTGGACGGACAGACACTGCCGTTACTTCCTGCGTCAGCTGTCCCGCCATACGCTGCTGTATACCGAAATGGTGACCACCGGGGCGATTATTCACGGTAAGGGCGACTATCTGGCCTACAGCGAAGAAGAGCATCCGGTTGCGCTGCAGCTGGGCGGCAGCGATCCGGCAGCCTTAGCGCACTGCGCGAAGCTGGCCGAAGAGCGCGGTTACGACGAGATTAACCTCAACGTCGGCTGTCCGTCCGATCGCGTGCAGAACGGTATGTTTGGCGCATGCCTGATGGGCAATGCTCAACTGGTGGCAGACTGCGTGAAGGCGATGCGCGACGTCGTGTCGATCCCGGTGACGGTAAAAACCCGTATCGGTATTGACGATCAGGACAGCTACGAGTTCCTCTGCGACTTTATCAACACCGTTTCCGGCAACGGCGAGTGCGAGATGTTTATCATCCATGCCCGCAAAGCCTGGCTTTCTGGCCTGAGCCCGAAAGAAAACCGCGAAATCCCGCCGCTGGATTATCCGCGCGTCTATCAGCTCAAGCGTGATTTCCCGCACCTGACGATGTCGATCAACGGCGGCATTAAATCGCTGGCAGAAGCCAAAGAGCATCTGCAGCATATGGACGGCGTGATGGTGGGACGTGAGGCATATCAGAACCCAGGTATTCTGGCGAGCGTAGACCGCGAAATTTACGGCGTTGATTGCACAGATCCTGACCCGGTTGCGGTGGTGCGTGCTATGTATCCGTACATTGAGCGCGAGCTCAGCAACGGGACCTATCTGGGCCACGTGACACGCCATATGCTCGGCCTGTTCCAGGGCATTCCGGGGGCGCGTCAGTGGCGTCGCTACCTCAGTGAAAATGCGCACAAAGCCGGGGCCGACATCAACGTGCTCGAGCAGGCATTACAGCTGGTGGCGAATAAGCGCTAAAAGTTACGCTAAAAGTTAGTGAAATTGACCACGCCCTGTGAATTTTCGCAGGGCGTTTTTGTTTAACTTCAATAAGTTATCTTTGGCATGGTTTTTGTAAAGGGTAAGGCAGGGCGTTTTATTGAGGGATAAGCCATGTTTGAACTGTTATTTATCATCGGATTCTTTGTCATGCTGCTAGTGACCGGCGTTTCCGTTCTGGGGATCCTGGCCGCCATCGTGGTTGCCACCGTGCTGATGTTTTTTGGTGGCCTGCTCGCGCTGATGATCAAACTTCTGCCCTGGCTGCTGCTGGCAGTGGCGGTGGTGTGGATTATCCGGGCGATAAAAGAACCAAAAGTAACGCGTTATCGCCGCGATGACCGCTGGCGCTACTAAGGGTTTGCGGGGTTCGTCACAACCTGAACAGGGTGAGATAGGCAGCGAGTCATAAATCTGTCATCCTTAACAGGCTAACGAATTCATCGCGCTGTACCCTACATACAGCGAACGATAAAAAAAGAAAGGGCTTCCTGCGGGAAGCCCTAATTCTTTCTTCTCCGTCATACTTCGAGCTGCAGATGCGTTGGCTGCACTCCCTCACCCCAGTCACTTACTTTAGTAAGCTCCTGGGGATTCACTCCCTTGCCGCCTTTCTGCAACTCGAATTATTTAGGAGATCAAGGGATGAGCAAACTGGAACCCTCAGTCGCACGGCTCTCAAGAATCTCATGAGCCCGGCGCGCCTCCGTCAGCGGATATTTCTGCGCCTCAGCCACATCCACCTTAATCACTCCGCTGGCAATCAGGGAAAACAGTTCGTTGCTGGCTTCCGCCAGTTCTTCACGAGTGGTGATATAGCCCTGAAGCGAAGGGCGGGTAACGTACAGCGACCCTTTCTGATTCAGAATGCCGAGGTTCACGCCAGTAACCGGTCCGGAAGAGTTGCCAAAACTGACCATCAGCCCGCGACGCTGCAGACAGTCCAGCGAGGCTTCCCAGGTATCTTTGCCTACCGAGTCATACACCACGCGCAGCTTTTTACCGTGGGTAATCTCTTTCACCCGCTCGACAATGTTCTCTTCACGATAGTTAATCACCTGCCAGGCTCCGGCCTTCAACGCACGCTCGGCTTTTTGCGCTGAACCGACGGTGCCAATCAGCTGTGCGCCCAGCGCTTTTGCCCACTGGCAGGCAATCAGGCCCACGCCGCCCGCCGCCGCGTGGAACAGAAACGGCTCATTCGGTTTGATTTCATGGGTTTTTCGCAGCAGATAAAACACCGTCAGCCCTTTCAGGAACGACGCTGCAGCCTGCTCGTAGGAAATGGCGGCAGGAAGGATGGCTGCTTTGTCAGCCGGAACATTATGCACCGTGCTGTATGCTCCCAGTGCGGACTGCGCGTACACCACGCGATCGCCCGCTTTGATGTGCTTCACCCCGCTGCCGACTTTACTGACCACGCCCGCGGCCTCGGTGCCAAGGCCGCTTGGCAGCGACGGCGGCGGATACAGCCCGCTGCGGATGTAGGTGTCGATGTAGTTGATTCCGATGGCTTTATTTTCCACCTGAATCTCATTTTCAGCGGGATCTGCGGGAGTAAACTCCGCCGCTTTGAGTACCTCAGGACCACCGTGCTTGTGAAATTCTATTCGCGTTGCCATGTTTCCTCCGCAGTCATTTGGGTGGGTCAAAAGCCATAAATATGCTAATCTTTCGACCCAATCTCTATCTCGGTAACTCCATTCACTATGGCAGGAAATAAACCCTTCAACAAACAACAGACTGAACCCCGCGAACGCGATCCGCAGGTCGCAGGGTTGAAAGTACCCCCGCACTCGATTGAAGCGGAACAGTCGGTGTTGGGTGGTTTAATGCTGGATAACCAGCGCTGGGATGACGTGGCCGAACGCGTGGTGGCAGAAGATTTCTACACCCGCCCACATCGCCACATTTTTACCGAAATGGCCCGACTGCAGGAATCCGGCAGCCCGATTGACCTGATCACGCTCGCGGAGTCGCTGGAGCGGGAAGGGCAACTGGACAGCGTCGGCGGCTTTGCCTATCTGGCGGAGCTTTCTAAAAATACGCCAAGTGCGGCGAACATCAGCGCCTATGCCGACATCGTACGTGAACGTGCGGTTGTTCGTGAGATGATCTCCGTGGCGAATGAAATCGCCGAAGCGGGTTTCGATCCGCAGGGCCGCACCAGCGAAGACCTGCTGGATCTGGCTGAATCACGCGTATTTAAAATTGCCGAAAGCCGCTCCAACAAAGACGAAGGCCCGAAGAACATCGCCGACGTCCTCGATGCCACCGTGGCGCGTATCGAACAGCTGTTCCAGCAGCCGCACGACGGCGTGACCGGCGTGAATACCGGCTATGACGACCTGAATAAAAAGACCGCCGGTTTACAGCCGTCGGATCTGATCATTGTCGCCGCTCGTCCGTCGATGGGTAAAACGACTTTTGCAATGAACCTCGTCGAAAACGCGGCGATGTTGCAGGATAAACCGGTGCTGATCTTCAGTCTTGAGATGCCATCGGAACAGATCATGATGCGTTCTCTGGCATCACTGTCGCGCGTGGACCAGACCCGTATCCGTACCGGTCAACTCGACGACGAGGACTGGGCGCGCATCTCCGGCACCATGGGGATCCTGCTGGAAAAACGTAACATCTATATTGATGACTCCTCCGGCCTGACGCCGACGGAAGTGCGTTCCCGCGCGCGCCGAATCGCGCGTGAACACGGCGGCATTGGCCTGATCATGATCGACTACCTGCAGCTGATGCGCGTGCCGTCGCTGTCGGATAACCGTACCCTTGAGATTGCTGAGATTTCCCGCTCTCTGAAGGCGCTGGCGAAAGAGCTGCATGTGCCGGTGGTGGCGCTGTCGCAGCTTAACCGCTCTCTGGAACAACGTGCCGACAAGCGTCCGGTGAACTCGGATCTGCGTGAATCCGGCTCCATCGAGCAGGATGCCGACTTAATCATGTTTATCTATCGTGATGAGGTTTATCACGAAAACAGTGACCTGAAAGGGATCGCGGAAATCATTCTGGGTAAGCAGCGTAACGGCCCTATCGGTACGGTACGCCTGACCTTTAACGGACAGTGGTCGCGATTTGATAACTACGCAGGGCCACAGTACGACGACGAATAATCCTCGTCATCCTTCGAGCCACAACTGCGTTGGCTGCACCCGCTCACCCCAGTCACTTAGTTAGCTAAGCTCCTGGGGATTCACGGTCTTGCCGCCTTGCTGTGACTCGAATGATTTAGAGGATGGCTTTTCATAATAAATCAGGCAACTAAAGCAAACATTTTTCAAGGAATTCAAATGCAAGCGGCAACTGTAGTCATTAACCGCCGCGCTCTGCGACACAACCTGCAACGCCTGCGTGAACTGGCTCCCGCCAGCAAGCTTGTTGCAGTCGTGAAAGCGAACGCCTACGGACACGGTCTTCTTGAGACTGCGCGAACGCTCCCCGACGCCGATGCCTTTGGCGTCGCCCGGCTGGAAGAAGCACTGCGACTGCGTGAAGGCGGTATCCGCCAGCCGGTCCTGCTGCTGGAAGGCTTTTTTAATGCCAGCGATCTGCCGCTGATATCAGCTCAGGGCTTTCATACGGCAATCCACAATCCCGAACAGCTCGAAGCGCTGGAACAGGCTGATTTGCCAGAGCCGGTAACGGTGTGGATGAAGCTGGATACCGGGATGCACCGTTTAGGCGTGCGTCCGGAAGAGGCCTCTGCTTTTTATCAGCGCCTGAGCCAGTGCAAAAATGTGCGCCAGCCGGTTAACGTGGTCAGCCACTTTGCCCGCGCGGACGAGCCGGAAAGCGGGGCGACGGAACAGCAGCTCGATATCTTCACCACTTTCACCGAAGGTAAACCCGGACAGCGTTCGATTGCAGCATCCGGCGGTATTCTGCTGTTCCCGCAGTCTCATTTTGACTGGGTGCGTCCGGGCATCATTCTTTACGGGGTTTCACCGCTTGAAGGCAAACCGTGGGGCGAGGATTTTGGCTTCCAGCCGGTCATGTCGCTGACCTCCAGCCTGATTGCCGTCCGCGAACATAAAGCCGGGGAACCGGTCGGTTACGGCGGAACCTGGACCAGTGAACGTGACACTCGCCTTGGCGTGGTGGCGATGGGCTACGGTGACGGTTACCCGCGCGCGGCTCCTTCCGGCACGCCGGTGCTGGTTAACGGTCGCGAAGTCCCGGTGGTAGGGCGCGTGGCGATGGACATGATCTGCGTCGATTTAGGGCCAGAAGCGGCCGACAAAGCGGGCGATCCGGTGGTGCTGTGGGGCGAAGGTTTGCCCGTTGAGCGTATTGCGGAAATCACCAAAGTCAGCGCTTATGAGCTTATCACCCGACTGACTTCGCGGGTGGCGATGAAGTACGTTGGCAAATAGTTGTTGTTTAACGGCCCGGTGACGCAATGTCAGCCGGGCCTGTCCTCTGAACATCCCCTCGACCTTCCTGCGTATCCGGTTTATTGTGGTAAAACCTGCCCTGTGTAAACCGGAGAATCATCGCGTGTTTCAGAAAGTTGACGCCTACGCTGGCGACCCCATCCTTTCGCTGATGGAAAAATTCAAAGAAGATCCCCGTAGTGAGAAAGTGAACCTCAGTATCGGTCTTTATTACAATGAAGACGGTATTATCCCGCAGCTTAAAGCCGTGGCTGAAGCCGAAGCTCGCCTTAACGCACAGCCGCACGGGGCGACCGTTTATCTGCCGATGGAAGGCCTGAACACCTACCGCAACGGCGTGGCTCCACTACTTTTTGGCGCTGACCATCCTGTCCTGCAACAAAAGCGCGTGGCGACCATTCAGACCCTCGGCGGCTCCGGCGCGCTGAAAGTCGGTGCTGATTTCCTGAAACGCTATTTCCCGGCTTCGAAAGTCTGGGTCAGCGATCCGACCTGGGAAAACCACATCGCCATATTTGAAGGGGCTGGGTTCGAAGTAAGTACTTACCCATGGTTTGATGAAGAAACTAACGGCGTGCGTTTCGAAGCCCTGCTGGAAATTCTCAACGCCCTGCCGGAAAACGACATCGTTCTGCTGCACCCGTGCTGTCATAACCCTACAGGGGCCGATTTGACGAACGCTCAGTGGGATGCCGTGACCGAGGTGCTGAAAGCGCGCAACCTGATCCCGTTCCTCGACATCGCCTATCAGGGCTTTGGCGCGGGTATGGAAGAAGATGCTTACGCCATCCGCACTATCGCTGGCGCGGGCCTGCCGGTGCTGGTCAGCAACTCATTCTCGAAAATTTTCTCACTGTACGGTGAGCGCGTTGGCGGGCTGTCCGTGGTCTGTGAAGACAGCGAAACGGCGGGCCGCGTGCTGGGCCAGCTGAAAGCAACGGTACGCCGTAACTACTCCAGCCCGCCGAATTTTGGCGCGCAGGTTGTCTCTCTGGTGCTGAATAACGAAGAGCTGAAAGCCTCATGGCTTGCCGAAGTGGAAACCATGCGCACCCGTATTCTGGCGATGCGTCAGGAGCTGGTCACGGTACTGAAACAGGCGATGCCAGAGGGGAATTTCGATTACCTGCTGAAGCAGCGTGGCATGTTCAGCTATACCGGATTAAGCCCGGAGCAGGTCGATCGCCTGCGTGAAGAATTTGGTGTTTACCTGATTGCCAGCGGCCGCATGTGCGTGGCTGGTTTGAACTCCGGCAACGTACAGCGCGTGGCGCAGGCGTTCTCCGCTGTAATGTGAGTGCTTACTGACATTTGGTGTTGCACCTGATGTCAGGCATGTTCCTGTAAGGGTGATGATTAGTGTGATCATCACCCTTTTCTATGACATTCCAGGCAGATATTCCTTCCCTTCATGCCTTTATCTGGTTATGGTCAGACTGGCTTTTGACCACCCCCGCGAACTCAAAAAACAACAATCGGACCATTTAGGGATAGCAATGCGCAAAATTAGCCTGGCACTGAGCGCCATCTGTTTGTTATTTACGGTAAGCAGCACGGTTGCCGATGCTCACGCCTCATCACCTTCGCCGCTTTATGTCGGTACAAATGTCGCGAAACTCGCCGAACAGACGCCGATCCACTGGGTATCAGTGGCGCAGATTGAAAACAGTCTGCTGGGGCGTCCGCCGATGGCCGTCGGTTTTGATATCGATGACACCGTCCTTTTCTCGAGCCCTGGCTTCTGGCGCGGTAAAAAAACGTACTCGCCGGAGAGTGAGGAATACCTGAAAAACCCGGACTTCTGGGAAAAGATGAATAACGGCTGGGATGAATTCAGCATTCCGAAAGAGGTGGCGCGCGCGCTGATTGCGATGCACGTGAAGCGTGGCGACAGCATCTACTTCGTTACCGGACGCAGCGAAACAAAAACAGAAACCGTCAGCAAAACATTGCAGGACGATTTCCTGATCCCGGCAACCAGCATGAACCCGGTCATTTTCGCCGGTGACAAGCCGGACCAGAACACCAAGACCCAGTGGCTGCAGCAGAAAAATATCAAAATCTTCTACGGCGATTCGGATAACGACATCACCGCGGCGCACGACGTTGGCGCGCGTGGGATCCGCGTGCTGCGGGCTTCAAACTCCACCTACAAACCGCTGCCTAATGCCGGAGCGTTTGGCGAAGAAGTGATCGTCAATTCAGAATACTGAGACGATAAACGGCAATCTTAATGGTTGCCGTTTTTTTAATCACAACCGATTCCCCTTTCCCCCGACTTGCTGCACACTGAATCAGACGACGTTCAAAACGGATCGCAAAACGACGAGGGGAACAGAAATGACCATTTCGGAGTTGCTGCAATACTGCATGAGCAAGCCTGGCGCGGAGCAAAGCGTTCACAGCGACTGGAAAGCCACGCAGATCAAGGTTTCAGACGTGCTGTTTGCCATGGTGAAAGAGGTGGAGGGCCGTCCGGCGACTTCGCTGAAAACAAGTCCTGAGCTGGCCGAGTTATTGCGCCAGCAGCACGGTGACGTGCGCCCAAGCCAGCATCTGAACAAAGCGCACTGGAGCACCGTTTATCTCGACGGATCGCTTCCGGACTCGCAAATTTACTATCTGGTGGATGCTTCGTATCAGCAGGCGATGGGACTGCTGCCGGAGGATATCCGACAGCAGCTTTCAGAGTGATTACAGCATTGGCTTGAGGAAGCGAGCGGTGTGCGAGGCTTCGCACTCTGCGACGGTTTCCGGGGTGCCGGAAACAAGAATTTCACCGCCGCCGCTGCCGCCTTCCGGACCCAAATCGACAATCCAGTCGGCTGTTTTGATTACGTCCAGGTTATGCTCAATCACCACAATCGTATTGCCCTGATCGCGGAGCTGATGCAGCACTTCCAGCAGCTGCTGGATGTCGGCAAAGTGCAGGCCGGTGGTCGGTTCATCAAGGATGTACAGCGTCTGGCCGGTGCCGCGTTTGGAGAGTTCACGCGCCAGCTTCACGCGCTGCGCTTCACCGCCAGAGAGCGTGGTGGCAGACTGGCCGAGACGAATGTAGGTCAGGCCCACGTCCATCAGCGTTTGCAGCTTGCGCGCCAGAGCCGGAACAGCATCAAAGAATTCGCGAGCTTCTTCAATGGTCATATCCAGCACTTCGTGAATAGTCTTGCCTTTGTATTTGATCTCCAGCGTTTCACGGTTATAGCGCTTGCCTTTGCACTGGTCGCACGGCACGTAGATGTCCGGCAGGAAGTGCATTTCAACTTTGATCACGCCGTCGCCCTGACAGGCTTCACAGCGTCCGCCGCGTACGTTAAAGCTGAAGCGGCCCGGCGTATAGCCGCGTGAACGGGATTCCGGTACGCCTGCAAACAGTTCACGAACCGGGGTAAACACACCAGTATACGTCGCCGGGTTGGAGCGCGGAGTACGTCCAATCGGGCTCTGGTCGATGTCGATCACTTTGTCGAAATGTTCCAGCCCGGAAATCTCACGATATGGGGCAGGTTCAGCAAGCGTCGCGCCATTAAGCTGCGTCTGCGCAATCGGGAACAGGGTGTCGTTAATCAGCGTGGATTTACCGGAACCGGAAACCCCGGTGATGCAGGTGAACAGCCCGACCGGAACTGTTAGCGTGACGTCCTTCAGGTTGTTGCCGCGTGCGCCGGTCAGTTTCAGCACTTTTTCCGGGTTAGCGGGTACGCGCTGCTTCGGTACTTCGATTTTACGTTTGCCGCTCATGAACTGGCCGGTCAGTGATTCCGGCACTGCCATAATGGCTTCCAGCGGGCCTTCGGCAACGACCTCACCGCCATGAACGCCTGCGCCTGGACCAATATCAATGACGTGGTCGGCGGCGCGGATCGCGTCTTCGTCGTGCTCAACAACAATGACCGTGTTGCCGAGGTTACGCAGATGAATCAGCGTGCCGAGAAGGCGTTCGTTATCGCGCTGATGCAGGCCGATGGACGGTTCGTCCAGCACGTACATCACGCCAACCAGCCCGGCGCCGATTTGGCTGGCCAGACGGATACGCTGGGCTTCGCCGCCGGAGAGCGTTTCCGCCGAGCGGGAAAGGGTCAGGTAGTTCAGACCGACGTTAACGAGGAACTTCAGGCGATCGCCTATCTCTTTCAACACTTTTTCGGCAATTTTTGCACGCTGACCGGACAGCTTCATGTTGTTGAAGAAGTCCATCGCGTGACCGATGCTCATGTCGGAAATGGTCGGCAGCGCGGTGTTTTCAACAAACACATGTCGCGCTTCACGATTCAGACGCGTGCCGTCGCAGCTGGCGCACGGACGATTGCTGATGAACTTCGCCAGCTCTTCGCGCACCGCGTTGGATTCCGTCTCTTTATAGCGGCGCTCCATGTTGTGCAGCACGCCTTCGAACGGATGACGACGCACGGAGGTATCGCCACGGTCGTTAATATATTTGAATTCAATGGTTTCTTTGCCGGAGCCGTACAGTACAACTTTTTGCACGTGCGCGCTCAGGCTGCCCCACGGTGATTCAACGTCAAATTCGTAATGCTCCGCCAGCGAGCGCAGCATCTGGAAATAATAGAAGTTACGACGATCCCAGCCGCGGATAGCACCGCCCGCCAGGGAAAGCTCTGGATTCTGAATGATGCGATCTGGATCGAAATACTGCTGTACGCCGAGGCCGTCGCACGTCGGACAGGCACCCGCCGGGTTGTTGAACGAGAACAGACGTGGTTCCAGTTCGCGCATGCTGTAGCCGCAAATTGGACAGGCAAAGTTGGCCGAGAACAGCAGCTCATCGGCTTTTGGATCGTCCATATCAGCGACGATAGCGGTGCCGCCGGAGAGCTCCAGCGCGGTCTCAAAAGATTCTGCCAGGCGCTGGGTGAGGTCATCGCGCACTTTAAAGCGGTCAATGACCACTTCGATGGTGTGTTTCTTTTGCAGCTCCAGCTTTGGCGGATCGGAAAGGTCGCAGACTTCGCCATCAATACGTGCGCGGATGTAACCCTGGCTTGCCAGGTTTTCCAGTGTTTTGGTGTGCTCGCCTTTACGCTCTTTGATCACCGGGGCCAGCAGCATCAGACGTTTGCCTTCTGGCTGCGACAGCACGTTGTCGACCATCTGGCTGACGGTTTGCGCCGCCAGCGGGACATCGTGATCCGGACAGCGCGGCTCGCCTACGCGGGCGTACAGCAGGCGCAGGTAGTCGTGGATTTCGGTGATGGTGCCGACGGTGGAACGCGGGTTATGCGAAGTGGATTTCTGCTCGATGGAAATCGCTGGCGACAGACCTTCGATGTGGTCGACGTCCGGTTTTTCCATCAGCGACAGGAACTGACGCGCATAGGCCGACAGTGATTCAACGTAGCGCCGCTGCCCTTCGGCATACAGCGTGTCGAACGCCAGCGAAGATTTACCCGAACCCGAAAGCCCGGTCACGACGATTAATTTGTCGCGAGGGATAACGAGGTTGATGTTTTTGAGATTATGGGTGCGGGCGCCCCGAACTTCGATCTTATCCATTCACCTTTCCCGGTAGAGACTTGCCTGGTTCGTCAGAAGGACCAACGGCGGAAACGGCTAATTATGACACAGTTTAACCTGAATGAATATACAGTACTGGGATCCAGTCTGTGCGGTTTACTGCAAGGCTGAAAGTCGTAACAGAATCCTGGAATCCGGCTCGCAAACTATCAAATCGACACTTTGTAATGCTACAATCCCGCGCTTAAACTATTAAGACACGTTTTTTAGATTCGTTTTCAGGAGACACGATCATGGCCAGCAGAGGCGTAAACAAGGTGATTCTCGTCGGTAATCTGGGTCAGGACCCGGAAGTACGCTATATGCCGAGTGGTGGTGCAGTTGCCAACATTACGCTGGCGACTTCTGAATCCTGGCGCGATAAAGCTACCGGCGAAATGAAAGAGCAGACTGAATGGCACCGCGTTGTGCTGTTCGGCAAACTGGCGGAAGTGGCTGCGGAATACCTGCGTAAAGGTTCCCAGGTCTACATCGAAGGCCAGCTGCGTACCCGTAAATGGACCGATCAGTCCGGCGTTGAAAAATACACCACTGAAGTCGTGGTCAACGTGGGCGGCACCATGCAGATGCTCGGCGGCCGTCAGGGCGGCGGTGCTCCGGCAGGCGGTCAGCAGCAGGGCGGTAGCTGGGGTCAGCCACAGCAGCCACAGGGCGGCAACCAGTTCAGCGGCGGCGCGCAGTCCCGTCCACAGCAGCAGGCCGCAGCGCCAGCGCCGTCTAATGAACCGCCAATGGACTTCGACGACGATATCCCGTTCTGATCCTCATTCAGACCGCATCAGTCGATTGCAAAAGCCTCGTTTACGAGGCTTTTGCTTTTTCTGCCTCCGGAGCGGCCAGTATCGGTACAGGTTTGCCGGTGACTTTCTGTTTGCGTTCAACCTCATCCATAATCAGTCGATAGGCAATGTAGTATTTATAGATATTGCTGACATAAGTCACCGTTTCCGCACCAATTTTTTCCGCCGCCAGGTTTTCAACGTTGCCAAACCAGACGTTCGGGTTAAATCCACGTTTCTGAGTTTCTACGCGTAGTTTGGCGATGCGGGCTGGGCCAGCGTTATAAGAGGCAAAGGAAAAAAGTGCCTTGTCGAGCTGGCTCATGGGTTCATTGCCATAGTAATGATCGATCATCCAGCGCATATACTTCACGCCCGCATGGATATTGGGTTCAATGGTATGAATATCCCCGACGTCCAGCTCTTTACCCGTTTTCGGCATCACCTGCATGACCCCAATCGCTCCTACCGGGCTGCGCACTTTCTGATTCAGCCGTGATTCCTGATAGCCCTGGGCCGCCATCAGCAGCCAGTCGACCTGATATTTATCACCGTATTTCCTGAACAGACTCACCATGTTGAGGAATTTTTGGCGTTCTTTGTCCGCTGCGGCATTTTTCACGTAATCCGCACTTTTCAGATAGCGCAGCAGGAGGGTATTGCCCAGCTTGCTGCCTTTGCCGTTGGTTTTGACAAAATTGTTCAGCAGCGCGAGAAGCTGAGGATCGTCTTTACGCACCGCCCAGGCGATTTCCGCGTTATCGCGAAGCACCACGTTTTCATGCACCTCAATTTTTGGAAACACCTGTTTCCAGAACAAGGCTTTATGCCGATCGACGACGATCAGCGGAATTAGTCCGGCGCTCAGCATCTCAATCAGATCTTCATCTTCCAAAGATTCCGGTGCGGCTTCGAGCTTCACCGGAGGAAGAGATTCCTTAGCAAAACGATCGTTTAACGCTTTCAGGCTTTCGTAATAGCTTGATGAAAAACGCACAAACACGGTTTTTCCCGAAAGCTGTTCAAGATTTTCCACTTTGGGTGAGGCAGGGCCAGACACCAGCAGCTCTTTCGCATTCGGGTACAGCGCCTGGGTAAAGGTGACCTGCTGTTCCCTGGAAGGCGTGATGGTCAGATTGGCGGCGGCAATATCGCCTTTACCTTCATTTAGTGCAGTGAAAAGCTGATCGCGGGCGACGGGGACAAAGATAATGCGTACTTTCAGGTGGCGCTGTTGTAATTTTTTATCTTTTGCCAGCTGCTGATTGAGGTTCTTTTCAAACTCGATAAACAAATCGTGGGTGGCACCGCGCTGTGTGCCTTTATTGATGAAGAAGAAGGTTTTGCTGTAAGTGGTCAGAACCCTGATCACGCGCCGATCGAGCATGCCGGGTAAATCGCCTTTCCAGGGCTTGAGCATCTCATCCATATTCACCTGTAACGGCAAGGCCTCATTGGGTTTGGGAGCCTCATCGTCTTTGGCGTCAGCGCAGGCAAACCCAGTCGCCAGCAGTAAGGCAAGGAAAGTGAAGAGAGTGAAAATGCGGCGCGGACTATATGGCGTGTTCATAGGGCAATGTCCTGCATGAGGCATCCTTTTATTTTAGCCAACCAAACAGGTAAAGGAGGCAAATCGGAGGTCAATGCGGGGCTGAAAATGCAGATAAAAAAAGCGCCTTCCCGAGGGAAAGCGCTATCTGATTCTTTTGTATGAGGGCCAATAAATCAGCTCAACCTGTCAGCTCATAACGACAGGCCACTGCGGCGGTGTCTGGCTCATCACGTCGACCATTACGTCTTTAATATTGTTCCACACCAGGCTGATATCGATAAGCGTAATCCCGAGCAAACCGGTGGCGAACCAGCAGGCAGAAGCCACGCCCAGCAGGCTACAGATAACGGCCAGCCCGGCATAATCGGATTTACGCAGTTGGATCTTTAGCGTACTGGCCAGAAACATCAACACGGCGCTGACTAACGGCCAGCGTAACAGCACGAGACCGGTGGAGACGGAAACCATCGAACAACCCTCTGAGTACGGAGCCCGTAGGATAGCGCGGCGTTGCTCAGTGGAGTCATCACACTCTGGCTATCGGCAGGCATTGGCGAACGTAATGAAACAACGTTTTGCGTTTCATAATATGTGTGAACTATATCACATTTGTCTTTTTATTAGCCAGTCTGAAACGCGAGTTTTTTGTGCAAAGTCGCGTTCACCGCGAGTGACTGGCGGTGGCAAGAATATATTCTTTGGGATATTTTCTTTCTCTTGCCAGATATTTCAGCGAGATAGCAAATCATTACCTCATTTAAGCAGCTGTACAATATTTACAGCACAGGCTTCCTGGATTATGCTTTCTGGACAATTAATTTTACTTGCGATCAATTAATCAGCTATTGATTTTATTGGTAATTTTATTTACTTGTCATTATTTTAAGACAACACAGCGTGTTTCGTTTATCTGAATGTACGCTTTCATGATTAATCCATGCTTAATCATGCGAATCGGTATCTGATTTATTCATTGCAGGATTTGTCATCCACAAACCTGTGATTGAAAAAATGAAAAAAGAGAGACTACACACAGCAATCAACGATGCAGAATTAAGCCTGCACCGTCTGGCCAGGCTGATGCCGGGTCTGGCGTCTTCCCGCCCGCTGGCTGAAGTTCTGGCACTCATCCATGAAACGATGGGGGCAAGATTATCCTGGATTATGCTGGAGGATGGCGATGCCACGCACCTTGAGGTGCAGGGCTGTCCGCACGCACCTAAAAAGGCGGCAAACGATCTGCTCACGCTTCTGCGCCAACAGCAGACGTACTGGCGGGTAAAGTGCTGGCATAAAAATGTTGGCAGGCTGCTCTATTCTGACGATCACCCGCTGGCCCAGGAGCTGCAATGCGGAGTGCTGTGCCGGGTATTACCTTTGCAGGGTGATGCCAGAGCCTTTCTTTTTCTGGCATTTGACCAGCCCTTATATTCTCCAATGATCTTACGCAGCGTAGCTACGGTGATCGCGGAAAAGTTACGCGATTATATTACTGAATTAATTACCCGTGAGCGCAACGCCCTGGAATTGCAGAATATTGTGAATCAATACCGTATTCTTTTTGACAGAGCTCCGGTGCTGATGAATTCCTTTGATAAACATAACCGCTGTATATTATGGAATGGAGAATGCGAGCGGGTTTTTGGCTGGACGCTGGAGGAAATCAATCAGCAAACCGATCCGCTGGCGCTCTTTTATCCCGATCAGGAAACCCGGCAGCGGGTCCGCGAGTCGGTGAATTATTCTCCCACTCTGGAAATGCACGAATGGTATCCCTGCCGAAGAGACGGGGCCGTGCTGGCTACGCTATGGTCCAATATTATGCTGCCAGACGGCGAAATCCTGAATATCGGCGTTGATATTACGGAACGAAAAAGGGTGGAAAATCTGCTGAAGCTGAAAGCGACTACGGATGCTTTGACCCGTTGCTACAACCGGCTGGCCATTCTGGAGTATCTGCAGCAGTCGCTTGAACAGTGTCATTCAGAACGGCATGAGACACACTTTATGCTGGTGATGATCGATCTTGACCACTTTAAACAAATTAATGACTGCTGGGGGCACAGCGTCGGTGATGATGTGCTCATCTATTTCTGCCAGTGCATTCGTGAGCAGTGTTTAGATTTATCGCGCTTTGGCCGTCTTGGCGGGGAGGAGTTCCTGCTGTTGTTGCCTGGCGCGGATCCTGCCCAGGCGATGGCGCTGACGGACCAGATCCGCAGCCATTTGCAGCGGCAACCTTTTTTGTTCGGCGAAGTTTCTATCCCTTTATCTTTTAGCGCGGGCGTCCTGGCCGTCTCCCACAATACCCATGAACCTGCCCATCTATTAACCCTGGCGGATAAAGCGCTTTATGAAGCGAAACGCTCCGGGCGAGGTAAAACATTGCTCGCGTCACTTCCTGTCATCTGAAGACGCAGGCGGCGTTTTTTCCTCCGCCTGCTATTCTTATTAGGTTTAACTTAAATGCCAGATTGCTAAAGTTTTAAGCGTAAAGTCGGTGAATGCTTAATAAATAGTGAACTTAATAAAAACTTAATCACCACTTTTAGTTTGCTTTATGGGAAAATATTATCGTCATAACCAAATATTAGGTTTTTGAGGGCAAAAGACGGTTGCTAATGTTGATTGATTGATGCAACGTAATCACCTGTCAGAAAGCATCCAGCCTGAATAGCAGGCACATAATATGCAGGGATATCAGGCTGAATATGAATCAAAGTGCGCGAGGCAACGTGCTCAAAGGCTTGGGAGTCATCATCGTTGTGCTCCTGCCGGTGATGCTTGCACTTTGGTTTGCCCAGCTAAGAGCCCGATCTGAAACGCATAGCCAGCTAACGACCTATGCTGAAATCGCGCTGAGCAAAACGGAACAGGTGATTCGTCAGGTCGATTTGGCCCAGGAGGCGGCAAAAAGCTTTACCGGTACAGTTTGTTCACCCGAGCATCAGCAGGCCATGCTGAATATTGTTCGTGGACGACTGTATGTTGAAGACATCATCTACGCCGAGGGCAACCAGTTTTTCTGTTCCACCTCTGTATCGCAGGAAAACGCCTGGCAAATGCCTGAGCCTAATTACCGCCGCCATCCTGATATTGCCATTTATTATTATCGCGATACGCCGTTTTTCCCAGGTTATAAAATGACCTATCTGCAACATGGGAATTACGTTGTGGTCATCAACCCTCTTTCCTGGAGTGAGATCGTCACTGACGACCCTTCGCTGTCGTTTGCCGTTTACGATACCAAAACCAATGAATTCTTCTCGATTAGCGAAAAGGCTAATCCGAATACGCTAAAACCGCTGATCCGCGATACAAATTATGCGTTCCAGCAGGATAAGCATTTTTATATTATCGAGCTTTCAAAGAAACGTCCGATTGCGATTATTATGTCGTCATCGGAAGCGCGCTATTTCCAAAATTTCTGGCATCAGGCTGCTCTGACCCTGCCGTTGGGGTTAATTTGCAGCATTATTATTCTGATGGTCTGGATGCGCACCCGCCAGCGGTTTAATTCTCCAAAGCGCCTCCTGCAGCGTGCGCTTTATAAACAGCAATTACGCCTGCACTATCAGCCAATCATTGATATCAAAAACAATGAGTGTGTGGGCGCAGAAGCGCTGCTGCGCTGGCCTGGTTTTGACGGCCCGGTGATGAGCCCGGCGGAATTTATTCCCCTTGCCGAAAAAGAGGGGTTAATTGAGCAGGTGACGGATTACGTGGTTGAGCATGTTTTTGCCGATCTGGGTGAATTCCTCGAAAGACATCCGCATCTGTATATTTCTATTAACCTGTCGGCGACGGATTTTCACTCTTCGCGACTAATCGCGATGATCTCCGATAAAGCGCAGCAGTATCGGGTTCGTGCGCAGCAGATAAAAATTGAGGTCACCGAGCGTGGGTTCATTGATGTACCGAAAACTACTCCGGTGATCCAGGCATTCCGCCAGGCGGGTTATGAAGTGGCCATTGATGACTTCGGTACCGGGTATTCCAACCTGCACAATCTTTATTCGCTGAACGTGGATATCCTGAAAATCGATAAATCTTTCGTGGATACTTTAACCACCAACAGCACCAGCCACCTGATTGCCGAACATATTATTGAAATGGCGCAAAGTCTGCGGCTAAAAACTATTGCCGAAGGAGTGGAGACCGCTGAACAGGTTAGCTGGCTGCATAAGCGTGGTGTGCAATACTGCCAGGGCTGGCACTTTGCGAAGGCCATGCCGCCGCAGGAATTTATCCAGTGGCAGCAGCGCTCAACGCAGTGGGTGACGCGTCAGGTGCTTCAGGCCGAGATCTGATGGCGGTAGTCGCTCGGGGTGCGATCAAACTCCCGGCGGAACACCCGTGAAAACGTCTGCTGTGAGACGTACCCCAGGTCCATCGCAATATCAAAAATTGGGCGCTGAGTGGTTCTGAGCTCCACCGCCGCCATCGACAAGCGCCGCTGGCGAATATAGTCGCCCAGCGTCTGGTGCATCACCTGGCGGAACATCCGTTGCAGATACCACTTTGAATAGCCTGATTTTCTGGCGACTACGTCTATGTTAAGGGGTTGATCGATATGTTCATCAATCCATTCAATTAACGTCTGAACAATTTCCTGATGGGACATAAGCGGCCTCTTTCTTACCGATTTAGATTCGTCGTTTTGTCTGCGGGCGAGTATAATTCCTCAAGTTAACTTGAGGTAAAGCGCTTTATGGAAAAGAAATCTCCCCGTATCAAAACGCTGCTGACGCCGGGTGAAGTGGCGAAACGTAGCGGTGTCGCCGTTTCGGCGCTGCATTTCTATGAAAGCAAAGGGCTTATTGAAAGTGTCCGCAATTCAGGTAATCAGCGACGATATCGGCGTGACGTGCTGCGTTATGTCGCGATTATTAAGATTGCGCAGCGCATTGGTATTCCGCTGTCGACAATCAGCGAGGCGCTGGGGGTGCTGCCGGAAGGGCATAACCTGAGCCCGAAGGCGTGGAAGCAGCTTTCGTCTCAGTGGCGGGAAGAGCTGGATAGCCGTATTCATACTCTGGTGGCGCTGCGCGACCAGCTTGATGGCTGTATCGGCTGCGGCTGTCTGTCGCATCGTGACTGCCCGCTGCGAAATCCTGGCGATATGCTGGGTGAGAAAGGGCCAGGTGCGCACTTTCCTGATGAAACGTGAATGGCGGCATAAATATTAAAGGCGTACCAGCGGGTGACTGAGTACGCCTTAGGTACGTTTCGAGCGGTTAGTTAAACCAGTCGATCAACTGCAAGATCGCAGCAATGATATCAATCACCATCTTGATGATGTTCAAGATCTCAATCATCCGTGATTTTCCTTTTGCAAGGAAAGCAGCCTGCCAGGCTGGCTCTTACGTTTCCCCGAACCTGACGGGGGCGATTGTCATATCGATAGTGGCTACCTTCCGGGCCGGAGCCCTGACGGCACCACCCGTTTCAGCGGGGAAAATGGGTAGCCCTTAACCCAGAATTCAACCTCGATATGACGAACAGATTCTACTTTAGTCGTGGCGAATTAGTGAGCGATAATGTTGAAATCAACCGTCTTTAGGATATTATAAAGATGTCATATCGGTAGCGGCTGCATTACTAAAGTAGCTCATCAGTACAGACAAAAACCCAGGCCACCAACCTGGGTTTTTTGTTTTCTGCAGCCAACAAATTCACAAAAAACTAAAGCGCCACACGAGGGCGCTTTAGTTGTTTTCCGGTCTTTGTCTTTCTCTCTATCCCGCTGGTTCACGGGAGGGTTTCCCCCGACATCGGCACGCCTCAGTAAATCAAATGGGTTGGAGGTTCCGGTTTGTGCTGACACTTTAATTCTATGCCGGGAGCCGGGTTTTGCCAGTCTAAAGGGTGATTATTTAGCCGAATTTTTTACGGCCTTACGCCACAGTTCCTATAGTTATTTTGAACAACTCATGGGAGAAGGCGATGCTGACGGTACACCATCTTAATCTTTCGCGCTCACAGCGCGTGCTTTGGGCTCTGGAAGAACTTGAGCTGCCTTATCAAATAGTCCGCTACCAACGCGAACCTTCCATGCTGGCACCAGAGGCGCTGAAGAAAGTGCATCCGTTGGGCAAATCCCCGGTGCTGGAGGATGAAGGCCTCATACTGGCAGAGTCTGGTGCTATCCTCGAGTACCTGCAGGAGACGCGCGACCCCCAGCAGAAACTTAAGCCACTATCCCCGCAGGAAAAGGTCCAGTATCGCTTCTGGCTGCACTACGCCGAAGGTTCGCTGATGCCGATGTTGCTGATGAAGCTGGTGTTTGCCAGCCTTGGCAAACCGCCTGTGCCCATTGGCCTGCGCACCGTGGGCAAAGTTTTAGGCCAGGGCGTGCAGAAAGCATATCTCAACAAACAGCTAGCGACTCACGCCGCGTTTATCGAATCACACCTGGCGCAAAACCCCTGGTTTGCCGGGGAACAGCTCAGCATGGCGGATATTCAGATGAGCTACCCGGCCTTCGCACTTCTGGCGCGTGGTGAACAGGGGGCACTGCCGAACCTGACGGCGTGGAAGAAAAAAGTGGAAATGCGGCCTGCCTGGCAAAGGGCCATTCAGCAGGGCGGTCCGCTCGATTTTCCTGGGGGATGAAAAGCGGCAGGGAAAATCATGGGGCAAAATGACAAGGATCGTCCCAAAAAATGTTATCAGATTGCGCATCGACGATAACGTTTGCGCACACGTTGTCTATTTCTTCACCGTCATCAGCAAAAATTCGTCAGATCGCATAAACATCAGTTGAAAAGAGCAGCATAAAAGCCAGATAATCGTTTGCCTTTTTTACCGGCCCCTTTTTTACCTGGTGTAAATCTGTTGGCGGGTCACATTGAATACCGTTTTTGTCTGCGCGGAGTTAATCGTTTGCTTTTTCGTAACGCCCCTTCGTTACGAAGCAGCACAGGAAGATGACGTTTAGCTGGCAGTGGAATGTCCATCACGCAGACGGACGAATGATAAAAAACTCTCAGGGGATGTTTCTATGTCTACGCCTTCAGCGCGTACCGGCGGTTCGTTAGACGCCTGGTTTAAAATTTCAGCTCGTGGCAGCAGTGTTCGTCAGGAGATCCTAGCCGGATTAACCACTTTCCTGGCGATGGTGTACTCCGTGATCGTTGTTCCGGGCATGCTGGGCAAAGCGGGCTTCCCGCCGGCTGCCGTGTTCGTGGCAACCTGTCTGGTGGCGGGCGTTGGCTCTCTGGTGATGGGTCTGTGGGCAAACCTGCCGCTGGCGATTGGCTGTGCCATCTCTCTGACCGCTTTCACCGCGTTCAGTCTGGTGCTCGGCCAGCACATCAGCATCCCTGTCGCCCTAGGCGCGGTATTCCTGATGGGTGTACTGTTTACGGTGATTTCTGCCACCGGTATTCGTAGCTGGATCCTGCGCAACCTGCCGCAGGGCGTTGCGCACGGCACCGGGATTGGTATCGGCCTGTTCCTGCTGCTGATTGCGGCGAACGGCGTAGGTCTGGTTATCAAAAACCCGCTGGACGGTCTGCCGGTCGCTCTGGGTCAGTTTGATACCTTCCCGGTTATCATGTCGCTGATTGGTCTGGCGGTGATTATCGGTCTGGAGAAACTGAAAGTGCCGGGCGGTATTCTGCTGACCATTATCGGCGTTTCCATCGTGGGTCTGATTTTTGACCCTGCGGTACACTTCTCTGGCGTTTTCGCGATGCCATCCCTGAGCGATGAGAATGGCAAGTCGCTGATTGGTAGCCTGGATATTATGGGCGCGCTGAACCCGGTGGTACTGCCAAGCGTACTGGCGCTGGTGATGACCGCAGTGTTTGATGCCACCGGTACGATCCGCGCAGTAGCCGGTCAGGCTAATCTGCTGGACAAAGACGGCCAGATCATCAACGGCGGTAAAGCACTGACCACTGACTCCCTGAGCAGCGTGTTCTCCGGTCTGGTGGGCGCAGCTCCGGCAGCGGTTTATATCGAATCTGCGGCGGGTACCGCGGCGGGCGGTAAAACGGGCCTGACGGCGATTACCGTCGGCGTGCTGTTCCTGCTGATCCTGTTCCTCTCTCCGCTTTCTTACCTGGTTCCGGTTTACGCGACAGCGCCTGCGCTGATGTACGTTGGTCTGCTGATGCTGAGCAACGTGGCAAAAATTGATTTCGCCGATTTCGTCGATGCGATGGCGGGCCTGATCACCGCAGTCTTCATCGTCCTGACCTGCAACATCGTGACCGGCATCATGATTGGTTTCGCAACCCTGGTGGTGGGCCGTATCGTTTCCGGTGAGTTCCGTAAACTGAACATCGGCACCGTAATCATCGCGGTTGCGCTGGTGGCCTTCTACGCGGGCGGCTGGGCTATCTAAGCTCTGTTCCTGCATCGAAAAACGGGTGGCTTTGGCTGCCCGTTTTTGTTTTTGGCACCAGGATCCACATTTAACGTAATGAATCATTTCATCTTTTATTTTTTAGGGCACATCCGGCCGTTCTTTGCGATAAGCTGAAAGGCGTATAATCACAACGCTGCAACAGAATTAAGACATCGCATACAGGGATAGCATGGAAATCTTCTTCACAATACTCATCATGACGCTGGTGGTTTCCCTCTCCGGGGTAGCGACTCGTGTCCTTCCTTTTCAGGTACCGCTTCCGCTAATGCAAATCACCATCGGTGCGCTGCTGGCGTGGCCGACGTTTGGTTTGCACGTCGAATTTGATCCGGAATTGTTCCTCGTCTTGTTCATTCCGCCGCTGCTGTTTGCGGATGGCTGGAAGACACCGACGCGTGAGTTTCTGGAGCACGGCCGGGAAATTTTTGGCCTTGCGCTGGCTTTAGTGCTGGTGACCGTGATCGGCATCGGCTTCCTGATTTATTGGGTGGTGCCGGGCATTCCGCTGATCCCGGCGTTTGCGCTGGCTGCGGTGCTGTCGCCGACGGATGCCGTCGCGTTGTCAGGCATTGTCGGCGAAGGGCGTATTCCGAAGAAAATCATGGGGATTTTGCAGGGCGAGGCGTTGATGAATGATGCGTCCGGTCTGGTCTCCCTTAAGTTTGCCGTCGCGGTGGCGATGGGAACGATGGTCTTCAGCGTTGGCGGAGCAAGTCTGGAATTCCTGAAGGTGGCAATTGGCGGCATCATTGCCGGATTTGCGGTCAGCTGGCTGTATGCCCGTTCGATGCGTTTCCTGAGCCGCTGGGGCGGGGATGAACCGGCCACTCAGATTGTGCTGCTGTTCCTGCTGCCGTTTGCCTCTTATCTGATTGCAGAACATATCGGTGTGTCCGGCATTCTGGCGGCGGTAGCTGCGGGGATGACCATTACCCGTTCTGGCGTGATGCGAACCGCGCCGCTGGCGATGCGCCTGCGTGCCAACAGCACCTGGGCGATGCTGGAGTTTGTCTTTAACGGCATGGTATTCCTGCTGTTAGGCCTGCAGCTGCCGGGTATTCTGCAAACCTCGCTGGTGGCCGCCGAAGCCGATCCGAACGTGGAAACCTGGATGCTGTTTGCCGACGTCATCCTGATCTATGCGGCGCTGATGCTGGTGCGCTTTGGCTGGCTGTGGACGATGCAGCGCTTCAGCCAGAGATTCCTGAAGAAAAAACCGATGGAGTTCGGTAGCTGGACCACGCGTGAGCTGCTGATCTCTTCCTTCGCAGGCGTGCGTGGGGCCATCACCCTTGCGGGTGTGCTTTCCATTCCGCTGCTGCTGCCAGACGGCAACGTCTTCCCGGCGCGCTATGAGCTGGTGTTCCTTGCCGCTGGCGTGATCCTGTTCTCGCTGATTGTCGCGGTGATCGTGATGCCGATTCTGCTGCGTCACATCGAAGTGGCGGACCAGTCCCAGCAGCACAAGGAGGAGCGTCTGGCGCGGGCGGCAACGGCTGAAGTGGCAATTGTCGCTATCCAGAAAAAAGTGGAACGCATGGCGGTAGATGCCGAGGAAAACATCGATAACCAGCTGCTGACCGAAGTCAGTTCGCGAGTGATTGGTAACCTGCGTCGTCGTGCCGATGGCCGTAACGATGTGGAAACTTCGATGCTCGAAGAGAGCCTGGAGCGACGCTTCCGTCTGGCGGCGCTGCGCTCCGAACGCGGGGAGCTGTACCATCTGCGCGCCACGCGGCAAATCAGCAATGAAACGCTGCAAAAGCTGCTGCACGATCTCGACCTGCTGGAAGCGCTGCTCATCGAAGATGAATAAGCGTGATTCCCCATAAAAAAGGCCGCCTGAAAAGGCGGCCAAAGGGGATTATCAGGAACTACTGCAGGTCAACGTTTTTAGTACCAAAGAACCAGGTCAGCACAAAGCCAGCCAGATAAGAAATCAGGATCCCCGCCACGTATACCGCCATGCCGGCAAAGATGCCCTGAGCAGAGGTCATCAGCGGGATGGACACCAACCCTGATGGACCGAACACGGTATTCAGGCCAATCGGCAGACCCATCCACGACACCAGACCGATAAAGAATCCGCCAATCGCACCGCCGAAACAGGCCGTCACAAACGGCTTCAGGCGCGGCAGGGTGACGCCGTAAATCAGCGGCTCGCCAATCCCCAGCAGGCCCGGGAAGATAGCGCCCTTAATCTGGCTGCGCAGCACGGAACCGTGTTTGGCGCGGAAATAGAGCGCCAGTGAAGCACCGACCTGGCCCGCACCGGCCATCGCCAGAATCGGGAACAGAGAGTTAAAGCCCTGCGCGTCCATCAGCGCGAAGTACACTGGCACAAAGCCCTGGTGGATACCAAACACTACCGCAATCAGGAACAAGCCTGCCAGAATTGCCGTACCGAACGGGTTGCCGTTGAGGTGCAGGAACAGCCAGGACATGCCTTTAAACAACTCGCCGCCAATCGGCATAATCACGGTGAAAGTGATGGCTCCGGTAATCAGCAAAGTGATGGCGGAGGTCAGGATCATGTCGAGGTCGTCGTGAATAAAGCGACGCACCTGGCGCTCAATCCACGCGCCCAGCATACAGGCCAGCAGCACGCCGATAATGTTACCGCGCGGGTCAATCGCCAGACCGAAGAAGTCCTGCATGCCCGCGTAATAGCCGACGTTACCATCCGGCACGTAGCGCAGAATAAACAGCGAAGCGATGATCGCCCCGTTCACGCCAGAGCCGCCAAACGCTTTCTGGGTGTTATAGCCGATCAGAATGCTCAGGAAGGTGAACAGACCGATGCTGAACACTTTCATATAGGCAATCAGATGCGCCAGCCAGACTTCCTGCACCACGCCATTCACCGCGAAAATCTGTTGCAGCAGGGTGGATACGCCCAGCAGCAGACCTGCAGCGATAAAGCCCGGAATAAGCGGCGTGAAGATGGTGGCGAACTTGGTCAAAAAGTTGTGAATAGCGCTGTTCTGCTTGCCCTTCATTTTGGCTTTGTTCTGGCTGGCCTGTGATTTCAGGTCGGCCTCCGCCAGCGGAGACTCGTCTCCACCGTCGGCTTTGATCATCTCATTCATCATCTCGCTGGCGGTTTGCGCTTTGCCAGGCCCGAGGATGATTTGCAGCTGATCGTCGCCGTTAATCACGCCCATCACGCCAGGCACTGCTTTCAGCTTATCGATGTCGATAATATCGCGGTCGCGCAGCGTCAGGCGCAGGCGGGTCATACAGTTGCCGCAGACGCTGATATTGGCCTTGCCACCAGAGAGTTGCAGCAGTTGCTCAATCATTGAGCTTGTTATTTTAGCCATGAATCAGTTGCTCCCGATGCCTTGTATGGCGCTGCGAATAAAGCCTTTGTTGCTGGCGAGCAGTTCGGCCGCGTCTTCAGCGCTCACGCCGGCAAGAACCATCACGATGGCGGTTTTACAGTGGCGATCGCAGGCATTCAGCGCCGTTTCCGCTTCTTCTGCCGTGCAGTCGGTGGCCTGAACCACAATGTTCACCTGGCGCTGCAGCAGCTTGGCGTTGGTGGCTTCCACGTCGACCATCAGGTTGCCGAAGACTTTTCCTGAGCGGATCATCGCGCCGGTGGTCAGCATGTTGAGAATAAGCTTTTGCGCGGTACCGGCCTTCATGCGTGAGGAGCCGGTAACCACTTCAGCACCAACCAGTGGTTCCATCGCAATGTCGGCGAGTTTGCCGATTTCGCTACCCTGGTTGCAGGCGATTGCTCCGGTGGTCGCACCGACGCTGCGTGCATAGTTCAGCGCACCAATCACGTACGGCGTGCGGCCGCTGGCGGCAATGCCAATCACCACATCGCGGTCGTTCAGCGCCAGGTCACGCAGATCCTGTTCGCCCATCTGCGGGCTGTCTTCGGCGTTTTCGACCGCTTGCAGGATCGCCGTTTTGCCTCCGGCAATCAGGCCAACCACCATCTCGCGTGGGGTGCCGTAAGTTGGTGGGCACTCACTTGCATCCAGGATACCCAGGCGACCGGAAGTGCCAGCGCCGCAGTAAATCAGACGGCCGCCATTGGCAAAGGCGCGAGTAATAGCATCAACGGCTTTAGCAATCGCGGGCAGCTGCGCTTCGACCGCCAGAGCGACTTTTTTATCTTCCTCGTTGATCACCTTCAGCATATCCAGGGTGGACAGCGTATCGATATGTTCACTCGCCAGATTGCGGCTTTCGGTGGTCAGGGTGGATAAATCAATTTTCATAACGGCCTCAGTGAAGTGCATGCTTAATGATTGGAATAATATATTCCAATTAAAATAAAGATAAGTAATATTTTATCCCATGGCGAAGATCTGTGATCCCGATCGCCCCTCATCGTCTGTAACGAGTTGAGGGGTGTAAAGCCGGGAGGGATGCCCTATTATTCTACTCCCGGTTCGGGCCTCCGGAAGCCAACGATTGATTACCGCTATATGAAACACATCAACAATATTCTGCATAACAAAGCGCTGTTCACCCCCGGCGAACGCAAAATCGCCGATTTCATCCTCGATAATCCTGGGCGCGTAAAACAGTTTTCTTCGCCTGAGCTGGCGCAGGAGTTGGGGATCAGCCAGTCCAGCATCATTAAATTTACCCAGAAGCTGGGCTTTAAGGGCTTCACCAGTTTTAAAATTGCGCTGGTGGAGGAGTGGGGGCAGCAGAGTACCGAACGTAAAAACGACGTTGCTTACATTCACAATGAAATCAACAGCGAAGATACCTTTCCCGATATTGCTGAAAAGCTGATGCTGGAAAAACAGCAGGCGCTGCGCGACACCACCCAAGGGCTGGATTATGCCCGGCTACAGCAGGTGGTTGAACTGGTCCGTCAGGCCGGGCGCGTGCAGATCACCGCCATCGGCGGCTCTTCGCTTATCGCGAAAGATCTGGCCTATAAGCTGATGAAGATTGGCTATCCGGTGATGAACGAAATGGACAGCCATGTGCAAATCACCGTGGCGCAGTCGCTGACGGCGGCGGATGTGCAAATCGCTATTTCGTTTTCCGGCAACCGTCGAGAAATTCAGGTTGCGGCAGAAGCGGCGAAAGCGCGCGGGGCAAAAGTTATCGCTCTGACTTCGCTGCTGCAGTCGCCTTTACGCCAGGTGGCGGATATTTGTCTGGACACCATCGCCGATGGCAGTAAAACGCACAGCTCATCGATTGCCGTGCGCACGGCACAGCACACGCTAATCGACCTGCTGTTTGTCTGCCTGCTCCAGCAGGGCGAAGAAGGACGCCGGGAGCTTATCGGACAGAGCCGCACGCTGGTCGATAAGCTGTAATCAGGCTCCCGGCAGCCAAAAGCCTTCACAGCATTTCAGCCACGCCTGCGCGCTGTGCGACAGGTACGTTCCTTCGCGCCAGATCATCCCCAACTCCCAGTGCAGCTCACTGTTGAGCGGGATCCAGCGCAGAGTGTTTTTATCCAGCCGCTGGCAAATCGGCTCCGGCAGGATCGCCACGCCAACGCCTGCCTGCACCATCGCTGCCAGGAAATCCCACTGGCCGCTGCGCACCGCAATGCGCGGTTTAACATCGTGCTCGCTGAACAGCTGCATCAGCTGACGGCTGAGGGCGAAATCTTCGTTATAAATCAGCAGCGGATGGGCGGCTAATTGCTCCGGACTGATGGATTCAACGTTGAGCCACTCGCCGGAGCGGGGAACCAGTACGCAAAGCGGATGGCTGAACAGCGGCAGCGTGGCAAGGCCACTCTCTTCATCGACGGGCAGGGCAGTCATCGCCACGTCCAGCTCGCCGTTCATCACCGCCTGCTGCACCGTCAGGCCGCCAAATTCGGAAATTTTTAACTCCACGCCGGGGTAGCGCTGACGAAACAGGCTGATAGGGCCGGCCATCAGCATTCCGACCATGGGGGGAATTCCGAGGCGCAATAACCCTTTGTGCAGATGATTAATGTCGCTCAGCTCGGCTTCAAGCTGACGAAATTCGGTCAGGATCGCCACGCCACGCTCAAACACTACGCGCCCGGTATCGGTCAGCAACAGCTTGCGTCCGTCGCGGATCAGCAGGGTACAGTTGAGCTCATCTTCCAGGTTTTTCAGCATCTTACTGATGGTCGGCTGGGTGACAAACAGCTTTTCTGCCGCGCGGGTAAAGCTCTGCTGACGAACCACTTCAACGAAATAGCGCAGCGTTCTGATGTCCATGAGTATTCCTCGAAACTATACCTTCAATGATTTTAATTCATTTCAGTCACACCTGGCGTCTCACTATACTTAGCACCTTCACTTTTTTCAGGAATTCCTCTCATGGCTGTGGCCTTAGGGCGCGTAACGCCTGTTGTCCTGCATCGTCTTCAGGTTCCGGTGCAGGTCGTTTTGTATGCCGGATTGTTTATTTTTGCCGAACGTCTGGTGGACTGGGCGCATCTGCCTCTGCCTGCCAATCTGGTGGGGATGGTTCTGCTGCTGGCGCTGATTGTTTGCCGCGTCATCCCGCTTAACTGGGTGCGCGCCGGTTCTCGCTGGCTGCTGGCTGAAATGTTGCTGTTCTTTGTTCCGGCGGTAGTGGCTGTGGTGAACTACGCGCAGCTGCTGATGGTCGACGGCTGGCGTATTTTCCTGGTTATCGCTCTGAGCACGCTGCTGGTGCTGGGGGCCACGGCCTGGGTGGTGGATAAAGTGTATCGCTTTGAACTGAGCAGGATGAACCGTGAATAGTTTCGTATTAAGCGTTCTGTGTCTGGTCATCACGCTCGGTCTGTATTACGCCAATAAACGCCTGTATCGCCGCTTTCGCAAACTGCCTCTGATGCCACTGGTTTTCACGCCTGTGCTGCTGGTGCTGATGCTGGTGTTTGGTCATATCTCTTATCAGAATTATATGGGCGAAGCTCACTGGCTGCTGTGGCTGCTCGGCCCGTCCACCATCGCGTTTGCTGTGCCGGTGTATGACAACCTGGCGGTGATTAAGCGTCACTGGATGTCGTTAAGCGCAGGCGTGACCACCGCCGTGGTGGTCGCTGTGACCAGCTCCGTCTGGCTGGCTCGTCTGTTTACGCTGCCGGATGAAATTCAGCGCAGCCTGGCTGTGCGGTCGATTACCACGCCGTTTGCGCTGGCCGCTGCTAAACCGATAGGCGGACAGCCAGAGCTGGTGGCGCTGTTCGTGGTGATCACCGGGGTGTTTGGCATGGCCGTTGGGGATGCGTTGTTTATGCGTCTGGCGATCCGTGAAGGGATGGCAAAAGGGGCTGGATTTGGTGCAGCGTCTCACGGTGCGGGCACCGCGCGCTCTTATGAATTAGGCCAGCAGGAAGGCGTGGTCGCCAGTTTGGTGATGATGCTTTCAGGTGTGGTAACGGTGCTGGCAGCACCGTTAGTGAGTCTTGTGATGTTCTGAGAATGCCCGGCGGCACTCCGTTTGCCGGACCTACTTTTGTAGGTCTGACAAGCGCAGCGCCGTCAGGCGAAATGCAGAGCAATCAGTGAGCGTGACCCTTCTCGATGCCCAGCCCGGTTTGTGAACGGATAAACTGCGCGCGGAACTGTTCGCGTTCGCGAAGCCCCTGCTCAGAGTTGTCCGTCGCCGAGAACAGCCAGATCCCGATAAACGCCACGGCGATAGAGAACAGTGCCGGGTATTCATAAGGGAAGATGGCTTTCTCGTGACCGAGGATCTGCACCCAAATGGTTGGGCCGAGGATCATCAGCACAATCGCCGTCAGCAGGCCAAGCCAGCCGCCAATCATCGCCCCGCGGGTGGTCAGTTTTGACCAGTACATCGACAGCAGAATGATCGGGAAGTTACAGCTGGCGGCAATCGAGAAGGCCAGACCGACCATGAAGGCGATGTTCTGCTTCTCGAACAAAATGCCCAGCAGGATAGCCACCACGCCGAGGATCAGCACGGTGATCTTCGACACTTTCAGCTCATCACGCTCAGACGCGCCTTTGCGGAAGACGTTGGCGTACAGATCGTGAGACACCGCAGAAGCCCCTGCCAGCGTTAACCCGGCGACCACCGCCAGAATGGTGGCGAAGGCCACGGCAGAAATAAAGCCGAGGAACAGGTTGCCGCCGACCGCATCAGCCAGATGCACCGCCGCCATGTTGTTGCCGCCAATCAGCTGACCCGCTGCGTCTTTAAAGGCTGGATTCGCGCCAACCAGCATGATCGCGCCAAAGCCGATGATAAACGTCAGGATGTAGAAGTAGCCCATGAAGCCAGTGGCGTAGAACACGCTTTTCCGCGCTTCACGCGCGTCTGACACAGTAAAGAAACGCATCAGGATGTGCGGCAGACCGGCGGTACCAAACATCAGGCCCAGACCCAGAGAGAGCGCGGATATCGGATCTTTCACCAGCCCGCCAGGGCTCATGATCGCAGCGCCTTTCGGATGCACCGCCATCGCCTCAGTGAACAGGTTATTGAAGCTGAATCCGACGTGCTTCATCACCATAAAGGCCATAAAGCTTGCGCCAAACAGCAGCAGCACCGCTTTGATGATCTGCACCCAGGTGGTAGCCAGCATGCCGCCAAACAGCACGTACATCACCATCAGCACGCCCACCAGCACCACGGCGACGTGGTAGTTCAGGCCGAACAGCAGCTCGATAAGCTTGCCTGCACCGACCATCTGGGCAATCAGATACAGTGCCACCACCACCAGCGAGCCGCAGGCGGAAAGGGTGCGAATCGGCCCTTGTTTCAGGCGATAGGAGGCCACGTCGGCGAAGGTATAACGCCCGAGGTTACGCAGACGTTCGGCGATCAGGAACAGGATAATGGGCCAGCCGACGAGGAAGCCGAGCGAATAAATCAGCCCGTCGTAGCCGGAGGTATACACCAGCGCGGAAATCCCAAGGAAAGATGCGGCAGACATAAAGTCGCCGGCAATCGCCAGACCGTTCTGGAAGCCGGTGATATTGCCACCTGCCGTGTAGTAGTCACTGCGTGAGCGCACGCGTTTCGACGCCCACCAGGTGATATACAGCGTTAGCAGCACGAAGATCAGGAACATCACAATCGCCTGCCAGTTGGTTGGCTGGCGCTGCACTTCTCCGGTGATGGCATCGGCCGCATTAGCGGCAAACGGAAGCGTGGCGGCAAGCGCCGTCAGAAGCTTTTTCATGACGCTTTTACCTCACGCATAACGGCATTAGTGAGCCGATCGAATTCACCGTTGGCCCGCCAGACGTACACGCCGGTGAGCAGGAAAGAGATAACAATCACACCGATGCCAATAGGAATACCGCGCGTGACGCTGGTACCCGCGTGCAGCGGCGTGCCAAGCCAGCCGGGGGCAAAAGCGATAAGCAGGATAAAACCGACGTACACGATAAGCATGATAATGGACAGAATGGTGGCAAACCGTTGCCGTTTTTCAACTAACTCCCTGAAATGCGCACTGTCTTCTATCTGCTGACAAATATTGTCATTCATCACAGAGTCTCCAGAGGTCCCTCCGTCGTCTTTCGCGGGCTGCACGCAGCCAACTTCCTGAAACGCGAAATTCAAGGAGGTGGGTAGGGTATTGTTTTATATAAAAGCACCGTACGGTTCCCTCGCCCCTTTGGGGAGAGGGTTAGGGAGAGGGGACAATACGGCGACATCCCCTGACCCGATCCTCTCCCGGAACGGGAGAGGAAAATTCATCGTTACGAAGGCATCGTGATGGACTGCTTCTCTTCGAGCAGTTTTTCCACCACGCCAGGATCGGCGAGCGTTGAGGTATCGCCAAAGTTGCTGGTATCCCCGGCGGCGATTTTGCGCAGAATACGGCGCATAATCTTGCCGGAGCGGGTTTTCGGCAGCGAATCGGTCCAGTGCAGCACGTCCGGCGTCGCCAGCGGGCCAATCTCTTTACGCACCCAGTTACGCACTTCGGTATACAGCTCCGGCGTCGGCTCTTCGCCATGATTCAGCGTGACGTAGGCATAAATTGCCTGGCCCTTGATGCTGTGCGGAATGCCGACCACCGCCGCCTCGGCGATTTTCGGATGCGACACCAGCGCCGACTCAATCTCTGCGGTCCCCAGACGGTGGCCGGAGACGTTCAGCACGTCGTCCACGCGTCCGGTGATCCAGAAGTAGCCGTCTTCGTCACGGCGTGCGCCGTCACCGCTGAAGTACATGTTTTTGAAGGTCGAGAAGTAGGTCTGCTCGAAACGCTCGTGGTCGCCGAACAGCGTGCGCGCCTGGCCCGGCCAGGAGTCGGTGATCACCAGGTTACCCTCGGTGGCGCCTTCCAGCACTTTGCCTTCGTTATCCACCAGCGCAGGCTGAACGCCGAAGAACGGACGGGTTGCCGAACCGGCTTTCAGCTCGGTTGCGCCCGGCAGCGGGGTGATCATGAAGCCACCGGTTTCGGTCTGCCACCAGGTGTCCATCACCGGGCATTTTTCGTTGCCTATTTTCTTCCAGTACCACTCCCAGGCTTCCGGGTTGATTGGCTCACCTACCGACCCGAGGATGCGCAGGGAAGAGCGGTCTGTGCCCTGAATCGCTTTGTCACCTTCCGCCATCAGTGCGCGGATCGCCGTTGGCGCGGTGTAGAGGATATTGACCTTATGCTTATCCACCACCTGGCTCATGCGGGCAGGCGTTGGCCAGTTTGGCACACCTTCGAACATCAGCGTGGTTGCGCCGCAGGCCAGCGGACCGTACAGCAGATAGCTGTGGCCGGTAACCCAGCCCACGTCCGCCGTACACCAGTAGATATCGCCCTGATGGTAATCGAAGACGTATTTAAAGGTGGTGGCCGCATACACCAGATAGCCGCCGGTGGTGTGCAGCACACCCTTCGGCTTGCCGGTAGAACCGGAGGTGTAGAGGATAAACAGCGGGTCTTCTGCGTTCACTTCAACCGGCTGATGCTGGTCGCTGGCTTTATCGGTCAGATCGCTCCACCACAGGTCACGGCCTTCGTGCCATTCGGTTTTGCCGCCGGTGCGCTTGAGCACAACAACATGCTCAACGCTTTTCACGTTCGGGTTCTTCAGCGCGTCATCGACGTTCTTTTTCAACGGGATAGAACGGCCAGCGCGCAGGCCTTCATCGGCGGTGATCACCAGACGCGAGCTGGAGTCGATAATACGCCCGGCCACGGCCTCCGGTGAGAATCCGCCAAAAATAACGGAATGCACGGCACCAATGCGCGCGCAGGCGAGCATTGCCACCGCCGCTTCCGGCACCATTGGCATATAGATAGCCACCACGTCGCCTTTTTTAATCCCAAGGCTGGTCAGCACGTTGGCAAAACGGCAGACGTCGCGGTGCAGCTCTTTGTAGGTGATGTGTTTGCTCTGACTTGCGTCGTCGCCTTCCCAGATGATAGCCGTCTGGTCGCCGCGCTCCGCCAGATGACGGTCGAGGCAGTTGGCCGCCAGATTCAGGGTGCCGTCTTCATACCATTTAATGGAGACGTTGCCCGGGGCGAAGGAGGTGTTTTTCACCTTCTGGTAAGGTTTGATCCAGTCAAGGATTTTGCCCTGTTCGCCCCAAAAGGCGTCAGGATCGCTAACCGACTGTTGATACTGGGTTTTATATTGTTCCGGGTTAATCAGGCAGCGTTCCGCAATGTTTGCGGGAATAGAGTGTTTATGGACCTGGCTCATAGCTATTGTTCTCCTTATAAGGATGTTAATAATATGTCACATAAACGTTAATTGTAGGGCTTTTATGCGCTTTGTTTACTATTTGGGCGACAGATCACGCATTAATGAATTTGCATGAAAATCCATCAAATGAATCTTTTACGGCAAATAATCACGGATATGAATTTATAGATTTTTAGCAAAAAAAAGCTTTTCATAACAAAATGTTAATTTCAGTAATCAGACTTAATTCGCGTTAATCTCACTTTTATCAGCCTAAAGCCCTGTTCTGAAAGGGTTGCGCAGGATGCCGTCAAGGTGGTACTGATACGGCGCGTTAAAAAACTCCACCTATAGACGCAACACAAATCATCCCCTGGTCTGTGGGTAACATTCGTTAAAGGAATGACACCCTGCATTGAGGAAGTTCACATTTATGAAAAAAGCAAAAGTCAGCCTGGCCTGGCAGATCCTGCTCGCGCTGATCCTGGGTATCGCGCTCGGTAGCTACCTGCATTATCAGAGCGATAGCCGTGAATGGTTGATTGCCAATCTGCTGTCGCCGGCGGGCGATATCTTTATCCACCTGATTAAAATGATTGTGGTACCGATTGTGATTTCGACGCTGGTGGTCGGGATTGCGGGCGTGGGCGATGCCAAATCGCTTGGCCGAATTGGTGCCAAGACCATTATCTATTTCGAAATCATCACCACGGTGGCGATTGTGCTGGGGATCACCCTGGCGAACGTATTCCAGCCGGGTTCCGGCATCGATATGTCGCACCTGGCGACGGTTGATATCTCTAAATACCAGAGCACCACGGCAGAAGTGGAAAGCCACGCGCATGGGCTGATGGGCACGATCCTGTCGCTGGTGCCGACCAACATCTTTGCCTCGATGGCGAAGGGCGAAATGCTGCCGATTATCTTCTTCTCGGTGCTGTTTGGCCTGGGTCTGTCTTCCCTGCCAGCGACGCATCGTGAGCCGCTGGTGACCGTGTTCCGCTCCGTCTCTGAAACCATGTTTAAAGTGACGCATATGGTGATGCGCTATGCGCCGGTCGGCGTGTTCGCGCTGATCTCCGTCACCGTCGCCAACTTTGGTTTTGCCTCGCTGCTGCCGCTCGCCAAGCTGGTGATCCTGGTTTATGCCGCAATTGTGTTCTTTGCGCTGGTGGTGCTGGGTGGTGTGGCGAAGCTGTGCGGGCTCAGCATCTGGATTTTGATTCGTATCCTGAAAGACGAGCTGATCCTGGCGTACTCCACGGCGAGCTCCGAGAGCGTGCTGCCGCGTATCATTGAGAAGATGGAAGCCTACGGTGCACCGGCGTCAATCACCAGTTTCGTGGTGCCGACGGGTTATTCCTTCAACCTCGATGGCTCCACGCTGTACCAGAGTATTGCCGCAATTTTCATCGCGCAGCTGTACGGCATCGACCTCTCTCTGGGTCAGGAAATCATTCTGGTGCTGACGCTGATGGTGACCTCGAAAGGCATCGCGGGCGTACCGGGGGTTTCCTTCGTGGTTCTGCTGGCAACGCTTGGCAGCGTGGGGATCCCGCTGGAAGGTCTGGCGTTTATCGCTGGCGTCGACCGTATTCTCGACATGGCGCGTACCGCGCTGAACGTAGTGGGCAATGCGCTGGCGGTGCTGGTGATTGCCAAGTGGGAACACAAATTCGACCGCAAAAAAGCGCTGGCCTACGAGCGTGAAATGCTGGGGAAATTTGATAAGACCGCGCAGTAAATGAATTGCCCGGTGGCGCTACGCTTACCGGGCCTACAAGACCCGCCGCCGGGCGGTTATTCTCCGCCCAGCCTGTCTAACTCTTCACAGCCTGTATCATTACCTTCCAGACAGCTGACGTTGTACCAGTTCAGCGCCTTCTGCTTATTCGGCGTAATGAAGCCTTTCTCGCCCTGTTCGAACATCTTTCCGGCCCAATATTCGGCATAGCCAGAACGCGACAGCGCGGAGCTGCGCTTGAACCAGAAGGTGGCTTTGGCATCATCTTCAGCCACTTCGCGGCCGCCGTTGGCGTAAATCAGGCCCAGCAGCATCTGCGCATCAACGGCGGAATCACTGTCCATATCCTGAGCGGCGTTTTCCAGCAGGGAAAGGGCGCGCGGATAGTCGGTTTTCCCGGACTGGGTATTGACCAGAGTATGGGCCAGGGTGATTTCACCCTCCTTGCTGCCAGCCAGGCTTGCCTGTTCAGCCAGCTTACGCGCATCGGGGTAGCTGGTTTTCATCGTCAGCTGGGCCAGCAGGGCGATGGCATCCACATCGCCATTGGCGGCGGCTTTCTCTGCCCAATAGTGAGCATGCGACTCGTCGCCGGAGCTGTAGTAGGTGTCGGCAAGATAGTACTGAGCGCGGCTGTTTCCCGCTTCAGCCTGAGCTTTATATTGGGAGCCGATTCCATCGGCGTGAGCTAACAAAGGGAACAGCATTAGCAAGCAGTAGCGTTTCATTCTCAATGTTTAAAACTCTAAAAAAGGGCTAGCAGTATAAAGGGGAAAAATCAGGAAAAAAGGTACGTATTCGGACCTCATTATGCCAGAAAACGAACAAAAAAAGGGGTGAATAAATTCACCCCAAATGAGCAACCCAACAACTCGCTTTAGCCCAGTGCACTCTCACGTAAACGGGACTTCAGCTTATTGTATTCGTCAATAACGTACTGTTCGGCCGAGTGCTGATCGGCTATCGGCTCTACCCGCACCGCGCAGTATTTGTACTCTGGCGTTTTGGTAATCGGGCTTAAGTTTTCCGTCACCAGTTCATTACAGGCACCGATCCACCACTGGTAGGTCATGTAGACAGCCCCTTTATTTGGACGGTCACTGACCTGCGCGCGGGTAATGATTTTGCCTTTGCGGGAATTGACCCACACCAGCTCTTCATTCTTAATCCCCAGCTTTTCCGCATCCGCAGTGTTGATTTGCGCATAGCCTGGTTCATCCGCCAGTGCTGCCAGCGCCGCACAGTTGCCGGTCATGGAACGGCAGGAGTAGTGGCCCACTTCGCGCACTGTGGAGAGCACCATCGGATACTCTTCGGTGAGCTTGTCGATAGGCGCGACCCAGTCGCAGGTGAAGAACTGCGCCAGCCCGTTCGGCGTATCGAACTTCTCGGCGAACAGATACGACGTACCCTGATCGGCATCAGATTCATCGCGGCAAGGCCACATCACGTAGCCCAGCTCACCCATTTTTTCGTAGGTGGCGCCTTTGAAGCTTGGGCACAGATTGCGCAACTCATCCCAGATTTCCTGAGTGTTGTTGTAGTGCATCTTGTAGCCCATGCGAGTGGCGATTTCGCTGATGATCTGCCAGTCAGTTTTCAGATCCCACTTCGGTTCTACCGCTTTAAAGAAGCGCTGGAAGCCACGGTCGGCGGCGGTAAACACCCCTTCGTGCTCGCCCCAGGAGGTGGACGGCAGAATGACGTCGGCCGCCGCAGCGGTTTTGGTCATAAAGATATCCTGCACGATGACCAGTTCGAGATCTTCAAACCCTTTACGCACTGCTGAAAGCTCGGCGTCGGTTTGCAGCGGATCTTCGCCCATAATGTACGCCGCACGCACTTCGCCGTGCGCCGCGCGGTGTGGCAGCTCGCTGATGCGATAGCCGGTATGCGCAGGCAGGCTTTCCACGCCCCAGGCTTTGGCGAATTTCTCGCGGTTGGCCGGGTTGTTGACGTACTGATAGCCCGGATAGGTATCCGGCAGCGCACCCATGTCGCATGCGCCCTGGACGTTGTTCTGACCGCGTACCGGGTTGACGCCGACGCTTGGTTTGCCGAGGTTGCCGGTCATCATCGCCAGGCTGGTCAGCGAACGCACGGTTTCCACGCCTTGATAGAACTGGGTAACGCCCATGCCCCACAGGATGGCCGCTGATTTTGCACTGGCGTACATGCGGGCGCACTGGCGGATTTCCTGCGCGCTGACGCCGGTGATTTCTTCCACCGATTCAGGCGTGTAGCCTTCAACGATTTTGCGATACTCCTCGAAGCCCTCGGTACGGCTGGCGACGAACGCCTGGTCGTAGAGATTTTCTTCGATGATCACATGACCAATCGCATTCAGCAGCGCGATGTTCGAGCCGTTTTTCAGTGCGATGTGCATATCCGCAATGCGCGCGGTTTCGATTTTGCGCGGATCGCAGACGATAATCTTCGCCCCATTGCGTTTGGCGTTAATCACGTGATTCGCCACAATAGGATGTGAATCTGCCGGGTTGTACCCGAAGATGAAGACGAGATCGGTGTTATCTATCTCGTTAATGGCATTACTCATTGCGCCATTGCCGACCGACTGGTGCAGACCTGCAACCGATGGGCCGTGTCAGACGCGTGCGCAGCAGTCGACGTTATTGGTACCAATAACGGCGCGCGCAAATTTCTGCATGATGTAGTTAGTTTCGTTCCCTGTCCCGCGAGAGGAACCGGTCGTCTGGATAGCATCCGGGCCGTATTTGGCTTTGATGTCGCTCAGACGCGTGGCCACGTAGTCCAGCGCTTCATCCCAGGAGACGGCTTCCAGCTTGCCACCGCGCTCACGGCGGATCATCGGAGTTTTCAGGCGAGGCGTCAGGATCTGGGTATCGTTAATAAAATCCCAGCCGTAGTACCCTTTCAGGCACAGGGTGCCCTTATTGGTTTTGCCCTGCGCCGCTTCCGCCCGGATTATTTTGCCGTTATCCACCACCAGGTTTATCTTGCAGCCCGATGCGCAGTAAGGGCAAACCGTGACGACTTTTTTCATCGGTTTCGCTCCACTTAAACAGTTGCATAAATGCGTTCAGCACTGCGTAATGCAGGTTTTATGCCACTTCTTCTCATGTGGGTATTCGCGGGCTGACCCGGCGGGCGGAATGACGAAACGGCGCGGCTCGACAGTTTTGACGTGTCGAAATCCGCCGGGATGTGACGGCGGTAAAAGATTCGTCACCCGGAGCTGGAAATGGCTGGAGGCCACAGCAGAATCGATCAGACTTAACGCTATGGCATTCGGGCAGGGGCTGACGATGAAACCGCTCATTCTGGTGATTGATGACGACGTCGCAATTTGCGAGCTCCTGCGGGATGTGCTCGCCGAGCATGTGTTTGACGTGGCGGTCTGCCATTTTGGTCAGCAGGGTCTGGCGATGGCGGCAGAACGGCCCGATATCGCGCTGGTGCTGCTCGACATGATGCTGCCGGACACCAACGGACTGCAGGTGCTGCAGCAGTTGCAAAAGCTGCGTCCCGGCCTGCCGGTGGTGATGCTGACCGGGCTTGGCAGCGAATCGGACGTGGTGGTCGGGCTGGAAATGGGCGCGGATGACTACATCGGCAAACCGTTTAATGCTCGCGTGATGGTGGCAAGGCTGAAAGCCGTGCTGCGTCGTACGGGCGTACTGGCCATCGAGCCTGATGGCGGGCAGGGGAGCGGTATGATGTTCAACGGCTGGCGGCTGGATATGCAGCGCTGCGAGCTAACCAATCCCGAACGGCAGATTGTTTCGCTGACTCAGGGGGAATATGGCCTGTTGCAGGCGCTGGCGCAAAACGCCAGACGGGTGCTGAGCCGGGAGCAACTGCTGGAGCTGACCCACAGCGAAAGCATGGAAGTGTTCGATCGGACGATAGACGTGCTGATCATGCGGCTGCGGCGCAAGATCGAAATCAATCCTCATCAGCCGATGCTGATCAAAACTCTGCGCGGGCTGGGCTATGTGTTCGCTGCGGATGTGGTGCACAGCGACAGAGCTGCGTGATTTCCTGATTGCCCGGTGGCGCTTCGCTTACCGGACCTACAAATTCCACCCATCCTGTAGGCCCGTGCAAGCGTAGCGCCGCCGGGCAATGGGTTTTTAACCGCCGTTCTCCTCAATAAACCACTGCAACTCTTCCAGCGATTTCGCCCCGTCAATTGCGTTGGCGCATTGCAGGCTGGCACGGGCGCAGGCATGAGCCAGCTGGACGCTCTCTTTCAGCGGCCACCGTTCGTGGCAGCCATACAAAAATCCGGCACAAAACGCATCGCCCGCACCGACGCTGCCAACAATTTCGCTCTGCGCCAGCTTCCACGAAGGCACCCACTGGCCCTGCTCGTCTGGCGCTTCGCACCATGCGCCTTCGGGGCAGTGGATCACCGCGCGCTGCCTGACGCCCGCTTTTAACAACAGGGCGGCAGCCTGAGCCAGATTTTCAACCATAGGTTCGCCGTTATCGGCGCGCATCGACAGCTGGCTGAACTCCTCGGCTTCCGTCTCGTTGATCACCAGATAATCAAGATGCTGCAGCGTCGGTACGACCAGCGGCCGATAGCGCGGATCGCCTTTGCGTGAGACCAGGTCGAGCGAGGTTTCATAGCCTTTCTCGCGCATTTGCGCCAGCAGCCTTGCGGCGCGAGTTCCGTACTCGTTATCCGCCAGATCCAGGCTGTCGAGCAGCAGCAGATAGCCGAGATGGAAGATCTTCATCGATCCCTCAAGGCTGTCGAAAGCCGGAAGATCCAATAGCCGGTTTGCTCCCGGTGAATGGAAGAAGGTGCGCTGACCGTCGGGATCGGTCATCACCTGAGACATCGAAGTGGGTGCAAAACTGGTGCGCTGCACGTGCTGGCGGTTGACGTGGTACTGGTCAAGCATCGCCATAATGTAGTCACCGTCGCTGTCTTCGCCAATCAGCCCCACGGCCTGTAGCGGTAGATGACTGCGCATTTTCGCCAGCGTCAGCAGAACGTTGAGCGGCGCGCCGCCGGTAGAGCGTTCGCTGTGAGTGATCTCCGCCAGCCAGCCGCGCTCCGGCCATTGCACGATATTATGCACGTGATCCACCAGCATATTGCCAGCGGCGATGATCCCCAGTCGTTCCATCAGCCTTGCCCCAGATTGCGAAACAGGTTGTATTCGTTGCACAGCACCAGGTGTGCCGGCTCGTCCTCTTCGATACTGTTGTAGCGGTCGAGCTGGAACAGAAAATGGTTGTCGTGTTCGTCATCATTGACCGTCGAGACTTCTCCCACCAGCACGTCACCAAAGCCGCGTTCACCCCAGAAGCTATGGTAAAGCCCCGGCGGCAGGCAGATGCTTTCACCGGGAGAGAGGCGGATCTGGCTGCCTGCAGCATGCGTCTGACGGCAGCCGTCAACGGTGACCGTCACGTCGGTATTTTCAGTTTGCTCATGCCCGTCGGCGTTCCACAGCTCGATAATCAAATTCCCGCCGCCGCGATTGATAATGTCTTCCCGCTTACGCCAGTGAAAATGCAGCGGGGTGACTTGTCCATCGCGCACGTGCATGATTTTTTCCGCGTAGCTTTTTTCATAAGGCATGCCATTGGGCGATCCGTTGCGCAGCGTGAACAGCGTCAGCCCCTGCGCCAGGAAATTATTGCCGCCAAAGGCGGTCACGTCCCAGCCCAGCTTCAGGGCAAATACTTCGTGCCAGTCATCAGGATCGAGCTGCTGCCATTTGGTCGGGGGAAAGCTGGCAAACGGCGGCAGATGCACGTCGTGCATGGAGAAAAATTGCCGCGTCTGGCCGAGGATGTTGTTGATGTCGGAGCGCTTCATGGGATCTCCTTTGCTGATGGGATTTCCCTCTCCCCGGCCCTCTCCCAAAGGGAGAGGGAGAAAAATAAACCGGCTCCGATCTGTTCCCTCTCGCATGGGGAGAGGGCTAGCACAATCCAGTCCCCTCTCCCTGTGGGAGAGGGTTAGGGAGAGGGCATCAGGCTGCTCAGATCTTACTTAACCGTCCAACCCTTATAGCTGCCCACATTCTGCTTATCAATCATCGTCACCGGGATCAGCACTGGCGCGGTTGGCGCAGGTTTACCCTGTAATATGTCATAGCCGATCTCCACGGCTTTTGCCGCCATCACCTGTGGATCCTGAGCCGGGGTCGCTACAAACAGCGAGTTCTGACGCTTCAGCGCCTCTTCCCCATCCGGGCTGCCGTCCACGCCAACAATAAAGAACTCTTTACGCTGAGCCTGTTTTGCCGCCAGATCGGCACCGATCGCCGTTGGATCGTTGATCGCAAATACGCCGTCGATCTTCGGATTCGCCGCCAGCAGCGAGGTCATGACTTCCAGACCACCGTCGCGGCTGCCTTTGGCGTTCTGGTTGTCAGACAGCACCTTGATATCCGGATGCTTTTTGAATTCGGTCTGACAGCCTTCCACGCGGTTTTGTACCGCAGAAACCGGCGGTCCGTTGATGATCACCACGTTGCCTTTGCCTTTCAGGCGATCGCTGATGTATTTACAGGCCATTTCACCGGCCTGGGTGTTATCGGAAGTGATGGTCGCATCGGCACCTTCCGCCGCCACGTCAACTGCCACCACCACGATCCCGGCCTCTTTCGCCCGCTTCACCGCCGGGCCAATGCCTTTTGAGTCAGCGGCGTTGAGAATTATCATATCGACTTTCGCAGCGATAAAATTATCAATCTGAGAAACTTGCTGCCCCAGATCGTAGCCGCTGGAAACCAGCGTCACTTTGACGTTGTCCCCGGCAAGCTTACGGGCTTCGAGCTCCGCCCCTTTGGTGATCTGCACGAAGAACGGGTTCGCCAGATCCCCCACCGTTACGCCGATGGATTTCAGCTCTTTAGCCTGCACGAAGGGTGCAGCTGCGAGCAGCGTGCCGGCACAGAGTGCCATGGCAATTGGCTTCAAACGCATAGGATGTCCTCACAGGTAAGATGGTGTTGTTATGTACTTTGATGATGTCGGGTACGGTATTTGTCGATCAGCACCGCAATGATGATCACCGCCCCTTTGATCACCAGTTGCCAGAAATACGAAACGCCCATCAGCGTCATGCCATTGTTCAAAGTGGCGATGATCAACGCGCCGACCAGCGTGCCGGTGATCGTGCCTATCCCGCCGACAAAACTGGTGCCGCCGAGGATCACCGCCGCAATGGCGTCCAGTTCATAGCCCGTGCCGAGGTTGCCGTTGGCGCTGTACAGACGTGAAGCGCTCATCACCCCGCCGAGCCCGGAAAGCAGGCCGCTCATGCCGTAGACGAACAGCAGCACCAGCCAGACTTTGATCCCCGTTAAGCGTGCCGCCTGCATGTTGCCGCCCACGGCATAAATATGAACGCCAAGCGTGGTGCGGCGCAGGATGAACCAGCACACCGCAATCACCGCCAGGGCGATTACCACCAGCCACGGCACCGGGCCGAGGTAGTTATTGCCGATCCACTCAAAGCTGATATTGGAGTTAATCACCGTGGTGCCGTCGGCCAGCAGATAAGCCGCGCCGCGCAGTGCCGTATAGGTGCCGAGCGTGACGATAAACGGCGGCAACCCGGCAAAAGCCACCAGCGCGCCGTTGAACAACCCCAGCCCCATCCCCAGCATCAGCGCCGCCGGTATGGACAGCAGCGCAAACTGCGGGATCAGCGAGACGACCATCGCCGCCACCGCCGTAGTACCCAGAATGGAGCCCACGGAAAGGTCGATGCCGCCCGTCAAAATGATGAACGTCATCCCGGCCGCCAGAACGATGTTGATCGACGCCTGGCGGGTGATATTGAGCAGATTGCTTTCGGTAAAGAAATTCGGGGCGATAAAGCCAAAGACGGCCACTATCAGGATTAAAATCGGCAGGATGCCGACCGTTTGCATCAAATCGCCCATCAGCATTTTTCGGGCGGAAGTTTTCGCCACCTGCTGCGGCGTAGGCACGGAGTTTTCTTTAGGAGTGGTCATGGGACACCGCCTGGTGATGGGATTCGTTCACGCCCGTGGCGAGCGTCATGATGTTTTCCTGCGTGATATCGCCGTGGAGAAGCTCACCGACAATGCTGCCCTCGCGCATCACGTACACACGGTCGCTCATGCCGACCACTTCCGGCAGTTCGCTGGAGATCATTAAAATCGCCACCCCCTGGCGTGCCATCTGGTTCATGATGCGGTAGATTTCACTTTTCGCGCCGACGTCCACGCCGCGCGTCGGTTCATCCAGAATCAGAATGCGCGGGCCAATCGCCACCCAGCGGGAAATCAGCAGTTTTTGCTGATTGCCGCCGGACAACCCACCGGCGCGAACCTGCGAATGGGGGACGCGAATGTTCAGCAGTTTGATCGCATCGTCGGAGATGTTCTGCGCTTTTTTGCGATCCAGCATGCCGAAGTGTGCATCGCGCTCCAGCGTCGCCATGGTGATGTTTTCCTGCGCCGCCAGCTCCAGGAAAAGGCCCTGCTCTTTGCGGTTTTCAGTGAGAAAACCGATCCCCAGATCGATAGCTTCGCGCGGCGAGTGGATGAGCACCGGCTCGCCGTCCACCTCAATCACGCCGCCGGTGGCTTTACGCACGCCAAAAATCAGCTGAGCCAGCTCTGAGCGCCCGGCGCCGACCAGCCCGGACAGGCCGACAATTTCCCCGGAACGCACCAGCAGGCTGCACGGCTGGACTTTGCCACCGTCTGTTAAATGATGAACGTTAAGACGCGGCTGGCCGTGCGGAATATCGCGCTCTTTATTGAACAGATCGCTTAACGGGCGGCCGACCATCATCCGCACCAGCTCGGAGGCGTTAAGTTTGTCGCGGGTCAGGCTGCCGACGTACTGCCCGTCGCGCAGCACGCTAACGCGGTCGGATAGCTCATACACTTCTGCCATCCGGTGGCTGATATAAATAATCGCCATCCCTTCGTCGCGCAGACGCAGGATCAGCTCAAACAGACGGTGGGTTTCACGGGAGGAGAGTGCGGCGGTGGGTTCATCCATCACCAGCACCCGGCTGTTGCGGTGTAGGGCGCGGGCGATCTCCACCTGCTGCTGCTCAGCGATAGTCAGTTTCATCACCAGATCGGTGGCTTTGAACTGCGCGCCGAGGCGGTTAATCACCTCTTGCGCCTGAGCCACCATCGTTTTGCGTTGTACCAGACCGCCGCTCGATAGCTCGCTGCCGAGGAAGATGTTTTCCGCAACGGTGAGATTCGGCGCAAGCTGCATTTCCTGATAGATCAGGGTGATGCCAGCCGCCAGCGCATCTTTCGGGCCTTTGATGGCGTGGGGTTTACCGTCAATCAGGATCTCGCCGCTGGTGGCGGTATAGGCTCCGGCGAGGATTTTCATCAGCGTGCTTTTTCCCGCGCCGTTTTCGCCCATCAGGGCGTGAATTTCGCCGGGGTATACCGTCAGATCCACTCCTTTCAGCGCATAGAATTTGCCGAACGTTTTGGCGATGTTGCGCATCTCCAGTACGGGCGTTGGCGTCGTCATGGTGGCTTACCTGCGAGAGTGGTCGATATCAGCAGTCCATCACAGGAAAGTAAATGCAAAATGTCAGAGGCCGTTCATATTTGTCATAGTGCGGGAAATTTGAAGTTCATCATGAGATTCCCCTCTCCCAACGCAGACAGAGTGCTCCGTACAGTTCCCTCTCCCTCCGGGAGAGGGTCAGGGAGAGGGCAACCACCACATTCATAAACGGAGCCACCATGCCACTAAGCCGACCGTCGTTCTTCGCCAGCGCCCGTGGCCGTCTGCTGTTTTTCAACCTGCTGATGGTCGGCGTGACGCTCATGGTGAGCGCGGCGGCGGTGCTCGGCTTCCGCCACGCCAGCCAGATCCAGGAGCAGGTTCAGCAGCAGACCTTTGACGACATGACGGGCAGCATGAACCTGGCGCGCGACACCGCCAACGTGGCAACGGCGGCGGTGCGGCTTTCTCAGGTTGTTGGGGCGTTGGAGTACAAAGGCGAAGCGGAACGCCTGCAGGCCACTCAGCAGGCGCTGAAACGCTCTCTCGATCGGCTTGCTGCGGCACCGCTGGCCAGCCGCGAGCCGGAGCTGGTGCAGCGCATTATCCAGCGCAGCAACGAACTCCAGCAAAGCGTGGCGGGCATGCTCCAGCGCGGACAGCAGCGTCATCTGGAGCGCAACGCGCTGCTAAGTTCGCTGTATCAGAATCAGAGCTATCTGCGCCATCTTGAGGAGATCAACCAGCGGCCCGGCGAAAGCTCTCTCGATAACCGCCTGCTGCTGGAAATGGGCCGTCTGATTACTGCCGCTATCGAAACCCCCACGCCTGTATCAACGGTGCGCCAGTTAGATGATGTGATGCACGCCTTACCTCTCTATAGCGCCGATCCACTGATAGCTTTCATTTTGCCGGATTTCGCTGCGGAATTACGCAAATTAGCCCCACTTTCCCGTCAGCTTGCGCAAAGCGATCTGGCGCTGAGCTGGTATATGTTTCACATCAAAGCGCTGGTGGCGATCCTCAACGAAGACATTAACCAGTACGTGGCGCAGGTCGCGCAGGCCTCTGAGCTTCGGGTAGCGAAAAGTCATCGCGAGCTGGGGTCGATAGTCGATCTGATCGTCAGCTTTGCGCTGCTCGCCCTGATTATTACCGGCTTTGCCGGCTGGTATATCTATCGCAACCTTGGCTCGAATCTGACGGCGATTTCCGAGGCGATGTCGCGGCTGGCGCACGGTGAGCAGAACGTGACCGTGCCCGCCTTACAGCGGCGCGATGAGCTGGGCGAGCTTGCGCGCGCGTTCAGCGTTTTCGCCCGCAATACCGCCACGCTCGAACACACCACGCGGCTGCTGAAAGAAAAAACGACCCAGATGGAGATCGACAAAGTTGAACGTCAGGGTCTGGAGCAGGCGCTGCTACACAGTCAGAAAATGAAGGCGGTCGGGCAGCTGACGGGCGGCCTGGCGCATGATTTTAACAACCTGCTGGCGGTGATTATCGGCAGCCTTGAGCTGGTGAAACCCAATGAGAGCGATGAAGCACGTATCTCTCGGGCACTGAAGGCGGCTGAACGCGGCGCGCTGTTAACCCAGCGTCTGCTGGCCTTCTCCCGTAAGCAGTCGCTGCATCCGCATGCCGTAGAGATGAAAGGGCTGCTGGAAAACTTAGGCGAGCTGATGCGCCATTCGCTGCCCTCAACGCTGGCGCTGGAGATAGAGGCGCAAACCCCGGCGTGGTCGGCGTGGATCGACGTAGGGCAGCTGGAAAACGCCATTATCAACATGGTGATGAACGCGCGCGATGCGATGGAAGGGCAGAGCGGGGTGATTAAAATCCGCACCTGGAATCAGCGCGTGACCCGCAGCGACGGGCGCAGGCAGGACATGGTGGCGCTGGAAGTGATCGATCACGGCAGCGGGATGTCGCAGGAGGTAAAAACTCAGGTATTCGAGCCGTTTTTCACCACCAAACAGACAGGCAGCGGCAGCGGACTTGGGCTGTCGATGGTGTATGGTTTTGTGCGCCAGTCGGGCGGACGGGTGGAAATTGAAAGCGCGCCGGGGCAGGGCACCACCGTACGTCTCCAACTGCCGCGCTCAACCTTTCAGGCGGTAGAGCTTGTCCGAGATGAGCCGGTTGTGGAAGAGAGCGCTGACGATCGTTTAGTACTGGTGCTGGAAGATGAAGCCGACGTGCGCCAGACGCTGTGCGAACAGTTGCATCAGTTGGGCTGGCTGACGCTGGAGGCCAGTCACGGCGAGCAGGCGCTGGCGATGCTGGCTGCGTCTCCGGATATCGCGATGCTGGTCAGCGACCTGATGTTGCCGGGCAAGCTCAGCGGCGCAGAGGTGGTGAACCACGCGCGCCAACATTTCCCGCAGGTGAACGTGCTGATGATCAGCGGCCAGGATTTACGTCCGGCACAGCACTCACAGCTGCCGGACGTTCAGTTGCTGCGCAAACCCTTTACCCGACAACAGCTCGCACAGGCGTTACGACTGGCTCAGGTAGAGACTGACCGATGCGCGGATTAAATCGCCTATTTCGAATGATAAATCAGGAACGATCGCATTGTTTGGCAAAAATATAAATCCACAACAAAATAGTGTGTATTGAAACATTCTTAAAATGAATGTTTCATTTTATCACTCCAGACATTAATCACTCGTTAAAAGCGCACGATAAAACGGTTGAGAAGATGTGATGAACCGCCTGATCTCTACCATGATTCTGAATAAAGCGTAAACAAAAGCCAGTTTCACCTTTACTTATTAGATTTAAAATGAATTGTCGACTGCTATAGAAGAGACCGTAATTACTGTTTTTCGGTAAAACTATTTTATCAAAAATATTACCCAGTGTTACTTTCAGGATTTAGCAGATAGAACCAGTGGCAATTAAAAATGCCAATCGTGTTAAACGATTTTAGTTGTTGTTGGTGACTGCAGGCGCTGAATACTATGACCACCAAGAGACAGGTGACCTTGCTCTTGGATAATCAACAGCATTTGGAAAAAATATGGATAGCTATAATCGTGTACGAACGTTGGTACACTCTCGGAATCAGTTGGTCAGAATCGCGCTCAAAAATCTTTGCCAACAGGACATCAATAATAGCGAAGTCATTTGTACTGATAATATCGATGAGTTTATCACCTGCCTGACAAAATATAAACCTGACTACTTGGTGATGGATACTCCGGCACGTGAATGCGCTTATTTAATTTACGATATACGTGAAAAATATCCAACCTTACCCATTGTGCTGGTGCAAAAGGAATTTTTGTTTTCTGACAGGGTGGTCGCTGAGTATTTTGGTAGTGTCATTTTAAAAGAATATAATGCACTTCTTAGTACCTGGCCATCGACCCTTCCAAGTGGATTATTTAGGGATGAGTCTTTTTGTGGGCCTAAATTTTATTTCAGAGCAAGTTTTAAAAATAATGGTAAAAATATCTCTGCGGAAATTAACCGCTGGATGAGAACTCGACTGGAGGGCATTGTTCAATCAAGGCGTGCACGCGAGGTGTCGTTAAACTGGCTGGCTAAAGGTATCCCACCATTGAGGGTCAGTAAGAAAATCGATCGGAGCGATAAGGTTGTCTATTTCTATCGTAGCATTGTCATGCGAGATTTGAACATCGAAAAAACTCGCGACTTTGTCGCTTCTCTGAATGTATCGCGTTAGACCAGAGGGAGTGTAGATCGTTTTTATGAGTTTCGATAAACCAGAACGAACAGAAAATAGCTGCTCATTCAAGAATATATTAATGCCAGGGCATGTAAAGTTGCAGCATTTCCGCTTATTGCTCCAGATTTGCCGGGTCAGTAATCCTGCAATGCAGAAGGCGCTGGAGGATGTTCTGGTGCACGGTGTAACGCGTAAAGCGGCTTGTATGTACTGGAAGGTGGCGCAGAGCCATTTTTCAGTGAAGTATCGCCATATTCAACTCATTAACCAGACGGTCATTAGCATGCTTCCTTATCTGTCAGAGAAATGAAGGTTAGTGAAAATATAAAAGTCTCTTTGCAGCCCAAATAAAATAAGTAAAGCGCATCATCGGTTTATCTTTTCGGAGATAAACGCGTGATGGCCTTTGCCATCATTTTGCAGTGGCATTCAAATTAACTGTTAATTCACAAATAAGGATTATTGTATGTCTTTCAAAAACAAATTATCTCTGGCTGCGCTGTGCGCGGCGGCAATGGTTTCGGGTTCAGCGGTGGCTGCGACAGAAGTCGGTAAAGGCACTATTGCAGTGGCTGGTACTATTGGGGCAGCAACTTGCTCAGTAACTGCAAGCAAGTCTTCCCTGACTATCCCTAAACTCACCCCAACGCAGATTAGCGGCGCGACGCTGAATGCAGAACTGAACAAGCAGGAACTGACCCTTGATTTCAAAGATTGTGCAGCAGTGGGTGATACACTGAATATCGCTATGGTGCGTGATGTAGCTCCACCGACCGGTACGGCAGCACAAGCCTACTCAGCTGGTTTTACATATACCGGTGGCACCAGCACTGACAGCACAAAAGCACCGTTGTACTACAAGGTTAAAGGTCCGTCAGGGCTTCTTCCATTGACGACGGGTGTTACTGCGTCTTCAATGGATATTGATATCAGTTCTGTCACCGACAAAGACAGCTTCTCATTACCTGTTGAGCTCACTATCCATAAAGCTCCGGCGAGCGGTACGCACCCATCACTCTTTGCCGGTAGCTATGCGGGCAATGTGGCCTGGACTATTGAATACCCGTAACCGCCAGCAGTAAGTCTTTCTGGTACAGGAATCGCCAGTACGGGCAAGGATGCCCTCTCTATGGAATATGTTATGTCTCTGATGATTAAATTAGTTGCCGCACTCAGCTTTACCTCATTTTCTGTATTGGCGAGTGGCGGAGTTTATCTTGATGCTACCAGAATTATCTACAATGAAACTGATACGGCTAAATCTGTTAAAGTCGTCAATTCGTCTAAAGAGCTTCCTTATTTATTGCGAACCTGGATATCGAATGATAAGAATGAAAAATCTAACGGTTGGGTAGTTACCCCCCCAATTTACAGATTAAATGCAAGCAATGCTATTCAACTTAAATTAACCAGTGGTAATAGGGAACTACTGCCACAGGATCGTGAGAGTGTGGTCTTTTTAAATGTTCTTAGTATTCCCGGCGACCCTGGAGGGAAGGGTAGTGAGAATTCAACCGATCTTTCCGGTAAAATTACGGTAGCTCTTAATACCAGGATAAAAGTTTTTTATCGCCCGCAAAAAGTTGCAGATAAAAGCAGTGATAAAGCATTTGAGCAGTTAAAAATAAAAAACGTTGGCAATAAATTGCTTGTTGATAATCCTACGCCATTCCACATTAATTTCAGTGAATTTAAAATTAATGGTGTGAGCCAAAAATTTGAGAGCCAAATGATTTCACCATTCGCTCAATTAGAATTGGCAACGTCAGAGAAAGAGCTAACTGTAAGCTACCGAATTATCAATGACTTTGGTGGGGAAGTTTCTGCTAGTAAAAAAATAATGTAGAAGGCAGTGTATGAGTAATGTGAAAACCGTTTGCAGGTTAGGATTGGTGATTTGCTTCGCTTTGCATACACAAAACGCGGCAGCTCGTTATAATTTTGAACTGGGCTTTTTTAACTCGGTGGGGATAAGTGATGATGTTGATCTTTCCTTGTTCAACCAGGGGGCGACTTTTCTACCTGGAAACTATCAGCTAGCGGTTTATATTAACGATGCCTATATTACGCAACGTTCAATTAATTTTATAAACTCTCCATCAGGGGGGGAACCTCAGCCCTGCCTGTCTGAGCAGGATTTAGATTCCTTGGGTATAGCACTTCCCTACGAAAGCATTTCGGGATGCGTTACGCCAAAAGCAGAGGATAATTTTTTCTGGAGGACGGATATGGGAGCAATGCGCTTGATGCTGACTTTGCCACAAATCTATACTCGTCACTCAGAGATTTTTAAATCCCCATGGCAATCCTGGCAGAACGGCGTCACGGCAGCGTTATTTAACTACGACTATAGCTACAGCGAAAATCGTAACCGAAATGACAATAGTACCAGTCAGTATCTTGGGCTTGAAGGCGGGATTAATTTGCTCGGTTTTAGGCTTCGCAACAGCAGCGTTTGGACGCAAAACACTGGTAAATCTAGTGAATTTAATACGTTGAGAACCTATGCCCAGCGTGACTTTCACTACTTGCAAGGGGGCGAACTGACTGTCGGCCAAACCTGGAGTGACGGCAGTTTGTTCGAAAGCATCCCATTTAAGGGAGTGACTGTCGCGTCGATGGACGACATGTTGAAAGATGAATACCGCGCCTTTGTGCCTGCCGTACGCGGCGTGGTCAATTCGCAGTCTGCAACTGTCAGCGTGAAAAAGAATGGCCGTACACTTTATCAAACCGATCTTCCGGCGGGGCCTTTTTCTCTTGATGGCATCATGAGTAACGGCGGGGGGGACTATTTAATTGAAATTAAAGAATCCGATGGGAATATCAGAAGTTATGTTCAGTCTTCTGAGTCGCTTCCCGAAATGCAGTCAAAAGGGCGGCTGAAATATGCCTTTTCCTCTGGCCGCAGTGATATTCATGGGGCTGAAAATGAATATTTTAATCAGGCGACCCTTTTTTATGGTCTGGACTACGGCCTGACGGCGTATGGTGGCGCCTTGGTTGCCTCAGATTATCAGGCATATAGCCTGGGTTTTGGGAAAATGACCGAGGGTTTAGGGGCCATTTCTCTGGATTTAACGACATCGGTGGCTAAGGATCTTGAACATCACGATCCCGATCATGGGTATTCCGTGAGGGCGTCTTACTATAAAGATTTTGATTATACTGGCTCTTCTTTTGGACTGTTTGCCTACCGTTATTCGTCGAAAGGATATCTGGATTTCGACGAGTTTTTGGAATACAGCCGCCATGATGCACGAGTTGAAAATAAAAAGAATCGTTTCGAGGCTAGTTTGAATCAGAGTCTGGGTACATTTGGTTCCCTACAATTAAACGGCCACCGTGATACCTATTGGACGGGAAGGACAACAAATCTTGGTTATCGCATTAACCATAGCGTTTCCAAAGGGCGCTATGCACTGAATACCTATTATGAAAGGAGCCAAACGGTGAAGGATAAACGGGACACCGTACTGGGCATGTCCTTGTCAGTTGCCTGGTATGACAGAGGACGCAGTGCGATGCTTTCTGAACGTCTGACCCGAGATAATGGGCGATACTCTAGTCAGACCAGCCTCAACATCAACCCGCTTCAGGATAATAGCCTGAACCTTGGGCTGAGTACGGGTAAAACAGAATCTGAATCCGGGATGTATGGTCTCAGCGCGCAATATACCGGACACTATTCTGAATTATCGACGGGTTATTACAAATCTGAAAATAGTTCAAGACTCAATGCCGGGATCCGCGGCGGGGGCCTTATCCATGCTGGCGGGATCACCGCAGGGAAAAAAATAAACATGAATTCTCCGGTGGCTCTGGTTGATACCAACGGTATTAGCAATATTACGATTAGTAATGGTATCGGCAACATAACTGATGGCTTCGGGCATGCTTTGGTCAGCAATTTGCAGTCTTACCAGCGTAATCAGATATCAATCGACACCGTCTCTTTGAATTCTGCTGCTGAAGCCCCTGAAACCGATAAAATTATCGTGCCAGCAAAAGGTAGTGTCATTCCCGTTAAATTTAAAGTCAAAACCGGAGGGCGAGTATTATTCGATGTTTATCGTCAGGGAAAAATCATCCCGCTTGGTGCCCTTGCCACCGTGGTGGGGGATGAAAATGAACCCACCACGGCATTTTTTGCCGATCGCGGACAGGTTTATTTAACCGGATTGCAGAAAAAAGGTCTGGTACGGGTGAACTGGGGCCGGGGAGGAAACTCATCCTGCCAGTTCTCTTTTGATTTAAGTGAAGTGGCTGATAAAGCGATGCACACTCAACGCGTGGAGTGCCAGTGATATGCGCATATTCAGTAAATTATTATTGTCTGGATTGTTATTCAGTGGTGGGCTAAGCGCTGCCGCTGTGGAGCGAATGAATCTAAATTTTCAGGAGCTGACGCTGGTTCCAGGGATGACGGAAAACCAACGTCAGCTGGCAGTCCAGTCTGTTCAACTGCCTTCGTTCTGCAGCGATGAGCCCTGCGAGGAAAGTGGAAAGCTGATCTGGCAGGATGGGAGTGAAATTTCGCTGAAGGGGAGTGAAGAATACCATCGTAGCGTGCTGAACGGGCTGGATGTGGGCATTCGAATCGAAGCAGAAGCGAAACGCACTCTGCAGCAGGGAAAAGGAGGAAAAATAGACGTTGTGTTTTATCAGGGGCGGGCTCCGTATCACTCAGGTGTATTTATAAAACCTATACTACGTTATCAAATTGCCAATGGAAAAGAAGTCATCGTAGATATAGAAGGTAGTGTAAAGTCAGGAAGCTGTATTATTTCAGAAGGTGAGCATCTGCGTTTTTCAGTGCAAACAAACCTGAATGAAGTCGCTAGGCTACGAAATGGGAAAAAACTCATTCATAGTCAGGGGGTGGTATTTGACTGCGTTAATGTGAAGAGCGTGGAGATGAAATTCAGCTCAGCGGCGGCTAAAAGTAAAGATACCCGACTGCTGTTTGATGAACAGACCAAAGTTGGGGTTTCATTTACTTACCAGGCGAACGGTACGACGGGAGATATTTTATGGGATGGATCTCTAATCAGTTTACCTGTTAAAAACGACCGCTTATCCATGATCATTAATCTGTTTTTACATGGTGGAAATGAAAGCGCCAGACCGGGACCGTTTTCTTTTTCCGGCGTTTATCATGCGGTATATCATTAACTTTCAGGTGCATTATGATTTATTTAGCTCGAATTACGCTGGCCATGACCCTCTGTGGGATGTGTACTCAGGTGGCGTTGGCACAGAAATCTATAGGGAACGGAACTTTGGGGATTTCTGGCAGCATTGAACCAGAGACCTGTGTAGTGATGCCACCGTCTATCGATATTCCACAAATAAGTACTCAGGATGTCGGAAAAGCGCCAGTAGCGTGGGTACTTAAACAACATTCTTTTAAATTTAATTTTGCAAGCTGCGGCTCCCTTGCGAATACGGTAAATATTTCTTTTACTCGTGATGCAGAACCGCCAACGGGATTAGGAGAGTTCGCTGGAGGATTTGTCTGGACAGGCGGAATTGTCTCTGATGGGGCAACTGCACCTCTCTATTATACGGTGGATGTTAACAACGAAAACATCCCACTCGCATCCCTTGCTGGCGGCATCTCAGTCAAAGCCGATAGTGACCATTCACTCTCTACAGAGATCAAGATCCGAAAGGCTCCGGGAAACGGTGTGGCACCAAATCAGTATAGCGGTAACTACTCTGCATCACTGTCCTGGTCTCTGGAGTACCCTTAACAACGGCTCTCCAGCTCGCCAAACCCCGCCTCCAGCCTTCTGGCTGCGGGGTTTCCCTCCTTTGCTCGTCAGGCAATGCGTAATTGAGATTCCTCCGCTACCCGGCCTTTTCAGCATTGATTAGGCTTTGATCAATTCAAATCCGGGATCAGGCTGATGAAACGTTCCGCGACCGCACTGCTGTTTGGCTCACTGTTACTGACAGGCCCGCTGGCCCATGCTGATATCATTGACGATGCCATTGGCAACATTCAGCAGGCGCTCAGCGACGCCTATAAACCTGACAGCGATCGCGTTTACCACGACGATCGCGACGATGATGACAGCAGCAGCCAGCGTCAAACGGCCCATAATCGCCAGTATGACGATCGCTATCGCCAGCTGGAAGATCGCCGCCATCAGTTGGACGAGCGCCAGCGTCAGCTCGATCAGGAACGCCAGCAGATTGATAACGAAGAGCGTCAGCTGCAGGATGATGAGGATCGTTAATCCACCACAATCTCCATCCCGTCAAATCCCGCTTCCACCCCTTCCGGCAGCGGGTTTTCCATCATCCACACGTCGAATTGATGGCTGATATGCGTCAGTATCACGCGCGGGCAGCGGATAATTTCATTCATCGCTATCACGGTATTCAAATCGCAATGGTTGCGCGGCGGCTGTTCGCGCGGCTCGTGGCTGCAGTCGATAATCATCACCTGCGGATGATTGTTTAACAGAAACTTCAGCGTTTTTTCCGGCAATTCTGCGGTATCGGAAAGCCAGGCCACGCGGCTGTGGGCGGATTCCAGCAGATAACCGAAGGTCAGCTTCGAATGATTCAGCGGCAGCGGCGTTATCTGCAATCCCTGTAATTCGAACACCACAAACGGCTCGACGGTGTGGCTGAAATCGAGCAGACCAGGGTGTTTAAACAGGTCGTCGCAGCCCTGTTCGTCTGGCGGGCCGTACACCGGAATTTTTCCCCCCACGCCCCAGCGCAGCGGAAACAGTCCCTGTACGTGATCCATATGGTAATGGGTCAGTAAAAACTGTTTAAAGCTGCCTGCGGGATGGTGGTCTATTAGATCGGGAATGCCAGCATCCAGCAGCGTGACGGCATCGTTGTAACGCACCTCGGCGCTGCACGGGCGACGGCGATAGCCGGGATTGAGTCTTGCGCGCTGACAGGCCAGGCATTCACAACCAAAGGCAGGCACCAGCTGGGCGCCGCCGGTGCCGGTAAGGCGAATGGTTAGGCTCACGATGTACCTCTTTTATTGCCCGGCGGCACTTCGTTTGCACGGGCCTACAGGGAAACGTAGGTCTGGTAAGCGCAGCGCCACCAGGCAATGGGTTAAAGCGCTTTGGTAAAACGATAGCGATGATGCTCATAGCCTTCGCGCTGGTAAAAGCGGTGGGCGTGGATGCGGGCTTTGTTACTGGAAAGCTCCATCTGTTTCACCCCACGCAGGCGAGCCTGCTCTTCGGCCCAGGCCAGCAGCGCCTGGCCGATGTTCAGCCCGCGCATCTGCGGCAGCACCACCAACTCCTGGATCTCACCGACCCAGCAGTTAAGGTTCAGCGGGAACATAATCTGCATTCCGACTAAACCGACGACCTCATTGTTCATCACCGCCAGCTGATAAAACTGCTGCGGGTTGCGGAGATTTGCGGCAAAGCCTGTGGCGAAAGTGTCCCGGTCGTACTCTTTCTGTTTCAGCTCGACGATCAGGCCGTAGACTGCACTGGTGTCATCCGGCGTAGCGGCGCGAAGTTCATAAGGCATGCTGGCTCTCTTTCTGGTTTCCGTGCGTGCGGATCATCTGTAAAAAGGTGTCTACAGACTGTAGCAGACTGCCGTCGTTATCCAGCGTTATGCAGCCTTCGGAGGTGTAACGGGCCGCTCTGTCCAGACGCTGGGCGATCTCTTTGGCGTTTTCCCTTCCACGCTGCTCCAGGCGCGAACGTAACACTTCCGGCGATACCTGCAAACAAATCGGCAGCAGAGCCTCGGCATAGCGGGCTTTAGCCTGAGCAAGATGGGCACGTGAACCGTTGACCACCACATCAAACCCCGCGTGCAGCCAGACGTCGATTTCAATGCCTACAGCGTAGTACAGCGAATTGGCGTGCCAGCTGAGGGCGAACAGGCTGCGTTCCGCGCGGGTGAAAAACTCATGTTCGCTCAGGGCGATATGGTTTTCACTCCCGGCGTTGGCGGGGCGCGTAATGTAGCGATGCGCCACCAGCATGCGCGGATGTTCCTGCTGGCGAATCGCCGCCAGCAGACTGTCTTTCCCTGACCCGGAAGGGCCCACCAGCCAGATTAGCTTTCCCGTCATCAGAAGACCCTCTTGCCCTGACGCCAAACGTGATCGATATGGACGTGCTCCCCTTTGCGATGCGCCAGAATCAGGTCCGCGCGTTTGCCTTCGGCGATCAGACCGCGATCCGTCAGCTGCAGCGCGCGTGCCGGGTTGCGCGTGACCAGATGGATCGCCTGCGGCAGGCTGAACGCGTTGCGCTCATCATCGGCAATGCGGAAAGCGGCATCCAGCAGGCTCGCCGGATAGTAATCGGAAGAGAGAATATCCAGCAGGCCGCGCGAGGCCAGCTCATGCGCCGCCACGTTGCCGGAGTGCGACCCGCCGCGCACGATGTTTGGCGCGCCCATCAGCACGTTCATCCCGTGCTGACGTGAAGACTCAGCCGCTTCGAACGTGGTAGGAAATTCGGCGATTACGCTACCAATATCATGTGATTCGACGACATGTGCGTGCGTCGCGTCGTCATGGCTTGCCAGCGCGATGCGGCGGTCACGGCAAAGGTCTGAAATGGCTTTGCGGTTTGGCTGTGACCACTCGGCGGCCAGCGCCAACTGGTCTTCCTCAAACTGGTCCATCTGCTCGTTGGTGAGATGGTATTTGCCCTGATAGTAATCGCGATATTTGGAGCGGTCGGCGTACTGGCGCTGACCCGGCGAGTGATCCATCAGCGACACCAGCGAAACGAGTTCGCGGTCGACCAGTTTTTCAAACAGTGGCAGGGTGGTGTGATGCGGCAGTTCGCAGCGCAGATGCAGGCGATGCTCGGCGCGGTTGAGGCCACGCTTTTGCGTCTCTTCCACGGCGTTAATCATCTTCTCCAGATTTTCCAACCGGTCGCCGCCGTCGCGCACGTCGCCAATCGCCACTGCGTCCAGCACGGTGGTGATGCCGCTTGCGACCATCAGCGCATCGTGGCTGCTCATCGCGGAATGCGCGGGCCAGTCCACTTTTGGGCGCGGGGTGAAGAATTTATCCAGATTATCGGTGTGCAGCTCGATTAGCCCCGGCAGCAGCCAGCCGCCTTCGCCGTCCATCGCCTGCGGGCTCTGGCTCTGGGTTTCGGCATAGCTGCAGATCACGCCGTCCTGAACGTCGATGGAGCCGTGAACCACTTCATTTTCAAGCACTAACTTGACGTTGTTGATAATCATGCTGCGGCTCCCATCGGGTGCAGACGGTCGGCGACGCGGTTGCGCACCGCTTCATCATGGAAAATGCCGACGATAGCCGCGCCGCGCGCTTTGGCTTCATCGATAAGCTCAACCACGGCGGCGCTGTTTTTCTCATCCAGCGAGGCGGTGGGTTCATCCAGCAATAAAATCGGGTAGTCGACGATAAAGCCCCGGGCAATGTTGACGCGCTGCTGTTCGCCGCCGGAAAACGTCGACGGAGCCAGATGCCACAGGCGTTCCGGCACGTTAAGGCGCGTCAGCAGGCTGGCGGCTTTGGCGTAGCATTCGTCGCGCGGTACGCCCAGATCCAGCAGCGGCTGCATCACCACGTCCAGCGCGGAAATACGCGGGATCACCCGCAGAAACTGGCTGACCCAGCCGATGGTGCTTTTGCGCACTTCCAGCACTTTACGCGCCGGAGCGGTGACCAGATCCACCCACTCGTCGCCGTGTTTAATGTGGATATGGCCCGCATCCGGCAGATAGTTGGCGTACAGCGAGCGCAGCAGCGTCGATTTGCCGCTGCCGGAATGCCCGTGCAGCACCACGCATTCCCCGGCTTCTACGGTCAGCGAAGCGTTGTACAGCACCGGCAGATTGATGCCGTTTTGATGATGCAGGACGAAGGTCTTACTCAGATGTTCAACGCGAATCATTTTGGCCTCTGTGTTTTGATTGCCTGATGGCGTCGCTGGCGCGACTTATCAGACCTACAAAAATACGAATCTGTAGAATTCGTAGGCCCGGTAAACGCAGTGCCACCGGGCAATGGCAAAATCAGTTCTGTAATACCGATGACACCAACAGCTGCGTGTACGGATGAAGCGGATCGTCGAGCACGCGGTCGGTTAATCCACTTTCCACCACCTGGCCCTGTTTCATCACCATCAGGCGGTCGGCCAGCAGGCGCGCGACGCCCAAATCATGGGTGACAATGACCACCGCGAGATCCAGTTCCACCACCAGGCCGCGCAGCAGATCCAGCAGGCGCGCCTGCACGGAAACGTCCAGCCCGCCGGTCGGTTCGTCCATGAACACCACTTTCGGATGGGTCACCAGGTTGCGGGCGATTTGCAGGCGCTGCTGCATACCGCCGGAGAACGTGGTCGGCAGTTCGTCGATGCGCGAGGCGGGAATTTCCACCGCTTCCAGCCACTGCTCCGCCGTTTTGCGGATGTTGCCGTAGTGGCGCGCACCGGTTGCCATCAGGCGTTCACCGATGTTGCCTCCGGCGGAGACCTGGCGGCGCAGGCCGTCCATCGGATGCTGATGGACCACGCCCCATTCGGTGCGCAGCAGGCGGCGGCGCTCGCCTTCCGACATGCCATACAGCGACTTGTCTTCGTACATCACTTCGCCCTGCTGCGGAGTCAGGCGCGCAGAAATGGATTTCAGCAGGGTGGTTTTGCCGGAGCCGGACTCGCCGACAATGCCCAGCACTTCTCCTGGCCACAGCTCAAACGAGACGTCGGTGAAACCTTTACCTGGCGCATAAAGGTGGGTCAGGTTATTGACCGAAAGTAACGGCTGATTCATTGGCTTTGCGCCTCGCTCTGTTGGCGGCAGTAATCGGTATCGGAGCAGACGAACATGCGTTTGCCGCTGTCGTCGAGCACCACTTCGTCCAGATAGCTGTGGCGCGAGCCACAGATGGCGCAGGGTTCATCCCACGCCTGCACGGTGAACGGGTGATCGTCGAAGTCCAGGCTTTCCACTTTGGTGTACGGCGGCACGGCGTAGATGCGTTTTTCACGCCCGGCGCCGAACAGCTGCAGGGCGGGCATGTTGTCCATCTTCGGGTTGTCGAATTTCGGGATCGGCGACGGATCCATCACGTAGCGATCGTTGACCTTCACCGGGTAGGCGTAGGTGGTGGCGATATGGCCGAAGCGGGCAATATCTTCATACAGCTTCACCTGCATCACGCCGTACTCTTCCAGTGCATGCATGGTGCGGGTTTCGGTTTCGCGCGGTTCGATAAAGCGCAGCGGCTCCGGGATCGGCACCTGGAAGATCAGAATCTGATCTTCAGTCAGCGGCGTTTCGGGGATCCGGTGACGGGTCTGGATCAGCGTCGCGTCTTCGGTTTTTTCGGTGGTGTTCACCCCGGTCACGCGCTTAAAGAAGTTGCGGATCGACACCGCGTTGGTGGTGTCGTCTGCGCCCTGGTCGATCACTTTCAGCACGTCGGCTTCGCCAATGACGCTTGCCGTCAACTGAATACCGCCGGTGCCCCAGCCGTACGGCATCGGCATTTCGCGGCCGCCAAACGGCACCTGATAGCCGGGAATGGCCACAGCTTTAAGGATGGCGCGGCGGATCATGCGCTTGGTCTGTTCGTCGAGGTACGCGAAGTTATAGCCGGTGAGGTTAGCCACGGTTGCGCTCCTGTTGCAGGCGTTTCAGCAGTTCCAGTTCGGCCTGGAAATCGACGTAGTGCGGCAGTTTGAGATGCGAGACGAAGCCTGCGGCCTCGACGTTGTCGGCGTGGGCCAGCACGAACTCTTCATCCTGCGCCGGGCCATCGATATTTTCAGCGTACTCCGGAGACTGAAGCGCGCGATCCATCAGCGCCATCGCCATCGCTTTACGCTCGCTCAGGCCAAATACCAGCCCGTAGCCGCGGGTGAAGTGCGGATTTTCATCTTCGGGTGCCACAAAACCATTAACCATTTCGCATTCGGTCATCAGCAGTTCGCCGACGTTCACCGCAAAACCCAGCTCTTCCGGCACAATTTCAACGTCTACCGCGCCACTGCGGATTTCCCCTGCAAAGGGGTGATTGCGCCCGTAGCCGCGCTGGGTGGAGTACGCCAGCGCCAGCAGATAGCCTTCATCACCGCGCATCAGCTGTTGCAGACGTGAAGCGCGGGAGCAGGGATAAACGGGTGGTGTGCGGGTAATATCGTCAGGGATTTCGCCGCCATCTTCTTCCGCTTTTGCCAGCCCCTGTTTGCTCAGCAGGCTGAAAACGTGGGGAGAGGCGGAAGAGGGGTCGTCGCTGGTAGCAAGCTCCGGCGTTTCGCCGTTCGCCAGCAGGGTGAAATCCAGCAGGCGGTGAGTGTAGTCATATGTCGGGCCGAGAAGCTGACCGCCAGGCACGTCTTTGTAGACGGCAGAAATGCGGCGTTCAAGGCGCATATCAGCGGTGTTGAGCGGCTCGCTGACGGCGAGTTTCGCCAGCGTCGTGCGGTAGGCGCGCAGCAGGAAGATGGCTTCGACGTTATCACCGCTGGCCTGCTTCAGCGCCAGGGCCGCCAGTTCGCGGTCGGCGATGCCGCCTTCGGTCATCACCCGATCCACCGCCAGATTCAGCTGCTGTTCGATTTGCGCGACGCTAAGTTCGGGGATATCAGGATCGCCGCGTCTTTTGCTCTCCTGGAGGGCGTGCGCGGCAGCAATTGCCTTTTCGCCCCCTTTGACGGCAACGTACATCAGCAAACCTCCACGTGGGTGGTGCGCGGGATCGCCAGCAGGCGTTCGCCGCAGGTCAGAATCAGATCTACGCCCAGCGGGAACGGGTGCGGGCGCTCGGTCAGTTCGTGAATAATGCATTCCGGCAGCTGCGGGGCGATCATGCGCTCGTCCTGAATGCCCGCGCCGGTCAGACGCAGCATGCGCCCGCCGCTCAGGCTGCTGACCTGCACCACCAGCGTGGCGCTGGTTTCCGGGGCAATCGCGCTGCCGGTGGAGAGGGCGTTCAGCTGCTCGACGCTAATAGACGAATCCGTTACCGCAAACAGCGCCTGCTGGGGCTGATCGACCAGCGGGGCGTTAGTGTGAAAACGCAGGTTCTGGCGGGCAATGTCGTTATCCACCGAGGCAGACAGCCACACCGGGGTGTCGTTGTCCGCCAGCGTCAGCAGCACGCTGGTGGTGGCCGGGGAGAGCGGCTGCCAGCCGTGTTTATGCTGATGCAGCGAGACAATCACGCCTGGCTCGCTCATGGCTTTCAGCAGACGGCGGAAACTGTGCTGGGCATCCTGCACCGGAAGAGGAAAAGCAGTTTGTAGGGTCATGCGTTGTCTCCACGCACTAAGGTAAAGAAGTCCACCCGGCTGGTGTTCACTTCGGCCTGACGAGCGGCGATTCGGGCGGCGCGTTCGGCTTCCAGCGGGGCAATCAGGGTTTCCATCAGAGTCTGAAAATGAGCAGGTAGCTGCAGCAGAGCGTCGATCACCGCACAGCGCTCTGCCTGGGCTTTATCGCGCCCGAGGATCCAGCTATAGCCGAGCGTACCGTCGGCCAGGCGCACGGCGGCGCGGGTCAGCGTGGCGTCACCGGCAAAAAAACGATCGCCCGTTGCGCCCATTCGCGCCTGGATTTGTACCAGGCCGCTTTCTGGCGTGCGGATCGCTTCATACTCCGGCGTCAGCTTCAGGGCCTGGATACGGGCCGCCAGCTGCGCGGGTTCGCTGTGGGCCAGCGCCGACATCCAGCGCTGACGGGTGGCAGTATCAAAGTGCATTCAGTGCTCCATGGTGAATTCAATCATGTCGGCGCGGGTCAGGCTGACGGAGTACTCCGCCGCGTTCACTTCGCCTTCACGATGGTTCAGAGTGCGCACGCACAGCAGCGGCGCCATGTTCGGGATTTCGAGGATTTTGCTTTCTTTCGCCTGCGCGCGGCGGGCGCTGATCCGCGTCTGTGTGCGGGTCAGGCTGATAGCCAGTTCGTCACGCAGGAAATCGTGCAGCGAACCGCTGTTGAAGCGCTGAAGGGCAGGCCAGAAGCGCATATCCGCGAAATAGTGATCGATAAGACACAGCGCGACGCCGTTGACCCGACGCAGGGTGCGCAGGTGAATGACGTTGTCGCCTTCCTGCACGCCGAGCGCGTCGGCGACGTGGCTGGAAGCCGGGCGTAGTACCGACAGCAGTTTTTCGCTGGTCGGGTGGCTGCCCTGATCGAGCAGGTTCTGGCTGAAACGCGCCTGAGCGTTCAGCGGATAGTCGAACGGGCGCATCAGCACCAGCACGCCCACGCCCTGACGACGCTGCACCCAGCCTTTTTCCACCAGCTGGTCAATGGCGCGACGCAGGGTGTGGCGATTCACCTCAAAGCGAGCGGCAAGCTGATGCTCAGCGGGGAGATAGTCACCGCAGCGGTACTGGCTGCGCAGCTCCTGTTCAAGCTTTGCGGCAATCTCTTCGTAGCGCGTCGGGTAACTGGTCGGATGTCTGGACAAGTGGATCATAAAAAAGACCTCTTAGCGGCTTAGCTGCCAGTGACCCTCACCCTAACCCTCTCCCTGGAAGGGAGAGGGGACAGGCCGGAGCCGTTGCTGATTCGGCTTTCTCCCTCGCCTCACTTGGGACAGGGGGACAGGCCGGAGTCTTCGTTTTTCTCCCTCGCCCCTCTGGGGAGAGGGCCGGGGTGAGGGGGAAACTGCCGATATCGTGGCGTGACAATATGACAGCGCGGTTAAGGGCCGGTGACTGAGAGATGAAGAGTTGAGGTGAGTCGTGTGACAGGGCGGGAAGGCCCGCCCTCAGGGAGAATTACTGCGGCTGTTTGGCGACGTTAACCATCCAGGGAATACCAAATTTATCGACGATTTTGCCAAATCCATGGGCCCAGAAGGTTTCCTGCCAGTCCATTTCAATGTTGCCGCCGGGCGTGAGTGCGTCGAACCAGCGTTTTCCTTCATTCACATCCTGAGTCTCAAGCGACAGTGTGAAGCCGGAGTGACTGACGCTGCCGGTCATCCCGTCGCTCATCATGATGTGGCTGCCCGCAATCATGACGCTGGAGTGGGCAATGGCATCCGGTGGGAACTGCATGCCGGAAGGACAGCCTTCTTCGCTGTCAGGTTTGGGCATTTCGCCAAAGGTCAGTTTGAAAGCGACCTGGGCATTCAGCGCCTGCTTATAAAACTCATGGGCTTCGGCGCAGCGACCGGCAAAGTGGAGGTAGGGACTTAAAGGCATAACGATGACCTCGGTCTGAATTGACCGATTAAGTGTAGTTATGCAGCGTGAAAGTAACCAGGCGGTAGGATTTAATCTGCCCGGCGGCGCTACCGCTTGCCGGACCTACAGTTTAATGCGGTTTTGTAGGTCCGGTAAGGCGAAGCCGCCACCGGGCAATGATGCAGGGGATCAGTTCTTCTTCACGAACTCAGATTTCAGCTTCATCGGGCCAAAACCATCAATTTTGCAATCGATGTTGTGATCGCCTTCAACGAGACGGATATTCTTCACTTTTGTGCCGATTTTCAGCATCGAAGAGCTGCCTTTGACTTTCAGGTCTTTGACCACGGTGACGCTGTCGCCATCGGCCAGCAGGTTGCCGTTGGCGTCTTTAACGATCAGCGCGTCGGCATCCTGAGACGGTTCAGCATCGTTCCATTCGTGGGCGCATTCCGGGCAGATAAACATTCCGTTGTCTTCGTAGGTGTATTCAGAGTTGCATTTTGGGCAGTGTGGCAGAGACATGGGAACCTCATAAATGATAAAAACGCGGCTCAGGCCTTCCAGACTGCGGCTGAGCGCTAAAAGTATCACTCATTATACTTCATGTCCCTACGTTTGTCGGGACTATTTGCCGGTTGTTGTATGACGCTTTCGTGACGGATAAAAAAAGAGAGGCAATATATCCTGTCGAATGTTATTTATAGCGCTAATCTATATATTTCCTCGATTATTTACGCGCTGAGTTTTTTCTCAGCGCGCATAACACTATAAAAAATAAGAGCAGGAAATAAAAAACGTCTGACAAATATAAGTTATAAAATTTGCGTTAAGGGAATACTTTAACCATGTACACACAGACAATATTCGAATTAAGTCAGGAAGCTGAACGCTTACTGCAGCTGGCATTACGACATCTGGATACCGTCAATGCGTTGCCGGGCCATACCCCTGCGGATTTGCAGGCCGATCCGGGCCGTTCCATGTTCGCCGCTCAGCAGGGCACCCTGACTAACGAACTGCGAAAGATCACCCGTCTGGAGATGGTGCTGGCCATCGTCGGGACCATGAAGGCCGGGAAATCGACCACCATCAACGCCATCGTCGGGACCGAGGTGTTGCCGAACCGCAACCGTCCTATGACTGCATTGCCGACGCTCATTCGCCATACTCCGGGGCAAAAAGAACCGGTGCTGAATTTTATTCACGTTGAGCCCATTGAACGCTTAATGCACGAATTACAGGAACGCCTTCGTCATATTGATCGGACAAAGCTGGCGCTCCGGGTAGAAATGGATAAAGACATGAACGCGCTGCTGGAACGTATTATCGGCGGCGTGGCGTTTGAAAAGCATTACCTTGGCGCTCAGCCTATTTTTCAGTGTCTGAAAAGCCTTAACGATCTGGTCCGTCTTTCCCGTGCGCTGGATGTGGATTTTCCTTTTGCCGATTATGCCGCTATTGAACATATTCCGGTGATTGAAGTGGAATTCGTTCATCTGGCGGGATTGGGGGAGAACCCAGGCCAGCTGACGCTGCTGGACACTCCGGGGCCAAATGAAGCCGGGCAGCCTCATCTGCAAAAAATGCTCAACGAGCAGCTGGCGCGCGCTTCTGCGGTGCTGGCGGTAATGGATTACACCCAGCTCAAGTCGATTTCCGATCAGGATGTGCGCCAGGCCGTGGCGGCGGTCAGCAAATCCGTGCCGCTGTATGCGCTGGTGAATAAATTTGATCAGAAAGATCGCAACAGCGACGATGAAGATCAGGTTCGCGCGATGATCTCCGGCACGCTGATGAAAGGCTACATCACGCCGGGACAAATCTATCCCGTTTCCTCGATGTGGGGCTATCTGGCGAATCGTGCCCGTCACGAAATTGCCACTTACGGCAAGCTGCCCGATCACCAGGAGCAGCGCTGGGTGCAGGATTTTGCCGAAGCCGCTCTGGGCCGGCGCTGGCGAACCGCCGATCTCGACGATCTGACCCACATTCGCCACGCCGCCGATTTGCTGTGGGAAGATTCGCTGTTTGAAAAACCGATTAACATGCTGCTGCACGCGGCCCATGCCAATGCGTCGCTGTTTGCGCTTCGCTCTGCGTCGCACAAGCTGCTTAACTACGCGCAGAATGCCCGCGATTTTCTGGAGTTTCGCTTCCAGGGGCTGACGGTCGCGTCCGGGCAGCTTCAGGACAATATTGCCCGTCTGGAAGAGGATATGGTGCAGTTCGAGATGCGCCAGCGGGTGGTGAATGAAGAAATTGCTCATGAGGTGGAGCAGGCGATGGCGGCGGCGAAAGCCTTTATCGACGAGCAGCAGCATGAGATTTTGCAGCTGGTGGAGAGCTGCTTCAGCGTCGAAAACCTGCATCTGATGAGCGTAGCCAACGACGCCGATCTGCGCTGGTCGCAGGAGGGCACCGGCCAGGAGCTGATTCTGGAAGATGAAGAGCAGGCTAACCGGCTACTCAGCATTATCCGCGCCGATTGCGAAGGCACGATTTTTGCCTGCCAGCAGAGCATCATCCGCGAGCTGTCCCTGCGCTTTGGTCAGTTGGAAACCTCGCTGAGCCGCTCGCTGGATGACGCGATGCGGCCGATTGAATCTCACATCAAGGAAGAGCTGCAGCGCGCGGGATTTCGTGCCCGCATTACGCTGCCCGTGTTTCAGGCCGGATCGCTGCAAATCACCATGCCGCAGTGGTTTAACGGCGCGATTGCCACCGAAGACCGGCCGGTGGGCACGTTGCGCGGCGGGATGAGGGATACCGTCAGCCGCTGGTTCAATAATCCGAACTGGGGCTGGGATGATTATGTGATGACCAAAACCCGCTACTTGATTGATGTGGAAGCGATTAAAGGGCGGATCATCGACAGCGTCTGTGGCTTCTGTACACAAATCCTTAAAGCTTTGGCGGCGCAAGTCGATGTCTCTGTTACGGCAGGAATGGCGACTTTTTTCGCGGAGTTTTCCCAAAGCCTCAGCGGCCTGCAAAAAAGTTTGCAGGAGAGTTTGCTTCTTCGCCAGCAGCATCAATCCAGCGTGACCACGCTCTGCCAGCAGCTCAGGCAGGATCTGGCCACGGTTCGCTGGATTGAAGAAGATGCGCGCCTGTTGCGCGATGATATTCAAACCCTTTTTGCGGCCGAACAGAGATGAACACGCGATTGCTGGAAGGGCCGGGCGCCAGGCTTGAATCCCTCCACGCCCGGTTTATGGTTGATTTAATTCTGGGGATCGACAATCCCCGGCAGTACAGGCTGGCCCCCCAGCAACAGCAGTTTCGCGAGCGCCTGATGAATGAAATTGTGGCGCAAACGCAGCTGCGTCCGTGGTCCGTTGCCGGGTTGTTCAGCGATAATCCGGCGATGCGACTGGGGCTGGCGGAGAAGCTGGCCGGGCAGTTCGATCCCGGTCATCTGGCGCTGAGCCGGATGAGCCGCTATCTGCATATTTTACAGAACAAGAGCCAGGGCTCCGCGGAGCTGCGCCAGCAGTTTGGCCTGGTCGGTGAGCAGTTCAGCCTGCGGGCGGAGCATAAGCAGCGGGCGCTGACGCAGCGCGGGCTGGTGGTGGAGTCCGGATTGCACAGCGATGAAGTCTTTACCCGCTGGCATGCCGGTCATTACAACGGCTGGTCGCTGGCGGGGCGCTGTTTTATCGTGCTGGAAGAGCTGCGCTGGGGGGCTTTTGGTGACGCATGGCGGCTGGCGAACGATGAAGTTCGCGGATTATTAAAAGACAACCTGCGCTCGATGACCGCCCAGTATCTTGCTGAGGAGATCGGCGCGGCGAAAGAGACCCGACATTTTTACCATCAATGGCTGGCGTCTCCGTCCTCGGTTGGGCTGATGGACTACAAAGAGATGCTGGCCTGGCTCGGCAGCCGCTGTGATGCGGTACGTCAGCCGGTGTGCTGGTCCGTCACCCAGACCTGGCAGCCGGTGGCGCTGGGCATGCCGCGGCTCTGTTCCGCGACGCGGCTGGTGGATGCGATGATAGAAGAGCTGTTTGTGGATGAGGTTGAGTGATTTGGGGTATAGAGTCGTTTGCTCCCCCTCTCCCTAACCCTCTCCCAAGGGAGAGGGAACTGTCCGTATGCTCCCTCAACTCCAGGGGGAGAGGGAACTGATTGCGCTCTCCCTCTCGTTTTTCTCCCTCTCCCTTTGGGAGAGGGCTGGGGAGAGGGCATTAAATGGTGCAGGCCTTAATGATTTTCCACTGTAACCTGCTCCACCACTTTCCCTTCCTGAGGCTGACCAAAGCGTTTGGCATACAGTGCGGTGATAATCGGTACCAGAATCGCAGTGACAATCACGCTGGCGGCAACCAGCGCAGTGGCTGAAGCGGCGACCGGTTCGAATGCCGGGTTAATCTGCGCAATGATCACCGGGTTAGCCACCGCAGCGCCTGCGGCCGAAGAGGCTGCCACTCCGGCAGTACCGTTACCGCCGCCAATCACTCTGTCCGCAATAATCAGCGGAATACCGGTGATGAAAATCACTGCCACGCCCAGCACGATCCCCAGCAGCCCAGTGTCCATAATCACGCTCAGGTTGATGGTGTTGCCGAGGGCAAAACCGAAGAATGGGATCAGCACTGGCGTGGCTTTGCTGAAGAACGCACGCAGATCGTGATCGAGGTTGCCCAACGCAAAACCGATCAGGAAGGGCAGCACGGCACCGATGAAATGATGAGGTTCAAAAGTGGCCAGCCCGGCAGAGCCGAGGATCACCATGGTCATCAGCGGGCCAGACTCCAGCGACATCAGCACAAAGGCACCAGATTCTTCTTTCGAACCGTACTGATTCATCAGGCTGGCGTACAAACCCCCGTTGGTCATATCCATGGCGGAAACCAGCGCCAGCACGGATAAGCCAGCGAAGAATCCGGTCTGAATTCCGCCGTCAGGAATGAAGGTGGAAGCAATCATTGCCACTATCCAGGCTACGGCTATTTTGGTCACCACCAGGGTGCCGGATTTGCGTAATACCGTGCCCGTCGCGCGCAAATCTATTGATGCGCCGATACAGAAAAACCAGACGGCCAGAATAGGCACCGTGCCGCCAATCATTCCTTTAGTGAAAGAACCAAAATAATTACCGGTGTCGGGTGCCAGGGTATTTAGCACTGCACCGAGCAGCAGCGGGATCAGCATCATTCCGCCGGGAATACGTTCAATCGTGGCTTTGATTTTCATGTTCTATCCTCATTTCTTTCGGTATCAAACCAGCAGGGCTGATAAGAATGCTTAGCAACAGACTGGCCTCGAAAGCTCTTGTTATCTGTCTGTTTCCTGGAGGTAAAATTTGAGTGCGCATCGTTCTGCGATGGTTTTACGCTGCCGACACGGTTAGCTCTGAGATTATGATGCGATCAATGGAATAGTGATTCAATGAAAATAAAACAGTGTTTTAGTTATTTGCTTCACATATTTGAAGCAAAGTTGGTATGCCTTGTCTTTAACTAAAAAGGCGACAAAGCGAATGTCAGGAAATGTCGAGTTAAAACCCTTAGCGAGTAAATCATTAATTGATTCAGTTTTGGTTAATATCTTGTCGTGGAAGGCGATTTTTCCAGGAAAGCTCCTATGGCGGAGCGCGGCAGATATTCACTTCAGATTTGCCTGATTTACGTTTTCTGAAACAACTTCACCGCCGGGAATATTTTGCGTGAAGTTGATCACATTTATAAACACTGTTAGGGTAATTAAGGTTAAGCACCAGAAATACCCTTGCTGATGGTCGTTTTAATCAGCCCCATTTTACTGCCAGAGCAGGCGTCAACAGGTTCGGTTGTACAGGCTTTGACCAGCCAGTGTAAGTAAACCTGCTACGCTTGAAATGAGGAGCACAGCAATTCATCGCTCCTGCCCGCACCCAGCGAACCCCCTTGTTCGCCTCTTCTTGTGTGCGCTCACGGCGATAGTTAACGAGGACAACAATGCTTAAAAGGAAAAAAGTAAAGCCGATTACCCTGCGTGATGTCACCATCATTGACGACAGTAAGTTACGCAAAGCAATCACCGCCGCCTCGCTCGGTAATGCGATGGAATGGTTTGATTTCGGCGTCTACGGCTTCGTCGCCTATGCGCTGGGTAAGGTCTTCTTCCCGGATGCCGATCCCGGCGTGCAGATGATTGCCGCACTGGGGACCTTCTCCGTTCCCTTCCTGATCCGCCCGCTCGGCGGCCTGTTTTTCGGGATGCTGGGTGACAAATACGGCCGCCAGAAAATACTCGCGATAACGATTGTTATCATGTCGATCAGTACCTTCTGTATCGGGCTGATCCCTTCCTATGCCACTATCGGCATCTGGGCACCGATCCTGCTGCTGCTTTGTAAAATGGCGCAGGGCTTCTCGGTTGGCGGTGAATATACCGGGGCCTCCATCTTTGTGGCCGAGTATTCGCCGGACCGTAAACGTGGCTTTATGGGCAGCTGGCTGGATTTCGGCTCCATCGCCGGGTTTGTGCTGGGTGCGGGTCTTGTGGTCCTGATTTCCACCATCGTCGGTGAAGATAACTTCCTCGAGTGGGGCTGGCGTCTGCCGTTCTTCCTGGCGCTGCCGTTAGGGATTATCGGGCTGTATCTGCGTCACGCGCTTGAAGAGACGCCTGCCTTCCAGCAGCACGTTGAAAAGCTGGAGCAGGGCGATCGTCAGGGTCTGCAGGACGGGCCAAAAGTGTCGTTCAAAGAGATCGCCACCAAACACTGGCGCTCGCTGCTTATCTGTATCGGGATGGTGATTGCCACCAACGTGACCTACTACATGTTGCTCACGTATATGCCGAGCTACCTGTCACATAACCTGCATTACTCTGAAGATCACGGTGTGCTGATCATCATTGCGATTATGGTCGGGATGCTGTTCGTGCAGCCGATTATCGGCATGCTGAGCGACCGCTTTGGTCGTCGTCCGTTTATCCTGATTGGTAGCGTGCTGCTGTTTGTCTGCTCCATTCCGGCGTTCATCCTGATCAACAGCAACGTGATCGGGCTGATTTTCGCGGGCCTGCTGCTGCTGGCGGTGATCCTCAACTGCTTTATCGGCGTGATGGCCTCATCGCTGCCGGCGATGTTCCCGACACACATTCGCTACAGTGCGCTGGCAAGCGCCTTTAACATCTCCGTGCTGATTGCGGGTCTGACACCTACGCTGGCGGCATGGTTGGTGGAATACACCCAGAATCTGATGATGCCAGCCTATTATCTGATGGTGATTGCGGTCATTGGTTTGCTGACAGGTCTGTTCATGAAGGAAACCGCCAACCGTCCGCTGAAGGGCGCGACGCCAGCGGCATCGGATATCCAGGAAGCGAAAGAGATTCTGCGTGAGCATTACGATAACGTAGAGCAGAAGATCGAAGATATCGATGCGGAAATCGAAGTGTTGCAGGAAAAACGTTCTCGCCTGGTCGATCAGCATCCTCGTATTAACGAGTAAGCCGGTGTAAGAAATGACAACGCCTCCCATTGGGAGGCGTTTTTTTTGATATCAACAACCTGCGGCGATGTAATCGCCATTAGCGCTGATGGGAATGACGGTGAGGAACAGCACGGTGGCAAAAAGGATTATCAGCACGCCGCCGAGGACTTTCACCGCCGGCACCAGCCAGCGAATCTGATCGCTTCCCTCGCCGAAGAACGCGATGGTCCGGGCTCGCGCATAGCGAACCGCCAGCGACAGCCCCAAAATTGACAGCGCGGTGCCCAGCGCCATGGTCATGACCGCGAAAATTCCCCAGGTTACAATCCCAATCGCATTGGCGAACATCAAAATCATGATTGCACCGCTGCACGGGCGTGCTCCCACGGTCAGGATCACGCCAATTCGGGTTTTCCAGTCCGCATGAGACATCTCTTTGCCCACGCCGTGGTGTCCGCAGCCGCAGTCCGCATCGTGGTTATGCAACGGTTTGATGCCGAGAATGCTCAGCCTGCGCGGACGCAGGCTCTTCAGCGCCTGCCAGATAACGAAAACGCCAAAACAGCCAATCATCACTGCGCTGATTTTCTCAACGTACCAGCGGCTTTCGCTGAGGTCCCCGGAGGCGAGATTGAACCCCACCGCCAGGACAAACACGAACAGGATCGCACTGACGCCCTGCATCAGGCTGCCGAGGAACGGTACAACGCGCGCGGCCAGCTGGCTTTCCTGGTTGGTGCTGAGGTAGGTGGTGACGATGAATTTGCCGTGACCGGGGCCTATGGCGTGCAGCACGCCGTAGATAAATGAGCCCGTCAGCAGCCACAGGCCGCCGGAATACTGGTGGTTATTAAGCTGGAGCAGATACATCACCAGATAGCGGTGCAGGGTGATTTGCGTGCTGAGGCACCACTGCAAAAAGGCGGCCCAGTGGCTGTGAAGCTGAAAAGCTAAGGCCAGCAATACCACCAGAAGGAGGGTGGCGATGGGTATCCGCCAGTCACGTTTCAGGGCAAAGGTTGTCATGGTCGGGTGTCACTTCAGAGCCGGAATATAGAGAAAGTATAAAGGATTGGGCCCGGAAAGGGGCCAGCCCGCAGGCTGGCATTGTTTCAAAGGGTATCTTTAGTCCAGATAACGTTGCAGGCGCTGGAGCAACAGACGATTTTCCTGCTTCAGTCTGGCATTTTCATCGAGCAGGGTCAGCGTCACGGCGATCCCCGGCCAGTCCAGCGCCAGTTCGCGACGCAGCCGTAATGCACGATGGACCACGGTGACCGCGCGGTCGTCGAAATGCCAGTCCGGACCCTGAGCTTTACTCGGTTCGATCACCCCCAGTCCGACGATTTCATCCAGTTCTTCCTCCGACACGCCGGTATGCAGACAGAATTCGGTGACGGTGAAGGTAATGGTGACATTAGCCATGGTTTTTGCCCCACTCTTTACGTGGATCGAAGGTTGCCTGTGCGTCTGCCAGCTGCTGCCAGAGGGCGGCGCTGGTTTCGTCCGGTTTTGGCGGCATCACGATTTTGATAATCGCAAACAGATCGCCGGTATGTTGCTTGTTCACCAGCCCTTTGCCTTTGATACGCAGACGCTGGCCTGCCTGACTGCCCGCCGGAATGGTCAGCAGAATGCTCTCTTTCAGCGTCGGCACGGTGACTTTCGCACCGAGTGCGGCTTCCCACGGCGCCAGCGGCAGCACCACTTCCAGATTATGGCCGACAATATCGAACAGCGGATGCGGAGCCATGCGGATGATGAGCCACAGGTCGCCGTTTGGTCCGCCGTTTTCGCCCGGCGTACCCTGGCCTTTCAGGCGGATGCGCTGCCCATCGCCTACGCCTGCCGGGATTTTGACGTTGAGCGTTTTCGGGATCTCCTGCTCGACCATACCGAAGACGTTATATACCGGTAGCTTATAGCTGATGGTGCGGCTGTGGGCTTCCAGCGTTTCTTCGAGGAAGACGGCCACTTCGATTTCCACGTCGTGCCCGCGTGCGGTATGTGGCTGGCGAGACTGTCGGGCCTGCTGGCCAAACATCGACGAGAAGATGTCGTCGAAATCTTCCTGACTGTAGCTTTGCTGTTGGCCGGAGTGCGACTGCTGATGGAACTGCGGATCGTTGCGGTGAGCCCAGAGCGTGTCGTACTCCTGGCGGCGAGTGTCATCGCTCAGCACCTCCCAGGCTTCGGCCACTTCCTTAAAGCGGGCTTCGGCATCGGGCTCTTTGCTGACGTCGGGGTGATATTTGCGGGCGAGGCGACGATAGGCGGTCTTGATAGTCTTGAGATCGTCCGTCGGCTTCACGCCCATGATGGCGTAATAATCCTTTAATTCCATAATCGTTTCTCTTATCGAATCATACGAACAGGACAGGTTCCCTGAAGCTCTTAACCCTGTAAGTGTAGGGTAAACCTGAGAATGCGGCGGGAAATTGCTTTAGGGCAAGGTTGGGGCGATGAGGGGAATTGCCTGGTGATGGTTTGTATTGTGTAGGTCCGCGCAAACGAAGTGCCGCCGGGCTGTTTCCAATTCGATGTAGAGTCCGGATCGCAGAAAAGCAAAAACCCAGCCATAGGCTGGGTTTTCTGAATAAGTGGTGCCCGGACTCGGAATCGAACCAAGGACACGGGGATTTTCAATCCCCTGCTCTACCGACTGAGCTATCCGGGCAACGGGGCGCATTAAACCGCAATCGCCGCTGCCCGTCAACCCAAATTCCACAAAACGCGTGCGTTTGCTTAACTTTGCGACAATTCGCGCATTTTCGCTGCGATTCTCAGTCTCAGGTCAGCGCGCCACCGGAGCGGCACTGAGCAAAGCGCAGAATGTCTTCTGCCAGCCGCTGTGCGGTGTCGACGTCCTGCTGGCTGCGTTTGACCAGTAAACGGCTCAGACAGCCTTCCAGCACCAGCTCCATCTGTTTGGCGACCATGGTAGGGTCATCCACTTCCAGCTTCGTCAGCAGCTCATGGGTGAACTCATGGGCGGTGCGCTTCTGTAAATCGGCCAGCTGGTGGATCGGATGCTCTGGATCCGGGTAAAACGTGCAGGCGGCAATAAACAGACAGCCGGGATAGCGGTTGTTGCTCACGCATTCCGTCAGTGCGCTGTAGCGCGCCAGGATTTTTTGCTCGTTGCTGAGCTCTTCGTTAAGCATCAGCTGACGGCGCCAGATATCCACCTGCTGGCTGAGAAAACGCAGCACGTCATACAGCAGCGCTTCTTTGTCGGGCCAGAAACGCTTGAGATCGTCGAGCGGAGTGTCGACTTTTTCAGCCACCATCTCCAGCGTGGTGTCGGCAATCCCTTTGATCTCAAGTAATTGCAGGGCTTGCCCCAATACGTCTTCGCGTTGCACGGCTTTCTCCTCCGTTTATCCCTTTAAAAGTGTCGTTTACCGGGCCAGTTTCTGCAAATGCTCGCGGAAAGCGGCGGCATCCATAAACCCGGCAACTCGCATGGCAGGGATCTCCTTTCCTGCACTATCAAAAAACAGAATGGTCGGCAGACCGGGAACTTGCAACTGTTTCAGCAGCGCGGCGTCCTGCGCTGTGTTGCGGGTCACGTCGGCCTGTAGCAAAACGGTGTTTTTTAGCGCCAGCTGGACCTGCGGATCGCTAAAGGTGTATTTCTCGAACTCTTTACAGGCGACGCACCAGTCGGCGTACAAATCGAGCATCACCGGTTTGCCTTTGGCGCTGGCAATCGCCTGCTGAAGCTCATCGGTATTGGCGATACGGGTGAAGTTCAGATGCGCCTGCTGTTGCCCTTGCTGCGTTCCGAATGCCCAGTCCTGCAATGGACGAACGCTAATCAGCGCGGCGGCCAGCAGCAGGATTTGCACAATCCGCATCCACGGTTTGCCTGCCGTCAGACTGGTGATAAACGCCCAGCCGAAGAAGGCGATGCCGAGCATCGACCACAGCCGCAGACCCCAGACGTCGCCAATAATACGCTCAAGCAGGAACACCGGCAGCGCCAGAATGACAAAACCAAACGCAATTTTGACCTGCGCCATCCACGGGCCACTTTTTGGCAGCAGACGATTGCCGAAAATGGTGACCAGAATCAGCGGCAGGCCCATTCCCAGCGCGTAAAGATACAGCGTGCCGCCGCCCAGCCACAGATTACCGCTCTGGGCGATGTAAAGCAGAATTGCGCTCAGTGGCGCGGTGGTGCAGGGTGAGCAAATCAGCCCGGCAATGGCCCCCATCGCAAATACGCCGCCAGCGGAACCGCCCTTTTGACGATTACTCATCAGCGTCAGACGCGTTTGCAGCGAAGAGGGGAGTTGCAGGCTGAACAGGCCGAACATCGACAGGGCTAAGAGTACAAATACCGCCGACAGGCCGATAAGCACGTAAGGGTGCTGAAGCGCGGCCTGGAACTTCAGCCCGGCGGCAGCGACCACCAGGCCCAGTGCGGTGTAGGTCAGCGCCATGCCCTGCACGTAGATAAAGGCCAGCAGCAGCGCGCGTCCGGTTGAGAGGCGCTGTTTGCCGCCGAGGACGATGCCGGAGATCAGCGGGTACATCGGCAGCACGCAGGGCGTGAAGGCGATGCCAATGCCAATCAGCAGGGCCCAGAGCGCGGAGAAGGGGAGTTCTGAGTGGCTATCTCCCCTCTCCCCGGCCCTCTCCCCAAGGGAGAGGGAGTGGTTAACTCCGGCGCTGTCCTCAAGGGAGTGGTTGGCATCGGTGCTGTCTTTTTCCCTCTCCTGGGGGAGAGGGTCAGGGAGAGGGGAAGCAGCAACCTGAGAAGCCACAACTTCACTCAGCGGCACCACCTTCGTCTCCGGCGGATAACAGAACCCCGCCTCCGCGCAGCCCTGGTAAGTGACTGTCAGCGTGGCTCCTTTGCTGGCCTGGGTAATATCTACGGGAACCGTCAGCCGATGGCGATAAATCTCGCTTTTGCCAAAGAATTCATCTTCGTGCCATTCGCCTTTCGGCAGCTGTAGCGGCGATACGGAGGCTTGCGCAGGCGTCACCGATACCTGTTTTCGGTACAGGTAATACCCGTCTTTTATCTGCCAGTTCAGCGTCAGATCGTGGACATTCTGTTGAAAATCGAACGCGAAAGCCTGATCGGCCGGCGTGAAATTAGAGCGGCCGGGTGCGTCGAACAACCCGGCAAAGGCTGAAGTGCTGTACAGCAGCAGGATCAGCGTAAGGATGCGTTGAGCCATGAGAGGTAATCGTTGTCTCCGTGGGAAACGGGTAAAACCAGCAGTTCCGGGGTTTGATACGGGTGATGAGACTTCAGGCAGTCCAGCAGCGCCTGTTGCCGCTCGGTGTCAGATTTCAACAGCATCTGCACTTCATACTCCTGCTCAAGCTTGCCTTCCCAGTAATAGAGGGAGGTAGCGCCAGGCAAAATCGTGACGCAGGCGGCCAGTTTTTCAGCCAGCACTTTGGCGGCTAAGTCCTGAGCGGTGGCTTCATCCGGGGCGGTACAGAGTACAACAACTGCGTTGGGCAGGGTCATCGTCAACCTCGTATCGGCGAAAAAAGGCACTATAGCATGAGGAAGCACAGGGAGATGAATGACTCGGGCCGCTGAGCGGCCCGACTTTAAGCATTTTTACAACCGGCAGTGCTTTACAGGATGAAACTGCCGATCAGGAAACCGAAGCACACGGAGAAAATGACGCCCATGGTGCCCGGAATAAAGAACGGATGGTTGAAGACGAAGCGGCCGATGCGTGTCGTGCCGGTGTCGTCCATCTGTACCGCCGCAACCAGCGTTGGATAGGTTGGCAGAATAAACAGGCCAGAAACGGCCGCGAAGGAAGCTACAGCAGTCAGCGGAGAAACGTTCAGCGCCAGCGCCATTGGCATCAGTGCTTTCGCGGTTGCCGCTTGAGAATAGAGCAGGGCAGAGGCGAAGAAGAAGATCACCGCCAGCAGCCACGGATGGCCCTGAATCACGCTGCCCGCTGTCTCTTTGATCCAGTCAATGTTGTGCGACACGAAGGTGTCACCCAGCCAGGCCACGCCCAGAATACAGATACAGGCGCTCATGCCGGCCTTAAAGGTACTGGAGTTGAGGATGCTGTCCGTTTCGATGCGGCAAACCACAGTGGTCAGGGTCGCGACGCTCAGCATAATAATCAGAATGGCGTTGGTGGTGTTCATCAGCGGTTTCGCCACCAGGCCGAGGCTTGGGCTGTTGACGATGGCATAGATAACCACGCAGACCACGCCCAGCAGGAACAGCAGCACGGAGAGCTTCGCCCGCGGTTTGATCTCCATCTGGCGTTCGCCGCGCAGTTCAATCAAGCCTTCTTCCAGACGCTTCAGGTACACCGGGTCGTCAGAGAGTTTGGAGTTGAACAGCATCGTCACGAGGAAAGACATCAGCAGCACCGCCAGCAGCGTGGAAGGGATAACCACGGAGAGCAGGTGAATGTAGCTGACGCCGTGGCCTTCCATCACGGAAGACATGTACACCACGGCCGCAGAGATAGGGGATGCGGTAATCGCAATCTGTGCGGAAACCACGGCGGTGGAAAGTGGGCGACAAGGTTTAACGCCTTGTTCTTTCGCCACTTCGGCAATCACCGGCAGCGTCGCCAGGGAAATGTTGCCGGTACCGGCGAAGATGGTCAGGAAGTAGGTGACGATTGGTGCGAGGATGGTGATGTATTTCGGATTGCGGCGCAGCAGCTTCTCGGTCTGGTTAACGAGGTAATCCAGGCCGCCTGCAATCTGCATCGCAGAGATCGCGGCAATTACCGCCATGATGATGGAAATCACGTCAAACGGAATTTTTCCGGGTTCTACGCCAATGGCAGCGAGAACCAGAACGCCCAGCCCGCCAGCATAGCCGATGCCAATCCCCCCTAAGCGGGCGCCAAGAAATATCGCCGCCAATACGATGATCAGTTCAACGATTATCATACACTGCTTCCTTGATTGTTAGATGTTGGATACATAAATGTTATTTTTTAGATGTTCCATAAAAGCAAAAGGCACGTCACTGATGACGTGCCTTTTTATTGGCTAACCCGAAAGATTACTGTTCGTTTTCATCGGTATAGCGCTTGGCTTTATAAGCCGGGTGCATCAGGTTCTGGGCGGAGAAAATATCGTCCAGCTCGGCTTCGGTCAACAGTCCGCGTTCGAGAACCACTTCACGTACGCTTTTTCCTGTTTCAGCACAGATTTTCCCAACGATGTCGCCGTTATGGTGGCCGATGAATGGGTTGAGGTAAGTGACGATACCGATGGAGTTATAAACGTAGCTTTCACACACTTCTTTGTTGGCGGTGATGCCGTTGATGCATTTCTCCAGCAGGTTGTAGCAGGCGTTGGTCAGAATGTGGATGGATTCAAACATCGCCTGGCCAATCACCGGCTCCATCACGTTGAGCTGCAGCTGACCTGCTTCGGAGGCCATGGTCACTGTGGTGTCGTTGCCGATAACCTTGAAGCACACCTGGTTAACCACTTCTGGCACTACCGGGTTCACTTTGGCTGGCATGATGGAGGAACCCGCCTGCAGCTCTGGCAGGTTGATTTCATTCAGGCCAGCGCGCGGACCGGAGGAGAGCAGGCGCAGGTCGTTACAGATTTTGGACAGTTTCACCGCCAGGCGTTTCAGCGCGCTGTGTACCATCACGTAGGCACCGCAGTCGGAGGTGGCTTCAATCAGGTCTTCCGCAGGAACAACCGGCAGGTTGGAGACTTCCGCCAGTTTCTGCACTGCCAGCTGCTGATAGCCGTCCGGAGTGTTCAGGCGGGTACCGATGGCGGTTGCGCCGAGGTTCACTTCCAGCAGCAGTTCGGAAGTGCGCAGCAGGTTTTTGGTTTCTTCGTTCAGCAGCACGTTAAATGCGTGGAATTCCTGGCCGAGGGTCATCGGTACCGCATCCTGAAGCTGGGTGCGGCCCATTTTCAGAATGTCCTGGAACTCAACGGCTTTGCGCTGGAAGCCATCGCCTAATTGATTGATAGCATCAATCAGTTTCACCACGGAAGCGTAGACCGCGATGCGGAAGCCGGTTGGGTAAGCGTCGTTGGTGGACTGGCATTTATTGACGTGATCGTTAGGGTTCAGGTACTGATATTCCCCTTTCTGATGTCCCATCAGCTCAAGGCCGATGTTCGCCAGTACTTCGTTGGTGTTCATGTTCACGGAGGTGCCTGCGCCGCCCTGATAAACGTCGACCGGGAACTGGTCCATGCATTTGCCGTTATTCAGGACTTCATCACATGCGGCGATAATCGCGTTAGCCACACCTTTAGGAATGGTGTGCAGCTCCTGATTCGCCATCGCGGCAGCCTTCTTCACCATCACCATTCCGCGAACAAATTCCGGAATATCGCTGATTTTGCTGTTGCTGATGTAGAAGTTTTCAATCGCTCTCAGAGTATGGACACCGTAGTACGCGTCCGCTGGAACTTCCCTGGTGCCCAACAAGTCTTCTTCGATACGAATGTTGTTTAACATGTGAACCTTCTTGATTAATCTGCCAATGATTTCACTCGTCACACAGGATGTGTGGGGTCATGTGTGTTTTCTGACCGAAGATTATTTCCTTAATCGGCCCGGTACCCATGATCATATGCTGATAATAGCGAATTGCCGTAATCTGGATCACTTAAACTGTGCCGATTGGGATTAGATTTATTAATCTGTGAAATGAATCACCGCAAAAATCGTGCGGAAAAAAACTGCTGTGGATGATTGAAATCGCTGTTTTTGCCTCCATTTCTCGATCACGCGAATCGCAACAGATATTCACCGTCGCATGCGTAGCGGCGGGTTACAGGAGATGCCAGTGCGCTGGATACCGTTTATTGCCTTTTTTCTTTACGTCTACATCGAGATTTCCATCTTTATTCAGGTGGCGCATGTTTTAGGCGTATTCCTGACCCTGATGCTGGTGATTTTCACCTCGGTGATCGGCATGTCGCTGATCCGCAATCAGGGCTTTAAGAACTTCATGCTGATGCAGCAGAAAATGCAGGCGGGTGAGAGCCCGGCGGCAGAGATGATCAAAAGCGTGTCGCTGATTATCTCCGGCCTGCTGTTGGTGATCCCAGGCTTCTTTACCGATTTCCTCGGCCTGCTGCTGCTGTTACCACCGGTACAGAAGCTGCTGACGCTGCGCCTGATGCCGCATTTGCGCTTTGCCCGTATGCCGGGCGGCGGCTTTACTTCGCCGGACGTAGGTGGCGACACCTTTGAAGGCGAATATCAGCGTAAGGACGAACAGCCCGAGCGTTTAGAAGATAAACACGATCGCCGCGATTGATTAATGTTGTAGCCGACTGCGCTGACGTTTAAACGGACCTGTAGGCCGGATAAGCGCCAGCGCATCCGGCAATCGAACCGGGCATGAGTTCACCCGACCCGTTTCGGCAAAACAACCCACAGCACCGCCAGCATCACAATTGCATAAAGGCTTTTCCAGCCGACCATCGCCAGCAGCAGTAAGCATAGCACCCCGCCAATCACCGCCAGCGCCTTAAACCGGCCCTTCAGCAGACGACAGCCTGCCAGCATGCAGAGCAGATAAATCATGATGAAAATGCCATTGGCGTAGACAATCAGCGCTTCAAGATTGATATCCAGCATGTAGATACACAGCGTGCTCAGCACGCAGCAGCCGAGGACGGCATTCAGCGCATTCAGCGGGATACGACGCGGTGAAAGCTGCGCCAGGCGGCTATCGGGGCGATATTGTGCCTGTGACCACACCAGCCGTGCGAAGCTCTGAATATAAATGTTGAGGCTGGCGAAGCACGCCAGAAAGCCCACAATGCTGGCTATCCACAACGCCTTCACGCCGAACAGCGTCACCACGATTTCCGGCAGGGAAGCGGCAGCAGCTTTGTCTGCGCCAAAGGCATGGAAGTGCAGCACCAGCACCGTGCAGGCCCAATAAACCGCGCCTGCCAGCAGCAGGCCGATCATCAGCGCGCGGGGGAAATCGCGCTCCGGCTGTTTAAACTCAGAGGCCATATGAGCGAAGGCTTCCAGCCCGACAAAACACCAGAACATCACCGACAGCGCGGCGAAAAGCTGCGAATGGTCGACTTCTGCTACCGGTGGAAAAGGGATAGCCGAGAGCGTGATGTCAGCGGCCCACCACAGCGCAACGATCAGCGCCACAATCAGCACGGCGACCAGCGTTTGCAGATTGGCGCTGGTGCTGGCTCCGCGAGAACCCACCCACCAGACGATAGCGAGCGTGCCGAGTTCGGCGAGCAGCAGCTGTTGATCGTGCCAGCCGAACAGCGCCTGGCCGAAGCCCGTGGCAATATGTAGCGCTGCGGGCAATCCAACCGGGATCACCGATAAAAACAGCCAGCCGGTCACGCGCTCAAGGCGTGAGCCAAAGGCCATCCCCACGAAGTGTGCAACGCCGCCAGCGCTGGGGAAATGGCGGCCCAGTACGGCGAAAACAATCGCAATCGGGAACACCAGCACGATCAGCGCAGGCCATGCCCAAAGGCTGTTATCGCCCGCCACCAAAGCGCCGAGTGCCGGAACGGCAAACACGCCGGTGCCGAGCAGCGAAGTGGAAAGCAACCCGACGCCCTGTGCCAACCCTAGTTCCTGCTTTAAACCGCTCATCCCATCAACCTGTTGCGGAAAAAACAGCATCGTAGCACTTTCCGGCGGAGCCCGGTTTTGTGACCGCTGCCCGTTTCAAAATTTTTTTTAGATTTCCCCCTTGAAGGGCAAAACGCTCATCCCCATCTCTCTGGTCACTAGCCGGAAAACCGACTGCGGCCCGGCGTCACCCATAACTGATAAAGACTTTCTCAAAGGAGAGCTATCAATGAGTATTCGTCCGTTACATGATCGTGTGATCGTCAAACGTAAAGAAGTTGAATCCAAATCTGCTGGCGGCATCGTGCTGACCGGTTCTGCAGCTGGCAAATCAACTCGTGGCGAAATCATCGCTGTCGGTAAAGGCCGCATCCTGGATAACGGTAATGTGCAGCCGCTGGACGTGAAAGTGGGCGACATCGTGATTTTCAACGATGGCTACGGCGTGAAGTCCGAGAAAATCGACAACGAAGAAGTGCTGATCATGTCCGAAAGCGACATCCTGGCAATTGTTGAAGCGTAATCCACGCGCACACTGAACAAACGAATTTAAGGGAAAGAACAATGGCAGCTAAAGACGTAAAATTCGGTAACGACGCTCGTGTGAAAATGCTGCGCGGCGTGAACGTACTGGCAGATGCAGTGAAAGTGACCCTGGGCCCTAAAGGTCGTAACGTGGTTCTGGATAAATCTTTCGGTGCACCGACCATCACCAAAGATGGTGTTTCCGTAGCGCGTGAAATCGAGCTGGAAGACAAGTTCGAAAACATGGGCGCTCAGATGGTGAAAGAAGTAGCCTCTAAAGCGAACGACGCTGCAGGCGACGGCACCACCACCGCAACCGTTCTGGCTCAGGCAATCATCACTGAAGGTCTGAAAGCCGTGGCTGCGGGCATGAACCCAATGGATCTGAAGCGTGGTATCGACAAAGCTGTTGCTGCCGCCGTTGAAGAGCTGAAAACTCTGTCCGTACCTTGCTCTGACACCAAAGCAATTGCCCAGGTAGGCACTATCTCCGCTAACTCCGACGAAACCGTAGGTAAACTGATCGCTGAAGCGATGGACAAAGTCGGTAAAGAAGGCGTGATCACCGTTGAAGACGGTACCGGTCTGCAGGACGAGCTGGACGTGGTTGAAGGTATGCAGTTCGACCGTGGCTACCTGTCCCCTTACTTCATCAACAAACCAGAAACCGGTGCTGTTGAGCTGGAAAGCCCGTTCATTCTGCTGGCTGACAAGAAAATTTCTAACATCCGTGAAATGCTGCCAGTTCTGGAAGCCGTGGCGAAAGCTGGCAAACCACTGGTTATCATCGCGGAAGACGTTGAAGGCGAAGCGCTGGCGACTCTGGTGGTTAACACCATGCGCGGCATCGTGAAAGTGGCTGCGGTTAAAGCACCAGGATTCGGCGACCGTCGTAAAGCTATGCTGCAGGACATCGCAACCCTGACTGGCGGTACCGTGATCTCTGAAGAGATCGGTATGGAGCTGGAAAAAACCACTCTGGAAGATCTGGGTCAGGCGAAACGCGTTGTGATCAACAAAGACACCACCACCATCATCGACGGTGTGGGTGAAGAAGCCTCTATCCAGGGCCGCGTTTCTCAGATTCGTCAGCAGATCGAAGAAGCGACCTCTGACTACGATCGTGAAAAACTGCAGGAGCGTGTAGCTAAACTGGCTGGCGGCGTAGCCGTTATCAAAGTTGGCGCAGCGACCGAAGTTGAAATGAAAGAGAAGAAAGCACGCGTTGAAGATGCCCTGCACGCAACCCGTGCTGCGGTAGAAGAAGGCGTGGTAGCTGGCGGCGGCGTTGCGCTGATCCGTGTAGCTTCTAAGCTCGGCGAACTGCGTGGCGTGAACGAAGACCAGAACGTGGGTATCAAAGTCGCCCTGCGCGCAATGGAAGCTCCGCTGCGTCAGATCGTTCTGAACTGCGGCGAAGAGCCATCTGTTGTGGCTAACACTGTTAAGGCTGGCGACGGTAACTACGGTTACAACGCTTCAACTGAACAGTACGGCAACATGATCGACATGGGTATCCTGGATCCAACTAAAGTGACCCGTTCTGCTCTGCAGTACGCGGCCTCTGTAGCTGGTCTGATGATCACCACCGAATGTATGGTTACCGACCTGCCAAAAGGCGACGCACCTGACTTAGGCGCAGCCGGTATGGGCGGCATGGGTGGCATGGGCGGAATGATGTAATTCACGCCCCCGTGAATCCATAAATAAACCCCTGTGGCAGATAATGTCACGGGGGTTTTTCTTTTGGTCATCTTTTTAGTATAACGTTCACACGGACAAGTTGTGTCCAGCCCATATTAATAACGAGGAATAACATGCGCGTAAAAGTCTGTGCAGGGATCGTCGGTGCCGCGTTGCTGCTGGCCGGTTGCAGTTCCAGCAATGAACTGACCGCAGGCGGCCAAAATGTTCGCTTTGTTGAAGATAAACCGGCAAGCGAATGCCAGCTTCTGGGCACCGCGACGGGCAAGCAGAGCAACTGGCTCTCCGGCCAGCACGGTGAAGAAGGCGGCTCAATGCGTGGTGCGGCTAATGGTTTGCGTAACCAGGCTGCGGAAATGGGCGGCAACGTGATTTACGGAGTCAGCAGCCCGACTCAGGGCATGCTTTCCAGCTTTGTTCCGACCGACAGCGAAATGATCGGCCAGGTTTACAAATGCCCTAACTGATTTTTATCAGTGATAAAAACGCCCTCCTGAGCTGAGGGCGTTTTGCTTTCTGGCTGGGACTGCCCGGCGGCGCTACGCTTGCGCGGACCTACGATATCTCGCCATTACTGCTGACGAAGCTGCAAATCCAGCGGCGTTTTACTTGGCTCGCCGCCAATCTCCCTCGCCAGTTTCGGCACCATATATCCCGATACTAATGTCAGCAGCTCACGCATGATGGTGCGGGCTTCGTCATCGCTCACCAGGAAATGTGCGGCTCCCTGCACTTTATCCAGCACGTGCAGGTAGTAGGGCATCACACCGGCATCAAACAGCGCATTGCTGAGGTTCGCCAGTGTCTGCGCATCGTTATTGATGTCCCGCAGCAACACGCTTTGGTTGAGCAGCGTGACGCCTGCCGTTTTCAGTTTTCGCATTGCCTGGCGGAATTCATCATCAATTTCCTGGGCGTGGTTGATGTGATTGACCAGCAGAATTTGCAGCGATGAGTCCGCAAAGCGCTGCGCCAGAGCGTCCGTGATGCGTGCCGGAATGACGATCGGCAGGCGGCTGTGGATGCGCAGGCGTTTGATATGCGGGATGGCTTCCAGCGCGTCGAGCAGCCAGAACAGCTCATGATCTTTCGCCATCAGCGGATCGCCGCCGGAGAAAATAATTTCATCCAGCTCCGAATGCGCGGCGACATAGTCCAGCGCCACCTGCCAGTTGCGCTTATTGCCCTGATTTTCCGCATACGGGAAGTGACGACGGAAGCAATAGCGGCAGTTGACGGCGCAGCCGCCTTTGACCAGCAGCAGGGCGCGGTTGCGGTATTTATGCAGCAATCCTGGGACTACGCTGTCCTGCTCTTCCAGCGGATCGGTGCTAAATCCAGGGGCAGAGATAAACTCCTCCTGGACGGTAAGTACCTGTCGCAGCAGGGCATCGTTAGGGTCACCCTTGCGCATTCGCGCAGCAAAAGACCGGGGTACGCGCAGCGGGAAAAGACGTTTAGCTTCACGCCCGGCGAGCAAAGTTTCATCTGCATCTACATTTAAGAGACGTAACAGTTCAGTCGGATCGGTGATTACATCGGCAAGTTGCGATAACCAATCTTCTCTGGATGGGGTATTTAGGGTTACAATATGCGCCATTTTGTGGCTTAGCTACCAGTTAACAAATTTAGAGGGCCTTATGGCGACTTATTCTAGCAACGATTTCCGTGCCGGTCTTAAAATCATGATGGATGGCGAACCGTACGCGGTTGAAGCCAGCGAGTTCGTAAAACCAGGCAAAGGCCAGGCGTTTGCGCGCGTTAAGCTGCGTCGTCTGCTGACCGGGACTCGTGTTGAGAAAACCTTCAAATCCACCGACTCCGCCGAAGGCGCAGACGTTGTCGATATGAACCTGACTTACCTGTACAACGACGGTGAGTTCTACCACTTCATGAACAACGAAACCTTCGAGCAGCTGGCTGCCGATGAGAAAGCCGTTGGTGAAAACGCCAAATGGCTGCTGGACCAGGCAGAGTGCATCGTCACCCTGTGGGACGGTCGTCCAATCTCCGTGACTCCGCCAAACTTCGTTGAGCTGGAAATCGTCGAAACCGATCCAGGTCTGAAAGGCGACACCGCAGGTACCGGCGGTAAACCAGCTACCCTGAGCACTGGCGCAGTGGTTAAAGTTCCTCTGTTCGTGCAGATCGGCGAAGTGATCAAAGTTGACACCCGCTCTGGCGAATACGTTTCTCGCGTGAAGTAATTCATGCTATAAAAATTCGGCACGGCTTTGGCTGTGCCGTTTTTTTATCAAGGGCAGGGATGATGAACCGTTTACTGAAAATCTTCTTTGTACTGCTGTTCTCCACAGCACTGCTTTCCGGCTGTAATACCTTCCGCGGATTTGGCGAAGACGTCCAGCACCTGGGGAATTCGATTTCACACGCTGCCGGCTGATTTCTTCCCATCGTCTTAAAATTTCGCCGATTCCGTCCAGGATCGGGGATCTTGTCTATGCTTATGTTGCTACACAATAAAACTGGCACATATAAGGATGACATTATGCTTAAGAAAACAATTGCAGCGATCTTTTCTGTACTGGTGCTTTCTTCGGTGCTCACTGCGTGTAATACCACTCGCGGCGTAGGGGAGGATATCTCCAGCGGGGGTAATGCGATTTCTGGTGCTGCGACCAAAGCGCAAAATTAATGCCGTTCGGTACGGCTGTCCGGCCGTACCGCTATTCCACGCACTCGGCTGAAGGAATAAAGGGCGAAAAGCGATTTTCGACTTTCAGCTTCATGCGGATATTTCGCTTGTAGGTATAAACCGTTTTCCCGGCAATCTGCATTTCACTGGCGATGGCTTCATTGCTGGTTCCCTCCATCCACAATGATAGAACTTTCTCTTCCTGGCGTGTCAGCAGCGGCGTCACTACCCGGGCCGGATTCACTTTCGGACCACGCTGAAGGACCGCTAACAGAGTTTCTTCCAGCGCGGCCAGCGAGGCCTTTTTCGCCATTGCCGTCCCCACATTTCTGAAGATGAAAGCTTCACTTTGCAGATGGAGCAGCCGGGTTTGCTGTTCGCAGATGGTGAGCAATGACGGGATAAAATGGGCTTGTTGGGGATCGTGCTGAAAGCTGGTGAAATCGGCAATCACCAGATGGGGGCGCCAGCTTTCCACGTGCGCCTTTGCCAGCATCAGGCTGCTCAACTGGGTGACCAAAAACGATGAAGCGTTTCCATTGGCCTGCTGCAACCATGCCTCCAGCCCTGTCCGGGTAAAAGAGCAGCGGTCAACGATCAGGATTTTATACATGACTTGCAGATGAGAGCCTTATGGTTGGCAAAAGCGCAGGGATAATGCCGCCATCATAAATAACAGACTTAGCGGATAAAAAGGCGATCTCCGCAGTGAAATATGCTTAATTCACGGCATAGTCTCGAGTAAGTGACTTAAGCTAAATGACTTGCAACCGCCGGAGCAACGGTTAAAATAACCACTCCTTAACACCTTACGGGACGACCTGTAAGCGTATCTCGTACCGGGGACGACCCCATTCTGGAGTCAAACTATGTCCTGGTTAATCCTTGTTGTTGCGGGTCTTCTCGAAGTGGTCTGGGCCGTCGGCCTGAAATACACCCACGGTTTTAGTCGTCTGGTTCCCAGCGTCATTACGGTGACGGCGATGATCGTCAGCGTGGCCATGCTTTCCTGGGCGATGAAAACCCTGCCAGTCGGCACGGCCTATGCGATTTGGACCGGTATCGGTGCCGTCGGCGCAGCGGTGACAGGCATCATCCTGCTGGGTGAATCAGCCAGCCTGGCGCGTATTTTCAGCCTGGTGCTGATTGTCTGCGGCATCATCGGCCTGAAGCTCAGCGCTCACTAATAGGTCTGATTGACCCAAATTAGCTTCTGAACCGGAAAACCCTGCCGGGTCGCGATATCCAGCATCTGCTGTTTCATTTCTGCGGAAATAGTCGGCGTGCGGGAGAGGATCCATAAATAATCGCGATCCGGTCCGCAAACCAGGGCATGACGGTACTCTTTATCCAGCGCAATCACGTTATAGCCGCCGTAGAAAGGCCCGAAGAACGAGACCTTCATCGCGGCCCGGTCAGGCGAGCCGGTGAAGTACGCTACCCCCTCCGTTTTCTGCCACATGCCCCGATCCGGGTTATAGCCCTTATTCAGTACATTAATCCCGCCGTCGCTGCGCAGGCTGTAGGTGGCGGTGACTTTCTCCAGACCGCTTTCAAAACTGTGGTCGAGGCGGGCGATTTCATACCAGCTGCCGAGGTAGCGATGGGTATCGAAAGGTGAGACGGCGGTGACGCCGGACGGCGGCACGGGATTACTACAGGCAACAACCAAAAACGCAGCGGCAACGGTCGCAATGAGGGGCAGCAGACGCATGGCAATGTCCTTGCAGGTTTTTTTGTAAGTGTAGAACCTGGCGAGGAAAAAGCGTGGCGGGAGAAAGGAAATATGCCCGGCGTGTGCCGGGCATCTCAGCTTTAGATGAACAGAACGCCCACCAGGGTAACAACGGTCAGGATCGCCGCCAGCCCGTAGAAGACCCACTTGCCGTTCGGCACGTGAATTTTCAGGTCGTGCATAGCGTGGTGAATACGGTGTAAGCCACACCACAACGGCAGCACAATCATCAGGAACAGGAAGGCGCGGCCAATAAAGCTCTGAGCAAAGCCAAGCACGCGCTCGTAGCTGAAAGCATCATGCGGTGCGAGGCCCAACGGCAGCAAAATGCCGACCAGCAGCACGATAACCGGAGCGATAATTGCGCCCCACATACCGCCTGCGCCAAACAGCCCCCAGAATACCGGTTCGTCAGAACGCTTTGGATTTGGATTGATCATTTCGGTCTCCTTACCAGAACAGGGCCACAAACAGGATGATCACCGTGACCACAATCGTCACGCCCCACAGTCCTTTAATGACCGGTTCCGCTCCCAGTTTTTCGCCTTTGATAATCACATTGGCCGCTTTAGGCGCCAGCTCAAACCAGGTTTTGGTGTGCAGTACGGCGGCGGCTAAGGTGATGATATTGAGGATCACCACCACCGGGTTTTGCAGGAATCCGACATAGCCCGCCCAGCTTTCTGCGCCGTGCTTCAGTGCAAACAGTCCGTAAATCAGCACGATGCTGAACCACACTGTTGGCACGGCAGTGCCTTCACGAATCATATAGAAGCGATAAAAAGGCAGTTTTTTCCACCACGTGGACGTCATCGGACGCACATAGGGTTTACGTTTCGTCGTCATCATGCACTCCTTAGCGTGGTTTCAGGGTCGCGATAAGAAAGTCTTTCGAGCTTTCTACTTTGCCCTGCTGAATGGCCGCTGCCGGGTCGACGTGCTTCGGACACACTTCCGAGCAGAAACCGACAAACGTACAGCTCCAGACGCCGTTCTTACCGTTGAGCTGCGGCATACGTTCTTTCTTACCGTGGTCGCGGCTGTCTTCGTTATAGCGATGCGCCAGGGTAATGGCCGCCGGGCCAATAAATTCCGGATTCAGACCAAACTGCGGGCAGGCGGCATAGCACAGGCCACAGTTGATGCAGCCGGAGAACTGATGGTATTTCGCCATCTGCGCCGGAGTCTGCTTGTTTGGCCCCTGATCCGGCGTGCGCGAATTGCCGATAATGTAAGGCTTAATCGCTTCCAGACTTTCGATAAAGTGGGTCATATCGACCACCAAATCGCGCTCGATTGGGAAATTCGCCAGCGCTTCTACCTTTAAACCGTTCTCGTATTCACGCAGGAAGGTTTTACAGGCCAGTTTCGGCACTTTGTTGACCATCATGCCGCAGGAGCCGCAAATGGCCATACGGCAGGACCAGCGGTAGCTCAGGTCTGGCGCGAGGTTGTCTTTGATATACCCCAGCGCGTCAAGCAACGAGGTTTGTTCGTCGTAAGGCACTTCATAAAAAGCGCTGTGCGGGGCCGTGTCCACTTCCGGGTTGTAGCGCACGATCTCGACTTTCAGATTCTTCATCTCAGCCATTTGCCGTCTCCTTCTTCTCGGCAGCTTCTGCTTCTGCGCCATACACGCGTTTCGCCGGCGGCAGCGTGGTGATCTTCACGTCGCTGTAGTCAAGACGTGTGGTGCCGTCCGCATCGCGATACGCGAGGGTGTGCTTGAGGAAGTTAACGTCATCACGCTCGGTGCAGCCTTCATCCAGACGCTGGTGTGCGCCGCGGGATTCTTTACGCGCGATGGCGGAGTGCGCCATACATTCGGCAACGTTCAGGCCGTGGCCCAACTCGATGGTGTACAGCAAATCGGTATTGAACACGCTGGAGGTATCGGTGATACGCACGCGCTTGAAGCGTTCCTGCAGCTCAGCCAGCTTGTCGATGGTTTTCTGCATCAGCTCCGGCGTACGGTAGATGCCGCAGCCTTCTTCCATGGAGAGGCCCATTTCGTCGCGGATCTTCGACCAGTTTTCGTTACCTTCCTGATTCACCAGCGCCTTCAGGCGTTTTTCCACGTCGGCAACCTGTGCGTCCAGCGCCGCACCGTTGGCTTCGCCCACGGTGGATGCGCGTTCCATTGCTCTTTCGCCAGCCATGCGACCAAAGACCACCAGCTCAGCCAGTGAGTTGGAGCCCAGACGGTTAGCGCCGTGCAGGCCTACGGAGGAACATTCGCCGACGGCGAACAGGCCTTTAATGCGAGTTTCACACTGCTGATCGGTTTCGATACCGCCCATGGTGTAGTGCGCGGTCGGACGAACCGGGATCGGCTCTTTGACCGGATCCACACCCACGTAGGCTTTTGCCAGTTCGCAGATGAACGGCAAACGTTCCAGCAGTTTTTTCTCGCCGAGGTGGCGCAGGTCGAGATAGACCACATCGCCACGCGGCGTTGGGATGGTGTTGCCTTTGCGCCACTCGTGCCAGAACGCCTGGGACACTTTGTCGCGCGGACCAAGTTCCATGTATTTATTTTTCGGCTCGCCGAGCGGGGTTTCCGGACCCATGCCGTAATCCTGCAGATAGCGGTAGCCGTTTTTGTTGACCAGAATCCCGCCTTCACCACGGCAGCCTTCCGTCATCAGAATGCCGGAACCCGGCAGACCGGTTGGGTGATACTGGACGAATTCCATATCGCGCAGCGGAATGCCGTGGCTCAGCGCCATGCCCATGCCGTCGCCGGTGACGATGCCACCGTTGGTGTTGTAGCGATAGACGCGACCAGCGCCGCCTGTAGCCATGACCACGGCGTTGGCGCGAATCTGCACCAGCTCGCCTTCCATCATGTTCATCGCCACCAGACCGCGCGCCTGACCATCATCGACCAGAATGTCGAGGACGAAGTGCTCGTCGAAGCGTTGAATTTGTGGGAATTGCAGGGAGGTCTGGAAGAGGGTGTGCAGCATATGGAAGCCGGTTTTATCCGCGGCAAACCACGTACGCTCGATTTTCATCCCCCCGAAGCGGCGCACGTTGACGGAACCGTCTTCGCGGCGACTCCACGGGCAGCCCCATTGCTCCAGCTGGGTCATTTCAGTCGGGCAGTGGTGAACGAAGTAATCGACGACGTCCTGCTCGCAGAGCCAGTCTCCGCCGGCTACCGTATCGTGAAAATGGTACTCAAAGCTGTCATGATCCTGGGCGACTGCCGCAGACCCGCCTTCGGCAGCAACAGTGTGGCTGCGCATGGGGTAGACTTTTGAAATCAATGCGATTTTAGCGTTGGGATTGGCTTGTGCTGCGGCAATGGCAGCTCGTAATCCCGCTCCGCCAGCGCCTATAACGGCCAGATCGGCATGAAAGGTTTGCACGACATTCCTCCAGATTGATGTTATTTCGCAACACGCATTACCAAAGGTAGTTCACTCAAACGGCACGGTAATTGCGAAAGCGATTCCACTGCTCCTTTATGGGTAAAGCAGTATATCCGTAAGGTTGAAAGGGAAATTTGACGCGTTCGATTTTTTTGCTGATCTGTCAGGGGATTTATCATTGAAATTGATGGATTGCGTCACGAAATTGCCATTCCCTAATGAAATCGGTTTTTCAGTGGGCAAAATTTGTCTCCTTCGGGCGTTGCGGGTAGACTTCGTGCCCTTGTTTGTCTTCGGAGAGTTTGACCATGAGCGAAACGGCCACCTGGCAGCCGAGCGCCTCCATCCCCAATCTGTTAAAACGTGCGGCCATTGTGGCGGAAATTCGCCGCTTCTTTGCTGACCGCGGCGTGCTTGAGGTGGAAACGCCCTGCATGAGTCAGGCGACGGTAACGGATATTCATCTGGTGCCGTTTGAGACACGTTTCGTTGGCCCTGGTCATTCTCAGGGAGTCAATCTGTATCTGATGACCAGCCCGGAATACCACATGAAGCGCCTGCTGGCGGCAGGATGTGGCCCGGTGTTCCAGCTGTGCCGCAGCTTCCGTAACGAAGAGATGGGTCGCCATCATAATCCGGAATTCAGCATGCTGGAGTGGTATCGCCCGCACTACGACATGTATCGTCTGATTAACGAAGTGGACGATCTCTTGCAGCAGGTGCTTGAGTGCCAGCCAGCGGAAAGCCTCTCCTATCAGCAGGCTTTCCAGCGTCATCTGGAAATTGATCCGCTGTCGGCAGATAAACCGCTGCTGCGTGAAGTAGCGGCGAAGCTCGATCTCAGCAATATTGCTGACACCGAAGAAGATCGCGATACCCTATTGCAGCTGCTGTTTACGATGGGCGTAGAGCCGCACATCGGCAAAGACCGCCCGACCTTTGTTTATCACTTCCCGGCAAGCCAGGCGTCTCTGGCGCAGATCAGCACCGAAGATCACCGCGTGGCCGAGCGCTTCGAGGTGTATTACAAAGGTATTGAGCTGGCGAATGGTTTCCACGAGCTGACCGATTCTCGCGAGCAGCAGCAGCGCTTTGAGCAGGATAATCGCAAGCGCGCCGCGCGCGGTCTGCCGCAGCAGCCGATTGACGTCAATCTGCTGGAAGCGTTAAAAGCTGGCCTGCCGGACTGTTCCGGCGTTGCACTGGGCGTGGATCGTCTGGTGATGCTGGCGCTGGGCGCAGAACAGCTTGCTGATGTGATCGCGTTTACCGTCGATCGGGCGTAAATCCGAAATGTGCTGACGTTTTTACAGCCAGTAAACGTCAGCACACTCCCTCATTTTCCCCTCACGTAATTGTTTCCCTGCGTAATTTTTCCTCACAGCTCAATTGACTGTCATTTCCTCTTTACGTGGTGGCTCTGGCTACTTTAGCCCTAATACCCACACGATTTCACTGGATGTTTGCTACTATCCGCGCTCATAACACGCAATGAACCGGTGTCGGCTCCTGACGATGCCCCTGCCTGGACAGAGATATGCCGCAACAAATTAAGAAGATGAGCCTGATTGGGCTGATATTAATGATCTTCACCTCGGTGTTTGGCTTCGCTAACAGCCCTTCAGCTTTTTATCTGATGGGCTACAGCGCGATGCCTTTTTATCTTTTTTCTGCATTGTTTTTCTTCATTCCCTTCGCGCTGATGATGGCGGAGATGGGGTCTGCCTATCGCAAGGAAGAGGGCGGGATCTACTCATGGATGAACCACAGCGTCGGGCCGCGTTTTGCCTTCATTGGCACGTTCATGTGGTTCTCCTCTTACGTGGTGTGGATGGTAAGCACCGCGGCGAAAATTTGGGTGCCGCTTTCCACGTTTTTATTCGGCACCGACCAGACGCAAACCTGGGCCATCGGCGGACTGACCTCTACGCAAACCGTCGGTATTCTTGCCGTTGGCTGGATGTTCCTGGTGACGTTTATCGCCGTGAAAGGTATCAATAAAATTGCCAAAATTACGGCGATTGGTGGTATCGCGGTGATGTGTCTGAACCTCGTGTTGCTGCTGGTCAGCATGGCGATCCTGATCCTGAACGGCGGTCATTTTGCTCAGCCGCTGGATTTCACCTCATCACCGAACCCGAACTACCAGTCCGGGCTGGCGATGCTGGCGTTTGTGGTATTCGCGATTTTTGCCTATGGCGGGATTGAAGCGGTTGGCGGGCTGGTGGATAAAACCGAGAAGCCGGAAAAGAACTTTGCCAAAGGGATTATCATCGCGGCAATCGTTATTTCCGTCGGTTACTCGCTGGCGATTGTGCTGTGGGGCGTGTGCGCCAACTGGTCGCAGGTGCTGAGTAATCACTCGACCAACCTCGGCAATATCACCTATGTGCTGATGACCAGCCTCGGCACGACGCTTGGCAATGCGCTGCATCTGTCGCCGGAAGCGGCGGCGCTGACCGGCGTATGGTTTGCCAGAATTACCGGTTTGTCGATGTTCCTCGCCTATACCGGGGCGTTCTTCACGCTGAGCTATTCACCGCTGAAGGCGATTATACAGGGCACGCCAAAAGAACTGTGGTCGCGTCCAATGACCCGTATTAACGCCAATGGCATGCCAGCAACGGCAATGTGGATGCAGTGTCTACTGGTTGGGTTGTTCATTCTGCTGGTGTCGTTTGGTGGCGATACCGCCTCGGCGTTTTATAACAAGCTGACGCTGATGGCTAACGTTTCGATGACGCTGCCGTATCTGTTCCTGTGCATCGCGTTCCCGTTCTTCAAGGCGAAACAGAATCTGGATCGTCCGTTTGTTATTTTCAAAACACGGGCTTCCACGCTTGCGGCGACGCTGATGGTGGTACTGGTGGTTTCTTTTGCCAACATTTTCACCATTATTCAGCCGGTGGTTGAAGCCGGAGACTGGAGCAGTACCCTGTGGATGATCGGTGGGCCGATTTTCTTCTCGCTGCTTGCGCTGGGGATTTATCAGAGGCATAGCCGAAAGATAGCCAAACTGCCTCAGTGGGCAGTAGAATAAAGCTGTAGTTTCTTATGCAGTAAAAGCTATTCAGTTTATGGACACATAGACTGAATAAGCTAATTTTTTAAGCGTGAAATTAAAATCTTTCATCTTATTTTTAAAGTAGCTCACAGTTATAAATAACGTAACTTCATTATTATGCCTGACGGTATGGATATGAGGTATTTTAAATATGAATGAATCTCTCTTGTTTTGTCAGGTTGATGAATATGGGTTCCCTCATTGGAATGGTCTTGATCTGTTTCGTTGGTATGCCTTGCCTACGAATTGGGATTTGATGACAGGTGATGCGTATTTGTGGCTTTATAAGACATCATGGCTTTTTTATTACCGAAATTCAATTGTACAGTATGCCAGTGAAGCAGAAATTCCTTCTCTATTGTTAGCTGGAGTGGCAGTTGCTGAAGTCGGAGGCACTCCTGAAATGACCAAAGGGACTGGCATATTGATTGCCAGACAGGTGTTGGATGAAATTTTAGGGCGAGAACACAGGAGTGCTAATAAAACATCAGTTGGTTCTATTGCTATTCAAATTGGTGTGGCAGCTGAGACTCTGGGAATTGACCCAAGAACATTAGACCATTTCCAGGAGTATCGACTTGCTCAATGTTTATTGGATAATAGATTCAATATTAGATTGGTTGCATTTCATCTTCGCGATCTCATTCTTTATGATAACCCTGGTATTAACACATCAATTCTCACCGATGACCAGATTATTCTCGCAGGTGCTCGCTATAATCGTGGTACTCAAAGAAATAAAGATGATATAGTTCACTCAATATATGAGCCGAAAGGGAAGCCTTCGCGTGAGTACAGTGAATATGGTCGTAGGATACTTGAAAAGAGGGAAGCCATAATGGACATCCTGGAAGGACGGTAGATGAGCTGGAAAAAATTCTCTCTGACGACTCTCTGGCTGATCGCTTCCGTTTGCTGGATTATGCTTTGGTCCATTCAGGATAAAGAGTGGTGGATTAGGGACGGTGGAATAGAGAACATATGTGAACTTATGGCGTACATTGAGAATGATGATATTCGGGAAGTAGGCATGATTCTGACTCTCCCAGTGTTCTTTCCTGTGGTTTATGTCATTCTGATTAAAAGAAAAAGTGATTGGCTTATCTATTTGGTGACTGCATTGATAAGCGCATTTTGGCTGTGGCAATTCGTTGCACGCTACCAGTTTTGCCTTTGGTAACCAGAAGAAAAAATTGGCCACTAAAAGTGGCCAATGGATCATATGCCCTCAGTCTTATAAACTTCCCGCTTTACGACTTGTACGACCCGCCGACGTCATGGTTTTCCCCGTTTGTTTACCGTTGAGGCTTTCCAGACGCATCTGGAACGGCGGGAACGGCATGTCGATACCGTGCTCGCGGAAGCCTGCCAGGATCAGCTGGTGGATCTCGTGGCGCAGCGGCATGCGGTGGCCCATTTCAGCGGCATAGATTCGCAGCTCGAAAATCTGGATCCCCTGCTGTAAGTCGACCAGGAAGACTTCCGGTGCCGGATTATCAATCACCAGCGAACAGCGCTCTGCGGCGGTCATCAGGATCTGCGTGACCTCTTCGCTGTTGGCATCCGACGGAGCCGGAACGGTGAGCACCACGCGAGTCACGGAGTCTGACAGCGACCAGTTAATAAACTGCTCGGTGATAAACGCCTTGTTCGGCACGATGATCTCTTTGCGATCCCAGTCGCTGATGGTGGTCGCGCGGGTGTTGATTTTGGTGACGCTGCCGGTCAGATCGCGGATCGTGACGGTATCACCGATGCGGATCGGTTTTTCGAACAGGATGATCAGGCCAGAAATAAAGTTGGCGAAAATCTCCTGTAAACCAAAACCGAGACCCACACCGAGTGCGGCGACCAGCCACTGTAGTTTGGCCCATTCGATACCAATCATCGAGAAGCCCACCAGGCCGCCAATCAGCATCAGCAGGTATTTGGTGATGGTGGTGATGGCATAACCCGTGCCCGGCGTGAGGCTGAGATGCTGAAGGACGGCCAGCTCAAGCAGCGCCGGGAGGTTTCGTACAAGCTGGGTAGTGATGATAAAGACCAGGATGGCGATCAGCACCGCGCCAAGCGTTATCGGCTCGAGACTTTCCACGCCCTGCACCGTGGAGGTGACATCCCACAGTGAGATGTTCTCGAGGAAGCCAAAGGCCGAGTGAATTTCAGACCACAACACAATCACCGATAACAGCGCGATGAGCATCAGGATCGAGCGCACCAGCCGCAGCGACTGGGCGCTGAGGGTATCAAGGTCGACCTCAGCAATATCCACTTCCGGCGAGCCTTCGAGGCTGGTGCTGTGGTGATGAGATTCTTCTTCACCGCGTGCGCGATGGGCCAGCATTTCCGCGCGGCGATGCTTGGCGCGGTCGAAGGCGATGCGACGGCGCTGGATCAGCATCCAGCGGCGAATCACGTGGTAAATCACCAGCAGCAGGAACCAGATAGCGACCGAGGTTTCCAGGCGTGCCAGCAGCGCCTGCGCCGTTGCCAGATAGCCCACGGCTGCCGCCAGGATCGCCACCAGAGGTGCCCCCATCAGCAGGTTCCACAGCATGCGGTTAACCATGTTGTCGCCGTTGCCCTCTTTATCGAGGAACAGCGGAATGCCTGCTCGTTTGAGGCTCAGCGTCACCACCGCCAGCGCGCCGCAAATCAGCATAAAGCACAGCCTGCCCAGCGAAGCGGAGAATTCACGATCGTCGAGATTGTCGAACATGATCAGCGCCATAATCAGCGGCACAATCAGCCCGATGCTCATCAGGTAGTAGCGCATGGCGCGGGCCACGCGGTTACGCGGCCAGCCAAAGTGGGCGACAAACAGGCCGTTCGGGCGGGCGAAGGCGGCGCAAATCATCACCACCCACAGCAGCGGAACGGTAGCCGTTACCCCATCGCCAATGGCCACCGCCAGCGGATACGGCCACGCTTCCTGCAAACCGTAGCCAAGCGTCATCCACAATACCGGCAGCGGTGAGGCCACCAGAATCGACCAGAATACGGTGCGTAGCGTGAGCCAGAAGTGATCCTGCGTCACTTTGCCTACACGGCTGCTGGAACGCTCCAGAAAGCGCGTAAAGTGTTTACGGGAGCTGATGCTGAACCCGACCAGGATCAGCGCAGCAAACAGCGGCAGCAGCGTCTCTTTGCTGGTCAGCATCATCGCCGAGGCTTTGCCAAGCTGGCTGAAGGTGTCGAGAGAAATCAGGCGGCGTAAATCCTGCACGATTTCCAGCGGCCAGGCGAAGCCGACCGGGCTGACGTCTGAGGTCCAGAACAGATAGCGGTGCGTGGCCTCGTTGATCTCTTTCAGCGCGTCTTCCAGCTGACCATTAGCCACTTTTAGCTTGGTCAGCTCCAGCAGCAGCGTATCGCCTCCCTGCAGCAGGGAGTTGAGCAACTCACGCTGGGTGCGCAGCTGTGCATCCATGATTCTTGTTTCGCTGGCGCTGAGCGATGGGGTATCCGCCTGCTGAGCCTGGCGCTGCTGAGTAAGCAATTCTTCATAGTGCAAGCGGTGCAGGCGCAGCTGGGCCATTTCGGTATCCAGCTGCTGCGGTTTTGGCATTTCCGGCAGACGCGCCACCTGAGCGCGCAAGGCTTCACCCAGCAGATTCGACGAGCCAAGCCACTGTGACTGTTCGCGCAGAGTGTTCAGCGCCTGACGTACCTGCAGCGTCTGATTGGTTGCCTGACGTTGCTGTGAAGCCACCAGATCCATCCTCTGCGCCTGCTGGTTCAGCGCCAGAGAAAGCTCGCGGTTCACGGTAAACTGCTTAACGATACTTTCCGGCAGGTTAGCGCTGTTTTCTGCTAATAGCTCGGTGCTTTCCAGTGCCTTTTCGGCTTCACGCTGGCGCTGGCTGTTGAGCTGATTGCGCAGCGCCTGCAGATAGGTATCTAACTGCTCGCTCTGCTTCTGCGCCAGCTCCGAGCGCATTCTTGCCAGCTCCTGGCGGTTATTGGCTGAGAGCTGAGCCAGTTCGAGTTCATTGACCAGCGCTTTTAATTTGGCTGATTCGGCCTGCAAACTCAGATTCTGAGCCTGCGCGGTATTGCCGGTAGCGGTGCCGACCCGGCGTTCCACATCGTTTAGCTGGCGACGGGCGTCAGTCTGCTGTTGGGGCAGTTGGTTTAAGGAGTCGGCAATTTCCCGGGCGCGTTCCTGTTCCTGCTGCGCCTGGCGGCTTTTTTCCAGCAGCTGGCTGCTGACCTGCAGGATTTCCTGATTCAGCGCGTCCGTGGTGAAACCCGTCGGCACTGCGCGCGGCTCGTCGCTCAGCCGGGAAAGCTGAGTACGCAGGGTTTGTGAAAGTTTGGGGAAGTTGTCGATCGACTGCTGGTACTGCGTGGCGCGCTCGAGAGAGCCTTTGCGTTCTTCGAGCGCGTTCAGCGCGGACTTAAGCGCTTCTACAGTTTCAGGCTGAGCAGGCTTTGCGGCTTTCGCCTGTTCCAGCTCCTGAGCGATTTGTTTGGCGTCGGGGGCGCTTGCTGCGTGCGCCCCCAGGCTGAGGCACCAGGCCATCAGGAAAGTGATAATCAGGCGCACGTCAGCGGTCCTTTCGGGTTAGCTTTGGTCTTTGGTTTCTTCTGCCAGCGGGCTGGCTTCCGGCGTTGTTTCAACAACAGGTACTGGTTCAACGTCAGGGGTGGCAACCACTTCGGTTGAGACGGCCAGCGGCATACCCAGTTTGGTGACCGACAGGCTTTGGAGCTGTTCTGCCAGCTTCACTTTGCCAGGTGCGAACAGGTTGATTACTGTTGAACCCAGTTTGAAGCGGCCCATCTCCTGACCCTTCAGCAGCGCAACAGAACCTTCGCTTTCACCGGCAGGCCAGGTCCAGCGCTTGATCACGCCTTCACGCGGTGGGGTGATGGTGCCAGCCCAGACGGTTTCGATGCTGCCAACGATGGTTGCACCGACCAGAATCTGCGCCATTGGGCCGAACTCAGTATCGAACAGGCAGATAACGCGTTCGTTACGGGCAAACAGGTTAGGGACGTTTTGCGCGGTCAGGTGGTTTACGGAGAACAGATCGCCCGGTACGTAAATCATCTCACGCAGAATACCGTTACACGGCATATGCACACGGTGGTAATCACGCGGTGACAGATAGGTGGTGGCGAAAGAGCCATTTCGGAACAGGTCTGCCATCAGGTAGTTGCCCGCCAGCAGCGCTTCCAGGCTGTAGTTGTGGCCTTTAGCCTGCAAAATTTTGTCTTCTTCAATGTTGCCAAGCTGGCTGATCACGCCGTCGGCTGGCATGACCAGCACGGTTGGATCGGTATCGACCGGGCGCACATCGTCGCGCAGTGGGCGCACGAAGAAATCGTTAAAGGTACGGTAGCTCGCAGTGTCCGGCTTCTGCGCTTCTTTCATGTCGACCTTGTAGTATTTCACGAACAGGTCAATGACCAGCTTAGTCAGCCAGCCTGCTCGTTTGCTCGCGCCCCAGCCAGCGAGGCGGGTAAGCCACAGTTTCGGCAGAATGTATTGAAGCGAAAGTTTAAATGAGTTTAACAAGGTAGCCTCCAGGCCAGGGTTGTGCTTACAGGCTCTTCCGAGCCTGTTTAAAAAAGGGCTGAATTCTATCGGCGTTCAGCTTAAATGTCAGTTGTCTGTATCAGAAAAGCTTTTACGCGTTTTTACTTGTACCTGCTCCATGCTTTCCAGAATGCGATGGTAGTTTTCAAAACGGGATTCAGCGATATCGCCCTTTTCGACGGCTTCGCGAATGGCGCAGCCGGGATCGTTGTCGTGCTTGCAGTCTCGGTATTTACAGGCGCCTAAGTATTGCTGGAATTCGACAAAGCCGTTAAAGATTTGTTCCGGCTCAAGATGCCAGAGACCGAATTCGCGCACGCCCGGGGAGTCAATCACATCGCCGCCGTGTGGGAAGTGGTAGAGACGTGAGGCGGTGGTGGTGTGCTGGCCCAGGCCAGAGTTGTCAGACACGTCGTTGGTGAGGATTTCTTCTTGCAGGCCGAGCAAATTATTCAGCAGGCTGGATTTACCCACGCCCGACTGGCCCGCAAAAATGCTGATGCGGCCGGTCAGCGCTTCTTCCAGCGGCTTAAGGCCGTCCCGTGTGCGGCTCGATACCATCAGCACCCGATAGCCAATACGACGGTAGATATCCATCTGCTCGTTAACGAAAGCCGTGCTCTCTTCGTCCAGCAGATCGATCTTATTCAGCACGATGATCGGTTCAACGCTGAGCGCTTCGCAGGCAACGAGATATCTGTCGATAATATTCAGTGACAGCTCCGGCAGGATCGCCGAAACAATGACGATCTGATCGATATTGGCGGCGATAGGTTTCACACCGTCATAAAAATCCGGGCGCGTCAGGACAGAGGTGCGCTCGTGCACGGCCTCGACGATGCCTTTAACGTTGACACCTTCGGCTGCGGTTTTCCCCGGGCGCCAGACGACGCGGTCACCGGTGACCAGCGAACGAATGGTACGACGGATGTTGCAGCGGTGAACGTCGCCGTCGGCGGATTCTACGTCTGCGTGCATGCCAAAGCGGCTGATGACGATCCCTTCAGAGGTCTCGCCAAACAGGTTGTCGTCGAAATCAGGCTTCTCCGCGGTGGTTTTCAGACGGCGCTGGTGGTTCGCTTTGACGCGGCGCTGTTGACCTTTGGAGAGTTTATTCTTACTCAATCGGGCTGGCTCCTGGTCGCCCCACAGGGGCAAAACCGTTATGATACACGCTATTGTAGATGAATATAGTCACTGTCGTTGTGACCCTGGAAAGGTGGAAAAATACCATGAGTGCAAATGAAAACAACCTCATTTGGATCGATCTTGAGATGACTGGCCTCGATCCCGAGCGCGATCGCATTATTGAGATTGCAACGCTGGTGACCGATGCCAACCTCAACATTCTGGCGGAAGGGCCGACCATTGCGGTGCATCAGTCTGACGAGCAGCTGGCGCTGATGGATGACTGGAACGTGCGTACTCACACCGGCAGCGGGCTGGTGGATCGCGTGAAGGCCAGCACTCAGGATGACCGCGCGGCAGAGCTGGCAACTATCGAATTTCTAAAACAGTGGGTCCCGGAAGGTAAATCGCCGATTTGTGGCAACAGCATCGGCCAGGATCGCCGCTTCCTGTTTAAATACATGCCGGAGCTGGAAAGCTACTTCCATTATCGCTACCTGGACGTCAGCACGCTGAAAGAGCTGGCACGCCGCTGGAAGCCAGAAATTCTCGACGGCTTCAAAAAGCAGGGCACTCACCAGGCCATGGACGATATTCGTGAGTCAGTGGCGGAGCTGGCGTACTATCGCGAGAACTTTATTAAGCTGTAAATTTTACTGTCACAGTCCCGGCAAACGCAGAGCTGCCGGGCATTTGCTTCAAAAATCATCAATATGGTGATTAATTCAGCACTTAAGCAAAAATTAAAAAAAATCGCTGGCAGGGGGGTTGCAGCGGAAAGGAATTCCCTTATAATGCGCCTCCCGTAACGAGAGAGAATTACTTGTTACGACAGCCACAGATTTGCGGGAATAGCTCAGTTGGTAGAGCACGACCTTGCCAAGGTCGGGGTCGCGAGTTCGAGTCTCGTTTCCCGCTCCAAAATTTGTATGCGAAGTTGAAAGTATCGCAAGATACAGACCACCCAAGCGGGAATAGCTCAGTTGGTAGAGCACGACCTTGCCAAGGTCGGGGTCGCGAGTTCGAGTCTCGTTTCCCGCTCCAAAATTTGCAGTTCGAAATTGAAAGTATCGCAAGATACGCACCACCCAAGCGGGAATAGCTCAGTTGGTAGAGCACGACCTTGCCAAGGTCGGGGTCGCGAGTTCGAGTCTCGTTTCCCGCTCCAAATTTTCTTCAAACTCTCCTCTTATCCACAGCGTGAAACCACGTTGGGGACGATTTTATTTCGTGCTGAAATACTCTTGTGAACAGACTTATCCACAGCTTTGTCTTGCGGCATCAAATTCACCAATACTTCACAACAACAATAGTATTCATTTAATTTATTGATTTTAAATAAATAAATTTGATTGCGATTTGCTATGGCGATCACTTGACGAATTTTGGCACGTTGAATTGCAATGTGTTTTTATTTTTACTCACAGCCTGTGAATGAATCAGGCATCCCTCGGTAACCCTTTTTCAATCACCCTCACCAGACGCTGTTTTTGTGGCAGCTGTACCTCAACGACATTGGCATTTCGCTTGTCGATTTGCTGCGCAATCGCCCAGTCTATGTGTTCGTCGAGAAGTGGGTGCTCACCCCGGCGGCTTTCCAGTGCCTGAAGATTGCGTTCATCCCAGGGCGCATTGCCCAGCGCCACGCTGATGTTTCTCAGCCAGCGCAGATGGCCGATGCGGCGAATCGGCGATCCTTCGGTGACTTTCAAAAAGTGCGCTTCGCTCCAGGCGAACAGTTCAATCAGCTCTGGCGCATGCAGCGCTTTACGCGGGCTGAAGTCCTCTTCGTCCGTCAGATGCGAATAACGATTCCACGGGCAAATAAGCTGGCAGTCATCACAGCCGTAAATCCGGTTGCCCATCAGCGGGCGAAATTCTTCCGGAATCGCCCCTTCCAGCTCAATTGTCAGGTAGGAAATACAGCGACGGGCATCGACGGTGTACGGCTCGACGATGGCCCCGGTCGGGCAGATGGTCATGCAGGCCACGCAGCGCCCACAGGCTTCTTCCACTGGTTTATCAATGGGTAGCGGCAGGTCGATGAGCAATTCGCCGAGGAAAAAGAAGGAGCCAGCGTCGCGGCTTAAGATAAGTGAGTGCTTACCTGTCCAGCCAAGCCCGGCTTTTTCAGCGATTGGGCGCTCCAGAAGCGGCGCAGAGTCGACAAAAGGTCTAAAATTCAGCGAGGCACACTGTTCCTGAATTTTCTCGCCCAGCTTCTTGAGGCGATTACGCAACAGCTTATGATAATCACGCCCGAGGGCATAACGGCTGACGTAACCCAACGAGGGATTTTTCAGAGTGCTGGCAAACGCCGCGTTGGCGGGCAGATAGTTCATCCGCACGCTGATCACGCGAAGCGTACCGGGCAGCAGTTCGTGAGGGCGGGCGCGCATCATACCGTGCCGCGCCATCCACTCCATCTCGCCGTGGTACTGCTTGTCCAGCCATGCCTGCAGTTTGGGTTCAGATTCGCTGAGATCGGTATCGGTAATACCGACGTGCTGAAAGCTGAGCTCCGAGCCCCACTGCTTGATATCTTGCGCTAATTGATTGAGATCGAGGGGCTGTGACATGACGGACCATACAATGACGAAAAACCCCGCAAGTATACCACACACTGTCTGGGCTGCGGAGGACCTGCGCCGCGCAGAAATTGAGGCGGCCGATGCGCTCGGACTGACGCTGTACGAATTAATGCAGCGCGCCGGGGAAGCAGCCTTTACCCTGGCTCGCGACAGTTATCCTTCGACAAAACGCTGGATTATCCTGTGTGGTCACGGCAATAACGGCGGCGATGGCTACGTGGTGGCCCGTCTGGCCCAGGCGGCAGGCATTAATGTCACCCTGCTGGCGATGGAGAGCGAAAAAGCGCTGCCAGAAGAAGCTGCTGAAGCTCGTGAAGCCTGGCTGAATGCCGGGGGCGTGATCCACTCCAGCGCTCTCGAATGGCCTCAGGATGTGGATCTGATCGTCGATGCCCTCCTTGGAACCGGACTCACCAGCGCACCACGAGAAGCTGTTTCTCATTTGATTGAACGTGCCAACGCTCATTCTGCACCTGTTATTTCACTTGATATTCCTTCCGGCCTGCACGCGCAAACTGGCGCTACGCCAGGCGCAGTCGTTCTTGCTGAACACACCATCACGTTTATCGCTCTGAAACCCGGCCTGTTGACGGGGAAAGCCCGTGATGTCACCGGAACGTTGCATCACCACGCGCTGGGCCTGGAACGCTGGCTGGCAACTCAACCTACTCATATCCAAAGGATCGATGCTTCTCAGCTGAGCCAGTGGTTGCCGCCACGCCGCCCGACTTCGCACAAGGGCGATCACGGTAGACTGGTGATTATCGGTGGCGATCATGGCACTGGTGGTGCGATTCGCATGGCGGGCGAAGCCGCTTTGCGTGCAGGAGCAGGATTAGTGCGCGTGCTTACCCGGCCCGAAAACATTGCTCCTATCGTCACGGCGCGTCCGGAGCTGATGGTTCATGAACTGACCGCGCAAGCGCTGGACGAAAGCCTCGGATGGGCCGACGTCGTGGTGATTGGCCCGGGCCTCGGGCAGCAGGCATGGGGCAAGCAGGCGCTGCGCAAAGTGGAAAACAGCCGCAAGCCAATGTTATGGGATGCGGATGCGCTTAACATTCTGGCAATCAATCCCGATAAACGTCACAATCGCGTACTGACGCCGCACCCTGGCGAGGCCGCCCGTCTGTTGAACTGCAGCGTGGCAGAAATTGAAAGCGATCGCTTACTTTCTGCACAGCGTCTGGTAAAACGGTACGGAGGCGTGGTGGTGTTGAAAGGGGCGGGTACGGTGATTGCCGATGAGACGCACGGTTTTGCCCTGGTCGATGCCGGAAATGCGGGCATGGCCAGCGGCGGAATGGGCGATGTGCTGTCGGGGATTATCGGCGCGTTGCTTGGTCAGCATCTCACGCCGTATGATGCTGCCTGCGCGGGATGCGTCGCGCACGGCGCTGCGGCCGATCTGCTGGCGGCGCGTTATGGAACTCGTGGCATGCTCGCCACCGATCTTTTTTGCACGCTACGGCGTGTTGTTAACCCGGATGTGATTGACGTAAACCATGACTAATCGAGTGATTCCCTTACCCACTGAGCAGGCGACATTAGACCTTGGCAACCGCCTGGCAACCGCCTGCACGGGCGCAACCGTGATTTACCTCTACGGCGATTTGGGCGCCGGGAAAACCACTTTCAGCCGTGGCTTCCTGCAGGCACTCGGCCACAAAGGCAACGTCAAAAGTCCAACCTATACGCTGGTTGAGCCGTATACCCTCGACAAACTGATGGTGTACCACTTCGATTTATACCGCCTTGCGGATCCCGAGGAGCTCGAATTCATGGGGATCCGCGATTATTTTGCCAATGATGCCATCTGCCTGGTGGAATGGCCGCAACAGGGCGCGGGTGTACTGCCTGAACCGGATGTCGAAATTCACTTAGAGTACCAGGCGCAAGGGCGAGAGGCGCGCGTGACGGCAGTCTCCTCACTGGGTGAGTCTTTACTGGCACGCTTAGCCAGTTAACCTGAGGGATGACGGGATGATGTATCGCGTTAAAAGTTGGTTGGCAGCAAGCCTGATGCTTTTTTGCCTGCAGGCGACGGCGGCAAGCTTATCCGATATCCAGGTCTCCAACGGAGATAAGCAGGCCCGAATTACGTTCAGCTTTATGGGCGATCCTGATTATTCGTTTTCCCAGGAGGGGAAACGCAGCGTGGCGCTGGATATCAAACAGTCCGGCGTTATTCAGGGCTTACCGCTGAACTTCAGCGGCAATAACCTGGTAAAAAGCATTCGCTCCGGCACACCGAAAGATGCAGAGTCTTTACGCCTGGTTGTTGATTTGACCGGAAACGGCAAAACCCGCGCGGTGAAACAGCAGAACGGGGCGAACTACACCGTAGTGTTTACCATCAATGCGGACGAACCGCCTCCGCCACCACCGCCTCCGGCACCGGTTATCGCTAAGCGAGTTGAAACGCCGGTTGTTGCACCTCGTCCAACTGAACCACCGCGTAATCCGTTTAAAAGCCAGGATGACCGCATTACCAGCGTGACCAGCAGCAACACGGCGGTGCGTCCTGCTGCCCGTGCGCGAACTGCCAGCGCCAGCGGCGATAAGGTTATTATCGCCATTGATGCCGGACACGGTGGTCAGGATCCGGGCGCAATTGGCCCTGGTGGCACCAAAGAGAAAAACGTCACCATCGTTATTGCCCGTAAGCTGCGTGCGTTGCTGAATGACGATCCGATGTTTAAAGGCGTGCTGACGCGTGATGGCGATTACTTCATTTCCGTGATGGGTCGTTCTGAAGTGGCGCGTAAGCAAAACGCTAACTTCCTGGTCTCTATTCACGCTGATGCGGCACCAAACCGTGATGCAACCGGAGCCTCCGTGTGGGTGCTTTCCAACCGTCGCGCTAACAGTGAAATGGCCGGCTGGCTGGAACAGCACGAGAAGCAGTCTGAACTGCTGGGTGGCGCGGGGGATGTGCTGGCGAACAGCCAGGCCGACCCGTATCTGAGCCAGGCGGTGCTGGATTTACAATTCGGTCATTCCCAGCGTGTCGGGTATGATGTGGCGGTGGATGTGCTGAGCCAGCTGCAACGAGTAGGCAACATTCACAAACGCCGTCCGGAGCACGCGAGTCTCGGCGTTCTGCGCTCACCTGATATTCCGTCAATTCTGGTAGAGACCGGGTTTATCAGCAACAGCAGCGAAGAGCGTTTGCTGGGCAGCGACAGCTACCAGCAGCAGATTGCCGAAGCGATTTATAACGGGCTGCGTAACTACTTTGAACAGCATCCGTTACAGAATGGCCCGCGCGGAGAGTCCTCACAGACGGCCTCTTTACTCAATTAAGGAGCATTTCATGCCGATTCAGGTTTTACCGCCGCAGCTTGCGAACCAGATTGCCGCTGGCGAAGTGGTAGAACGTCCTGCCTCGGTGGTGAAAGAGCTGGTGGAAAACAGCCTGGATGCGGGCGCGACCCGCATCGATATCGATATTGAACGCGGTGGCGCAAAGCTTATCCGCATTCGCGATAACGGCTGTGGCATCAAAAAGGACGAGCTGGCGCTGGCGCTGGCCCGTCATGCGACCAGCAAGATAGCTTCTCTCGACGATCTGGAAGCGATTATCAGCCTCGGCTTTCGCGGCGAAGCGCTTGCCAGTATCAGCTCCGTCTCCCGTCTGACGCTCACTTCCCGTATTGCCGATCAGCAGGAAGCCTGGCAGGCCTATGCCGAAGGCCGCGATATGGACGTGACGGTAAAACCTGCGGCTCATCCTGTCGGCACGACGCTGGAAGTGCTGGATCTGTTTTACAACACCCCGGCTCGTCGCAAATTTATGCGTACGGAGAAAACCGAGTTCGCCCACATTGACGAGGTGATCCGCCGCATCGCGCTGGCGCGGTTTGACGTCACTATCAACCTGAATCACAACGGTAAAATGGTGCGCCAGTATCGCGCCGTGGCAGAAGGCGGGCAGAAAGAACGTCGTCTGGCGGCTATCTGCGGCACGCCGTTCGTTGAACAGGCGCTGGCCATCGAGTGGCAGCACGGCGATTTAGCGCTGCACGGCTGGGTCGCCGATCCTAAGCATAACAACGCCCAACTGGCGGAAATTCAGTATTGCTACGTGAATGGCCGCATGATGCGCGACCGCCTGATCAACCACGCCATTCGCCAGGCCTGCGAGGATAAACTCGGCGCGGGTGAACAGCCTGCGTTCGTGCTGTATCTGACCATCGATCCACATCAGGTGGATGTGAACGTCCATCCGGCAAAACATGAAGTGCGTTTCCACCAGTCGCGGCTGGTGCATGATTTTATCTACCAGGGCGTGCTGAGCGTGCTGCAACAGCAGATGGATGCACCGCTGCCGCTGGCTGAGGAAAATGAAGAATCCGCTCCGCGCGCGCTGCCGGAAAACCGCATCGCTGCCGGACGTAACCATTTTGCTGAGCCCGCAGTGGCCCGGGAAGCTGCGGCTCCGCGCTATACTGCGCCAGCCAGCTCAGCGCCTTCCCGCGCGGCTACAGGGGCAGGCTGGCCCAAGGCCCAGCCGGGCTATCAAAAACAGCAGGGCGCTTTGTACAAGCAGCTGCTGGAAACCCCGACGGCTGAACGTAAACCGCTGATGCCTTCAGCGCCGGAAAGCCTTGCCGGACACAGCAACAGCTTTGGCCGGGTGCTGACGATCGTCGCGGGCGATCGTGCGCTGCTGGAGCGTGACGGAAAGCTTAGCCTGCTGGCGTTGCCGGTCGCTGAGCGCTGGCTGAAACAGGCGCAGCTCTCCCCGGAAACCACCGAGGTTTGCGCCCAGCCGCTGCTGATCCCGCTGCGCCTGAAAGTGACTGCTGATGAAAAGGCCGCAGTGCAAAAAGCCCTGACGGTATTAGGGCAAATAGGCGTGGAAATTCAGTCAGAAACACAGCATGTGACGGTAAGGGCGGTGCCTTTACCCTTAAGACAACAAAATTTACAAATCTTGATTCCTGAACTGATAGGCTACCTGGCGCAGCAATCATCCGTTGATGCGGGCTCGCTTGCACAATGGCTGGCGCGTAATGTCTCCAGCGATCATGCGCAGTGGAATATGGCACAGGCCATTGCCGTGCTGACAGACGTTGAACGTCTGTGTCCGCAGCTGGTGAAAGCGCCGCCGGGCGGCCTGTTGCAATCCGTTGATTTAGAGACGGCGATGAATGCCCTTAACCATGAGTGATGTAACAAAAAGCCTGCCCCAGGCACTGTTTTTGATGGGACCGACGGCCTCCGGGAAAACCGCGCTGGCAATTGAGCTGCGTAAAGTTTTGCCCGTAGAGTTGATTAGCGTGGATTCCGCCCTTATTTACAAAGGGATGGATATCGGTACCGCGAAGCCCGATGCGCGTGAACTTGCCGCGGCTCCGCACCGTTTGCTGGATCTTCTCGATCCGGCCCAGTCGTATTCTGCGGCGGATTTCCGTCGCGACGCGCTGGCCGAGATGGCGGAGATCACCGCAGCGGGGCGAATTCCGCTGTTGGTGGGCGGCACAATGTTGTATTTCAAAGCCTTACTGGAAGGTCTGTCGCCATTACCGTCGGCAGATCCTGAGGTAAGGTCTAAAATTGAAGTACAGGCAGCAGAGCAAGGATGGAATGCGCTGCATCAGCAGCTTCAGGAGATTGACCCTGTCGCGGCTGCGCGTATTCATCCAAATGATCCGCAAAGACTTTCCCGGGCACTGGAAGTTTTTTTCATTTCGGGTAAAACTTTAACGGAACTGACGCAAACGTCAGGAGACGCTCTGCCGTACAAGGTGCACCAGTTCGCCATCGCCCCGGCGAGCCGTGAACTGCTCCATCAGCGCATCGAGCAGCGTTTTCATCAGATGTTGGCTTCAGGTTTTGAAGCAGAAGTGCGGGCGCTTTTTGCCCGTGGAGATTTGCATACGGATATGCCTTCCGTTCGTTGTGTGGGATACCGCCAGATGTGGTCATACCTTGAAGGCGAAATTTCATATGATGAAATGGTTTATAGAGGTATTTGCGCCACGAGACAGTTGGCCAAGCGCCAGGTAACCTGGTTGCGCGGCTGGGATGGCGTTCACTGGTTAGACAGTGAGCAACCTGAACAGGCGTTCAACGAAGTATTAAAGGTTGTTGGTGCGGGTCAAGGCTGAACGTGTAAAATTAAGACGGTTCGTGCGCAATTTTTCAGAGCCGAAAGGTTCAAAGTACAAGCCCGAAGTTTGTGGGTAACACCCTGAAAACCGTGGGTATAACAAGCATATAAGGAAAAGAGAATGGCTAAGGGGCAATCTTTACAAGATCCGTTTCTGAACGCACTGCGTCGTGAACGTGTTCCAGTTTCTATTTATTTGGTGAATGGTATTAAGCTGCAAGGGCAAATTGAGTCTTTCGATCAGTTCGTGATCCTGTTGAAAAACACGGTCAGCCAGATGGTCTATAAGCACGCAATTTCTACGGTGGTTCCGTCTCGTCCTGTCTCTCATCATAGCAACAACGCGGGCGGCGGTACTGGTAGTAACTACCATCACGGTAGCAACGCGCAGGGTTCATCTGCGCCGCAAGACAGCGAAGAAACCGAATAAGGTTGATGGCTGTTAATCCATGTCGGGGAGCCAGGTGGTTTGGTTCCCCGCTGGTCTTTTAGGAGAGATTACGCTTGTTTGACCGTTATGACGCCGGTGAGCAGGCGGTGCTGGTACACATCTATTTTTCGCAAGACAAAGATATGGAAGACCTTCAGGAGTTTGAATCCCTGGTCTCTTCCGCCGGTGTCGAAGCAATGCAGGTGATTACCGGTAGCCGTAAAGCGCCGCACCCAAAGTATTTTGTTGGTGAAGGTAAGGCTGTCGAAATTGCGGAAGCCGTAAAAGCGACGGGAGCTTCCGTTGTCTTATTCGACCATGCGTTAAGTCCGGCCCAGGAACGTAACCTGGAGCGTTTGTGTGAATGCAGGGTTATCGATCGTACCGGTCTGATTCTCGATATTTTTGCTCAGCGTGCCCGTACCCATGAAGGGAAACTGCAGGTTGAGCTGGCGCAGCTGCGCCATCTGGCGACGCGCCTGGTGCGTGGCTGGACCCACCTTGAACGACAGAAAGGCGGGATTGGTTTGCGTGGCCCGGGTGAAACCCAGCTCGAAACCGACCGTCGCTTACTGCGCAACCGCATCATGCTGATCCTCTCTCGTCTTGAGCGAGTTGAGAAGCAGCGCGAGCAGGGCCGTCGCTCACGTAAGAAAGCCGATATTCCGACCGTGTCGCTGGTGGGTTACACCAACGCCGGGAAGTCGACGCTGTTTAACCAGATTACCGAAGCGGAAGTTTATGCCGCGGACCAGCTGTTCGCGACGCTCGACCCGACGCTGCGCCGGATTAACGTCGCAGACGTGGGCGAAACCGTGCTGGCCGACACCGTAGGTTTTATTCGTCATTTGCCACACGATTTAGTGGCGGCGTTTAAAGCGACGTTGCAGGAGACGCGTCAGGCGACGCTGCTGCTGCATGTGATTGATGCCGCCGATGTCCGCTTACAGGAAAACATTGATGCAGTGAATGTAGTGCTCGATGAAATCGAGTCCGACGACATCCCAACGCTGCTGGTGATGAACAAGATCGATATGCTGGAAGATTTTGAGCCGCGTATCGACAGGGACGATGAAAACAAACCGATTCGCGTCTGGCTTTCTGCCCAGACGGGAGTTGGCGTACCACTGCTTTTCCAGGCTTTAACAGAATGCCTTTCGGGCGAAGTGGCTCAGCATACGCTGCGTCTGCCGCCGCAGGAAGGTCGTCTGAGAAGTCGTTTTTATCAGCTTCAGGCGATAGAAAAAGAGTGGATGGAGGATGACGGTAGCGTCGGTCTGGAAGTCCGAATGCCGATCGTGGACTGGCGTCGCCTCTGTAAGCAAGAACCTGCACTGACGGACTATGTGGTCTGACAGACAGTTGGCCTGAAGAACAATCGCCTTTATACCCGGCAATATGGGTATACACCGCATAACAAATATGGAGCACATACATGGCGTGGAATCAGCCCGGTAATAACGGACAAGACCGCGACCCGTGGGGAAGCAGCAATAATCAAGGCGGCAACTCTGGGGGAAATGGAAACGGAAACAAAGGTGGTCGCGATCAGGGGCCTCCTGATCTGGATGATATCTTCCGCAAGCTGAGCAAAAAGCTCGGCGGCCTGGGTGGCGGTAAAGGCGGTTCAGGCGGTGGCAGCAACACGCCACAATTACCTCGTGGCCCGATGGGCGGACGCATTGTCGGCATTGCTGCCGCAGCGGTCGTCATCATTTGGGCAGCCAGCGGGTTCTACACCATTAAAGAAGCAGAACGCGGTGTCGTGACGCGCTTCGGTAAATTCAGCCATCTGGTTGAGCCGGGCCTGAACTGGAAACCGACGTTCATCGACGACGTGACGGCAGTAAACGTGGAAGCGGTGCGTGAACTGGCTGCGTCCGGCGTAATGCTGACCTCTGATGAAAACGTAGTGCGCGTTGAAATGAACGTGCAGTACCGCGTTACCGATCCGCAAAAGTACCTGTACAGCGTCACCAGCCCGGATGACAGCCTGCGTCAGGCCACGGACAGCGCACTGCGCGGCGTGATCGGCAAATACACCATGGACCGTATCCTCACCGAAGGGCGTACCGTTATTCGTAGCGATACCCAGCGTGAACTGGAAGAGACCATTCGTCCGTACAACATGGGTATCACCCTGCTGGACGTCAACTTCCAGACCGCTCGTCCGCCGGAAGAAGTGAAAGCCGCGTTTGATGATGCGATTGCCGCTCGTGAGAACGAACAGCAGTACATCCGTGAAGCCGAAGCCTACACCAACGAAGTTCAGCCACGTGCTAACGGTCAGGCGCAGCGTATCCTCGAAGAGGCGCGTGCGTATAAGACTCAGACCGTGCTGGAAGCTCAGGGTGAAGTGGCTCGCTTTGCGAAAATCCTGCCTGAATACAAGGCTGCACCGGAAATCACCCGTGAGCGTCTCTACATTGAGACCATGGAGAAAGTGCTGAGCCATACCCGTAAAGTGCTGGTGAACGATAAAGGGAGCAACCTGATGGTGCTACCGCTGGACCAGATGCTGAAGGGTGGCAGTGCCGCACCTGCAAAAAAGAGTGACAGCAGTGGCGCTGACAGCCTGTTGCGCCTGCCGCCTGCGTCAGGATCCAGCAGCAGTGCCAGCAACAACGCACCGTCCACAAGCGACAGTATCATGGACCAACGCCGTGCAAACGCACAGCGTAACGACTACCAGCGTCAGGGGGAATAACGATGCGTAAGTCAGTCATTGCGATAATTATCATCGTGCTGGTAGGCCTCTACACTTCAGTGTTTGTGGTCAAAGAGGGTGAGCGCGGTATTACGCTGCGCTTCGGTAAAGTGGTTCGTGACGATGAAAACAAACCGCTGGTGTATGCGCCGGGTCTGCACTTCAAAGTGCCGTTCCTCGAATCAGTGAAAACTCTCGATGCGCGTATTCAGACCATGGACAACCAGGCCGACCGCTTCGTCACCAAAGAGAAGAAAGACCTGATCGTTGATTCCTACATCAAATGGCGCATCAGCGATTTCAGCCGTTACTATCTGGCAACCGGCGGCGGTGACGTCTCCCAGGCCGAAGTGCTGCTGAAACGTAAGTTCTCTGACCGTCTGCGTTCTGAAATTGGTCGTCTGGATGTGAAAGACATCGTGACCGATTCCCGTGGTCGTCTGACTATCGAAGTGCGCGATGCCCTGAACACCGGGACCTCCGGCGGTGATGATGAAGTGGCAACGCCAGCGGCCGACAGCGCTATTGCTGAAGCGGCAGAACGCGTTCAGGCTGAAACCAACGGCAAAGTGCCGGTGATTAACCCGAACAGTATGGCGGCATTGGGTATTGAAGTGGTCGATGTGCGTATCAAACAGATCAACCTGCCGACCGAAGTGTCTGATGCGATCTACAACCGTATGCGCGCCGAGCGTGAAGCGGTTGCCCGTCGCCATCGCTCACAGGGTCAGGAAGAAGCCGAGAAACTGCGCGCCGCAGCCGACTATGAAGTGACCAAGACGCTGGCAGAAGCCGAGCGCCAGGGTCGTATCATGCGCGGTGAAGGTGATGCCGATGCGGCGAAACTGTTTGCTGATGCGTTTAGCCAGGATCCAGACTTCTATGCCTTCATCCGTAGCCTGCGCGCTTATGAGAACAGCTTCCAGAGCAACCAGGACGTGATGGTCCTGAGCCCGGACAGCGATTTCTTCCGCTACATGAAGACGCCGGACAACGCTAAGCGTTAAGATAGCAGGCAGTCTCAGTCTTAAAACCACCGCATCTGCGGTGGTTTTCTTTTATCAGGATGAAACATGAACTCAACAATCTGGCTGGCGCTTGCGCTGGTTCTGGTGCTCGAAGGCCTGGGGCCGATGCTCTACCCACAGGCGTGGCGTAAAATGGTGGCCGCACTTTCACAGCTGCCGGATCATCTGCTGCGTCGTTTTGGCGGGGGTCTTGTGGTCGCAGGCGTAGTCATATACTACATGTTGACGAAAACGATTGGCTGATCAAAAAAGCGCCGGATTCATTATTTTTTGCATGCAAAAAGTGCTGGTCATCGTCGAAACCGATGGTAGAATCCATTTTTAAGCAAACGGTGATTTTGAAAAATGGGTAACAACGTCGTCGTACTGGGCACCCAATGGGGTGACGAAGGTAAAGGGAAGATCGTCGATCTTCTGACTGAACGGGCTAAATATGTTGTACGCTACCAGGGCGGTCACAACGCAGGCCATACTCTCGTAATCAACGGTGAAAAAACCGTCCTCCATCTTATTCCATCAGGTATTCTTCGCGAAAACGTCACCAGCATCATCGGTAACGGTGTTGTGCTGTCTCCTGCTGCGCTAATGAAAGAGATGAAAGGCCTGGAAGACCGTGGGATCCCGGTTCGTGAGCGTCTGCTGCTCTCCGAAGCCTGTCCGCTGATTCTGGACTATCACGTGGCGCTGGACGTGGCCCGTGAAAAAGCGCGCGGCGCGAAAGCTATCGGCACCACCGGTCGCGGTATTGGACCGGCTTATGAAGATAAAGTGGCCCGTCGTGGCCTGCGCGTTGGCGACCTGTTCGACAAAGCGACCTTCGCCGACAAACTGAAAGAAGTGATGGAATATCACAACTTCCAGCTGGTGAACTTCTACAAAGCTGAAGCGGTTGACTACCAGAAAGTGCTGGACGATGTGATGGCGGTTGCCGACATCCTGACCGGCATGGTGGTTGATGTTTCCGATCTGCTGGATCAGGCGCGTAAGCGTGGTGATTTCGTGATGTTCGAAGGTGCTCAGGGCACGCTGCTGGATATCGACCACGGTACCTATCCGTACGTGACTTCCTCTAACACCACCGCTGGTGGCGTGGCAACCGGCTCTGGCCTGGGTCCGCGTTATGTGGATTACGTGCTGGGTATCATCAAAGCTTACTCTACTCGCGTAGGTGCTGGTCCGTTCCCAACTGAGCTGTTCGATGACATCGGCGAGTTCCTCTGCAAGCAGGGTAACGAGTTTGGTGCGACCACCGGTCGTCGTCGTCGTACCGGCTGGCTGGATGCGGTTGCCGTTCGTCGTGCCGTACAGATCAACTCCCTCTCTGGCTTCTGCCTGACCAAACTGGACGTTCTGGATGGTCTGAAAGAAGTGAAAATCTGCGTCGGCTACCGTATGCCGGATGGCCGTGAAGTGACCACCACTCCGCTGGCCGCAGACGACTGGGAAGGTATCGAGCCGATTTACGAAACCATGCCTGGCTGGTCTGAAACGACTTTCGGCGTGAAAGAGCGCAGCGGTCTGCCACAGGCAGCGCTGAACTACATCGCACGCATCGAAGAACTGACCGAAGTGCCAATTGATATCATTTCAACTGGTCCGGACCGTTCCGAAACCATGATCCTGCGCGACCCGTTCGACGCATAATCATGTCAGGGGCGCTTTCACAGCGCCCCTCGTTTTATCGCTTCCTTATCTCCCCCGCTTAAATAATTAACCGCTACCTGGCTGGCTGGTTTATCATCAATGGTAATAACACCCCGATTTTCCCTGCTTTGAGGTTGATGTGCAGTTAACGAGTTTCACCGATTACGGATTGCGTGCGCTAATCTATATGGCATCGCTGCCGGACGGCCGGATGACCAGTATTTCTGAAGTGACGGAAGTCTATGGCGTGTCCCGTAATCATATGGTTAAGATAATCAATCAGCTCAGCCGTGCTGGTTACGTGGATGCCGTGCGTGGGAAAAACGGCGGGATCCGCCTGGGTAAACCAGCGAAAAGTATTCGTGTGGGTGATGTGGTTCGTGAGCTTGAACCGCTAACGTTGGTGAACTGCAGCAGCGAGTTTTGCCATATTACGCCCGCCTGTCGTCTGAAACAGGCGCTTTCTAAGGCCGTGAACAGTTTTCTCAAGGAGCTGGATAACTACACGCTGGCCGATTTGGTTGAAGAGAATCAACCGCTTTATAAATTATTGCTGGTGGAGTGACCTGTCACTTCACCGGAGCTGACAACGGAGGAACCGCTATGTCACAAGATCCATTCCAGGAACGCGAAGCCGAAAAATACGCGAACCCTATCCCGAGCCGGGAATTCATCCTCGATTTCATTGCCAAACGCGAAAAACCCGTTAGCCGTGATGAGCTGGCGACCGAGCTGAAAATCGAAGGTGAAGAACAGCTGGAAGCCCTGCGCCGTCGTCTGCGTGCTATGGAGCGCGACGGGCAGCTCGTTTTCACCCGCCGTCAGTGCTATGCGCTGCCGGAACGTCTTGATTTGCTGAAAGGCACCGTTATTGGCCACCGCGATGGCTACGGTTTCCTGCGCGTTGAAGGACGTAAAGACGATCTTTATCTTTCATCCGAACAGATGAAAATGTGTATGCACGGCGATCTGATCCTCGCTCAACCGCTGGGTGCCGATCGTAAAGGCCGCCGCGAAGCGCGCGTGGTCCGCGTGCTGGAGCCGCGTAAGGGCCAAATCGTGGGTCGCTACTTTATGGATGCCGGCATTGGCTTTGTGGTGCCGGACGACAGCCGTATGAGCTTCGATATCCTTATCCCACCGGAAGAGCTGATGGGCGCCCGCATGGGCTTCGTGGTGGTGGTTGAGCTGACTCAGCGTCCAACCCGCCGCACTAAGGCTATCGGTAAGATCGTGGAAGTACTGGGCGACAACATGGGCACCGGCATGGCCGTTGATATGGCGCTGCGCACCCATGAGATTCCTTATACCTGGCCACCGGCAGTGGAAAAACAGGTCGCTGGCCTGAAAGAGCAGGTGCCGGAAGAAGCTAAAGTGGGCCGTGTCGATTTGCGCGACCTGCCGCTGGTGACCATTGACGGCGAAGATGCCCGCGATTTCGATGATGCCGTTTACTGCGAGAAAAAACGCGGCGGTGGCTGGCGTCTGTGGGTAGCCATTGCCGACGTGAGCTACTACGTGCGTCCGCCAACCGCGCTGGATGCGGAAGCGCGTAATCGTGGCACCTCCGTCTACTTCCCGTCGCAGGTTGTGCCAATGCTGCCGGAAGTGCTGTCTAACGGCCTGTGTTCCCTGAACCCGCAGGTCGATCGCCTGTGTATGGTCTGTGAAATGACCATCTCGGCAAAAGGCAAACTGACGGGTTACAAATTCTACGAAGCGGTGATGAGCTCTCACGCACGTCTGACCTATACCAAGGTCTGGCATATGCTGCAGGGCGATCAGGAGCTGCGTGATCAGTACGCACCGCTGGTTAAGCATATCGAAGAGCTGCACAATCTCTACAAAGTGCTCGACGAAGCGCGCGCAGAACGCGGCGGGATTTCGTTCGAGAGCGAAGAAGCGAAGTTTATCTTCAACGCCGAGCGTCGCATTGAGCGTATCGAGCAGACTCAACGTAACGATGCGCACAAGCTGATTGAAGAGTGCATGATCCTCGCCAATATCTCTGCCGCGCGTTTCGTTGAGAAAGCCGAAGAGCCTGCGCTGTTCCGTATCCACGACAAGCCGACCGAAGAGGCCATCACCTCTTTCCGCACCGTGCTGGCGGAGCTGGGCCTGGAACTGCCGGGTGGCGGCAGACCAGAACCACGCGATTACGCAGAGCTGCTGACTTCCATCGCCGATCGTCCCGATCATGAGATGCTGCAAACCATGCTGCTGCGCTCAATGAAGCAGGCGGTCTACGATCCGGAAAACCGCGGTCACTTTGGTCTGGCGCTGCAGTCCTACGCGCACTTTACCTCGCCGATTCGTCGTTACCCGGATCTGTCGCTGCACCGCGCCATCAAGTATCTGCTGGCGAAAGAGCAGGGGCATAAGGGCAATTCCACCGAGACCGGCGGCTGGCATTACAGCATGGAAGAGATGTTGCAGCTGGGCCAGCACTGTTCGATGACCGAACGCCGCGCCGACGAAGCCACTCGCGAAGTTTCCGACTGGCTGAAGTGCGACTTTATGCAGGATCAGGTCGGCAACGTCTTCCCGGGCGTGATTGCCAGCGTGACCGGCTTTGGTTTCTTCGTCCGCCTCAACGATCTGTTTATCGACGGCCTGGTGCATGTCTCCTCGCTCGATAACGACTACTACCGTTTCGATCAGATCGGACAGCGTCTGATTGGCGAATCCGGCGGTCAGACGTATCGTCTGGGCGATCGCGTGGAAGTGAAGGTTGAAGCCGTCAATATGGACGAGCGTAAAATCGACTTCTCTCTGATTTCCAGCGAACGCGGCCCGCGCAACGTGGGTAAAACCGCACGTGAGAAAGCGAAGAAACCTGCTGGCGGTAAAGCGGGTGGCAAGCGTCGTCAGGCTGGTAAGAAAGTTAACTTCGAACCAGACAGCGCGTTCCGTGGCGATAAAAGCCAGCCTAAAAAAGTGAAGTCAAAAGCGGCGAAGAAGGAAGCGGCTAGTAAGAAAGCGAAAACGCCTTCGGCAAAAACGCTTAAAATCGCTGCCGCCACTAAAGCTAAGCGCGCCGCTAAGAAGAAAGCGGCAGAGTAAGAGATAAGCCCCTCTCCCCGGCCCTCTCCCAAGGGAGAGGGAGAAATGCAGCAGAACTGTTCCCTCTCCCTTGCGGGGGAAGAAAATAAAGCAGAACTGTTCCCTCTCCCTTTGGGAGAGGGTTAGGGAGAGGGGAAAACACCCTTTGAACAAACAGGTAATGAGTACCCCCCATGAGTGAAATGATTTACGGCATCCACGCGGTGCAGGCCCTGCTGGAGCGCGCACCGGAGCGTTTTCAGGAAGTCTTTATTCTGAAAGGCCGCGAAGACAAGCGCCTGCTGCCGCTGATCCATGCGCTGGAAGCCCAGGGCGTGGTGATTCAGGTGGCAAACCGCCAGTTCCTCGATGAAAAAAGCGAAGGTGCTGTGCATCAGGGGATCATCGCTCGTGTGAAAGAAGGTCGACAGTATCAGGAAAATGATCTGCCGGATCTGCTGGCTCAGTTTGAAAATCCGTTCCTGCTGATCCTCGATGGCGTGACCGACCCGCACAACCTCGGCGCCTGTCTGCGTAGCGCAGATGCCGCTGGCGTGCATGCGGTGATCGTTCCGCGTGACCGCTCTGCGCAGCTGAATGCAACGGCGAAGAAAGTGGCCTGTGGTGCCGCAGAAAGCGTTCCGCTGATCCGTGTAACTAACCTGGCGCGCACCATGCGTCTGCTGCAGGAAGAGAATATCTGGATTGTTGGTACGGCTGGCGAAGCAGACCACACGCTGTATCAGAGCAAGATGACTGGCCGTATGGCGTTGGTGATGGGCGCGGAAGGCGAAGGCATGCGTCGTCTGACCCGTGAGCACTGTGACGAGCTGATCAGCATCCCAATGGCCGGTAGCGTGTCTTCTCTGAACGTGTCCGTAGCGACAGGCATTTGCCTGTTCGAAGCGGTGCGCCAGCGCGGGTAAAACTGCAGTGCCCGGCGGCACTGCGTTTGCCGGACCTACAGGAGAATGTTTTGTAGGTCCGTGCAAGCGAAGCGCCGCCGGGCGATGGTGGCTATTCTTCCAAAGACCGCAAATGGTCATCCTTCCGTAGCGTCATCAGCGCCACAATACTCACCACCGCAGTTCCCATCACGTAATAAGCCGGAATATCCAGATTGCCCGTCTGCTTAATCAACCCGGTGATAATCAAACCCGCGCAGCCTGAGAAAATGGCGTTTGACAAGGAATAGGCCAGACCCAGCCCGGTGTAGCGCACTTTGGTGGGAAACATCTCTGCAAGCATCGCCGGACCCGGCCCCGCCAGCATTCCTACCAGGCCACCGGCAATCAGCACCACCAGCGCTTTGACCAGCAGAGTGCTGGATTCCGCCTGCAAAATCTTCAACAGCGGCAACGCCAGAAGCAATAACAATACTGCGGCGAAGACCATCACTTTACGCCGTCCGATTTTATCGCTGAGGATGCCCGAAGGGAGGATCGTGGCGGCAAAACCAATGTTTGAGATCACGGCAATCAACAGCGCCTGGTTGAACCCGGTATGCAGCGCCGATTGCAGGTACGAAGGCATAATCACCAGATAGGTATATCCGGCGGCGGACCACACCATCAGGCGACCGATGCCGGTCACAATGGCCTTAAAGGTGTTGCTGGTACTGGCTTTGACCGTAACCGTTTCAGCTTTCTGCTGACGGACAAAGCTTGGCGTCTCTTCCATATGCAGACGCAGCCAGAGGGCGACAGCACCCAGCGGCAGAGCGATAAAGAAGGGAATGCGCCAACCCCAGTCGTGGAGAGCTTCCGGGCTCAGGAGTGCGGAGAGCAGGGCAACAATACCCGCACCCGCTAATAACCCCAGGGCGACGGTGAAAGACTGCCATGCACCATATAAACCGCGCTTTCCTCGTGGGGCGAATTCCGTCATCAGCGAGACGGCACCCCCGTATTCCCCTCCGGCAAACAATCCCTGCAAAATCCGTAAACCAGTCAGGATCAGCGGCGCAGCAACGCCCAGTGAAGCATAGACAGGGACCAGACCAATTGCCGTGGTGGCGAGGGTCATCATCACTAGTACCAGAATCAGCGTCGGCTTTCGCCCAATCCTATCGCCCAGGCGGCCAAAGACTACCGCGCCCAGCGGGCGGAAGAAAAATGCCACCGCAAAGGAGGCATAGGTCAGGATCAGCGCGGTAATGGGCGCTTCGCCCTCCAGCTGGAAGAAGTTTTTGGCAATCACCGTCGCCAGAAAACCGTAGACGGCAAATTCATACCACTCAATGAAGTTGCCTATCGAGCCTGCGATAAGAGCGCGTTTTTGTGCGCCTGCTGCCGTTGATTCTGTCTGCATAGAAAGTCCTGGTTGAACCATCGCATTAACATTTGAATAAATTATTCCATACATAAAAAGGAAGAAAATTTATAATTCTTATGCCTGTGATGGCAGTCACGCGGCGAGGCGATTCTTTTTCAGACTGCTTTTCCAGGCGAACCAAAGCGACTCTGACCATACTTATCGCTGGTGCTATTTATGGAGAAAGACAATGCACTGGCAAACGCATACCGTTTTTAACCAGCCCATCCCTTTGAATAACAGTAATCTTTTCCTCTCTGATACTGCGTTACGGGAGGCTGTTCTGCGTGAAGGCGCTGGCTGGGATCTCGATTTACTGGCGAGTATCGGCCAACAGCTGGGTACCGCTGAATCGCTTGAACTCGGCCGACTGGCAAACGTCAATCCACCTGAGCTGCTGCGCTATGACGCGAGCGGGGCACGACTCGATGATGTTCGCTTCCATCCTGCCTGGCACCTGCTGATGCAGGGGCTGTGTGCCAATCGGGTGCATAATCTGGCCTGGGAGGAACAGGCCAGAGCGGGGTCGTTTGTCGCCAGAGCGGCGCGCTTTGTGCTGCATGCTCAGGTTGAAGCGGGGACGCTTTGCCCGTTAACCATGACCCACGCAGCCACTCCCCTGCTGCAAACGCTTTTGCCTGCGCCGTTTGCCGACTGGCAGACACCGCTGATGAGCGACCGCTACGATCCCCATCTGCTACCCGGTAGTCAGAAACGCGGGCTGCTGATCGGCATGGGGATGACGGAGAAGCAGGGTGGCTCCGATGTGCTCAGCAATACCACCCGGGCGGACAAAAACGGGGACGGAAGTTATAGCCTGATCGGGCACAAATGGTTTTTCTCCGTGCCGCAAAGCGATGCTCACCTGGTGCTGGCGCAGGCCAAAGGAGGGCTTTCCTGTTTTCTGGTTCCCCGATTTTTACCCGACGGGCAGCGCAACTCGGTGCGTCTGGAACGGCTGAAAGACAAGCTCGGTAATCGCTCAAACGCCAGCAGCGAAGTGGAATTTATGGAGGCCGCGGGCTGGCTGCTGGGCGAAGAAGGTGAAGGCATCCGGCTGATCCTGAAAATGGGAGGATTAACCCGTTTTGACTGCGCGCTGGGCAGCCATGGCCTGATGCGTCGCGCCCTGTCGGTTGCGCTTTATCACGCTCACCAACGTCAGGCTTTTGGCAAAACGCTGGTTGAGCAACCCCTAATGCGCCAGGTTTTAAGCCGCATGGCGCTGCAGCTGGAAGGGCAAACGGCGTTTCTGTTTCGTCTGGCCAGGGCCTGGGATAACCGCATATCGCCTGAAGATGCGCTGTGGGCAAGGCTTTTCACTCCGGCCGCTAAATTTGCCATTTGTCAGGCCGGCATTCCCTTTGTGGCCGAAGCGATGGAAGTTCTTGGCGGCATTGGCTACTGCGAAGAGAGCGAATTACCAAGGCTGTACCGTGAAATGCCGGTGAACAGTATTTGGGAAGGTTCCGGCAATATCATGTGCCTGGATGTTTTACGGGTGCTGGCGAAACAGCCCGGAGTGGTGGATCTACTGACTATCGAGTGCAATGAGGTGAAAGGACAGGATCGTCATTTCGACCGGGCCTGGCGTCAGCTGCAGCAGCGGTTGCGTAAACCTTCGGAAGCACAGGGGCGGGAAATCACCCGGCAGATTTATCTACTGGGTTCCGGGGCGCAAATGTTGAAAACGGCGTCGCCGCCTATGGCTCAGGCCTGGTGCCGGATGATGCTGGATAGCCGTGGCGCAACGCTGCTTGATGAAAGAACGCAAAATGATTTGCTGCTGCGGGCGACCGGAGGGGCAGGGTAAGGTTTTGGGGCAGACCGCCAGGTCTGCCCGGGAAATCAGGCGTATAAAATGGCCTGCACGCGCCAGTTATCCGGGTGCTGTTCTTCGTACATTTGAATGATGCGATACCAGGAAGCACCCTGCTCATCGGCCTTCAGCGCGATAGCATGTTCGACATCCTGAAGCGTGCCTGAAATATTATTGACGGAAATCTGGCCGATTTCGTTCAGGCCAGTCACGCAATCAGCGCTGGCAAACTCCGCAGACTGCGCCGTGGTTCTTGAAAATCCAGGTAAGAAAGCAAAGGCATGTTTCATCGTCGTCAGCTCCATTTCACGTAACCCGAGATAGCCCAGGGCAATCCATCGCAGATGTGCATCCAATAGACGCCATATTGCATCGGGAAACGTGAATGGCTGCAAAGACAATGTAAATCTGACTAAATATTGACCGCTTAGGGTTTGCGATACAATACAGCCTGTGAATACCATTGCCCCGGAACGATCGTGTCGTCGATCATCGTGATCACGTAGTAATCCGCTTTCGCGGCCGTGACTTTCGCTTTGATCTCGGCTTCAACATCCATCGGCGAGCCGTAAACCATGGCGCTTACCGTACCGATTTTCTGCAGGCCTTCCGTTTGATTTCGCTGGATTTCCTGCGGATGACTGGTGAGCGGCGGCGGTGCCTCAGGAGTTCCCTGAAGAACGCTACATCCACACAGCAACATCACCAGCAGCATTGGCGTAAAGCGTCGCATAGCCATATCCCGTTTCCTGATAATTATTAGTGTAGTGATTAATGAATTTGCCTTTAGGGGAATGTTCCCGAAGTGTTATCTTCGGCGCGATTTTCGAATGAAAATGGCGAAAAAACGTAATCCACCTCTCAACATTAGCAGTCGACGGGCGATGGAGTAAACTGGCCCTGGTGTCGCTGCATGGCATGGCAGAATAAAAGATGGGGACGTTAAATGATTGAACTTGAAGTGCGAAATTTGGCAGGCAGTGAAATTCTGCATGCTTTTCCGCGTGGCGCAGGCGAAGCAGCCTTGCCCTGCATCGTGTTTTATCACGGCTTTACCTCTTCCAAACTGGTCTACTGCTATTTCGCCGTCGCGCTGGCACAGGCCGGTTTTCGGGTGATTATGCCGGATGCGCTCGATCACGGTTCACGCTTTAACGGTGATAGCGCCAGTCGCCTGCAGCAGCTCTGGCCAATTTTGCTGAATAGCCTTCACGAGTTTAATGCGCTACAGGCCGCCATCCGTGCCGAGGGCTGGATGCAGGAAGAAAGACTGGCGGTAGCGGGCGCATCGATGGGCGGTATGACGGCGCTTGGTATCATGACCCGTCACCCGGAGCTGAAATGCGTGGCCAGCCTGATGGGCTCGGGATATTTCAGCACGCTTTCGCGTTCACTCTTCCCCTCACCTGATTTTCCGCCAGAGCTAAGCGAGTGGGAGGTGGGCCATCAGTTGGATAACGTTGCCGATCGTCCGCTGCTGCTGTGGCACGGTGAGGAGGATGATGTAGTGCCCGCTGCGGAGACTTTCCGTTTACAGCAGGCGCTAATCAGGCAAGGGCTAGATGCTAATCTGACCTGCCGCTGGCAGGCTGGCGTTCGCCACCGTATTACCCCGGAAGCCGTCGACGCAACGGTCGACTTCTTCCGTCAGCATCTTTAAACGCGCAGCACCTTCACGCCCTGATCCTCAAGCTGCTTGAGGATCTCAGGATCCGCGTTCTTACCGGTGATCACCATGTTGATTTGGTCAGCCCGGCTGAACAGCATGCCTGCTCGCTCGCCGACTTTACTGCTGTCGACCAGCACCACCAGTTTACCCACGCCGCTCAGCATTTTTTGCTCGGCCATGGCGGTCAGCATGTCGGTTTTATAGAGCCCGTCCGCCGTCAGCCCTGCGCCGCTGGTGAACATCCAGTGCCCGGCATACAGGCTGTTTTCGCTGCCCTGCGGGCTTAGGGTGATTGCCTGGCTGCGGTTGTACTGTCCGCCCATGATGATCACGCTGTCGTGCTCCTGGTCGATCAGGTAGTTCGCCAGCGGCAGATAGTTGGTGATGATCTGTACCGGTTTACCGCACATCTCACGGCCCAGCAGGAAGGCGGTCGAGCCACAGTTGATCACCACGCTTTCGCCGACGTTCACCAGCTGCGAGGCGGCACGCGCGATACGCATCTTCTCATCGTGATTCTGCGCCTGGTGGATATTCATCGGCGTCCAGCTCGGGCGCTGCTGGCTGATGGCCTCCGCCCCGTTGCGGACTTTTTTCAGCTTGCCGCTTTCGTCGAGCTTATTGATATCGCGTCGGGCTGTGGCTGGGGAAATATTAAGCCTTTCAATAACCTGCTCAACGGTGACAAAGCCCCGCTGTGCCAGCAGTTCCAGCAGTATTTGATGTCGTTGTGCTTCCGTCATTAGTCGATCCGGAGAAAAATGATTATCTGCGATGATATTTGAAAAGTAATGAAATTACTAAGCGAAAATGCCCGCCGGAACGTGCCTGGCGGGCTTAATGGTTACAGGAAGGATTTGAACGGCAGATCGGGCTCGATAGTGAAGCAGTCATCAAAACCGCGCGGATAGTGATACTCCAGGCGATCTTTATCCAGCGGCCAGGTGAATTTGCCACCGACCTGCCAGATAAACGGTTTGAAATCATACTGCAGGCGATCCTTTTTCATTTCCCACAGCACGCGAATTTCCTGCGGATCGGCCTGGAAATTTGACCAGATATCATGGTGGAACGGGATAACCACTTTGGCTTTCAGAGATTCCGCCATCCGCAGAATATCGACGCTGGTCATTTTGTCGGTGATGCCACGTGGGTTTTCACCGTAGGATCCCAGCGCGACGTCAATCTGATGTTCATTACCGTGCTTCGCGTAGTAATTGGAGTAGTGCGAGTCGCCGCTGTGATAAAGGGAACCGCCCGGCGTTTTAAACAGATAGTTCACTGCCCGCAAATCCATACCATCCGGCAGTACGCCTGCGGCTTTTTCATCAGCAGGTAACGTGATGAGCGCCGTGCGATCGAAGGCGTCCAGCGCATGGATTTCGATATCTTTAATCTTCACCACATCGCCAGGCTTAACCACAATGCAGCGCGATTCCGGCACACCCCAGCTGACCCACAAATCCACGCAGGTTTGCGGCCCGATAAACGGCACATCGCTGGCGCAGTTCTGCATTACCGCTGCCGCGACGTTGACGTCGATATGATCGTTGTGATCGTGCGTGGCGAGGATCGCATCCACCTGACGAATAGCAAAAGGATCGAGCACAAACGGCGTGGTGCGCAGATTGGGCTGCAATTTTTCTACCCCGGCCATGCGCTGCATCTGATGGCCCTTTTTCATCAGCGGATTGCCGTGGCTCTGCTTGCCGGTACCGCACCAGAAATCAACGCAGACGTTCGCACCCGCTTCCGATTTTAGCCAGATCCCGGTGCAGCCCAGCCACCACATGGCGAAGGTTCCCGGTGCAACCTGCTCGTGGGCAATTTCCTCATTCAGCCAGCTGCCCCACTCCGGAAAGGTGTTCAGGATCCAGCTTTCACGGGTGATGGATTCTATTTTACTCATTGCGGTTGCCCTCATTATTTATCAATAACAATCATTAAATGATTACTTTTGATTGATACTGGCACTGTTAATTGACATTTGCAATGGGGTTTTTTGCGAAGCACTTCGCAAGAACACTGAGTTTTCTGTTGGATTAAAGTGAATGTGCATCAATATAATTTATTTAAATACAATGCGTTAATTGATTTCCTTCTATAAAGGAAAGGCGATGATGAAATCCCTTATCAGTTTGTGGTAATAATTTGCGGCGTGCTTCACAAATAATCATATTAAATCTTGTGGTGATTACTTGTGATTAATTAGAGTGGCTCCACCCCGCTTGCTGAGCGTCACGCTGTGCAAGCGCTTCCTCTTTCCAGGAGAGCATTATGGAGATTCTCTACAACGTCTTTACCGTGTTCTTTAATCAGGTCATGACCAATGCCCCGCTGCTGCTGGGTATCGTGACCTGCCTTGGCTATATCCTGCTGCGCAAAAGCGTCAGCGTGATTATCAAAGGCACCATCAAAACCATTATCGGTTTCATGCTGCTGCAGGCGGGGTCCGGGATCCTGACCGGCACGTTCAAACCGGTGGTAGCGAAAATGTCGGAGGTATACGGCATCAACGGGGCGATCTCCGATACCTATGCGTCGATGATGGCGACGATTGAGCGCATGGGCGATGCCTACAGCTGGGTGGGATACGCGGTGTTACTGGCGCTGGCGCTGAACATTCTTTATGTCCTGCTGCGGCGGATCACGGGCATTCGCACCATCATGCTTACCGGGCACATCATGTTCCAGCAGGCCGGGCTGATTGCGGTGTTCTTCTACATCCTCGGTTACCCAATGTGGACCACCATCGTCTGCACGGCGGTACTGGTGTCGCTCTACTGGGGCATCACCTCCAACATGATGTACAAACCAACTCAGGAAGTGACCGATAACTGCGGCTTCTCCATCGGCCATCAGCAGCAGTTCGCCTCATGGATTGCTTACAAAATTGCGCCGTATCTCGGAAAGAAAGAAGAGAGCGTCGAAGACCTCAAGCTGCCGGGCTGGCTCAATATTTTCCACGACAACATCGTTTCCACCGCCATCGTGATGACGGTGTTTTTCGGTGCGATTTTGCTCTCCTTCGGCATTGATACTGTGCAGACGATGGCGGGGAAAACCCACTGGACGGTGTATATCCTGCAAACCGGCTTCCAGTTTGCGGTAGCGATTTTCATCATCGTGCAGGGCGTTCGCATGTTCGTGGCTGAACTGTCAGAAGCCTTTAACGGAATTTCTCAGCGCCTGATCCCTGGCGCGGTGCTGGCTATCGACTGCGCCGCCATCTACAGCTTCGCACCCAACGCGGTGGTGTGGGGCTTCATGTGGGGCACTGTCGGCCAACTGATTGCGGTCGGTATCCTGATTGCCTGCGGCTCCTCCATTCTGATCATCCCCGGCTTCATCCCGATGTTTTTCTCAAACGCCACCATTGGCGTGTTTGCCAACCATTTTGGCGGCTGGCGAGCGGCGCTGAAGATTTGTCTGGTGATGGGGATGATCGAAATCTTTGGCTGCGTATGGGCGGTGAAACTCACCGGCATGAGCGCGTGGATGGGCATGGCGGACTGGTCGATTCTGGCGCCGCCAATGATGCAGGGCCTGACGCTGGGTCTGTGGTTTATGGGTGTCATCATCCTGATAGCCCTGGTTTATATGGTCTTCGCCGGGCGCACGCTGCGCGCTGAAGAAGATGCGCAAAAACAACTGGCAGAAACCTCTGCACACTAAGGAGTTTGACAATGACTGTTCGTATTCTGGCGGTATGTGGGTGTGGGCAAGGCAGTTCCATGATTATGAAGATGAAAGTGGATCAGTTTCTGACGCAGCAGGGCGTGGATCACACGGTCAACAGCTGTGCCGTAGGCGAATACAAAAGTGAGCTAAGCGGGGCGGACATCATCATCGCCTCCAACCACGTTGCCAGCGAGATTGAGGTTTCCGGCAATAAATATGTAGTCGGCGTCAGGAACATGCTCTCTGCGGCGGATTTCGGCCCGAAGCTGATGGAAGTCATCCAGGCGCATTTTCCAAAAGACACTCAATGAGGCTGCAGCCATGAAGCTACGTGATTCTCTGGCGGACAATCACTCAGTTCACCTGCAGGCAGAAGCCAGCAGCTGGCAGGAGGCAGTGAAAATCGGCGTCGATCTGCTCGTGGCTGCCGACGTGGTGGAGCCGCGTTATTACCAGGCCATTCTCGATGGGGTGGAGCGCTTTGGGCCGTATTTTGTGATTGCGCCGGGTCTTGCCATGCCGCACGGGCGGCCGGAAGAGGGCGTGAAAAAGAACGGCTTTGCTCTGGTCACCCTGAAACAGCCGCTGGTGTTCAACCACGAAGATAACGATCCGGTCGATATCCTCATTACCCTGGCGGCGGTGGATGCCCGTACTCACCAGGAAGAGGGCATCATGCAGATCGTTAATCTGTTTGAAGATGAAGCCAATTTTGATCGTTTACGTGCCTGCCGCAGCGAGCAGGACGTGCTGGATTTAATCGATAGCGCCACTGCGGCCACCGTCTGAGAGGAGTTTGTTATGTCACATTCATTACCGATGCTACAGGTTGCGCTGGATAACCAGACGATGGCCGATGCTTACCAGACCACCCGCTTGATTGCCGAAGAGGTCGACATCATTGAGGTGGGCACCATTCTTTGCGTGGGCGAAGGGGTTCGCGCAGTGCGAGATTTGAAAGCATTGTATCCGCACAAGATTGTGTTGGCAGACGCCAAAATTGCCGATGCGGGCAAGATCCTCTCCCGCATGTGTTTTGAAGCTAACGCCGATTGGGTGACGGTCATTTGCTGTGCCGACATCAACACCGCCAAAGGCGCTCTGGACGTGGCAAAAGAGTTTAACGGCGACGTACAGATTGAACTCACGGGCTACTGGACCTGGGAGCAGGCGCAGGCCTGGCGCGAAGCGGGAATTTCACAAGTGGTTTATCACCGTAGCCGAGATGCGCAGGCCGCCGGCGTAGCGTGGGGCGAAGCAGATATTACCGCCATCAAACGGCTATCTGACATGGGCTTTAAGGTCACCGTCACTGGCGGGCTGGCGTTGGAAGATTTGCCGCTGTTCCAGGGGATTCCGATCCATGTATTTATCGCCGGGCGCAGCATCCGCGACGTCGCCGACCCGGTGGAAGCCGCGCGCCAGTTTAAACGCTCTATCGCGCAGCTTTGGGGCTAAGGAGCGGTTATGCAGGCGAATCCGGTGCCGCTCGGCATCTATGAAAAAGCGCTCCCTGCCGGGGAGTGCTGGCGGGAAAGGCTACAGCTTGCCCGCACGCTGGGATTTGATTTTGTCGAGATGTCGGTGGATGAAACCGATACCCGACTGGCGCGTCTGGACTGGAGCCGCGAACAGCGGCTGGCTCTGGTGCAGGCCGTGGCTGAAACGGGCGTGCGCGTGCAGTCGATGTGCCTCAGTGCACATCGCCGTTTTCCGCTCGGCAGCGAAGATGACGAAGTCCGCAACCAGGGGCTGGAAATCATGCGTAAAGCCATCCAGTTTGCCCAGGATGTCGGCATTCGGGTGATTCAGCTGGCGGGTTATGACGTCTATTACCAGCAGGCGAACGATCAAACCCGCCGTCGTTTCCGTGACGGTCTGAAGGCCAGCGTGGAGATGGCAAGCCGCGCGCAGGTGACGCTGGCGATGGAGATCATGGACTACCCGCTGATGAATTCGATCAGCAAAGCGCTGGGCTACGCGCATTACCTGAACAATCCGTGGTTCCAGCTCTATCCGGACATCGGCAACCTCTCGGCGTGGGATAACGACGTGCAGATGGAGCTGCAGGCTGGAACAGGACATATCGTGGCGGTTCACGTCAAAGATACTCGCCCTGGCGTGTTCAAAAATGTGCCGTTTGGTGAGGGCATCGTCGATTTTGAACGCTGCTTCAGCACCCTTAATCAGAGCGGCTACTGCGGTCCCTATCTTATCGAGATGTGGAGCGAAAGTGCGGCAGATCCCCTTGCAGAAGTGGCTCGTGCTCGTGAATGGGTGCTGGCCCGAATGGCTCGGGCAGGCATTGAGGAGGCGGCGTAATGCAGAAACTGAAACAGCAGGTATTGGACGCCAACTTGGCTTTGCCGCAGTACGGTCTGGTGACGTTCACCTGGGGCAACGTCAGCGGCATCGACCGCCAGCGCGGGCTGGTGGCGATCAAACCCAGCGGTGTCGCCTATGACGGTATGACGGCAGACGACATAGTGGTGGTGGATCTTAGCGGTAACGTGGTTGAAGGCCAGTGGCGGCCTTCGTCCGACACCGCCACGCATCTGGCGCTGTATCGCCGTTATCCGACGCTGGGCGGGGTTGTGCATACTCATTCCTGTCATGCCACCGCGTGGGCGCAGGCAGGGTTAGCCATTCCTGCGCTCGGAACAACCCATGCGGATTATTTTCACGGCGATATCCCCTGTACCCGTCCGCTTACTGCCGAAGAGGTACAAGGGAAGTACGAGCACAACACCGGCGAAGTGATTATTGAAACGATAGGAAATAATGAACCGCTGCACACGCCGGGCATTATCGTCTGGCAGCACGGTCCGTTTGCGTGGGGGAAGAGCGCTGATGAAGCAGTGCATAACGCCGTCGTGATGGAAGAAGTGGCGAAAATGGCGTGGATGGCGCGCGGGATTAACCCGCAGCTAAAACCCATCGATCCGTGGCTGATGGAAAAACACTTCAGCCGTAAGCACGGACCAAATGCCTACTACGGACAGAAATAAAAAGAACAAAAAAAGCCCCCGGAGGCGGGGGCAGAATATCAACTATGGCAAAGTGCGTTTCGTGTTGTCCTGGTGCTAGCGGTACACTTCAGCGCTGGCGTGTATTAGCCCATTGCTGCCGGGTTCATGAAGAAGGATTGGGTGAAAGTATTTGGCGCCACGGACGTCACTCTCATCACTCAAGGCTTGAACGGCTTCACTTTCGGTGGCGATATTATGGTTGATGTAAATCACGCCTAAGCTCTGCACATTGTCCATATTTCTGGCCTGACGGCTGTCGATTTTGATGGCTGCCATCGCGTTTGCGCTAAGCAAAACTGTAGCCAGTACGGCGATTGCGATGTTTTTCATGATGCGTTTCATAATAGTTACTCCCTACAGCCTGCTACGTTTATACCCGTATACTTCAAGCTGCAGGTGCGTTGGCTGCACTCACTCACCCCAGTCACTTACTAAAGTAAGCTCCTGGGGATGAGCTCCCTTGCCGCGTGATTCGGCCAATTGGCCTCACCCTTTCAGGGCCAGCGCAAGCGCTGTTCAAAGTGGCAAAGCCACTTTGTCCTGCAACTCGAATTATCCAGGTATAGATTGAGGGCTCCTTCTGGCTTCAGATGGGGTCTGATTAAAGTGTAATCGCTGCCTGTTGTTTTTTAAGCGACCATTTCTGATGCAGTTGTTCAAAAAAATGGCGCATTCCTTATTGCTCAATTTTAACCCACTGACCGGCCTTCACTTTGCCCTTCGTGCGAATTATTTGTGCAATCATCTTGAGTTTCTCAGGGGGGGCAAGTATGATTACGCGTCAATTTTTCAGCCGCCCTTTAACACGTTCCTTGCCTCCATGGGCCGCGGCTGACCCAGACAGGAGGCTGAATAATCCGTAAGGAGCAATTCGATGCGTCATTACGAAATCGTTTTTATGGTCCATCCTGACCAGAGCGAACAGGTTCCGGGTATGATCGAGCGCTACACTACTGCAATCACTGCAGCAGAAGGCAAGATCCACCGTCTGGAAGACTGGGGCCGCCGTCAGCTGGCTTATCCGATCAACAAACTGCACAAAGCTCACTACGTTCTGCTGAACGTTGAAGCTCCGCAGGAAGCGATCGATGAGCTGGAAACTAACTTCCGCTTCAACGATGCCGTTATCCGCAGCATGGTTATGCGTACCAAACACGCCGTAACTGAAGCATCTCCAATGGTTAAAGCGAAAGACGAACGCCGTGAGCGTCGCGATGATTTCGCTAACGAAACCGCTGATGATGCTGAAGCTGGGGATTCTGAAGAGTAATCCTGATGACCAACCGGTTGGCGCTGTCAGGCACTGTGTGCAGGACACCCGTTCGTAAGGTCAGCCCATCAGGGATTCCTCACTGCCAGTTCGTGCTTGAGCACCGTTCGATGCAGGAGGAAGCCGGTTTTCACCGGCAGGCGTGGTGTCAAATGCCAGTTATTATTAGCGGGCAAGACAACCAGGCCATTACTCACAGTATAACGGTCGGCACGCACATTACCGTTGAGGGCTTCATTAGCTGCCACAAGGCGCGAAATGGGCTAACGAAAATGGTGCTGCATGCCGAGCAGATTGAATTGATAGATTCTGGAGACTAGCCAAATGGCACGTTATTTCCGTCGTCGCAAGTTCTGCCGTTTCACCGCGGAAGGCGTTGTAGAGATTGATTACAAAGATATCGCTACGCTGAAAAACTACATTACCGAAAGTGGTAAAATTGTCCCGAGCCGTATCACCGGTACTCGTGCAAAATACCAGCGTCAGCTCGCTCGTTGCATCAAGCGCGCTCGCTACCTGTCCCTGCTGCCGTACACTGATCGTCATCAGTAATCGGCCGCCGTCTATTAACGACTTTAAGAGGATAAGGTAATGCAAGTTATTCTGCTTGATAAAGTAGCAAACCTGGGTAGCCTGGGTGATCAGGTTAACGTTAAAGCGGGCTACGCTCGTAACTTCCTGGTTCCACAGGGTAAAGCTGTTCCAGCTACCAAGAAAAACGTAGAGTTTTTCGAAGCACGTCGTGCTGAACTGGAAGCCAAACTGGCTGACGTTCTGGCGGCTGCTAACGCTCGCGCTGAAGCAATCAACGCACTGGGCACTGTAACCATCGCTTCCAAATCTGGCGACGAAGGTAAACTGTTCGGTTCCATTGGTACTCGCGACATCGCTGATGCAGTTTCTGCTGCTGGCGTTGCTGTTGCTAAGAGCGAAGTTCGCCTGCCGAACGGCGTTCTGCGTACCACTGGTGAGCACGAAGTGGACTTCCAGGTTCACAGCGAAGTGTTCGCTAAACTGGTAGTAAACGTTGTAGCTGAGTAATTTTTTACTCTACTGTAACGACGAAGCGCCGGCCTTGTGCCGGCGTTTTGCTTTTCTGCGCCACACTTTTTCACTTGTATGGTAGATATTGCCAGGCTGTTTCAGGATAATAAATCAAAACGCGATTTTACTTCTGGTGCCGTCGATGGAAATGGTTACACCCGCCCCAATTTTTACCCGTAAGAATGTCGTCTACGCAGGAGCAACGCTCTGTTGTCTGCTGTGGGGAAGCTCTTATCCCGCAATCAAAAACGGTTATGAAATCTTCCAGATAGCCACCGATGACATCCCTTCGAAAATTATTTTTGCCGGTTACCGCTTCCTGTTTGCCGGGCTGTTGCTGCTGCTTTTTGCGATGGCACAGCGCAAGCCGATTGCGCGCCTCAGCGGTCACCAGTTTGGTCAGCTGACGCTGCTGGGTCTGACGCAAACCTCCATTCAGTACGCTATTTTCTATATTGGTCTGGCATTCACCACCGGGGTGAAAGGTTCGATCATGAACGCCACCGGCACCTTTTTCAGCGTGCTGCTGGCGCACTTTATTTATCAGAACGATAAGCTCAGCTACAACAAGACCATCGGCTGTGTACTCGGTTTCGCCGGGGTGATGCTGGTGAACTTCAGCCATTCGCTGATGGATTTTAGTTTCGTCTGGCAGGGTGATGGCTTTGTGGTGCTGGCGGCCTTTATCCTGTCGGCGGCCACGCTCTATGGAAAGCGAATTTCTCAGACGGTAGATCCGACCGTAATGACCGGCTGGCAGTTGGGCATTGGCGGTGCGGCGCTGGTTGCCGGTGGCTATCTCTGTGGCGGCACGCTAACTTTCCACGGCTTTGAATCCGTGGCGGTGCTGGGCTATCTGACGCTGCTCTCCTCCGTGGCCTTCGCCCTCTGGAGCACGCTGCTCAAATACAACCGGGTCAGCATGATTGCACCGTTTAACTTTGTGATTCCGGTGGCCGGAACCGTGCTGTCGGGGATTTTCCTGGGCGAGACGATTCTGGAATGGAAATACGCGCTGGCGCTGGTGCTGGTCTGTTCGGGAATTTGGTGGGTCAATAAGCGAAGCGCTTGAGAATGGCCCGGCAGAAGAACCACCGGGCGAAGGATTAACGGGCGCGAATATAGCTGCCGTCTGACTGACGGGTAAACAGCACCTGCTGTCCGCTGCCGTTATCGATAGTCAGCCCGGTGACCACGCCGTTGGCGTTCTGGCGAACCTGAATCATCTGGCCTGCCTGTAACGAGCTCAGCGGCTTGCCTGCTCCTTCCACTTTGGACATGGCATAGACGTCGGTGGCTGGCAGATTGTGATCGCGGAACAGCTGAGCCAGCGTTTTACCCGGCTCAACGCGGTAAGAGCGCCACTGTTGCTCAATGCCTGGCGCGGACTGTGCCTGGGCTGGTTGAGACTGCGACTGGCTTTGCTGCTGGATTGCGGGCTGGTCGTCCGGCTGATCTTCCTGTACCACTTCCGGCGCTTCTGGCGCGGCCTGGCCCGGATCGTTCACCGGCGGAGAAGAGACAATCGGTGGCAGGGGTTGTTGCAGGTTGCCCTGCTGCGGCTGGGACTGCGACTGCATATCGAGCTGCGCTTCACGGGTAGCAGGCAGCTGCGTGGTATTGTCACCAGAGGGAAGCAGAAAGCCGACAATCACCAGCGCAAAGCCTGCGATAATGCCACGACGGTGCAGCGGAGGCAGCGGATCCATCAGTCGAAAGTTATCCGGCGCGTGCCAGAGTGTCTGCAAAGTCTGTTTTAGTGCGAATCGCCCGGGCATGGGTAACCTCCTGCTCCGCGTTTCCCTGTTTTGTCCCTCAGTATATACATTATTTTGCCGGGACAAAGTTTTACCCAATGCGGCAGGGCTGATATGCTTCCCGCTGATTTTTATCCGATGAAAGGAAAGACCATGGCAACCCCGACTTTTGACACCATTGAAGCACAGGCTAGTTACGGAATCGGCCTCCAGGTAGGACAACAGCTCAGCGAATCCGGCCTGCAGGGCCTGCTGCCGGAAGCACTGGTCGCTGGTATTGCCGATGCGCTGGAAGGCAAACAACCACAGGTTCCAGTGGATGTGGTACATCGCGCGCTGCGTGAGATCCACGAACGTGCTGACGCCGTGCGTCGTGAGCGTTTCGAATCCATGGCGGCTGAAGGTGTGAAATACCTCGAAGAAAACCGTGAGAAAGAAGGCGTAAGCAGCACCGAATCCGGCCTGCAGTTCCGCGTTCTGACCCAGGGTGAAGGCGCTATCCCGGCGCGCACCGACCACGTTCGCGTGCACTACACCGGTAAGCTGATCGACGGTACCGTGTTCGACAGCTCCGTGGCACGTGGTGAACCAGCTGAATTCCCGGTTAACGGCGTGATCGCTGGCTGGATTGAAGCGCTGACCCTGATGCCAGTCGGTTCCAAGTGGGAACTGACCATTCCTCACAACCTCGCTTACGGCGAGCGTGGCGCTGGCGCGTCGATCCCTCCTTTCAGCACCCTGGTCTTCGAAGTCGAACTGCTCGACATCGTCTGAGTCCGCTGAATCCTCTCCCGTTCGCGGGAGAGGAGCCTAAAAATCAGCGCGAAATCCTTAAGTTAGAAATTTGTTAGCATTTAATCTTGCTTTACGCCGAAGTCAGTGTATTTTTGTGACCTGTTTCGCGGTGACAGAGTGATATAACACTCACTTTAAACATCTTATTAACATTATATTCATTTCATAGTATTCATCCCGCCGATTCTTACCTACTATCGATAAGTCTTAAAAAATGAAACATCGACAGATGTATTCAATGGCCAAAGAGCCAGCACAACACAACAGGAACAACAGGAAGAAAATCACATGGTAGATCAGGTAAAAGTCGCTGCCGGCGAAGAGGCAGAGACAGAGCAGTCGCTTCGGCGTAATCTCACCAACCGGCATATTCAGCTTATCGCCATCGGCGGGGCTATCGGTACCGGGCTGTTTATGGGCTCGGGCAAAACCATCAGCCTTGCTGGTCCGTCGATCATCTTTGTCTATATGATCATCGGCTTTATGCTCTTTTTCGTGATGCGCGCAATGGGCGAACTGCTGTTGTCGAATCTCGAATACAAATCTTTTAGCGATTTCGCCGCTGACCTGCTCGGTCCGTGGGCGGGCTATTTTACCGGCTGGACCTACTGGTTCTGCTGGGTGGTGACGGGAATGGCAGACGTGGTAGCCATTACCTCGTATGCACAATTCTGGTTCCCCGGTCTTTCCGACTGGGTGGCGTCGCTTGCGGTGATCTTACTGCTGCTGGGGCTTAACCTCGCCACCGTGAAGATGTTCGGTGAGATGGAGTTCTGGTTTGCGATGATCAAAATCGTAGCTATCGTCGGGCTGGTGATTGTCGGTCTGGTGATGGTGATGACACACTTCACTTCGCCATCGGGCGTGCAGGCCTCATTCGACCACCTGTGGAACGATGGCGGCTGGTTCCCGAAAGGCATCAGCGGCTTCTTTGCAGGCTTCCAGATAGCGGTCTTCGCCTTTGTGGGGATTGAGCTGGTCGGCACCACAGCCGCAGAAACCAAAGATCCGGAGAAATCCCTGCCGCGCGCGATTAACTCCATTCCGATTCGTATCATTATGTTCTACGTGTTCGCGCTGATCGTCATTATGTCCGTGACGCCATGGAGTTCGGTGGTACCGGATAAGAGCCCGTTCGTGGAACTGTTCGTGCTGGTGGGGCTGCCTGCGGCGGCGAGTATCATCAACTTTGTGGTGCTGACCTCTGCGGCTTCTTCGGCCAACAGCGGCGTGTTCTCAACCAGCCGTATGCTGTTCGGTCTGGCGCAGGATGGCGTAGCACCAAAAGCGTTCGCTAAGCTGTCAAAACGCGCGGTACCGGCAAAAGGGCTGACCTTCTCCTGTATCTGCCTGCTGGGCGGCGTGGTAATGCTCTACGTGAACCCAAGCGCCATTGCCGCGTTCACCATGATCACCACCGTTTCCGCAATCCTGTTTATGTTCGTGTGGACCATTATTCTGTGTTCGTATCTGGTCTACCGTAAACAGCGCCCGCAGCTGCACGCTGCGTCAAAATACAAAATGCCGCTCGGCAAGCTGATGTGCTGGGTTTGTATGGCGTTCTTCGTGTTCGTGCTGGTGCTGCTGACTCTGGAAGATGATACCCGTCAGGCGCTGATCGTTACGCCGCTGTGGTTTATCGTGCTGGGGCTGGGCTGGTTGTACGCCGGTAAGAAAAGATTAGCTAAGTAAGTTAAAACATCTGTTGCCCGGTGGCACTTCGTTTACACGGGCCTACGAAAATTTGTAGGCTCGGTAAGCGCTAGCGCCACCGGGCATTTTCTTTATTCCCCAGCCAAAGCCCGTGGGAACAGCACGTTGTTTTCCAGACTGATGTGTTCCATCAGATCGTCAATCATCTCATTAATGCCGTTATACATCGCTTTCCAGGTAGTGCAGGCTTCCGGCGGCGGCGTCACATTCTGGGTGACGTGTTTGATCACTTCCACCAGTTCACCTGCGTCATCATGCTCGCTTTCCATCACGCTGATCGGCCCCATCGCCTGGCTGCCCATCCCTTGTTTGATCATCGGGAACAGGATCTGCTCTTCTTTCATCATATGACTGGAAAGCTCCTGATGCAGAGCCGTCAGGTATTTAGCCAGGCCGCGCGGCACGTTAGGTTTGTCGGCATGTACACGTTCAACTTTGGTGGCCTGCAGGATCAGCTCCGGCAGCTGTTCGCGGTGGCGGTCGTGGTAGCGCACAATAATATGGTCAATGATCTCCGCCAGCGGCGTGATGCGCCAGTCTTTCTCGATGGGCGCTTCAGCAAGTTTAGCCAGCTCGGCCTCAATCACTGCCACATCCAGTTCTTTGCGCGCCGCGGCACGTTCCAGCGTTTGTTTACCGCCGCAGCAGTAGTCCATGTCGTATTGACGGAACAGGGCGGACGCACGTGGAATAGAGAGTGCCAGTTCACCCAGGGGTTGATCGCGATAGGCCATAGCCGTTACCTCATCTTGAAAGTATAAGATGCATATTAAATGCATCTTTAAGATAAGGGAATACCCCTAAAGGAATAAGGCACTATCTGACGGTGTCTTCCTGCAAGGACTGCAGCCGCGGTTTTTCCGGTTTTGCCCGCACGGCGATGATCACCCCAACGACAAGTAAGGTGATGCCCGAAAGCGTTAACAGCGGCGGCAGGCTCTGGCGGAGCAGGAAGGTGTAGAGCAGCCCCGCCAGCGTTTCGAAGACAATCAGCGGGCCAACGATCACCGTCGGCAGGCGTTGGCTGGCAATGTTCCAGCACAGCGCGCCGACCCAGGAGCACAGAACCGCAATGGCTATCATCAGCGTGATAAACACGACTGGGCGCGGGCCAAACGGTAGCGGGAAGGATTGTCCTTCACGCCCGAGCCACAGGCAGGCGAGCACATAGCCCAGCAGCGAAACCGGCAGCGTGACCAGCGCCTGTGCCGTGGCCCACATCATCGGATTCTTATCCGGGTTTTCCCGCAGCCAGCGGGCATTGCGCAGCGCGTACCACGCCCAGCAAACAACGGAAACCAGCGCCAGCCCAATGCCGCTGCCATAGCGCCACCAGCTGAAATCCGGCAGGCCGTGCTGCAGTTCAGCGATATTCACACAGCTAAGGCCAATGGCGATACAAAGCAGAGCCGGGGCCATTTTTCGCCAGGAGATTTTGCCATCCCGCTTGCTGTAAAGCAGATTGGCGAACACCGGGATCACCACCGGCAGCGTGCCGATAATCATGGTTGAAACGGGCGCGCCAGCGCGCTGAATGGCGCTGGCAAGACAAACGTAATAAATCAGATTGCCCATCATGGTCAGAGCCAGTGCGGTCAGCCAGTCGCTTCTGTTCAATTGCTTCAGCCGGGCGCGCCCCAGCCAGGCCAGCGGCAGGGCGATGAGCCCTAAGGCCAGGTAGCGGCCCATCGACTGCAATACCGCCGGATAATCCGGCACCAGCAGCGGTCCGACGAAAATTAATCCCCACATCAACCCTGCCAGCAGGGCGTACAGCACACCACTCATCATTTTCAGCACCTTCTCTGTTCAGACGAGAAGTGTAGAAAGTAAAAGGTTGGGCCGTATTGTATGAGGTTGCGCATCAGCGCGGGAAAACCTGCTTCTGATAGCGTACGGGAGTAATACCGTAGCGGCGGGTAAAGGCGCGGGTCAGATGAGACTGATCGGTGAGGCCCGTTGCCGCAGCTACTTCCGCCGCAGGCATGCCACGGGTCAGAAAATCTTTCGCTCGCCACAGGCGGATCGCCATCAGCATCTGATGCGGCGTGACGTGATAGCGCGCCTTGAACTGGCGCTGGAAATGATAAGGACTGAGTGCCACCACGCTGGCTAATTCGTCAAGGGTGATGGTCTGCATATAGTTATCGTGCAGATAATCGCGAATCAGCTCAAAGCGGTGAGCGCCTTCCTGCGCAGGCGGCGCATGGTGGGCGAACGGGCGGAAGGTATCGATAAGATCGAGCAGCAGCCCTTTTTGCGCCAGCGGGTCGGGTGTGTTCCACAGGCCATAAATCAGCTGGCACAGCTGCGATGAGCGTAAAGCATCGTCGCGCACCACCTCGCTGAACCACCAGTGGCGGGTTCCGGTCACCTCTTCAAGTAAATCAGGCTCCAGATACACCATCCGGTAGCGCCAGCCATCCGCCGTAGCGGCTTCGCCGGTGTGCAGCTCATCGGGATTCATGGTGACCACGGAGTTAACCGGGGCGACGTACTGGGTACCGCGATAGCGAAAACGTTCAGCGCCCAACTCAATTGCGCCAATGCCGAACGCTTCATGAGTGTGGGGCTCGAAGGCGTAGCGGGAGATATGGGCGTGATAAAGCTCCAGCCCCGGCACCTGGTCCAGATGGCGAAAGCTGGCACTGTCTTTTTCGTCGCTGAACTGCTCGGGTACGCCCTGCACGCTACTCTCCTGGACAATGACTTCCTGCGGAATATCCCGAGATTATCGGAGATACCCCGCAGGTTCACCACTTATTAGCGCTTACAGGATGTTTTTAACGCTTTCTGCCAGAGGAGTGGTTGGACGGTTGATCAGCTTGCTCAGGGTATGGCTGTCGTCAAACAGACCACCTTTCGAAGCGCCAACATCCGAATCCGCCAGCATATCTGCCAGACCGGCAGGCAGACCTACGCCCTTCAGCGCAGCAGCGAAATCGGCTTCGCTAAGGTTATGGTAGCTGACTGGCTTGCCGCTTTGCTTGCTGAGTTCAGCGGAAAGTTCGCTGAGCGTCCAGGCTTTGTCGCCTGCCAGCTCATACACTTTTCCGGCATGACCGTCTTCACTGATAACGCGAGCGGCGGCAGCGGCGTAATCAGCACGCGGCGCGGCGGCAATTTTGCCTTCACCGGCGGCGCCAATAAACACACCGTGTTCAATCGCCGGAGGTGCGCTCGCCAGATAGTTTTCGGTGTACCAGCCGTTGCGCAGCAGCGCGTAAGGAATGTCGGATTCTGCCAGCAGTTTCTCGGTGGCAACGTGCTCAACGTGCAGGCCCAACGGGGATTTATCAGCATGCAGCAGGCTGGTATAGGCAATAAATTTCACCCCGGCAGATTTTGCTGCACGGATAGCATTGGCGTGTTGGGCCGCGCGTTTACCCACTTCGCTGCCGGAGATCAGCAGCAGTTTATCCACGCCCTGCAATGCTGCCTGCAAAGACGCTTCGTCATTGTAATCGCCCTGGCGAACGGTGATGCCCTGGTCGCTCAGCGCCTGGGCCTTCGCCGGATTACGCACAATAGCGACCAGCTGATTTGCCGGAACGGTTTTCAGCAGATTGTCGATAACGAGTTGGCCAAGCTGGCCGGTAGCGCCGGTGATTGCGATCATGAGGTGACTCCTTCGTGTTTGTCTTCAGTTGTGATACGCTAACACTCAAACTAACTTTTAGTAAGTACGTACAAAAAGGTAAGTGTGAAAATGGCGAATCCGACCCTGAGTGAACAGATGCGCGACGGCAATTTGTTTGCCGAGCAGTGCCCCTCGCGTGAGGTGCTAAAACACGTCACCAGCCGCTGGGGCGTGTTGATCCTCGTGGCGCTGCGCGACGGTACGCATCGGTTCAGCGATTTGCGACGCAAAATGGGCGGCGTCAGTGAAAAGATGCTGGCGCAGTCGCTACAGGCGCTGGAGCAGGACGGTTTTCTCGACCGCGTCTCTTATCCGGTAGTCCCGCCGCACGTGGAGTATAGCCTCACGCCGCTCGGTGAGCAGGTCAGCGACAAAGTGGTGGCCCTGGCCGACTGGATTGAGCTGAATCTGCCGCAGGTGTTAGCGAACCGGGAACAGCGTGAAGAAAGCGTGCAGTAGTTGCGCAACGTGATTTTTCTAAATGTTTCATAAACCGGATGAATGTTGCTCTTTTTGTCTGAATTTAGCTCACTATAATGGCGCCTCAATTTAACGATCTCGTTATGGCGAGGCTCCTGCACAAATATAAGTTACCGCCCTGAAGGTATCGAGAGAGACCCCACAGGGAAATACAGGCATCCATCGAATCAAGGTGTTGCCAAGGTAACTTCTGGCGGATAAAACCGCTCAGATACGTTGTGCAGTGCTAAATCCAGGACGTAGGGATCTGCTCTGGCTAGTCCTGTCTTGTCTTGTTCGCCCCTATGAGAAAACTCTATAGGGAAATGTCTATGTCTCACATCCAACTTACCGCTGCCGCTATTGCTCGTCCAACGGTGGAAGGCGATGCCGTCGCCCACTACATGCGCAGCGATTTTATCACTCTGGCCGATCACTTCTGCGTGCACGAAGCGCGCGCAGCCTTCTTATCCTTACTGAATAATGACGATATTCCGGGCCATGTCTTTGTGGTGGCCGGGAAACAGCTGCGCGGTATTTTATCGGTGCGCAAATTGCTGCAGGAAAGCGATCCGGGTGAGTCCATTCGCCATCTGATGGATCCGGTACCGTTTCGGGTCAGGCCCGATGACGGCCGCCACGAGCTGATTGCTCTGCTAAATGAGCACAGCGCTGAGCTGGTTCCGGTAGTAGAAAAGGGCGAGCTGGTGGGCTGCCTGATGGAGCGGGAAATCGCCCATCTGGTTTCCGACGAAGTCACCGAAGACGTGCAGCGCCAGGGGGCGACGCTGCCGCTGGAACAGCCGTATCTGGAAACCAGTCCGGTGACGCTGTGGAAAAAGCGCTCGGTGTGGCTGTTGCTGTTATTTGTCGCTGAAGCCTACACCAGCAGCGTGTTGCAGCATTTTGAAGAAGCGCTGGAATCCGCTATCGCGCTGGCCTTCTTTATCCCACTGCTGATCGGCACCGGGGGCAACAGCGGTACGCAGATCACCTCCACGCTGGTACGAGCCATGGCGCTGGGCGAAGTGCGGCTGCGCGATATGGGACGTGTGATCCGCAAAGAGGCGACGACTTCGTTGATGATTGCGGTCACGCTGGGACTGGCGGGCTGCTTCCGCGCGTGGATGATGGGGATTGGGCCCGAAATCACGCTGATTGTCAGCCTGACGCTGGTGTGTATCACGCTGTGGAGCGCCATAGTGTCTTCGGTGATCCCGATGGTGCTGAAGCGGGTGGGCATCGACCCGGCGGTGGTTTCCGCACCGTTCATCGCCACGCTGATTGATGGCACCGGTCTGATTATCTACTTCAAAATTGCTCAGTATTTCCTGGGGCTTAACTGATAAAACTGCCCGGTGGCGCTGGCGCTTACCGGACCTACAAATCATTGGTATATGTAGGTCCGTGCAAGCGAATGCGCCGCCGGGCAAAATCGCCTGACTTACTTCGTCAAATCCACCTGATAAATCGCAAAACCGATGTCGTCGGTGCCAACCTGCTTCATCGGATACTGTGCTTTCTCTTTGATAAACGCGGCGGCCTTTTCAGATGGCGACGTCTCAAAGCGGATATCTAACGGAACGGAGGAGTGAATCGGTGCCAGACGCCAGTTGTTGTCGGCCGCCGGATGAATTTCGCCGTTCTTCTTCGATTCCGCGCTGATCCACGCCGCCAGAACGGAGCGGTTTTCATCCGGAGAAGCAAAGGCGATATGGCTGTCGCCAGTGCCCGCGAACTTGCCACCGTAGGCGCGATAGTTATTGGTGGCGACCAGGAACGTCGCGTTCGGATCAATGGGTTTGCCGTTGAAGGTCAGATCCTTAATACGCTCTGAATCCGGATGAAGACTCTGACATTCACCGTCATAGCGTGCTGGTTTGGTGACATCAATCTGATAGTTCACGCCGTCAATCACGTCGAAGTTATAGGTGCGGAAATCTGCCCAGTTAATCAGCGACTGCGGTTTACTGCTGGTCGGGTCAATCTGATTAAACTGCCCGGCAGAGCACTCCAGCCACTCTTTCACCTCTTTGCCGCTGACTTTCATCACCACCAGCGTGTTCGGGTAGAGATACAGATCGGCGGCGTTGCGGAACGTCAGCTGGCCTTTTTCTACTTCAACAAAGCTTGCCGGGTCGTTTTTACGTCCACCGGCTTTGAACGGCGCGGCAGCGGAAAGCACTGGCAGCTTCGCCAGATCCGGATCGCCCTGAATGAAATGCTCAACATAGGCTTTCTGAGCCATGTTCACGACCTGCACGGTTGGATCGTCCTGCACCAATGACAGGAAGCTGTACATGTTGTCGGACGATTTGCCGATAGGTTTGCTGACAAACTCGCGGGTGGCGTCGTGGTCGGCTTTCAGCACTTTCACCATATTCTGGTCTTCTGCGGCCAGCGATTTCTTCGCCGCTGCGTCGTAGATTGGACGTGCTTCGGCTTTCGCCTGAGTGACCTGCCATTTTCCACTGTCGTTATTGAGGACTAAATCCACCACGCCCAGATGATCGCCCCACATGCCCGGCATGACCGCCGGAACGCCGTTGAGCAGGCCTTTATCGATGTCCGCGCCTTTAATGTTAGCGAAATCTTTCGACGGGAAGACCGCGTGAGCGTGGCCAAACATGATTGCATCCACGCCCGGCACCTGGCTCAGGTAGTAAACGGAGTTTTCCGCCATCGCCTGGTAAGGGTCCGCTGACAGGCCGGAGTGGGCAATGACTACCACCACGTCAGCGCCTTTCTCGCGCATTTCCGGCACGTATTTGCGCGCAGTTTCGGTGATGTCGTTGACGGTCACTTTGCCGCTCAGGTTGGCCTTATCCCAGGTCATGATCTGCGGCGGCACAAAGCCGATATAGCCAATCTTCAGCGTCTGTTTTTTGCCTTCTTTATCGACGACTTCCGCCTCTTTAATCAGATACGGGGTAAACATTGGCTTTTGGGTCTTAACGTCGATGATATTGGCGTTAACGTACGGGAATTTCGCGCTATTGATGGCTTTATGCAGATAGTCCAGCCCGTAGTTGAATTCGTGGTTACCCAGGTTGCCGACCGCGTAATCGAGGGTGTTCATCGCTTTATAAACGGGGTGAACGTCACCCACTTTTAATCCTTTTGCCGCCATGTAATCGCCCAGCGGGCTGCCCTGGATCACATCGCCGTTATCGACCAGCACGCTGTTTTTCACCTCTTCACGGGCGGCGTTGATCAGGCTCGCGGTGCGTACCAGGCCGAATTTTTCTGTGGCAGCGTCTTTGTAGTAATCGAAATCCATCATGTTGCTGTGCAGGTCGGTGGTTTCCATGATCCGCAAATCCACCGTCGCGGCCTGCACGCTGGCAGCAATCAGCGTGGCAAGGAGCGTTGCGCTAAACTTAATCATCAGAGGGGTCCTTTCATTGATCGAATGCACAAAAGAGAAAAGGGTATACATCCTGTTGCTTACAGAAGTGTGAAGCATGCCAGATTTGAGCGTCAGGAAACGGGCAACGCTTCACAGATAGCGCAATCGGCCACGATGGGATATAAATAAAACAACGAGTTAAGGCCACTGCCATAACGATGAGGTGGAAAATGCTGGAACAAGTATGTCAGCTTGCACGGGATGCGGGCGAGGCCATTATGCAGGTCTACGACGGCGCAAAGCCGATGGATGTGACGAGTAAATCAGATGACTCTCCGGTTACCGCAGCGGATATTGCCGCCCATAAGGTGATCGTTGAGGGATTAAGCGCGCTCACGCCGGATATTCCGGTGCTGTCGGAAGAAGATCCGCCGGGCTGGGAAATTCGCCAGCACTGGCAGCGCTACTGGCTGGTCGATCCGCTGGACGGCACCAAAGAGTTCATCAAACGCAACGGTGAATTCACCGTCAATATCGCGCTGATTGAAAAAGGGAAACCGGTGCTGGGCGTGGTGTACGCGCCGGTGATGAAGATGATGTACAGCGCGTATCAGGGGAAAGCCTGGAAAGAAGAGTGCGGCGTGCGTAAACAGATTCAGGTGCGCGACGCGCGGCCGCCGCTGGTGGTGATCAGCCGTTCGCACTCTGATAACGAGCTGAAAGAGTATCTCCAGCAGCTCGGTGAGCATCAGACCACTTCCATTGGTTCGTCGCTGAAATTCTGCCTGGTGGCGGAAGGTCAGGCGCAGCTGTATCCGCGCTTTGGGCCGACTAACGTCTGGGACACCGCAGCAGGTCATGCTGTCGCGGTAGCGGCCGGGGCGCACGTTCACGACTGGCAGGGTAAAACGCTTGATTACACCCCGCGTGAATCCTTCCTCAACCCCGGCTTTCGCGTCTCGCTTTACTGAGCCAACAGCTTATGCAGCAGGGCGATGACCTGCTGCACTTCTGCCTGCGTCAGCGCGCCGTCTTTCGCCCACTGCACGCGTCCTTCCTTATCCAGCACGATGATAGCGGAACTTTCTTCATCCAGCTGCCAGGCGCTGCGCACGGTGCCGTTGCTGTCGACGATAAACTGCGACCACGGATAGAGCTTTTTATTGCTCTCAAGGCTGCTGCGCACAAACATGCCGGACCCCGGGATCGCATCATCGGTGTTGACGATGGTGGTGGTCTGGTACTTGTCATGAGGGAATTTTGCGGCCTTGATCGCTTCAACCAGCGTTGCATTTTTCTCTTTGGCAGATGTACGACCGGCAATATGTTGTACAACTCTCACTTTGCCTGGGAGCTGCGAGCTATTCCAGTTTTTATAGCTAAACTCATTATTATCAAGAATGAGTTCGCCACGATCGGCGACGCCCACCGGGGGCACGCGCTGGTCGTTTTGAAGGTTATGTGCAGAGGCAATCAGTGGCATTAACAGGCATGAAATCGCCATCAGCTTTCGTAGGGTCATGGTGTTTTCCTTATTTTATGCAGGTGATCCGACCACTTGGTTCTGAGTCTTAATCATAAGTGCGAATGATGTGCTTTTCCCGCAAGTGTGATGCCAGAATGCGGAGGACCGCACATAACCGGGAGAAAATGAAGGTTTATACTGCCTTCATCGTATATCTGAAAAGAATATTCTTAATTAGTGTCATCAAACGGTAAATAAACTTATACAGACTGGGTGTCCCGGTCGATATGGACTATAGTTTTAGAGCATTAATTTTGCGCCCCTGGAAGGCGGAGCCAAATGTGGCACCGTAAGGGCGTAAGACTCAGCAGGAGATAACAATGAAAATTTTCCAAAAGTACAATCCGCTTCAAGTGGCTAAGTACGTGAAGATCCTGTTTCGTGGACGGTTGTACATCAAGGACGTGGGCGCTTTTGAGTTTGATAAGGGCAAGATCCTTATCCCGAAAGTGAAGGACAAACAGCATCTTTCTGTGATGTCCGAAATCAACCGTCAGGTTACGCGTCTGCAAACCGAGATGGCGTAACTAACTCTGTTTCATAAGTACATGCTATGCAGTAAGCAGTAAAAAAAACGGCTCCTTTCAAGGAGCCGTTCGTGTTTCTGGGGCAGGGCTTACGCCGCGCCTTTCTCTTCGGCGTCAGGCAGCTTCGGCGTCAGCGCCGCAGGTTTGTTGTCGACGCGGGTCACCAGCAGCTGATCGATGCGGTAGTTATCGATATCCACCACTTCAAATTTGTAGCCAGAGAACTTCACGAAGTCCGTGCGTTTCGGGATCTTACGCAGCGTAAACATCATGAATCCGCCGATGGTTTCGTAGTTGCCGGACTGCGGGAACTCGTCGATGTCCAGTACGCGCATCACGTCTTCAATTGGTGTACCGCCATCGATGAGCCAGGAGTTCTCATCACGCGCGACAATCTGCTCTTCCAGCCCCTGGCCGACCAGATCGCCCATCAGGGTAGTCATTACGTCGTTCAGGGTGATGATACCCACCACCAGCGCGTATTCGTTCATGATAACCGCGAAGTCTTCCCCGGCGGTTTTGAAACTTTCCAGCGCTTCGGAGAGCGTAAGAGTGTCCGGCACGATCAGCGTGTTGCGGATCTGCACGCCGCTGGTCAGCATCAGGCTCTGGTTCGCCAGCACGCGGTTCAGCAGGTCTTTAGAGTCTACGTAGCCGATGATGTGGTCGATATCTTCCTTACACACCAGGAACTTGGAGTGCGGATGCTCGGCGACCTTGCTCTTCAGGCTCTGTTCGTCTTCGTTAATATCGAACCAAATGATGTTTTCACGCGACGTCATTGACGATGGCACGGTACGGGATTCCAGTTCGAACACGTTCTCAATCAGTTCATGTTCCTGCTTACGCAGCACGCCCGCCAGCGCACCGGCTTCCACCACCGCATAAATGTCGTCGGAGGTGATGTCGTCTTTACGCACCATTGGCAGCTTAAACAGGCGGAAAATCATGTTGGCCATGCCGTTAAAGAACCACACCAGCGGGCGGAACACGGCAAGGCAGAAGCGCATCGGGTTGATAATACGCAAAGCTACGGCTTCTGGCGCAATCATACCGATGCGTTTCGGCGTCAGGTCAGCAATCAGGATAAACAGGCTGGTGACCAGCACGAACGACAGCACGAAGCTAATCTGCTCGGCCAGTTCGGCTGACATGTAGTTGATAAAGATGGCGTGGAAAGCCGGGGAGAATGCCGCATCGCCGACGATACCGCCCAGGATAGCGACCGCGTTAAGACCAATTTGCACCACGGTAAAGAACATACCGGGGTTTTCCTGCATTTTCAGCACACGTTGAGCATTAACGTTACCCTCATCGGCGAGCAGCTTCAGTTTGATTTTGCGGGAAGCTGCAAGCGAAATCTCGGAAATCGAGAAAAACGCACTGACGCCGATGAGGCAGAGTATGATTAATATACTGTTTAGCATAATTTTTCTGGCGATTTGTGCCAGAACCTCGGAAGGATAGTTGATGATGTTTTTGAGTGCGAAAGGACACCTAAAAAAACCGGTCCGAAGGTGCTGGACCGGTAATATCGGGGATTAGTATAGCGTAAGGGACTGTAAATTCGCCAGAGGGTTAATTTTCTGCCGCTAAAGCGGCGCGCTTTTTGCTTTTTTCCGCTGTGGCATCCCACACTTCATTCCAGGCAAAACCAGTCAGCTCTTTAATGACCTGCCGGGTTTCCTCGTCACAATCTTCCGCCGCGCCGCCCAGTTTGCGACGGGCGATCTCTTTAATCAGCACCTTGTGGCTCTTCTGGGTCAGTTTGAATTTAAAGGTCATCCAGTAACTCATCGCCAGTAGCGCGGCGGTGGCGAAGATCATCAGCCCGATAATGGCGTGCAGCGCGCTTTCCGGCTGGGTGCCGCCGCCTTTCACGAAGCCGCTTTCCTCGAGCACGATACCAATCAGCAGGATCGCCAGCGCCACGGTGCTTTTTCGGGTCAGCACCATCACCCCGGCAAAAATGCCCTCGCGACGCTGGCGGGTGACCAGCTCATCGACGTCCGGAATAAAGCTGTAGATATTCCACGGGATGTAATACAGCCCGGCGCGCGCGGCCCCAAGCAGGACAAACACCGCAGAAAACAGCAGGGTGGGCACCGTAATGTTGTTGATATACACCACGAATAAAAACGCCAGCACCGCAAAAATGCAGCTGTACGACAGCCTGAGCGCAGATGATGGCGTCATATTCAGCTTATTCATCAACATCATAAAGCCGAAGGTCCCCGGAACAGAAACGAATGCCGCAATGGTCAACAGGCCGGAGACGGCTGCCGCATCGCGACCCAGCGCGTAAACCACATAATAGGTAAAGACGGAGCCAAACACGTCCATCGCCGTAAACGAGCAGATATAAATAATAATATGCTGGCGAAATGCCCGGACTTTAAATGAGGAAAAGAGATCCAGCACCAGATATTTCAGGTGATTAAACAGACCGGACTGACGCTTATTTTCCGGCGTAAATTCGTATTCTTCACGCACATCTTTTGCCTCCCAGGTGCAGGCCCAGGTGGTAAATACCGCAATGCAGAAAATAATCGCAAAAACGCTACCGGTCAGCGTGTAGGTCAACGAATTATCCTTGCCGGTGAACTGCATAATAATGCCCGGCACGGAAACGGCCAGAAAGCCGCCAAACTGCGAGCACATCATGCGTACCCCGGAAAGCCGGGTGCGTTCGCTAAAGCGGTTGGTCATCTCAGCGGCCAGCGTTTCCCACGGCACGAGCACCATCGCGGATAGCAGCTCGATGGAAAGATAGGTGCCCAGGTAGTACCAGTAGCTCATGTCGGTTATCCAAACGAGAGCATACAGGAACATCAGCGGGGCGCTGAGCAGCAGGAAAAAGCGCCGGCGGCCAAATTTTCTCCCGAGCCAGGTATTGCCGAAGTTGTCCGTCACGTAGCCCATGATCGGGCTTAAAATTGCGTCAATGACCCTGGCGATCGCAAAAATCGACCCGGCTTCCAGAACCGTCAGGCCACAGTAGGTGGTGTAGAAAAAGAGTAACCAGGTGCCGATAACGGCAAAAGCACCCCCGCCAAAGAGATCGGTCACGCCATAGCCAATCGCTACGCCGTAACCCACTCTGCGTTCAATCGGTTTAGCCATATTATTATTCTCGTGCTGATAGGGTTTATTTATGGCGCTTCCGATTACGGAGCGCCGTATCTTATTACAGCCGGAACAGCATTGTTATGCGGTCAGAGTGACCCATTGTCGTAATTGTGATGAGCGATAGATGGCCTCCACGAGTTGCAGTGATTTGGCGGCCTCATCGAGGCTGGTGTAGCCCGTCGAATGGCCGCTGCGAATAGCGTTATAGAATCGCTGGATGGCCTGCAGATGGCCGATTCCCCAGTAGCTTTTGCTGTGGCTGTAGGGCGTGGTGTCGCTGGCGATCATCACTCGTTTACCCTCCGCCACGCGCCACAGGGTGTTGTCCCGCAGCAGCAGTTCGCCGCGCTCGCAGTGGATTTCCAGCTGGAGAGGGGCATCGCGGGTGTGATTGTTGCTGGCGAAAAACAGGCCGTGTGCGCCGTTGCTGAAATCCAGCGTGGCCATCGCGGTGTCTTCAGTGTCGATGGTGTCTGAAAGGCGTGCGCAGTCGACCACACCTTTCAGTCGCGTCACGCCACCACCGAACCACTGCATCAAATCCAGAGTGTGAATGGCCTGGTTGATCAGCAGACTGCCGCCCTCCGTGGCAAAGCGCCCACGCCAGGGGCTGTTGCCGTAATACGGCGCAGTGCGTGACCAGCTCAAAAAGGCGCTGATGCTGAGCACTTTGCCGAGAGCCTTTTCGTCCAGTTGTTCACGTAGCGCCAGGCTGGTGGGATTAAGTCGGTTCTGGTAACAAACGCCCAGTTGCCCGCTGGCCTCTGATTCTGCCTGCCGGATTTCCGCCACCTCTGCCAGATTCATCGCCACAGGTTTCTCGCAGAAAACTTGTTTCCCCGCGGCCAGCGCGGCGAGGATCATCGGCTTATGCAGGAAATGCGGAGTACAGATGTGCACCACGTCGATAGCGGGATCGCACAGCATCTCCCGGTAATCGTGGTAGAAGTCGCAGTCGTACTCAGCGGCCAGCGCCAGTCCTTTGTCGGTATCAGTATCGACAATCGCGCGCAGGGCTACGTCTGGCAACTGGCGCAGCGCTTCCAGATGACAGACGTGGATCGCACCGCAGCCAATGATGGCGGCATTCAGCGTGTTCATCGCAGCCTCCTGTCAGCGGGCATTCGCCAGCATTTGCGCTTTCACGCACAGCTCGGCGGCTTTGAATGCATGCGCCTGGCTCATCGCGTTCTCGGTGCGGTTCAGGCAGTCCTTAATCAGCTCGCCGAAAAAGGGAAAACCAACCTGGCCTGCCACCGGATAACGGTGCTCGCCTTCTTTGTTCACCAGATACACCACGTCCTGCTCGCCACGAGTGAGATCGATGTACTTACGGATTTCGATATAGCCTTCGGTGCCGAGCAGCGTTAAACGCCCGTCGCCCCAGGTCGGCAGGCCAGCCGGGGTAAACCAGTCGCAGCGGAAATAACCCGTCGCGCCGTTAGCGCCCGCCAGCATCGCATCGCCGAAATCTTCAAATTCCGGATACTGCGGGTGATTGACGTTGCGGGTCTGGCTGGCGACGATCTGCGCCTCTTCGTTGCCGGTGTAAAACAGGAACTGCTCGATCTGATGGCTTCCGATATCGCAGAGAATGCCGCCGAAATAACGCTTCTCATAAAACCAGTCCGGGCGGCCTTCACCTTCACGGTGTGGGCCCGTACCGAGCGTCTGGATGACCTTGCCGATGGCTCCCTTCTGCACCAGTTGCCCGGCAAACACGGCGCTTTCCACATGAAGCCGCTCGCTGTAATAGACGGCATATTTGCGTCCGGTTTTCGCCACCATGGCTTTAGCGTCTTCCAGCTGAGCCAGCGTGGTTAGCGGGGCTTTATCGACGAAATAATCCTTCCCGGCGGACATCACCTTCAGGCCCAGAGGGCAGCGTTCAGAAGGCACGCCCGCGCCTGCAATCAGCTTCACCTGTGGATCGTTAAGCAGAGTGTCCAGTGAAGGCGCAACCTGCGCCTGTGGATACTGCTGCACGAATTTATCCACTTTTGCCGGGTCCGGATCCCACACCCATTTCAGCTCTGCACCCGCTTCGATCAGCCCGTTGCACATGCCGAAGATATGTCCGTGATCGAGGGCGGCAGCGGCAAACACGAATTCACCGGGTTTGACCACCGGCTGAGGCTTGCCGGTTGGGGCGTAATTCATACCGTCGTTTTTGTTCATTGTGCTGCTCCTGTGTCCAGATTTTTACCGAGCGGGATCGCCCCCACTTCGCTGAAGTTGGCAACCGAGGCGGATTTTTGGTGAAAGCGGGGAGCCCGTGCCAGCAGCCCGCCGGTGCGATAAAACTCGCTTTGTGGGCTCAGCGGCAGAGTGACCACCGAGCGGGTAATGGCCGACTGATAAATGGCGGTGATCAGCTCCAGCGAACGCTTGCCCTGCATGCCATCGACCAGCGGTGCGGTGTGCGTTTCAATGGCGCTGAGGAAGTTGTCGATTTGCCCGCTGTGCAGCGTCCATTGCAGCCTGGGGAGGCTGCGGAACAGCGTTTCCAGCTGGTCTTCAAGCTGCGTGTTGTGCTTTTCCTGCGGAAAACCGTTATCGGCGGACTGGCTGGCAAAGGTGGCCCACGGTGCGGAAATGCGCGCTTTCTCGCCCTGAATGACGATCTTCTGATCTTCGCCGTGATGCACGACGGAGGCCGTCAGCTGGGTCAGCGCACCTGAAGCGTATTTGAATATCGCGGCGCTGAGATCTTCCACTTCGGCGTTGTCGTGGGCGACGTTGCTCATCATCGCCACCACTTCGGTCGGGAAGCCGAGCATCCACTGAATGGCATCGATATGATGAACCGCGTGGTTTAGCGTGCAGCCGCCGCCTTCTTTTTCCCACGTCCCGCGCCACCAGAGGTCGTAATAGCAGTGTCCGCGCCACCAGAAGGAATCCACCTGCGCGTGGCAGATTTTCCCAGCCAGCCCGGAGTCCACCACCGCCTTCAGCCGCCAGAAGGCATCGGTAAAGCGGTTTTGGGCAATGATGGAGAGCGTTTTGCCACTCGCTTTTTGCGCGGCGATCATCGCGTCGCACTCTTCCAGCGAGGCGGCCATTGGTTTCTCGCACAGCACGTGTTTGCCAGCGTGCAGTGCATCAATGCTGATTTCCGCGTGAACGTACGGTGGCGTGCAGACGTCAACGATGTCCACGTCTGTTTCTTCCGTCAGCATCTGCTGGTGGCTGCTGTAAACCCGGGCCTGGTGCAGCCCGTAGCGATCTTTTTTCTCCTGCGCTTTCTCCGGATAGATATCGACCAGTGCGACAATCTCGCAGCGCTGGCCCATCGCCTGATACCCCTGAATATGGTTATGGGAAATGTTCCCGGTTCCCACTATCGCGACACGTAGCATAGGGTTCTCCTTACCATGTCCCGGAGGCGTCAAGCGTGCGGCTCTCCACCTGTTTTTCCACCGACCCGGCAATGCGCTGGTCCAGCAGTTGTTTAAAACGCTGCTCATCGAACGGCAGATTGACCCAGTCGTCTGTCCAGGTGGAAAGGTGCATGGCATTGGAAAGGGTGAGGCCGCGAATGCCCTCGAGACCGGGTGCAATCAGCGGTTTGCCGTGCAGCACGGCGGCGCAGAAGTTTTCGGTAATGACGTGATGTTCGCTGTATTCCGGGGCGACGGGGATGGTGACTTCCCAGCATTCCGGCTCACCAAAGCCGTTCTGCCAGCGGGTATTAAAGTCGTCTTCGGATTCACGCAGTCGCCAGTAGCGCAGGCGGCCTTCCTCCACGACAACTTTGCCGCGGGAACCGGCAATCTCCAGCCTGTTGGTACCCGGCGTTTCTGCGACGGTGGTGATGAACACGCCCGTTGCGCCGTTTTCATATTCGGCGTAGGCGGTGACCTCATCTTCCACTTCAATCTGGCGATGTTTGCCGAACTGGCAAAATGCCCGCAGACGAACCGGCATCCCGACCAGCCACTGCCACAAATCCAGCTGATGCGGATCCTGATTCAGCAGCACGCCGCCGCCTTCGCCTTTCCAGGTGGCGCGCCAGCCGCCGGAGTTGTAATAACTCTGCGAGCGATACCAGTTGGTGATGATCCAGTTTGAGCGACGAATTTCGCCCAGCTCGCCGCTGTCGATCAAATCTTTGACTTTCTGATACAGCGGGTTAGGACGCTGGTTGTACATGATGCCGAACACCACCTCGCATTCGCGGGCGCAGGCATTCATCTCCTGAACCTGGGCGGTATAAACCCCGGCAGGCTTTTCGCAAAGGGTATGGATGCCGCTGCGCATCGCGAGGATCGACAGCTCCGGATGGGCATAATGCGGGGTGGCGACAATCACCGCGTCGATAAGCCCGCTTTGCAGCAGGTCGTGGGCGTGGGTGAAGATCTCCACTTTTTCGCCAACCACCTTGCGGATGGCCGGGTGTCTGCTTTCATCGATGTCGCAGACGGCGGTCAGGCAGGCCTCTTTGACCGTGCCTGCCAGCAGATAACGCGCGTGGACGGTGCCGATATTGCCCACGCCGATAATGCCAAAACGTACTCTTTCCATGTCACACCTTTTTAAGCGCCAGAGAGGAACAGGCCGACCATAAAAAAGGGGGAGACGTCAGACAAAAGGATTTTGTGAGAATGCTCGCAGGCTGCTTCTCAATTTTCGCTGCAATCTAAAATTGTGTTTTAAAATCATAAAACTACCTCTGCAAAAATTTGCAGATATTGATTGCGAGCGAGGTCACACAATGCCCGGCAAGCTGAAAATGGATCAAATCGCCGCCGCCACCGGCTACTCCGTCAGTACCGTTTCCCGGGTGTTAAGCGGGAAGTCCTACACCAGCGAACAGGCCCGGGCCGCCATCGTCAGCTGCGCCCGCAAGCTGGGCGTGCTGGATGAACTCGCCAGCGGGCGGCTGTTGATCAACGGCATTGCGGTATTTGCCCCGGCCAGAACCTTTACCGCAAGGGGAGATATTTTTTATCAGGAAGTGACGCGCGGTATTGCAGACGCGGTGGAGCCGCATGATGTCTGGCTGACGTTTTGCGGGCTGGAGGAGCAGCACGCCGATATTAAAGTTTTTCTCGATAAGGCCAGCAACAAGAATATCAACGCCATCATTCTGATCGGCACCGACGATGCGACCATCTTCAAACTTGCGGAAACGCTCGGCAAACCCTGCGTGCTGATTAACACCAACGATAAAGAGCGCGTTCTGGATGCCGTCTCGCCGGATCATCGTGCGATTGGCTTTAACGCTATGCGCTATTTATTCGAACGGGGCCATCGCCGGGTGCTGAGCCTGACTTCCCTGCGCCGCGAGACGCTGCACACGCGCCTCGATGGCATTAAAGAGGCTTATCGCTATTTCCACGTGCCGTTCAACGCCCAGCGGGATGTGATAGTGACTGAGGGATTTAGCGCGGAAGAGTCAGAGGAAGCGCTGAGCCGCTGGATGGCAGAAACCCCGCGTGAGGCCTGGCCGGAAGTGATTTTCCCCGGCAGCACCAGCATGACGCTCGGCGTGCAGCGCGTGCTGGAAAAACACGGTCTGCGCGTACCGCAGGACATTTCACTCATCACCACGGATTTCAACTGGCGGCTGGATACCGAACTGGCGCGCTCAGTAACCAGCGTGACGGTTCCCTGTCGGGAGTTGGGCGTGGAAGCGGTGCATCTGCTGCAAAACCGCCTCAATCGCCAGGGCGCTTCGGTACTGAACGTGTTATTGCAGGGGAAATTGCAGGAGGCGGGCACGGTAAGCAACGCCACGCGGCATGCTGCTCGCGTGGCAATTGAGAACTAAAAATCAGGCAAGCTGAGGTGGCAGACAAACCCCAATCCCGCCGATACCGCAATAGCCGTACGGATTCTTGTGCAGATACTGCTGATGATCGTCTTCAGCGTAGTAAAACGGTTTGGCGGTCGCGATTTCCGTGGTGATAACGCGATCGTCATTTGCTTCCCGCATTGCCGCCTGGAAACGTTCAAGGCTCGCCTTCGCCGCTGTTTCCTGCTCTGGCGTTAATGGATAAATGGCGGAACGATACTGCGTGCCCTGGTCGTTGCCCTGACGCATGCCCTGAGCCGGGTCATGATTTTCCCAGAATACCTGTAGCAGCTGCTCGTAGCTGATGACCGCAGGATCGTAAACCACGCGCACCGCTTCGGCATGGCCCGTTTCACCGCTGCACACTTCGCGATAAGTCGGATTAGGCGTATAGCCACCGGTATAACCCGCTGCGGTACTATAAACGCCGGGACGCTGCCAGAAGAGGCGCTCGACGCCCCAGAAACAGCCCATCGCGAACAGGGCGACCTCCATGCCTTCCGGCACGTTGGTCATTGAGTGGCTGTTAACGGCGTGCAGGGTGGCGATGGGCATCGGCGTATTGCGACCGGGTAGCGCATCCGACTGAGCTACAACGTGTTTTTTATCGAACAGACTCACGGTTTGGCCTCCGGAAAAACGAAATTGGGGATAAGGTTGTCACAGCGCCTGACTTTGAACACAATACAGGCGGTGAATACGACTAGATTTAAACATAAGAAATATTTGGGTGTTGGCTGTTTTTTCAACCCACAGTGTTGAGTTTTTGTTAAGCCGAGGATCGGCCTTTGCGTTTCCTGACGGGGTGGAAACAAGGATATTTGGGAGAGAACGTGCCACAAATTCGCCAGTTTTGTTGGGCCAGCCTGCTGTTGGTCAGTGGTGTAGCCGGAGCGGCAAACATACGTTTACAGGTAGACGGACTGTCAGGCGAGCTGCTGAAAAATGTCCGCGCACAGCTGTCGACGATTGAAAGCGATGAGGTGACGCCGGATCGCCGCTTCCGTGCGCGCGTTGACGACGCCATTCGTGAAGGGCTTAAAGCGCTTGGCTATTACGAGCCAAAGATTGATTTTGAACTCAAACCGCCGCCAGAGAAAGGACGCCAGGTTCTGCTGGCGCACGTTACTCCGGGCGAGCCCGTGCGAATTGGCGGCACTGAAGTCATTTTACGCGGCGGGGCTCGTGACGATCGAGATTACCTCGACCTGTTAAAGAAGCGTCCTGCTATCGGTACAATCCTCGATCATGCAGATTATGATGGCTTCAAGAAAGACCTGACCAGCGTTTCACTGCGCAAAGGGTATTTCGACAGCGAATTTAAAAAGAGTCAGTTGGGCGTTTCCCTCGCTCGCCATCAGGCATTCTGGGATATCGACTACGACAGTGGACAGCGCTACCGCTTCGGTGCGGTAACGTTCACCGGGTCGCAAATCCAGGACCGCTATCTGCAAAACCTGGTGCCGTTCAAAGAAGGGGATTACTACACCTCTGACGATCTGGCGGAACTGAACCGCCGCCTTTCCGCAACGGGCTGGTTTAACTCTGTGGTGGTCGCGCCAGAATTCGACCAGGCGCGTGAGACGAAAGTGCTGCCGCTGAATGGCGTGGTTTCTCCGCGCACGGAAAACACCATCGAAACCGGTGTCGGCTACTCTACGGACGTCGGACCACGTGTGAAAGCCTCGTGGAAAAAGCCGTGGATGAACTCCTACGGTCACAGTCTGACTACCGATCTCAGTCTTTCAGGTCCTGAACAACAGGTTGATTTCACTTATAAAGTTCCACTGCTGAAAAACCCGCTGGAGCAGTATTACCTGCTGCAGGGCGGCTTTAAACGCACCGACCTGAACGATACCGAATCTGACTCCACCACTCTTGGCGTGTCACGCTACTGGGATCTCTCCAGCGGCTGGCAGCGCGCGATCAATCTGCGCTGGAGCCTCGATCACTTTACCCAGGCTAACGTCACTAACACCACGATGCTGCTGTATCCTGGCGTGATGATCAGCCGTACCCGTTCACGCGGCGGACTGATGCCGACCTGGGGCGATTCACAGCGCTATTCGGTGGATGTGTCGAACACCCACTGGGGATCGGATGTTGATTTCCTCGTCGCCCAGGCGCAAAACACCTGGATCCGCACGCTTTATGACAAGCATCGCTTCGTGATGCGCGGCAATCTCGGCTGGATCGAAACCGGTGATTTCGACAAAGTGCCGCCGGACCTGCGTTTCTTCGCCGGTGGCGATCGCAGTATTCGCGGCTACTCCTATCAGTCCATCTCCCCAAAAGATGACAAAGGGAAACTCACCGGGGCCCAGCGGCTGGCGACCGGCTCGCTGGAATATCAGTACAACGTGACCGGAAAATGGTGGGGTGCGGTGTTTGTTGACAGCGGCGAAGCGGTTAACGACTTCCGCGACAATGATTTCAAGACCGGCGCCGGTGTTGGCGTGCGCTGGCAGTCGCCGGTGGGCCCGGTCAAACTCGATATTGCCGCCCCGGTGGGCGACAAAGAAGAGCACGGAATACAGTTCTATATCGGTCTGGGGCCTGAATTATGAGTTTATGGAAGAAGATAAGCCTCGGCGTACTCGCGTTTATTATCCTGCTGTTGGGCACCGTGGCGTTTCTGGTGGGGACCACCACTGGTTTGCATCTGTTGTTTAAGGCTGCGGACCGCTGGGTGCCGGGTCTCTCTGTCGGGCAGGTCACAGGCGGCTGGAAAGATCTGACCGTTAAAAATCTGCGCTATGAACAGCCCGGCGTGGCGGTCGATGCGGGCCAGTTCCATCTGGCGGTTAACACCCAATGTCTGTGGCACAGCAGCCTGTGCGTGAATGATATTTCGCTCAGCAACGTTAACGTCGCTATCGACAGTAAAAAGATGCCGCCTTCTGCGCCGGTGGAGGAGAAAGACAGCGGGCCGCTGAATCTCTCCATGCCGTATCCGATCACCCTGAGCCGGGTCGCGCTGGATCACATCAACATCAAAATCGACGATACCACCGTGTCGCTGATGGATTTTACCTCCGGCCTCAACTGGCAGGAGAAAAACCTGACCCTGACGCCAACGTCGCTACAGGGCCTGCTTATCGCGCTGCCGAAAGTCGCCAAAGTGGCTCAGGAGCAGGTGGTAGAGCCGAAAATCGACAAGCCTAAGCCGGATGAAAAACCGCTCGGCGAGACGATGAAAGATCTGTTCTCGAAGCCGGTACTGCCTGAGATGACCGACGTTCATCTGCCGCTTAACCTGAATATTCAGGAGTTTCGCGGTGAGCAGCTGCGCCTGACCGGGGATACTGACCTGACCGTCTACAAAATGCTGCTGAAAGTCAGCAGCATCGACGGCGACATGAAGCTTGACGCGCTGGACGTGGATTCCAGCCAGGGCACGGTGAACGCCACCGGGACCGCGAAGCTTCAGGACAGCTGGCCGGTGGATCTGACCCTCAACAGCACCCTGAATATCGACCCGGTGAAGGGCGAGAAGATCAAGATGAAGATCGGCGGCGAGGTGCGTAAACAGCTCGACGTGGGCATTAACCTCTCCGGCCCGGTAGACGTTGACCTTCGCGCGCAGGCACAGCTGGCGGAAGCCGGGCTGCCGCTGAATCTGGAAGTGTTGAGTAAACAGGTGTACTGGCCGTTTACCGGCGAAAAGCAGTTCCAGGCCGATGACGTGAAACTCAAACTCAGCGGCAAAATGACGGACTATACGCTGTCGTTCCGTACGGCGGTGAAAGGGCAGGGCGTGCCGCCAGCTACGATTACCCTCGACGCGAAAGGCAACGAGCAGCAGGTCAATCTCGACAAGCTGACCATTGCGGCGCTGGAAGGCAAGACTGAGCTGAAAGCGCTGCTCGACTGGCAGCAGGCCATCAGTTGGCGCGGAGCGCTGACGCTAACCGGGATCAATACCGCCAAAGAGACCCCGGACTGGCCCGCCAGGCTCAACGGCAGCATCAAAACCACCGGCAGCCTGTACGGCGGCAGCTGGCAGGTGGATGTGCCTGAGCTGAAGCTGACCGGCAACGTGAAGCAGAACAAGGTCAACGTTGAAGGCAAGCTTTCCGGCAACAGCTATCTGCAATGGAAAATCCCGGGTCTGCATCTGGAGCTGGGGCGTAACAGCGCCGATGTGAAGGGCGAGCTGGGCGTCAAAGATTTGGATCTGGATGCCACAATTGATGCGCCAGGGCTCGACAACGCGCTGCCGGGTCTCGGCGGCACGGCGAAAGGTCTGCTGAAGGTGCGCGGCACCGTGGATGCTCCGCAGCTGCTGGCGGACATCACCGCCCGCGGCCTGCGCTGGCAGGAGCTGTCCGTTGCTCAGGCGAGCATTAAAGGCGACGTTAAATCCAGCGACCAGATCAGCGGCAACCTCGACGTGCGCGTCGATCGTATCGCCCAGCCAGGCCTCAACATCAGCCAATTGCTGCTGTCAGCCAAAGGTGATGAAAAGCAGCACAAACTGGAATTGCGGGTGCAGGGTGAACCGGTTTCCGGTCAGTTGGATCTGGCAGGAAGCTTTGACCGCAAAGAAGAGCGCTGGAAAGGGACTCTGAGCAACACCCGCTTCCAGACGCCGGTGGGCTCGGTGACGCTGTCGCGCGCCATCGCTCTCGACTATCGCAATAAAGAGCAAAAAATAAATATCGGCCCGCACTGCTGGACCAACCCGAACGCCGAGCTCTGCGTACCGCAGGCGATTGACGCCGGGGCGAGCGGGCATGCGCTGGTCAATCTCAATCGTTTCGATCTGGCGATGCTGAAGCCGTTTATGCCGGAAGCCACTCAGGCGAGCGGTGTGTTCAGCGGTAACGCAGATGTCAGCTGGGATACCACCAAGCCCGGCCTGCCGCAGGGTAAGGTCACTCTTTCCGGGCGCAACGTGAAGGTGACGCAGACCGTGAACAATGCGGCGCTGCCGGTGGCGTTTGATACGCTGAATCTCAACGCGGATTTGCATAACAACCGTGCGCTGCTTGGCTGGACCATCCGTCTGACCAACAACGGCCAGCTTGACGGGCAGGTGGAAGTCACCGATCCGCAGGGGCGGCGTAATCTTGGCGGTAACGTCAATATTCGCAACTTCTCGCTGGCGATGGTGAATCCGATCTTCTCGCGCGGTGAAAAAGCCGCAGGTAGCCTGAACGCCAACCTGCGACTGGGCGGCAATCTGCAAAGCCCGCAGCTGTTCGGACAGCTGGCGCTGACGGGTCTGGATATTGACGGCAACTTTATGCCGTTTGATATGCAGCCGAGCCGCATCGTGATGAACTTCAACGGCACGCGTTCAACGCTCGATGGCGTAGTGGCGACGAAGCAGGGGCAGATTAGCCTCAGCGGCAACGCTGACTGGACGCAAATCGATAACTGGCGCGCGCAGGTGGCGGCGAAAGGCAGCCGGGTGCGCATTACCGTGCCGCCGATGGTGCGCCTGGATGTGTCGCCGGATGTGGTCTTCACCGCCACGCCGAGCCTGTTCACCCTGGACGGCAACGTAGATGTGCCATGGGCACGTATAACCGTGCATGACGTGCCGGAAAGCGCGGTTGGCGTCTCCAGCGATGAAGTGATGCTGGATAAAGATCTCAAACCGATCAATCCGCCGAGCACGGCGATCCCGATCAACAGCAATCTCACCATTCACGTCGGCAATAACGTGCGTCTGGATGCGTTTGGCCTGAAGGCTCGTCTGACGGGGGATTTGAAAGTCGCGCAGGATAAGCACGGTCTGGGTCTTAACGGGCAGATCAATATCCCGCAGGGACGTTTCCACGCCTACGGTCAGGATTTGATTGTGCGTAAAGGGATCCTGCTGTTCTCCGGTCCGCCGGATCAGCCGCTGCTGAATATTGAAGCTATTCGTAACCCGGATGCCACGGAAAACAACGTCATTGCTGGCGTTCGCGTGACCGGCATGGCCGATCAGCCGAAGGCGGAAATCTTCTCAGATCCGGCAATGTCCCAGCAGGAAGCGCTTTCCTACCTGCTGCGCGGGCAGGGGCTCGACAGCCAACAGGGCGACGGTGCGGCGATGACATCGGCACTGGTCGGACTAGGGGTTGCACAAAGTGGGCAGATTGTGGGTAAAATTGGCGAGACGTTTGGCGTAAGCAATCTGGCGCTGGACACCGCAGGAGTAGGAGACTCTTCTCAGGTGGTGGTCAGCGGATATATTATGCCAGGTCTGCAGGTGAAATATGGCGTGGGTATCTTTGACTCGCTGGCAACACTCACGTTACGCTATCGCCTGATGCCCAAGCTTTATCTGGAAGCGGTGTCTGGCATAGACCAGGCACTAGATCTGCTCTATCAGTTTGAGTTTTAGCAATGCGAATATTTGTTTACGGCAGTTTACGGCGCAAACAAGGCAACAGCCACTGGATGACCAACGCTCAGTGGCTGGGCGCTCATAGCGTCGATAACTATCAACTCTACAGCCTGGGCCACTATCCAGGCGCGGTGCCCGGTGCAGGCACGGTAGTGGGTGAGGTTTATCGAATCGATGCTTCGACGCTGGCCGAACTGGATGCGCTGCGTACTAAGGGCGGCGAGTATGCTCGCCATCTGATTCAAACACCGTACGGTAGCGCGTGGATGTACGTCTACCAGCGTCCGGTGGAAGGCTTTACTCGTATTGATACCGGCAACTGGCTTGATAAAGACCAGTTCTGACAGGAATGACGCCACCTTCGGGTGGCGTCATTTTTTGTGCTGAAAGGCGTTAGTTAGTGCTGATTTCGTGGCTGACGTTATTCTCTTCCTGATTCAGCTGTTTCTTTTCCTGCTTGGTGATGTGCCCGTGGTCGGCTTTGGCATCGGCACGCTCCTGATCACGGATCCCTCTGTCCTGCTCGTGCAGGTTTTTCGCCTCATCCCGGCTCATGGAACCGTCTTTCACATCATGTTTGATGCGCTGGTCCTGATGCTCCAGACGGTTGTTCACTTCGTCGCGACGCGGATGATGTTTCTGCCATTCGGATTCTTTAGCAAAGCTGCTGGCACTGACTACAAACAGCCCAATCATCGTAATGGCCAGTACGTTTTTTGCGATACCCATGTTGCTTCTCCACCTGACTTCTCGTTTTTGAAGAGCGCGTTTAACGCGCCTGATGAAATGAGTATGGGCCGCAAAAAACGGACGTGTTGTAACGGTTTGTAGGGCGTTTGTTACGGCCCCGCAGGCCAGGCTACATCAGCCTTTTTGAAGTTTATCGCAGAAAATCTGGCAATAAACTTTGTCTGAATTTGGGTCCCTGAAGGCACCTCGCAATTTTGATAATTGACACTAAACATTTCTGGCATTGCTTTTTTTATGAGCGTAGAACATGACATTGTCATTTCGAGGGTTATACTTTGTATAACTTTCGGAGGGCGCATGAAAATTGTGATTAAAAAATGGGGAAATAGCGCCGGTATGGTGATTCCTGGTGTGGTGATGAGAACGCTTGGCCTGCAGCCAGGCCAAAGTATGGAGAGCGAAGTGAAGAATAATCAATGGATCCTGACACCCGGGCGTAAGAAGTACAGCCTGGATGAGCTGCTGGCAGAGTGCGATGTCAATGCGCCGGCAATGACGGAAGAAGACGTTTGGGGTGACAGCAATAAGCCTGCAGGACAGGAGCTATGGTAAAAGCGAGCTGTTTCGAGCGCGGTGATATCGTGCTGGTGGGGTTCGACCCGGCATTGGGGCATGAGCAACAGGGAAATGGCCGTCCTGGCCTGGTGTTAACTCCGCGTCTGTTTAATCAGCTTGGCACCACGCTGGTGGCACCCATTACGCAAGGGGGCAACTTCGCCCGCAGCGCAGGTTTTACAGTAACCCTGAGCACCCAGGAAGCCAGAGTTCACGGAGTGGTGCTGTTAAATCAGGTACGGATGATGGATTTACAGCAACGCGGTGCGATCAAGGTCGATATCGCCACGGAAGAAGTGGTGGAAGATGCTCTGCTGCGGTTTCAGGCTTTGGTGGAGTAACGCCACCGAAGTGGCGTTTAGTGCGCCTTACACCGCTTCGCGCAGCTTAAACACGCTGACGGTTTCCAGCAGCGTTTCGGCCTGGCGGTGCATCGCCTGTGCCGCGGAGGAAGACTCCTGTGAAAGCGTGGCGTTTTGCTGAGTCGCAGCATCCATATGCGTGACCGCTACGTTGACCTGATCGATCCCCGTGCTTTGTTCCCGGCTGGCGTGGGAAATGGTTTCCACTAGCTCGTTGACGCGCTGGACGCTCTGCAGGATTTCCCCCATTGCCGACCCGGCATTCTGGACCTGAGTGTTGCCTTCAGCGATGCGGTTCACCGAGTTATCAATCAGATTACGAATATCCCGCGCGGCAGAAGCTGAACGCTGGGCCAGCGCGCGAACCTCAGCCGCGACCACCGCAAAACCACGGCCTTCCGCGCCCGCTCGTGCAGCCTCCACGGCGGCGTTCAGTGCCAGAATATTAGTCTGGAAAGCGATGCTGTCGATCACGCCAATGATGTTATTGATTTCGCTGGAAAGCTGATGGATTTCGCTCATGGTGTGGACCACTCGCTCAACTGCCTGGCCGCCCCGATCGGCAATTTTGCAGGCGTCGCGGGCAATGTCGCTGGCAAAGCGTGAGTTATCCGCGTTGCTTTTCACCACTGAGGTGAGCTGTTCCATCGACGCCGCCGTCTCTTCCAGCGCGCTGGCCTGCGCTTCATTGCGGGAAGAGAGCTCACGACTGCCCGCGGCTATCTGCGCAGAAGCGGTGGCAATGGACTCGGTGCCGCTGCGAACGCCGGTCACGATGCGCGTCAGGTTGCCGTTCATGTCGTGCAGCGCCTGCATCAGCTCGGCGGTTTCATCGCGGCCTGAAATCGTAATCTGGGTTTGCAGGTTACCTGCTGCGACCGTGCGGGCGATACTGACGGCCTGAGCCAGCGGGTGCGTGATGCTGCGCACCAGCCACCAGGTGATGAGCCCGCCCGCCAGCAGCGTCATGGCCATAGCCAGTAGCAGCATCAGGCGCGTTTGCTGGTACTGCGCCAGATTTTGCTCTTCGGTTTGCTGATGCACGGAGGCGGCATGCGCCAGCGTGCGTGCAACCACCTCGTCAATCATGCGTGTCGGTTCACGATCGATACCTGTCACCAGGTGATCAACCCGCTGAGCGCTGGTAGGATCGGTCAGCGCATACTGCTGTAAGGCAGACAGATAACGCTGTTCCAGCTCGGCGTGCAGCTGGCGGGTTTTAACCACTTCGCTGTTGTCCTGGCCTAGTTTTGGCAGCAGCTCGCTTAACTGCTGTAGCAGCTGCTGGGTTTTTTGGCTCTGGCTGATAAAGGCCATTTTGTACTTATCGAAAGTCTCCTGGCCCTGATTACCGCGCAGGAGCGTGTTTTTCCACTCCTGCACCTGGATTTTGAACTGTACCTGGGCGTTGCGGGCGGTATCGATACTGGCTGCCAGCAGTTTTTCGGAGTCCATCATGGTCTGGTTTTGTGCATAGCTGTTGCTGTTGACCGCCAGCCCGCGCGCACCGATGAAAAGCATTGCCAGGAGCAGCAGGGAAGCCAGCAGTCCCAGACGCTGGGCGATGGTAAGTTTGTTCAGTTTCATGCTGATGAGTACATCTCGTATGGATTAACTGCCAGCAATATCGACCCGCCCGGCGCGGACTTTACAGCAGGAAATACAGGGGAATGCAAAGGTTTGCATTATGTCGTTAAAAACGAGGGGAATTTTGTTTTATGGCAGTTTTATGACAGCGTGATAAATCACCTGTTTCTGGCGCAGAAACAAAAACACCGCCCGAAGGCGGTGTCTGCAAAGCAGGAAGAAGGATTACTTCTTCTGAGCGCGTTCGAAGGAAGCGACGATTTCAGCTTTTGCTGCTGCGGCGTCTGCCCAACCTTCAACTTTCACCCATTTGCCTTTTTCCAGATCTTTGTAGTGCTCGAAGAAGTGAGCGATCTGAGCTTTCAGCAGTTCTGGCAGGTCGTTCACATCTTTAATGTGATCGTACTCTTTGCTCAGCTTGGTGTGCGGTACCGCAACCAGTTTCGCATCTTCACCGGCTTCGTCGGTCATTTTCAGCACGCCGACTGGACGGCAGCGGATCACGGAGCCCGGCTGCAGTGGGTACGGAGTTGGGACCAGTACGTCAACCGGGTCACCGTCCAGAGACAGGGTGTGGTTGATGTAACCGTAGTTGCACGGATAGAACATCGCGGTAGACATGAAACGGTCTACAAATAGTGCACCGGTGTCTTTGTCGATTTCGTATTTGATAGGATCTGCGTTAGCTGGAATTTCGATAACAACGTAGATGTCTTCTGGCAGCTCTTTGCCCGCAGGGACGTTGAGTAAGCTCATGTCGGATTCCTTTAAAATGTATGGCAACCAAGTGCCCGGTATTATAGCCAACTCAAAGTAAATGTCTCCGCTTCTTTTCAGCCAGCGCCCGCGTTCAGGGCGTTTTTCAGAGCCTTTTACCAGGTGAAAAATCCATAAACATAGCCACTTCCTGAATAAGGTTGTGGAAGCGCTTACAAAACCCGCCTTCTCTTGTTGGAAGTGTGATGTAACTCATCCCGTTACATTTACCATTGTCTATAGTTTTTCGGCAGATGACGCTTTTACCAACAATAACCCGACGAGGATACCCTTATGTGGAAGCGCTTACTTCTTGTCTCCACCGTTAGTGCAGCCATGTCGTCTATGGCGATGGCTGCTCCGTTAACCGTAGGATTTTCGCAGGTCGGCTCAGAGTCGGGCTGGCGTGCCGCTGAAACCAGCGTGGCGAAAAGTGAGGCCGAAAAACGCGGTATCACACTGAAAATCGCCGATGGTCAGCAAAAACAGGAAAACCAGATCAAAGCCGTGCGTTCCTTCATCGCCCAGGGCGTCGACGCTATCTTCATCGCACCGGTGGTGGCGACAGGCTGGGAACCCGTGCTGAAAGAAGCGAAACAGGCGAAGATCCCGGTATTCCTGCTGGACCGCTCCATTGATGTCAAAGATAAGTCTCTGTACATGACCACTGTCACCGCTAACAACGTGCTGGAAGGCCAGCTGATCGGCGACTGGTTGGTGAAAACCGAAGCGGGCAAGCCTTGTAACGTCGTTGAGCTACAGGGCACCGTCGGCGCCAGCGTAGCAATTGACCGTAAGAAAGGCTTTGCCGATGCCATCGCCAAAGCGCCAAACATCAAAATTATCCGCTCTCAGTCCGGTGACTTTACCCGCAGTAAAGGCAAGGAAGTCATGGAGAGCTTTATCAAAGCTGAGAACAACGGCAAAAACATCTGCATGGTTTACGCCCATAACGATGACATGGCGATCGGTGCCATTCAGGCTATCAAAGAAGCGGGCCTGAAGCCGGGCAAAGACATTCTGACTGGCTCCATCGATGGCGTACCGGACATCTACAAAGCGATGCTGGCGGGTGAGGCGAACGCCAACGTTGAGCTGACGCCAAACATGGCTGGCCCGGCGTTTGATGCCCTCGAGAAATTCAAGAAAGACGGCACCATGCCGCCGAAGCTGACCCTGACTCATTCACAGCTCTACCTGCCAGACAGCGCTCAGGCACAGCTGGATAAGAAAAAAGACATGGGTTATTGATTGAGTTGCGTGACCCCTCGCCCTGGCCCTCTCCCCTGAGGGGAGAGGGGATCGGACGGCTGTACGGTCTGATTTTCTCTCTCCCTTTTAGGGAGAGGGTCAGGGTGAGGGTTATTTTTTAGGGGCCGATAATGACTGACAGCACTCACAATCAGGACATTTTGCGCACGGAAGGCCTGAGCAAATTTTTCCCCGGCGTCAAAGCGCTGGATAACGTTGATTTTAGCCTGCGCCGTGGTGAAATCATGGCCCTGCTCGGCGAGAACGGCGCCGGAAAATCAACCCTCATCAAAGCCCTGACCGGGGTTTATCACGCCGAACGCGGCACTATCTGGCTTGAAGGCAAAGCCATCTCTCCGAAAAATACCGCTCATGCTCAGCAGCTGGGAATTGGCACTGTTTATCAGGAAGTGAACCTGCTGCCGAATATGTCGGTGGCGGATAATTTATTTATTGGCCGCGAGCCTCGTCGCTTCGGCCTGTTGCAGCGCAAAGAGATGGAAAAGCGAGCCACCGACCTGATGGCCTCCTACGGCTTTTCGCTCGACGTGCGCGAACCGCTGAACCGCTTTTCCGTCGCCATGCAGCAAATTGTGGCGATCTGCCGTGCTATCGATCTCTCGGCCAAAGTACTGATCCTCGACGAACCGACCGCCAGCCTCGACACTAAGGAAGTGGAGATGCTGTTCACCCTGATGCGCCAGCTGCGCGATCAGGGCGTCAGCCTGATCTTCGTCACCCATTTCCTCGATCAGGTTTATCAGGTCAGCGACAGGATCACCGTGCTGCGCAACGGCAGCTTTGTGGGCTGTAAGGAAACCAAAGCGCTGCCGCAGATCGATCTGGTCAAAATGATGCTGGGCCGCGAGCTGGATACTCACGCGCTGCAGCGTGCGGGCCGTACTCTGCTGAGCGATAAGCCGGTGGCGGCTTTCAAAGGCTTCGGCAAAAAAGGCGTGATTGAACCCTTTGATTTGCAGGTGCGTCCGGGCGAAATCGTGGGCCTGGCGGGGCTGCTCGGTTCAGGGCGTACAGAAACGGCGGAGGTGATTTTCGGTATTAAACCTGCCGACAGCGGCAGCGCGGAAATCAAAGGGAAACCGCAAACGCTGCGCTCACCGCATCAGGCCTCGTGTCTGGGGATTGGCTTCTGCCCGGAAGATCGCAAAACGGACGGCATTATCGCCGCCGCCTCGGTGCGTGAAAATATCATCCTGGCGCTGCAGGCTCAGCGCGGCTGGCTGCGTCCTATTCCACGTCGTGAACAAAACGAGATAGCCGAACGCTTTATCCGTCAGCTTGGCATTCGCACTCCGAGTGCGGAACAGCCGATTGAATTTCTTTCCGGCGGCAATCAGCAAAAAGTGTTGCTGTCGCGCTGGCTGCTGACTCGTCCGCAGTTCCTGATCCTCGACGAACCGACGCGCGGCATCGACGTCGGCGCGCACGCGGAGATCATTCGCCTGATCGAAACGCTGTGCGCCGATGGTCTGGCGCTGCTGGTGATCTCCTCTGAGCTGGAGGAGCTGGTGGGCTATGCGGATCGGGTGATTATTTTGCGCGATCGCAAACAGGTGGCAGAGATCCCACTGGGCGAACTCTCCGTTCCGGCGATCATGAATGCTATTGCGGCATAAGGGGTATGCAGTGATGCCACAATCTCTTCCTCAAACGGAACCGACAAAGCGCCGGTTCCGCTGGCCAGTCGGGATGCCGCAAATCACGGCGCTCATTCTGGTGCTGGTGGTCGACAGCCTTGTCGCACCGCATTTCTTCCAGGTGGTGCTGCAGGACGGACGGCTGTTCGGCAGCCCGATTGATATTCTCAACCGCGCGGCTCCGGTTGCGCTGCTGGCAATTGGCATGACGCTGGTAATCGCCACCGGCGGGATCGATCTTTCCGTTGGCGCGGTGATGGCCATTGCCGGGGCGACGGCAGCTTCGATGATCGTCGCCGGGCACAGTCTTCCCGTCGTACTGCTGGCGGCGCTGGGCACCGGCGTACTGGCGGGGTTATGGAACGGCATTCTGGTCGCCATTCTGAAGATCCAGCCGTTTGTCGCCACCCTGATCCTGATGGTGGCCGGACGCGGCGTGGCGCAGTTGATTACCGCCGGGCAGATCGTCACCTTCGATTCGCCTTCGCTCGCCTGGTTCGGAAGCGGAAAGCTGCTGCTGTTCCCGACGCCGGTGATCATCGCGGTGGTGACGCTGATCGTATTCTGGCTGTTCACCCGCAAAACCGCGCTGGGAATGTTTATTGAGGCCGTGGGGATCAACATTCGGGCGGCGAAAAACGCCGGGGTGAACACGCGCATCGTGGTAATGCTGACCTACGTGCTGAGCGGCGTCTGTGCGGCGATTGCCGGGGTGATCGTCGCGGCAGATATTCGCGGTGCGGATGCCAACAACGCCGGACTGTGGCTTGAACTGGACGCCATTCTGGCGGTGGTGATCGGCGGCGGTTCGCTGATGGGCGGGCGCTTCAACCTGCTGCTGTCGGTGATTGGTGCGCTGATTATCCAGGGGATGAACACCGGGATCTTACTTTCCGGTTTCCAGCCAGAGCTGAACCAGGTGGTGAAAGCGGTGGTGGTGCTGTGCGTGCTGGTGGTCCAGTCGCCGCGCTTTATCGGCTTACTGAAAGGAGTGCGCGGCCATGATAAAACGTAACCTGCCGCTGATGATCACCCTTGGGGTGTTTATCCTCGGCTATCTCTACTGTCTGACGCAGTTTCCCGGCTTCGCCTCCACGCGCGTGATTTGCAACATTCTGACGGACAATGCGTTCCTGGGGATCATCGCCGTGGGAATGACGTTTGTGATCCTCTCCGGCGGTATCGATCTGTCTGTGGGTTCGGTGATCGCCTTTACCGGGGTGTTCCTTGCCAAATGTATCGGTTTTTGGGGCATTCCGCCGCTGGTGGCATTCCCGCTGGTGCTGGTGATGGGCTGTGCCTTCGGCGCTTTTATGGGGCTGCTGATTGATGCCCTGAAGATCCCGGCGTTTATCATTACCCTTGCCGGGATGTTCTTCCTGCGCGGCGTCAGCTATCTGGTTTCCGAAGAGTCGATCCCGATTAATCATCCGCTGTACGATAAGCTTTCCGATATGGCGTGGATGATCCCCGGCGGCGGGCGTCTGAGCGCCATGGGTGTGCTGATGCTGCTGGTGGTAGTCGCCGGAATGTTCCTCGCCCATCGCACCCGCTTTGGTAATCAGGTTTATGCCATCGGCGGCAGCGCTGTGTCGGCAAATCTGATGGGGATTTCTACCCGCAGCACCACGATTCGCATCTATATGCTTTCCACTGGCCTGGCGACGCTTGCGGGGATCGTGTTCTCGATTTATACCCAGGCGGGCTACGCGCTGGCAGGCGTAGGCGTGGAGCTGGATGCGATTGCTTCGGTAGTGATTGGCGGCACGCTGCTTAGCGGCGGCGTGGGGACGGTGCTGGGCACGCTGTTTGGCGTCGGTATTCAGGGGCTGATTCAGACCTATATCAACTTCGACGGCACGCTCAGCTCGTGGTGGACGAAAATCGCCATTGGCATTCTGCTGTTCATTTTTATTGCGCTTCAGCGCGGGCTGACGGTGCTGTGGGAAAATCGTCAAAGCTCGCCAGTGACGCGCGTCGCCCCAGCGGCAACAAAGCAATAACATACTGAATTTACTAATAACCCTAAAGTCTTTCCGGTAGCCGCCGATACTTTTTGTTTACGCCAAAAAGTCTCTTTGCTACCGGGAATGACATCATGCTGAAAATGCTTTCCATCCGTACCGGCCTGCTTTCTCTACTGGCCGTGATGACCCTGCTGCTGCTGGTTGTGAGCGGCATTGGTATTTATGCCCTCACCAAAAGCTCCTCCTCGTTGACCCGCATTAACCACCTCCAGGGTGAGCAGCTGGTGCAGCTCAATAAAGGCTATACGCTGATCCTGCGCGCGCGTAATGAAGCGGGTCAGGCCGTGCGCCAGATGGAAATCGGCATGCTCGACGATGCGGCGAAGTCGGTGCAGAACATCAATAACGAAGTGGCCACCGCGCAAAAAACGCTGGCGAGCGTGATGTCTTCCGGCATTGACGATGAAGAGGGTGCTCTGCTGTTGGCTAAGGTGGCAAAAAGCTATGCGGCGTACAACGAGCAGGGCATCACGCCGATGCTGGCCGCGCTGAAACAGCAAAGCGCCGACAGCTATTACGACCTGCTGGAAAACAAGCTGATCCCGGTTTCGCGCCAATTTGATAACGACATGCAGGCGTTCCAGAACTGGGTAGACGCGCGCGGGCAAACGGAAGTACAGGTGGTGCGCGCCAATAAAAACCGGGTGATGACGCTGATGATTATCGCCGTGCTGCTGACCGCCGGGGTGATCGTGCTGGCGTGGCTGGCGCTGCGCCATATGCTGCTCAAGCCGCTGAATACCGCGATTGTCCAGCTGGAGCAGGTCGCAACCGGGAATCTGACCCACAGCGAAAATCCACCGGCTAGCCAGGAAATTAATCGCCTGAATGCGGCGATCGGCAACATGCGCCAGTCGCTGATGAACTCGGTGCTGCGCGTGCGTGATGCCAGCTCGCAGATCGATATTGGCAGCCGTGAGCTGACCGCCGGAAACAACAATCTGGCGCAGCGCACCGAATCCACCGCCACCTCGCTGGAGCAAACCGCTGCCAGCATGGAACAGATTACCGCCACGGTGAAGCAGAACGCCGATAACGCCGAGCAGGCGCACCAGTTGGCGAAAACGGTGTCTGATACTGCCGATCGCGGCAGCGAAATGGTCTGTTACGTGATTGAAAAAATGCGCGACATTTCAGGAAGTTCAAGCCGCATCGGCGACATCCTCAGCGTGATCGACGGGATTGCCTTCCAGACTAATATCCTGGCGCTGAACGCCTCGGTGGAAGCCGCTCGCGCGGGCGAACAGGGCCGTGGATTTGCGGTGGTGGCTGGCGAAGTCCGCAACCTGGCAAGTCGCAGCGCAGATGCCGCGAAAGAGATCCGTACGCTGATTAGCGATTCACAGACGCACGTCAGCGAAGGCAGCGAGCTGGCGCAGCAGGCCGGGGAAACCATGGATGAAATAGCCTCTGAGGTGATGCGCATGACCCGACTGATGCGTGAGATTGCCAGCGCGTCGCAGGAGCAGAGCCGTGGTATCGAACAGGTGAATATTGCGGTGATCCAGATGGATGAAACTGCGCAGCAGAATGCCGCGCTGGTACAGCAGTCCTCCGCCGCTACTCGTTCACTGGAAGAACAGTCTCGCGAGCTGATGGAGGCGATGGCTTCGTTTCGTTTGCAGAATCAGGCTGCTTAAGGCTTTGCGGCTCCCCTCTCCCTAACCCTCTCCCAAAAGGAGAGGGAACTGTACTTCTCCCTCTCCCTTTGGGAGAGGGCAGGGGAGAGGGAAAACGCCGACGCGATTACGCTTCAGGGAACTCGCGCATAAAACGCTCTACGTCATCCACCATATGCTCGGTGCCGACGAAGAACGGACGGCGCTGGTGCAGGGTTTCCGGCATGATATCCAGAATGCGCTCTTTACCGTCGCTGGCCTTGCCGCCGGCCTGTTCCGCGAGGAAGGCCATCGGGTTGCATTCGTACAGCAGGCGCAGCTTGCCCTGTGGATGGCTGGCGGTGCTTGGGTAGAGATAGATCCCGCCTTTCAGCAGGTTGCGGTGGAAATCCGCCACCAGAGAACCGATATAGCGTGAGGTGTAAGGACGCTGAGTCTCTTTGTCCTCTTCCTGACAGAACTTCAGGTACTTCTTCACGCCCATCGGGAATTTGATGTAGTTGCCTTCGTTAATGGAGTAAGTCGTGCCGCGCTCCGGGAAGCGCATATGCTCCTGGCTGAGGCAGAACACGCCCAGAGAAGGATCGTAGGTGAACGCATGCACGCCGCAGCCGGTGGTGTACACCATCAGCGTCGAGGAGCCATAGGCCACGTAGCCTGCGGCAACCTGCTTATTGCCTGGTTGCAGGAAATCTTCTTCGGTGACGGGGGTACCTACTGGGGTAATGCGGTGATAAATAGAGAAAATGGTTCCAACGGTGACGTTGACGTCGATGTTGGAGGAGCCATCCAGCGGATCCATCAGCACCACGTACTTGGCGTGTTCACAGCCTTCGAACACCACGATTTCATCTTCTTCTTCTGAAGCGATCCCGGCGACGATGTTACGCGCCCGCAGAGCGGCCTTCAGTTTTTCATTGGCGAACAAATCGAGCTTTTGCTGTGCCTCTCCCTGTACGTTTTCCGCGCCGCTGGCACCCAGGATGTCGACCAGACCGGCCTTGTTGACATCACGGTGGATAATCTTGGCGCCCAGCTTTATTGCCGACAGCAAAGCAGTCAGTTCACCCGTGGCATGCGGAAAGTCATGCTGCTTTTCGACAATAAACTCACCTAACGTTTTCATAACACATTCCCTGCAATTGATATGGAGTCATGCTGTTTGAAGTAACAATCCTAACAAACATTCAAAAATCCGCGTACAGGTGAATCGCGCCAGCAAAATACAGAATTCGCCGAAAGGCATTTATAACTCGCGCGACATGAGAGTAAAATGCGCGGCTGATGAAAGAGGAACAGTGACGAATGCGCATTCATATTTTGGGAATTTGTGGCACTTTTATGGGCGGTCTGGCGATGCTGGCCCGCTCTCTTGGCCATGAGGTGACCGGTTCGGACGCCAATGTTTACCCGCCAATGAGCACCCTGCTGGAAGAGCAGGGCATCGATTTGATTCAGGGCTACGACGCGAGCCAGATTGAGCCGCAGCCAGATCTGGTGATCATCGGCAACGCGATGACCCGCGGCAATCCGTGTGTTGAAGCGGTGCTGGAAAAGAATATTCCGTTCATGTCCGGTCCGCAGTGGCTGCACGACTTCGTGCTGCGCGACCGCTGGGTCGTTGCCGTAGCGGGAACGCACGGTAAAACCACTACCGCCGGAATGGCCACCTGGATCCTTGAAGCCTGCGGCTACAAGCCAGGTTTCGTGATCGGCGGCGTGCCGGGCAATTTCGACGTTTCTGCCCGCCTTGGCGACAGCCCGTTCTTCGTGATTGAAGCCGATGAATATGACTGCGCGTTCTTCGACAAACGTTCCAAGTTTGTGCACTACTGCCCGCGCACGCTGATCCTCAATAACCTTGAGTTCGACCACGCGGATATCTTTGACGATCTGAAAGCCATTCAGAAGCAGTTCCATCACCTGGTGCGTATCGTACCGGGCCAGGGCCGCATCATTGCGCCGGAAAACGACATCAATCTGAAGCATACGCTGGCGATGGGCTGCTGGAGTGAGCAGGAGCTGGTGGGCGATCAGGGCCACTGGCAGGCGAAGAAAATCACCGCCGATGCCGCCGAGTGGGAAGTGTGGCTGGACGGTGAAAAAGTCGGTCAGGTGAAGTGGGGCCTGGTGGGCGAGCACAACATGCACAACGGCCTGATGGCGATTGCCGCAGCGCGCCATGTTGGGGTTAAACCTGCGGATGCCGCCGATGCGCTGGGTTCGTTCATTAACGCCCGCCGCCGTCTGGAGCTGCGCGGCGAAGCCAACGGTGTGACCGTGTATGACGATTTTGCTCACCACCCAACGGCGATTCTGGCGACCCTTCAGGCGCTGCGTGGCAAAGTGGGTGGTACCGCACGCATTCTTGCGGTGCTGGAACCTCGCTCTAACACCATGAAAATGGGGATCTGCAAAGACGATCTGGCACCGTCATTAGGCCGCGCTGACGAAGTCTTCCTGCTGCAGCCGCAGCATATTCCATGGCAGGTGGCAGAAGTGGCCGATGCCTGCATTCAGCCTGCTCACTGGAGTGCGGATGTGGATACGCTGGTCGAGATGATCGGTAAATCTGCTCAGCCGGGTGACCATATTCTGGTGATGAGTAACGGCGGGTTTGGTGGCATCCACCAGAAGCTGCTGGATATGCTGACGAAGAAAGCGGAAGCAACAGCGTAGTTTTCCTCTCTCCCTAACCCTCTCCCCAAAGGGGCGAGGGATCCGTACAGAGCGGGCTTGCCGTTCTCCCTCTCCCTTTCAGGGAGAGGGCCGGGGTGAGGGTGGTTTACCCCTCGCTCTCCGCCAGTTCGCGCAGATACTGGAAAATCAGGCGGGAAGATTTCGGCGGCTTGTTGCCTTCCTTCTCTTTCTTCGCATTGCGGATCAGCGAGCGCAGCTGCTGGCGGTCGGCATCCGGCCACAGTTTCAGCACTTCGGCTACCGCATCATCCCCTTCCACGATCAGACGATCGCGCAGTTGTTCCAGTTTATGGAACAGTGCAACCTGCTGGTTGTGGCGGTTTTTCAGCTTGTCGAGCGCCTGGCGAATCGGATCCACGTCGCGGTTACGCAGCATTTTACCAATCAGCTGCAGCTGGCGGCGGCGGCCTTCTTTCTTGATACGCTGCGCCAGTTCGATGGCGGCACGCAGGTCATCATCCAGCGGGATTTTATCCAGCGCATTCTTACCAAGCTCAACCATTTCGGCACCGAGTTGTTTTAACTCTTCGGCATCGCGTTTAATTTCACTTTTACTGACCCAGATGATTTCATCATCTTCATCGTCAATTTCATCATCACCGGGCACGTCGTCGAGCCAGTCTTCGGGCTGCTTTGTCATCTCAGGCTCCTAAAAAAAGAGGCACATGGTAGCAGTTTCAACACTCACTGAAAAACAGTTCTCTGTTAGACTTCAATAAACTCCTTTCTACATTATGGCATTAGCGATGAAAGTCATCACACAGGTTGCAGAACAGCGTAAAGCACTGGAAAAAGCCGTCTCCACCGCGCTGGAGCAGGCCGCAGGCAAGTCTGACGGCGCTGAGGTTGGCGTCTCAAAAACCACCGGGATCAGCGTCAGCACGCGCTATGGCGAAGTGGAAAATGTTGAATTCAACAGCGATGGTGCGCTTGGCATCACCGTTTATCATCAGAATCGCAAAGGCAGCGCTTCCTCCACGGACTTAAGCCCGGAGGCGATTGCCCGCACCGTACAGGCTGCGCTGGATATCGCGCGCTACACTTCGCCGGATCCTTATGCCGGCGTGGCGGAAAAAGAGCTGCTGGCCTTTGACGCACCTGATCTTGATCTGTTCCACCCGGCGGAAGTAACCCCGGACGAAGCCATCGAAATGGCGGCTCGCGCTGAACAAGCCGCGTTGAAGGCGGACAAACGTATCACCAATACCGAAGGCGGCAGCTTCAACAGCCACTACGGGATTAAAGTCTTCGGCAACAGCCACGGCATGCTGCAAAGCTACTGCTCTACCCGTCATTCGCTTTCCAGCTGCGTGATCGCGGAAGAAAACGGCGATATGGAGCGTGACTATGCGTACACCATTGGCCGCGCGCTGGGCGATCTGAATGACCCCGAATCCGTCGGTGCTGATTGCGCCAGACGCACGCTGTCCCGCCTGTCGCCGCGTAAGCTGTCGACCATGAAAGCGCCGGTGATTTTCGCCAACGAAGTGGCGACCGGGCTGTTCGGCCATCTGGTTGGCGCGATTGCGGGCGGCGCGGTTTACCGTAAGTCCACCTTCCTGCTGGATTCTCTCGGTAAGCAAATCCTGCCGGAATGGCTGACCATTGAAGAGCATCCACACCTGCTGAAAGGGCTGGCCTCTACGCCGTTCGACAGCGAAGGGGTGCGTACGGAACGTCGCGACATCATCAAAGACGGCATTCTGACCCAGTGGCTGCTGACTAACTACTCCGCGCGGAAACTGGGGCTGAAAAGCACCGGGCACGCGGGCGGCATTCATAACTGGCGCATCAAAGGTCGCGGCCTGAGTTTTGAAAAGTTGCTTAAAGAGATGGGCACCGGCCTTGTGGTGACAGAGCTGATGGGCCAGGGTGTAAGCGGCGTAACGGGAGATTACTCGCGCGGCGCTTCAGGTTTCTGGGTGGAGAATGGCGTAATCCAGTATCCGGTGAGCGAAATTACCATCGCCGGAAACCTGAAAGAGATGTGGCGTGACATCGTGACCGTGGCCGATGACATCGAAACGCGTAGCAATATTCAGTGCGGATCCGTACTGCTGCCGGAAATGAAAATCGCCGGTCAATAACAGTGTTCTCATGGTGGCGCGCTCAGCGCGTCAAACCTGTCCAATAAGAAAAAGGAAGTGAGCAATGCGTAAACACCTGCTGGCCATCGTCGCGGCCTCAACCCTGATAATGGGCGTCGCCCCGGCCTTTGCTGACCTTGGCGAGGACATGGATACTCTGTCCGAAAATCTGAAAATTGTGCAGAAAAGTGACGACGCCGCTGAAATGAAAGCGGCTCTCGCGAAGATGCGCACCGCGGCACAGGATGCCCAGAAGCAGACGCCACCGAAGCTGGAAAACAAAGCGCCTGACAGCCCGGAAATGAAAGACTTCCGCCACGGCTTTGACATTCTGATTGGTCAGATTGATAACGCCACAAAGCTTGCTAACGAAGGCAAAATCAAGGAAGCGCAGGGCGTGGCGAAAGATCTCGCCGGAACCCGCAATACCTATCACCAGAAGTATCGTTAAGAATGGGTGCCTGAGCCCTACGCTCTTAACGGAAGGCTGGCGGGGAAATTCGGAATTTCGCCCGCCAGTTTCATGCTATTGTTGCTTCCTCTCCGGCTTGCAATCCAGTAGAGCGTGCACTTCCTGCGAACCACTGCGATAGTAAATTTCGCAAACGGTTCGTTGCATGATCAGAGTCAGTGCGATAATTGTCACAGCAATTATCAACATAACCCGGACAATGGGTTGTGGACGTTTCACGGATGCCTCCTTGCGACGTTGCAGATAAGGCAGTATCCCTTCGCGTGTCGGAACGTGAAGGTTCAAGGCCCCATCTTGATTTAGAGTCAATGTGGGGCTTTCTTCTTCTCGTCCCATGCCTGAGACGAAAAGCCTCAAGCACCCGCGGGTATTCTTCCGTAACGTCATAAAAAAATCTTATCCGGATCACAATTCTACGAGTTGCTTCGCAAGGTTTCGTCGCCGCGCTTCCGCTTTTTCTCAGCAGATTCCCGTGACATTCATCACGCTTATCCAGCATTAAATCCGTATTCAGCCAAATTATGTGGGACAGATCACTCCTGCCGCTCACCTTTCCACTTCGAAGTGGAAAACAACTCGCTACAAACCGGAAATCCCGCGCGTTAGTTTTAACTCAGACGCAACAAACGGGGTCAGAAGAGTGAACAACGGAGCAGTCATTACCGACGTAGGGAGTCAGACAGAAGAGCTTGCGACACGCATGCTGAGCCAGGTGTACAGCCTGCTGAAAGGTCATGACATCATCCCCAACGACGTCCAGGAACAAATGCTGACATCACACGTCCGCGCCATGGCGCATCGGTCAATGACCGGTGAACCGTTACCGGAAGTGGAAGCCAGCCTGTTTGAAGAAATTTCACCCGAATCAATGACGCTTGCCCGTGAAGTGGTGGCGCAGTTTGGCAACCTTCCGGATGAAGAAGCCTGGCTGCTGTCGGTGCACTTCGAAGTGGCAAAAGAAAACCTTTAAGGAGAAACACATGGAACAAATTACCGTAGTGATTGGCGATCGTCTGGGCAAAGGCCAGAAAGTGGCAGCAGGCGTGGAAAAAGCGGGTGGACGTGCCGTGGTGGTTCCGGGCGTGGCTGCTGATATGAAGCTCGGCGATGTGATGAAGGCGGAAAACGCGACCTTCGGCATCTCTTTCTGCGGCAGCGGCGGTGCAGGTGCGATTACCGCACAGACCAAGCACGGCTACAAAGCCAAATACGGCATGCGCTCCGTTGAAGAAGGCGTTACCGCTATCAACGAAGGCGCCAACGTGCTGGGCTTCGGCTTTATGGACAAAGAAGAGCTCGGCGAGCGCCTGGTGCTGGCCTGGCAGAAAAAGTACGGCGCGTAAGTATGAAAGAACAATTCACCACCACGGTGAGGGTGAAGGGCAAAGGCGAGGCCAAAGCACGCGCCTTCGCCGATGCGCTCAACCAGGTACAAGGGGCGGTGATGAAGTCATCGCCAAAAATTCTGCTGCGCATTGAACCACAGGACGTGGTGGTTGTTCAGGCGCGGGAAGCGGTCCGGAAAGAAGCCTTTCTGTTTTTCTTTCTGCGCCGGGAACGACGCACGTTCAGCGTGGAGCTGGATGTCACCGTCAACGTGACAGCGTTAAACCTCGACAAAGTGGATTTCGTCACGACAACATAACCATTAGAAAAGGACAGACTCATGTTCCTGATTATCCTTATTAAATCGCTTATTATCGGTGGCCTGGTCGGCGTCGGTGTGGGCGCCGGAGCTGCACGCATGTTTCATGCGCCCACCACGCAAGGGATGGGTGCATTTCGTACTTTGGGCGAACTCAACTCCTGCGAGGGCGACCCGGCTTCACACTTCTCCTTCGGTCTGGGCTTCTTCTTCAACGCCTGGGCATCGTCCGTAGCGGCGGGTTCCTTCACTCAGGACGTTGACCACCGCATCATCCCGCACTGGGGTGCTTCTGCCCTGATGCTGAAAAACCGCAACGTCGGTGAAACGCTGCACAATCCTAAGAAAATGGCGATTGCCTGCGGCGTGATTGGCATGATCGTGGTGGCCTTCCTGAACTCCACGGCTTCCGCCGTGCCGGAAGCGCTTCAGGTCACCGCCGTTAAGGTGCTGGTCCCTGCGGCCAACCTGCTGGTGAACACCGTGATGCCGGTTATCTTCTGGCTGGCGGCGATTGACGCCGGTAAGAAATCTGGCTTCTGGGCGACTATTTTCGGCGGCGCAGCGCAGCTGATTATGGGTAACGCCGTTCCTGGCCTGGTGCTGGGTATCCTGATTGGTAAGGGCGTAGAAGAAGCGGGCTGGAACAAAATCACCAAGGTGATGATGGCGGCAGTGATTGTCCTGTTCGTCCTGAGCGGCTTCTTCCGCGGCTTCGACATGAAGATGATCGAATCCTTCCATATGACCGTGCCGAACTGGCTGGATCTGCTGCATAACTCGCTGAGCGGCAAATAAGGGGATACCACATGGAACAGAATAAAGGTTTTTGGTACGCAGACTGGTCATTCCCGATTTTTGTTGGCCTGCTCTCCTCCGGCGTGTTCGCCGGGACACACATGTACTACCTGTACGGCATTGGTGCTTTCAACGAAGTGGCCTTCGTGGCGATGCTGAAAGCAGGGATGGATACCGGCGTTTACGGCGCGGTAGCGGCTTTCGGCGCGAGCTTCCTGTTTGCCCGAATCATTGAAGGTTCTCTGGTGGGGATCCTCGATATCGGCGGCGCGATCCAGACTGGCGTAGGCCTTGGCGTTCCGGCGCTGCTGCTGGGCGCGGGCATCGTCTTCCCGGTGGCGAACTTTGCCGCTTCCCTGGTGACGGGGCTGGTGATTGGCCTGGCGATTGGTTACGTGATCATCCTGGCGCGTAAATTCACCGTTAATCAGAGCGATTCCACCTACGGTGCCGACGTGATGATGGGCGCGGGTAACGCCTCCGGCCGCTTCCTCGGCCCATTGATTATCCTCAGTGCAATGACGGCTTCCATTCCGATCGGGATTGGTTCGCTGGTTGGCGCATTAATTTTCTACATCTGGCAGAAGCCGATCACCGGTGGCGCTATCCTCGGCGCGATGATCCTCGGTTCCATCTTCCCGGTGGCTATCGGTTAAGTCTGCAAGGAGAAAGCGATGTTTGATTTACTGCTTAAGGGCGCACGCCTGGTTGACGATACGGTAACGGATATCGCCATTAAAGACGGAAAGATTGCGGCCCTGGGCAACCTGAACGGTGAGGCGACGAAAGTCGTCTCCCTGAACGGGGAGCACTATGTCAGCGCAGGCTGGATTGATTTACACGTCCACTGCTATCCGAAATCGCCGATTTACAACGATGAGCCCGACAGCGTGGGCGTGGCAACGGGCGTAACGACCGTGATCGATGCGGGCAGCACCGGCGCCGATGACGTGGACGAGTTCTACGACATCACCCGTAAATGCGGCACCGACGTCCGCGCGCTGCTCAATATCTCCAAAGTGGGGCTGATTGCGCAGAACGAGCTGGCGAACATGGCGAACATTGACGCTGAGGCGGCAGGTGCTGCCATCAAGCGTCATCCGGATTTTATCGTTGGCCTGAAAGCGCGTATGAGCAGCAGCGTGGTCGGTGAAAACGGTATTACCCCGCTGGAAAAAGCGAAGCAGATCCAGAAGGCCAACGGCGATTTACCGCTGATGGTGCACATCGGCAACAACCCGCCGAACCTGGATGAGATCACCGAACTGCTGACCTCCGGCGACATCATCACCCACTGCTACAACGGTAAACCAAACCGCATTCTGACGCCTGCGGGTGAGCTGCGCGCTTCCGTTTCCGACGCGCTCAAGCGCGGGATCAAGCTGGATGTCGGTCACGGCACTGCGAGCTTCAGTTTCGAAGTCGCGAAGCTGGCGATTGCGCAGGGCATTCTGCCGCACACCATCAGCTCCGACATTTACTGCCGTAACCGCATCAACGGGCCGGTGCATTCTCTGGCGCGGGTGATGGCGAAATTCCTCGCTATCGGCCTGTCGCTGCCGCAGGTCATCAACTGCGTGACCGCTAACGCTGCCGAGGCTATCCGCCTGAAGCACAAAGGCCAGCTGGCGGTGGGCTTTGATGCCGACCTGACCATTTTTACTCTGAAACGCCAGCCGCTGACGCTGGTGGATGCCGAAAACAACGCCCTCGAAGTGGACCTGGATCTGGTACCGCTGGCTGCGATTCGCGCGGGCAAGGGCTATATGACCGAACAAGGGAGTGCAGAACATGCCTTCGATTTTTGAGAAGTACCAGCTGAAACAAGTGATCAACACCTCCGGCCGCATGACCGCGCTGGGCGTTTCCACACCGCGCCCGGAAGTGGTGGAAGCGGCGATGGCGGGGATGAATCAGTACTTTGAAATGAAAGACCTGGTGAACAAAACCGGAGAATACATCGCGAAGCTGCTGGATGTGGAAGGCGCGACCGTGGTGTCCTGCGCTTCCGCAGGTATCGCTCAGTCCATCGCTGCGGTGCTGGTCAAAGACAGCGACTGGCTGCTGGAGAATCTGCACGGTACCACGATTGAGAACAACGAAATCGTCCTGCCGCGCGGCCACAACGTTAACTTTGGCGCGCCGGTTGGCACCATGGTGATGCTGGGCGGCGGCAAACTGGTGGAAGCCGGTTACGCCAACGAATGTTCAGCCGATCAGCTGGCGGCGGCGATAACCCCGCGAACTGCTGCGATCCTTTACATCAAATCTCACCACTGCGTGCAGAAGAGCATGCTGAACGTGTCCCAGGCGGCGGAAGTCGCGCGTAAACACAACCTGCCGCTGATTGTAGATGCGGCGGCGGAAGAAGATTTGCAGTGCTACTACCGCATGGGCGCGGACCTGGTTATCTACAGCGGCGCGAAAGCGATTGAAGGGCCGACCAGCGGGCTGGTGATCGGCAAAACTCAGTACGTTGAGTGGGTAAAACGCCAGACCGGCGGCATTGGCCGCGCGATGAAAGTCGGTAAAGAAGGCATTCTTGGCCTGACCTGCGCTATCGAATACTACTTGCACGCCGAGAAAGAAAGCGGTGCGCAGATGGTGGAAAAAATGACGCCGTTTATCGCTGCCCTGAATGAGCTGAACGGCGTGACTGCCCGCGTGGTTTGGGACTCTGCCGGTCGTGATATCGCCCGTGCGGAAATCAAATTTGATGAAGCGGTGACCCGCGTGCCGACCGGAGATGTGGTGGCTGCGCTGAAGCAGGGCGAATACGCCATCTACTTCCGTGGCTACAAAGCTAATGAAGGCATTATTGAAGCCGATGTGCGCAGCGTAAACGCACAGCAGCTGGATATCGTGGCACAACGGATTGCCGAAGTGCTGAACAAGGAGAAAAACGCATGAAACTGACCCCAAATTACTATCGTGACCGCGTATGCCTGAACGTACTGGCAGGCTCCAAAGCTAACGCCAGCGCCGTTTATGAAGCGGCGGAAGGTCATGTACTGGTAGGCGTCCTCTCCAAAAACTATCCGGACGTGCCAACGGCGGTGGCCGATATGCGCGAATACGCGAAGCTTATCGATAACGCGCTGTCCGTAGGCCTGGGTGCTGGCGATCCAAACCAGTCACAGATGGTGAGTGAAATCTCCCGTGAAGTGCAGCCGCAGCACGTGAACCAGGTGTTCACCGGCGTAGCGACCAGCCGCGCGCTGCTCGGTCAGAACGATACCGTAGTCAACGGTCTGGTTTCCCCAACCGGCACGCCAGGCATGGTGAAAATCTCCACCGGTCCGCTGAGCAGCAAAGAGCAGGACGGGATTGTGCCCGTTGAAACCGCGATTGCGATGCTGAAAGACATGGGCTGTAGCTCGGTGAAATACTTCCCGATGGGCGGTCTGAAAAGCCGTGACGAGTACAAAGTGGTGGCAGAAGCCTGCGCCCGTCACGACTTCTGGCTGGAACCAACCGGCGGGATCGATCTGGAGAACTACAGCGAAATCCTGAAGATCGCGCTGGATGCCGGCGTGAAGAAAGTGATCCCGCATATCTACAGCTCTATCATCGATAAAGACAGCGGTGACACGCGTCCTGAAGATGTTCGTACTTTGCTGGAAATGACTAAAAAATTGGTGGGGTAATTTCCCCTCACCCCGGCCCTCTCCCCAAAAGGGAGAGGGAGAAAACCGCCCGCTTACCTCAGTACCCATCCCCGACGCCGATCGATTCCCTCGCCCCTCCGGGGAGAGGGTTAGGGTGAGGGGAAAATAACCGCAACCGTCAAGGAGTCATCATGCTGTCTGCACGTCACCTGCTTGTCGCTTCATTCTCTCTGCTTGCCACCGCCGCCACCGCGCAAACTCAGTTTGCCTGGGTTGGCACCTATAATCCGAACGGTGAAGGGCTGTACCGCTTTACGGTCGATCCCCACACTGGCGATCTGCAAAATAAAACCCTGGTCAGTTCGCTGCCAAACGCGGCGCAGTTGACGGTTTCAAAAGATGGTCACACGCTGTATGTCGCCAGCGAAGCGGAAAAAGGGCTGGTGCAGGCGATGAAGATCGCCGATGACGGTTCTCTGACGGAGCTGAATCAGGTTTCCTCCGGCGGTGCGGGTCCTGTGTATCTGTCACTGACGCCGAATGGCCGTCATCTGCTGGTGGCCAACTACGTCAGCGGTACTATTGCAGTGCTGCCGGTGAAAGAGGATGGTTCACTGGGCGAAGCTACTGACACTCATCAGGATCAGGGCCCGGCCGGAGCAGGAAAACCGGAGGCCGCAGCGGAAGGCAGCTTTGCCATCAGCGATCATAATGGCCCGCATGCGCATATGATCTCCGCCGATCCTCAGGGCAAATACGTCTTTTCGACGGATCTGGGTCTGGATCGGATCTATCAGTACACCTTTGACGACGCCAGCGGCAAGCTGACGCCGAACGATCCGCCGTTTATCAATGCTTCTTCGAAAGGAGCCGGGCCGCGTCACTTTGTCTTTACGCCAAAAGGCGATGGGCTATGGTTAATCAACGAAGAGGCCTCCACGCTGACCCATTATCGTCTGGATCTGGCGAAAGGGACGCTGACGGAAGGCAAAACGGTTTCTTCCCTGCCAAAAGAGTTTAAAGGCACCAACTTTGCTGCTGGTCTGGCGCTGAGTCATGACGGAAAACAGCTCTATGTCGCCAATCGTTTGCATAACAGCGTCGCACACTTTACGGTATCTGCCGACGGAGAGCTTATTCATCAGGATGATATGTGGACCCGTGGTGACTACCCGCGCACCGTGACGCTGGATCCAAAAGGCCAGTGGCTGTACGTGATGAACCAGCGTAGCGACAATATCACCCGCTTTAAGGTCGCGCCAAAGACCGGCAAGCTGACGTTTGAACCGGGCTACACTGCGGTGGGAAGCCCGTCGCAAATGGTGATATCAGCAAAATAACAGGCAAAAGGTCGGGCGTACTTCGCCCGACAGAATCAAGAGGACACCGAGTGCGATTCCCGAACCAACGCTTAGCGCAACTGTTTGATCTGTTGCAAAACGAAACCCTGCCGCAGGACGAACTGGCGCAGCGGTTGTCCGTTTCCACGCGTACCGTTCGGGCTGACATTACCGCGCTCAATGCACTGCTGGCTCAGCACGGCGCGCAGTTTGTGCTGAGCCGGGGCAACGGCTACCAGCTCAGAATCGACGATCGAGACCTCTTTGAATCCCTACAGGACTCACGGCCTCGTACCCTGCGCATCCCGCGCACGGGAAGCGAGCGCGTGCACTATCTGATGGTGCGTTTTCTGACTTCGGCCTTTTCCCTCAAGCTCGAAGATTTAGCTGATGAATGGTTTGTCAGCCGTGCCACACTTCAGGGCGATATGGCCGAAGTGCGCGAATGGCTGGCGCGCTATCAGCTGACGCTGGAAACCCGCCCGCGCCACGGCGTGAAGCTGTTCGGCAGCGAAATGGCGATCCGCGCCTGTCTGACGGACTTGCTGTGGCAGCTGGCGCAGCAGGACAGTGCGAATCCATTAGTTATCAAAGAAGCGCTGAACGAAGGCGTGCCAGAAAAATTAGCCGGTGTTTTGCAGGAAGTATTCAACCGCTACCACATCCGCCTGACGGACGAAGGCGAGCTGTTCGTGCGCCTGTACTGCGCGGTGGCGGTGCGTCGTATCAGCGAAGGCTATCCATTGCCGGAATTTACCGCCGATGACGTGGATGAAAAGGTGGTGCAGGCGGCGCAGGCTATCGCGGGCACGCTTGAACAGCTCACCGGAAAAACGCTGGCGGCCTCAGAAGAGAACTGGCTGCGGGTGCACATTGCTGCGCGTCAGGTGCAGGAGATGGAGCCTGGCCATATCAACGCCGACGATGACGAAGCGCTGGTGAACTACATCCTGCACTACATCAACACCCACTATAACTACAATCTGCTCAGCGATGAGCAACTACACGCGGATTTACTGACGCATATTCGCACCATGATCACCCGCGTGCGCTACCAGATAATGATCCCCAATCCACTGCTGGATAACATCAAGCAGCACTATCCGATGGCCTGGGATATGACCCTGGCGGCGGTATCCGGCTGGAGCAAATACACGCCGTGGACCATCAGCGAAAACGAAATCGGATTCCTGGTGCTGCATATCGGCGTGGGCCTGGAGCGGCATTACAACATCGGCTATCAGCGCCAGCCGCGCGTGCTGTTGGTGTGCGATGCAGGCAACGCGATGGTGCGCATGATTGAGGCCGTGTTGCAGCGCAAATATCCGCAGCTGGTGATGACCGAAACCATCACCCAGCGCGACTACGAACAGCGCGAAAGTATCAGCGAAGATTTTGTGGTTACCACGGTACGCATCACCGAAAAAGATAAGCCGGTGGTAGTGATGTCTCCGTTCCCGACGGAGTATCAGCTGGAACAGATCGGCAAACTGGTGCTGGTGGACAGAACCCGTCCGTGGATGCTGGAAAAATACTTCGATGCCCGCCATTTCCGCGTGATCCATGAGCCAGTCGATCAGCAAACGCTGATTAGCGAGCTGTGTGAGCAGCTAACCGAAGAAGGCTTTGTCGATCCTGAGTTTGTCGGGTCTGTCCTTGAACGTGAAGCGATTGTCAGCACCATGCTGGGTGATGGCATTGCGCTGCCGCACGCCTTAGGCCTGCTGGCGCGGAAAACGGTGGTCTACACCGTGCTGGCCCCGAAAGGCATTGCCTGGGGCGATGAAACGGCCCATGTGATTTTCCTGCTGGCGATCAGCAAAAGCGAATACGAAGAAGCGATGGCGATTTATGATATTTTTGTCACTTTCCTGCGGGAAAGAGCGATGGCGCGCTTATGCCAGTGCAAAAATTTCACCGAGTTTAAAACCGTGGCGATGGAGTGCGTCAGTCGTTTTTAATCAACCAGTTATTTCCGGCAGTCATCATTAAAGGTGATGACTGCTCAGCGTCAACGATGAGGAAAAGAAATAATATTTACAATTCTTTGTAGAACAGCGCTTGTCGGGTGACAATATTCATGCGTTAATGATAGTTCGGTTTGAACGTGAAAATTTACTGAAGTAACATTTAAAAAGCAATTCCCATCATCTGTAGTATCTCTCGATATTCCCCTGTGGTTTTTTCTTTTCTACCTCGTCAAATTTTGTTTCAAACCATTTACCCAAAAAAATTATAAAGGTGATTGATATGAAAAATATGACTAATGCTATCCATTTTCGCTGCCCATGCTGCCATGGCTCCCAGTACCGCACGTCGGCATACGACGTGACGGCGAGCAATCCGCATGGTGCGAAATGCATTTTTTGTAAATCGGCCATGGTGCCGTTTGATAACGTCTTTACGTTTATTCAGTCGGGTTATACGCCTGCTGACTACCGTAAATAAAAAAAACGCCTGCGGGCGTTTTTTTATTTAGTCGCGAACGATTAACGCAGATGATGGACCACCTGATTACTGCTACCGCGCCAGATCAGCGCCGGATCTTTTAAATCCTGCACAAATTTTCCATCAATCAGTACGTTAATCAAATCCACCACTTCTTTTTGCTCAGCCGTAAGCTCACCGATTTTATAACCCGTCCAGAGCCATATATCTTTCCCTTTGCATTCAGCGTGAACGCGTTTTATCAGGCGCAGGATATGCGGCACGTTCTTTGGATGCAGCGGATCGCCGCCAGACAGCGACAGCCCCTGGCGCGGAATACGGGTATCGTTAAGATCGCTGACGATCTTGTCTTCCATTTCCAGAGTAAACGGCATGCCGGAGTTCAGCCGCCAGGTGCTCTTGTTGTAGCAGCCAGGACATTCGTGGACGCAGCCAGAAACGAACAGGGTGCAGCGAGTGCCGGGGCCGTTGACGATGTCGACAGGGTAGTACTGGTGGTAATTCATTTTGGACTCATGTAGATGCTTTTCACCCTCTCCCTAACCCTCTCCCTGAGGGAGAGGGAATGGATCGGCGCGAAGTTCTCCCTCTCCCTTGAGGGAGAGGGCCGGGGAGAGGGGGAAATCGGACTGAAACCTTAGCCGATCTGCCCGTTCCCAAGGTGCTTCACGCGGCGCTTCACTTCTTCCTGCTTGCCGGCGTTGAACGGACGCGCGTCCGGGCTGCCTAAGTAACCGCACACGCGGCGGGTGACAGAGACGCGGGCTGCATCGTGGTTACCGCATTTCGGGCAGGTGAAGCCTTTGCTGGTGCATTCGAATTCACCGGTAAAGCCGCACTCGTAGCACTCGTCGATTGGCGTGTTGGTGCCATAATACGGTACGTGCTTGTAGCTGTAATCCCACACGTCTTCCAGCGCCTTCAGGTTGTGCTGAATGTTCGGGTACTCGCCGTAGCAAATGAAACCGCCGTTAGCCAGTGGAGGGTACGCCGCTTCGAAGTCGATCTTGTCGTACGGGTTAACCTTCTTCTCCACGTCGAGGTGGAAGCTGTTGGTGTAGTAGCCTTTGTCGGTTACGCCATTGACCAGGCCAAACTCGGCGGTGTCGAGGCGGCAGAAGCGGTCGCACAGGTTTTCGCTTGGGGTGCTGTACAGGCTGAAGCCGTAACCGGTTTCGTCCTTCCACAGATCAACCGCATCGCGCAGACGCTGGACGATGGCGACACCTTTTGCACGCAGCGCTTCGCTGTCGTACATATGCTCTTTACCAAACAGCGCATTAATGGTTTCGTGAATGCCGATGTAGCCCAGAGAAATGGACGCGCGACCGTTTTTGAAGATTTCTGAAACGTCATCGTCGGCTTTCAGACGCACGCCGCAGGCACCTTCCATATACAGGATTGGCGCCACGCGCGCTTTCACGCCTTCCAGACGGGCGATGCGGGTCATCAGCGCTTTGCGCGCCAGCTGCAGGCGCTCGTCCAGCAGGGTCCAGAACGCGGCTTCGTCGCCTTTGGCTTCCAGCGCAATGCGCGGCAGGTTGAGGCTGATTACGCCGATGTTGTTACGGCCTTCGTGGACCTGTTCGCCGTTCTCGTTCTTCCACACGCCCAGGAAGCTGCGGCAGCCCATTGGGGTTTTGAACGAGCCAGTCACCTTAACCACCTGATCGTAGTTAAGAATATCCGGGTACATGCGTTTACTTGCGCATTCCAGCGCCAGTTGCTTGATATCGTAGTTAGCATCACCCGCTTTGTGGTTCAGACCGTCGCGGATCGCAAATACCAGTTTCGGGAACACCGCGGTTTTACGATTTTTACCCAGCCCGGCAATACGGTTACGCAGAATAGACTGCTGGATCATCCGTGACTGCCAGCTGGTGCCCAGACCAAAGCCAAAGGTGACGAAAGGCGTCTGACCGTTGGCAGTGTGCAGGGTGTTCACTTCGTATTCCAGCGACTGGAAGGCGTCGTAGCACTCTTTTTCCGTACGGGAATGAGCATAGCCTTCCGCATCAGGAATTTGCCACTCTTCCGCTGTCTTACGATGTTTCTCAAAGCTTTCGGTGACGAACGGCGCCAGCACTTCATCAATGCGGTTAATCGTTGTGCCGCCATAGATGTGGCTTGCGACTTGAGCGATGATCTGCGCGGTTACCGCCGTGGCGGTAGAGATGGATTTCGGCGGCTCAATTTCCGCATTGCCCATCTTGAAGCCTTTGGTCAGCATGCCTTTCAGGTCGATCAGCATACAGTTGAACATCGGGAAGAACGGCGAGTAGTCGAGGTCGTGGTAGTGAATTTCACCGCGCTCGTGCGCCTGCACCACGTCGTACGGCAGCAGATGCTGGCGGGCGTAGTGCTTGGCAACGATACCGGCCAGCAGGTCGCGCTGGGTAGGGATCACTTTACTGTCTTTGTTGGCGTTTTCGTTGAGCAGCGCGGAGTTAGTCTGCTCAACCAGGCCGCGAATTTCCTGGTTCAGGCGACCGCGTTTTTCACGCTGGACGTCACGGTCGTGACGATATTCGATGTAGGCGCGCGCCAGCTGCTTGTGCGGCCCGGACATCAGCTGGTTTTCGACAGCGGTCTGGATCTCGTTGATATCAACCTGGTCGCGGCCCTGCATCTGCTGGCTGACGACTTCTGCGACGGTGGCGCAATAGTCTGCGTCATCGACTCCCGCTGCTTTGGCGGCACGCAGGATAGCTTCCTGTATGCGCGCTGAGTTGAAAGGCGCTTTACAGCCGTCTCGTTTCATCACATGCGGTGTCATGATCACTCCATATTTATAAGAACAGGTTATCCACAGAGGGGGAATGCTAACCCGAGGAGTGAGATGGCAAGCCAGTCAATCACTTCCTCTGGTTCCGGCCCTTTTTATCCACAAACTCACCTTTCAGCATCCAACTGGCTATGGTGAGAGAATAGACGATTAATACAATATGTAGGGCCGGGGTGCATTCTAAGTTCTATATATAGTGATTTGCATCAAACATGTTTGCGATTTTTTTGATGCAGGACAAAGTAAAAATGGGATGGCGCAGAGGACGGGCGATGTGGCTTTTGATGAAATTTCTGATAAGTGAGGTTGCGCAAAAAACCAACAAAATCAGCTGGTCATCGCGCAACCGCTGCGCTGAATACATTCATGCGATCAAGGTATCGTTCAGCAGGTCGACCAGCATCAGCAGAGCATACCGCGCGGCCTGTGGTGACGGCGCCAGTGGCATCACCCCGGCGGCCATATTGCCAAGCGCATGGCCCTGTGGAGTGAGGGCAAAGATTGTCGCCCCCTGCATTCTGGCCTGCAACGTCGCGCTTTGCAGCAGGTTATCGGCAGCACCCGTCGCCAGAACCAGCAGCAGGTGATCGTCGCTGAGCGTGCTGGCGATCATCCGCATCATATTGCCGTCCTGGCAGAGATTAATCGCAATACCGAGCGGCAGCAGTTGGTGCTGAAGCAGCGTGGCGAGCGGAATATCCTGCTCGCCGAGGGCAAAACAGTGCACTGCGCGGGCGTTAAGAAGGCGGTCTTTCAGTTTTTCCAGTGCGCTTTCGTTGGTGTGCTGTAGCTGATGCGTCAGCGTCAGGGTGACCACATCAAAGCAGTCACGCCAGCTTGAGGGCAGGGCAGCGCTGTTGCCCTGAAGCCAGGTGGAGCGGCGCTCGCTGGCCTGCGCCAGCTGTTTACGCAAATCGCGAATATCGTCGCAGCCCACCGAACGCGCGAAACGGGTGATGGTCGCCGGGCTGACGCCAGCCTTCGCCGCCAGCTCGTCAATGGAGGCGCTGGCGGTAAAGCTCATATTTTCCAGAATAAACGCTGCCACCCGGGACTCCTGAGCGCTGAAACGCCCCATCCCTTCCTGCAGCTGACCGACGATGTCCATCCGGTTCTGTCCTTTGCGTGATGTCACGGTTTGAAAATATTTTTCACTTATCGATTACCCTCCTTATACCACTAATTCCTGATGACGCCTACGTTTTCGCTAATCCCTGATGCGCAGAGTAATCACATAATGGTGAAAAATTACGCCCCGATCACACTCATGAAAATAAATTTCATATAGCCTTCACCATTACATAATCTTAACAAAATAGTCGCCCACGCCGATGGGGGATATCAAAGGGGAGGGGGGAGTCATGCAACGAATCGTTTTATGCTGTGCCGCAGGGATGTCGACCAGCATGCTGGTCAACAAGATGAAGGCCGAAGCCGAGCAGCGCTCACTGACGCTGGACATTTACGCGGTGCCCGTCGCCGAGTTCGAACGTGAACTGCCGGGTGCCGACGTGGTGCTGCTTGGCCCGCAGGTCAAATACGAAGCCGCTCGTCTGACGGCGCTGGCTGCCCCGCAGGGGAAAGCCGTGGCGGTGATCGACATGGCGGACTACGGCCTGATGCGCGGCGCTGCGGTGCTCGACAAAGCGCTGGCCCTTATCGCCCACTAATTTTCCTTTAATCTGCCTGGCACAAACGCGTGGCGTACTCGCTTGCGCGGGGGCTTTTGCGTGCCGAAATCGAGGTCATCATGCAGCCATTGAAAATCGCCGTGATCGGCGGCGGAAGCAGCTATACCCCTGAACTGATTGAAGGGATCATCGTGCGCTATGACCAGCTGCCGGTCACGGAGCTGGCGCTGGTGGACGTGGAGTCCGGGCGGGAAAAGGTCAACATCATCGCGGCGTTAACCCAGCGGATGCTGAAGCACAAAGGGCTTGAGCACGTCAAAGTCAGCGTGCACTTCGCGCTGGATGAGGCTATTCGCGGGGCCAACTTCGTGCTGACGCAGCTGCGCGTAGGCCAGCTGGCGGCGCGCGCTCAGGATGAACGCCTGGGGCTGAAATACAACCTGCTGGGGCAGGAGACCACCGGCGTGGGTGGTTTTGCCAAAGCACTGCGCACCATTCCGGTGATCCTCGAAGTGGCGCGCAAAGTGGAGGAGCTCGCGCCGGACGCATTCATCCTCAACTTTACCAACCCGGCGGGGATCGTCACCGAGGCGGTCAGCCGCTACAGCAAAGCCAAAATCATCGGCCTGTGCAACGTGCCGATCAATATGCAGCACATGATTGGCAAAATGCTCAACGCCGATGAAGCCACGCTCAACCTGCGCTTTGCCGGGCTCAACCACATGGTCTGGATCCACAAAGTGATGCAGGACCACCAGGACGTGACCGGGAAAGTGATTGAGATGCTGTGCGACGGCACGGCGCTGTCGATGAACAACATTAAAGAGCTGCCGTGGCCCGCTGATTTCCTGCGCGCGCTGAAGGCGGTGCCCTGCCCGTATCACCGCTATTTCTGGCTGACGCCGGCGATGCTGGCCGATGAAATTGAAGCAGCGAAAAGTAAAGGCACCCGCGCTGAGCAGGTGATGAAGGTTGAGCAGGAGCTGTTTGAGCTGTACGCCGACCCGAACCTGGACGAGAAACCGGAGCAGCTCAGCTTCCGCGGCGGTGCGTACTACTCCGAAGTGGCGGTGGAGCTGATTAACGCCATCCACAACAACCTCGGCAAAGAGATGGTGGTCAACACCCGTAACAACGGCGCTATTCATGGGCTGCCGGACGATGCGGTGGTGGAAACTAACAGTATTATCGATGCGCAGGGTGCGCGTCCGCTGGCCTTCGGCCCGCTGCCGCCTGCGATGAATGGCCTGACGCAGCAGGTGAAAGCGTTTGAAGAACTGACGATTGAAGCGGCGGTTCATGGCTGTCGTGAAAGCGCGCTGCTGGCGCTGGTCACCAACCCGCTGGTGGGCAACGTGACCGACGCGCAGGCGTTACTGGAAGAAGTGCTGACCCTGAACCGTCAGTGGCTGCCGCAGTTTAACTAATTAAGAAGACGGGAATTATCATGTCAAAAACAACGTTGATTGAACGCTATGTCATGCCCGTCGCGCTGAAAATCGCCGGGCAAAAGCACGTGCTGTCGGTACGCGACGGTATCATCCTGAATATGCCGTTCATGCTGATTGGCTCGTTCTTCCTGATTTTTGCTTACCTGCCGGTGCCGGGCTATGCCGACATGATGAGCCATCTGTTTGGCGATCTGTGGCGCGATAAAATGCTCTATCCGGTCAAGGCGACCTACGACATCATGGCGCTGATTTCGAGCTTTGGTATCGCCTATCGCCTGGCGGAAAAATACCGCACGCTCGACCCGCTCACCGCCGGGGCGATGTCGGTGGTGGCCTTCGTGATGACCATTCCGCAGAACACGCTGTTCACGCCGGTGCACGGCGCGGCGGAAGTGGTGAAAGGGGTGATCCCGGTCAGCATGGTGGGCAGTCAGGGGCTGTTCGTGGCGATTGTGATTTCGCTGCTCTCCACCGAGATTTACCGCTTTGTTGCCAGCCGCAACCTGGTGATCCGCATGCCGGACGGCGTGCCGCCTGCGGTGGCCAAATCGTTCCTCGCGCTGGTTCCAGGTTTCTGCGTACTGGCGGTGGTGCTGGCGCTGCGTCTGGCGGTGGAAGCCTCCCCGTTCGGCGATATTAACAGCATGATCGCCACCATTATCGGCATTCCGATGCACCACGTCGGCGGCACGCTGCCGGGGATGATCATCTCGGTGATTCTGATTGGCATTCTGTGGACGCTGGGCCTGCACGGCGATGCCATCGTTCTGGTGTTCATCCAGCCGGTGTGGCTGTCGAATATGGCGGAAAACCTGACCGCGTTCCAGAACGGACTGCCTATTCCTCACATCATCACGCAGCAGTTTTACGATCTGTGGATAGCGCCAGGCGGCACCGGCGCGCTGTTGGGGCTGGTGATTTTCATGGTGCTCAGAAGCCGCAGTGCGCAGATGCGCCAGCTCGGGAAAATTGCCGCTCCGGCCGCGTTGTTTAACATCAGTGAGCCGATGGTGTTTGGTATTCCGCTGGTGATGAACCCGTACTTCTTCCTGCCGTTTATCCTGACGCCGGTGGTGCTGGTGATTGTCAGCTACACCGCGATGGCGACCGGGTTAGTGGCACCGCCCGCGGGGATTGCGCTGCCGTTCACCACGCCGATTTTCATCAGCGGCTATCTGGCGACCGGCGGGCATGTTTCCGGGACGGTGTTACAGGTGGTGAACCTGGGGATTTCGCTGGTGATTTACTATCCGTTCTTCCGCGCCTGGGATCGTCTTAAAGCGAAAGAAGAACATGCTTCTGCACAGCAGAGTGCGACAGCAGTGGAAGGTGTGCCTAATACCTGACAAGTGCCCGGCGGCACTGCGTTTGCCGGACCTACAACGTCCAGGTAGGTCCGGTAAGCGTTAGCGCAACCGGGCAATGTTTTGCTTTAAGGTTTTTGTATCCACCATACCGCTTCAAACGGGCGCAGCGTCATCGCGCCCGGTTTGCTTTGCGTTTCCGGATAGTTGCTCATCGCCACCTCCCACTCACCTTCGCTGGTCTCTGCTTCCCAGCGCTGAGGCTCGCGGCTGAGGTTCGCCGCCACTATCAGCGTTTGTCCCTGCCATTCGCGGCGATAGCACCACAATGACGGATGTTCTGGCAGCAGATCCAGATAGTTGCCCCACGTCAGCAGCGGCTCGTCTTTGCGCAGGGCGATAAGCTGCTGATAGGTGTAAAACACCGAATCAGTATCCTTTAGCGCTGCCTGAACGTTGATACTCTGAACGTTATCCGCCAGCCCGATCCAAGGCTTGCCGGTGGTGAAACCGCCGTGAGTTTCGCTGGTCCACTGCATTGGAGTGCGGCTGTTGTCGCGGGATTTACTGGCGAGGATCGCCAGCAACTCGTCGGCATCGCGGCCCTGTTCGCGCAGTTCGGCATACATATTGTGGCTTTCCACGTCGCGATAATCCGCGATCTTCGCGAAATGCGGATTGGTCATGCCAATCTCTTCACCCTGATAAATATACGGTGTGCCCTGCATGCCGTGCAGCACCATCGCCAGCATTTTCGCAGCGGTCACGCGGTACTCGCCTTCATCGCCGAAGCGCGACACGATGCGCGGCTGGTCGTGGTTACACCAGAACAGGGCATTCCACGCCACGTTGTGCATGCCCTGCTGCCAGTGGCTGAACAGGGATTTCAGCGCCACGTAATCCGGCTTCGCCTGCGTCCACTTTTCGCCGCCCGGATAGTCGACCTTCAGGTGGTGGAAGTTGAAGGTCATCGACAGCTCACTGCCTTCCAGCGAAGCGTACTGCTGGCAGTGATCTAGAGTGGTTGAGGACATCTCGCCGACGGTCATTAAGTCTCGCGGAGTGAACACGTCGCGGCTCATCTCCTGCAAAAATTCATGCACGCGCGGGCCATCGGTATAGAAGCAGCGACCGTCGCCGACCGGATCGCTCGGGAAGCTCTGATCTTTGGAAATCAGATTCACCACGTCGAGGCGCAGACCGTCCACCCCGCGATCGGCCCAGAATTCGCAGACCTTTTTCAGCTCCGCGCGCACTTGCGGATTTTCCCAGTTAAGATCGGCCTGCTCGGCAGCGAAAAGGTGCAGATAGTACTGCTCGCTTTCGGCGTGCCACTGCCAGGCGTTGCCGCCGAATTTCGAGCGCCAGTTGTTCGGCACCTCGCCGGACTTGCCGTCGCGCCAGATATAGAACTGGCGGTAAGGGCTTTGCGGATTGAGCGATTCCTTAAACCAGGCGTGCTGCGTGGAGGTATGGTTCAGTACCATATCCAGCACGATGCGGATGCCGCGCGCTTTGGCTTCGGCCACCAGTTCGTCGAAATCTTCCAGCGTGCCGTACGCCGGATCGATGGCGGTGTAGTTCGCCACGTCGTAGCCGTTATCAATCTGCGGTGAGACGTAGAACGGCGTCAGCCAGATGGCGTCCACGCCCAGCGTTTTCAGGTAGTCCAGACGCAGCGTCACGCCGCGCAAATCGCCGGTGCCGCTGCCGGTGGTGTCCTGAAAACTTTTTGGATAGATCTGGTAGATAACGCCGTTTTGCCACCAGTGGGGAAGGTTGTTCATAAAGCTGTCCTGGTCAAAAAGGAGAGGGGCGCAAGCGCGCCCCAAAAAGAGTTAAACAATCTGCAATGTGCCCTGGCGGAATTTGCGCTGGTACACCACGGTGGTGAGGATGATTGGCACGACTACCGCAATCAGCATCGCCAGCGAATAGACCTGCCAGAACTTCGGCTGGATGGAGAGAATGCCAGGCAGACCACCCACGCCGATGCCGTTTGCCATCACGCCGTTCAGGCCGCACAGCAGCCCAGCAAGACCGGAGCCGACCATCGCGCAGAGCATCGGGAAACGGTATTTCAGGTTGATGCCGTACATCGCCGGTTCGGTAACGCCGAGGTAAGCGGAAATGGCGGCCGGGACGGAAATCTCACGTTCGTTGTGCTTGCGGCTACAGATAATGATGCCGACCACCGCAGAAGCCTGGGCAATGTTAGACAGCGCAATCAGCGGCCACACCGGGGTGCCGCCCATGCTCTGGATCATCTGCATGTCGATGGCGAGCGTAGTCTGATGCACGCCGGTAATAACCAGCGGCGCGTACAGGAAGCCAAACAGCGCCGCGCCAATCGGGGCGAAGCTGCCGGTCATCAGGTGACGCACGGCGAAGGCCACGCCGTCGCCAATCATGCGGCCAAACGGGCCGATAAAGGCGTGCGCGAGGAACACTGCGAGGATCAGCGAGCAAACAGGCACAATCACCAGATACAGATAATCCGGCACGATGCGCTTCATCCGCGTTTCAATCCAGCCAAGCGCCAGACCCGCCAACAGCGCCGGGATCACCTGCGCCTGATAGCCGACTTTCTCAATCGCAAACAGGCCGAAGTTCCACACTTCCGGGATTTTGCTGCCGAGCTCGTAGGCGTTCATCAGCTGCGGTGACACCAGCGTTACGCCGAGCACGATGCCCAGAATCGGCGTGCCGCCCATTTTCTTCACCGCAGACCAGCAGATGCCGACCGGCAAATAGAAGAAGATCGCCTCCCCAATCAGCCACAGGAAGTCGTACAGCGTTTTCAGACCCGGATACATCTGCGCCAAGGTCTGGCCGTTGCTCATCGGCACGTCGCCGATGACGTTACGGAAGCCGAGGATCAGGCCACCGCTGATCAGCGCTGGCAGCAGCGGGAAGAAGATCTCCGCGAAGTGCGAGATCATCCGCTCGTGCCATTTCATGTTCTGCCGCGCGGCCATTTTGGCCTGCTCTTTGTCGGCGGAAGACTGTCCGGTGCTCGCCAGCAGGGCTTTGTACCAGTCGCCGACGTCGGTGCCGATCACCACCTGGAACTGTCCGGCGTTGGTAAAGCAGCCTTTGACCATCGGCAGCTCGTCGATGGCCTTCGGATCGGCAATCGACGGATCGTTCAGCACGAAACGCAGGCGGGTAAGACAGTGGCTGACGGTGGCGATGTTGTCGCGACCGCCAACCAGGACGATCAGTTTATCGATGTCCTGTTGATTCACTTTGCTCATCATGAAGCCTCATGACCGTAGGGTAGGGAAGTGTAATGACCTGCCGCAAGACTAGCCGTTTCGCTTTTTGGGTAAAATGGGAACGTTCCCGAAATTGGGTGAGGATCACAATAATTCGCTTTTTCCGCGTATAAGTCGGATCAGGAAAGGGTAGCGGGGATCACCAGCTGCTGCGGCTCAGTACGCCCGTTGATCTGCTCGATCAGCTGATGTGCAGCCTGGCGTCCGGCTTCACCGTAGCCGGGATCGACGGTGACAATTTCCGGGTGCAGAAACTTCATCAGCGGCGTGTTGCCGACGCTCGCGAGCTGTAAAGTGTCGATGCGCTGCTCCTGCAAATATTTGCTGGCACCAAGAGCCAGCGTATCCGTGGCGCAGACCAGCGCGGTGGTTTCGGCGTGAGTGACGCTGGCGACGGTTTCATAACCCTGCTTCATCGCCAGGCCCGGCAGCGCCGCGACCGGATGGAGTTTGTGCTTTTTACAGAAGGCGAGGTAGGCATCGTGGCGGCGCTTGCCGGTGGTGACGTCGCTATGCGGTACGCCAAGGAAACTGATATGGCGATGGCCTTTGTCATACAGGCGCTGCATCAGCAGAGTGATGGCTCCTTCGTCGTCATAGCAGACGGAAGCAATGCCTTTGGCGTCACGCGCCAGCATCACCAGCGTGTCGCGCCACGGAGTCAGCATCGCTTCGGTCACACCTGTAAAGCCAAACAGCACCACGCCGTCGATATTGCGCCGCTTCAGCATGCCGAGATGTTCTTCCACTTTCTCCGGCGAGAACTGGCTTTCCATCATGATCGGATCGTAACCCTGCTCATAAAACACAGGCAGCATCGTCTGTACGGCGAGATTTTCGGACAGCGAGTCCAGACGGCTGACGATGATGGCGACTACTTTGTCGCTCTGGCCGCGCATCGCTCTGGCGGAGCGGGAAGGCGAGAAACCGTGCTGGTTCATCACCGCTTCCACGCGTTCACGGGTGCGCTCGCTGACGCCGCTTTCATTATTCAGCACGCGGGAAACCGTGGATTTCCCCACGCCGCTTAAGCGCGCGATGTCTTTAATCGTCAGCCGGTTCTGCATCCGTTTTTTCCGTGTTAGCAAAGGCGAAAGTCACAATGAGCGTAATCGTACTCAACCAAACCGCTATCGGCAAAATCTTGTTTCGGTTCAGGGCTGAAAACGTTGTGTATACGAGCCGTTTAAATATGCTGACATATATTAATGCCATAATCGCTACGTTTTCTCGGATCGCACGAGTATACTGCGCGGCGAATTCTTTCACTTACCGGAGGCGTCATGGATCCCGATCCCACTCCCCATCATCGATGGAGCAAACTTTCTTTCCGGTAAGCCAGTCATTCCACTGCCTTGCCGGAAGTGCGTGAGGCAGTGACGTCACCTTTCTGATGTCCCTGTTTTAAAATTAGAGTGCCATTCAGGTACGGCCTTGCTGTGTCTGAAAGTTACCCGCGATCGCCGAACGGCGAGCGCAGAGGGACTTATTATGCTGAAAAATATCACCCGGCAGCTGATCGCACAGCTCAGCCGCCATCTGCCACATCGTCTCGTCAGCCGCGACCCGCTGCTGGACGGGAAAACCATTGCCAGCGGCCCGGTGCCGGATTCGCTGAGCAAGCAGTGTCTGAACGTCGCCGCGATGGACGAAAATGAAATCTGGCGCGCCTTCAACAGCCACCCGGAAGGGCTGAACGAGCAGGAAGTGGAAGATGCTCGCGAGCTGCATGGCAGCAACCTGATCCCGGCGCAGAAACCGTCGCCGTGGTGGGTGCATCTGTGGCTCTGCTACCGCAACCCGTTTAACCTGCTGCTGACCGTGCTTGGCGTGATCTCCTATTCTACGGAAGATCTGTTTGCCGCAGGCGTGATCGCGCTGATGGTGGTGATCTCCACGCTGCTGAACTTCATTCAGGAAGCGCGCTCCACCAAAGCGGCTGATGCGCTGAAGGCGATGGTCAGCAACACAGCCACCGTGCTGCGCGTGATCAACGAGCAGGGCGAAAGCCGCTGGGTGGAAATTCCTATCGACCAGCTGGTGCAGGGCGATATCGTCAAGCTCTCTGCTGGTGACATGATCCCCGCAGACCTGCGCGTGTTCCAGGCGCGCGATCTGTTTGTCGCTCAGGCCTCGCTGACCGGTGAATCCTTGCCGGTTGAAAAAGTCGCGCGCAGCCGCGAGCCACAGCAAAGCAACCCGCTCGAAGCCGATACCCTGTGCTTTATGGGCACCAACGTGGTCAGCGGCTCGGCGCAGGCAATTGTCTTCGCCACCGGCGGCAACACCTGGTTTGGTCAGTTAGCCGGGCGCGTCAGCGAGCAGGAAAGTGAGCCAAACGCGTTCCAGAAAGGCATCAGCCGCGTCAGCATGCTGCTAATCCGCTTTATGCTGGTGATGGCTCCGGTCGTGCTGCTGATCAACGGCTACACCAAAGGCGACTGGTGGGAAGCGGCGCTGTTTGCGCTCTCCGTGGCCGTCGGCCTGACTCCGGAAATGCTGCCGATGATTGTCACCTCCACGCTGGCGCGCGGAGCGGTGAAGCTGTCCAAGCAGAAAGTTATCGTTAAACACCTCGACGCCATCCAGAACTTTGGCGCGATGGATATTCTCTGCACCGATAAAACCGGCACCCTGACTCAGGATAAAATCGTGCTGGAGAACCACACGGACGTTTCCGGCAAAACCAGCGATCGCGTGCTGCACAACGCGTGGCTGAACAGCCACTACCAGACCGGGTTGAAAAACCTGCTCGACGTGGCGGTGCTGGAAGGCGTGGAAGAAGAATCGGCGCGCTGCCTGTCTGAGCGCTGGCAGAAAATTGACGAGATCCCGTTTGATTTCGAACGCCGCCGCATGTCGGTGGTGGTCGCCGAACAGGAAAACGTTCATCAGCTGATCTGCAAAGGTGCGTTGCAGGAAATCCTCAACGTCTGTACTCAGGTACGCTTCAACGGTGAGATCGTTCCGCTGGATGACACCATGCTGCGCCGCATCAAACGTGTCACGGACAACCTGAACCGTCAGGGCCTGCGCGTGGTGGCGGTGGCGACCAAATACCTGACCGCCCGTGAAGGCGACTACCAGCGTATCGATGAGTCGGATCTGATCCTGGAAGGCTATATCGCTTTCCTCGATCCGCCAAAAGAGACCACCGCTCCGGCGCTGAAAGCGCTGAAGGCCAGCGGCATCACGGTGAAAATCCTCACCGGCGACAGCGAGCTGGTGGCGGCCAAAGTGTGTCACGAAGTGGGCCTGGAAGTGGGCGATGTGGTGGTGGGCAGCGGCATCGACGCGATGAGTGACGATGAGCTGGCCGACCTTGCCAAACGTACCACGCTGTTTGCCCGTCTGACGCCGATGCACAAAGAGCGCATCGTGACCCTGCTGAAACGCGAAGGTCACGTGGTGGGCTTTATGGGCGACGGCATCAACGATGCGCCAGCGCTGCGCGCCGCCGATATCGGCATTTCCGTCGATGGTGCGGTGGATATCGCGCGTGAAGCCGCCGACATCATCCTGCTGGAAAAAAGCCTGATGGTGCTGGAAGAAGGGGTGATCGAAGGGCGTCGTACTTTTGCCAACATGCTGAAGTACATCAAAATGACCGCCAGCTCTAACTTCGGTAACGTCTTCAGCGTACTGGTGGCCAGCGCGTTTCTGCCGTTCCTGCCAATGTTGCCGCTGCACTTACTGATCCAGAACCTGCTTTACGATGTATCCCAGGTGGCGATCCCGTTTGATAACGTGGACGATGAGCAGATCCAGAAGCCGCAGCGCTGGAACCCGACCGATCTGGGACGCTTTATGGTGTTCTTCGGGCCGATCAGTTCGATCTTCGACATTCTGACCTTCTGCCTGATGTGGTTTGTGTTCCACGCCAACACGCCGGAACATCAGACGCTGTTCCAGTCCGGCTGGTTCGTGGTGGGCCTGCTGTCGCAGACGCTGATTGTGCACATGATCCGTACCCGTCGCATTCCGTTCATCCAGAGCCGCGCCGCCTGGCCGCTGATTGTGATGACGCTGGTGGTGATGGCCGTGGGCGTTGCGCTGCCGTTCTCACCGCTGGCGACTTACGTGTCGCTGCAACCGCTGCCGCTCTCCTACTTCCCGTGGCTGGTGGCGATCCTGGTTGGCTATATGACGCTGACGCAGATGGTGAAAGGGTTCTACAGCCGCCGCTATGGGTGGCAGTGATCTGAACTGCTTGTTCCCCTCTCCCTAACCCTCTCCCAAAGGGAGAGGGAACTTAATTCTCCCTCTCCCTTTGGGAGAGGGCCGGGGAGAGGGGGAGCACAATCCTCTGCTCCTGAATGGCATTCCACTGAATTATCACAACTTGTGACCTGCCTCGCCTCTTGCTGTTGACCCCCTGAACAGAGCCGTGTTTACTCAATGTTTGCTTTTTTTTGGCCCGTCATAAAAGGAAACCCTGATGCTTAAAACTGTGCGCTACAGCTTGTTGACGACCAGCATGTTATTGAGTGGTTTTACCTTCGCCGCCCCTGCGGGCGATCTCCCCCTGATGCCCTGGCCTGCCCAGGTTGAACGCCCTGCCTCGCAGGGCGCGCTGGTGCTGAACAACCAGCTCACCATTAATCTGACGGGCGACGACCTTGGCGATGCCGTCAGCCGCCTGCGCAGCCGCATCGCCCGGCAAACCGGCTGGGAAATGATGCCGCAAACCGGCCCGGTGAAAACCCCAACTATCGATATCGTCATCGCTAAAAAGGTGCCGGAGTTGCCGCGTCCGGACAGCGATGAAAGCTACAAACTGGTGGTGGATGAGAGCGGCGCGAAGCTGACCGCCAACACCCGCTTTGGCGCGCTGCACGGGATGGAAACGCTGCTGCAGCTGATCCAGAACGGCCCGGATAATACCGCCATTCCTTACGTCACAATTGAAGACTCCCCACGCTTCCCGTGGCGCGGCGTGCTGCTCGATTCCGCCCGCCATTTCCTGCCGATTGAAGACATCAAACGCCAGATCGACGGTATGGCGGCGGCGAAGCTCAACGTCTTCCACTGGCATCTGACCGACGATCAGGGCTGGCGTTTTTCCTCTACGCGCTATCCAAAACTGACCCAGCTCGCCAGCGATGGCATGTTCTACACGCCTGCGCAGATGAAAGACGTGGTGCATTACGCAGCCGAGCGCGGCATTCGCGTGGTGCCGGAAATCGACATGCCGGGTCACGCTTCCGCCATTGCGGTGGCATATCCGGAGCTGATGAGCGCGCCGGGGCCGTATGAGATGGAGCGTCACTGGGGCGTGCTGAAGCCGGTACTCGATCCGACAAAAGATGCGACTTATACCTTTGCTGACGCGATTGTCGGTGAACTGGCGGCGATTTTCCCGGATCCGTATCTACACATCGGCGGCGACGAAGTGGATGACACCCAGTGGAAAAATAATCCGGCGATCCAGAAATTTATGCAGGATAACAAGCTGGCGGACAGCCATGCGCTGCAGGCTTATTTCAACCGCAAGCTGGAGCTGATCCTTGAGAAGCATCATCGCCAGATGGTGGGCTGGGACGAAATTTATCATCCGGATCTGCCGAAAAGCATTTTGATCCAGTCCTGGCAGGGGCAGGATGCACTCGGCGAAGTAGCGAAAAACGGCTACAAGGGCATTCTCTCTACCGGTTTCTACCTCGACCAGCCGCAAAGCGCGGCCTACCACTATCGCAACGAACCAGTACCGCAGGGGCTGAACGGGGTGGATAAAATCAGCGATGCCGACAGCGCGCAAAGCTGGTCCTTCACCATGCCGCGCCTGAAAGGCAAACCTGTGGAAGGTTCGTTCACGCTGGTGAAAGGTGAGCAGGAGTGGCGTGGGTTTATTGATTTCCAGGGCAAATCCCGTCGCGCGGTGGATAACATCGAGTGGATCAGCCCCGATCAGGTGTCGTTTACCGTGGATACCTGGATGGGCGAAACCCGTCCGGTGGTGAGCATTCATGATGACACGCTCAGCGGCTATTTTGTGGTGGGCAACGTTCGCTACCCGATAAGCGGCCAGCGTCTGGATAATGTGCCAGCCGGTATTCAGCCAGCGGTGCCTGACGCCGAACAGCAAAAAAATCTGCTGGGCGGCGAGGTTGCGCTGTGGGCAGAAAACATCGTGGCACCGGTGCTGGATATTCGCCTGTGGCCGCGCGGTTTTGTGGTGGCAGAACGTCTGTGGTCGGCGAAAGACGTCAACGACACTGATAACATGTATCAGCGTTTGCAGGCGATTGACGGCTGGTCGACCGTATCCGTTGGGCTGAAACAGCATACGCAGCAGCTGGTGCAGTTCACCCGGCTTGCCAACGGCAACGACACGCTGCCGTTGCAGGTTCTGGCTCAGGCTATTGAGCCTGCACAGTATTACACCCGCCAGCATCTGAAATTCCAGGCCGGGAACTATCACCAGTTCGAGCCGCTTAACCGATTTGCCGATGCGCTGCCTGCGGAGAGCAATACCGTACGCCATCTGAATGACTGGGCGGATAACCTGGTGAGCGATGCCGAAGATAACGAAAGCGCCGACGCACTGCGCCACGTCTTCACCCGCTGGCAGAACAACACCGCCGACGTGCTGGTGTTGACCGACGGCAACCATCAACTGGCGGCGATCAAGCCGGTGGCATTGCAGGTCGATAAGCTGGCGGCGCTGGGGCTGCGCTTAACGGATCTGGTGGCGCGTCAGGGCACGCTGGATGATAAAGAGTATGCGTCGATTCAGTCACAGCTGGATGAAGCGGCGAAAACGCAGGACGAAGTGGTGATTGCAGCGGTGTATCCGATTGAGACTCTGCTTCGGGCAACGCGGATAGAGTGATTGTTGCGTTCTCCCTCTCCCCGGTCCTCTCCCGGAGGGAGAGGGAGAAAACCAGTTCCCACTCCCCGCCTTCTCCCGTGGGAAAGGGAGAAAGCCGACTCTGAACAGTTCCCTCTCCCTCGGGGAGAGGGTTAGGGAGAGGGGCAAACTATCAGCGACGAACCGCGATAGCTTCGATCTCGATCTTCACGTCTTTAGGCAGACGAGCAACTTCAACGCAGGAGCGAGCTGGGAAAGTCGCTTTATGCTCATTGAAGAACGCTTCGTAGGTGGCGTTAACGGTGGCGAAATCGTTCAGATCTTTCACGAAAACGGTAGTTTTCACGATATCACCCACTTTCAGACCAGCAGACTCTACAATCGCCTGCACGTTTTCCAGAGACTGACGCGCCTGAGCGGCTACGTCGGCTGGCACTTCACCGGTTTTCGGGTTCACTGGGATCTGGCCGGAAGTGATGATCATGCTGCCCAGGTCAACGCCCTGTACGTATGGGCCAATTGCTGCTGGTGCATTTTCCGTCGCGAGTACTTTAGACATATTTTCTCCTGAATTTCAGCACATGAATAGATGTTCCCGGCCATTATAGGGAGCCGGGCAGCTGATACCAACCTCAATTAGTTGGCCAACACCACAGTGTGAGAAAACTCTTTCTCGCAGTATTTACACTTAAGGGCAATGTCGTCAGCGCGCTGTTTTACGCTAAAGCTGGAGTCAACCGGCTCGGCGTGGCTGATGCAGTTGCTGTTAGGGCAAATCAGCACGCGCTCGATGCGCTCCGGCAGGCTTGGACGGGATTTCCCCACCACTTCATAGTTGTCGATGCGGTTGACCGTGGCGTGCGGGGCGTACAGCGACAGCTGGTTGACCTGCTCGTCGGTCAGAAACGTATTTTCAATCTTAATCAGGTCTTTACGGCCCATTTCACCCGATGGCAGGTTCAGGCCGATGGTGATGCGCTGGTCAGTTTCGGTCAGTTTGAACAGCGTCAGCAGTTTAAAACCGATTTGCGCCGGGATGTGGTCGATTACGGTGCCGCGCTTAATGGCTTCTACCTGAAGTTTATTGTCGTGTGTCATCGTCATTTCCCCTTACAGAGCCAAATCGCTGTTCAGAACCAGTGCCAGCAGTGCCTGGCGTGCAAAGATGCCGTTACCGGCCTGCTGGAAATACCAGGCGTGCGGCGTTTTATCGACATCGGTGGTGATTTCATCAATGCGCGGCAGCGGGTGCAGCACCTTCATATTGTCGCGCGCGCCTTCCAGGTCGGCCGCTCGCAGAACAAACTGCGCTTTCACGTTGGCGTACTCTGAAGGATCCAGGCGCTCTTTCTGCACGCGGGTCATATACAGAATGTCCACTTCGGCCATCACTTCTTCGATGGTGCTGTGCAGGCTCCAGGCAATGCCTTTCTCGTCGAGCATATCCAGAATGTACTGCGGCATCGCCAGCGCGTCCGGGGCGATGAAGTAGAAGCGGTTGCCGTTGAACTTCGCCAGCGCCTGAGTCAGCGAGTGCACGGTGCGGCCATATTTCAGGTCGCCGACCATCGCGATATTTAGGTTTTCCAGGCGGCCCTGCGTTTCCTGAATGGTGAACAGATCGAGCAGCGTCTGCGTGGGGTGCTGGTTCGCACCGTCACCGGCGTTCAGGACCGGAATACCGCCGGAAAATTCAGTCGCCAGCCGCGCCGCACCTTCCTGCGGATGGCGCATCACGATGGCGTCCACGTAGGTGCTGATGACGGAGATGGTATCCGCCAGGGTTTCGCCTTTTTTGCCCAGTGAGGTGTTTGCACCGTCTGAGAAGCCCACAACGCTCGCGCCAAGGCGGTGCATTGAAGTCTCGAACGACAGACGGGTACGGGTGGAGGCTTCAAAGAAACAGCTGGCAATGACCTTATGCTTGAGCAGCTCGGGCTGCGGGTGCGCTTTCAGTTTGGCGGCGGTCGCCAGCACCAGTTCAAGGTCTTCGCGGCTGAGATCGTTTATGGAAATGATGTGTTTTTGATAAAGCGGGTTAGCCATGTTTATCTCCTACGCCTGGGCAAAAAAAAAGCCCCTTAAATAAGGGGCTTCTTGAATTCGGGAATGCAGCGGGAGAAAAACGGCAGGCCAGCGTCTGTTTTCAGACGCGCTAAGACAGAATGTCGTACGAAGTTGACCATGCTTCCTCCCGGCAAAACGGGTGGCATTATACGCAGTCTGATTGTGGGATCAAGCGATTAGTGCACAGACAGGAAAACGTTTGCTAACTGAAATTTGCGGCAGTGCAAATATCCATAAAAAAGCTGTGGTATGGCAGGAAAAATCAGCGTATAAAAATTGAAACATTGTTTTATATTTAGAGGTTTTTATGATCGCGGGAAATATTCATCATCTTCACAGCTGGCTGCCGTTGGAACTGCGTCAGGCTATTGAGCACGTGAAAGCACAGGTCACTGAGGCAACGCCGCTCGGCAAACATGACATTGACGGCAACCGCCTGTTTTATCTGATCTCCGAAGACAGCACCGAACCGTTTGCCGAACGTCGTGCGGAATATCATGCGAAGTATCTGGATATTCAAATCATCCTGCGCGGCCAGGAAGGGATGACCTTCAGCACTCAGCCAGCCGGAAAGCCGGACACCGACTGGTTGGCGGATAAAGATATCGCCTTTTTGCCGGAAGGCGTTCAGGAAAAAACGCTGGTGTTAAGCGAGGGCGATTTTGTGGTGTTTTACCCGGGCGAAGTGCATAAACCGCTGTGCGCCGTGGGTCAGCCCGCGAAAGTGCGTAAAGCTGTGGTGAAAATGTTGGTTGAATAAAACGAATCCTCGATTGACTCCCTCTCCCTTGGGAGAGGGTTGGGGAGAGGGGAATACCGTACCAACATCCCGCACAAATCAGTCCCCTCGCCCCTTTGGGGAGAGGGTTAGGGTGAGGGGAAAATTACTTCGAAAGCGTCGCCACCATCACCGCTTTAATCGTGTGCATCCGGTTCTCAGCCTGGTCGAACACGATGCTGGCAGCCGATTCAAACACCTCGTCCGTCACTTCCATGCCGCCGTGCAGGCCAAACTCTTCGGCCATCTGCTTACCGAGCGTGGTCTGATCGTCGTGAAATGCTGGCAGGCAGTGCAGGAATTTCACCTGTGGATTGCCCGTTAGCGCCAGCATGTTTTTATTCACCTGATAATCACGCAGCAGGGCAATGCGCTCGGCCCACTTCGCTTTCGGCTCGCCCATCGACACCCATACGTCGGTGTAGATAAAGTCCGCGCCTTTTACCCCTACAGCCACATTTTCCGTCAGCGTGATGTTACCGCCGTTCTTCTGCGCCAGCGCTTTGCATTCGGCGACAAGGCTCGCTTCCGGCCAGCAGGCTTCTGGCGCAACCAGACGTAAATCCAGCCCGGTCAGCGCGGCGGCTTCCAGCATCGAGTTGCCCATGTTATTGCGCGCATCGCCCGCATACACCAGCGTCATTTCGTTAAACGCTTTGCCCGGCAGATGTTCCTGCATGGTCAGCAGATCGGCCAGCAGCTGCGTCGGGTGAAATTCGTTGGTCAGCCCGTTCCAGACCGGGACCCCGGCAAATTCCGCCAGCGTTTCGACGATCTCCTGGCCGTAGCCGCGATACTGGATGCCGTCATACATCCGGCCCAGCACCCGGGCGGTGTCTTTGATCGATTCTTTATGGCCAATCTGGCTGCCGCTTGGGCCGAGGTAGGTCACGCGAGCGCCCTGATCGTAGGCGGCAACTTCGAAAGAGCATCGGGTACGGGTCGAGTCTTTTTCGAAGATGAGCGCGATGTTTTTACCGGTCAGTTTTGGCACTTCGTTGCCGCTCTTTTTATCCGCTTTGAGCTGTGCGGCGAGCGTGAGAAGTTGGGTCAGTTGGGCAGGCGTAAAATCCAGCAGTTTCAAAAAGTGTTGCTGATAAAGCGCGGACATATTTCCCTCACATGGCGTAGGCCACTAATTGAATTAAAATTCAATTTATATGTATGAATATTCATTTGCAACCCTGTTTCACAAATCTTTGCTGGAAAGGTGGAGGCAATGGTCGTGGTATGTGAAAATAGAAGTATCTGCCGCACATCATGAGGAACGAGCTATGGCAAACCCGGAACACCTGGAAGAGCAGCGCGAAGAGACGCGTCTGATTATTGAAGAACTGCTGGACGATGGTAGCGATCCGGACGCGCTGTACACCATCGAGCACCATTTCTCGGCTGATGATTTTGAAACCCTCGAGAAAGTGGCAGTAGAAGTGTTCAAACTGGGTTATGAAGTGACCGAGCCGGAAGAGCTGGAAGTGGAAGAGGGCGGCGAAGTGGTTATCTGCTGCGACGCACTCAGCGAATGTGCGCTTAACCCGGAGCTGATTGACGCTCAGGTTGAACAGCTGATGAACCTGGCAGAGAAATTCGGCGTCGAGTATGACGGTTGGGGCACCTACTTCGAAGATCCAAACGGTGAAGGCGAAGAGGGTGACGACGAGGACTACGTTGACGAAGATGACGACGGCGTTCGCCACTAAGCCATGACGAATGCGGTGGCACCCGCCGCCGCATTTCCATCACGAGATTGTTCCGGATATGGATTACCCGCAAATTCTTGCCCCCGTTTTGACCTTTCTGCAGTGCCCAACGCCGCAGGCGTGGATCGATAAAGCCCGTGACCCGCAGCACCTTCCTCTGCTGTTAACCGATCATCTGGTGTGTGAGCTGAAAGCCGCGCAGACCGCGATGCTGCTGGTGCGTAAGTACGTGGCAGACAAAGAGGGAGCGGATGCGCTGCTTGCCTGGCTGCATCCCTATGAGGCCTTTGCGTTTCGCGCCGGGCCGGAGCCGGACTTTATCGCCCTGCAAAAGCAGATTGGCAAAAGCGTCATGCCGCAGACCGACGATCCGTGGGGCCGCAAGCTGATCGACAGCATGGTGCTGCTGATTAAAGAAGAGCTGCATCACTTCTGGCAGGTGCGGGAAATCATGCAGGCCCGTGAGATCCCGTATGTGAAGATCACCGCCAGCCGCTATGCCAAAGGAATGCTGAGCAAGGTGCGTACCCACGAGCCGCTGACGCTGATCGACAAGCTGATTTGCGGGGCGTACATCGAAGCGCGCTCCTGCGAGCGTTTTGCCGCGCTGGCACCGCATCAGGATGAGGAGCTGAAGAAGTTCTATCTGTCGCTGCTGCGTTCGGAGGCAAGGCACTATCAGGATTATCTGGCGCTGGCACAGCAGGTGTCTGAGGAAGATATTACGCCGAGGGTGAAGCTGTTTGGCGAGGTGGAAGCGGAGCTGATATCGACGCCCGATGAGGAGTTCCGTTTTCACAGCGGTGTGCCGGTTTAGCTTTTTCCCCTCACCCTAACCCTCTCCCGGTGGGAGAGGGAACCGATCGGTGTTGTCTTTGATTTTCTCCCTCTCCCTTGAGGGAGAGGGCAGGGGAGAGGGGGAGAACGCCGCACCTCAGGCAATTATCAAAGCGCCTTCAGCATCCGCACTTCGCAATCGACATGCCCGGTACAGCCCAGCGGTCCGTCGATATGCTCGAATCCCAAATGCTCATACAGCGCAATCGCTTCAGTCAGAAACGCCGTCGTTTCCAGATAGCAGCGCTTAAAACCCTGTTCGCGCGCATGTTCCATCGCCATTAGCGCCAGCTTTTTCGCCATCCCTTTACCGCGAACCACAGGCAGAAAATACATCTTCTGTAATTCACAAATATCCGTCTCGCTGCACTGCAACGGCGCAATCCCGCCGCCGCCCACTACTTCACCATTCTGTTCCAGAACCCAATAGGCGTGGCCCGGCTGGCTGTAGAGCTGGAAAAGCTCATCCAGATTAGGATCGGCAACGGTGTAGCCTTTGTCGGCGGTCAGGCCATATTCGGCGGAAACCTGGCGGATCACCAGGGCGATGGTCGGATTGTCCTGCGCGGCGATACGGCGCAGCGTCAATGCGTTCATGGAATAGCTCATAACAAAAAGTGACTGATATGCAGTTAATAACACCGCAGAAAAGTGAGTGCAAGCGAGGAGTTTTCAGGAAGGAAACCCCTTACGCAGGAGCGCGTAAGGGGTTTAGGGATTACAGCGCGGCGATGACAGCCTGCTGTTCAATCAGCTTAGCTTTCGCTTCGGCATAGCCGTCCAGCTTCTCACGCTCTTTGGCGATCACCGCTTCCGGTGCGCGCGCCACAAAGCCTTCGTTAGACAGCTTGTTCTCGATACGGCTGATTTCGCCTTCGATCTTCGCCACTTCTTTCGCCAGACGCGCCAGCTCATCTTCTTTGTTGATGAGGCCAGCCATCGGGATCAGCAGCTCGGCGCCGTCGATGATTTTGGTCACGGAAACCGGACCTTTGTCATCGGCAGGCAGCACGGTGATGCTTTCCAGACGCGCCAGGTTCAGCAGGAAGCTCTTGTTGTCATTCACACGACGCATGGCATCGGCGCTGCAACCGCGCAGCAGCAACTCCAGCGGTTTGCCTGGAGCGATGTTCATTTCCGCACGGATGTTACGCACGGCGATGATTGCCTGCTTCAGCCATTCGGTATCAGCCAGCGCGGTTTCATCCACCTGTGAGGCATCGAACGCCGGGAACGGCTGCAGCATGATGGTGTCAGCGGTGTTGCCACAAAGAAGCTTCACGCGCTGCCAGATTTCTTCGGTGATGAATGGAATGATTGGGTGCGCCAGGCGCAGCAAACCTTCCAGCACGGTGACCAGCGTATTACGGGTACCGCGCAGTTCCGCTTCAGAACCACCGGTCATTACCGGCTTGGTCAGCTCCAGATACCAGTCGCAGAACTGGTTCCAGGTGAACTCATACAGAATGCCCGCAGCGATATCGAAGCGGAAGTTATCCAGCGCTTCGCGGTATGCTTTGATGGTCTGGTTGAATTCCGCGAGGATCCAGCGGTCCGCCAGCGACAGCACTTTCTCGCCGCCGTTGAAGCCACAATCCTGATCTTCGGTGTTCATCAGCACGAAACGGCTGGCGTTCCACAGCTTATTACAGAAGTTGCGGTAGCCTTCCAGACGCTTCATATCCCAGTTGATATCGCGACCGGTAGAGGCCAGCGCCGCCAGGGTGAAGCGCAGGGCGTCGGTGCCGTGTGGCTCGATGCCGTCCGGGAACTGCTTCTCGGTGCGTTTGGCGATTTTCTCGGCCAGCTGCGGCTGCATCATGTTGCCGGTGCGTTTTTCCAGCAGATCTGCCAGAGAAATACCGTCAACCATGTCCAGCGGATCGATAACGTTGCCCTTGGACTTGGACATCTTCTGCCCTTCGTCATCGCGGATCAGACCGGTCATGTAGATGGTCTTGAACGGGATCTGCGGCTTGCCGTTTTCATCTTTGATGAAATGCATGGTCATCATGATCATGCGGGCAATCCAGAAGAAGATGATGTCGAAGCCGGAAACCATCACGCTGGTTGGGTGGAACTGACGCAGCGCGTCGGTGTTTTCCGGCCAGCCGAGGGTGGAGAAGGTCCACAGCGCGGAGGAGAACCAGGTATCGAGAACGTCTTCGTCCTGACGCAGAGCCACGTCGGCGCTCAGGTTGTTTTCCTGACGCACTTCGTCTTCGGTGCGGCCAACGTAGACGTTACCTTCATTGTCATACCACGCCGGGATGCGGTGACCCCACCACAGCTGACGGGAGATACACCAGTCCTGAATATCGCGCATCCAGGAGAAGTACATGTTTTCGTACTGCTTCGGCACGAACTGGATGTCGCCGTTTTCTACGGCTTCAACCGCTGGTTTCGCCAGCACGTCGGCACGCACGTACCACTGGTCGGTCAGCATTGGCTCGATAACCACGCCGCCACGGTCGCCGTACGGCACGGTCAGATCGTGAGGTTTGATTTCTTCGAGCAGGCCGAGCGCGTCAACGGCAGCAACCACGGCTTTACGCGCGGCAAAACGCTCCAGCTTCTGGAACTCTGCCGGGATGTCGGATGGATAAACGTCGGACTCTTCGCCTTTGGTGTCGAACACCTGCGCGCTTTCGCGGATATCACCGTCGAAACTCAGGATGTTGATCATCGGCAGGGCGTGACGCTTACCAACTTCATAGTCGTTAAAGTCGTGCGCTGGGGTGATCTTCACGCAGCCGGTGCCTTTTTCCATGTCGGCGTGTTCGTCGCCGACGATTGGAATGCGGCGGTTCACCAGCGGCAGAACCAGGAATTTACCGATCAGATCTTTGTAACGCGGATCTTCCGGGTTAACGGCTACACCGGTATCGCCCAGTACGGTTTCTGGACGGGTGGTGGCAACCACCAGGTAATCTTTGCCGTCGGCGGTTTTTGCGCCGTCAGCCAGCGGATAGCGGATGTGCCACATGGAGCCTTTGGACTCGCGGTTTTCCACTTCCAGATCGGAAATCGCGGTGCGCAGTTTCGGGTCCCAGTTGACCAGGCGCTTACCGCGGTAAATCAGATCTTCCTTGTACAGGCGAACGAAGACTTCTTTCACGGCATTGGAAAGCCCTTCGTCCATGGTGAAACGCTCGCGCTCCCAGTCTACGGAGTTGCCGAGACGGCGCATCTGGCGGGTAATGGTGCCGCCGGATTCAGCTTTCCACTGCCAGATTTTGTCGATGAAGGCATCGCGACCGTAGTCGTGGCGGGTTTTCCCTTCTTCAGCGGCAATTTTACGTTCCACCACCATCTGGGTTGCGATACCCGCGTGGTCCGTACCGGCCTGCCACAGGGTATTTTTGCCCTGCATGCGCTGGTAGCGGATCATGGTGTCCATGATGGTTTGCTGGAAGGCATGACCCATATGCAAACTGCCGGTGACGTTCGGCGGCGGGATCATGATGCAGAAGCTTTCCTGGCTTTCATCACCATTCGGTTTGAAATAGCCCTGCTTTTCCCAGTGCTCGTAAAGCGGCTGTTCGATATCTTGCGGGTTGTATGTCTTTTCCATTATTTCCAGGTTGCCGTATTCAGGTTAAAACCAGCCATGCGGTACGCTTTGTAGCGGTCGCGCGCCAGTTGTTTTAAGGAATCTTCGTGAGGTACGAAGTCTATCACTTCTGTGAAAGCGGTGGCAAAATCTGCAAAGCCCACGCGCAGGCTAATGAGGATGTCTCTCGGGCTGCTGTTGCGTTTTTGCGGCCAGGCAATTTCGACCGGTGCACCGCCGCGAGGGCCTTCACCCGACAGGTTGTGCGGAACGAAGCTTTCCGGCGGACGCGACCACAGCGCCTCATCAAGGCGAATGGCCTGCTTCTCGTCTTCACAGGCAATCAGAACGCGTTTCCCCGCTCGCCACCTTTCCGCCGCCAGTTCACACACCAGCTGCTCCACGGCGCTCAGGCCGTCCGCGGTGTTGTCGTTGTCGAGCAGGTAGAACGTCGCATTCTTCATAATATGGGGCTTCTTTGCGTGGATTTCAAAAGGGTGCTGACCCTCTCCCTAACCCTCTCCCAAAGGGAGAGGGAACTTGTTCGGCGTGCCATTTTCCACTAATGCGGAAGCGAGCAGGGAAATTCTTTCTCCCTCTCCCCACGGGAGAGGGCCGGGGAGAGGGGAACTACACTTCGTTACTCTTCGCCATTAAAACCGGCGCGGTTCAGCAGGAACTGAGACAGCAGGGCGACCGGACGGCCGGTTGCGCCTTTGGCTTTACCTGAACGCCATGCGGTACCGGCGATGTCAAGGTGGGCCCAGTTATATTTGCGGGCAAAGCGCGACAGGAAGCAGCCAGCGGTGATAGCACCACCAGGACGGCCGCCGATATTCGCCATATCCGCAAAGTTAGTTTCCAGCTGTTCCTGGTACTCATCGCCGAGCGGCAGACGCCAAGCGCGGTCGCCCGCCTGTTCAGACGCACCAATCAGCTCATGCGCTAGCGGGTTGTGGTTCGACATCAGGCCGGTGATGTGATGGCCCAGCGCGATCACGCAGGCACCGGTCAGGGTTGCCACGTCGATCACCGCTTCCGGCTCGAAGCGTTCCACGTAGGTCAGCACGTCGCACAGCACCAGACGGCCTTCGGCATCGGTGTTCAGCACCTCAACGGTCTGGCCGGACATGGTGGTCAGCACGTCGCCCGGACGATAGGCACGCCCGCCAGGCATGTTTTCACAGCCCGCCAGCACGCCGATCACGTTCAGCGGCAGCTGAAGCTCTGCCACCATCCGCATAACGCCGTAGACTGCCGCTGCGCCGCACATGTCGTACTTCATCTCATCCATGCCTTCGGCAGGTTTGATGGAGATACCGCCGGAGTCGAACGTCAGGCCTTTACCGACCAGTACGATAGGACGTGCATCTTCAGACGGGTTGCCTTTGTACTCAATGACCGACATCAGCGACTCGTTCTGCGAGCCGTTGCCGACCGCCAGATAGGAGTGCATGCCCAGCTCTTTCATCTGCTGTTCGCCGATGACGCGGGTGATGACGTTTTTGCTGTAAGAGTCCGCCAACTGACGTGCCTGCGAGGCCAGGTAACCGGCGTTACAGATGTTTGGCGGCATATTGCCAAGATCTTTCGCGGCTTTGATACCTGCCGCAATCGCCAGACCGTGCTGAATGGCGCGTTCGCCGCTGGTGAGCTCGCGACGGGTTGGCACGTTGAAGACCATTTTACGCAGCGGGCGACGCGGCTCGCTCTTGTTGGTCTTCAGCTGGTCGAAGCTGTACAGCGTCTCTTTGGCCGTTTCAACTGCCTGGCGAACTTTCCAATAGTTGTTGCGACCTTTGACGTGCAGCTCGGTCAGGAAGCAGACCGCTTCCATTGAGCCGGTATCATTCAGCGTATTAATGGTTTTCTGGATAACCTGCTTATACTGACGTTCATCAAGCTCGCGCTCTTTGCCGCAGCCAATCAGCAGAATGCGCTCGGAGAGCACGTTCGGCACGTGGTGCAGCAGCAGGGTCTGGCCTGGTTTGCCTTCAAGCTCGCCGCGGCGCAGCAGGGCACTGATGTATCCGTCGCTGATTTTATCGAGTTGTTCGGCGATCGGGGAGAGACGGCGTGGTTCAAAGACGCCAACAACGATGCAGGCACTCCGCTGTTTCTCCGGGCTACCGCTTTTTACACTGAACTCCATGCACTACGCTCCTGAATCTTAAAGACAACGGCGGTGGCTACGGATAGAATTGCAAGCTTTCGTAACTCATGTCCGCTGTTGCGGTGACTTCGTGTTAATCTTAACGATATCGCGATGTTGGCTCGTCAGAACCGGGGTCTGAAACGTAAAGCCGCTGAGTCTTATAATCTTAGCGATGTTTTCGACGACTCAAGAGAATAAATGACGTTTAAGCCATGAAACAAGCAATTTTCCAGCAACAATGCTCTAAATTATTCATATCTGCAATGTGAAGAATAACGAGCAAAGACGGGTTTTAACGGGCGTAACTATAGTGATAATCATAAGATATCTGGTGCGGGAGACGCTGAAAAGCCAGTTGGCGATCCTCTTCATCCTGCTGCTGATCTTTTTCTGCCAGAAGCTGGTCAGGATCCTGGGCGCAGCGGTCGATGGTGAGATCCCCACGAATCTCGTGCTCTCCCTGTTAGGTCTCGGGGTGCCAGAAATGGCGCAACTCATCCTGCCTCTCAGCCTGTTCCTCGGCCTGTTGATGACGCTGGGCAAACTTTACACCGAAAGTGAAATCACGGTGATGCACGCCTGCGGCCTGAGTAAAGCCGTGCTGGTGAAAGCGGCAATGATCCTTGCGCTGTTTACCGGCATTGTGGCTGCGGTCAACGTGATGTGGGCCGGGCCGTGGTCATCGCGCCATCAGGATGAAGTGCTGGCAGAAGCAAAAGCCAACCCAGGCATGGCCGCACTGGCCCAGGGGCAGTTCCAGCAGGCCAGCGATGGCAACTCCGTGTTGTTTATCGAAGGCGTCAACGGCAGTAAATTCAACAACGTCTTCCTGGCGCAAATCCGCACTAAAGGCAACGCGCGTCCTTCCGTTGTGGTGGCGGATTCCGGTCATCTTTCCCAGCAAAAAGACGGCTCTCAGGTGGTAAACCTCAACAAAGGTACCCGCTTCGAAGGCACGGCGATGCTGCGTGATTTCCGCATTACCGATTTTACCAACTACCAGGCGATCATCGGCCATCAGGCGGTGGCTCTCGATCCTAACGATACGGACCAGATGGGCATGAGCGCTCTGTGGCACACTGACACGCCGCAGGCCAAAGCCGAGCTGCACTGGCGTCTGACGCTGATTGCGACGGTGTTTATCATGGCGCTGATGGTGGTTCCGCTAAGCGTGGTGAACCCACGTCAGGGCCGCGTGCTGTCGATGCTGCCAGCCATGCTGCTGTATCTGGTGTTCTTCCTCGTGCAGACCTCTATCCGCTCCAACGCGGGGAAAGGCAAGATTGACCCGATGTTGTGGACCTGGGGCGTGAACCTGCTCTACTTTGGGATCGCCGTGGTGCTTAACTTGTGGGATACCGTACCGATGCGCCGCGTTCGTGCACGGATCAGCGGGAAAGGAGCGGTATAATGCAGGCATTTGGCGTACTTGACCGCTATATCGGTAAAACCATATTCACCACCATCATGATGACGCTGTTCATGCTGGTGTCGCTTTCGGGCATCATCAAATTTGTCGACCAGCTGAAAAAAGCCGGGCAGGGCAGCTACGACGCGCTCGGCGCGGGTATGTATACCCTGCTCAGCGTGCCGAAAGACATTCAAATCTTCTTCCCGATGGCGGCGCTGCTCGGTGCGCTTTTAGGGCTGGGGATGCTGGCTCAGCGCAGCGAGCTGGTGGTGATGCAGGCTTCCGGCTTCACCCGTATGCAGGTGGCGCTGGCGGTAATGAAAACCGCAATTCCGCTGGTGCTGTTAACCATGGCCATTGGCGAATGGGTGGCTCCGCAGGGCGAACAGATGGCGCGTAACCTGCGTGCTCAGGCGATGTACGGCGGTTCCCTGCTGTCCACCCAGCAGGGGATGTGGGCGAAAGACGGCGACAACTACATCTACATCGAACGCATCAAGGGTGACGACGAGCTCGGCGGCGTCAGCATTTACAGCTTCAACGACCATCGTCGCCTACAGTCGGTGCGCTATGCCGCTTCGGCGAAGTTTGATAAAGACGCGAAAGCCTGGAAACTGTCACAGGTGGATGAATCTAACCTGACCGATCCGAAGCAGGTGACGGGCTCTCAGACGGTCAGCGGCACCTGGAAAACCAACCTGACGCCGGACAAACTGGGCGTAGTGGCGCTGGATCCGGATGCGCTGTCTATCAGGGGCTTACATAATTACGTGAAGTACCTGAAGTCCAGCGGCCAGGATGCCGGGCGCTATCAGCTGAATATGTGGAGCAAAGTATTCCAGCCGCTGTCGGTGGCGGTGATGATGCTGATGGCGCTGTCGTTTATCTTCGGCCCGCTCAGAAGTGTGCCGATGGGCGTGAGGGTGGTGACGGGGATAAGTTTTGGCTTTGTATTCTACGTGCTCGACCAGATCTTCGGCCCGCTCACATTAGTGTACGGCATCCCGCCTGTGGTTGGGGCGCTGCTACCAAGCGGTAGCTTCTTCCTCATCAGCCTGTGGTTGATGTCGCGGAAAGCCTGATTAAACGGCTTAAAAACAGAAAAGGCAGCCAAAAGGCTGCCTTTGTTTTATCGGTGGTTTGAATGACCGGCTGATTGCCCAGCGGCGCTTTGCTTGCCGGACCTACATGAATCTTCCGACTTGTAGGTCCGGTAAGGCGTAGCCGCCACCGGGCAATGAATCACAGCTCCTTACTGTATTTCGTCGCTGCGATGACTGCCAGCACAGCACAGAACACCAGGGTTGCCCCCAGATTCTGGAACAGACCGGACATCGCCAGACCTGCACCAATCAGAGCGTAATACCCTAATCCGAACAGCGCACCCGCCGTGCCACGGCACTCGCCGTACGCACTGAGCGCGGAGCTCAGGATCACCGGGATAGCCATGGAAAAACTGACCATCACCAGCAGCATCGGCAGCAGGAACCACAGCGATGCGCTGCACACCCAGACGCCAAGGCCGCCCAGCAGGTTGATCCCACCGGCTAACAGCAGGATAAGCGCCTGACGGTCGCCGTTTTTCAGCAGCAGGCGGTTAAACTGCGCGCCGATAAGCGAACCACCTGCCAGCACCACACCGGTTAAACCGAAAGCGCTGGCGCTGAGCTTCAGAGTGGCAAAGATAAACGGTGCCAGGCTGTAATAGCTGAACAGACTCACGTTCCATAACGCCACCAACAGTGTGGCGAGCAGGATCTTCTGATCCCGGATCATTCGGCTACCCACCGTCAGCAGCGGAGCGTGGCTCTGATACGCAGGACGAGTTTCCTCAAGCCTGAATCCTGTCCACAGCAGCAGAGTAAACGCCAGCACGGCCAGCGCGCTGAACACACCCTGATAGCCCCACAGCGTTGCCAGCAGACCGCCGGAAAAGACGCCGATGGCCGGGCTAATCGCCAGAGCGATGCCGATGATGTTAAACAGTCGGGTCAGCGCCGCTCCGCTGACTTGATCGCGCAGCAGGGTTTGAACGACCACTGAACAGGCGGCTGCACCGAATGCAGAGCACACCCGCGCTAACAGCAACACTGAGAAGTGATGAGTCAGCAGTGCGACAACCGCGCTGATGGCGTAAACCGCCAGCCCCAGCAGCAGCGCCGGACGACGACCCAGCGTGTCGCAAAGACGTCCCCATACCAGTACCCCAACGGCAAAACCGATAAAGTACAGTGAGAGCGTCAGCGAAGCCTGCTCTGCTGTGGCATGAAAATGATGGCTGATATCGGTCAGCACCGGGCTGTAAAGGGTTTCCGCAATCTGCGGGAACATCAGCAGCGCTACAGCCAGCGCCAGCATGGATAACTTCAACATCCTGTACCTCCAATTAATCAGGAGGCAGCATTGTAGGCGGCGCGGATTTTTCGCATTATAACGATAACGACAATAACTATCGGAAATCGGACATTATGGCGTGGCTTGCGGCAACAGAGGCGTTTGATCCGGATGGGCTGGAACGTCCGGTGATCGGCATTCAGTCCGAACTGGGAGAGCATGATTCCGGCCAGCACTGCCACCGGATGGGGCAAATCCTGTTCAGCAAAGAGGGCTGCGTTCGGCTGACGATGAACGACGGCGAATTGCTGTGCCTGCTGCCGCCGACCCGCGTGGCGTGGATCCCCGGAGGTATTACGCATCGCGCTGAAATGCGCAGTATCGTCGCCTATCGCTCGGTATGGCTTGATCAGACTGAGTATCCGCTGCTTCCCGAACAGCCAGCAATCCTCAGCGTTAACCCGCTGCTGAAAGAGTTGCTGGAACGGATAGCCGCCAGCAGCTGGCAAACGGACTGGCAGCAGGGTGTTTTTGCCCACATGGCAGCGCTATGCGTGGCGGAGCTGTCGGTGGCACACCATGAGCCGATGAGCCTGATTATGCCGCGAGACAGACGCTTACGCGCACTGACGGGAGACACCCTGCCGCCGCTGCTGTCCGAGCTGGCAAAAGCCTGCGGGGCGAGTGAAAGAACGCTGAGCCGGATCTTCCAGCGTGAGACGGGGATGGCTTATCAGCCATGGCGACAGCAGTGGCGGCTGATGAAAGCCGTCGAAATGCTGGCCACCGGATCCAGAGTGACTGAAGCCGCTTTCGCGCTGGGCTTTGCCAGCGACAGCGCGTTTATTCACTTCTTTCGCAGCCACACCGGAGAAACGCCGGGTGGCTACATCGGCACCCGGCGCTGAACGTTAGCGGCGACGACCACCGAGCAAACTGCCCAGCATCCCGCGCACAATCTGGTTGGTGATTTGCCGCGTCGCGCTTTTGGCCATGGTCTGCACCACGCCGTCGTGCTTGCCGCCGCGCGGGCCGGTGGTGCCGAACAGAATATCCTTCAGCCCGCCAAGAATACCGCCGTCCACGTCCACCGCATCGCCTTTGGCTGGCGGCGCGTTTTGTTCCTCGGTCGAGACCTGAACGCCTTTTTGCAGCATCTCAAATGCCGATTCGCGGTCGATAACATCTTCATATTTGCCGTAAAGCGGCGAGTTGTTAATCAGCCCGTTGCGCTCATCGTCTGTCACCGGCCCCATGCGTGAGCAGGGCGCAATCACCATCGCCCGTTGCACGACAGAAGGGCTGCCTTTCTCATCGAGGAATGAGATCAGCGCTTCGCCGGTCCCCAGTTCCTGAATGGCTTGTTCGGTATCGAAGGCCGGGTTAGCTCGCATGGTCTGGGCGGCGGTTTTCACCGCTTTCTGATCTTTCGGCGTAAAGGCGCGCAGCGCGTGCTGCACGCGGTTGCCCAACTGCCCCAGCACTTTGTCCGGAATGTCCGACGGGTTCTGGGTGACAAAATACACGCCGACGGCTTTAGAGCGGATCAGGCGGATCACCTGCTCGATTTTATCCAGCAGCACCTGCGGCGCGTCGCTGAACAGCAGATGCGCTTCGTCAAAGAAGAACACCAGCTTCGGTTTTTCCTGATCGCCCGCTTCCGGCAGCTGTTCGTACAGCTCAGACAACATCCACAGCAGGCTGGCGGCATACAGTTTTGGCATCTGATAGAGCTTTTCGGCGCTGAGAATGTTGATCACGCCTTTGCCGTTGCTGTCGGTGCGCATCCAGTCTTTGATATCGAGCATCGGCTCGCCAAAGAAGTGCTCTGCGCCTTGCTGCTCCAGCGTCAGCAGACCGCGCTGGATAGCGCCCACGGAAGCGCTGCTGATGTTGCCGTACTGATTCTGGAACGATTTGGCGTTATCGCCGATGTACTGGGTGATGGCGCGCAGATCTTTAAAGTCGAGCAGCAGCAGGCCCTGATCGTCGGCAATGCGGAAGATGATGTTCAGCACACCGGTCTGGACTTCGTTGAGGTTGAGCAGACGCGAGAGCAGCAGCGGGCCAAGGTCTGACACCGTTGCGCGCACCGGATGGCCTTTCTCGCCGAAAATATCCCATACCACTACCGGGTTTTTGTGCGCTTCCCAGTCCGTCACGCCGATTTTTTTCAGGCGTTCCATCAGCTTTTCAGAAGCCTGTCCCTCTTCTGCTACGCCCGTCAGGTCGCCTTTGACGTCGGCCATAAAGACCGGCACGCCAATCTCTGAAAACGATTCGGCCATTTTTTGCAGCGTGACCGTTTTCCCCGTCCCGGTAGCCCCGGTAATCAGCCCGTGGCGGTTAGCCATGCCTGGCAGTAAAAAAAGTTCTGTGTCCGTGGTACGGGCAATCAGCAGCGGTGTGCTCATGGTATTTCCTCCGTTTCTCCTGCGACGAGTATAGGCCAAAGTGGTAAAAATGAGGTTCAGTCAATTCCGTAGTTTGCGGCGTAATGCGCAGCGCAGACTATGCTTTTGCATACGTATTACAAATGGGTGGAAGCCAATGTCCAGATTCTTCTTTAACGACCGCAAACAGCTGGTCAACGACGCCATTGAAGGCATAGTGTTATCCGCACCGCACGGCAACCTGGTGCGATTAGACATCGACCCGGCCATTCGCGTGATTGCGCGCGGTGACTGGGACAAGAGCCGCGTAGCCGTAATTTCCGGCGGCGGCTCCGGCCATGAACCGGCCCATGCCGGGTTCGTCGGCAAAGGCATGCTGACCGCGGCGGTGTGCGGCGATCTGTTCGCTTCGCCAAGCGTGGACGCAGTGCTGAACGCCATCGTGGCGGTGACGGGCGATCGTGGCTGCCTGCTGATTGTCAAAAACTACACCGGCGACCGCCTGAACTTCGGCCTGGCGGCGGAAAAGGCTAAACGCTATGGCCTGAAGGTGGAGATGGTGATCGTCGCCGACGACATCGCGCTGCCAGATAATAAACAGCCGCGCGGCATCGCCGGAACGGCGTTAGTGCATAAAATCGCCGGTCATGCGGCCGAGCAGGGGAAATCGCTGGGTGAAGTCCGCAATATCGCCCAGCAGGCCTGCGACAGCGTGTTCAGCCTTGGCGTGGCGATGGAGAGCTGCAATCTGCCGGGCAGCAGCGAAGAAGAAGGGCGCATCAAACCCGGACACGTTGAACTGGGGCTCGGGATCCACGGCGAACCTGGCGCATCGATAGTGGAGAGCCACAACAGTAAATCCATCATCGACACTCTGGTGAAGCCGCTGAAGGCCAAAATTGGCGATGCGAAGGTGGCGGTGCTGATCAACAACCTCGGCGGCGTGTCGGCGCTGGAGATGGCGCTGCTGACCAAAGAGCTGGCCCACTCGGCGCTGAAAAAACAGATTAGCTGGCTGATTGGCCCAGCGGCGCTGGTCAGCTCGCTGGATATGAAAGGATTTTCGCTGTCGGTTATCAAGCTGACGCCTGCGTTTGAGAAAGCGCTGCAGGCCGAAGTGGAGACGATTGGCTGGCAAAAACCGGTGGCGTTTACGCCGCTGAAAACGGCTAAACACAGCAAAATCCACGACAGCGTAGAGACGGAACCATCTGATAATCCTCAGGTGAAATCACGGCTGGCCGCTGCCACCAGTACGCTTATCGGGCTGGAGAACCGCCTTAACGCGCTGGATGCCAAAGTGGGCGATGGCGACACCGGCTCGACCTTCGCCGAAGGGGCCAGAGATATAGAACAGCTGCTGAATGCAGGCGAACTACCGCTGGATAACAGCGCCCAGCTGCTGCAGCTGATTGGCGAACGGCTGGCGACGGTAATGGGCGGCTCCAGCGGCGTGCTGATGTCGATCTTCTTCACCGCCGCAGGCCAGAGTGTACAGAGCGGAAAAACGTTGCCGGAGGCCCTGCTGAACGGATTGCAGCAGATGAAACGCTATGGTGGTGCGGATATTGGCGACAGAACGCTAATCGATGCGCTACAACCTGCGCTGGAAGCTTTGCGCGATAAAGATTTGCCCGCCGCCGCCAGTGCGGCACAGAAAGGAGCAGAGAGCACCGCGAAGATGCAGAAGGCCGGAGCAGGGCGCTCGTCGTATGTAAATAAGGAAAACCTGGAAGGCGTCACCGACCCCGGCGCGGTTGCCGTGGCTGAGGTTTTTGCTGCTTTGGTTAAATCCTGACGGTTTACTCCCTCTGGGAGAGGGCACCAGACCGCACTGACTTCCCCCTCTCCCTTTAAGGGAGAGGGCCGGGGTGAGGGTGACAGACAGCTCCGCCACCCCCACAACCCATCAAAAATCAGCCTTCAATACCACACGATAACGAGCCTTACCCGCACGAACGTGCTTCAGCGCCTCGTTAATCTGCGACATCGGATACATCTCAGTAATCGGCGCCACTTTCGCCCGACCAGCAAACTTCATCAGCTTGCGCAATTCCGCCGGGTTACCGGTCGCAGAACCCGAAATGCTGCGATCTCCGCCAATCAAAGTAAATGCAGGCACCTGCAGCGGCTTCATCACCGCGCCGACAGTATGGAAGTTCCCGCCGTAGGCCAGCGCTTCGAAGTACGGCTGCCAGTCCAGATCGACGCTCACGGTGTTGATGATCAGATCGAACTGCCCGGCCATCGCCTTCAGCGCTTCCGGGTCACGGCTATTGACCACGCGGTCCGCACCCATCTCCAGCACTTCCTGCTCTTTTGCCGGGTTGGAGCTGAACGCCGTCACTTCTGCACCCATCGCGCGCAGCAGTTTGATGGCGATATGCCCAAGCCCACCAATGCCAATCACCCCGACGCGGCTGGTGGCGGTGACGTTATTGATCAGCAGCGGTTTGAAAACGGTGATACCGCCGCACAGCAGCGGACCTGCGGAAGCCACATCGATACTTTCCGGCAGCGGGATCACCCATTGCCAGTTGGCGCGCAGCTTATCGGCAAAGCCGCCGCGGTTCATGATGGTCGGCAGCGAGCCTTCCAGACAGTTAATCTGATTGCCGCTGATACAGGCATCGCAGTGGCCGCAGCTTTGCGCCGTCCAGCCCACGCCCACGCGCTGGCCCACTTTCAGGCCTTTATTTTGTGCAGAAGCGCCAAGGGCTGCCACGTGACCAATCACCTCGTGGCCTGCAACCAGCGGATAGTTCGACATCCCCCATTCGTTGTCGATCATCGACAAATCGGAATGGCAGATCCCGCAGTAATCCACCTGCACTTCCACGTCATCCGGCGCGAGCTCGCCCGCATCGTATTCCCACACTTCCAGATCGGCCCCGGCCTGTTTTGCGGCGTAGCTTTTTATAATCGACATCGCACTTCCCCGTTTATGGTGTTGAACTGGAAGTGTAGAGCATGGCGCTGCGGGGCGCTTTAGCAGAAGAGGCCGGAATGGTTAAACACCGCACCGAACGGTTCCCTCTCCTTTTGGGAGAGGGCAAGGATGAGGGGAAACAGACACCGTGCCAATCCAATTGAATTCACACAAAATCTGTAGGGCGGTGAAAATTTCAACACTTAATGCGGGCCGCCGATAACGCAGCTTGCATGGCACCGCGTGACAGGTATAATCCCACACGTTTCCGCATCAAACCCTTCAGTGCCGGAGTGGCGAAATCGGTAGACGCAGTTGATTCAAAATCAACCGTAGAAATACGTGCCGGTTCGAGTCCGGCCTTCGGCACCACATGATGCAAATCAAGTCGCTTACGGGCGGCTTTTTTTGTGTCTTAATTTCGGTTGTATTCAAACTTATAATCCCGTGGTCACATCTCATTCGGATGCGTCATGCACGATATATCTTTTCCGGTAACGATAACTCAATCATGTCTTACCGACAGAAATCATGCAGATAAAGATCAAGTATTCATAAAATGGTTTGATTTTCGGTAGTTTCTTATGGACTCTTTGATTTATCATTAAAAAAACATTAACGACGGGTTTATACAGTGAGTGCAATTTCTCTTCGTAAGGCCCTCGGGGTCTTAGCAAAATCGTCAAGTTTTTCCGTAAAAACGCCTTCTGACCGTCCTCGGGATGTTTTCGATGACCTCAAAGAGTATCTCTACGTTAAACCTGAAATTGAATCGGATTTCGAGAAATGCCTAAGCACGCTTCAGGCAGGTGAATGTGTATTTTTGTGTGGCAGTAGCGGCGATGGGAAATCGGAAATACTATCACGATGCTATGAAAGGTACAGAAATCACTACACTTTTCACCTTGATGCAACACATAGCTTTGCACCCCACCAATCAGCCATTGAAGCTTTGAACGAACTTTTTGATCGAGCGGGACATAGTCAGCCTCCAATGGTGGTGGGTATCAATATTGGAATGTTAGCCAATTTCGCGAAAGAAGGTGCCTCAAGACATAGTGAGCTGCGAGCTATAGTTGAACGCTTCCTTGATAATGGGCTCAAAAATCAAGGGCCATATCATTTTCTAGATTTCGAGTCTTATCCTAAATTCCTTTTTAATAACCATGCAGGTAGTTACTCTACTTTTATGCGTCAGCTGCTCAAGCGATTGACACAGCCAACTGATGATAATCTCTTCCATGTAATTGCTCAAGGTGATGAACTTCGTCAGCGTGATGCAAAACTCACGGCTAATTTTAGGTTACTTGCAAATGAACAGGTGCAAGAGATTGTTATTACAACTTTGTTCAAAACAAGGTTGATTAAAGATCAATTTATTACTACTCGCGCATTGCTAGATCTTCTTCATCAGTTACTGGTTGGGGATAATTATCTTTTCGATAATTTATTCCTCGGGCAGGCTAATGAACTCAGTGTACGTATTTCTGAGTTTGATCCTGCTTTAGTACATACTCAGGATGTAGATCAATTTGTCCTTCGATATGAATTAAACCTACCAGATAAGGAGCTAGATTTATTTCTAATTGAGTTGGCTAAAATTGGAATCGTATTTACTGCTTCGAGGGAGACCGCTGGACAGGCTGCTTCTTTGCTTCGTTTATTTTACATGCTCAAAGATTTTGAACTGGGAAATAACTATCACCATCAATTCAGGCATGATTTTGAAGAGCTTTTACTTGAGCATTACGCAGCAGTTTGGATAAAACACTCTCTTTATCTTGGCGATGATAAAGATCAACTTGCGTTACGCAGGTTTTATTCAGACGAACTGATTCCAGCAATCTTTTCTTACGCAAATCGAAATGTTTCTGGATTATCAAAGCGAGAATTTTCTCTAGGGCAGTTTGGGCAGTGCCATGTTGCAGCTCCAGTAGTATTAAAGGCTGATTTTAATGCTATTCAATATCAACATATTGAAAAACATGATCATTTTTGCGCCTATCTCAAAGTTGATGGACAGCCGCTAAAACCGTTAGCTATCAGCCTCAATTTATTTGAGTTAATCTGTAAATTAAATAATGGCTATCGGCCTAATAAATACGATAAAAACGCTATTATTTTTCTTGATGAAATAGTGGAACAGATCCGTGTTGTAGCTAAATGTAGCTCGGTACTCAACTATTATGAAGGAGGTCACTGTTATCATTTGGAATTAGATGATGACAGGATTTCTGTAGAGGGAAGGCTCTAATAATGAATCAATATCCAATACCTGAAGGATTGGCTCCTGCAGATAAAAACAAATTGGTAAACTATTGGCCTATTCGTAACAAAGGTAATGAGTTTGATTGGGATACTGTAACTGGAGTAGTGCTAAGTCTATCATTACGTCAGCAAATAAATGATTATGAGTTTGAAAAATTTAAGGATGACTGTCACGAAAAATTTGTGGGGAAACTTGAAGATCTAAGCTTTTGGTCTGTCATAGAAAGAACTTACTTTACTAACGACTCAATATTTAAAATATCACCATTGTTTTTACTGTTTAAGGCAAAAGGCCGTCAAAATGGTCGTGCTGATGTTAGTGCTTCAGATCTACGCTTATGTAAGCTCTTCTCAGGGTTACTAGGTAATTTCTTTCTGAAAGAACCACTTGAGGATCGACTTAACTTTATTGAGCAAGAACTGCTAACAGTATTGAAAGGGAAAATGGATTCTGGTTGTATCGTACAAAACGATGAGCAACCTTACTTACCTTTTTTAAATAAGACATTTAGAGAAGACATCAGTTTTCTAGCATCTAACCCCCAGTATTTATTACAAGCTCTACCAAAGATGCTTAAATTATATTCATTCGCTTATTGTGCTCAATTAGCGTTAAATATAACAGATTGGAAGCATGAGCCAAGAAGTAGGCCTTTATATTTTATTTTAGACTCAGAAAAGGCAAGTTCAGAGAGAACATCCGTAAAACGTACAGGGTACAAACTATTATCAGCATCTTGTGAACGTGTATTTCCTTTACTATCAGCTCTTGATGTTTTACAGCGTACTGATTCATATAAAAAAAGGCCGCTATGGCAAGTTTATACTGATGCTCTGAATTACACAGACCATGATAGATTGCTTAAAGATCTTAATAATTATTTAGAAGAATTCAGCAGGCTAAGGCAGCTTGATATACGACTGCCATCGGATAACATTGATGCTGCATTTGAGCAATTGAAGGATCTTGCATTGGAACAATTCCGAGATTCTAAAACCACTCGTGCAGGTGTCAACAAAAAATATTGTAAAGAGCTCGAGGAGCAGCTGTTAAGTGAATTTATTCAGGTTCGTGGCTCCGCTGGACGTACATTGGTACTAAATCAAGATCAAGTATTATTGCTTACAAATTTAGCCATTGGTAGGGCGGATAAACTTCGATTGCATGAATTACGTACAGAGTTCGAGCAGAGAGGCTTTTATCTTGATAATCAATCATTACAAGTGCTTGTGAGCTTTTATGAACGCATGGGCAATGTAGAGCGTATGAGTGACAGTGGAGATGCAGTGTATGTCCGTAAGACCCTTTGAACATTTTCTGGTTGAGCGTTTTATCGAATGGGTCAGTGCAGACATACAAGCTGGCTCTCGCTACCAATTTAAATCACCAAGTGCAGAAAATGGTCTGGCGCTATATAGATCATTTATTGCTCTTGCTGCTGGAAATATTCTGTCTACTAGTGATGGTATTGATTTTCCTTATATTGAGCAGAATAGTATTAAAATTCTTCCGGTACTCCATGGAGGCGACGACGGGTTCACTGAAAATTATATTTCAAGGCTTCGAGATTTAGTGGCAGGCCGTAGTGGAGAATTTGGTAACACAGCGCTGATTATTATTCATAATAGCATGCTCGATACGCTCATAAATAGCGCTTATGATTTGGGCGCTAAGAATGCTGTCTGGCATCCCGATTATTTATCTCAGAATCTTGCTACACTTATTGATATTGGCAGTAGCCATAAAGAATTATCTGCTTGTCTGCTTGAAGAACAACTGGCAATAATAACTGAAGAAGGAGCAACTGTTTTTGGTTTTGCCCCACTCTTTAGTGCTTTGGAGCAGGACGGAGTACTTGATTTCGAAGAGCTTCAGCTTTTTGAAGACCCGGCTATTTTAAACTGGAGCGGCAAAAAGGCACAGATAAATAAACGCCTTCAGGCAAACCGAAAATTACGGCGTGAAATTGAAGATGCCGTAGAACATTATGATGTTGATCAGCTTGAGAGTGTCCTGAAAGAATTTAGTGCTAAGTTTATCCGTCAACATTTTCAAAGCGACGATTGGCGCAAGCTAGAATTTGAAATCTATCTTAAAGAGATTGAAATAAATAAAGCACAGAAGCTCGTGCTGGAAGACATTGTCATTGATGATGGTTCTCTTCTCCGAAAGGCTAAAAGCCAGACAAAGGCAGGGCAGCGTGATCTGAGCGTATTAATTCAATTACCTCGAGGACAGCGTGAATTGGTATTTTCTCTAACATTCGTTGGTAATGATGTAGAGGAGAGCCAGTTTAAGCTTTTGCATAACAACGAACTCAAAAATCAGGTCACTTATAAGGTTAATCGTACTGGTGGTAAGCGTTGCTGGGCTACAGTAACAATGCCTGTTAGCGGTGAACCTAGTTTCTTTAGTTTGGAACTCAAACGGGATAATCGTTCAGAAGAGTATAAATTTCGTTGCCTTGTAGTTGAAAAAGGTGATTTTTTCCTGGACGACTTACAGCATTGCTTCCGGGTCGATCCGGGCAAAGGGTGGTTGACTTTTATGCTTGAGGAAAACAAGTTCAGAACTAATCCATCTCTAGAATTATGCGCTTATCTCAATGAGGGGGATAACGAAGTTGATTGTAGCTCCGCTGGTTGGGTCGATTATGAGGCACTTGCTGAGCAAACCGAACAAATACAATTTAATCTTATTAGCAATAGACGCTCACTTCCTGTAAATATTGAGGGGCCAGCTGCTGATGAAAGTATTTGCATCCCGCTATTATTTGATAAAGACAGGTTTAGTAAATTATTAACAGATAGTCATAACGCCGAATACTTTCGGGCCAAAGGTAAAATTATCTTTGATAACAATGAAAGTAGCGTAGCTGGAATACGACAGCAGCTGCTTAATATTGAGTCAATGATGGTTGAGGGGCGTTTGCTTCACTTGGGAGGAGGTTCTTATTCAATTTCTTTATCTGACATAAGTCTGATATTCCCTGCGCTCCATGCTGCTTACTCAGCATTATTTGACTACCTACAAAATTATAAAACATTACCAAGTCTGACTGCATGGGGAGATGGCTATTGTTCATTGGTGCAAAGTGTATTATTTACCTATGAGGAAGCACTAAAAACTATACCTGAAAATGCTGTTCTTTCTTATGAATATAAGCAATTACTGCTTATAGGTGTTTGCAAGCAAGATGACTGGCAGCGAATTTGTTCAATTCATCCATTAGTCTTAGCCTATCATCTGCAATTAGTTTCTGCGATAAAAGCAGATCGTAATGATGATGGTTTTAGTAGTTTCATTGATTTGCCGGATGTCACTCGTGAGCGCTTAGTTGCGTCTGGTCTTTTGCCTTTCGTGTATGACAATGATTCAGGATATGCGCATCTTCTTCCTGTGAAAGAAAACAGTTTTTGGTTAGATATTGTACCGCAAAAGAAAGAAAGCTATGCCTTTATTAAGCGATTAGTTCGAGATAAGCTTGAAGAGTTTACAAGGGCCTATGCTCGTTTATTTAGTGCAGGTGCGAAAAGTACACTGATTATTAATGCTATTAATCAAGGCGTAGGAGCCGAATTCTTCCTGGGTCTCATTGAACATTTCAAGCTCTACAAAGAGAATGCAATTTCAATTCATGTTAATTTCTACGATGAACGCCTTCAGTTCAATGATTTTGATCGATTTTCAGAAACAGCGGCCTATGATGACCTAAAAGCTTGGTTGGGTCTGAATACATCAACCCTGAGAGCTGAGGCTGACATGCTCATCGATCTTATACGCAGCCGGCTAACTTATAGTAAATTCACTCTGCCCAAAGCACATGAACAGTTTTCCTATGCTCACCTCGCATTTTATCGTAACCAAGAACCTGTAGAGTGCCGCCCTATTAAGATAGAGGAATCGTTGAGCGGTATACTATGTGATGGTCTCATTGCCGGAGAGGCTGCAGAAACTAAAGGTGAAGCCTATTTTACAGCATTTGGGTTGCGAGGAGTGGAGTATCAACCTGTGCAGTCACTTCGCTTGGCTCGTATGCTAGGTAATTTATGGCAGCCTGCTAGCCAGAGTAATTCTCAATACTTAGGCACAAGCTTGGGTATTGCGGTTAGTTCAGATTTTAAAGAGCTTCTTTCTAGATCTTATGATAGTGCTCTTTGGACAACGATTATAGATCCTAAAGTAACACTGGATTTTTTCACAAGCCAACAAGATGTGGTGCTGATTCACTATTCTGATCAGTACACAAGTGCCGCTGGTTATGACGCTATTACTGTTACGAAGCAAGTCGATCTTTTTAAGAGGTTGCTGCAAAGAGAAGGGCATGGCAAAGGTGATGCTTTATTAGCTGAGTTTAATGCCTTTAACGGTGAATGGTTGTTAAAGATGCTTACCTCAAATGATAAGGAACGAAAAGAGAAAAATGGTATTATTGCAGCGTATAAATTTGTTTCATCATTATTGCGACAATCTGACATATGCTGGGTACCCTTATCTGTTGCTGAAATGGTTCGAGTTTCTGGGAATGTCGGTTTAAAAATGAGTGACAGTGAATTCTCCCGGCATGTTCATGGCTACCGAAAGGGAGCTATTTCGGATGATGTTCTTTTTGTTGGATTTAGTGGAAATGAACTCTATTTGTTACCTTTGGAAGTCAAAACTGGCGTCCGGCCAGATTTTTCTTACGCGGGCCAACAGGCTATCGAACTAAAACGTTATTTAACCGAAGATGTATTAGGTCCAGATAACTTCGCGTCTCGACTTTACCGGGGGCTTTTCATTCGCCAAGTACTGATGCAAGTAGATAAGCTTTGCCTATATAATGTGTTGAGCATAGAAGATCTCGCTCCCTTGATATCTCAGAGAGAGTGGTGGCTTAAAGGAGAGTACACTCTGGCGACAGTGTCAGACTATGTTGAAGGGTTTGTCGTTGCACATATCGAAAACGATAGCTGCTTCATGCCTAATTACCAAGTGACGGTAAACGGTGTTCTGCAAGTTGAATTACCCTATGCATTGCTGACAAGCCTTATTCAAGCATCGCCAGGAGAATCCATGGATGAACTTGTAACTCTTTGTCATGTCGATCAGAAATATATTTTGAAGCCATTGAGTGACAAGGTTCAAGAAAGTTTTAGCAGCTCTAAATTTACTGACAATGATCATAATGTGGCTGATATTGAAGGAAAAAAAACAAAAGAAAATCCGGCCTCATCAGGGATGGAAAAAGTGCTAACACAACTTGGTTCAACTTATAATACTATGCGCATTTTATTTGGCCACGAGGCGCTTAGGCAAACTCCTCTTTATTGGGAACCGACTAATACTGCACGCTTTATGAATACGAATACCGGTATTATTGGCACGATGGGTACAGGTAAGACACAATTTACTAAATCACTCATTACGCAACTAATGCGTCAACAAGATAATAATATTAATAGTGCATCTATTGGGTTACTGATATTTGATTACAAATCAGACTATGTTGATGATTCATTTAGTGAAACCAACCAAAGTAATCGTTTAAAGTTACATCGGCTCCCTTATAATCCACTGTCTCTCTACGGGGACATGCCGATGCTGCCTGTGCATACTGCAACCGGTTTTTCGGAGACTCTGGCAAAAGCATTTGGATTAGGACCAAAACAGCAATTACGTTTGCGCAAACTAATTCTGGATGCCTATGATTTGGCTGGGATCAGTAAAGCTGATGCCTCTACTTGGTCAAGGCCTGCTCCTACGCTGGAGCAAGTATGGGATCTTTATCTTGAGCAAGAAAAGGTTGAAGAAGATTCTCTATACGCTGCTCTAGATTCGCTAGTGACATACGAGATTTTTGAAACGAAACCTGAGTCGGTTTGTTCTCTTTATGATTTGCTTGATGGTGTCACTGTCATCGAGCTTGCCGGTTATTCTCCACAAATTCAGAATCTGGTAGTGGCTTTAACTTTGGACCTCTTTTATTCGCAGATGCAAAAACGCGGCAAACCTCAAGTAGATGGAGATTATCGTCAGATTACAAAAATGATTCTTGTTGACGAGGCCGATAATTTTATGTCCCAGGACTTCCCTAGCTTACGTAAAATCCTGAAAGAAGGACGTGAATATGGTGTAGGTGTAATCCTATCTACGCAAGATTTAAGTCATTTTAAAACTGGAGAGAATAACTACGCCTCCTATATTTTGACGTGGGTCGTGCATCGCGTTGCAGAGATAAAAAATGCTGATATTAAAGCTATTTTTAATAAGGATGATAAAGCTGAGCAAGAGCAATTGATGGAAACAATACGCAAATTGGACAAACACTTTAGCCTCTATATTGATGGTGATAAAAAAGTGACCATGATGCGTGACAAGGCATTTTGGGAATTAGTGTAACTTGCAGAATAGGAATTTATAAATGATTGAGAATAGTTTAGAAAAACAATTGTTAAAGCAAGAGCTGGAAGAGGTTAAATCCAATATTGAAAGGATAATATCAAGCTACAGACACACATGGGATATTTATACTGAAATTTTACAAAATGCTGCAGATGCTATTCTTGAACAGTTTGGCACCCTGGAATCTGGTGTTGTTAGTTTAGACGTTGATACGTATAGCCGTACTGTTATTATTAAGGATAATGGTGTCGGCTTATGTGAAAATGACATATCAAAGATTTTGGTTAATGGTAAATCTCTTAAACGTAAAAGAAAATCTGGAAAGTTTGGATTTATGGGGTTTGGGTTCACATTTGTTTCGTTCCAAACCAATTATCTAAAGATAGAAAGTGTGAAGGATAGAGTATATTCATCGAGGACCTATAATAATTTATTCGATTTCGTTTTCTCTTCCGGCCCACTACCAAATTCAGAAGAAGAGTTGAACGGGAAGGAGGGCTGTTTTTGCGATGAGGATAATTGGACAAAAATAACTCTAAAATTCCCGGCTGAATTTCCTGAGCAGACAGTTGAACAATCTATTTTTTCGGCTTTTGAAATGGCTAAAAATAGAGAAACATTTATTACTGTTCTTAGAACAAAGACCATAATTGGTATATTGGATAAGGTTTTCGATAATAATTCTGGCATGTTTTTATTTTCACTTGTAATTGATGGAGAATACATTGATATAACCACGGGCTACTTAACCACCAGAGAAATAGTAAGTAAAATACTTTTATCTGAACAACAATTCTATAGCTTGGAACAGTATAATCCTATTGTTAATGCAACAAATCTGTTACCTCAATCTAGTCAAGATCAAGCAAGGAGAGCGGTCCTGCTAGACTCAATAATTAAAGATGTTGAAATTGGAACTAGAAATAAAATAAAAGCGAATTTCCATATATCTGCTACTAGCAAATCACTAATTAATAAATTTAATGAGACTATAAGCATTCCTGACTTCGATTTTGAAGTACAACATGGCCTTTGGCTTAGCATTTGTGGTATGCCAATCGGTGTCTGCTTAGATTCATTCGACCACAGCAACTATTTGCCATTTACTGTTATTTGTGATGTCCAGGATGACAGTATTAGACGTGAATTAGATGCTGGAAGGAAAGGAATTAGTGCCTACCGAATGAGACAAATCACAGATAAAGCCTTGGATTTATTGAGGGAACATGATTTTATAAAATATCGAAGATATGTTGTTGCTGGCGATACAAGGATTTCGAATCCGTTATATGAACCGAAGACTGAATTGTTAAAATTAAAAAATGAAAAAAAATATTACAATATCGATTTAATAAATAAATATCTTCCTCCATTTGAAGAGCAAGAAGTTATTTCGTTATTCATCGAGCTTTTGTCTAAAAATGTGATAAAAGGATATTCATTAAACGTATTATCTGGTTATCAAGTTTATGATGGTCTTTTCTCATATGAGCTTGATTTTTCACAGGATTGTCTGTATACGCAGAGTAATACTCTTGGAATTACTAAAGCCGTTTTCGATTCAAACGGCTCCAGTCTAAAAAAAGACATTCTCGTCGAGTTTAAGATAAATAGAAATAAATTATATAGTGATCTTGATAAAAATAAAAAAGATATAAGTCATATTGATTTGTTAGTCTGCTGGGATGTAGATCTTAATTCGAGAGTTGATCTCCAAAAAAGCAAAGGGGATATACTCCAAGATAAAGATATAACAACAAATGTCTTTTATGGTGTGACGCACTATTTATTCGGTGGAGGGCGTCAGCAACCATTACCAATAATAGAGTTGAAAACTGTTTTGAAACAATCATTTTCACTAGATTGCTAATAAGCTACGCATCAAGCCCAATACCTAAGGGCTTGGTGCGTAGGGTAGTCTTTGAATATATTAAATTGCCATTGCCAGATCTATAAGACTACGGTGATTACGCAATGACGCAATCCCATCTTCTACATGCGATGCCCATGCCTTAATTAGTGATTTTTGCTCTATTTTCGGATAAAGCATTTTTAAAATTAATTCTGTAGCTTGAAGTGTTTCACCCAGCCATGTAATCTTATCGAGCACTAATGAGCCGTCCAACTTTTTATTATCTCGCTCTGCAGAATATCGAAACCCACTCTCTACAGACCGAAAAAAAGCTAAGCGGGCAGCTACGTTAGGAGTGACACCTGTATACGCCTTCAATTTTTTTAGTTGTTCTTCAGTCTGACGACTGAGCTGCATGCGGTTAGGGAGCATCAGATTGCCTCCTTGGTTAATTCCCAGAAATAACCTGGTTTTAATGAAGATGATTTTGTACGAGCATTGAATATAATCTCATAAGCGTGAGATATATCATCGCGTAATTGATCTACAAAATATCTTTCGTCGACTTCAGTATCTGTAGAGAGAAGTACGACTTGATGGCTGGCATATGGGAAATAATGATTAATGAGTTTGTCTCGATGTTGAGAATCTAGGCGGCCTAACGGCGTATCGATGATTACTGGTAGATCACGACCAGAAGTTTTTGCTAATGCCTCAAGAATTGCTATTGCATAAATTTGCTTTTCGCCAGCTGATAGCAGTTTTCGATTTATTACCTTCTCGTTTTCATCTACTAATTCCACATCGAAAGTTTCTGGGTTGATATGAGCATTAAGCTGCAAATCTTCCTTACGAGCTAGTTTTCGATATGCGATTTCAAAATTAGAGGAGAGGGTTTTTACCCTTGCTTTTGTTAAGAGTTCACTATAGCGATCAAGTAAGTTGATCGTTTCGTGAGCATTGGTGAAAGCGCTGCTGAAACTATGTTGGTTACGTGCAGTATCATGTGCCTTTTGTACCTGGCGAGCACAATCTAGCTGAAGTTGCTTAGTCTGCTTAGCATCTTCAAGCAGTGTGCGATATTCCTGACGCTTATCCTCAAGTTTTCGATCAAGCTCTCTTAGTTTTTCAAATATACCTATTAGCTGCTCATCATCAGGTGCGCGAGCAATATTAGCTGCAGATTGTTCTAATTGTTCTTCAACTTCTGCTAATTGAGTACGATATAGATCGAATCGCTGCCAGGCCTTCTTGCTATCCAGTTCAATTGATTGTTGAATCATTCCAGCTTCGCGCTCTGAAATATCAAACAGCACATCTCCTTTTGGCTTACTTGCCAGATAGCCATTAAGATTATCTTCAATTGCCTCCGCAGCAATTTTTCCAGTAGAACTTGAACGGAAAGAGATTTCTTGTTTAAGCTGAGTGAGAAATTGATTTAACTCTTTCTCAAAACTATTTGCCTGTTTGATCTTCATCTCAATATCTATTTGCTCCAACAAGCTATTCATTGTCTTGGGAGCAAGTGAATACGGCAGAGAGTTGTCACACTCATGGCGAAGGGCTTTTTCCAGACGATCTTTTTCTTTTAGAAGTGATTCGACTTTCTGCTTTTCCTGCGTTTTTGTTTGCGCAAATGCTCCGCCCTGTGCATTCAAAAGTGCTTCATGCTGTACGATTTCCTGAGCTATCAGGTCTATACGATTTTTTGTAAAATCTGCTTTTTCGAGATACTGCTCAGATTTAAATGCAAGCTCTTTCATTTGCATTTCGAGCTCACTAAGTTTTTTCTGTTGAGATTCTGCAAGTTGGCCTGACTGTTGACGTTTAATAAAAATCATCAGATCGTTGCGGAGCTTCTCAATGAGATCTAATCCTAGTAAACGACGTACCGCAGTGCGTAGAATATTTCCTGATTCATCTTCAGCAAGTTCGGCAATTTTCTCTCCGTCGAAAAAGAATAGATCAGCAATCCCATGTGGAATCAATTCATTCAGAAAGCCCTGACATTGGTCATAGCCCAGACCTTGAATGAGATTGCCATCCTGCTGGAGAACTAACTTATCTTTTTTACCTCTTTGCCAGGTACGAGTCACTGTAAACTCGGCTTCTTGACCTGCTTTATTGTATGTGAAAACAAGCTCTACAGATGCTTCGTTGTGATGTTCACCCAGAGTTGATCCGTTATGTATAAGCGAAGTAAGTTCGTCAACGTACTCTTGTTGCTGGATCACTGTGCTGAACGCTAATCTTCCATACAGAGCGAGTCGGATAGCGGAAAGAATGGATGTCTTTCCTGCGCCGTTTAACCCTCCAAATAACACTATTGGACGTGGGTTATCGTTGTTCTCACGTTTCTTTGGCGCCAGGTCAATCACATGGGTACCATTGAAAACACGATAGTTACGCAATACCAGTTGTTTAATTAACACGATCGTCTTCCTTACTGGTAAGCAGATTAGGTTCACTCAGAGCATTGATTCTACGCTGTAGACCCTGTAGTTCAGTTTCCAGATTAGCCACTTCTTCTTGATGGACATCTCGCTCATTACGTTTTTGTAAGGCTTTCTGTTGTTGCTGAATTTCTTCTAAGCTCCCCCAGTCCTGTCTGAGAATAGTGCCGAGCTTATCGAAGATACCCTGACGGCGACTTAGGCCTTCCATAGAAACCTCTAGCTCAATCAGTTTCATAACCATTTCAGGAACAACATCGAATCCTTGAGCAATCTGCTCAAGGAGCTCTGCATCACTGGCATTGAAGCGAGATTGATCATCGATTACCCAATCCAGGTCTTTGCCGTAAACTTCGCGATAAATTCCCGGAAGTGTGTCATACCAATCAGGTTCGTTAGGGTCTTTTAACCATTCTTGGCGAATAGCATGCAGTTCAGGTTGAGTGATTAATGTAATCGTATGACCTGAAGCATTCATATCGCGCTCAATGGTCAGTAAATTCTTCAGCCATTCCTGGCGATATTTAAGCCAATACGGTCCCGGTACATGTTTACGTTCTGCAGTTAGCTCTTCACCGTCTTTTGCGTACTGATAGCTCACCTTGCCAGTGCGGCGCTTATAGTTGCGGAAGGTGTCTTTGTTAGCTGGATCGGTTGTAAATGCCAGCAGGTCTCGATACTTGAGTAACGGGGACATCCATTCTTCGCCATTCTGGATCAGGCTTTCCATCGCTTTGTCTTTTGTGACAACAGTACATGTCCAGCATCCAAATCGAGAGTTCCCGCAGGATGGAGTGCTGTCATCGATGACGAGAGGACATTCACCTTGAGCCGAGGAATCCATATATAGCGTCCATAGAGGACGGTTATTTCCACTCCACGGGCTTTCCCACTCTTCAATATCATCAGGTGCATAGCGGAATGCACCACGTAATAGCTTCCACACATCTTCTACATCCCATGTATCGATAGGGGTGTAAATAAATGCATTTGGTAGTGTGGTATGACGGGCCAGGCGTGAGCCGTCAATCTTATGCTTTGCAATGACTTGTGCACGAGACGCGCTCTCGCTACTGCGTGATCCAAGCACGACTATTACTTCATCAAACTGGCTGACCTTATCTTTAATAAAGTCACTTACCGGGTTGATTTTCATGCGTTCGGTACACCAACGGAAACTGCGGGTAGGGGCTGGATAGCCTTTACCCAGCAAGTTCACCCAAAATGTCTCGTTAGTTTTTGGTGTAACGGCATGCTGCGTGATAGGTAAATCATCGCGCTTCGCTCCAGCTTCGATTTGAAGCATGGTTTTCTTGATAAGATCGACAACAACGGGTGTTTCCACCAGTGTATCTGATGAGACAACATAAATATCTTTGGTGCGCATTTGAGGCGGTAGCCCGAGTAAGGCCAGATAGACCAAGGTAATGACCGCCGAGGAATCTTTACCACCGCTATAGCCGATGACCCAAGGGCGTTTATCCGCACAATAAACACGTTGAACTTCAGAAACATAGTGAGCAAGAGATTGCCCTGCAAATCGTTCCTGGTTGATGAATTCTTCATAGTCGGCCAGATCGTAGGCCTGAGTTAGTGTACTCATGATACAACCATTTGAGCTTCAAGCTCCTGTTCTTCAGGAGTGAGTGGTAGTGATAATGCATTTTTTAGAGCATTGGCGGTGAGCTGGATGGCAGAACCTGTTTTGCTTAATTTTCCATGCTGCATGGCACGTTTGATCATCTCTGGATTGCTTTTGCGCCAGTCGAAGGATTTTAATGTTACGAGTTCAACTTGCCAACTCTCAGATTTTTCTGTCATTAGGCATCGGCCTAGCAACCCAAGGGCTTGTAGGCCAATTCCATGAGCATGAACATAGTCCTGTCTCAGTTGTGCAGGCGAAACCTCTTTCTTAGCAGCAAGTTGCCAGTCTGGCATGGCTTCAAAAACTGCCTGCCAATAAGTGGTAGCAATGACAGTATTTTCTTCTACATTTCCAACTTTTGGGTCTTTGCCTAATAAAGCGCGGGTCGCTTGTTTGATGCTACTCAAAGTAAATAATTTATTCGACAAAGCACTGATACTTGATTTTTCAAGCTCAGTCAGACCTTTAAATGGTTCGATCGTCATAGCCAGATAGCGTGCGAGAGTAGAGGAAACATCTCGATGATCGTATAGCGCTGATAATGATGGGCTTGGACGGATAGCGTACTTATTCAAATCGGCGAACATCTGCTGGCTTCGCTTTAGGCCTTCGTCAACAAAGAACAACACCGGGATGTTGTCCTGACCAAGTTCGGGTTTTTCGGCCAGAGCATCTTCAATAGCTTTGCGGCGATGCTGTCCATCATTGATGAGAATTTGAGCATCCATAGGAACGCGTAAGGTGCCCAAATTATTCGTATTAGAGAACTCGTCAAATTGCACTTCAACAGCAATAGAGGCAGTTAGGGCAGAAAACACATAGTCATTAGGGTTTTCCAGCAAATAACGAACCATCTCAGGTATGCGCGATTTGTTGAGTGTCCTCTGTGCCCTAAGTTCCGGTGGAACGTCTGTTTCATCGAAGCTGAAAATTTTCGGGATTATCCGCATTGGACAAGTTGCGATGTAGAAGGGTCTTCCTGCCTGCATTCCTCTAACTGCTGGAAATGTATACCAATAGTTTGTGTCAAAGTTGGTCATAGAAGATTCCTGGCTGAGTGTATCGCATTACGTATTATTTTACGTAATGCGTCCATGTTGTGAAAGATTTTTGTTGCGACTTACGTAATTAATAACGTATTGAGGGGTTCTTTCAAGTACGATTCCTGACCAACTTACTCCTGTCCACCAACTCCCCATTCAAGTAATACCGGCTAGGCCAAATGATTGAAGGATGCACCCCAATCGCCTCGGCAATCAGATACTCGCCTTTAGGCCATGGGCGTGTCAGCGCGTTCGCCAGCGTCGACGAACTCAACCCCGAAGCGCGTGAAAGCGCGGCGAGCGTAGTTCCTTTCTTGCGTAAACAGGCGATGATGTCCGCCTGATGCCAGTCTGTTGTCATGATTCCCTCCTGACGATGAACAGTAATGTGATGAGCTAACGGCTTCATGCTACGAGATTCGTAGCTAGTCTGCCATCTGAAAAACTACGAATATCGTAGCTTTGCGATCGGACTAAAATTCCTGATGAAACCCGGTGTAACTGGAAATAATAGGAAACAGAGAGAGCTTTGCTACGTTTCTCGTAGTATCGCAAACCCATCAAAGCTACGACTATCGTAGCCATGAGCGAATCCACTACTTATCAGAAGATCTTCTGCCAGCGCCTGAAAACGGCAAGATTGGCAAAAGGCTTATCCCAGAAGAATCTCGGTATCCTTGCCGGGATAGATGAGTTCGTCGCAAGTACGAGAATCAATCGCTACGAGCAGGGCGTTCATCAGGCCAGTATCGAAGTTGTCCATCAGCTTGCTAAAGCGCTGGACGTGCCTCCTGCCTATTTCTACACCGACGATGAAGAATTGGCACAGTTGCTGTTTAACTGGAAGCGGATAGATTCAGAAGTGAAAAAAATGATTATGACAACTATTAACTTGAATCCATAATTCGCTCTATTCAATTTATTGACTATAAAGCGGTATCATAGCCTTCTCTTCTATCAGTACAGCATTCTTGAATTTATTAACTGAATAAGATCAGTTCAAATATTCTTTATATAAATATCGGAAAAATTCTTTTACATATTATTAATTATGTCTTACTCATAAAGTGGAATATGATGATTCCAGTGTTAGTCCAACAATGGCTTGCAGAATGGATACTGTAGAAGAGTTAAACGGAACTTATTTCTATAAAGGGATTTGTAACATCTCAGCAGGCGAACTGTTTTTCTGGATCCTACTTGATAAAATTGATGAACAGTTTGGCGGAATTCAGGATATAGTAGCCGCGAGTTGTATCATTCTCGGTCTGCCATTATTAAAAACAAGAGCAAAGCCATGGGGCACAACTGCAGGGACATCCATCGCATCGAAATATTCAAGAGAATATCTTAATGTGCGATTGCCGGTGCGGCTTCCAACAATAACAAATGCAAGCTTTGAGGTTCTGGAACCGATGATGGTGAATAATTTGGGGGCGTTTGTGGGGCGTACCATTCCTGTGATTGGATGGTTTCTCATCGCAAGCGATTTTACTCAAATAGTCTACAATACACTCTCGACTTACAACAAAATTGCACGTGGTAAAGATCGGTTATGATAGCCGAACAAGAGGTGCTTCAATTCTTCCGCGAGCAACTTTCGACCAGGGTCACCTGGAGAGGTAAGCGGATCCCAATAGAACTTGATACTGTTCTTCAGGACTATACGGATACTGATGAACTGCTAGATACGATAGAGGACTTTGGCGAAAAATTCTCTATCGATTTGAGTATGATAAATATGCCTCTTTATTATCCGTTTGAAACATTACCTCTTCTCGAACGCTGGTTCAAAGCAGATAAAGAAGCATTATATGAAACCCGATTACCCTTAACCGTCCGCATGTTTGCAGAATCGGCCAGAGCTGGCCGATGGCTATATGATTAATTGAAAGGAGTTCAAAATGGCGATACCCGTTCATTTATGGTTGAAAGACGATGGTGGCTCATTGATTCGTGGTTCCTCTGATGTCATGGATCGCGAAGGAAGTATTGAGCTACGTGGATTAACGCACAATCTCAGCATTCCGACAGATGGCGCAACAGGCAAGCTGACCGGTACTCGCCAGCATGCCGCCTTTATGTTTGAGAAAGAAACCGACTCCTCCACGCCTTACCTCTATAAAGCGGTTGCGACAGGCCAAACGTTGCATAGCGCGGAATTTAAGTTTTATAACATTAATTACTCAGGACAAGAGGTTGAGTATTTCAATGTTCTGCTCGAGAAAGTCAAAGTCGTCTCTGTTACTCCGATAGTCCACGATACCAGAACGGTAACGGGCACAGGCCATATGGAAAGCATCCAGCTACGCTACGAAAAAATTACCTGGCTGTATAAGGATGGCAATATTCAATATGCTGACGCCTGGAACGAACGACAATCTGGTTAAAAGCTTGTTCCTGCTCCGGCAACTCCTGTATGTGATATCCATTATTGAATCGGGGAACCCAAAGTCATGGACGGTGAAGTAGAAGATCGTATTTTTGCACTGGCAAGAAAGTATAACGGTGTTTATATGTTTAATAATGAGAAAAAACAGAAGCGCCTCAACCGTAACACTGATTTAGATACAGATATGATGCTTGATGTGGGTGAGGCCGAAGACATGATGGAAGAATTTTTCAAAGAATTCCATGTTGATAGGGGGAACTTCAAGATTGAAACTTATTATCCTGACGAACCCTTTTCATGGAATCCTTTCAAGAAATATCCGGTCATCGTTGTCCCGGAGTTTACCCTCGGGATGCTGATTGAATCGGCCAAATCCGCCCGCTGGCTTTATGATTAATTCACCCTGTTAATAAATCCATTCCGCCAGACATCAGAAATCCGTTTCATTCCGCAAATCATATTCCACCAGCTGCCAGCCCACCGGAGCGCCCTGGTGATAAGGCATGGTTTCACCTTTCTTCACGTTAACGACTGCCGACACAGCCGGGTTCGTCAGCTGCCAGTAGCCACTCTGCGGACACATATGTCCACTATTACGTTCAATGCCCAGCGGTTTTCGGGTTAATTCATTGGTTGAGGTTTGTAATGAAGTTGCTGTAAACATGTAATTGCTGCTATCAATTTTCATACGCTTACGATCCAAATTACACATGTAAAATAATTAAGCGACACAAATAAATGACAACTTAAATACCACCGTGATTATTTACTTGGTGAATGTTTTATATTGCATTAAGACAATTCTTTAGCCAAAATACCCGCCATTTCAGGCTAAAGAACAGACAATATGCTTCCTCGCGTGATGAAATTCCTGATTATATTGATGGCGTTATATGGCTCGAGCGCGTGGGCCGTTAATTGCCAGCGCGCGGCAACGCCTGTAGAAAACACAATTTGCAGTAACGATAATCTGCACTGGCTCGACAGTACGATGACGATGATCTATCGCTCGATGCTGGTGAAGGGGGACGCGAATGTCGTCCACAAGCAGTACACCGACTGGGAGAAATCGCTGGACAGCTGCACCTCAGACGCCTGTATTGAACGTGCCTACTATGAAGGGATTAGCCTGCTGTCCGATGCCGCGCCCGGGTTTAACTGGGAAGGTAAGTGGTGGAATCTCAGCGCTCCGAACATGAGCGGCGGGACGCTCCAGCTTAGCCACAGCGCGGAGTGGTCGGTAAATACGGACATCCGCGTCTGGGCCGGGCGCAATCACGATGAATATACCGCCGAAGCCCGCAAAATCTATGGCATGGCCCTGGTGGAGAACATCAGCGATACCAGCAACTGCAAAGTGCTGCTGATCCCACGCCGCAGCGGCGCGCTCCAGGTCTACAGCAATGCCGACTGGGGATGCCGTCTGTCGATGCCGGGCGGGGGCTTTATCGACGGCAAATACATGCTCAGCGAAAAAGATCCCCGCCAGAAATCAACGCTGTTGACGATGGGCATCCTGCGCGATGAAGAGATGGACAAGCGTTTTCACGATCTGGTGGGCGACGATTATCAGAAGTTTGTCGATACGGCGAATGTTTACATCTACCAGGACGATCTGGACAACATCGGTGCGACCGTAGTGGGGATGTGGGTACGCGGTGCGGCCAATGTCCAGAACGCGGTAATCATGTATACCAAAAATGATATCTGGGCGGCGCGCATCGACAGCGATAAAGACGGCAAACCGCAGTTACACTACTTCAGCACCCAGGGAAGCGAGCTGCGTACCATGCCGCGCACGTTCCAGCGTTGGCGGCTGCGGTTTTTTGATAAGTAGCTGAGACAAGAACGCCCCGCGAAGGGGCGTTTTATTTTTTAAGCCAAAGATCCCACCACGTTTAAATCCGCATCATCCGGCACTTCGTTGTAAGAAAGCACATGCAGCCCTCTGGCGAACAGGCGTCCGTAACGGGCAATCACCGGGCGAAGCTGCGGTGCCACCAGCAGCAGCGGCGGCAGGTTTTTCGCCTTCATCTGTTCGTAAATCATCGGCATGGTCTGCTGTAGCTGGGTCAAAATATTCGGGTCCACCGGGAAGCTGTCCAGCGCCACTTTGCCCGCCTGCTGCGACTGGTTCAACGCGCCCAACAGCAGGTTCTCCAGCGTGTTATCCATGGTGTACACCGCGAGCTGTTTACGGTCGCCGTTGATGCTGTGCATGATCGAGCGGCGCAGCGCATAGCGCACGTCGGACGTCAGCAGCATCGGGTCTTTAGTGACGGCGGCGCTCTCCACCAGCGTCGAGGCGATGGTGACGATATCTTTAAGCGACACCTGCTCCAGCAGCAGCTGGCGGTAAATGCGCAGCAACTGGCTGAAGTTCAGCACCGCGCTCAGGTCTTCGGCAAGCTTCGGCGACTGCATCCCCAGGCGCGCATGCAGGTGAGTGATGTCGTCATAATTGAACAGTTCTGGCAGGTTCTCGCGCGCGACTTTGTTGACGTGCGTGGCCACCACGCTGGCACAGTCCACCACCTGATAGCCCAGGTTGAGCGCTTTGGCTTTTTGTCCCGGGTCGATCCAGACGATCGCCATACCGTAAGCCGGATCGGTATCCAGAATGCCGTCGATTTCTCCGTACAGTTCTGAACCGGGAATGGCCATTAGCTTATCGGCCTGAACTTCGCCCATCGACGTGCGAATGCCGTTGATATGGATGGCGTATTGCGCAGGCTTCAGGCGGAAGTTCTCGCGAATGCGGATCTCCGGCAGCAGCACGCCGCAGTGCTCTGAAATGACCTGCCGCACCCCGCGCACGCGCTGCGAAAGCGGGCTGCCTTTGGCTTCATCCACCAGTCCAACCAGCTTATAACCCAGGTTCAGGCCAATCGGCTCCACCAGCGGAATGCTCTCCCAGGTGATGGCTGGCGTGTTGTCGACCGCCAGCACCTCCTGCAGCGCCTCCATGTCCGTCTCTTCCTGCTGCGGCTGCACCACTTTGCTCTGTCGCCAGGCGGCAAACAGCAGCAGCGCGGTAAAGCTCAGGAAGGCGATGTGCGGCATTCCCGGCACCACGGCGAGGATAAACATCACAAACGCGGCTGTGTAGAGCACCTTCGGCTTCGACAGCAGCTGCGATTTAATCTCGTCGCTGACGTCATTACCTTCGCTGACGCGGGTGACGATGATCGCGGCGGCGGTAGCTAACAGCAGGGAAGGGATCTGAGCAACCAGGCCATCACCGATGGTCAGCAGAACGTACTGACGAAACGCATGGCTGGCATCGAGATCGTATTTGAAAATCCCGATGCAGATCCCGCCGATGACGTTGATGATAAGCACCATGATCCCGGCCACGGCATCGCCGCGCACGAACTTCGATGCACCGTCCATCGCGCCGTAGAAATCGGCCTCTTTGCCCACTTCCATACGGCGGCTGCGGGCCTGGTTCTGGTTGATGAGCCCGGCGTTCAGGTCGGCATCGATAGCCATCTGCTTGCCCGGCAGGGCATCAAGAGTAAAGCGCGCCGACACTTCGGAGATACGCTCGGCCCCTTTGGTGACCACCACGAAGTTGATGATCATCAGAATGATGAACACCACGAAGCCGACGACGAAATCACCGCCTATCACGACCTGGCCAAACGCCTCAATCACCTTACCGGCAGCCCCTTCGCCCTCGTGGCCGTGCAGGAGCACCACGCGCGTGGAAGCGACGTTCAGGGTCAGTCGCATCAGCGTGGTGATAAGCAGCAGCGTCGGGAAAATGGCAAAGTCCAGCGGACGCTGCATGTTCACCGCCACCAGCAGCACGATAACGGCCAGCACGATGTTGAAGGTGAAAAGAATATCCAGCATCAGCGGCGACAACGGCAGGATAACCATCGCCAGCACGCACAGCAGCAAAATCGGCACGCCGATTTTCCCCTGACGCAGCACGCCGAGCGCGTTGTGCAATTTACTGTTCGCCATGGGCGTTTAATACCTCTTGCGGAATGTTGATGTGCCTGTTCAGGCGGGGTTTTTGCTCAGCGTGGCCTGCACGCCATGACTTAAGCTGCATCACGTAGGTCAGTACGTGGGCGATGGAGCGAAATAAAGACGACGGGATCTGCTGATTCACCCGCGTGGTGTAATAAACCGCACGAGCCAGCGGCGGAAACTCCACCACTTCGACTTTGTGTTTTTGCGCGACTTCCCTGATCCAAAGCGCCACGTCGTCGATGCCTTTCGCCACGATGTACGGGGCCTCCGCACGGTCAGGATCGTATTTCAGCGCCACGGCGTAATGCGTCGGGTTGGTGATGATCACGTCGGCTTCCGGCACCGTACGGCTGATTTGCCCCATCGCCATCATGCGTTGGAGCTGGCGAATGCGGCCTTTGATCTGCGGGTTACCGTCGTTGTTTTTGTGCTCCTCTTTCACTTCCTGCTTGGTCATGCGCATTTTTTTGGTGAACATGAATTTGCTGAGTGGAACATCCAGAATCGCAAATATGACGATAACCGCCACGAAATAGCCGACAACGTGACGGAAAATGGCAAAGCCCTGATGAATGGCCTGATTCAGCGACAGCCGTTGCAGATAAAGCAAATTGTCCATTGAGTCATGGATCATCACCCACAGCACAAAGAGGATGATCCCGCATTTCAGCAGCATCTTGCCGACGTCAACGTAGTGGCTGGACGAGAAAATACGTTTTACCCCGGCTATCGGGCTGAGCTTTTTAAAATCGGGCTTTAGCTTGGTCGGCGTAAAAATCCAGCCGCCGGGCACCAGGCTTGCGACGATGCACGCCAGCGGAATGGGGACCAGAGTGATGATAAAACGCAGGATCACCCAGACGTTCAGCAGTAGAAAGCGATTGAGCACGCCGGGATCGTCAATCTGGCTTGCCATTACGCCAACGGCGGTAAAAGACTCACCGATCAATTCACGGTAATAGGGCAGAAAGCCGCCCAGCGTAAAGAACGAGGCCACCAGGCCCACGGCCATGGTGAGATCCTTGGAACGCGGAAGGTCGCCTTTCTCACGCGCCTTACGCAGTTTCCCGGGGGTGGGTTTTTCGCTTTTATCGCCGCTGCTCGCCGACATCAGTGCACCCTTATGGCGTCAAACTTCGCCAGGATCTCGTTGGTGAGATTCAGATAGTGGTCGGGAATGTTGGTGACCATCATCGAAATGCAGAGCAGGCCAAACAGCATGCTGATTGGGAAGCCGAGCGAGAACAGGTTCAGCGTGGGCGATACGCGGTTTAACAGGCCGAACCCGCCCTGGACTATCAGCATCACAAAGGTAGTGGGCAGGGCAATAAGCGCCGCAGAAGCAATAATCCAGCCGAGGCTTTGTACGATCAGCATCAGCGTCGGCTGGTTCAGCGCCTCACCGATGGGCCAGTAGGTGAAGCTCTTAAACAGGATGGTGACCAGCAGCAGATGTCCGTCCATGATGAAAAACAGCAGCGCGCAGAAGATATAGATAATCTGGGAAATCACCGTGGTGGAGCTGCCGTTCACCGGGTCGTTCATCATCGCCATGCCGAGGCCCATGTTCATCGACAAAATATGCCCGGCGGTCTGTAAACTGACGAAGACCAGCTGCAGCGCCATGCCAAACATAAAACCCCACAGCAGCTGTTCGCCGGTCAACAGTAGCGTCTGCATCGAGAGCAGGCCCTGCGGCACAGGCTGCGGCGGGAGCATCGGCGTGATAATCACGGTCAGCGCCAGCGCGGTGGCAATCTTAATCCGCCGGGAAAAGGCGCGGTTGTCGAGCACCGGCGCGAACTGCAGGAAAGCCATGATGCGAAAGAACGGTAGGATCAGCCCCATCAGTGGCGTCAGCAGCGCCTGAATATCGATACCCATAATGCGTTAACCGACCAGCGCCGCCGCCTGATGAAAAATCTGGACTGTGAAGTCCACCAGCTGCGTTAGCATCCACTTGCCCGCAAAAATTAGCACGCCCAGTGTCACCACAAGACGCGGCAGGAAGCTCAGGGTCTGTTCGTTAATCTGGGTGGTGGCCTGGAAAATACTCACGCACAGGCCGACCAGCAGGCTCGGGATAATCGCCACGGCGGAGATCAGCAGCACCAGATGGATGCCGGTTGCCATGATGTCACCGGCGGTGTCCATGTTCATCATCGCTAAAGCCCTTGTACGCTGGAGGTAAGAGTGCCGACAATCAGCGTCCAGCCGTCACACAGCACGAACAGCATCAGCTTAAACGGCAGCGAGACAATCAGCGGCGACAGCATCATCATCCCCATCGCCATCAGGATACTGGCGACAATCAGGTCGATAACCAGGAACGGGATGTAAATCATAAAGCCAATCTGGAACGCGGTTTTCAGCTCGCTCAGCAGATAGGCCGGCGTCACCACCGTTAAATCCTGCTCGCGCGCATCGCCCTCCACGCCCGCGATGTTCATCATCTGCTCCATCGCTTTGTTGTTGGTCTGCGCCAGCATGTATTTTTTCAGCGGCACTTCCGCTTTCGCCAGCGCCTGCTTGAGGGTGATTTCGTCGTTCTGAAAAGGCTCGACGGCATCGCTGTAGATGGTGGTCCACACCGGGCGCATCACCAGTAAGGTCAGCGCCAGCGCAATGCCGGTAAGAATTTTGTTCGGCGGGCTTTGCTGCAGGCCCAGCGCCTGGCGCAGGATCGCCAGCACGATGATAAACCGCGTAAAGCAGGTCATCATCAGCACCATGATCGGCAGCAGGCCGAGCAGGGTCATCAGGATCAGGATTTCAATTTTGACGTTGTAATCCTGCCCGCTGCCGTTCGCTGCGGTGCTGAAAAGCGTGACGTCGCCGTTCGCCGCCAGCAGCGAAGGCGAGAAGGTCAGACCCAGCAGGGTGAGCAGCAGCAGAGCGCGTCGGGAAAACAGCCGCTTCATCGCGTGAGTTCACCCAGCTCTTTGGCGTTGAATTCTATGATCCGCAGGCCGTACTTATCGTTCAGCACCACCACTTCGGCCTTGCCGAACAGAATGCCGTTGACCTTGATGTCCAGCGGCTCACCGGCCATTTTATCCAGTTCCACCACGGAATCGCTGTTCACTGACATCAGGTCAGCCAGGGAGATCTCCACGGAGGCCACTTCCAGCGTCAGGGTCACGGGAATGCGGCTGAACAGCGCCATTTTGCGCAGGTCGGTCATGCCGGTATCGCGAAATTCTGGCTGCAAATCCATGCGGATATTGCCTTCCACGGTCTCTTCCTGAGGCATCTCGCCGAGGTTTAAATCGTCCAGATCGAAGTTCTGGCCCAGGTCGTACTGCGCGTCACTCATAGGTCTTCTCGGTAGTCTTGTCGTGGATATCGCATAAAAATAGTCTGCCGCGATCTTCGGCGATGGCGGATTCAAAGATCTGTTCTTTGCCGATAAATACAGGTAAAGGGTCGTTAATCGTGACCGGGATGATGTCGCCCGGTTTTATGTCGGTCAGCTGTGCGACGGTCAGGTTCAGGCTCAGCAGGCGGCCGTTAAGCTTCAGCGGCAGGCTGTCAAACAGGCGTTCAATCTGCGCCGGGCTTAAGGTGGTACTTTTCACCGCGCCGTCATGCCCGACGTCCGGGGCGCGCAGCGTCGCCAGCATCTGGTCGACGTGATGGTGGTCGAGCAGAATGCTGAACGAGCCGAAGTCATAGCCTTCAAGCGTAAAGGTCACGCACCAGGACCACTGGCTTATCACCGTGGAATAATCGTTCTTAATTTCAAGATCTTCACCGAAGGTCTCTTTATTAATCACCAGCCCGGTCAGCTCCTGGCCAAGTTTATTGCGCAGGCGCTCTTCGGTTTTGGTAATCGGCAGGGAGTCGTCAGGCTCAATCTGATTACTGTCTTTGCTCAGACCGTAATAATCATGAAGGATATTAAGCAGCAGAATGCGGTCAATGACGAAAGCCATATTGCCGTAGCGCGTTGCGAATATCTGCGCATTTTTATAGTTCTGATCGATAGCAAAGGTCATCGATTTTAACGCAGCGTTAACCCGAAGCTTTTTCAGGAAATAAATACTCAGGCGTGCATCAAGAATGTCAAAGCTGTCATTCATAAGCTTTGGCAATCTGTGCCAGGGGCGACCGAGTTTACTGGTTTCAAGTTTAACCAGTTCCGGTAGCGTATCGCGCTGATGGATTCTGATTCGCTGTGGAGCAGGGTTCATAATTATTCCGGGTTGCCAGTATTACATACGCTCAGCGCGGTGAGTGAATGACTCGCCGGTTGAGAAAAATTTCTGAATGCGTTTGATTTTTCGGTTTTTGTGTCGCTTTCACTTTAAGGCGACCCGATGAGTGTGTCTGAGACAGACGCATACTATAATTTCAGGATGTGGATTAGACCGCTTGAACCCTTTTATTGCAAGGCATTAAAAGTTATTAATCGATTATTTTTAGAGGAATAGCTTGATTAATAACTTTTGTAACATGTTGTTTTTAATGGGTTAAAAATTTAATACGTATTAAAAATAAGACAATTCTTAGTCAATAGGTATAATGTTCTTACGGTCAAAGATGACTGCGTGATTATCTCTCTGAAATAAGAAAAAACAGACTTGTCTCCGCAAGGGGATATCTCTGTTGAATAGTCACATGGCTTGCTCTTGATCCTGCGCGGTAGCCCAGGGTTAGTGTCTTGAATTCTATTGCTGTCTTTTTGTTGGTATCCCGCTATGAGCATTATTGTTGAACGTGAAGTCGCTAACGATAACGGTTTTGTCGCCGTTGCGCCTGCCAGCGTAAATATTTTGTCATTAGCGCGCAGAGTCGCAAAATATAATGTGTCGGTATTGATTACTGGCGAAACGGGAACGGGTAAAGAGTGTGTTGCAAAATACATTCACGAAAACGCCTGCGGTAATGATGCCCCTTATGTTGGGGTAAACTGCGCCGCCATTCCGGAAAGCATGCTGGAAGCCATTTTATTTGGCTATGAGAAGGGTGCATTTACCGGCGCGGTGGCAAGCGTGGCGGGTAAATTCGAGCAGGCCAACGGCGGTACGCTATTACTCGATGAAATTGGCGATATGCCGCTGGCATTACAGGCGAAATTATTACGCGTATTGCAGGAGCAGGAAGTTGAGCGTCTCGGCAGCCATAAACGCATCCCGTTAGATATTCGTCTGATTGCCTCTACCAATAAAGATTTGCAGGTTGAAATTGCCGAAGGACGTTTCCGTCAGGATCTGTTTTATCGCATTTCGGTGGTGCCTATTCACATCACCCCGTTGCGCGAGCGCCGTCAGGACATCCTGCCGCTGACTCAGCGCTTTATCGCTAAATACCGCGCCTTCCACAAAGGCACCGTCCAGCTCAGTGAGGATGCACGCCGTGCGCTGCTCTCCTGGGAGTGGCCGGGCAATGTGCGCGAGCTGGAAAACGTCATTCAGCGCGGAATGATCCTCTGCAACGGCGAGGAAATTCGTGCAACCGACTTCGGTTTAACCCTCTGCGAGCCGCAATCGCAGGCGTCCGTGGCGGGAGTGATGCCCGCGTACCGGGAACAGAGCGCCGGGGCAAACCAGGCCATTCAGAACGTTAAGCTGCATGGCCGGCTGGCGGAGTATCAGTACATCATCGATCTGCTGAAACGCCACAAGGGCAATAAATCAAAAACCGCGGAATTTCTCGGGATTACGCCACGTGCCCTTCGCTATCGCCTGGCCTCCATGCGCGATGAAGGTATTGATATTGAATGTTTTTCCTGAGCAGGGATGAAATAAACCATGGATAAAATCAGCGCCGCAGGCGTGAATGGAAACCAGCAGGCGCTGCTGGCGCGAATGCAACAGACGGCGGCGGCGGCTTCCGCAACGCCGCTGAATGCCGGGCAGGTTATTGCGCCAGCCAACGGTGCGTTTGCCGCCTCGTCCCCGGTTTCGTTTTCTCAGGTCATCAACAGCACCATCGATAACGTGGACGCCCTGCAGCACAGCGCGGGCGTTCGTCAAAAAGCCATTGATATGGGTCAAAGCGACGACTTAGCCGGTGCAATGATCGAAAGTCAGAAAGCCAGCGTGGCCTTCTCGGCCATGATGCAGGTGCGTAACAAGCTTACCTCTGCGCTGGACGAAGTGATGAATATTCCGCTCTAAGGTCCTCACCGTGTTAAACAACATCAAACAACGAATTCCTGCCATCACGCTGCCCGCGGGTCTGAGCAAGACGCATCTGCTGGCGGGTATTGGCGGCGTGGTGCTGGTGGCAGCAATTGTGCTGTCGCTGTGGAACCGCAATCAGGGCTACGTCGCGCTGTATGGCGCACAGGAACAAATTCCGGTTGCTCAGGTGGTGGAAGTGCTCGGCGCCGAAAATATTGCCTATCGCATTGATCCAAACAATGGGCAGATCCTCGTCACCGAAAGCAAGCTGCCACAGGCCAGAATGGCGCTGGCGGCGAAGGGCATCAGCGCAGCAACGCCTGACGGCTACGAGCTGATGGATAAAGAAGAGATGCTCGGCAGTAGCCAGTTCATCCAGAACGTTCGCTACAAGCGAAGCCTGGAAGGGGAGCTTGCCAAAAGCATCATGGCGCTGGATCCGGTGGAGAACGCGCGCGTTCATCTCGGGTTGAGCGAATCCAGCTCTTTCGTGATGACCAACAAACCGACCAGCAGCGCGTCGGTGATGGTGCAGCTGCGCTACGGCCGTAAGCTCGACGCCCAGCAAGTGGCGTCGATTGTGCAACTGGTCGCAGGCAGCGTGCCGGGCATGACGGCCAACAGCGTGCGCGTGGTGGATCAGGCGGGTGACTTACTCTCTGACGAATTGATTAGCTCTGGCGGCAGCTTTACCAGCAAGCGCCTGGGTAACGATGCGGTGCAGCGCATTCGCGAAGAAACCCGCAAAAATATCACCGACCTTCTGATCCCGCTGGTGGGCGCAGGTAATTTCCGCGTGAGCGTCGCGCCGAGCGTCGATCTCAGCAGCGTGGAAGAGACTCAGGAACGCCTGGGCAAAGATCCGCGCGTCAGCGATGAACAGCTGAGCCAGGAAAACTCCACCAACGAAATGGCGTTCGGTATCCCGGGTTCGCTGAGCAACCGCCCGGTAAATCAGACGCCGCAGCAGCCACCGGCGGCCGCCAACGCCGCAGGGCAGACCGGGCAAACCGCCGGGGCGACCAGCGATCCGAAATCGCTCTCCAGTCGCAGCAGCGAACAGCGTAAATACGCCTTCGACCGCGATATTCGCCACATCCGCCATCCGGGTTACAAGCTCGAAAAAATGAGCGTGGCGGTGGCGTTGAATCAGCAGTCTCCGATGCTGGCAAAAATCACGCCGGAACAGTTGGCTTCCATCACCCGTCTGGTGGAAAGCGCCGCAGGTATTCAGAAAGAGCGCGGCGATGCGCTGACGCTGGACGTGCTGGCCTTTAGCGCGCCGCAGGGCGATGCGCTACCGGTACTCAACTGGTGGGAAGACCCGTCTATTCAGTATTGGGGACAAAACGGCGGCATTGGCCTGCTGGCCCTGTTAACGCTGCTGTTTGGCGTGCGTCCGCTGGTGCAGCGCGTCGGTCGTCGCAGTGCGCTGGCGCTGGATGGCGAATCGACAAAAATCGAACCGGCTCTGCTGGAACAGGATCTGACGGCGGAAGACGCGCTGGAAGCAAGCCTGGCGAAAGCGGCGCTGAATAATGACGACAATTTACCACCGCTGACTTCCGGTCTGGAAACCAAGGTGGAATATCTGCAGGTGCTCGCTCAGAACGAAACCGAGCGCGTGGCCGAAGTGCTGAAACAATGGATCAACAGTAATGAGCGAAGCAATAGCAAGCCGGAGCAGTAACAGCGCCGTCACCAACCGCAGCCGCCTTGAGCAGGCCGCGATCCTGCTGCTGAGCGTCGGGGAAGACGCCGCCGCCAGCGTGATGCAGAAGCTGAACCGCGAAGAAGTGGTGCTGCTCAGCGAAACCATGGCGCGCCTGCACGGCGTGAAGGTCAATCAGGCCCGCCAGGCGATGAACAATTTCTTCTCCGACTACCGCGAGCAGAGCGGCATCAATGGGGCTTCCCGCAGCTGGCTGCGTAACATCCTGGAGAAAGCGCTCGGCGGGGAAATTGCCCGCAGCGTGATCAACGGTATTTACGGCGACGAGATCCGCTACCGCATGGCGCGCCTGCAGTGGGTGGATATTCCCCAGCTGGCGGCGCTGATTGAGCAGGAACATCTCCAGCTTCAGGCGGTATTCCTCGCGTTTCTGCCGCCGGACGTGGCCGCGAACGTGTTGAGCGTGCTATCGCCGGAGCGCCAGGATGAGATCATCTACCGCATCGCGCGTCTTGATGACATCAACCGTGACGTGATCGACGAGCTCGACAGGCTGATCGACCGCGGCGTGGCGGTGCTTTCTGAGCACGGTTCGAAAGTGCCGGGCATCAAGCATGCGGCAAACATCGTCAACCGTATTCCGAGCAACCAGCAGCTGCTGCTGGACCAGCTGCGCGATCGCGATGAGAAAGTGGTGGAAGAGCTCAAAGACGAAATGTACGAGTTCTACATTCTCAGCCGCCAGACGCCGCAGACACTGCAACGTCTGATGGAAGAGATCCCGATCGAAGAGTGGGCCGTCGCGCTGAAGGGCACTGAGCCGGTACTGCGTCAGGCAATCTTCAACGTGATGCCAAAACGTCAGGTGACCCTGCTGCAAAGCACCACCACGCGTCTGGGGCCGGTGCCGGTCAGCCGCATCGAACAGGTGCGTAAAGAGATCATGCAGGCTGTACGCCAGCTGGCGGAAGAGGGCGAGATCCAGGTGCAGTTGTTTGCTGAGCAAACGGTGGAATAGCATGTTTAAGAAACGCAATCTGCCGCTGGATGCGCTGACGCCTCGCCGTCAGGCGGTGGTGAAACCTCGCCTGCATAAATTCCCGCCGCTGCGTAAACGCTGGCAGCCAGACGCACAGCCGCTCGATGAATCCCTGCATACGCTGGATCCAGCCATGATGCAGCAGCAGCTGAAAGAAGGGTTTCAGGAAGGGCTGAACCGCGGCTTTGCGCAGGGCATGGAAGAGGGCAAAGAGGACGGCTATCAGGAAGGCGCGCGCCTGGGCTTTGAAGACGGCATGCGTAAAGGGATGAGCGAAGGTAAGCAGATTGCCCGCCAGCAGTTCCTGGAAGCCGCCGAACCGTTTGACCGCATCACCGAAGAATTACGACGTTATCTCGACGGCTACGAACAGCGTCGCCGCGAAGAACTGCTGCAGCTGGTCGAGAAAGTCACCCGCCAGGTGATTCGCTGTGAGCTGACGCTGCACCCGACTCAGCTGTTAACGCTGGTGGAAGAGGCGCTTTCCAGCCTGCCGCAGCCGCCGGAACAGGTGCGCGTGCAGCTTAATCCGGAAGAATGCCGCCGCATCAGCGAAGCGGAGCCGGAAAAATCCCGTCAATGGGGGCTGGTTGCCGATCCCTCACTGGAGCCGGGCGAATGCCGCGTGATCACCGAATCCACCGAGATGGACGTTGGCTGTCAGCATCGCCTCGATCAGTGCGTCAGCGTGCTGAAAGAGAACCTCCTGCCGGAAGGCCAGCATGAGCTCGCTTGATTTCGAACAGGCGCTGCGATCCATCGAGCAGATCGATTTAGCCCGCGTGGCCGGAAGGCTGGTGCGCGTGAACGGCATTTTGCTGGAGTGCATCGGCTGCCGTCTGGCGGTCGGGCAGATGTGCCAGGTGGAAAGCGCCGACGGCTCGCTGATGGACGCGCAGGTAGTCGGTTTCGACCGTGACATGACCATGCTGATGCCCTACAAGCAGCCTTCCGGGCTGATTGCCGGGGCACGCGTGTTTCCTGCGGCAAAAACCGAAAGCGTGATGATTGGCGACCGCTGGCTGGGGCGCGTGGTGAACGGGCTGGGTGAACCGCTCGACGACAAAGGGCGGCTGGGCGGCGATACCCCGCTGGCCACCCAACTGCCGCAGGTGCATCCGCTTCGTCGACAGCCAGTTGAAGCGCCGCTCGACGTCGGCGTTCGCGCCATTAACGGGCTGCTGACCATCGGCAAAGGCCAGCGCGTCGGGCTGATGGCGGGCAGCGGCGTGGGGAAAAGCGTGCTGCTCGGCATGATCACCCGCTACACCCAGGCGGAAGTGGTGGTGGTTGGCCTGATTGGCGAACGCGGGCGCGAGGTGAAAGAGTTCATCGATAACGCGCTCGGCGCCGAAGGGCAGGCCAAATCGGTGATTGTTGCCGCCCCGGCGGATGAATCTCCTCTGATGCGAATCAAAGCCACCGAACTGTGCCACAGCATTGCCAGCTATTACCGTGACAAAGGTAAAGACGTGCTGCTGCTGGTGGATTCCCTCACCCGGTACGCGATGGCGCAGCGTGAAATCGCGCTCTCTCTCGGCGAACCGCCAGCCACCAAAGGCTATCCGCCGTCGGCGTTCAGCATGATCCCCCGGCTGGTTGAAAGTGCGGGCAACAGCGAAAGCTGCGGCTCCATGACCGCCATCTACACCGTGCTGGCGGAGGGCGACGATCAGCAGGATCCGATCGTTGATTGCGCCCGTGCGGTGCTGGACGGCCATATCGTCCTTTCCCGCCACCTGGCGGAATCCGGGCACTATCCGGCCATTGATATCGGTCAGTCGATCAGCCGCTGTATGAGTCAGGTGACGGCGCGTGAGCACCAGCTTGCGGCGCGAACGCTTAAACAGCTTTACGCCGAATATCAGAGCATTAAGCCGCTGATCCCGCTTGGCGGCTATGTGGCCGGAGCCGATCCGCTGGCCGATAAAGCGGTGCGTCTGGCCCCCGCCATCACCCAGTTTTTACAACAGGAAGTGCAGGATGCGGCGCTGCTTGAAGCGACCGTTGGCAACCTGCAGGCGCTGGCACAGGCAGGATAATCACGATGAGCAAACTGATCTCCACACTTGAACAACTGCACCGCATGCGTAGCCGCGTGGTGGATGAACTGAGCCTCAAGCTGGCCACGCAAAAGCAGCTTTGTCAGCGGTTTGAGAACAACATTTCGGCTTTGCACTCTCTGGCGGAAGGCCTGGCCGTGCAGACCGATACCAGCGCGGCAATGATGTTTAATCAGGCCAGCTACAAGCGCAACATTCAGCGCGTTATCGACTGGCAAAAGCAGGAGCAAGCGCTGGCGGATATTGAAGCCCGCTCGATTCAGGGCAATCTGCTGAGTGAATCCCGGCGCGAAAAAAGCCTGGGTCTGGTGCTGGACGACAAGCGCGCCGAGCGCCAGCGTGAACAGGATCGTCGCGAGCAAAAAGCCACGGACGCCGTCTCTGCCCAATGCTGGCTTCGTCAGCAGATCCACCGCACACGATAATCACCATGAGCAAAATAAAAAATACCTTCCAGCCGCAGGGACTGGTGAATTCGCTGATGCAGCGCCAGCAGGCCTCACGCGAGCTGCCAACGCCGTTTGTCAGCGTGGTTTGCCCGACGTGGAACCGCCGGGAGTTCCTGCCTTACCTGCTTTACATCTGGCAATACCAGGATTACCCGGCGGAGAAACGCGAGCTGATTATTCTCGACGACTCGCCAGAAAGCCATGCCGACCTGGTGGCGATGCTGGCGGGCGAGAACAGCAACGTGCGCTACGTTCACAGCGAGGAGCGGCTGGCGCTGGGTAAAAAGCGCAATCTCCTCAATGAGATGGCGAAGGGGGAGTATATCCTCTGTTTTGATGACGACGATTACTACTCGCCGGATAAAATCTCCTGGCAGGTCAATCAGATGCAGCTCAACAAAGCCCGCTTCTCCGGCTGCGATCAGATTTATATCTGGTACAGCCATCTGGATAAAATTTACCTCACCCATCCTTTTGGTCCGAAGCATGCCCTGAACGGCACCTTTGGCCTGCATCGCAATCTGCTTAGCAAACATCGCTACGTGGATGACGAGAATCTGGGCGAGGAGATGGCCTTCCTGAAGGGGTTCACCACCCCGGTGCTGCAGGTCGATCCGCAAAAAGCAATCCTCTGTATCTCGCACAGCAGCAACACCTACGACAAAGATTTCATTATGGGCAGTTCGATACCGGTGGAGCTAAAGCTGGAGGACTTTGTCACGGATGAAAATCTGCTGGCGCACTATCGGCGATTGAGCAAGGCCCCGCTGAATACTCAGGTGGCCTGGCAGGCGTTCGACAAAATCGCGGTGATGGCCGCCGATGAAGCCACCTGCATGGCGCGAGCGCAGGCTTTAATGGATTTTGGCGTCAGCGCCAGCCAGTTGGTGCCGGTGGTGACGGAAGAAGGCGAACTGCTATCGCATCGCCGCGTGCTGGAGCAGGCCAAGGCAGAAGGCTGGGCTAACGTGCTGATTTTCGACGGCGACATTCACTTCGTCAAAAAAGAGAACACCGTCAACCAGGTGAACAAACTGCTGAACGGCCTGCGCCAGGTGGAGTGGCAGGTGCTGCTGCTGGGCGGTCGTTACGAACGTTTCACTCTGATGCAATCCCTGAAGGGGACCGCGAGAATTTTCGATGCAGGCTGTGGCTGCGCCTACGCCGTCAACGCTGAATATTTCGATGCGCTGAGCGATGCCTATCGTCAGGGGCTGGAACAGAACGTTTCCCTCGATCGGGTATGGAAAGTTCTGATGGGCATGGGACACACCTGGCTTGGCTTTAGCCCCAGCTTTGCTTTTTTACAGCACGGCCGGGATCCCGAAAGCGGGAAAACGCTCGATTGCACCCACTGGTTTTTCCGAAAACCGCCTTTAAACCCGGATGCGTGACTGACTGAGAGAAGCTTATGGACATGATTGATCACTACCAACCTGAATACGTCGCCCGTTTTGTGCAGAAGGTCTGTACCTGCCCCGCGTGCCAGCAGGCCCCGGAAGGCTGGCCCCACGTCAGCGTGGCGCTGAAAAATCAGCAGCGCGAAAGCCTGTCAATGAACTGCGAAGCCGCAGCCAGTGCGATTTTACTGGATCCGGAAGCTTTCGTGCTGAGCGCTACGCGCGAGAAGGCGCAAGGGGAACAGCTGCTGACGCCCTGGAAAGAGATGCTCAACCAACAGTGCATCAATCTGGCGGTGCACCCGGCGATGTCGCTGGAAGTGTGTCTTTACGCCATTGGCGTGCTGATCAGCAAAGCTCAGCAGTATCGTGATAACGGCGAATCCGATCCCGCCATGTTGGCCTCAATGGCTGAGCAATTGATGCTGCTGGCTGAGCAGGGCGTGCTGGAACGGCAGTTCGGCGAGCTGCCTGCCATTCCACAAAACCGCCTGTCGGCGCTGAAAATGATGGGCAGCCTGCGCCTTAATCTCAATCTGCCGATGGCCGAGAAAATGGGCGTGATGCTGAAGCTGAGTGAACTGTCGATTATGCCACCTGCGCGACTTGAAGAGCGTCTTGCGGGGCTCGATTTTACCAAACGTCAGATTACCCTGTTCAGCGAGCAGCCGCATATCCTGCGCAATTTGCTGATTTATAAGCTCTACCACGACGTGTTCCCGGGTGTGGAATGCGCCAATTACGGTGAAGCCTATCTGGCGCTGGCGACGACGTTCTTCCGCCTTCGTACACTTTGCGCGATTGCTGCCGGAGAGCGTGGAGAGCTGAGCAACGAGCAGGTGGTGACCTTTATCAGCGCCCTGAGCGCATGGGAACAGCAGCATCCGCTGACGACCGATGACGCGCACACGGCGGATTACAGCCTGCTGTGTGGGTTGTCGCTGCTTTAATTTTTTGCCAGGACGGCCCTGACGCCGCCATCAACCGAACAATGCTATGACACAAATAAACTGGAACCTTGTTGATAAAGTCATTTACATCAACCTGGCGAGTCGTAAAGACCGGAACGTGCGGATGGTCCGACAGCTCAGGGCGCTCGGGGTGCCGAAAGAGAAAGTGCTGCGCTTTGAGGCTATCCGCCACGAGCGTGGCCACATAGGTTGTACACAGTCGCATATCGCCGTTCTGGAAATGGCTCAGGACAATCACTGGCAGCGAATACTGATCCTTGAAGATGATTTTGCCTTCCATGAGGGTGAAGCTAACGCTCAGCATATCAACCGCTATTTAGCCACGCTGGAGAAAGTCCGCTGGCAGGTCGCTTTTCTGGGGGCGCACTATCATCGCGTTACGCCTCTGCAAAGCGTGGATTATCTGGTCAAAGTCGACAAGGCCTGGTGTGCGTGCGCTTATCTCGTTGACAGTGACTATTACGCCACCCTGCTGCATAACTACCGTTCCGCGCTGTTTGCCCAGCTTCAGGGCGTTGAACAGCATCTCTGTGCGCTGGACGTTCACTGGCTGCGGTGTATGCAGCAGGATTTATGGCTGGGTATTTTTCCCAACGCCGGTGCGCAGCAGCCGGACCGCAGCGATATTGAAAAGCAAAGCGTGGATTACCGGCATCTGTTCAATAAACCTTTGAGCCAACTGCTGGAGCCCGTGAAATATCCGCGTTCAACGACCGGGCCGATCAAAGTGGATTTTTACTTTCAATGGCCGCCGGGCTGGACCAATTTTGAATCGGTGATTGATGCGATGCGGGCAAACCCGGCGTTTGATTGCCGGATTGTGGTGGTGCCGTACCTTAACTGGAAAGCCACCGATCTGCGCGGCGATATTCAGCGCCAGATACTGAAAGAGCGCGGGCTGAAGTATGTCGGTTTTGAAGACTACCAGCTTGATGATCGCCAGCCCGATGTTGTGTTTCTGCAAAATCCCTACGACGAAGCGCGCCCTGAAGCCTTTCGCAGCGAGTACTTAGTGCAGCGAGGCGTTCATATTGCCTATATCCCCTACGCTCTGGATACCGGCATTGGGGAAGAGAGCATGATCTATCAGTACAACCTGCAGTGTCAGAATCTGGCGAGCTGGATTTTCGCCCGCTCAGAGCGGCACAAGGCGGAGTTTGCCATACAGTGTCGGGCGGGTAATGGCCACGTTCACGTCACCGGGCATCCGAAGTTTGACGATTACGACAGGCGTTACCACATCGATGCGTCGCGTCCGGCAAACAGCGTGAAAACGTTCCTCTGGACGCCGCATTTTGTCCTGCCCGGCGATCAAAAAATGTATACGACATTCACGCTCTACAGCCAGGCCATGCTGCGGCTGATTGAGCGTGAAGATATCCATCTTATCGTGCGCCCGCACCCGCTGTTTAAGCAGTGGATTGGTGAAGCTGCGCCTTTGGCTCAACGGCATTATCAGCAACTCCTGGAGGCGTCGGCGTCTCGTGAAAATGTGACCTGGGATACCGGGCCGGATTACGCCGCGTCGTTTGCGCGTTCAGATGCGCTCATCGCCGATGCGGGCTCCTTCCTTCTGGAGTATTTGCCTTCCAAAAAACCGATTTTGTACCTGACTCACGAGAGCTGTCATGGGCTGAACCGTACGGCGGATTTCATCTACAACGCCTACGACGTCGCCCGAAGAGAGGAAGATATTTTCCGCTTTGTGGATAACGTCGTACAGGGTCTGGACCCTATGCGTCCGCATCGGGAGCGCGTGCTTCGGGAAGAGTTGCACATTGATGAGACAACCGCGGGTGCAAAAATTGCCGCGATTATCTTTTCGTCACTTCGGGGCCAGTAGGCCTGACAGTCAGTGAGTTAACAAGGTCAGTTGAGATGAAAAATTTAGCGGTGATCCTGTCCGGTGGCACCGGGATGCGCTTTGGCGGGGAAAAACCTAAGCAATTTGCCAAGTTGGCCGGGCGGGCGGTGATTGAATATACCGTCGACAGCTTTGAAAATGCGGCGGATATAGATGAAATCATTATCGTCTCCCAGCATGACTACATCGATGATACCTGGGAGTTGGTGAAAAAGAACCGCTGGATCAAAGTGAGCAAAGTGGTCCACGGCGGCCGTGAGCGTTTTGACTCCACGTGGTCCGCGCTGCAGGCGCTGGAAGGTTATGACAGCCAGTGCCGTATCCTGTTTCATGATGCGGTCCGCCCGCTGGTCAGCGAAGCGATCATCAAAAAATGCGTGACGGCGCTGAAATCTTTTGATGCTGTCGATGTGGTGATCCCATCGGCAGATACGCTGGTAGAAGTGCGTGACGATGGCTGCATTGCCAATATTCCTAACCGTGCCAGCATGCGCCGTGGTCAGACTCCCCAGGCATTTCGTCTGGGAAGCATTCGGCAGGCCTATGAGAAAGCTTTCGAACTCGGCAAATTTACCTTCACCTGCGACTGCGGCGTACTGCGTAATATGCTACCGGAAACTCGCGTCGTCACGGTCGATGGCGAAGAGAACAATATTAAAATTACCCATCCGCTCGATTTGTTCATCGCAGAGAAGCTGCTGCAGGAAAAAAGTGATTTCACGCTGAATCGGACTCGGCTCGATTTTCTGCACGGCAAGCATATGGTGATTTTTGGCGGTGGAAGCGGGATTGGCCTGGAGATGATGAAGATCGCGACATTGAGTGGTGCGAAGGTTCATATTGCCAGCCGCTCCTGTAACGACGTGGATATCACCGACCTTGAAGGGGTGACACGCTATCTGCAGAAAGTGGCCACTGAGCATGGTGAGATTGATTACGTTATTAATACCGCCGGGATATTAATTAAAAAACCGCTGGATACCCTGACGCAGCATGAAGTGATGACGCTGATAAACGTCAATTATCTGGGCGCGGTGAATGTGGCGATCGCCGCGAAATCGGCGCTACGGCGCAGCGGCGGCATGCTACTTAATTTTACCTCCAGCTCTTACACGCGCGGCAGGGCGTTTTACGCGCTTTATTCCTCCGCCAAGGCAGCGGTAGTGAATCTGACCCAGGCGCTGGCGGAAGAGTGGATTGAGGATAATGTGAGGGTGAACTGCATCAATCCGGAGCGTACGGCCACGCCAATGCGAGTGCGTAATTTTGGCACGGAACCCGCCGACTCACTGTTGAGCGCTCGGGAAGTTGCCATGAAAAGTCTGGAAATTTTGGGGGCCGATCGCACGGGGATCATCCTGGATATTCGTAAAGATCGTCAGGCGGGGCAGGGGTAATGGCCGAAGACCGTATTTTTCAACAGAATACACCTTATCCGGTACATTACCGTTTTCGTCAGGCCTCAAGGGACTGTCAGCATCTGCTGATTGTTATGTCTGGTTTTAACGTGCCGGATCCGACAATTTATGATTTCACCCAGGTGCTGGGACATTGCGATTCGCATCTGCTGTGGATCAAAGACGACTTTGCCGGATTGCCTGCCTACTATCTTTGCCAGGATATGTCGTTTGGTGTGGAGAATAACGTCAGCCAGCTTATTAACGGCGTTATCCAGTTTCTGAATTGCCGCCAGGTCAGTATTGTCGGCTCCTCAAAAGGGGGCTCTGCGGCACTTTATTACGGTGTGAAGCATAATCTTGCCAATATTGTGAGCGTGGTGCCGCAGTTCAGAATTGGCAGCTATGTTGCCACTGGCTCATATTGGGAGAACGTCGGGCGGCATATGATGGGGGAGATAACCGATCAGAATATCGACCTGCTTAACCACAAGCTTCCTTTGATGCTAACCACGGCAAAAAATACAGCGCAAAACATCTATATGTTTACGTCGACCGGTGATTATCAGTATGAGTCTGAAATCAAACCTCATCTTTCCTGTTTTGAACGCTATAACCGTTTCAATCTGATCACGAGCCAGTCATCGCTCATTACCGAACATAATCAGGTAGCTAATTACAATATCAAGCTGATCCTGTCGCTAATCTACCAATTCGAAAACGGGATTTCACCGGAGTGGGGAAGCGTTCGTAACGGTGGGGGATGGGAGCGCTGAGAGCAGGCTCTGTGTATCACAATGCCCGGTTTTCAACGCCGGGCTTTTTTATACTAGCCCTGCTGATAAAGCCAGTTTTCCGGCTCGCCGACGTTGAGCAGATTGAGCAGAATCTCTTGCTGCATGTGCATCAGGGCACCGTTCGCTTCGTTGCTGGCCTGACAGGCGGTAGCGAGCTGTTGAAGCTCCTGCCACAGCGCACCGACTTTCTCTTTGTGAGGCACGGGAAGGCGGGCGATCAGCGACTGCATCCCGTAGGCGCTGGCCTGAATCCCTAATTCGTTCAGCCCACGATAGCGCTGCTGGCTGTTATGCGTGAGCTGCTGGAAACGTTCCATGATTTGGGTGTTGACCTGATCCAGCGAGGCTGAATTGCGTACCACGATATGCTCGCGCTGTTCGGCCAGCAGGCCTTGCAGATCCAGATAGTGCTGGCGATCTTCCGCCAGTCCCTGAATCACCGTTTTCACCCGAAGGGCTGCGTTACTCATTGCTTACCTCTGAAAATACTTCTGCATCGCATCCGTTAGCGAATCAAGATTGATGGCGATTTTGCCGCTGCTGATCGCGTCTTTGATGTCGGCTACCCGCGCCATATCCACTTCAGGCAGGGCCGCGAGCTGCGTCTGCGCATTGCCAAGTACCGGATCGATAGCGGCGCTGCGCGTGACGGAATGACCTTCCTGCGCCACGGTGCGGGTCTGTTCTGCGCCGCTGGCTTTATTGATAGCGGTATTCAGGTTGTACTGGGTGGCGGTCACTTTCATCGCTTTCTCTCTTTTTCGTTCTGGATGCGGGTGAAGACTTCCTTGCGGAAAAAGGGTTTCCCTTCCCCGTTACTCCAGTAAAGCGACCGCTCAGGCGTAAAGCTTAAACAGGTCGCAGGATTTTTATTGTCCTGAGGCATACACCATCCTGACCGTGCCGCTGTCGGTGACGATGGCGCTGACGATCCGCTCGCTGCTCTCGTTTTTCACTTTAATCATTTCGCCTTTTCGCCCTTTTTTCATGGCTTCACCCACGGTTTGCGCCTGCACGCCACCCTGTTCGGCAATCATCATCACCCGCTGACCACGCTCGACTAACACGGGAGAGTCCAGCTGTGTCAGCGCAATGGGCTGAAGCTCACGAATACGACGCTTCACGGTGAGTCCCATGACTTCATCCGGCTGGGTCACGTAATTGCCACGTGTGCTGCTGATGTTGAGTTTTTTGATGGTGACGTCAGAAGGGGAAAGCACCTGGCCCCGCTCGAGACTGCGTTGGGCGACGACTATTGGCAAATAGATATCAGGCTTGACCGTCACCGCCATATCCCAACCCTGAGGCTCATCGCAGCGCACGTCGAGGCGAAAACGGTTCAGGTCTATTTTGTCGCCGCCCGGAAAGGAGACGGAAAGGCTTTTGCCGCAAGGGGGCAGCTGCGAGGCTTCCGACGGGATGAACAGATTCATTTTAGCCTGATAGTCAGGCCACTGGCGGCGTTCGGCTTCATTACGAATGATGCTCGCGGCGTGCAATTGGGCAGCGACATAGATCTGTTTGCGGGCATTTTGCGCGCTAGCGGTCGCGCTGAAGGCGGTGAAAGCCAGCAGGAGGAAGCTCAGACCGGAAAGGCGGAAAAGGCCTTTCATACTGAGGCGGCATTGTACTGAAAAAATACTATGAATCATGATGTTATAAACCTGGCACGGTAATTGCTATGAGTGAGCGATTGCATAGCATATTGACCGCCAGATTCTGGCATCACGAGGAACGCATTGTGAGTATCACTTTTGACAAGGCATTGGGTGTACATCCGCAGGCTGTAGCACTTCGACTTTCCCGAGCAGAGATGCTTTCAGCCAACCTGGCTAACGTCGATACCCCCAACTTCCAGGCTAAAGATATTGATTTTGCCGCTGAGATGCAACGCTCGCAATCGAGTTTTTCCCCATCATCGGCACCGCAAATGATGTATCGCGTGCCCTATCAGCCCTCTTCAGACGGCAACACCGTTGCGCTAAACGTCGAGCAGGCTGAGTTTTCCAAAAACACGCAGGACTACCAGATGAGCCTCGCGTTTTTGAACATGAAGTTCACTGGCCTCAAACAGGCCATTGAAGGTAAGTAACCCCATTCAGGTAACAACGGAATATGGCTTTTACCGATATTTATCGCGTTTCCGGCTCAGCGATGACGGCACAAACCGTCCGCCTGAACACCATCGCCAGTAACCTGGCGAATGCGGAAACCGCCGCCGCTGACGAAAGCGGTGTGTACAAGGCTCGTCGCCCCGTGTTCGCCGCGGTCTACGGCAACGACGAACTGATGAACAACCGGGCGCTGACCGGCGCGCGCGTGCAGGTGATGGACGTTGTGGAGAGCGGGAACGCCGTACAGCGTTACGAGCCACATAACCCGATGGCCAACACCGACGGTTACGTTTACTACCCGGACGTCAACGTCGTGGAGGAGATGGCCGACATGATGTCCGCGTCGCGCAGTTTCGAAACCAATGTGGATGTTCTTAACAGTGTGAAAAGTATGCAGCAGAGTCTGCTGCGCCTTGGAGAAGCTTAAGCATGAACGTGGATGGAACCTCTGGCAGCAGCCAGCAAACCTCTTCCTCAGATAACAACACCATCGCCGGGAATAACACCGCGGCGGGCATGACCAATCTGTTTATGCAACTGCTGGTGGCACAGATCCAGAACCAGGATCCGCTGAATCCAACCGACGGCACCGAGTACGTCAGCCAGTTAGCGCAGCTGACCCAGGTGCAGTCGATGGAAACCATGTCGCAGCTGATGGCGAACAACTCCGTGCTGATGGACAACCTGCAAACCCTGACCACCGGCAACCTGGTTGGCCAGAATGTGATGGTTCAGACCAACACCCTCAACACCGACGGTGAAACGACGATACAAGGGCGTATCACGCTGGATCATCCGGCAAGCGTAGTGACCGTTATCGTGAAAGATTCCAGCGGCACCGAGCACAAAATTGAGCTGGCGAATCAGGAAGCCGGACAGGTGGATTTCAGCATCGACCCGCAGGAAATGGGGCTGAGCGAAGGCAAATACACCCTGAGCGTCGTCACCGATACCGGGGAAGAGAACGTTCCGGTGGAGCTCGGCGGCAAAGTGACCAACGTGCGCATTCCATTAGACGGCAGCCCAACGCAGCTCAACATCGCCGGTCTTGGCGAAGTGGCCTACAACAACATTACTCAGTTTGGTGATTCCGTCACGACGGGCAACGGAACTGATAAAGGAACAAACAAAAGGAATTTCTATGAGCTTTAATATCGCAACCTCTGGCCTGAACGCCATCACTGAACAGCTGAACGCGATCTCCAACAACATCGCTAACTCCGGTACCGTGGGTTTCAAGTCTGGCCGTGCTGAATTTGCCTCCCTGTATGCGGGCACTCAGCCGCTGGGCGTGGGCGTCACGGGCGTGACCCAGAGCATCACCAAAGGCGGCAGCATTAATGCCTCCGGTAACGGCCTGGATATGGCTATCAACGGTAACGGCTTCTTCGTGGTACGCGGTGCCGATGGCACCACCGCCTACACGCGCGCGGGCTATGGTCAGACCGACTCTAGCGGCAACCTGATCAATAACCTGGGCATGTACCTGCAGGGTTATCCGGTCGATGCCAACGGCAAGCTGCAGGTCGGTTCCGTCAGTAACCTGACCATTAGCAGCGGCTCAATCCCGGCGAAAGCCACGGATTCCCTGGACTTCACGGCGAACCTCAACGCCAACGCGGAAATCCCGAAGACCACGCCGTTTGACCCGAAAGACAGCACCAGCTTCAACGATACGTACACCACTCAGGTCTATGACTCACTGGGGCGCGAACACACGCTGAATCAGTACTTTGTCAAAACCGACGATAACAAATGGGAAGTCCATTACTACATGGATGACCAGGAGATCAAAGGACCTGCGGCCTCAGGCGGTTATCCGGTTGAGTTTAATGAGCAGGGTGTTCTGACTTCTCCGACCGGCCTGACAAACCTCAAGGCGTCAATTCCTGGGGCGGAAGATCTCTCTATCGATCTGAGCTATTCCGGCACGACCCAGTATGGTTCTGACTTCTCCGTCAGCAAAAACAAAAGCAGCGGCTACGCCTCCGGCGAGCGCACCGGCCAGGCCATTGATGAAGACGGCTGCGTTTATGCCACTTTCTCCAACGGTGAACGTCTGCTGCAGGGCCAGCTGATCCTCGCCAACTTCGCTAACCCGAACGGACTGTCTTCGCAGGATGGCACCACCTGGGCGCAAACCGCCAGCTCCGGTGCGCCGCTGACCGGCGCGCCGGGCTCTGGCCTGCTGGGAACCATCAAAGCGGGCAACCTCGAAGGCTCTAACGTCGATCTGACTTCTGAACTGGTGGGACTGATGAGCGCACAGCGTAACTATCAGGCTAACACCAAGGTCATTAGTACTAACGACAACATGATGAACGCACTGTTCCAGGCGCTGTAATGGATCGTTTGATTTTTACTGCCGTAAGCGGGGCATCGCGCAGTTTATCGCAGCAGCAGATCCACTCGAACAACCTGGCGAACGTCAACACCCAGGGTTTTCGTAGCGATATGGATAACGCCATTACGCAACAGGTGACGGGCGAGGGCTACAGCTCTCGCTTCCTGGCAGAGCCGGTCGCAGGCGGCGTCGACATGACGCCGGGTGCGGCGCGCGAAACCGGGCGCAACCTCGATATTGCCATTAAGGGCGACGGCCTGATTGCGCTCTCCAGCGGCAATCGCGAAGTGTATACCCGCAACGGGCAGATTGACGTCAGCCCTGACGGCGATTTGACGATTGGTGGCCTGCCGGTGGAAGGCGACAACGGGCCGATTATTCTGCCGCCGTTTTCCTCGGTGAGTATCGGCAACGACGGGATCATCACCATCACCCCGGAAGACGGCAATATCGCCGCGCCCGTGGACGTTGACCGCATCAAGCTGGTGAACATTCCTGCCGCGCAGCTCAGCAAAAACGTGGATGGCCTGCTGGTCACCAATGCCGCGGTGAATCCCCGCGATGAGGATGTGTCCGTCGCTTCGGGTCATCTGGAGATGGCGAACGTGTCGGCGATTAACGAAATGGTCGCCAGCATCGCCCTTAATCGCCAGTTCGAAGCGCAAATCAAAATGATGAAGGCGGCAGAAGATCTGGCTAACGCCGGTAACCGCCTGGTTCGTGGCTCCTGACAGTAGAGAGAAGACTCAATGAATCCCGCTTTATGGATAAGTAAAACCGGCCTGGCGGCGCAGGACGCCAAAATGACCGCCATCTCCAACAACCTGGCGAACGTCAACACCACGGGCTTTAAACGCGATCGCGCGATGTTTGCCGATCTGTTTTATCAGAATCAGCGCACGCCGGGTGGCTCGCTCGATCAGAACAACGTCTCACCGACCGGTATTCAGTACGGCACCGGGGTGAAGATTGTGGGTACGCAGAAAGAGTTCTCCGTCGGCAGCATCCAGAACACCGGACAGACGCTCGATGTGGCGATCACCGGACAGGGCTTTTTCCAGGTGGAAACCCCGGACGGCGATATTGCCTATACCCGCGCCGGTAACTTCCAGAAAAACCCGGACGGCGTGCTGACTAACGCGCAGGGCTTGCCGCTGGTTCCGCAGATTGAACTGCCCGATAACGTCAAAGATTTGCAGATTGGCAAAGACGGCACCATCACCGCCACGGTCGCCGGGGAAACCGATCCGGTTGAACTCGGTCAGCTGACGCTGGTGAATTTCGTCAATCCGGCCGGACTGGAGGCGATGGGCGGCAACCTCTACCGTGAAACCGCTGCCAGCGGTGAAGCCGTGGAAGGCGTGCCGGGTGAAGAGGCTTTCGGCCAGCTCGAACAGGGCTCGCTCGAAGGGTCTAACGTCCAGGTGGTGGAAGAAATGGTCGATATGATCACCGTCCAACGCGCCTACGAGATGAACGCCAAAATGGTCTCTGCCGCCGATGACATGTTGAAGTTTGTCACCCAGTCGATGTAGCGACGGGTGCATTAAAGTGAAAGTGAGATGAAAAAGCAGTTAATTATCAGCCTGCTGGCACTGTGCCTCGCAGGCTGTGAAAGCCCGGCCCTGCTGGTGCAAAAAGACGATGCGGCGTTCGCGCCGCCGGACAATATCGCCATGCCGCCGGCTCAGGTCAGCGGCGGCGGTTTGTATAACCCGGGCTACAACTGGTCGTTGATTCAGGATCGCCGCGCCTATCGCGTGGGCGACATCCTGACCGTGAAGCTGGATGAATCCACCCAGGCCAGCAAGCAGGCGCGCACCAACTTCGGCAAGAAGAACGACGTGTCTATCGGCGTGCCGGAAGCGTTCGGCCATTCGGTTGATTCGCTCTCCGGCTCGGTCAACGGCAACCGTAACTTCAACGGTAATGCCACCTCGCAGCAGCAAAACAGCCTGCGCGGCTCGATTACCGTCGCGGTCTTCAAAGTGCTGCCCAACGGCGTGCTGGCGATCCGCGGGGAGAAATGGCTGACGCTTAATCAGGGCGATGAGTATATGCGAGTGTCCGGGCTGGTGCGTGCGGAAGACGTTGAGCGTGATAACTCAATCTCTTCCCAGCGTATCGCCAACGCGCGTATCTCCTACGCCGGACGCGGCGCGCTTAGCGATGCCAACGCGGCGGGCTGGTTAACTCGCTTCTTCAACCATCCACTGTTCCCAATCTAATGGAGGCCATGATGCCTAAACTGGCACTCTTAATGCTGCTGTTGTGGAGCGCGGTCGCCGGAGCGCAGCGCCTTGGCGACGTGGTAGATATTCAGGGCGTGCGTGGCAACCAGCTGGTGGGCTACAGCCTCGTGGTTGGCCTTGACGGCACCGGAGATAAAAACCAGGTGAAATTCACCAGCCAGTCGGTGACCAACATGCTGCGCCAGTTTGGCGTACAGCTGCCGACTAAAATCGATCCGAAGGTGAAAAACGTGGCGGCGGTAGCCATCAGCGCCACGCTGCCACCGGGCTACGCTCGCGGGCAGTCTATCGACGTTACCGTCTCTTCTATTGGTGATGCGAAAAGTCTGCGTGGCGGCACGTTACTGATGACCCAGCTGCGCGGGGCTGACGGCGAAGTGTATGCCCTGGCCCAGGGCAACGTGGTGGTCGGCGGCGTCAAAGCCGAAGGCAATAGCGGTTCCAGCATCACCATTAACACCCCGACCGTGGGGCGCGTGCCGAACGGTGGGTCGGTGGAACGCGAAGTGGTCAGCGATTTTCAGCAGGAGCCGGTGGTCATGCTGAATCTGAAGCGCCCAAGCTTTAAAACCGCCAACAGCGTGGCCGTGGCTCTGAATAACGCGTTTGGCAGCGGGACGGCCACGGCACAAAGCGCCACCAACGTCGCCGTGCGTGCGCCGATGAGCGCAGGCGAGCGCGTGGCCTTTATGTCCAACCTGGAAGACGTGCAGATCAACGCCGGAAAACAGCCGCCGCGCGTGGTGTTTAACGCTCGTACAGGCACGGTGGTGATTGGTGACGGCGTGGTGGTTCGCGCGGCAGCCGTTTCACACGGCAACCTGACAGTGACCATCCGTGAATCTTCCAACGTCAGCCAGCCGGGCGCATTTAGCCAGGGCCAGACCGTGGTGACACCGAACAGCGATGTGAACGTGAATCGCGGCAGCGGCCAGATGGTGACTATCGCGGCGGGGACCAGCCTGCGCAGCATCGTCAATACTATCAACAGCCTGGGGGCGGCGCCGGACGACACCATGGCGATCCTCCAGGCGCTGCATGAAGCCGGAGCGCTGGACGCCGAGCTGGTGGTGATTTAAGGAAAGCTCATGATTAACGCTATTAACCGTCAAACCACCGTGCTGCCGGGCGACATGACCGGGCAGGTCAAACCGCAAAACCTCGATCAGGCGGCGGAGCAGTTTGAAGCTCTGTTCCTGCGTTCGATGCTTAAAGAGATGCGTAAGGCCTCTGACGTTATCGGGGAAGACAACCCGTTTAACAGCAAGCAGCAGCGAATGATGCGTGATTTTTACGATGACAAACTCGCCGGGCAGCTCGCCTCGCAGCGCAGCACCGGCATCGCCCAGATGATCGTCAGCCAGCTTTCACCGCAAACCACGGCGGCGCTTAAGGATGAGGGCGGGATGGTCGCTTTACATCAACATCCCCAAAATCTGAAAACCCCGGTGGTGCCCGTCACGCGCCAGGGAAAGGAGCAGTAAGCCATGAGCCTATTTAATATTGCCTGGAGCGGCGCGCAGGCCGCTCAGTTTGGCATGAACGTCAGCGCGATGAACACCGCAAACTGGCTGACGCCGGGCTACAGCCGTCAGGGCATTGTGCAGAGCGCCATTGGTCCGATGGGCCAGACGGGTCTGAGCAGCGGTAACGGGGTGCAGGTGGATTCTATCCGCCGTATTTCCGATCAGTTCCTGGTCAAACAGGTCTGGCAGACCAACACCAAAGCGAACTACTTCGCGATGGGTAACCAGTACGTCAGCGCCCTGGAAAAAGTGATCGGCACCGATTCCACCAGCCTCGGAAATGGTCTGGATCAGTTCGTTGGTGCGCTGAGCGCGCTGACGCAGAAGCCCGACGATCGCGCGCTGCGCCAGCAGCTGTTGAACGAAGCGGGCTCGCTGGCCCAGCGTTTTAACAGCATGAATGATTTCATTACCAGCCAGAAAACCTCGGTGGGCACTCAGCGCAATGCGATGGTGGATCAGGTCAATACCCTGAGCGCGGGCATTGCCGATTACAACAAAAAAATCACCGAGATGGAGGCCAACGGTGGTAACACCAGCGTGCTGCGCGATCAGCGTGATGAGCTGGTGAAGCAGATGAGCAGCCTGGTGGACGTGAAGGTGTCCGAAGACAAAGCGGGTAACTTCACCGTTGCCATGACCAACGGGCAGCCGCTGGTGAACGGCAAAACCGCCGGAACGCTGAGCGCGGGCCAGGACGGAAACGGCAACGCCACGCTGACGCTAAAGTTCTCCAAGAGTGAGTTCTCCGTTAACCCTTCCGCAGGCGGTCAGCTGGGCGCGCTGTATGATTACGAAACCACGACCCTGAAGCAGATGAAAGAGTCGGTGCAGGGGATGGCGGAAACCGTAGCCAATCTGTTTAACGATCAGCTCGGCAAAGGGTATGACCTCAACGGTAACCCGGGAAAACCCCTCTTTACCTTCGATCCAACGGATCCTGGCGGCATGCTGCGGGTCACCGATCTGACGCCGGAAGAGCTGGCGCTTTCCAGCGCACCGGATGAAGAGGGCAATGGCGATAACCTGAAGCTGTTGATTGAGCTGAAGAATCAGAAAACGGATATCCCGGGCCTCGGCAGCATGAGCCTTAATGACGGCGCGGCAGCGATTGTTTCCACCATCGGTATTGCCAGTCGCAAAAGCCAGACAGAGACCGATGCGGCCACTTCCGTTTACGAACAGGCGCAAAACCAGCGCGACAACCTGAGCGCGGTGAACCAGGACGAAGAGGCCATCAACCTGCAAACCTACATGAACGCCTACCAGTCCAACATGAAAGTGATCGCCGCTGGCAATCAGATTTTCAACGATCTGCTGAACATGTTTTAAGGGCTAAAGGAGAAACCAATTTATGCGTATCAGCAGCCTTTATAATTCGAACGCCATGCTTTCTCAGATGGGCGTGAACGGCACCCGCGTCAACAAACTGATGGAACAGCTGTCGACCTTAAAACGTGTCAACGTGCCGTCAGACGATCCGGTAGCAGCAAGCCGTCTGGTGCAGCTCAACCGTGAGCAGTCGGCCATCAAACAGTATCAGAGCAATATTTCCAGCCTCAGCGGATCGCTGGCGATTCAGGAAACCAACGTCACGGCGCTAAACGATCAGCTGGATGCGCTGAACAGCAAACTGCTGTCGGCGAACAACAGCACCCACAGCCAGCAGGATATGTCAGGCTATGGCGATGAGATCGCTTCCATGATCGACTCGATGGTGGAACTGATGAACGCCAAAAACGAAAGCGGCAGCTATTTGTTCTCTGGCACCAAAACCGGAACGCGCCCGGTGACGCAGGATGCTAACGGCAACTACGTGTTTAACGGCAACGAGAAAACCCGTGAAACGGATGTCGCCAGCGGCGTGAGTATCAGCGAAACGACGCAGGTTGCCGGGTCGTTTTCCGGCTCCGGCAACGATCTGGAAACGCTCAACAAGCTGAAAGCGCTGAGCGATAAAATGAAGGATCCGAACGCCTCGTTCGCGGATTATCAGAGCGATATCACAGATGCTATCAGCATGGTGAAAAAGACCAGCGATAAGGTCGCGTCGATTTACACCGATCTGGGTGGTCGCCAGAACCGCCTCGAGCTGCTGAAAAACGCTCATGCGGACATCAGCATGGCGAACGATCAGGTGGTACGTGATTTATCCGATACCGACTGGGCAACGGCCAGCACCAACCTGCAGATGTACGTGCAGTCTATGCAAATCACCAACAAGGCTTACAGCATGGTCAGCCAGCTCAACCTGTTTAGTCTGTTGTAATTATCATGCAGGTCGGATTAAAAACAACGACGGCCCACACTGCCGCCACGCAGCTGCGTAGCGGAGTGGATGCCCCGCAAACCATCGACCGCTCAACGGCGGTCACTTCTTCTGCTTCGCGGAATGCCTTCCCGGAGGCGGCGCTGCTTTCCCGCCGCCCGCTGCGCTACAACGTTCAGCTCAACCAGCAGCTGACCGCGGTACAGCAGGCCGATGATTATCTGGCGCAAACCGAAAGCCGCCTGCTGCAGTTTCGCCAGGCTTCGGGCCAGGGCGATGCCGGCCGTCAGGCTTCGGCGCTGAAGAAACATCTGGAGCAGCGTCAGCAGCTTTCCGGTGGCACTATCGACAGACACTTAACGTCGTCCGTGCAGCAGGCCAACAGCGTCAGCTTCACGCTGCCGGGCAGTGAGAAGCTATTGCAGGATCCCGCCGGAGAAACGCTGGTGTTTGCGCTGGGAGGACGTTCTCGCGAGCTGGCAGCGGTGGCGCTGCCGCAGGAAGCAACGCCTCGACAAACCCTGACGCTGATGAATATTGGCCTGGGACGACTGGGGATCCACGCCCGCCAGGAGAGCAACGGACAGCTGTCGTTTCAGGTGGATGAATCTCGTTGGGAAAGAGTGAGTCAACATCTGAGCGTGCGTGGGGAAGGGAAGCATTTTCCGGCGGATTCATTCACGCTGTTAGCGCCGCAGGCAGAAGTGGCCAGCAGTGATGAAATGCTGCAGCTGACCCAGCGTCGTGAGCGTGACGGCCAGGCAAAGCTGCAAAAAACGCTGAACCACATCACCACTCAGCGCACCCAACTGCGTCAGCAGCAGGTTAGCGTCTCGTCACGTATTGATGATATGGCCACCGCGTTTAGCCCGAAGCAGGCGCTTGAAACGTCTCAGGCGTTGCAGCGTCATTTAAGCGGCAACGCGAAGCAGTTCTCTACGCTTTCAACCGCCTTAGGTGCGCAGGCGAACGTTCGTCTGGCGACGGTGAAGAATCTGCTTGGCTGAAGGAAAATGCCTGATGCGCTGTGCTTATCAGGCCTACAAATCTCTTGATCCTGTAGGCCTGATAAGGCCTATCTCTTCAGCGGATAAACAAAAATAGACCCGCTTTGTCCCACCACAATTGGTTTTCTACCCACCTCAATCGGCGACATCCAGAACTGGGCGTGCATGAGCAAATCCACCAACCCGTCGATCATCAACCCTTTCTGTGGCGTGCTGTAGTAGATTGGCGTCAGATAAAAATAGAGCTTCCCGCTCTGCGCGAACGTTTCATCAAACTTGCCTTTGAACACAAAACGGTTGTCATCCGGGCTGGTGATGGTTGATAAAATCGTGCCGTTGGTGGTGCGCATGCTGGAGTCGTAAATCTCTTTTCGCTGCGACATCAAATCGTAAAAGCCCAGCTGAAAAACCCCTTCGACGTCGGTTTTGACGTGCAGGTGTGAGGGCTTAAACGTTTCCCATACTTTCCAACCAGCGGCTAACGCGACCAACATCAGCGCGATGAGTAGCCCATTAGCTCTCTTTGCAGTCAGCCATTTCACTTAGCTTTCTCCTCGTTTCGCGCAAAATCAGGTTGTTCAGTTTTAAAGGATCGATGCGCCAGTGATAAAGGGTCATAACTAACTGTTTGTCATCACACGGCGAATGCAGGGTAAAGGTGTAGTTCAGCGTCTGATTCTCACTCAGGAAATACACATTCATCGTCACGGAGTCAGGTCTGAGCTGCTGATTTAGCGTATACAGAGTCCCTTTCAGCTTGCTGTACAGATGTTCGTGTTCCCCGGTTGGGTTATTGCCACTTTTGAGCGCATAAAGGTGAATGTTGCTGTAAACGTTGGCCTGAATTTCCTCTGCTTCGAGCGTGGTCCCCTGATGATGTTTAGTGAACTCATCCGCAAACATCATGCTGACAAAGGACACGATGAGCAGGAGCAGAGCAAATATCAGATAACGTTGTTTGTGGCTGGCCGGCTGCGCGACGGGTTTTTCGCCGCCAGGTCCCGCTTCCGCCTCACTGTCGCTTTCGTCGTTTTCTACTGGCGGCAGGCCCGCGCTGTCATCTTCTTCGGGCAGTTCAGCATCACAGTCCGCATCGTCCACTTCGGCTTCGTCTTTCTCAACGAAACAGCAATATTCTGGCTCTAATACATAACCCTTTCTGGGTATGGTTTTGATGATTTTTTGTTTTTTGCCGTCGTCTTCAAGCGCCGTTCGTAAAGCATGAACGGCATTAGGCAAACTGTTATTGCCAATAACCCGGCGTTCCCAAACGAGATTCGTCAACTCTTCACGAGTGAAAATCTTACCTGCGTCCTGCATTAATACATTAAGCAGTTTCAGCTGATATTCACCCAGACGCTTACGTTCTCCAGTGACTAAATGGAGAATTGAGCCTGAGGGAAGATCAATCAACCAGTTATTTACTGAACCATAGCGCTTATTCATTTAATTGGTCATCACCATCCAGTAAAAAAAACAACACCTGCAGAAGATGGCCTCCGCATGTGTTACCTGTTGGTTAACTCCATTTATAATTCACTCAAGAATTGCCGCTGCCTGCGGAAGAGAAGAAAAATTCGCCTGATTTCTCTGCAATATGGGAAGACATTCATCTTCCTAATGTTACAGACAGGGAGGAATTTTCTTTTCCCGGCGCCCTTTTTACGCGATAAAAGTGTGACGCGCAACACCTTGCCAAGCAAAAGTTCGGGAAGGGCATTAACATTCCTGGTCGTTTCCTGATCAAACGTTAAGTCGGATAATCAAATTATCTTAATGTTAAAAACTATGCCTTGGTTGTTACTGATTTGTGCGCCAATAATAACCCCATACACCGGTTGGTTATCTCCTGCAGGAAAAAACCAAAGAAGAGAGAAAAAGATATTTAAGTTTTTATTTTTTTTGTCGCCTATTATTTTAATTTATCCGTTTGTGAATTTTACGAAGAATTGATGAGATGTCAGCTAAGTTTGATTAGTCAGGCTAATTGGATGCCTTTAAATAGGGGGGTGAAAATTTTTTTGAGGATTTTTTTAATTTTCCATTTAATTCCGGTCTACGCCGTGTCGTTTTAATCAGGTACACGACAGAAAACCTGGCAGACAGGTTGTAAAGGAGATTAAAACAGATGGCACTTTCAATTTTCACCAGCGGTTCTTCCATGGCGTCCATCAACGCGCTGAACAAATCCAACAGCATGTTATCCACCGCAATGGAGCGTCTGGGCACTGGTAAACGCATCAACTCTGCGGCAGATGATGCTGCGGGCCTGCAGATTGCAAGCCGTCTGCAGGGTCAGACCAACGGCATGGCCGTTGCACAGCGTAACATCGCAGATTCCACCGCTCTGCTGCAGACCGCTGAAGGTGCGTTCGATGAAGTGGGCAACATCATGTACCGCATGAAAGACCTCGCTACTCAGGCTGCGAACGACACCAACACCGCTGACGACCGCAAAGCGATCGACGCTGAGCTGAACGACCTGAACTCTGAACTGCAGAACATCATGAACAACACCTCTTACGCAGGTGAGAAACTGTTCGGCGCAAGCGGCAAGTTCGGTAAAGAAATGAACTTCCAGATCGGTTCTGACGCTGGCGAAACCATGAAAGTGGATCTGTCTGATGCGCTGAAAGGTTCCGGTTCTGGTTCTATCATCGATTCTAAAGGCGGCTTCACCAGCCTGTCCGGCAGCTTCACTTCTTCCGGCTCCATCTCCATCGGTAACGCAAGCGCGGCGCGCGAAATGATCACCGCTCTGGAAGGCGCTCTGGGTTCTGTGGGTACCGTTCGTTCCAAACTGGGTGCCAGCATCAACCGTCTGGGCCACACCGCCAACAACCTGGCAAACATGAAAGACAACACTGAACTGGCGCTGGGTAACATCCGCGATGCTGACTTCGCGACTGAAGCGTCCAGCATGACCCGCAACCAGATGCTGTCTCAGACCAGCATGTCCATGCTGAAGCAGTCCAACAGCATGTCCGGCATGGTGATGTCTCTGCTGGGCTAATCCCGGGTATCACATACCGCTGGATAAAACACCGCTGCATGGCGGTGTTTTTTTATCTGTGCCTCAGCCTTCCCACAGGCGGAAAAGGGCGGAAGTCCATATTCCTTCCTTTTTATAATTCATTGAATATAAACAATTTTAAAATTGGCACGATAGTTGCTATGCATTATGTGTAAGACCTTTAGCACGCGTGCCCGGAGAAACTAACGATGTCAGACTTTTCCAGTATTGATCCTTCACAAATGGCCAGCCAGTTGGCGCAGTACGACATTATGGCCATGCAGACCGCACTGAAAAGCCAGTCGTCCAACCTGACGGCACAGCGTAACGCGCTGACCTCGCTGCGCACGGCACTGACCACGTTCCGTACGGCGATGACGGGTATGAACACGACCAGCAACACGGTGCTAAAAAATACCGCCACCATGAATCTGGAAGGCGTTGCCACCGTAACCGCCAGCGCTGCGGCGCGCAAAGGGACTTACAGCCTCAACATCACTAAGCTGGCAAAAGCCGAGCAGACCGGGTACCCGGATCTGACCGATGACAGCATTAAGAATGCCACCGGCACGTTAACCATCACCATCAATGGCAAAGATATTGATATCGACATGGATGGACTGGACAACCTGTCGGATTTCGCCCAGGCGGTGAACAAATCTGAGTTTCCGGAAGATCCTAATGCCGGGACAGACAGCGAAAAAACCAGCATGACCGCCTCGCTGGTGCGCACCGACGGTAAGGTGATGCTGATGCTGAGCAGCGATCAGACCGGGGTCAAAAATGAGATTCAGCTGGATACCAGCAAGCTGAGCGACCCGACAATGTTCGATAGCACGGATTCTATTTCTACGGCGCAGGATGCTGAATTTACGCTCGGCGGTTCATCCACCGTGCATACCAGCAGCTCCAATACGCTCAGCAATCTGGTCGATGGCGTCACCATTCAGCTGACCGATACCACAGCGACAGATAAGCCGCTGATCATCTCTATCGATACCGACAGTTCCGGTACTCAGGAGCAGATTCAGGCGTTTATCGATGCCTATAACACTCTGAAAGACACCATGAAGTCTCTGACCGCCAGCGGCAGCGACGGTAAGGATCGGGGTGCTTTTGCCGGTGACGCGAGCATTTCCTCACTGAGCAACGAACTTAGCAACATGCTGCGTGACACCTTCGGTGAGCAGAACATGACCAAATTTGGCATCACCGCTGACAAAGACGGCAAGCTGAGTCTCGATTCCGACGTGCTCAATAAACAGCTTAAGAATGACCCGCAGTCCGTTACCGATTTCTTCAACGGTAACAACGGCATGCTGAAGGCGATGGACAAATCGCTGGATAAATATCTCAGCTCCACTTCCGGCCTGCTGAAGGGACGCGAAGAGACGCTTAACCGTGAGCAGAAAGATATCGACACCAAAACCGAAAAAATGCAGACGCGCTATGACTCCTCCTACAACCGCTATCTCAAGCAGTTTACGCAGTTGCAGAAGGCCATGGCCCAGATGAATAACACCATGAGTATGTTTGGCTTAGCCTAACTAAGGGACCCGACCGGTTATGTACGGTAACGATCAGGACGGCTTCGGCCAATATCAACAGTCTGACCTGGCCATTCAGGCGGCGGCAGCAAACCCGCATCAGCTGGTGCTGATGCTTTTTAATGGTCTGATGGACGAGCTGGTGCGTGCGAAAAGCCACATCGCTGCCAAACGCTACGAGCGCAAGGCCGAGAGCATCAATAAGTGCATCGATATTCTGAATGCGCTCACCAGCGCGCTGGATTTCGACAAGGGCGGCGAGCTCGCCGTCAGCCTTGCGAATCTCTACGACTACTGCGTGTACCGCCTGTATGACGCCAGCCATCAGCTCTCCGTGGAGCAGATCGCGGAAGTGGAAACCATCCTCAGCAATCTCCAGAGCGGTTGGGAAAAAATGGGCCAGGCAGCATGAACCCAGTGAATACCCTGCAGGGATTAGGGCTGGCGCTGAAAAAGGCTGCGTCAGAAGGTGACTGGATTGAAGTCGAGCGCGTGGATGCCCGGCTGGCGGAGTTTCTGACCCAGCTGAAAGGCACGGGTCAGAATGCTGCGCTGCGCCAGACGCTGGAGGCGGTACGTCAGCTTCACCAGAAGGTGCTGGATTGCGCTCAGGTGGAAAGCGATCTGCTGGAGCAGAAAATGGCGCTGACCCGTCGCAATCGCGAAGGGGCATCCGCTTATGCCAGCTTTATGGACGTGGAGGAGTTGGGTTAATGGATATGCTCAATCTGACGGCCGGAATGACCAATGCCTCAGGTACGCCGCTGCAAACCAATGACGCACTGCCGCAGGAAAATGCGGCCGCGCCTGCGGAAAGTGGCGGATTTGGTGATGCGCTGTTGAACGTGATTTCTACGCTGTTGGCAGAACAGGGGCAGGTTCTGCCGCGCCCAAACGTGAGTGCAGATGTAGCGTCGCTGAAGGATAAAGATGACGAGAAGGACGAGCCACAGACAACGCCTTTACCGCTTCGTGACGATGCGCCACAGCAGCTGCTTGAAGCGCTGCTGATGTCCAGTCAGATGCCGGTGAAAGCGCCGCAGGAACCCCTGATGGCAATGGGTAACGCTGCGCCAACTCTATCGCTGTCACCAGTTTCGCCAGCGATAACGGGAATAGCGCCAGGTGTGAATCCGATGATGCCTGCGACTGCGGCAGTGTTGCCTCATGCTGTGCAAAGCGATGAGCCTGCGCTGACGTTGCCAAAAGAGATGCAGCCGATTGCGCCTCAGGTGCTGACCACGCTTGCCGCGGTGAGCGCTGCGCCGATGACGACTAACGTCGCGCCGTCCTCTTCTTCGCTCAACGCAACAAACCTGAATCCTACGGTAATGCAACACGCACCCGTGCAGGTGGATCTGGAGGACAGTCGCTGGTCGCAGCAGCTGCAAAGCGCGCTGGGCGATCGCCTGCAGGTTCAGGTGAAAAACCAGATCCAGCACGCGACGATCCGCCTCGATCCGCCGGAGATGGGCAAAATCGACATTGCTTTACAGGTCGATAATGGTCGGGTTCAGGTGCAGATCAACGCCAGCCACGCCGAGGTTTACCGGGCGCTGCAGCAGACCAGCAACGATCTGCGCCAGAGCCTGACCGAACAGAACTTCATTCAGGTCAACGTCCAGGTTTCGTCACAGTCAGGCGGTCAGCAGCAGGGCAAAGGTCAGGCTTTTTCCCATCAGCAATCCGCCGCCATTCTGGCTGGCAATGAATTTGCCGGGCAGGAGCACGACGCGCAGCGCCGCCATGATGACTCCGTACTACTGACCGTTTAACAGACAGAAAATAATGAACGCAAAAACAATGATTTTTGGGGCGATCATCGCCCTGGTCACCGCGATGTGCGCCGCCATCATGACCGTCGCCGGCATGCACTATCTGCGTGTTGACAGCGGCAGCGGCGAGAGCGCGCTCTCCAACCTTTTCAGCTCGACCGAAGTCCATAACGTGGAGTTTGTTGAGATCAAAAACGTGGTCATCACCCTGAAGAGCAACAGCAACAACGAGCGTTACCTGCTGCTGGGAGTGAGCCTCGCGACCTCCGATCCGAAGAAAACCCAAAGTGCGGAAGACATGATCCCAGCGATCCGTGGCGCAACCGTCGCTCTGCTGTCGGACATGGACTATCAGGTGGTACGCAACATGAGCGTCGGCGAACTTCGCGACAAGCTGAACGCCGCCTACGTCGAAAAATTTGCCAGCCTGAAAATTCCCGTCCCGTTTGATGATGTGATCATCAGCAAGATGGTTTTCCAGTAAGCCCGATGTTGTGATGGAAATGATGGATTTTATCGCCAGCGACGCGCTGACCCCGGCAGATGAAGCACGCTACCTGAAAGCGTATCTGCCGCTGGTTAAAAAAGTCGTCCGCCAGCTGGCTTATCAGGCCAGCAGCGTGATGGATCAGGAAGACATGGAGCAGATTGCTCTGATGGGGCTGCTGACGGCGCTGCGCCGCTACGGCCCACCTGACGAGCAGTTTGGTGCTTTTGCGGTTCAACGCGTGCGCGGAGCGGTGCTGGATGAACTGCGTCAGCTGGACTGGCGTCCGCGTCGCCTGCGACAGAAAACTCACAAGCTCAACGATGCCATTCGCGAACTCTCCCGAAAGCTGGGGCGCACCCCGGTGTTTGACGATCTCAAACTGCATCTTTCCATTACGGCGGAAGAGTATCAGGAATATTTGCTGCTCGACTGCGCCCGAAGCCTGGAGAGTCTGGATGACCTTTTAGGCAACGATGTTTATACCGGCGCGTTAGACAGCCGCCCTCTCGAAGAAGAGATGGTGGTCAGCCGAACGCTGCGAAGCGCGCTGGCAAGCCTTGACGAGCGTGAACAGTTAATTCTGACGCTCTATTACCAGCACGAATTGAGCCTGAAAGAGATAGCCCTGGTTCTCGACCTTACCGAGGCCAGAGTGTGTCAGCTCAATAAAAAAATCGCGCAGAAAATTCAGTCTTTTTTCGATAAGTGAACGAGTTATGCAAAAGTTCTTGGGTATTTTTATCATCCTCGGATGTGTGGTCGGCGGTTTTATTATGTCCGGCGGGCGGGTGTCCTCTTTCTGGCAGCCAGGTGAAATCATCATCATCGTCGGGGCGGGTATTGGCGCAATGGTGCTGGCTAACCCGCGCGCGGTGCTGGCGGAAATGTGGCGTCAGTTTCGCGGCATCATGCGCAAAGATGAACACACCGATGAGTATCAGCGCCAGCTGCTGATGCTGCTGTACGAACTGTTAGAACTGGTGCAGGACGGCGGCCTGAAGGTGCTGGATGAACACATCGAAGCGCCGGATAACAGCTCGCTGTTCCAGAAATATCCGCTGCTGCTCGGCGATAAGCCGCTGATCACGTTTATCTCCGATAACTTCCGCCTGATGGCGATGGGTAAGATCAACGAGCACGAGCTGGAAGGGATCCTTGAGCAAGAGCTGGTGGCGATGGAAGAGAACCTGCTTCAGCCTTCGCGCTCTTTGCAGCGTACCGCAGAAGCGATGCCGGGCTTCGGTATCTGTGCGGCGGTTCTCGGGATCATCATCACCATGCAGTCGATCGACGGATCTATTGCGGTGATCGGCGTGAAGGTCGCCGCGGCACTGGTCGGCACTTTCCTCGGTGTTTTCTTCTGTTATTGCCTGATGGATCCGGTGGCGAACGCCATGGAGCAGAGAACGAAAAAGCAGATTGCCGTGCTGGAGTGCGTGCGTACGGTGCTGGTTAACCACGTGGCGGGCAAACCGACGCTGCTGGCGGTCGATGCCGGGCGCAAAATGCTGCCGATGGATACCAAACCTACGTTTGCCACTCTCGACGGCTGGGTCAACCAGATTACGGGTGAGGCCTGATGCGCAGCCGTAACAAAGAACACACCACGATAATCAAACGCTCCTCGCGCAAAGGCCATGAAGCCTTTCACGGCGGGGCGTGGAAAGTGGCGTTCGCCGACTTCACCCTGGCGATGATGGCGCTGTTTATGGTGCTGTGGATCATGGGCGCGGTGACTGAAGAAGAGCGTAAAGAGATTGTCTCCAACCTGAATGGGGATTCGATCTTCGAAGGTAACTCGCTGTCGCCAATTACCCAGGAAGAGGCAGGCGGACGCGTGGCGGTGGTGAACGGGATAAAAACGCGTGAGGATAAAACGCCGACGGAAACAAAGGACGGTCAGAACGCCGTTCTGCAACAGGTCAAACACTCTCCGAGCCTTGAGGACGTTAACGCGCGCTCGAATCGTGAGATTGAAGATCTGGCGCGGATCATCATGAAAATCACCTCGACCTATGACGCGCAGTCCAACCTGCAGCTGGAGATTGTCCCGCAGGGGTTGCGCATTCTGATCACCGACGATCAGAAACGCGAAATGTTCCAGCGCAGTAGCGCGATCCTGACGCCGTTCTTTAAGCGCCTGCTGGGCGAGTTTGCTCCGGCGCTGAGTACGATCGACAACAAGATCATCATTACCGGCCATACCGATGCGACGCACTTTCGCGATCAGGATCTCTATAACAACTGGAATCTTTCGGGTGAGCGTGCGATGCAGGCGAGACGCGTGCTGACGAAAAATGGTCTCGATCCAAATCAAATTCTTCAGGTGAGTGGAATGGCCGATCAGATGCTGCTCGACCCGCAACATCCGCTCAGCTCGGCTAACCGCCGGATTGAAATTATGGTGCTGACCCATTCCGCCAGCGAATCGTTGTACCAGTTCTTTGGCCAGCACGGCGAGAAAGTGCTGAAGCCGCTGGCCGACAAATTATCGAAAAATTAATACACAGATTATCCCGTTGTGATGTTTCTTCTGAATTTAGTCCGATTTGTACCTGCACGCTTCGCCTCACGACGTCAGGTACCTTTTTTTCTTCTTGCTCTGGGGCTGCTGTTTCCCGGCCTCAGCGACGCTCGCCCTCAGGAAGTGAAATCCTCGCTGACGCGAGAGCAGAGCCGTGAAGCGCAAAAGCGGATGAAAAATCGCGAAAAGCTGCTGGCGCACGTGCGCTCGCGGGTGGCGACGGTACCGCTGACCCCGGAGCAAAAGCGCAATGAAGCAGAGCAAAAGCGCCTGATCAGAAGCAAAAATCGCGAAATGTTGGCGATGCATGCCCGCTGGCAGCCGGGCCGTTTTGGTGGATCGGACGCCCTATGGATGCCGCTGCCGGAGGAGCTTGCACAGGAAAAACTGTCGCCGAAGGCCGCCGCTTCGCTGCGGGTGGTGATCGAACGTCTGAAAAAGCAGCTTGGCAAACCTTACGTCTGGGGCGGGCAATCTCCCGGCGAAGGCTTCGACTGTAGCGGGCTGGTGTTCTATGCCTGGAACCATGTGCTGAACCGCAAGCTGCCTCGCACCGCCAACGGCATGTATGAAGACAAACACCTGAAATCGGTACGCCAGGAAAGACTGCGACGCGGCGACCTGGTGTTCTTCAACATCAATCAGCGTCCTGGAGCGGATCACGTTGGCGTCTACCTCGGCGACGGACAATTTATTGAAGCGCCGCGTACCGGTCTGAATATTCGTATCAGCCAGCTTTCTGACGATTTCTGGCAATCCCATTACCTCGGTGCCCGTCGTATTCTGACGGAAGACGCGGTGCTGTAACTATGACCTTTAGATTGAGTTTTTACCCATGACTGCAACCCGTATCAAATTCGCCATCGACGATGGCTCGACTAACGTCAAAATCAGCTGGATCGAGAACGGCACCCTGAAAACCGTAGTGTCGCCAAACTCCTTCCGTAAGGACTGGAAAAGCGCGGCGCTGCTGCGCGGTCAGGCAGTGTACAACTACACCATCGGTACCACGAAATACACCTACGATGCCACCTCGGACAAGGCACTTTCGACCACCCATATCGAATATCAGTACGACGATCTGAACCTGCTGGCGGTGCATCATGCCCTGCTGCAAACCGGACTGTCGCCTTGCGATGTGGAAGTGGTGGTGACGCTGCCTATTACCCAGTTCTACAAACCGGACGACTGCCAGCGCAACGACGAACGTATCGAAGCCAAGCGTCGTAACCTGATGCGCGAAATTTCCCTCAACAAAGGGGAGCTGTTCCGGATTGTCGACGTGCAGGTGATGCCAGAAAGCCTGCCTGCGGCGCTGTCTCATCTGCTCAACTCCAGCGTCAATGAATTCACCAAATCGCTGGTGATTGACTGCGGCGGCACCACGCTGGATATGGGCGTGATCGTCGGTGAATTTGACGATGTGTCTGCTATCTACGGCAACAATGAAATCGGCGTGGCGATGGTTACCGATGCGACCCGCAAGCTGCTGGCCGCCGCGGACAGCGACTCCAGCTATCTGGTGGCAAATGAGCTTATCAAGCGTCGTCACGACATGGCGTTTGTGAAAAGCGTGATTAACGACGAGTCGCGCATTGAGGACATCCTCGAGCGCATTGAGATCAAAATTCAGGAACTGGGCGACCAGGTGGCGTATGAAGCGAAGAAATTCGCCAAGAACCCGAACCGCGTTTATATCGTCGGCGGCGGTGCGCACCTGATTGAATCTGCGCTGCGTCAGGCTTACGCCACGCTGGGCGACCGTGTGGTGACTATCGATAATCCGCAAAGCGCGCTGTCCCGCGAAATCTGCCTTTATCACGCGGAATCTGGCGTAGAGCAGGTCGCTGCGCCGCAGATGGTTGAGGTGGGTGAAGATGCGTAACCGGCAAACTCGCCGGGTAAATCTCTCTTTGCATCTGTCACCGGAGCATTCGCGCGCGGATCTGCGCGCGATGCTACAGCTGAAACAATGGCACCAGACGTTGCAACAGGGGGAAGGGGACGTCAACGATGCCAACATGGAAGTGCGTCGCTTTCACCGCAACGTCTATCTGGCGGGACTCCAACTGCATCTGCTGAAACCCCAACTGTGCAGCCACATTGCTGAGTCGCTTGGGCGCGAAACGCTGACCCTTGACGACCTGTGCGAAGAGTTGCAACACGATGGCCTGCTGCCTGCGGAAATCGAGAAATCTTCTCCGGTGGCCCCGGAGCAGTTCAGCAAGCAGCAGCTTGAGCAGATGCGCGAACTGCTGGCGCAGACTCAGCCACAGCAGCCAGCCAAAGCCGCCGATCCTTCTTCTTCAGAGGAAACGGCGAAACTGCGTCACGAAGTGGCAGAGCTGAAAACTTTGTTAGAGCAACAGCATTTGCTGCTACAACAGCTGCGGGTCAGTGGCAAAACGGCGGCGGCAGAACCGGTACGCGGCGGCCAGGCCGAAGAGGTCTCTCTCAGTGAGGTAGACGCTCCAATGCAGAAAATGAACAAGGTTCGTCAGAAAGGGCTGTTCTGAGGATCGCGTCTCCCCGCCATTTTCGGCGGGGTGGCTATTGTCCTCATTGAGGATAAAAGTGATAAACCGCTGCCATCATCCCCACATTGAGTATCACGCTAATAAAGAAGTAGGTTCTGAACGGCTGCTTTTGTGTTTTATGGCGAAAGCATTGCTGACCGAGGATCGCGCCGGGCCATCCTCCAACCAATCCAAACACCAGCAACGTCGATTCAGGCACTCTTCGCCAGGCTTTGCGCGCCGCCAGTTTATCCATGCCGTAAATAATCATCGTCAGCACACTAACCAGCAGCATCCACACTAATTGTGGATGGGGAAGGTATGCGCTTCCGGCTACGCATAAAGCCAGAAGTAAGTAACAAAACCGATTGAGATTCATAGGGAAGTGTCGATATCACCCAACAAAACAAGGCGGACACTATACCCGATCCCCTGCGCGAGGGGCATCCAATGAAAAGACTTCTCCCGGGCGTAGAAATTGTACAAACTGACAGCAACGACCCCCACGGAGAGAAAACATGAAACAAGGAATTCAGACCGGGCTGCTGGCCTGCGCGCTGCTCAGCACGTCGGCCATGGCGGAAGAAAGTGGCGTTTCCTTCAGCCACAAAAACTGGGAAGTGGTTTGTGACAATACGCTGACCTGCCGGGCGGCGGGATACAGTTCAGAAGACAGCCCAACCGGGTCTGTTTTGCTCACTCGCGCAGCCGGTGCGGGAACGCCGGTAACCGGAAAAGTGATGCTGGCCGAAGTCGACGCTGACGACCAACACCCGGTGGCGAAACTCAGACTGTCGATCAACGGGCAGTCCGCAGGAGAGCTGAAGCCTGCGAAAAATGACGACTGGCAGCTCTCCGGCAAACAGGTCAGCCAGATTATCAGCGCGGTAAAAGGCAGCGGGAAAGTTGAGTTTATTGGCGGTACGCAGCCCTTTGTTCTCTCAGGCGATGGCGCTTTTGCAGTGCTGGTGAAAATGGATGATGTTCAGGGACGTATTGGCACACCAGGGGCGCTGACCAAAAAAGGGGATAAGCCGGAAAGCAGTGTGCGGGCTGCGGTTCCCGCTCCGGTTATTCAAAGCGTGAAAACGGAAAAAGGGCAGGAAAGACCGCTGACTGCACCGGAGCTGGCGGCACTGAAACCAAAACTGCTGGCCACGTTAACTGAGGATGATGGCTGCGATCGAATCGAGCCCGCCGAAGGTGATGAAGTTGAACCTGTCACTCTGACACCGCTCGATAAAAATCATGTCCTGCTTTCCACTCTTTGCTGGCGTGCGGCCTACAACGAAGGATATGGCTACTGGGTTACGGATGCTCAGCTCAAGGATAAACCCGTTCTGGTCACGACTTCCGGCACTGACTACAGCGAAGGGGAAATCTCTATGAGCCAAAAAGGGCGCGGCATTGGCGACTGTTTCGGCATGGCGAGCTGGGTCTGGGATGGCAAAACCTTCAACAAAGCCAGTGAGGCGACCACTGGCATGTGTCGGTATCTGCGCCTGGGTGGCACCTGGAATTTACCTACCTGGGTGACGACGGTTAAGTAAATCACGACGCCCGAAAGTTCGGGCGTTTTCCGTGCACAATGTCTGGCTCTTCCTCCCTGAAGAGCCAGCATCAGAACTACTTCTCCACGCGTCCAACCATGGTTGTGAAGTTAAACCACTCTCCGGCCTCGGCGGCCATCATGTCACGGTCGCGGATGGCGTACGGGTGATCGCACTCCAGCCAGATCTGCCAGGCTTCGCGACAGCGCAGGCTTTCTTCGCAGCTTTCCACTCGCAGAAACTCGCTCTGTTGCCAGAGCTGCTGCCACCAGTCGACGGTGAAGAAGTTCATCCGGGGTTGCCACCACGGAGCCAGCTGAGCAGGCACACTCCGGTCAAACGGCTTTTTCAGCCCTGGTACAACTATCGCGACCCGCCCATCCGCTTTGATAAACGGCGCAAGATGACTGTCGAAGAACGTGGCGCTGGCGCCGAAGTAATGCCAGGCGTCAATGCTGATCATCGCATCGAACAGATCGGTGGCGAAAGGCAGGGTGACCGGCAGGTCTGCCACATCAAGGTGCAGTGGCATGATCTGCTGACTGAGTCCCATCTGCGCGAAGCGCTTCTGGTTGTCGCTCGCGGAGATCCATAAATCCATTGCCACTACCTCAACGCCGTAGCGTTCGGCAAGATAAATAGACGTTAACCCGGTGCCACAGGCCAGATCCAGCACCCGCATTCCGGGTCGCAGCTGCAGCCTGTCGGCGACTTCATCGAGCAACAGCAACGCGCTCGGGCCCATCAGGTTGGCGTTGATAAAGTCATGAGTCATTTTCGTATTCATGCCACTCTCCTTAGCGGTTATCGAGCTGAGCGCGAACGTTATTGAGTCCGCTGGCGTTGATGCGGTACGGCTGGCCGTTAACCGATTTAATCAGCTTCTTCTCTCTGAGTTTTTTGAAAACGACGAGCGTACAGTCGCTCAGCAAAAAGCCTTCGCGGGTATAACACTCGATGTGCGTGACGCGACCAGAGGAATCGCGGGTATGGGTGATGCGTCCGCCTTTGGCTAAGACGTGCAGGGTGCGTTGTTCCGGTTTGGAAATATTCATACTGGAAATGCCTGTAATCAACATGTGCAAAAACGTGCCAACACCATCTGGTGTTCGCGTTAGGTTTAAGCGCAGCGATAATCAGTCCGGCCAGGGAAGGTCGGGAAGCTGATTATCTTAGATTACATTCTCCAGCATCAAGCCTCTGAATAGGGTTGTTGAATTTAACGCCAGAATCATAACATGGTTGGATGTTTTGACCAGCGTTAAATCCCTGAAATGTGAGTGGGTTAACCTGCTACCAGTTCGATCAGGTTGCCGTCGGGATCGGTGATGACCGCTTCGTAATAGCCGTCGCCGGTCATGCGCGGGCCGCTTTTGAGGATCCCTTCATCGCGCGCTCTGGCAGATAATGCGTCTACCGCTGATTTATCGCCGACGTTTAGTGCGATGTGCGCCCAGCCGCAAAACTCACGGTTTTCCGGGGCATCAGGCAGGGCGGGCAGGGTCATCAGCTCAATCGTCGGGCCATCTGCCAGAGTGATGAAATAAGAGGCAAACCCCGGACGGTTCTTACTGAGGTACTTTTCATTTGGCTGGCCGTCGAAATAGCGCTGCCAGAATGCCGCCTGAGCATCCAGATCCCGCGTCCACAATGCTACGTGTGCAATTTTCATCTTTACCTCCGAAATCAGTGAGTTTGCTGATTATGCAGCGTTGCGAAAGAAGGAGATATCGTGCGATGTCCGGGTTGTGATCTTTGCCTGATGCGCTGCGCTTATCAGGCCTACAGGAGCGGAAGGTTTTTCGGGTAGTCACTCCATTGCTTTATAAATCGCCTCGCCGAGTTTTTTCATGACCTCGTGATGTTTTTCGCTGGTGGGCATCGCGCAGTTGATGCGCAGGCAGTTGCGATATTTTCCGGAGGCTGAAAACAGCGAGCCGGGCGCGACCTGAATTTTCAACTCGCACAGCTGTTTTGCCACGCATACCATGTCGACAATTTCGGGAAGCTCAACCCACAGCATATAGCCGCCCTGCGGCCGGGTGACGCAGATTTTGCAGGGGAAATATTCGCGGATCCAGCAGGTGTAGGTTTCCATATTGCTGTGATAAGTCTGACGCATTCGGCGCAGGTGACGGTGGTAGTGCCCTTCCCGAATAAAGGCCGCCACGGCAAGCTGCGTCACCGGGACGTTGGTCGCGCTGGTGGAATATTTCATATGCAGCACGCGATCGTAATAACGACCCGGCACGATCCAACCGACGCGAAGGCCGGGAGCGACGGTTTTGGTGAAGGAGCTGCACAGCAACACCCGGCCATCGATGTCCCAGGATTTAATGGTGCGCGGGCGCGGATAATCCTTTGCCAGCTCGCCGTAAATATCATCTTCAAAAATGGCGATGTCATAACGCTGGGCCAGCGCAAGGATCTGTCGTTTGCGGCTGTCCGGCATGATGAAACCGAGCGGGTTGTTGCAGTTGGGCACCAGGATCACCCCTTTGATCGGCCACTGCTCGAGCGCCAGCTCTAAGGCTTCAATACTGATCCCGGTTTGCGGATCGGTTGGGATCTCAATGGTTTTGATCCCCAGCCCTTGTAACAGCTGCATGGTGCCGTAGTAAGCGGGAGACTCAACCGCCACGATATCACCGGCTTCGCAGACCGCCAGCAGGGCGATAGCCAGTGCCGCGTGGCAACCGTTGGTGATGACAATATCGTCGGCGGTGGCGACGGTTTCCCCGTCCAGCATCAGGCGGGCAATCTGCTCCCGCAGCTCTCTTCTGCCCTGAAGGGTATCGTAGGTAAAAATGTCGCTGGAGCCGTGCTGGACGGCCCGGGTCATTTCACGCCACAGGGGCTTCAGGCTGGGCTGAGTCACGTCCGGCGAGCCGCCGCCAAACGCGGTAATCGATTTATCCCCACGTGCGTTCATCAGGTTCAGCACCTGATCCCACTGGGTGATATCAACCGGGCGCTGCGCCGGGCGGGTCATTGCCGGGACCGGCGGCTGTGCTTTGCGAGGGGCAATAAAGTAGCCGGAGCGGGGCTGAGGCGTGATGAGCTGCTGGTTTTCCAGGGTCTGATACGCCTGCTGTACGGTGCTGATACTGACGCCGTGTTCATGGCTGAGCGCGCGCACCGACGGGAGCTTCTCGCCCTGACGATACAGGCCCTGTTCAATACGTTCGGCGAGCAGATTCGCCAGATGCTGGTAACGCGTCATCGCTGTATCCCCTTTTGCTACCATACAGATCGAAAAACCAGTACAGATGGCCCGATATAACGCCATGCAGATACTGTTTTAGCGAATCTGTATGTTAAATAAAAGTAGATTTTGAATCTGTATCGTTAAACCCGTCTTCAGGGATGATAAGTCCATTGGCAACGAGTGGAGGTGGGTGATGGAATTCTATGAAAATCGAGCAAAAAAACCGTTTTTCTTTTTTGTCCTGGTCGGTCGCTGGATGAAGCAGGAGTGGCGGGCTTATCGGACCCGGCGCGTGCTGGACAGATTGTCCGATGAGCAGCTGAAAGACGTGGGATTGCGTCGCAGTGACTACTGCTAAAGACTGAATAGCAGACATAAAAAAAACCGCGCCTGGCGCGGTTTTTTACTCATGCGTAACGGGTTAGCAGCCCGTCAGTACAGGTTAGCAAGCTGTACAGCGGCATGAACGCTGGCAATCGAAACCCACGCAGAGATTCTAGCTTTATAAGTTCGTTTTGCAATCTGTTTAATGCGATGAAAGTAGGCCGTTTCCGGACCTTAAATAATACGGAATATCGTGCAGAATATCCGGGTGGATGGAGATGCTGGTTGTGTTCGGTAAGCGCATCTTTCTCGCCAGCCATGCGCTTGTGAAGCGTCTGGCTGGCGGGATAGCTCTCGCTAAGGACCTTTCACGGGGTAATGCCCGCCGGGTATGAAAGCCTGACAACCGAGCCAACGCTGGCAATCGAAACCCACAACTTTGATTGCCCCGTCGTGAAGGCCCGGATTATCGGCGGTAGGGCGTGGTTTGCATGGAGGCAGGATAATGAAATTATCACGTCGTGATAGTGCCATTATCATCGTTGTTGTTGCGCTTCTCCTGCTCGGCGGGGTAACGTTTAAGGCCGAAGGCCTTAAATTTATCCAGTTCGAAGCTCAGCATATCGAGCTGCAGGTGAAAGGCGTAATGCCACGCGCTCAGCAGTAAAGAACCCGACGGGGCTGCAAAGCCCCGTCACCCGTCAAAGGATTTTCTTCACATCCATCTCTTCCTGAATGCGTTCACTCCAGGCCATGTGCGTGCGAATCGCCTCATCAAGCCCTGCGTTATAGAACACCGGGCCGAACTGTTCAGTGATGAAATCGACAAAAAACTCGGCGTCAAACTGCTCCAGCTCGAGCTCAAAATGCTGCTCACAGTACCGTTCCAGCTTGCGTTTTAGCTGTTCGCGCTGTTCCGGCGTCAGGGTCATCTCGCTCATCGGCGTTCCTTCGGATAATGATTAGAGGCTGATGATAACACTAGCGCAGCAGCTGCGGGATTTGCGAAAGCAGCCACAGCACCAGCCCAATCGTGCCGCCGACCAGGGTACCGTTGATACGGATAAACTGCAGATCCTTGCCGATATTGAGCTCAATCTGCCGCGACATGTCGCGCGCATCCCAGCTTTTCACCGTGTCGCTGATATGGCGCGTCAGGAAGGTGGAAAATTCCGGCGCGATACGGCGGGCGGCTTGCTCCAGATGACCATTCAGCGAGGCGCGCAGCGCGGCATCCGCCATTAGCGTTTCACCAAACCACTGTCCGGCCTCGGCAATCCGTTTTTGCACCCGCGAATCTTCTGACTGGAGATCGCTCTTCAGCCACTGACGTAAATCTGCCCACATCTCGCCAAGATAGCGGTTAAACGTCTCGTCATCTTTCAGGTAGCGTTTGATGTTGTCAGCTTTGGCCGCCATCTCCGGGTCGGCTTTCAGATTTTCAATCAGCTTATGCACGGCGCGGTCGAAGGCCCGACGTACCTGATGTGCATCATCCTGGCTGACGTCGTCCAGCAGCGTGTTCACCGCATCGGTGACCATTTCCGCGCTGTGTTCGCCAAGCCATTCCGTCGGCAGCACTTTTGCCTTCAGCGGATGCTCTTTCTCCAGCCAGTGAATAATTTGCCGGGCGATAAACTCACGGCTGCTGTCGCGTTGCAGCAGGGCAATGAGCTGCGCGATGAGTGTGTCCAGCAGCTTCTGATGACGGTTATTTCGGGTCATACTCTCCAGCATCAGCGCGCTGGTACCGGTGAGATCAACCTTATCGATCGCTTTGTGCACCGCGCGTTTGAGTAAGCTTTGAATGCGGGTGTCGTCGGTCAGTTCCAGAAAGCCGCCCATGACGTTGATAAGATGCTGACCCACGCGGCGAGAGTTATCCGGCTGGCTGAACCAATTGCCGATCATCAGGGCCGGTTCATGCTTTTGGATCAGATTGACCAGCGACTGAGTATCAAGAAATTTTTCCTGCACGAAGTGGCCGAGATTGTCGCCGATGCGGTCTTTATTGCGCGGGATGATTGCCGTATGCCGGGAAATAAAGGGCAGCGGCACGCGGCGAAACAGCGCCACGACCGCAAACCAGTCGGCCAGCGCACCGACCATCGCCGCTTCGGAAATGGCCTTTAACGCGCCAACCCAGGGATGCGGGGGCAGAAACAGCGTGGTGACGAAAATGGCTGCCGCAACCAGCAGCAGCGCTAGCGCCAGAAGTTTGGCGCGTTTGAGTTCAGCTAATTTATCCATAGTCTTAAGCATAGAGCGAGACGCGGGCTAAGTGCAAAAAGGGGAGCATTCATTCCCCGGAAAACAGCGCTATGATGCTTAACGTCATGCCTTACTTTTAAAGGATATTTTGGTTATGCACACAGGTAAAAAATTTCGCTTATACCGTCCGCTGAAGGGAATTACGCATACCTTTGGTGACGAGTGGTTCGCTCTGAAGGCTGAGGCGTTTGCCCGCTTTTTTGGCACCCCGACCTTTCTGGTCGGACAGACGATTGCCGTGATCGTGTGGATTTATCTGAACATCGTCGGCATCGTCAAATTCGATCCTTATCCTTTTATCCTGCTGAATCTGGCGTTCAGTATTCAGGCCGCGTATGCCGCGCCGCTGATCCTATTGGCTCAGACGCGCCAGGCCGAGCGCGATCAGGCGCACGCTCTGGCCGATGCCCAGCACCGTGAAGATCTGGACGACGCGATGGCGGAGCGCCAGACGCTGGTGGAGCAGCAGTCAGAACAGCTGCTGGAATTGCTGAAGCAAAACACTGAGCTGACCACGCTGACCAAACAGCTGGCAGAACGCATCGAAACCCTAACTCTGCAGCTGACCGAACGCGGCCTTCCCGAACAGCCGCGTTAAATCGCCACGCGTCTGCTGATCTCCACCACCTGATCGGCAGGAAGATGGTAGTAGTGGGTGGCGTTGGTGCAGTTGCGAGCCATAAAGGCAAAGCAGCTGCGCTGCCATTTCGCGATCCCCTTACCATCTTCGCGCCCGACGATGGTTTCACGACCCAGGTAGAAAGTGGCGTCGCACAGTTCAAACGGACACTGGCGTTTAGTGATTTCATCCTGCAACGCCGGGATATTTGGCCGCTCCATAAAGCCGTAGTAGGCGACCGCGCGCCAGTAATTCGGCGCCACTTCGCGGATCACCAGCCGGTTAACATGCGCAATGCGGGGCACGTTAAGCACTGAAATCGTCAGGGTTAGCACATTCTGCTGCAGCGAGCGGTTACGGGCGACGTGCCAGCGCATCACCGGCGGTACGCCGCTTTGCGATTTGGTCAGGAACACCGCTGAGCCCGCGACGCGTGGGATGTCGTTATCGCGCAGCTTGTTGAAAAACGTCTCAAGATCGATATTTTTTTCGTTGATCGAGGAGACAGTAGCCTGAACTCCGCGATGCCAGACGATCATCACCGTACAAATCGCTGCTGCCAGCAGCAGCGGGATATAGCCGCCGTCCAGCACCTTAATCATATTGGCGATCAGGAAACAGCTATCCACGATCAGAAACAGCAGGGCGATAAGCCCGCTGGCAACGCGATTCCAGTGCCAGATCCGGCGCATGGCGACGTACAGCAGGCCGGAGGTCATCAGCATCGTTAGCGACACGGCGATGCCATAAGCCGCGGCCAGGTTATCGGATGATTTAAAGAAGACGGCGAGGAACACGGTGGCAATCATCAACAGCCAGTTCACAATGCCGATGTAGATCTGCCCGTAGTTGTCTTCCGCGGTCTGCTTGACCAGCAGCCGTGGCAGCCAGCCGAGCTGCAGCGTTTGCCGGGTCATCGAAAACGCCCCGGTAATGATCGCCTGACTGGCGATGATGGTGGCGAGCGTCGCCAGAATCACCAGCGGAATTTGCATTGCCGGCGGGCACAGGCGGAAAAAGATGTTGTGGGAGATATCAGCCCCGGACAGCAGCAGCGCCGACTGCCCGGCGTAGTTCAGCAGCAGGCTCGGAAAAACCAGCCCGAACCAGGCCAGCCAGATAGGTTTTTTACCAAAATGCCCCATGTCGGCATACAGCGCTTCGGCCCCCGTCACGCACAGGAAAACGCCGCCCAGCACCAGGAAGCTGACAAAGCCATTCGACAGTAAAAACTGCACGCCGTACCAGGGATTGATCGCCAGCAGCACGGCCGGATGCTGTGCGATCCCCCAGATCCCCAGCGCGGCAATCACCAGAAACCATAGCGCCATAATCGGGCCGAACACCCGACCGATTTTCGCCGTACCAAAAGGCTGAATAGCAAACAGCGCCACCAGGATGGCGACGGTGGCTGGCAGGATAAAATGGTGCGCTTCCGGGAAGGCGATATTCAGCCCTTCAAGCGCGGAAAGTACCGAGATCGCCGGAGTGATCGCGCCATCGCCGTAAATCAGCGCTGCTCCCAGCAGGCCGGCGAAAATGATCAGCCCGCGTCCTTTGCCGTTGTGCTGTAGCTGCGACATCAGCGCCATGATCCCGCCTTCGCCCCGGTTATCGAAGCGCATCGCAAAGGCGGCATATTTGATCGAGGTGACCAGGATCAGCGTCCAGATGATTAGCGACAGCAATCCCAGAATGATGTGCGGCGTTGGGCTGCTGCCGGAAAGCAAAATGACGGTTTTTAGGGTATACAGCGGACTGGTGCCGATGTCGCCAAACACCACGCCGAGGGCACCACCCGCCATCCAAAAGGTACCGGGAGAGCTGGGTTCCGTACTGCCCGTTTCCACCAGAGCTGCCTGCGTCATAGATACGTCCTGTGAACAATCCGCCAGATAAAAATATAGCTGAAAAGATCAGAAAGCGGACGCAGGGGCAGGGGTAATACTTTGTTCTGGTTGTCTTTTCATTTACCGGGATCGCGCAAGGCGGCAATAAAACGGGTGAACAGCTCCGGCAGGGGATCGTCATACCACAATGCATAGAGATCGGCGGGGATCGTCTCTTTTAGCGGCAAGAAGGTCACGCCAGGCCAGTGGATCAACGAGCAGGTTTCCGGAAGTAATGAGATCCCCGTTCCGGCGCTGACCAGCGCGAGCGCGGTTTGGGGCTCGTACACCTGATGAGTGATAAGCGGTGTCACCCCGAACTCAATGCAGCGGTCATAGACCTGGCGCGCGAAATCCCCGCGGTTAAAAGAGAGGGAGATAAAATTGCGATCGACCAGATCGCTCAGCGACACCGTTTTCAGCCTGCTCAGCGGATCGTCATCATGCGCCGCCAGCCAGACGGCCTCACGGGCGATCAGCTGACAGCGGATCTTCGTTTCCACGTGGGGGATCACGTTGCGGTTGATCGCGATATCAATGGTTCGCGCGCGCAGGGCTTCGCTTTGTTGCTGCTGCGAGAGTTCCTGCAGCGTCCAGTGCACGTCCGGGCTGGAATCACGGAACGCTTTCATCCGCGTCAGCAGCGGCCCCCACATCGCGCTGCCAATGATGCCGATATTGATGTGCTGCTTTTCGCTACGGCCAATCTGTCGCACGTAGTTTAGCGACTGATCCGTGGCAGACAGCAGCCGATCGACTTCCGTTTTCAGCACCTTTCCGGCGTGGGTGAGCACGACTTTGCGGCTTGATCGTTCGAACAGGTCAACGCCGAGGATCTCCTCCAGCTCTTTGATCTGCACGCTGAGCGGAGGCTGTGAAATGTTGAGAAGCGCGGCGGCTCGGCCAAAATGTAGTTCATCGGCAAGAGTCTGGAAGTAGCGCAGCATTCGGAAGCTGATGCGGCCGTTGGCCTGGGAATCGAGCATGCGGGCACCGTAGCGGGGGAGGATGGCGGTATCATGCAATCCTCCCCAAAGGCTGTCAAACCGTCACGGGGTCATTGTGATGCAGGCGCTCCGCTTTACTACAGGCGATGGCGGCGAGCAGGGCGACCAGCAGCAGCGCGTAGGCGAACGTTGAAGCGTTGACCGCACCGTGCAGGCCGAAGTGGCTGTTGACCAGCGAAGAAACGGTGGCGAACAGAAGCGTGCCGACGGTCCCGCAGGTGAGCAGCGCCGAAATCAGCGTCGGCGAGCTGCGGCTGACCTGCAGCGAACCGTAGCTCATCAGCCCGGAGAACAGGCCGGAGTTAAAGAAGCCGAATGCGCCGCAGGCCAGCAAAATCACCGTGGTATTGGCGCTGTTGCTGATTAGCGCGATGGCAATCAGCCCCACCACGGTGCAGCCCAGCAGGAATGTGCGCAGCTTCATCCACTTAACGGTGAACTGGTTGAGGAACAGGCCGATAGCTTTCGCCACCCAGTAGACGGTGGTGTAAAGCGCTGCCTGCTCCGGCTGCAGGCTAAAGCGTTGCAGCAGATAACCCGGCGTCCACATGGTGAAAATCGGCTCTGCCAGCAGGAACAAAAACAGCGCCAGGCACAGCAGCCACACGGACAGCCCCCACGGCTCGGCTTTGACAGCCTGCTGCTGTGTAGTTTCCGGCATTTCCGTGGTCGGATAACGACTGCGCAGCGTCAGGATCAGCATCAGCACGCCCAGACCGCCCATAATGCCGTACATCGCTATCCAGCTGGCCCCGAGCTTGAACATCCACGCCAGCAGGAAGGAGAGGGTGGCTCCGGCCAGGCTGAAGAAGAAATCGGTAAAAATCAGGCTGGAAGAGCGGCTCTTTTCGTCCGGATTGATGCGCACCACCAGATAGCTGCCGATGGTCATGAAAATTCCCCCGCAGGCACCGATGATCGCCACCGCTACGCTGAACATCGTGAGCGTCGGTGAGGTGAACAGCACCAGGCTAATCAGGATGGTCAGCGCGGCGGCAATCACCAGCGGCTTTTGCAGCCCCCATTTTTTCATCAGGATCCCGCCGAGCATGATCGGGATAAACATACCGATGTTCATCAGCGTGAAGACCTGGCCGATAAAACTCGGATCCTTATTGAAGGCCGCACACAGCGGGCCCAGCACGATGCCGAGCGTCGACACCAGCGCACCGACGAAGTAATAGCTGAGATATGAGATGGCGTTCAGACTGCCGCGAGAGTAGTGATTTTCAGACATCTGCGTTTCTCCTGGCGGGCCGTCCGACCCGCCGCTGGACGGGAAATTAGCGACAGTTCTTCACGAACTGGCTTATCAGGCGGATAAAGTCGTCGGTGACCATTGCGGCGCACTTCAGCGTCTGCTCGTGGGAAAGCTCCACGTCGCTCAGGCCTTCCGCCATATTGGTGATGGCCGAAACCGCCAGCACTTTCAGGCCGCAGTGGCGCGCGACAATCACTTCCGGCACGACCGACATGCCCACCACGTCGCCGCCGATCTGCTGCATCATGCGGATTTCCGCCGCCGTTTCGAAGTTCGGCCCCGGATACGAGACAAATACGCCTTCATGCAGATTCAGACCCAAATCACGCGCGGTGTGGTGCAGTTGCTCGCGCAGATCTTTGTCATAAGCGTTGGCAAGGCTAAAGAAGCGCGGACCAAAGCGGTCGTCGTTCGGCCCAACCAGCGGCGTGGACGGCATGGTGTTGATGTGGTCGTTTAGCGCTACCAGACTGCCCGCCGGAATGTTCGGATTCAGCGAGCCCGCAGCGTTGGTGCAGAACAGGAATTCACACCCGAGCAGCTTAAAGGTGCGCACCGCGTGGGTCATGATGCCCATCCCTACGCCCTCATAAAAATGCCCGCGCCCCTTCATGCAGATGATGTCCACGCCGTGCAGCGAACCCATCACCACTTCGCCCGCGTGGCCAATCACCGTGCTGACGGGAAAGCCCGGCAGCTTTTCATAAGAGATAACCGTTTTGTTATCGAGCTTGTCAGCCAGTACCCCAAGCCCGGAGCCGAGAATAAAAGCGATGCGTGGCTTGAAGCCGGGCTTCGCCGCGTGAAGGATTTCAACGGCTTCGTAAGGGGTATCGTTGATGATTGAGTGGGACATAGCTGCTCCTGAATGCGTTCATAACGTCGTAGGTTTACGAGGATTGTGCGGAGCGGAAGATTGGGTATCCAATTGGTTATTGCGGGTTATTGATAGGGTTTTCGAATTGATTGGTGTGCAGGATTTGGCTGGGTATGGATTTCAATGGGTTACGGAGAGGAGAGGGGCGGCTGGTGGTTTGGATGGGGGATTTTGGGGTGTTGATTTGTGATGAGGTTCACCTGGGCAATGGTGGAATCTATATCCCATATTGCCCGGTGTCGCCGCTGGCTTACCGGGCCTACGTGTATTGCCTGATTACGTCAGATAAACATTACTTCCTCAACCCAGCAAAAGCCCCGCGAATCTCATCCTCGGGCAGCTCAACCCCGATAAACACCAAAGTGCTGTGCGGTGCTTCGTCGCCCCACGGGCGGTCCCAGTCGGCGCTGTAGAGGCGCTGGACGCCCTGGAACAGCAGGCGGTTGGGCTCGCCGTCGATCCACAGCATGCCTTTGTAACGCAGCAGTTTGTCGGCAAACGACAGCAGCAGGTTTTCCATCACCCGCGACACGTCGCTGATATCCACCGGGTAATCAAGCTGGACCACAATCGACGAAATGTCGTTTTGTTTGTCCGCCATAAAGTGGAAGCGCGGTTTCGGCTGCACAACGTTTTCTTCGAGCATAAAACCGTTGGTGTTAAACAGCAGAGCCAGGTCGATATCGCCGTGGGTCACCGTATAAATCGGGGCGCGGGCGTTGATGCGCGCCAGACGTTCACGCAGCTTTTCGGTGTCGCCCGCCGCATCGGTTTTGGTCAGCAGGATGCGGTCCGCGTAGCCCACCTGAGATTGCGCCAGCGTGAACTGGTTCATCTGCTCGTCGGCGTGAACGGCATCCACCAATGCAATCACTCCATCGAGCATATAGCGTTGGCAGAGAATTTCGTGGGAGAAAAAGGTCTGAACGATCGGACCCGGATCGGCCATGCCGGTGCATTCGATGATCAGGCGGTCGAACTGAATTTCGCCGCGATCGAGACTGTCGAGCAGATCCAGCAGCGCGTCTTCCAGCTCGTTGGAGCGACTGCAGCAGATGCAGCCGTTGGTCAGCGTTTTAATCTGTGTGGCGCGATCGCCAATTAGCTGATCGTCAACGGAAACTTCGCCGAATTCGTTCTCGATGACGGCGATTTTGAAACCGTGGTCTTCGTTGAGAATGTGGCGCAGGAGGGTGGTTTTACCGGCACCAAGAAAACCGGTGAGTAGGGTCACTGCAATCGGGGTCATGGGTTCTCCTTTAGCAACAGCGGATGCCGCCTTCTCCACCGCCGCCGTAGCGTGCTTCCTGGCGCTCGCGGAAGAATTCGTTGTAGGTCATGTACGGCTTGTCCGGATGGTTGGTTTTCATGTGCTCGACGTAGTTGTCGTAGTCCGGAATGCCAATCAGCATCTTCGCCGCCTGACCGAGATATTTTTTGGCTTCGCCTAAGTTACCAAACATTTTGCCGTCCAGAAATGATGAAAAATCCCCTCACCCCGGCCCTCTCCCTAAAGGGGCGAGGGAGAAAAGCCTGCTCTGTGCAGTTCCCTCTCCCCTTTGGGGAGAGGGTTAGGGTGAGGGGTATTAGCGATTAGTGATGCGAAGAAGTCTTCACGCCGCCTTCTGGCACAGGAACATACGGCGTCTCTTTATCGGTGCGAGCGTCGATGTGACGAGCCTTCATCCAGGTTTTAATACCGTAGAAGATGATGCTGTACACCACCACCAGGAACAGAATACTCAGGCCTGCGTTGGTGTAGTTGTTCACCACGATATGGTTCATGTTGGCAATCTGCTGCGCGGTAAGGTCCGCGCTACCGGCGGCAATCTTCTCTTTGTACTGGTTAGCCATAAAGAAGAAGCCTTCCAGCTGCGGGTTGGTGCTGAACAGCTTCAGACCGAGTGCCCAGGTGGTGCACAGCAACAGCCACAGCGCTGGGATAACCGTTACCCAGATGTATTTGGTGCGCTTCATCTTCACCAGCACCACGGTACCGAGCACCAGCGCCACGGCGGCCAGCATCTGGTTAGAGATGCCGAACAGCGGCCACAGGCTCTTCACGCCGCCCAGCGGGTCGACCACACCCTGATACAGCAGGTAGCCCCACAGGCCCACGCAGCCAGCGGTACCAAGAATACCCGCCACCAGAGAGTCGGTTTTCTTGAGGAACGGGACGAAGTTACCGAGCAGATCCTGCAGCATGAAGCGGCCCGCACGGGTACCCGCATCCAGCGCAGTCAGGATGAACAGCGCTTCGAACAGAATACCGAAGTGGTACCAGAAGCCCATGTCCGCCATCGGCAGCACTTTGTGGAACACGTGAGCGATACCGACAGCCAGCGTCGGTGCACCACCTGCGCGGTTCAGCACGGATGGCTCGCCAATGTCTTTCGCGGTCTGCATGATCTGCTCAGGGGTAATCACGAAGCCCCAGGAGCTGACGGTTGCCGCCGCGTGCACGCTCGCGTCCTTCAGCTGCGCCATGATCAGCGCTGCGTTCTCACCGCCCATTTCATGCAGGTTCGGCATGGTGATGCCAAGGCCCGCAGGCGGGGTGTTCATGGCAAAGTACAGACCCGGTTCGATGATGGACGCTGCCACCAGCGCCATGATGGCGACGAAAGACTCCATCAGCATTGCGCCATAGCCGATCAGACGGGCGTCGGTCTCACAGGCCAGCAGCTTCGGCGTGGTGCCGGAGGAGATCAGCGCGTGGAAGCCAGACACCGCGCCGCAGGCGATGGTGATGAACAGGAACGGGAACATCGCGCCTTTCCACAGCGGGCCAGTCCCGTCGATGTACTGGGTCACGGCTGGCATTTTCAGCTCAGGGTTGAGGATCACGATACCGAGCGCCAGGCCGACAATCACGCCAATCTTCAGGAAGGTGGCGAGGTAGTCACGCGGAGCCAGAATCAGCCACACCGGCAGCAGTGCGGAAATAAACGCGTAGCCAATCAGCGCGAAGGTGATGGTGGTGTCTTTGAAGGTCAGCGCCGGGCCCCAGTACGGGTCGTGGGCAATTACGCCGCCGAACCAGATGGAGGCAACCAGCAGTACAATCCCAATCACCGACACTTCACCCACGCGTCCCGGACGCAGGAAGCGCATGTAGATACCCATAAACAGGGCAATCGGCACCGTTGAGCAGACGGTAAACACGCCCCACGGGCTTTCGGCCAGTGCTTTCACCACGATCAGCGCTAGTACCGCGAGGATGATGATCATGATCAGGAAGCAGCCAAACAGCGCGATGGAGCCAGGCACGCGGCCCATCTCTTCTTTCACCATTTCGCCCAGCGACGAACCGTTACGGCGCGAGGAGATAAACAGCACCATAAAGTCCTGCACCGCACCAGCAAGGACGACGCCAGCCAGCAGCCACAGCGTGCCAGGCAGGTAGCCCATCTGGGCGGCCAGCACCGGGCCAACCAGCGGGCCTGCGCCTGCGATAGCCGCGAAGTGGTGACCAAACAGCACGTAGCGGTTGGTTGGCACATAGTTCAGGCCATCGTTGTTGATGACTGCAGGCGTGGCGCGGGTGGCGTCGAGCTTCATCACTTTCTGGGCGATATAGAGGCTGTAGTAGCGATAAGCCACCAGATAGACCGACACGGACGCGACCACGATCCACAGAGCACTGACGTGTTCCCCGCGGCGTAAGGCCACTACCGACAGGCAGAATGCCCCGATGATGCCAATGATCACCCAGGGAATATGCTTGAGGAGTTTTTTCATATCCATAGTTAAAAACCTGTTTTGTAAGGTTTACGTTGTTTTTGAGTTGGTTTATGGGAGGTATTGAGCACGAATGCTGCGGCTATCGTGCCAGAGCTTCGCGCGCGCAGAAGGGGGAAAAGAGGTGAGTGGTTGTATGGGCAATTAAGCGGTCTTTTATGGCCGTTAGCGGTTCGGGTCCCGATGTCTGGAACGGTAATATGTGATTGAGATCACAAGTGGTTTCACACTCCCCGCAACGATGGGGGGCGAATTTATCAGAGTGATAAATATTCTCTCTTTTTGATAATGAGAGCGGCGGGCCTCAGCGCTGATTTGCCCGCAGCGGTCCTTTTTTCTGAATTCACTTCACATAACTCAATGCCAAATCCCGCCATTCGGAGAGATGGCATATCCATTGCTTCGCTCAGGCATCTTTCTTTGTCAGTGGAGACGGAATACATGGATACATTGCTTGTTGGCACTGAAGTACCCCGTGTGGATGGTCTTGCCAAGGTCACGGGTAAAGCCGTCTACGGCGATGACATCAAAATGAATAATATGCTGTACGGCGTCTGCCGCTACGTGGATATCGCCGCGGGTCGCGTTGATTCGCTCGACCTGTCAGAGGCGGAAAGCGTTCCCGGCGTTGTTCGCATCGCCACTTGGGACGATATCCCGGGGCAGCGAAAACTGGGGGCGATCGTGCCTGACCATCCGCCGATTATCGAGAATGAAATCGCCTATCGGGGCGACGTGGTGGCCGTTGTGGCGGCGGAGACTTACGAAGCCGCCTGTATTGCGGTGGATAAAATCAAAATCGCCTATACCCCGTGGGAGCCGATTACCTCGCCGGAAGAGGCCCTGAAGCCGGGTGCGCGCCTGATCCACAGCGAGCTCGGCAGCAATATCATCAATCGCCATCACACGGCGAAGGGGGATATTGATGCCGGTTTTGCTGCCTCGACCCATATTTTCGAACGCGAGTACGAAGTGGGGTTTCAGGAGCACGGCTATATCGAACCGGAATCTATCACCGCTTATCTTGATGATAATCAGCAGATTATGACCATCGAGGGGTCGATTCAGAACGCACACCGCACCCGTGCAGTGATCGCCAAATATCTCGATCTGCCTCAGTCGAAGGTGAACGTGAAGCGCTCCATTCTGGGCGGATCGTTCGGCGGCAAGGACGACATTATCGATAACGTCTCCTGCCGCGCGGCGCTGCTGGTGCATCTTACCGGTCGTCCGGTCAAGATCTCCTATAACCGCGAACAGTCGATGCGTGAGAGCTACAAGCGCCACCCTTATAAGATGAAATACCGGATCGGCCTCGACGACGATGCGCGCATACAGGCGATCAAAATTGACATCATTGCCGACGGTGGCAGCTACTGCGGGCAGACGGTGTTCGTGACGTGGCGTAGCTCCGTGCAAGCGGCGGGTCCTTACAACATTCCTAACGTTCGCGTCGATTTAGTGGGGGTGTATACCAACAATAACTACACTTCCGCCTACCGCGGCTACGGTGCACCGCAGGTGATTTTCGCCAATGAATCGCTGATGGACGAGGTTGCCGCCGGGATGGGGCTCACGCCGGTTGAGCTGCGTCTGCGCAACATCCTCAAACAGGGGGATACCAGCATGGCGGGCCAGGTGTTCAGCGAACATACCGTTTCTGCGCAGGAGGTGCTGGAGAAGTCGCTGATCAAAGCCGAATACGAGGCGAAACGCGAACACTACCGGCAGCTCAACGCCAAAGGTGGCCCGATTCGCTACGGCATTGGTTTTGCGCTCAGCCACCGTGGCTGTTCGCTGGGGGCAGAAGGTCTGGACGCCTCCTCGGCGCTGATTCAGGTCAACGCCGACGCCAGCGTCAATATTTCGACCTCGGTTTCTGAAAACGGTCAGGGCCTGCAAACCACCATGTCGCTGCTGGCGGCAGAAGCGTTCGGCATTCCTCTGGAGCGGGTGATGTTCAGCGAGCCCGACACGGCGATGATCGCTGACGGCGGGTCAACGGTGGCTTCGCGCGGCACGTTAATGGGCGGCCAGGCCATCCTCAGTGCGGCCAATACCATTAAAAAACGCATGGCGGACGCCGTCAAAGAGACGCTGAAAATCAACGATATTGACGATCTGGCCTGGGAAAACGGCCGGGTATTCAATCGCTATCAGCCAGATCTGAGCCTCGGCTTCCAGGAAGTGTGCGACAAAACCCGAGCCACCGGTGCGAACCTTTCCGCGTATGGCTGGCACGTTGCGCCAAATATTCACTGGGATGAAGAAAAAGGCTGCGGCAGCCCGTATTTCACCTGGGTTTATGGCTGTCAGGTTGCGGATGTCGCGGTGGATATGCGTACCGGCAAAGTCACGGTAAACAACGTTGTGGCGACGCATGACGTCGGCAAAGTGATCAACCCGGTTGGCTTTACCGGGCAGGTCTACGGCGGCGTGCTGCAGGGGATGATTGGCTACGGCATGCTGGAGGATTTCAACACCGATCACGGCGTGGTGAAGTCTGAGAACTTCGACACCTATTTGCTGCCGACGATCAAAGATATGCCGCATATCGACGTGATCGCGGTAGAAAACCACGACAAAGCGGGTCCGATGGGAGCCAAAGTGATCGGTGAGCCGGTGCTGGAACTGGGCGCGGCGGCGCTTAACAACGCGGTCAGCTTTGCGATCGACAGGCGTAACCGCACGCTGCCGTTGACGCTTGAGCAGGTGCGCCTGGGCTACAACCTCAAAAAGCCGGAGCGCCAGAGTGAACAGATGCTGGAATCCGGTGATAAGAAGCAGGTTCATCGCCTGAACTCCCTGTCGCTGAGTGTGCCGCAGAGCCTGAAGCAGGCGCTGGTTCTGATGGCAGAGAAAGGAGCCATGCCGATTGCCGGCGGAACCGATGTGCTGGTGCAGGCAAGAATGCAGTCAGGTGAAGTGCCGTTGGTCAACATTTCCGGGCTGGCAGAGCTGAAAGAGATCTTCGATGTGGATGGCGGTATTTCAATCGGGTCCGGCGTCTGCTTTACCGCCCTGGTGAAACATCCGCTGATCCAACAGCGCTATCCGCTGCTGGTGACGGCCTGTAAAACCGTGGGGTCACTCCAACTGCGTAACCGCGCGACCGTCGGCGGCAACATCGTCAATGCCGCGCCGTGTGCGGACTCCCTGCCTCCGCTGATTATCTATGACGCTGAAATCGAGCTGCGCAGCGTGCGCGGTGCGCGTCGGATGCCGGTGAGCGAGTTTGTCACCGGAGGCTATCGTACCGTGCTTGAGCCCGATGAGCTGGTGACAAGAATCATTCTTCCGTCGCCGATGAAGCAGCCGCTGATCAATCGCTATCTGCAGCTGGGGCGCCGTAATGCGCTGAACATCACCCGCCAGAGCCTGACCGGCCAGTTCCTGATTGAGGATGGCGTGGTTCGCCTGTGTCGGCTGGTGGATGGCGCTTTGTTCAGCAAACCGCAGCGGATGCCTGAGGTTGAGCAGGCGATTGTCGGCAAGGTACTGAACGCAGAAACCATCGAGCAGGCGACCCGCGTCCTGCACGACAAAGTGGAAAACGCGATCGGTGGGCGCTGGTCTGCCCCTTACAAAATCCCCGTATTTATCGATATGTTCCAGCAGATGCTGCAGGAAGCGATCGCCGAGCATAAGAAATAAGGAGCCGTGACGATGAACCATATTGAGCTGAAAGTGAATGGCATCCGCGTTGCCCGCGATGTGGATGATAATTTACGCCTGATCGATTTTCTGCGTGAGGACCTGCAGTTAAAAGGGACCAAAGAGGGCTGTTCCGTAGGCGAATGCGGGGCCTGTACGGTGATCATGGACGGGAAATCCGTGTGCTCCTGCCTGTTGTTGGCGGCGCAGTGCAGCGGCGCGGAGGTCACCACCGTCGAAGCGTTGCATCACGATCCGGTGGGTAAAAAACTGCAGAACGCCTTTATTCGCCACGGCGGCGTCCAGTGCGGATTCTGCACACCAGGCGTCCTGATGAGTACCAAAGCGCTGCTCGACAGCAACCCCTCCCCGAATGACGACGAGCTGCTGGAAGCGCTCGAGGGCAATCTTTGTCGCTGCACCGGATACCAGCCGATCATTACCTCTATCAAAGCGGTTCTGAAGGACTGACCGTCCCTGAATGCCACCGGGCTGTCGACGGTGGCATTATTTTGCGCGAAGGAGTTTCGCCATGAAGAGAAAAGTTTCTAAAGAGTGCGTCATGCTGGCGGCCGGGCTTTCGAGCCGGATGGGCAAATGGAAAATGACGATGCCGTGGGGTGAGGGAACGATCCTTGATAGCGCACTGGCTAGCGCGCTGGCATTTTGCGACCGGGTGGTGCTGGTGACGGGCTTTCGTGGCGACGAGCTGGCGGCGTATTACCAGGATCATCCGGCAATTGATGTGGTTTTTAACCCTGATTACCGGGCTGGGATGTTCTCGTCTATCCAGTGCGGTGTCAGTCATCTTCGTTCCACGCGCTTCTTTCTGGCGCTAGGGGATATGCCGGAGGTGACTCCCGATGTGTATCGACAGCTGTGGGCCTGCCGCGATGAGGAAACCTCCGTACTTCCCGTTTACGAGCAGGGAAAAGGGCATCCGGTCTTGCTGCCGCAGCGTGCAATGGAACTGATTTCCCACGCGACGGAAGGCACTACGCTGCGGGATATTATCGGGCGAATGGCCATGCGGGTGGTGCCGGTAGACGCTCAGGGCATTCACTGGGATGTGGATACGCCACTTCAGTATCAACAGGTTGCGCGCTGGAGCCATAAAGAGCCGGTGCTGTCATAGCGGAACGGTGGGAATCAATCAGAAGTGAATACTTCGCTCCGACAGAGTGGCCTCTGCGGAGCGAATTTTTTTGTTTTCAACCTTCGTGGGCCTCTTTCGGGGGCTGATCTTTCTGAACTTTACGCAGCAGCAGCCACATTCGAACGGTACGAACGGCCATGTTTCGCGCTGCGGTAGCCGGCGGCGCAGGATCTGGCACCGGCGTTTCCTGGCTGACGCGAAAAGGCACGCTGCCGTTGAGCGTCAGGTTGGCAACGATAGCGGTCAGCGTCCCGATGGTGATCCCGCTGTGCAGGAAAAGCTGAAGCATCGGGGGAAACTGGGTGAACAGGTTCGGCACCAGCACCGGCATCATCCCCAGACCGAGCGTTAACGCCACCACCATCCCGTTATTGTTATTTTTATAGTTCACCTGACCCAGCGTGCGGATCCCGGACACGGCCACCATGCCAAACATGACTATCCCCGCCCCGCCAAGAATCGGTTTGGGGATCAGCACCACCAGGGCGGCCATTTTCGAGAACACGCCCATCAGGATAAGGATGAGGCCGGACATGCTGACCACGAAGCGGCTGCGAACGCCGGTCAGGCCAATCAGGCCAACGTTCTGCGCAAATGCCGCGTAGGGGAAAAGATTGAAGAACCCGCAAATTGTGGTGGCAACCCCGCAGGTGTTCAGCCCGTTGCGCAGCGTTTTGGCATCCACTTTCTTACCGACGATATCGCCGGTCGCCATCATTGAGGACATGGTTTCCACCATCACCACCACCATCACCATCGACAGCAGGGCAACGGGAACGATGTGAAACTCCGGCCTGGCAAAAGGCATCAGCGTCGGCAGGTGCAGCCACGGAGTCGCATTGACCAGATGGAAGTCGAGCGGTTTAAAGAAGCTCCACAGCCCGGTGCCAATGATCAGCCCGATCAGCACGGAGGTGTTTTTAATCACCCCGGAGGCAAAGGTGTAGATGTTAAGGATGATCACCAGCGTAATAGCGGCCATCAGCAAGGCGAAAGGGGCACCAAACCCGGACATTTCGCTGGAGCCGCCGCCTACCCAGCCACCGGCAACGGGCATAATCGACATCCCGATTAGCGTCACGATGCTGCCCATCACCACCTTGGGAAAGAAGCGGATGAGCTTACTGATCCACGGTGAACAGCAAAGTATGAAAATGCCGGAAACAATCACCGCGCCGGAGATGCCTCCGATGCCATATTCCTTACCAATCAACGCCATGGGGATCAGCGCCGCAAAGGTACAGCCCTGAATCAGCGGCATGCGGCAGCCCAGCCACTGACCGATGCCCAACGACTGCACAATAGTGGCAGCGCCGCAGATAAACAGGTCCGCGCTGATCAGCAAAATAATGTGCTCTGCAGGAAGATTCACCGCATTGCCCACGACGAGGGGGACCGCGACGGCGCCAGCGTACATCACCAGCACATGCTGTAGCCCATAAAGAAACATCTGTGTGACAGGTAAAATCTCATCAACCGGAGCCGCGGCTCTCCCGTTTGCTGAGGCGGGGTGGCTAATCTCTTTCATGACGTTGTTGTCTCCTTTACGACTTCGCCCGTCAAAAGCCAGAACAGAGCCGAAGTTACGATTCGAAGGCGGCTGCCTCCCTGAGCTGATGTCTGCATCAGCGTTTTTCGCGTGCGCTCAGAGCTATGCGTAAGCTGTGCCAAAAAAGCACTTCGGCCATATTGAGAGACGATTGTGTGAAATAAATCACGGGATAAAAGAGCTAAACACCTGGCGACATCAATGCACCTGAGATCGTGCGGCTGATAATAAATGAGAGGTATCACATTGAGACAGAATATCTCTCATTTTGGTATATCTCAGGATAATGGAATGACAGGTATGCTGATGTTTAGAAAGAGGAAAGTGAAATAAATTGAGCGTTGGAAACAGAAAGGGATATAAATTTGAAGTGCCTCGCAAAAAACACTCACGCACGTCATCAAAGAATAAAAATCGCCTGATTATTGCATCGCTACCTGGTGTGGATTACCGAATTTTAAAGGGTAGCAAATGAATAAATTTATCGTTGCCGATACCGCGAACTGTATTGGCTGCCATGCCTGCGAAGTCGCCTGCGTCACCTCGCATCTTCAGGACCACTGGCCTCAACAGCGCCATCGTTTTCTTCCGCGCATTCATGTGCTTTCTCATCAGGGTGCCAGTAGCGCTACCACCTGTCACCACTGCAACGACGCCCCCTGCGTGAGCTCGTGCCCCACGCAGGCGCTGCTGTTTTCTGACGACAGCGTTCAGTTTAAAGAAGCGCTGTGCATCGGCTGTAAAAACTGCGTTGTCGCTTGTCCGTTCGGGGCCATTGAAATGGCGGCCAGCAACGATGATGCCCCGCTGCTGGCGCAGAAATGCGATCTCTGCCTTTCGCATCCTTCTGGCCAGCAGGCGTGCGTGGCCAGCTGTCCGACTCAGGCGCTGCAGCTGATGGATGAAAAACGCCTCAGCCAGCTGCGTCAGGAGCGGCAGATCCGCGCGGCGATGGGGCAGCCCGGGGAGGACGTTCGCGGCGCAAGGCGTCAAGCGATTCTCGACAAAGCGCCGCGCGTTGGGGCGAAGAAAATAGCCGCAGAAGAGCGTAAGCAGCACTTTCAGGAAATCTACCAGCCACTGGATGAAGGCGGCGCTGAGCACGAAAGCGATCGCTGCCTCTACTGCGCGCAGAAAGCCTGGTGTAACTGGACCTGTCCGCTGCATAACTCCGTGCCGGATTTCATCCGCCTGGTGAACGAAGGCCGCATTATTGAGGCCGCTGAACTTTGTCACCAGAGCAGTTCACTGCCGGAAATCTGCGGTCGCGTCTGCCCGCAGGATCGGCTCTGTGAAGGGGCCTGCACCCTGAAAAACGAAGGCGGCTCGGTAGCGGTAGGGAATCTGGAGCGCTACATCACCGATACCGCGCTGGCAATGGGCTGGCGTCCCACTATCGGGGACATCACGCCTCGTCAGGAGCGGGTGGTGGTGATTGGCGCAGGGCCAGCGGGCCTGGGCTGTGCCGATATCCTTGCCCGCGCGGGCGTGCAGGTTGACGTGTTCGATCGCCATCCGGAAATCGGTGGCCTGCTGACCTTCGGCATTCCGCCGTTCAAGCTGGATAAAAACGTGCTGCAGGTCCGCCGTGAAATTTTCAGCAGCATGGGCATCCGCTTTCACCTCAGCCAGGAGATTGGCCGCGACGTGGCTTTCAGCGAGCTGGTGGAAAACTACGATGCTGTTTTCCTGGGCGTTGGAACCTACGGTCTGATGGCGGCAGGTCTGGAAGGGGAAGAGGCCCCCGGCGTGATCCAGGCTCTGCCGTTTTTGATTGCCAGCACTCGCGAAGTGATGGGACTTGAGGAAAGCGCCGAATATCCTTTAACCGATATTCAGGGCAAGCGGGTCGTGGTGCTTGGCGGTGGCGATACGGCGATGGACTGTCTGCGCACCGCCGTTCGTCGCGGGGCAGAGAGCGTAACCTGCGCCTATCGACGCGATGAGCTCAGCATGCCCGGTTCGAAAAAAGAGGTGGTCAATGCCCGGGAGGAGGGCGTGAACTTCGAATTCAACGTTCAGCCAAAATACATCCAGCGCAACCGCAAAGGCCAGGTCAGCGCCGTCGGCATGATCCGCACGAAAATGGGTGAACCCGGGCCGGACGGTCGCCGTCGCCCGCAGCCGATTGCGGGATCGGAGTTTGAACTGCAGGCCGACGTGCTGGTGATGGCTTTTGGCTTCCAGGCGCATGAGATGCCCTGGCTGCGAGGTCACGGCATCAGGCTGGATAAATGGGGGCAGATCATCACCGGCGGCAAAGGGCGCACCGCCAACCAGACCAGCAATGACAAAATCTATGCGGGCGGCGATGCGGTCACCGGCGCGGATCTGGTAGTCACGGCTATGGCGGCAGGGCGCCAGGCGGCTGCTGAGATGCTGGCCCGGTTCAGGGCCAAGGAGGGAGGATGACCCAATTTATTCTCGCCAGCCCGTTGGCCTGTATCGGCTGCAAAACCTGTGAGGTGGCCTGCGCGCTGGCGCATGCCGTCCCGGGGGCAGAATTTAAACCTCGTCTCAAACTGCTGCGCCTGGATAACGTCAGCGTGCCGGTGACCTGCCATCAGTGTGAGAATGCGCCTTGCGCCAGCGCCTGCCCGACTGGGGCGCTGGCTATGGGGAGTGAGCGTGTTGAGGCTGATGCCGGGCGTTGCATCGGCTGTCAGCGCTGCGCGGTGGCCTGCCCGTTTGGAGCGATATCCATTGAGGTGGTGGCAGGACACACACCGGTTATCGTCAAATGCGATCTGTGTAGTGAAAGCGAGCGCGGCCCCGCCTGCGTGGAGGTCTGCCCGACGGCGGCGCTGAGCAAAATGACCGAACGGCAGCTCGATGAGCTGCAAAAGCAGCGCAGAATTGCCAGCTCTGGCTATCTCCATCGTTAGCTGTAAACGGCGCGGCGTTTATCTTCGCAAGCCTGTCAAAAAAATCCCCCGAACAGCACGACCGTTCGGGGGATATTTGCATCATCTGGCGATACAGGATTATGGCAGGGCGTCCATCCGTCCCCACATTTTCTTCGCAACCTTCTGCGCTTCTCTGAAGATCGGTTCACAGTCGATGCTGAACTGGCGATCTTCGTAGATCATCACCCCGTTCACCATCACGCTGTGAACACTGTTGGCCCCCAGGCCGAAGGCGATATGCCCGGCGAGATTTTCGGCCATCAGCGGCGTTGGCGGCAGGTAGTCGCAGACGGTGAGATCGGCTTTGTATCCTGCTTCCAGGCGGCCAAAGCTGGCGTTGAAGTTGCGCGCCAGCAGCTCGTTGCCGTTGCTCAGCGCTTTGGCAAAGCTATCTGGCCACAGCGGACCACCGGCATCGCGGTGTTTGAAGAAGGAAAACTTCATTTCCTCAAACATATCGGAACCGATGCCGTCGGTGCCGAGTGCCAGGTTGCGGATCTGCGTCAGACGGTGGTTATAGCCAACGTGGTTGTTCATGTTGGAGCGGGCGTTGTGCACCAGGAATCCGTCTTTGGCATTAAGCAGTTCGATATCCGCATCGGAGAGATACAGCCCGTGGGCAATCAGCGATTTACTGTCGATAAGGTCGTACTCCGCCAGCCGGACCAGCAAATCCTTACCGTAGTGATGATGGCTGTGAGAAACGTCGTAGCTGTCCTCCGCCGCGTGAATATGCAACCCGCGTCGGGTGATTTTCAGCGCTTCGCTCAGCATCGCCAGGCCTTCGTCAGGCACGGTGAACGGGGCGTGGGCCCCCATGTGGGCTTCAACCAGGTAAGGCTGCGCGCCCCTCTGGCGTTCGACGTCTATCTCTTTGGCAAAGCGGATATTTTCCTCGACGCCCTCGCGCAGTTCCCGGCTGCCGAAGTTGCGGTCCGTGGTTTCAAAACAGGTCATTCCACGCAGACCGACTTTGATAAAGGCGTTACGCAGCTGGCTCAGCGAGCCAGCGATATAATGGGGTGATGCGTGGTGGTCGATAACCGCGGTGCAGCCGCTGCGCACGGCTTCCATCGCGCAAATGAGCCCGCTGTAGTAAAGCGACTCCTCATCCAGCGCACGATCCAGCCGCCACCAGAGGTTTTTCAGGGTCGAGATAAAGTCCGGGCTGGGGGCGATATTGGCCTGAATACCGCGGGATAACCCCGAGTAAAAGTGGTTGTGGGAACACACCATGCCGGGCATCACCAGCCGCCCAAACATCTCTTTCGACTGCGCCTGCGGATAGCGCTGGCCGAGCGACGGGCCGACGTCGATAATCGTGTCGTTTTCGATCGCGATATCCACGTTTTCACAGATTTTTGCGGGATAAAGCTGTGCGGCGGTGACGTTTTTCAGGATTAGGATACTCATGGTTCTACGCCTCCCAACAGGTAATTTTGGTGCTGGTGGACATGGCTGATGATGCGGCACATGGCTTCCAGCTCGGGTGGGATCTCCGCAAACTGGCCACTGTCGTTGATTTCAAGCTGCCACGACAGCTTGTCCTGGCGCACCTGGACCTGATTGCCTTCGACAAAGAAGCCCGGATTGCTGCTGTTGGCGAAGTCCTGCGCCAGGCTGAAAACGGTGATTTTGTCTTTGTACGGTTTGCCCTGCCACGGACAGAACTGGGCGCAGTTGCCGCATTCGTTGCAGTACGCGTCCAGATGCAGCGTCTGGCAACGGTTTTTGAAGCCCGGCACCGCGACGGATATGTTGGCGCGGTTCGGACAGACGTCGACGCACTTGCTGCAGACATAGTTGCATTCCAGGCAGCGGCTGGCCTCCTGCTGGACGAAGGCATCGCGGTCTTCTTTATCGATTTGCGCGATGGCGATGCTGCCTTTGCGCTGATAGATCTCTGCCGGATCCACGTCGCGATGGAAGCTTTCGGTGCTGCGGTTGTTGAGCTTTTCCCGGGCCAGGATGACATCCGTTGCCCGACGCGCATTGCCGATGGCGGAGACAATCGAAGACGGGCCGCGCTGAACGTCGCCAATCAGGAAGACGTTGCTCCTGCTGGTTTCACCCTCGGCATTGACCACCGGCCAGCCCTCAGGATCGAGCGGAACGCCCATCGCTGACAGCTCCTCGCGATCCTGCTGTTCGCCGATGGCGGTGATCAGGGAATCCATCTTCAGGATCCGGGTTTCACCGGTTTCAACAGGGCGACGGCGACCTTTTTCATCCGGCTCGCCAAGCTTCATGACGCGCACCACCAGCGTGCCGTCGGCGTTGAACTGTTCCGGATTACACAGCCACTCAAATTTAACCCCATCATGCAGTGCTTCTTCGTACTCCTCCCGCCAGGCAGGCATCTCCTGCTGAGAACGGCGATAGACGATAGTAGCGCTTTCCACGCCCGGGACTCGCAGCGCGGCGCGGGCGCAGTCCATGGCGGTATTGCCTGCGCCAACAACGGCGACGTGTTTGCCCATCTCCAGCCTGTCGCCACGGTTAAACTCGCGCAGGAACTGCAGGGATTTATGAACGTTCTGGTTGTTGCCGCGCAGCTGCACGCCGCTATTTTTATCCGTCCCGGTGCCGACGAGGACGTAGTGGAAGCCCTGAGCCTGCAGTTTTTCAACGGTCAGATGCGGATCGCAGCCGTATTCAATCTTCACGCCGTGTTGCACCACAAAGTCGATATCGTGCTGGATAAGCTCGCCAGGGATACGGAACTGCGGAATGATGTTTTGCACCACGCCGCCGCCGTTGGCTTCGCGTTCAAAAAGCGTGACGGAGTGCCCGGCGCGAGCCAGGAAATAGCCTGCCGCAAGCCCGGCTGGCCCTGCTCCAATCACCGCTACCGGGTGCGCGGAGTGGCTGATGGCGGGCTGGCACCAGCGCTTCTGGTACTCATCCCAGCCTTTTTCCAGCGCCACTTTTTTCAGTTCGCGGATGTTAAGCGCGCTGTCGTAATCCAGGCGCGTGCAGTTGTACTGGCACTGGTGGTCGCAGATGTGGCCGGTAATGGCAGGCAGCGCGTTGCGCTGGTAGATAAGCTCCAGCGCGTCGGCGTAGCGATGCTCACCCAGCAGGCGTATATATTCCGGGATGTCCTGTTTGATGGCGCAGGCGGTGACGCAGGGGGCCACGTAGCAGTCGAGCAGCGGCAAAGCTTCGCCGGTATCGATTCGCTCTTCCGGCTTCCACTGTTTCTGGGTGTAGGCCATGCTGACCGATTTCTCGGCCAGCGCGTTCAGCCTGTCGACGTCGACCTGGGTCAGGCTCCAGCCGTCGGAATTCTCCAGCTCACGCAGACATTCGCTGAGGCGCAGATAACCTCCCGGCTTCAGCAAATCTGTCGCCATCGTGATCGGCCGTATGCCGGTGTCGAAAATATCGCGGATATTGAGCTGGCTGGCCCCGCCGGAATAGGAGATGGGCAGTTTGCCCTCAAAGGCCCGGGAGAGCAGGGCGGCAACGTTGATGGAGAGCGGGAACAGCGCCCGGCCGGACATGTACATTTCACCGCCGGGCAGCGCGCCTTTGTGGTTGACGGTACCCAGGGTGTTGGTCAACTTCACGCCGAAGCCCAGGCCGCGGGCTTTCGCCAGCGCCATCAGCCGCGTCAACATCTCAAGCGCCTGACCTATCTTCAGATCGTGCTCAAAGGACTCTTCGCTGAGGCCGATGTAGTTGAAGCCGCAGGTATCAAGAATTTCCCGCACGCGTGGATAGCCCAGCAGCGTTGGGTTCAGCTTCACGAAGGTGTTGATGTTTTTTTCCTGCAGCATGTAGCTGCAGATGGCCTCAATTTCATCCGGCGGACAGCCGTGCATGGTGGAGAGCGTCACGCCCTGAACCATCCTGCCGGGTACGCGCCGGGCCAGCTCGGGGAGATCATCCCTGAGGGCACTTTGCGGCAGACGGCTGATAAAGGCTTCATCATGCAGCCAGCGGTTCAGCGTTTCCCGGTACTCGGCAAATTTCGGGTGAGCCGAGGCGTCCATCATGTTGTCGATGAATTCCTGCATCGGCGGCTGCTGAATGCCCTCGAGGTTATAGCCCACGCTCATGTTGAAAATGAAAGACTTACCGTCTTTTATTGGCGTCAGAGGGAACACTTGCTCCAGCAAATGCAAGGCGAACCAGGCTTTTAGGTATTCATCCCAGGCTTTCTTCAGCGTGAATTCGGTGGACCATTCGGTGTTAAAGCACTCATCTTCGGCATCGATACAGGGCTTTTCCAGCTCCAGACGATCCAGAATTTGCACGGTTTTCAGTTCGATAAACCGTCCGCCGGTCAGCCAGGCGGTAATGATGTTCTGTGCCAACTGGGTGTGCGGCCCGGCAGCCGGGCCGAGCGGCGTGGCGCAGCTTTCGCCAAACACGCCGAGCTGGTGCTGAACTTTGGGTGAGTAAAATTGTTGTTCAGGAATGCCAAAAATAGACCGCTGGGTCTGATATTCATCGAAAATGCGCGTCAAAAGCGCTTCAAACGGCACGGGACGCATTATATCTCCCATCACCCTCTCCTTAGATAGCATTGAAAAATGAACATTGCCGGTGAGTTATCATTCCGACGGATGACAGGAGAGGAGCAACAATCACACCAGTTATGCTGAAAGCGGCATGGGGATAAAGAATTTGTGAGGCAGGTCGTAACTCACCGCCGAAGTGTGAGTGAATTCACAATGGGGCAATGAGAATTAAAATCATTGTATTGTCCTGCGGCGGAAGAATTCTCAAAAATACAGCTCAAATATCAAAATGAGAAATTATCAGCCGTCGCGGCAGAGGGATTTTTTGTTTACTGTTTTTATGACAAATCTTGCCGCTGTTAAACCGGCTAAAATAAGAACGGCTTCGCAGTTTCTGTATTATTCCGCTTGTTCAAATGACCCACTTCACGCTTTTAAGCCAAAAAATCAGGATAAGCATAAATATTGCATCCATAAGGATGTTGCTGCGCTGGCAGCGAAAAGCGTAATGAAAGAAATATCCATTGAGGTTGATATGAATATTTTTGCAGAAGCCGCAAGACTGGAACAACAAAACCGCCCATTTGCCCTGGCCCAAATTGTTGAAAGCCGGGGATCGACCCCGAGGCATTCGGCCCAAATGCTGATCCGTGATGACGGCTCGATTGTCGGGACCATTGGCGGCGGGATGGTGGAACGGAAAGTGATTGCCGAAGCGCTTGAAGCGATGCAGGAAAGGGCTTCCAGGGTGTTTCATGGCCGTATGGCGCGCAGCGGCAGCGATGCGGTCGGCTCCGACTGCGGAGGGGCGATGTCCGTGCACATCAGCGTTCATGGGCAGCGGCCACGGCTGGTGCTGGTGGGGGCGGGCCACGTTAACCGGGCGATTGCTCATGCTGCCGTGCTGCTGGATTTTGATCTGTGCGTCGGGGATATTTACCCGGAAAGCCTCAATCCGGAGGCTTTCCCGGCCGCGACCCGTCTGCTGCATGCGCCCAGCTTCTCTGAGGTAGTGGATGCCATGGCTATCCGGCCGGAGGACTTTGTGCTGATAGCCACCAACAACCAGGATCGGGAAGCGCTGGATCGCCTGATTACTCAACCCGTTGCCTGGCTGGGGCTGCTGGCAAGCCGCCGTAAAGTTCAGGTGTTTTTGCGTCAGATGCGGGAGAACGGCGTACCGGAGTCAGACCTCAACCGCCTACGGGCACCGGTTGGGGTCGATATTGGTGCGGAAACACCGAATGAGATTGCCATCAGCGTGCTGGCGGAGCTCCTGCAGGTGAAAAATCATGCGCCCGGCGGGCTGATGACTCAGATGAAAATTGCCTCAGAGCCGGTTGGCGTTGTGGAAGAGGTGGCATGCTGAGGCCGCTTCGGAGAAAGAGCCCGGTACACACGCTTACCGGGCCGACAAAGTCTTCATCATCCGCGATTTTACTGGCAAATCACGGTGCCGGTTTTGCCTTCAATCCCTTCTTTGGCCTTGCTCAGCATGGTGATCAGCGCCTTGCGGCCTGGCCCTGAACGTGCAAACGAGGCGGCGGCTTCCACTTTCGGCAGCATGGAGCCTTTGGCGAAATGGCCTTCTTCGATAAAGCGTTCGGCGTCTCGCAGGGAAAGCTTTTCCAGCCACTGTTCGTCGGGCTTTCCGAAGTTGATCGCCACTTTTTCGACGGCAGTGAGAATGATCAGCATATCGGCACCAATCATTTCGGCCAGTTTTGCGCTGGCCCAGTCTTTATCGATCACCGCACTGGCTCCGCGCAGGTGATGCCCTTCGCGGATCACCGGAATGCCTCCTCCGCCCGCGGTGATCACCACATGGCAGGCATCCAGCAGCGTTTTCACCGTCTGTTTTTCAATAATATCCAGCGGCTTCGGCGAGGCGACCACTCGACGGTAACCGCGCCCGGCATCCTCTTTCAGGACGTAGCCTTTTTCGCGCAGCTTTTCGGCTTCCTCTATGGAAAAGAAAGAACCGATGGGTTTGGTCGGATTGCGGAAGGCCTCGTCGTTAGCATCCACTTCAACCTGCGTGATCAGGGTGGCGACAGGGATGTCCAGCTTGCGGGACAGCAGCTCCTCGCGCAGGGCGTTTTGCAGGTCGTAGCCGATGTAGCCCTGGCTCAGCGCCACGCAGACTGACATCGGCAGCATCGGCGTATGGGCTTCGGTTTTAGCGGCGGCTTCGAAGGCGAGATTAATCATCCCCACCTGCGGGCCGTTGCCGTGAGTCACCACCACCTGATGGCCCTGGGCGATAAGATCGACGATGGCCTGTGACGTTTGCTTCACGGCCTGCATTTGTCCGGCAAGATCGTCGCCGAGCGCATTCCCGCCCAGCGCGAGAACAATCTTTTTACTCATCATTTCCTCTCATTAAAGTTCTGGTCCGCCGACGGGAAGCCGATCGGCAGAAAACGGATTGCGGCGCAGGAAACGGCCCTGTCCGGCAGCGCCGGTGAAGATGCCGTTGTCAAAGATGACCCTGCCTCTGGACAGCGTCTGGCGAATCGCTCCCTGGCAAATAAAGCCCTCGTAGGGCGAATAGTCGGCGTTGTCGTGCAGCAGTTCGTGACGAATGGTGGTTGTCCTTCTCGGATCGATAATCACCACGTCGCCATCCGAGCCGGAGGCCAGCAGGCCTTTCTGCGGCCACAGGCCAAACAGCTTCGCCGGGCTGGCGCTGGTCAGGGCGACAAAGCGCTCGGGTGAAATGCGCCTGGTCATTACGCCGTGGGAGAACAGCAGTAGCATCCGGTTCTCAACGCCCGGCAGGCCGTTCGGACACTGGCTGAAGTTGCCGCCTGAAATTTGCTGGCGTTGAGCGGATGAAAAGGTGCAGTGATCGGTCGCTACCGTGTCGATTGAACCGTCGTGGATCCCACACCACAGCGCATCGTTATGGCTTGCGCCACGCAGCGGCGGGCTGAGTAAATAGTTCAGCGCGTCGTCACGCTCATAGCAGCGGTCGTCCAGCAGCAGGTATTGCGGGCAGGTTTCCACCCATACCGGCTGGCGGCGGGCTCTGGCGAGGCGCAGGTAGTCCAGCCCCAGGCCGTTGGAAAGGTGCACAATGTAAAGCGGCGCGTTTCCGGCCAGCTGGGCGAGGTTTATCATTCTGGCAATCGCCTCCGCCTCGCACTCCAGCGGGCGGCTCAGGGCGTGATAGCGAGGGGCTATCTTGCCCGCATTGATAAACTCCGTTCGGCGTCGGGCAATGGCGGCGTCGTTTTCCGGATGGACGGTGGTCAGCGCGCCGGCGCGGTGCAGATGCTGCATTACCTGCAGCACATCGTCATCGCTCAGCTTGTACTGGTAGGTCAGGTACAGCTTAAAGCTGCTGATACCGGCTTCGACCATCATCGGGATTTCATCCAGTACGCTGTGATTCACATGCTGGATCACGCCGTGAAAACTGTAGTCGATGACCGCTTTGTAGGCCGCATAGCCGCGATAGACGTCAAACTGATGGCGCAGATGGCAGCCCGGCGGGCCGAAACCCATGTGGTCGACAATCGTCGTGGTGCCGCCGCAGGCGGCGGCTCGGGTGCCGGTAAAGAAATCGTCACAGCTGCGGGCAAGACCCACGTCGATATTAAAATGCGTGTGAACATCGACCCCGCCGGGCATCACGTAGCAGCCTTCGGCATCTATGATTTCGCAGTCGGGTTCTGCTTCTATGACGTCCGCAAGGTGTTTGATCAGGCCGTCTTCAATCAGCAGGTCCTGCTGCCTTTTTCCATCGGCGTTGACGACGAGACCGTTTTTAATCAGTACGCGCATAGGCACCTCAGAATCCCGCCACATAGGTGGCGGGAGAAGGGACGAACGGTTACTGCGTGGCCAGCCAGCTCAGTGGGATAGCGGCGTACATGGCGGCGCAGGTAATCAGGTGGGATTTCCAGGTTTTTTCGTTAGGGGCGTGCGCCTCCGGCTCTTTACCCGGCCCGAAGCCGATGACCGGAATGCCGTGGCGACCCATGATGGAAACGCCGTTAGTGGAGAAGGTCCACTTATCTACCACCGGTGCTTTGCCGAACAGACCTTCGTAGGCGTTGCTCAGTGCGCGAACGGTGAAGTGGTTCTCCTCCACCTTCCAGGTTGGGAAGTAGCATTCGGTTGGGTACACCAGACCGGTCCAGGATGGGCGCTCGTAGTTGTACATTGAGACCACCGCCTTAGCCTGTTTCGCCGCCGGCAGGGCGCGGATCTCTTCCAGCGCCCCTTCCCAGGTTTCCCCCCAGGTCAGACGACGGTCGATGGAGACGGCGCAGCTGTCCGCCACCGCACAGCGGCTTGGCGAGGTGAAGAAGATTTCAGAAACGGTGAGCGTTCCTTTACCCAGGAATTCATCGTGGCCCAGTTTCTGTGCCAGCTGCTCCAGCTCGGTCAGCACCGGAGCCATTTTGAAGATGGCGTTATCCCCGCGTTCCGGCGCTGATCCATGGCAGCTTACGCCCTGAACCTCAACGCGGATTTCCATGCGTCCGCGCTGTCCGCGATAAATCTGGCAGTCTGTCGGTTCGGTACTGACCACAAACTCAGGGCGAATCCCGGATTGTTCGATGATGTACTGCCAGCACAGGCCGTCGCAGTCTTCTTCCTGAACGGTGCCGGTCACCAGCAGGGTGTATTCGTCTTCCAGACCCAGGTCTTTGATGATTTTGCCCGCATAGACCATCGACGCCATCCCGCCTTCCTGGTCAGACGCGCCGCGCCCGCCAATCAGCTCGTCCGTTTCCATGCCCTCATACGGATCGAAGTTCCAGTTTTTGATATTACCGATGCCCACTGTATCGATGTGCGCATCCATCGCCACCAGGCGTGGACCGTGGCCGATGTAGCCGAGGACGTTGCCCATCGGGTCAATGTCGACTTTATCGAACCCGACCTTTTCCATCTCTTCTTTGATGCGGTGAACCACGCGCTTTTCGTCGCAGCTTTCACTTGGAATGGCAATCATGTCGCGTAAGAAGCGGGTCATATCTGCCTGATAGTAATTTGCTTTTTCCAGAATCAGTTTGAAAGGAATGTGCTTAGCCATCGTATTTCTCCAGTCCTTGTTCCCCGTGGATCGGGGGACGCTAAATGTAAAATTCGGTTATCGTGCCGCCGGGTGTTTGCCTTCCCAGACCACTTCCCGGTAATGCTTCACGTCGGTGTCGCCTTCGGTGCTGATGACCAGCACGACGGAGTGGTCGTCGAGGCCCAACTTCTGCATCAACGTTTCTCGCTGCGGGTGATGATGAACGGCGGCAAGCAGGCCCAGGCCGACGGCGCCGGATTCCCCGGAGATGACGCGCGGATCGTGACCCAGCGGGTTGCCCAGCACGCGCATGCCGAGTGCGGCAACGGCGTCCTGGCAGGAAACGAACTGGGTGGCGCAGTTGCGCAGAACTTCCCAGCCGAGCGGGTTCGGTTCGCCGCAGGCAAGGCCGGCCATGATGGTGGCCATCTCTCCGCCGACGTTGACAATCTGGCCTTTAATACCTGAACGATAAAGACAGTCCGCCAGCTCTGGCTCGACGATGACCGAATGCAGTTTGCTCGGGCCGTAAACGTCAGCCAGGTAGCCCAGCACGCCGCCGGCCATCGCCCCAACGCCGCCCTGTAAGAAGACGTGGGTTGGGCGAGCAATGCCCATCGCGGCGATTTGCTCAACCGCTTCATCGGCGAGCGTGGCGTATCCCTGCATAATCCAGGTGGGGATCCGGGTGTAGCCTTCCCAGGCGGTGTCCTGCACCACCTCCCAGCCGTTTTTCTGCGCGGTTTGCAGGGTAAAGCGCACGGTGTCGTCGTAGTTCATATCGGTGACGATGCACTCCGCGCCGAGACGTAAAATGGCGTCCACGCGCTCCTGCGCAGAGCCTTTTGGCATGTACACCACTGCGTTCTGCCCGAGCTGCTGCGCGGCCCACGCCACGCCACGGCCATGGTTACCGTCGGTGGTGGTGGCAAAGGTCATTTTTTCCGTAATCGTCGATTTGAGCGTTTCGAACGAAAACTCGTTGATATCCAAATGGTATTTTTCACACAGCAGCTGAGCGATGGCGTAGGAGCCGCCCAGCATCTTGAAGGCATTCAGGCCAAACCGCTGTGATTCGTCTTTCACGAGGATTTTGCTGACGCCGAACAGACCCGCCAGCTGGTTCAGTGAATGCAGAGGCGTCGGCTGGTAGCCCGTTATTTTCTGATGGAAACGGCGCGCCAGCTGCGCCTGCTGGCGCGAAAAGAGCGGTGAGGTCTCACCGGTAAAAAAACGGTTGTCGGCAATATCCATCTTCAGTGAGAAAGCAGACATATTCTGTCCTTATCCTTCATTACAGAGGCAGTAAAACCGGCCCGGACGGGCCGGTCAGGGCGTTATTTGATGCGCTTTTCGGCGTCTTTCAGCAGTTGTTCAAGAACCTGACCCGGATTGGCGTATTTGCGGCACAGGATCATCGCGGCGATGATGTACGGCTTCCAGCTCGCTTCTTTGTAGGTTGGGATGCGGTATTTCTCGAACACCCCTTCGGTGACTTCACCCTGTTGGCAGGAGACACCGGTGATGTCCGCAGGAAGGCAGTGCATGTACAGGGCTTCACCGTCGCGGGTGTGTTTCATCATCTCTTCCGTGCAGTGCCAGTCTTTGTGGTGGGCGTTTTGCTCGAGGCAGGCTTTTTCCAGCGCTTTCAGGCCGTCATGGTCGTTTGCCCGCAGCAGTTCGGTGCGTTTTTCCATGACTTTGTACGGAGCCCAGGATTTTGGATAGACGATATCGGCGTCTTTGAAGGCTTCGGCCATATCGGTGACCTGACGGAAGCTGCCGCCGGAGGCTTTGGCGTTGTTCTTCGCCACTTCGATAACGTCAGGGATCAGGTCGTAGCCTTCAGGGTGAGCGAGGGTCACGTCCATGCCGAAGCGGGTCATCAGCCCGATAATGCCCTGTGGAACGGAAAGAGGTTTGCCGTAGCTCGGGGAGTAGGCCCAGGTCATGGCGATTTTTTTACCTTTCAGATTTTCCAGTGAACCAAAGTGCTCGCGCAGCCAGGCCAGATCGGCCATTGACTGGGTTGGGTGGTCAATGTCGCACTGCAGGTTAATCAGAGCCGGGCGCTGCGGCAGGACGCCCTGTTTGTGCCCATCATCAAGCGCCGCGCCTACTTCGCGCATGTAGGCGTTACCTGCGCCGAGAAACATGTCATCGCGAATGCCGATCGCATCGGCACAGAAGGAGATCATATTCGCAGTTTCGCGGACGGTTTCTCCGTGGGCTATCTGTGATTTACCTTCGTCCAGATCCTGCTGCGCCAGGCCTAACAGGTTGAGCGCGGAGGCGTAGGAGAAACGGGTGCGGGTGGAGTTGTCGCGGAATACGGAGATCCCCAGGCCGCTGCTGAAGACTTTGGTGGCGATATTTTCTGCCCGCAGCGTCTTCAGGGCGTTGGCCACGTCCAGCACCTGCTTCAGCTCATCCGGCGACTGTTCCCAGGTCAGCAGGAAGTCTTTCTCGCTGAGGTGAGAGTTGAGTTGGTTGAGATCCTTAATCAGTTCGTTAACGGTTTTCATGATTCAATCCTGCTCGTGAAGGGCGGCTTAATGATTGCTGGGCGGTCAACGATGCAAGGATGCGGAATTGAGCAACGGCCAGCGCTGCTTAATTGCTAACAATAAGCGTGCCAAAGCCCTGACAGGATGTGTGGTGGTGATGAGCAGAGAATAAATATGCGAAACCGATCACGATTTTAAATAACCTGTCGCTGCCGTCTGGAATAAAAATGTCGATCGGCTTTCGGCATTTTATTACGCACGATTTTTTTGCTGGCGGGTATATCGGGCTGCGGGCGTTATCGCATTCCAAAATGATAAACCGCGAGCTGAACTTATCAATTTGATATGAAAATGTGATGGTCGTAGCATGTTTTAGCGAAGGAGGGGAAGTAGCACAATCTGTGTCAGTCTTTGTTGAGAAAGAGAGTGCTATCCTGCGAGCGGCATAAAATATAAATAATTCGAGCGTTTTATCCCTGGTGAGCAAAATAAGAAGGTCGATTATGATTCCGTCTACAACTCCTTCCGTCCTGATGCAGATTCAGTCGAAAATTCAGAAGTTTGCCGTTATGCTTTCCAGCGTGCTGCAGCTGGAAGTGGAAATTGTTGATAACGCATTATTCCGGGTTGCCGGAACCGGGGTATTTGGCAAACAGCTGGGCCAGCGATTAAATACTAATTCGAAACTTCTTCGATACATAATTGAAACAAAAAAAGACCGCGTCGTTACGCATTCCCGAATTGACCCCCTGTGCAAAGACTGCAGCAATAAAGATAAATGCGAAGAGAAGGCTTTTCTGGGCACGCCGGTCATTTATCACGATCAGTGCGTCGGGGTGATTAGCCTTGTGGCGCTGACCTACGAGCAACAGCAGCATATTAACGCAAACATTCAGGAGTTTTCAGATTACGTTCGCCATGTTTCTTCGCTGTTTGTTTCCCGTTTTTTGCAGGACCAGAATTCGGGCGACAATATCCAGAAGATCTTTCTGACGATGATCGACAATATGGATCAGGGTGTGCTGGTGGCAGGAAACGATCGCAGGGTGACATTTGCTAATCAGGCCGCGCTAAAAATCATGGGCATCAATCCGGGCAATGTGGTGGGCAAAACGCTTCATTTTCAGCCACTGACCTTCGAGGACAATTTCAGGCATGGCCATATGCAGCACATCATTACTTTCGACGATCGCAAGGAGCTCATTATTGGCCAGCTGCATGCGGTACAGGATCAGTGGCTGTTCCTGATGGCTTTTCATCAGTCTCACTCTTCCGCAGACTTTAGCAGTAACCAGGAGGAGCCACAGATTGAGGCGATGATCGGCGAATGCCGTCCGATGAAGCAGCTGAAAAAACTGATAAGCCGCGTAGCACCGGGGCCTTCCAGCGTGATGATTGTCGGGGAGAGTGGGACCGGGAAAGAGGTGGTTGCCCGGGCGATCCACAAGCTCAGCGATCGCCGGGCCAAACCTTTTATTCCGATCAACTGTGCGGCGATCCCGGAGCAATTGCTGGAAAGCGAACTGTTTGGCTACGTGAAGGGGGCTTTTACTGGGGCATCCGCTAACGGCAAGATTGGCCTGATTCAGGCAGCGAACACCGGAACGCTGTTCCTTGATGAGATTGGCGATATGCCGCTCACATTACAGGCCAAACTGCTGCGGGCCATTGAATCACGTGAAATCCAGCCTGTGGGCGCCAGCCACCCGGTCCCGGTGGATATTCGCGTTATCTCCGCCACCAATCAGAAAATTGAGCAGGGCATTGCCGCAGGGAAATTTCGCGAAGACCTTTATTACCGCCTTAATGTTATCCCGCTGCGCCTGCCGCCGCTGCGTGAGCGCCAGGAGGATATTGAGCTGCTGATCCACTATTTCCTGCATCTGCATACCCGGCGGCTTGAGCTGGTGTATCCGGGAGTGGCTCAAGATGTGATTGATTTCCTAAAGCGCTACCGCTGGCCGGGCAATATTCGCGAGCTGAGTAATTTGATGGAGTATCTGGTCAACGTGGTGCCGTCAGGCGAGGTTATCGATATGTCGCTCCTGCCGCCTAACCTGCTCGGTAGCCATGAGGTTGCCGAAGAGGTTCCGCCCCGCAGCGCGGCGGCCGAGGCCATTCAGGAAGCGAGCGTGACGGCGCTGGAGGGAATGGAGCGGCAGATGATCCGCGATGCGCTCTCGCGCTATAGCAATAAAAAGCAGGCCGCTGACGAACTGGGAATTGGCATCGCGACGCTGTATCGCAAAATAAAAAAATATGAGCTGGCGGGGGCCTGATATCAGCCGCGTGTAGACGCACGGAGGCAAATGCGCAATGAAAATGGTGGCGTTTTAATGTGATTCAGCATGAATTTCCATAAAGTTTTCTCTTTCCAGGCCGAAAACTCGATTAGCTTCCCACTGGAAAGAGAAAAAATGTTAAATCGAATTAAAATTGTCACCAGCCTCGTGCTGGTTTTGGTCTTGTTTGGCCTTTTACAACTGACATCCGGCGGTCTGTTCTTTAACGCGCTGAAACACGACAAAGAAAACTTCACGGTTCTGCAAACCATCCGCCAGCAGCAGTCCACGCTGAACGGCAGCTGGGTTTCGCTGCTGCAGACCCGCAACACCTTAAACCGCGCCGGGATCCGCTACATGATGGATCAGAACCACATCGGCAGCGGGGCGACGGTGAATGAGCTGATGCAGATTGCCAGCAAATCGCTGGATGATGCTGAAAAGCGCTGGGCGGAATATGAAGCCCTGCCGCGCGATCCGCGTCAGAGCGAAGCGTCGGCACTCGACATCAAACGCAATTACGATATCTACCACGGCGCGCTGGCCGAGCTGATCCAACTGCTGGGCGCAGGCAAGATTAACGACTTCTTCGACCAGCCGACTCAGAGCTATCAGGATGGTTTTGAGAAAGCCTACGTGAGCTATTTCCAGCAAAACGATCATCTGTATGAAATCGCGGTAGCGGATAACAGCAGCTCTTACAACCAGGCTATCTGGGTGCTGATAAGCGTCCTGCTGGCAGTGCTGGTGGTGATCGTTGGCGTCTGGGTGGGGATCCACAAAGCGCTGATCCAGCCGTTAACTCGTGTGATCGACAGCATCCGCCATATTGCTGGCGGCGATCTGCTGAAACCGATCAACGTGCACGGCAGCAACGAGATGGGCCAACTGGCTGATTCTCTGCGCCACATGCAGGGCGAGCTGGTGCGTACCGTCGGCGAAGTGCGTAACGGCGCGGATGCGATTTACAGCGGTGCCAGCGAGATTGCGATGGGCAACAACGATCTCTCTTCCCGTACCGAACAGCAGGCCGCATCGCTGGAAGAAACGGCCGCCAGCATGGAAGAACTGACCGCTACGGTGAAACAGAACGCCGAAAACGCGCGTCAGGCCAGCCATCTGGCGCTCAGCGCATCAGAAACCGCGCAGAAGGGCGGCAAAGTGGTGGATAACGTGGTGCAGACCATGCGCGACATTTCCTCCAGTTCGCAGAAAATCGCTGACATTATCAGCGTGATCGACGGTATTGCCTTCCAGACCAATATCCTGGCGCTCAACGCCGCCGTGGAAGCGGCTCGTGCGGGTGAGCAGGGGCGTGGCTTTGCGGTGGTGGCAGGTGAGGTTCGTAACCTTGCGCAGCGCAGCGCCCAGGCGGCACGCGAGATTAAGAGCCTGATCGAAGATTCCGTCAGCCGCGTGGACGTGGGATCGACGCTGGTAGAAAGCGCCGGTGAAACCATGGAAGAGATCGTTAATGCGGTAACCCGCGTGACCGACATCATGGGCGAGATCGCTTCTGCATCTGACGAGCAGAGCCGTGGTATCGATCAGGTTGGTCTGGCGGTGGCTGAGATGGATCGCGTGACCCAGCAGAACGCCTCACTGGTGGAAGAGTCTGCTTCCGCAGCGGCGGCGCTGGAAGAACAGGCGAGCCGTCTGACTCAGGCCGTAGCGGTGTTCCGCATCCAGCAGTCGCAGCAGATCGCTAAGCGTGAATCCGCGATGAAAACCCCAACATCCGCTCCGGTGCTGCGCAAAGCGGCTGCCACGGACAGCGGTGAGAACTGGGAAACGTTCTGATAGTGAACGCCGGGTGCGGCTTCGCCTTACCCGGCCTACAAAATCCAGGCATAAAATGCCCGGCGGCGCATTTGCTTGCCGGACCTACTCTACGATTGTGGTCGGCGGTAGGCCTGATAAGCGCAGCGCATCAGGCAAAGTTGGGTTTAATTCACGGCGCATGGCGCAGCGGGTTTCAAGCCGCAGCCCATGTGCCGCTTCACTTTCCAGCTTCTGCCAGAGACCCGGCGTAAGCTGAGCGTCCTCAAGCATTCTGAATCCGTTTCGTTGATAAAAAGGCGCATTCCACGGAACCGTCCTGAATGTGGTCAGCATCAGCGCCGATAAGCCACGCTGTTCGGCAGCGCTTGCCGTCAGCGCCAGAAGCCGGCGACCAATCCCCTGATTTTGCCACTCGTTCGCTACCGAAAGCTCGACGATAAACAGCGAATCTTCCAGCGTTTCGGCCAGAATAAAACCGACCGGCTGGTTTCCGGCCACGGCTACCCAGCTGTTGTTTTGCGCAATGTAATGCTGATGCTGTTCACTGCCGATCCCGCTTTCCTGAGCCAGCCACGCAAAATCAGCCAGGGTAAGAAAAGCCTGGGCGGCAGAGTGCTCGATGGCAGGCAACTTCAGGGAGTCTTCGGGCAGAGTGGGGCGAAACTGGATCTCATCCACAGGATTCTTTTCCATGTGTATCGGTAATAATAAGGGGAGCATTGGCTCCCCTAACGTTTATCCTTCTGACTTCACGATTTTTATTTCCACCATCCCGATCCCCAGCTTGCGCGGCGAGTGGCCGAGGATGTTCCCCTCGTTGGTGGACTGCGGATCCGGTGGCGCGATGGTCAGCAGGTTGCTGCCCGTCGGATTTTCGAAGTGCAGCGTGGTGGTGGAGAGGTTATTGCCGAGTGTCAGCGTTTGCTCGCTGCTACCCACTTTCACCGGAATTGGCCTGTTGGCATTCGGGCCGTAGGCTTTGGCGGTGATCACCAGATCGAATTTCGCGGGCAGTGGCTCTTTGTATTCGATTTTCACCTCTTTACCGAGCTGCGCGTTTGACCAACGTCCCCAGCTTTCTGGGCGGGAAATACCGCTAAACTGCTTCACTTCTTCCGGCGCACCGGCCACGTTAAAGATGAAGCTGTCGGCCTTATAGCGAATATTGTTATCCACGATTTTCAACGTATCGACATTGCCGTTGTAGCGTTCCATATCGATAACGGTGTCTTTAAATGCCGCTTTGCCTTTCCACAGCGCTTTATCAACGTGCTGAACGGTTTGTTCGCCGCCCAACTGACCCTGAGAAACACACCAGTCGGTCGACAGAGCGAGCTCCGGAGCCCAGAGCTGGGCCATTTTGTAGCAGCGATCAATCCACATAAAGTTATCGCGTGGGGCAAAGTCCGCCAGCTGGTAGCGCAGCGGCGCGGAGTATTCGCTTTCCGGCAGCGGTTCGACGCGATTGTCGGATACACGCAGCAGCAGCGGCAGACGGAAGCTGGAGCCGGAGAAGGCGATCATCCCTTTTTGCTCATCGACGGTAAAATCTTTGATAGATTTCGGGAAGTTCCACAGGCGAATGATATCGGGTTTCCACGCCAACACTTTCTCTTTCATGTTGAGGAAGATTTCCGCCAGCGACTGTCCGGAAAGGCTGCTGCGGCCCAGTCCGATAAAGTTGTCGCCGCCGAGGATATCCAGCACGGTGGCACCGTTGTCCATGGTGCTGCGTTTGGTGCCCATCACTTCCTGCTGCGGCTGGTCACCGCGGATTACAAAGAACAGGTTGTTGCGATCCTGCTTGTTGAGATAGTCCCAGGCGGTGTTTTTCATTGCCATATGGTCGGACGAGACGACGATTACCGTGTTCTTAAAATACGGCGAGGCTTTGATTTTCTCGATTAACGCCGCTACGTGTTCCTGACTGCAGGTGACCGCGCTGAATGACTGGTTAACTTTGCCGTCGATTTCATATTTTTTGCGCTCGCAGGTGCGGGAAACAAAACCGTCCGGATGGTGGGTGTCGACGGTCAGAGTAAACAGCGAGAAGCGCTGGCCGGATTTCGACAGCTCTTCGTATTTTTTCCACACTTCGTCGAGCACGGTGTCGTCGTAGAATCCCCAGTCGTTACGATAGTTCGGGTCGGCGACGGTGGTTTTCAGCTCTTCTGAGCCGTAAAGATGATCGAAACCGTGCGATTTCAGGAAGACATCTTTCCCGGCAAAGCGCAGGTTGGCACCCTGCATAAAGTAGTTCTGATAGCCGGAGTTTTTCAGGATATCGCCAAGACAAATATTCTGCGGGAAGAAGCTTGATACCGAGGCGGAGGCGTTGCCTTCAAATGGCGCAAACAGCGGGATGCCGCACTGGGAAGCGACCATCCCGGCGATGGTGTAATCCGTGCCCGGCAGCTGCATGGTATGGCTGAAGTCGATACTCTCATCTTTCAGCTTACCCAGCTCCGGCGTGAGATTCGGGAACGCATCGTTGTTGAAATAGGTGCGCTCCAGGCTTTCACCGTAGATGTAAACCAGATTCAGTTTTGGATTTGGGATCGTCTTTGACGGCTCTTTGTAATAAGTCGCGAAATCTGGATCGCCATCGCGGGACTGCGATTTTACCAGCTCGGTTATCTGGCGGAACGCCGGGCTGGCGTCAACGGATGCCAGCGCCAGCACCAATGCCAGCACGCTGTAACCAAAGTGGTGGGGATGATGGCGGCGACGGCGTAATACCCAGCCAAGCCCGCCAAAAAGCAGCACCAGAGCCAGCACCAGGCCGACCCCAGGCAGAATGTATTTGCTCACCCCGGCACCCGTCAGGCTGTTGGTGAGGGTATAAAGCACGGCATCGTTAATGCCATCGCCAGTGAAATAGTTACTGGCATAGAGCGTAATATTGAGTACCACAAAAAGGCCGAGCACGACCAGGGTGATAGCAAACCACCAGGTGTTTCGGCCCGCTTTCCAGGCGTAGATCACCACTGAAGCGAGAAACAGAGCAATAGAGACAAGCTCGGACACAGCACATCCTCGGTTACGCTGGTCATCCTTTGACCAGTGATTCATTTTCGACCCTACACTGTAATTGCAGTGCAATAATGCTGCAATTGTAGCGTCATTAAAATGTGCTGTGTTTCAGAATTGCTTTAGAAATGTCCGATTTTGGACCTGAACACATCCCCTGTGTGCAGGCGCTGGCGGGGGATTAAGAGAGGAAACTGGCGCCTTGTTTCAGCACCAGATCGCAAGCCTTGGTTTTTACTTGTTTTCCCAGCTCAGAGTTGCCGAGCGTGGTCAGATTCAGCTGCTGGCCATTCTGTGCGTTCAGCAGGCCCTGGATCCCGTCCATATAGTTGGTGTCGGCTTTTTGTTCCGTTTTGCTGTCGAGGCCAAGCTTGCCGAGCACCTGGTTTTTCACGTTCTCGGCGTCAGTGACGGAAGTCAGCTTCTGCTTAGCGCAATATTCCAGAATCCCTGCGGCGTTATTCATGTTGTTTGCAGTCAGCGCCTTGCTGTTGCCGTTAAGCAGGCCAGTCAGAGAAGAGAGGGAAGTTCCGCCCTGCTGTGAAGTGCCGGTCTGAGCGCCAAGCTGGCTGGCAGCGCTGGATAAGTCGCTGAGGGACACGGCAAAAGCAGTGGAGGATAAAAGTGCGCTGGTCAGTGCCGCGCCGCACAGAAGACGTTTAGCAGTTTTCATATCATAACCCTGGATTAAAGAAACGCGCTCAGTATACCGCTGCCAGTGCTCAGATTAGTCTCAATACTCTTTGCCGGTAACGCGACTGCGGTAGCTGTCCCAGTTGAAGATCACCCACAGGCTGTTGCCTAAACGCATACGATCCATGACGCGTTCGCCCAGCAGCTTGGTCATTTCATCCATATTGCTGTTGGTCAGCATTCCGGTAGGACGTTTTGACGACGATCTTCGGTCGACGATCTGGTTGATGATCACTTTTTCGTAGCGGGATTCGGTTTGCACGCCGATCTCGTCGATCACTAACAGATCCACATTGCTCAGATCGTTCAGCAGCTGCTCTTCGGTGGTTTCACGGTTGGTAAAGGTGTCTTTCATCGCCGACATAATGTCGGCCACGGTGATAATCAGTACGGATTTTCCGCGCAGCAAAAGTTCGTTGCAGATAGCCGCAGCAAGATGGTTTTTACCCGTCCCGGGCTTGCCGGAAAAAATAAAACTGGCGATGTTGCCATCAAACTCTTCGACATACTGGCGCGCTTTCGACAGGGCGTTCATCTGCCCGTCGCATTCGATGCGGTAATTATCAAATGAACAGTTCTGGTGGAGCGGCCGAATGCCTGAACGGTTAAACGTGCGCTGCATTTTCATCGCCCGGTTTTCGCGCTCCAGCGCCTCAGAGCGAATTTTGCCTTGCTCCTTCTGCCAGGCCAGCAGCTCTTCGCCCGTTTTGAATGCCGGTTCGATGTGTTTCGGCATCATTTTTTGCAGGCGCTGCATCAGATCACCAACATTTTTCATCATTAACCTCGAAAACCGGGTGGAATTTGACTGTCTGGTTCAGAAAGAGAATTAAGGTCTCTTTTCGGCTGTCCGCCGTTGCTGGCTCTTCCTATTTGCAGACTGCGCGCCAGCTTCTGCTGCCACTGAACGTGGTGGAAAACTTTCCCTTCAGCCTGCCAGTATGCCGTAAATGAAGCCAGTTCTTCCGGCGTGGCCGGTTGCGTCAGCGCAATGCCCCAAAGTGCGGCCATGCGCTGAAAATCAGCGTCTGGCTGCCAGCCCGCATACATCGGGAATTTACCCATTGGCACCGCGATGGGCGCGGCTTCGGGCTCGTCAAAGAACTGTCCGTCCAGGGTAATGTCGCTGCCCGGGCGTGCCAGTCGGGCTTCCAGTTCCAGAAGCTGTTCCAGACGTGAAGGGCTGACTGCGTAAAAGGCAGGAGCATTATTCACGAATACCGCAACGGCACCGCTATCGGCATTTTTTATGACACCCTCAGGGTCGCGGAGCAGCGCATCGATACCGATAACGCTCGACGTTAAAATTCTGGAAGACATGGCAATGACTCAAAAAAACGACAGGCGGAACATGGGCAGATAGTAGCACAGAGTGGGGCGCGGGAGGAGGTTCAGCGGCACGCGCCCCAGGGGAATTCAGACGCGAGGGCGTTTGCGATACAGCCACAGGCCGGGGATCGACAGGCCAATGGAGAGCGCGCCGACGATGGACGTGGCCTTGAGGAAGTTTTCCAGCAGAGTCACCATCAGCGCTTCGCTGTAGCCGAGGTGGCTTATCTTCACCGCAGAGATCATCGCGGTGTAAGCTGAAATGCCCGGGAACATGGGGATCACCGCGGCAACGGTGAAAATTTTGGGGTGCGCGAGATACCAGCGGGACCACTGAATGCCGATGCTGCCCACCAGCATTGAGGCGATAAACGTCGCCCACTCTATGTTCATGCCAGCCGTCATCATCGTAAACCGAGAGCTGTGGCCAATGGCACCGAGCAGTGCACACCAGAGCAGGGCTCGCTGGGGGACATTGAACACCATCGCAAAACCCACGGCCGGAATGGCGGCCAGCGCCGCATCCTGTAAAAGCGCCAGAACAAAGTGAATCACACCCATCCTCTTAACCCCCAGAGCGTCATTGCCATCACCACGCCAATACAGGTGGCGAGGGTCAGCAGGCTGGCAATCGCCCAGCGCGCCAGACCGGTATTGATGTGCCCTTTGAACATATCCGCCACGGCGTTAATTAGCGGAAAACCTGGAACCAGCAGCAGTACGCTGGCGGCCATCGCTATGGTTGGGGTGCTGGCAAACGTCGGGAGCCGCAGCATCAGCCCGGAGACGGTGGTGGCGACAAAAGCGGTGATGCAAAAGTTGATTTGCGGGTGCATCGAGCGGGCAGTCAGCAACTGGCGGATGTACATCGCAATGGTGCTGGCGCAGAGCGTGACAAACGCACCATCCCATCCGCCGTTGTTCAGCTTGCAGAAACAGGCGCAGGAAAGTCCGACCATCGTGACGACCAGCCAGCGTGGGTAGCGCAGCGGTTTGATCTGCCCGAAGCGCTTTTCGACATCTCTGGCATCCAGCAGCTTATGTTCCGCCATGATCACGATGTGCTGTACCTCGGTGACCACGTGCATGTTGATGCCGCGGTCGTTATTTTTCCGGGTTGTCGTCAGGCACTCGCCGTTGTGCAGCGTTGTCAGCACGATGGCGTTGGATGAAATGGCGCTTTCAACGCTGTCCATGCCCAGCGCCAGGCCGAGACGGGTAGACAGCTCTTCAACCAGCGCGCTTTCAGCCCCGTGCTGCAACAGCAACAGCGCGCACTGAATGCAGAGCCGGGTTACTTTTCGTTGGTCTGTCAAAGTTGCTTCCATAACCACCTGTTGTTCACTCACCAAATCAGACGCTCAAAACTTAGTTGTACCTGAAGCCAGCGCCTGCTGTGGCCCGGCTGGATCAACAATCGCGGTGGCAAAGAGTAAATAGCGGAGAAAATTTGAGCTGCACCACACTTTTGCACGATCGTTGAAAAGTGCAAGTTTTGCGCCGTTTATCCCCTTCAATTTCCTCGTCTGCTTATCAAAAATGCAAAGAGATACTTTATTGATACAAAAAACAAACAAATAATTAACCACAAGGTGAGCCAGTCATGAAAACTCAGGTCGCGATTATTGGTGCAGGCCCGTCGGGTCTGTTGCTGGGGCAGCTGTTACACAATGCCGGCGTTGCTACCGTCATCCTCGAGCGTCAGACCCCGGAGTACGTGCTGAGCCGGATCCGAGCAGGCATTCTTGAGAGCGGTACCGTTGATTTACTGCGTCAGGCTGGGGCCTCTAAGCGAATGGATGTCGAAGGATTGGTTCACCACGGCGTGGAGTTTTTGTTTGATGGAGAGCGCATCCCGGTGCCGCTAAGTGAGCTGACGGAGGGTAAGAGCGTGATGGTCTACGGGCAGACCGAGGTCACCCGCGATCTGATGGAAGCCCGTGCCAGCAGCGGTGCGCCAATTATCTACGGCGTGAGTGACGTGCAGCTCAATGATATGAAAACGGACAGTCCGTTCGTTACGTTCACGAAAGAGGGTGAAGCCTGTCGAATCGACTGTGATTTTATTGCTGGCTGCGATGGCTTCCACGGCGTATCGCGCCAGAGCATTCCCAAATCCGTGCTGCACGAGTATGAAAGCGTATGGCCGTTTGGCTGGCTGGGGCTGCTGGCGGATACACCGCCGGTCAATCCTGAACTGATTTACGCTCATCATGAGCGTGGATTTGTGCTGTGTAGTCAGCGCTCACTAACCAGAAGCCGCTACTACTTGCAGGTCCCCCTGACGGAAAGCGTAGAGGCATGGTCGGACGAACGCTTCTGGCAGGAGCTGAAATGCCGGCTGCCATCCGCGTTGGCGAATAAGTTAGTGACTGGTCACTCACTTGAGAAAAGCATCGCGCCGCTGCGCAGCTATGTGGTGGAGCCAATGCAATACGGCAGGCTGTTTTTAGTGGGCGATGCCGCGCACATCGTACCGCCAACGGGCGCGAAAGGGCTGAATCTTGCGGCTTCAGACGTCAACTATCTGTGGCGCATACTGAGCCAGTATTACCACCATGGGCGGGAAGATTTGCTGAAGAGCTATTCTGCATTCGCGCTAAATCGGGTGTGGAAAGGTGAACGCTTTAGCTGGTTTATGACGCATCTGCTGCATGATTTTCATGATAAGAGTCCCTTTGATCGCAAAATGCAGGAAGCCGACCGTCGTTATTATTTAGGGTCGAAGGCTGGCCTGACGACGATTGCAGAGAACTACGTTGGCCTGCCGTACGAGGCCGTCAGATAACCCGTGATGAGGGAGAGCAACCAGAGTGAAGCAAAGCGCGATCCCGGTTTTTAAGCTTTACGGCGAGCAGATGGGCTGGCCGACGTCTGAGCTGCTGCACTGCGAATCCATTCATCAGCGCAGCAGCCAGTATGAGTGGCGCATCGATATTCACCAGCATGCAGAACTTGTGCAGATCCTTTATCTGCACAAAGGCCATGCGGAGATTGAGATTGAAGGAAAGACTTCGGTGATGCGCGAAGCCTGTATTCAGCTGGTGCCTTCGCTGTGCGTGCACGGGTTTCGTTTTTCACCCGGCACTCAGGGCTTTGTTCTTTCGCTTGCGCTGCCGCTGTTCACTCGCTTTGAAGCAGAGTTTGGTCGCCAGCTTGCCGTGCTTGGTGAGGCACGCTGTGTCGCCGTCAAACAGTCTCGTCCGCATATTAACGCTTTGTTTTCTACGATCCTCAATGAGTATCAACAGGATAATGACGCGCGTGAATTGATGCTTCACGCGATGCTAAGCGCATTGCTGGTATGGCTGAACCGCAAAAGCCAAAGCCTGGCTCCGGCCGAAGACCGGGCTGAGCGCCGACGGTCGGTGATGCGCCAGTTTGCCCGACATGTCGAAAGCCACTATCGCGAACATCTTCCATTGTCTGATTACGCACAAATGACCGGTTTTTCGGTCACGCATCTTAATTATTTATGTCGCGAATTTTATAATTGCAGTGCGCTGAACGTGTTACATCAACGACTGATGCTTGAGGCGAGGCGGAGCCTGCAATACACCAGCATGACTGTCTCTCAACTCTCTGATTATTTGGGGTTTTCTGATGCGACTTATTTTTCTCGCTTTTTCAGACGCTATGCCAATCAATCACCTAAATCATTCAGGGAGGAAATGAAAATAAAATAAACTGGTCGCGAACATATGTTTTTATTTTATATATAAAAATCATTAATGGAATATCCGTTGGTGTGTTTATTTTTGATGTGCTAATGTGCGAAAAAGTAATTCATGTCTGATTGCTCATTATCGCTTTATTATTACAAGCGCAGTATCAAAGGGAATGATTCTCAGAATAATTGATTGTATGAATAATTTGGTTTCATAAATTATTTGTGTAAATGATTCTGTAATCCGCAAGGGAGAGGTTATGTTTGCTACATTGAAAAAATATGGACTGATCGTCAGTCGGCTGCCGGTTGTACAGTCGGGGTTGCTGACCATTATGAAAGATCACTTTCCGGAGTATGAGGTGAGTGCTCATCAACAAATTGAAGAATTAACGCTATTACATCTTCGCAAAGCGAATCTGGTATTGGTCGATCTTGAAGGGCCTCCGTCTTCCAAGAGAAGGCAGTGTGAACATTATTATTCACTCATGGTCAGATATCAGGAAATACACTGGGTATTTATGGTCAATGAGGCGGATTACCCGCTGGCTATTGAGTACTTGCTGCGTCCAGAAAGTACCTTACTTTCCGATGCGGAGCCCATTCCCTGCCTGATACGTGCCATTCAGGAGCGTGGCAAACAAGCCGGAAACCTGAGCGCTGCACTCATCTCCCCGGAAGCTTATATTCCAGCTCCCACCCTGGCAGCAAAAGTCTCGTTGACCCTCTCCGAGCGTCAGGTGCTGCGGCTGCTGGCGAAAGGCTGGGGAGTGAATCAAATCGCGATGCTGCTGCGAAAAAGTAATAAAACAATCAGCGCTCAGAAAAACAGCGCAATGCGTCGTCTGGCACTGCGTGGGAATGCGGAAATGTACGCCTGGATAAACAGCGCACAAGGGATGAAGGAGCTTAACCTCCTTCCGACATGGGGAGAGTCCACACAATGGAAAAACGTAGCTCAGGCAGACATGTCGCTATCGTAGATAACTGTGCGATGACAGAGATTGGCCTGCGGCAATTGTTCCGACATTCTACGGGCATCTCTTGCCAGATATCTGCGTATAAAAATAGCCAGCAGTGGTTTGAGCAGGTTGTCCATCCTCAATATGATGTCGTTATATACGCTGTGGCGGAAAATAGATATTCACGACAGGAATGTATGTCCTTTTTTACCCATCTGTTTAAGACTCATTCCAGAGCCTTACGGGTATTGCTGGCGGAAGACGATCGTCAGGCAGCATTGATTCAACATCTTTCAGCTGTACCGCTCAATGCGGTACTCTGCAAATCAACGCCGGTGAGAAAACTGAAAGCACAAATTCAGGTATTGTTAAGTCACAATGGTTTGCCTGAGTCATTATTATCTGTGCAGAAACCTTCGCAGAGTTTTGAGCTGAGCCCGACTGAACGAGTTATTCTCGACTATATGAGCAAAGGGCATTCAATTTCAGAAATAGCGCTACATATGGAGCGCACGGCAAAGACGATTCGCACTCATAAGTTTAACGTGATGAATAAATTGAGGGTCAGCACTGATTCCGGCCTACTTTGTGCCGCAGATATTCTGCGCTTTCAACCGGAAGCAGGTCTCAGATAGACCACAATATTACAGACAGACGTCAATCCAGATAGCGCCGGTCAGGTCAGCTAAACGCTGCGGGGAGAGACGGACTGCACTGTGCGTGGCTCCCGCAGCGGGCAGCACTTCCTGGTACTCTTTCAGAGAGATGTCGCAATACACGGTCAGCGGGTTTTCAAGCCCGAAAGGACATACGCCGCCAACGGGATGCCCGGTCCAGGTGACAACTTCATCGCTGCTGAGCATGCGAGCTTTGGCTCCGAAGGCTGATTTTAGCTTTTTGTTATCCAGTCGGGCGTCGCCCCTGGCAACCACCAGCACAACTTCATCTTTCACTTTCAGTGACAGCGTTTTGGCGATTTGTCCTGGGTGGACGTGGTGGGCGGCTGCAGCAAGGGCTACGGTTGCAGTACTCTGATTCAGCTCTATTATTTCGATATCGGGGGCACAATCGGCGAAAAATTGTCGTACGGATTCCAGACTCATGGTTTTCTCCTGACATTGACGAAATCAATCTGTCATACGCGTCTCAGGCTGTAAATAAGAGTATGGGTAATCCCTTCATTTCAGTGATTTCTCGATCCTCTTCACATTCACTGCAACCGGTTACAGTAACCGGTTGCAGAACGCAGTTCAGACGATTAATACTGAGAGCGTAACTTCCTCTGTCACCAAAAAAATAAGAGCCGTGTATGAAACCTCAGTTAAGAAGCTGTGCATCGGGCCATCCTCCCGACGTGGTAGTGAACTCACAGTTCAATTGTGTGCATCACGGCATACTTACCGTCGTTGCGCTTACCTCTACAGCCTGTCAGGAGAGCTGCTATGTCTGCTAACCATGCCGCGTTTAATTTGATATTCCGATTTGTAGAAAACTACGTCAGTCCGGTTGCCGGGCGTATTTCCTCTCAGCGACACGTCATGGCTATCCGTGATGGCTTCATTTCCGCTATGCCATTCATGATTGTCGGCTCGTTCCTGCTGGTGTTTGCCTACCCGCCGTTTTCACCGGATACCACCTGGGGCTTTGCCCGCGCGTGGCTGGATATGGCAAAAGAGTTTGAAGGTCGCATTCTGACACCGTTCGACATGACGATGGGCATTATGTCCATCTACATCTGTGCTGCTATTGCTTATAACCTTGGTAAGCACTACGAGAAAAATGTCGGTATCGATCCGTTTATGTGCGCGATGCTGTCGATCATGGCTTTCCTGCTGGTGGCAGCACCAAAAACCGACGGTACGCTCCCGGTGCATAGCCTTGGAGGAACCGGGATCTTCACTGCTATCCTCGTCGCGCTGTACTGCGTGGAAATGATGCGTTTCCTGAGAGTGCGCAACATCGGTATTCGCCTGCCCGATCAGGTGCCTCCGATGATCAAAAACTCCTTCGACCTGCTGATCCCGGTGTTAGTCGTTGTGTTAACGCTGTATCCGCTGAGCCTGTTCATTCAGAGCCAGTTCGATATGCTGATCCCGCAGGCCATCATGTCACTGTTTAAACCTCTGGTTTCAGCAGCGGATTCTCTGCCTGCTATTCTGCTGGCTGTGCTGATTGGTCATCTGTTGTGGTTTGCAGGCATTCACGGTGCGGCTATCGTTTCCGGCATGCTGCAGATGTTCTGGCTGACTAACCTTGGTCTGAACCAGACTGCGCTGGCTCAGAGTGCCCCTCTGCCACATATCTTTATGGAGGCGTTCTGGACCTTCTTCATCGTGATCGGTGGGTCGGGTGCCACTATGGGTCTGGTGTTCTGCTATCTGCGTAGCCGCTCTGCACACCTGCGCTCCATCGGCCGATTAGGCGTAGTGCCAAGCATCTTCAATATCAACGAACCGGTGATTTTTGGTACCCCAATCGTAATGAACCCGGTGTTCTTCATTCCATTCCTGCTGGCTCCAATGGTGAACGCAACGCTCGCCTGGGCGGCAATGAAGCTGGATCTGATTGGTCGGGTGATCTCGGTCGTTCCGTGGACTGCACCTGCTCCGGTTGGGGCTGCATGGGCACTGGGATGGGATTTCCGCGCGGTGATCCTGGTCGTGCTGCTGGCCTGCGTATCGGCCATCATCTACTACCCGTTCTTCAAAGTGTATGAGAAACAACTGCTGGAGCAGGAAGCCGAAGAGGCTCAGCGTGCAGCAGAAGAAGCCGGGCAGGCTGCGTAATCATTGAGATAAAAAAAGACCCGGAAGCACTGCGACCGGGTCTTTTTTATTGGAAGCGATTTATTTGAGCGTGCAGTCGCCGCACTGTTGCACATCCGGCAGCTTGTAGCGCTGGCAGCAGGTGCGACGAACCAGCAGGCCGTCACGCATCACCACAGTTCTCCATAGTGGGTTATCCCGCCCGTCAGCAAGCTGCTTTGAGAAGAAAAGATGCTGGCGCAGGCCTTCAACCAGTTCATCGCCGAGCAGGGCCTTCATTTCACCGAGATACCAGTTAATCAGATAGCCGGTATTGCTCCAGATAAGCTTGCTGTTGATCTCTCCTGTCGCTTCCAGAACGTCTACGACGGGCATCACCGCCTGGGTGATTAGCCGCTCCATGCGCAGCTCTGGCGATTGCTGAGTCAGGTCATCGTCCTGATGAACATCAACCCAGAAACAGGTGGCACGTCCTGACTCATGAAATTCAACGTGGAAATGTTCAGGGGAGAGATCCAGCGCCCGCGTTTCAGTCAGCAGCGCCAGCATAAGCGAAGGAACCTGCAAACCGATGTACCACTGAGCCCAAAGTGACAGCAGCGGCTTGTTCTCACGCGTCTGGCTGGGATGGTTACGGTAGATATGGTCGGAATACAGCGCGCGCAGGGTGGTCAGTTCAGCCGAACGGCTCCATTGGGCGAGCGTCATCGCTTTTACTGGCGCAGTCTCGCTATAGCGCATGAAATCCAGCAGGTGAGGGCGGTGCTCCGTGATCTTCTCCCGCAGCGACATTGCCAGCGTCGGCACCGGCTCAAAGAGCGGAGCGCGCCAGATAACATCTTCTGTAAGAGGAATGAAGCGATAAGCCATAGCTGAATTTGGATACAAATCTAAATGATAATGATTGCCAATCCTAGCTATAGACTTCAGCAATCGCAACCCTTTTTAATACCGATCGGCGCAGAATCAGGAGGGTTGCAGTGATTCGCTGGTCAAAATGTTGTTGCGACCCAGATGCTTGGCCTCGTACAGCGCTTTATCGGCCTGTTCCAGTGCAGCTTCAATATCGTCGTCAGAGAGCGGAGCGAGCCCGATACTCACGGTGACATTCGTAGCGACGTTCTGGTTGAACATATGAGGGATTTTCAGATCGTAGACGCGCTGGCGAATTCGTTCTGCGGCCTGCAGGGCAGCATCTGGCGTCGTCGAGGTCAGCAACACCATGAACTCTTCGCCACCAAAGCGGGTGACGATATCCCTTGAGCGCACGGCGTTACGCACGGCGGCGGAGACCTGAATCAGTGCCTGATCGCCCATCATATGGCCATAGTGGTCGTTATAGGCTTTGAAATAATCAATATCGAGCAGCAGCACGAAGTGGTCGCCGGTATCCAGGGCAAATAAAGTATCGAGTCTGTTCTGTAAACCCCGGCGGTTGTACAGGCCGGTCAGAGGATCGAGCATGCTTAAGTCATTCAGGGTCTGGCGCTCTTCCAGCAGCTTGCCCATGAGTCCCTGGGCAAAACGATCGTTGCGCTTTTGGATCACGCTTTGGATGGAAATGCCGATCACTGGCAGAGCAAAACAATAAACCATTCTTACCCATTGGTCGCCCTCACCGAGCCAGAGGCAGGTGACCAGCACGGGGAATGAGTGCAGGGTAAATGCGATGATATTATTAGAAAAAGCGATCGCACCCACAAAAAGCACGCTTAAAAGGGCGATAACCAAATAGTTGAAATTGGGCTGCTGCATTAATGGCGATTTAATAGCGACATGCCACGCCCATAAGCAGCCAAATAGTATGGAGATAACCGGAATATTGATTTTCTTTTCGCGCCAGGTCCAGTGGCCCAGCAGCAGGCCAGCACTGCCCAGCGTAATGATCACCAGAGGCAGCGTTATCGCCGCCACGTGGTATACCGGGCTGAGCATAGAAAAAATAGAGGACGTTAAATTCAAAAATAAAAACAGACGCAGGGAAAATTGATATTTTTTAATACGTAATGAACGCCAGGATTGTGATGTCATGTCAGGAAGTCGTTATTTATTATGAGAATATAGATGAATTCCGATCGGGAATGACAAAATCGACGCGGGAACGAGTCGCGTGAAATTATCAGTAATACTCATCAATTCGGATTTTTCGCACAATTTATCACCTTCTCCCGGGAGTGTCACCCGGACGAAGGTAAAGAACGACAGGCTTTTCTGCGCTCGCTGACAAATGATAAAAATTATCATATGATATTGGTTATCATTATCGATTTGAGAGTTGAAATCATGTTGCAGCGGGCGTTAGGCAGTGGATGGGGCGTACTGATCCCGGGCGTGGTGTTGACGGCATTGGGGTTTGTCGGGCTATCGGCAGAAACCTGGAAAGGCCTGGTGGTGCTGGGCTTGCTGCTGACATCGACGATGATCTGGCACCAGCAATGGCGTCATTTCGTGTTACTGCCATCGGCAATTGCACTGATTAGCGGGATGATACTGATGATGATGAATTTGAAACTGATGGGATAAAACCAGAAGTGAATAAGATAATTGGTGCGAGGGGGGGGACTCGAACCCCCACATCCTAAGGACACTAACACCTGAAGCTAGCGCGTCTACCAATTCCGCCACCTTCGCACAGTCATCTTATTTTTTTGATATTGCCCTCTTTGGTGCGAGGGGGGGGACTTGAACCCCCACGTCCGTAAGGACACTAACACCTGAAGCTAGCGCGTCTACCAATTCCGCCACCGTCGCCCAGTGTGAGCAATATCTTCGTAGTATATGGTGCGAGGGGGGGGACTCGAACCCCCACATCCTAAGGACACTAACACCTGAAGCTAGCGCGTCTACCAATTCCGCCACCTTCGCATACCATCGATTCCTGAAAAGAATCGCTACTACGGAGGCGCATTCTAGTGGTTTTCCGGTTTTCGTCAACTGTTAATTGTACTTACTTCTTTAACTGTCGCAAAAATGGGCGTTTGTCAGCGGTAGCGCGCTTGCCCGGAGTCAGAAGGCTCCGGGCCGGAGGGATTACTTCTTCGCCTGGCGGGTCATTACCGTACGGTAGACCTTAAAGCGACCGGTTTGGGCAATGACTTCGTGGAAGCCAAAGGTTTCATCCAGCACTTTCGGATAAGGCAGGAAGGCGTTGGCCACGATCCGCAGCTCACCGCCGCTGTTCAGGTGGCGTACGGCACCGCGGATCAGCTGCTGTGCGGCTTCCAGACTGGTTTGCAGGCCATCATGGAAAGGCGGGTTGGAAATGATCATGTCAAAGCGACCGGTCACTTCGGAGAACACGTTGCTCGCAAACACATCGCCTTCGAGTTCGTTCGCGGCAAGCGTAGCGCGGCTGGCTTCTACCGCCGGAGCGCTAACGTCACACAGCGTCAGACGCACTTTAGGAGAGTGGCTGGCCAGCACGGTTGCCAGCACGCCGGCTCCGCAGCCCACATCCAGCACTTTGCCTTTGGTGTGCGGCGTCAGGGTGGAAAGCAGCAGCTGGCTGCCAACATCCAGACCGTCGCGGCTGAATACGCCAGGCAGGGTTTTCACGGTCAGGCCGTCGAGCTGGTACTCGCCCCAATAGCTTTCGGCGTTGAATGAAGGCTGTTTTTCCAGACGGCCGTGATACAGACCGCAGCGGCGGGCGCTGTCGACCTTATTCAGCGGGGCAAATTCTGCCAGCATCTGTTCAGCGCTGCGCACGCCGCTACGGTTTTCACCCACGACGAAAATGTCGGTACCGGTTGGTAGAAGGGACAGAATGTTGGTCAGCTGATACAGCGCCTCTGGCTTATTCTTCGGCCAGTAGTAAATCAGCGTATCGCAGTCGGCAACGTCGGCGGCTTCGGCGGTCAGGCTGAAGCGGACTTTGCCACCCATCTGGCGGCTTAATGCCTGCCAGTGGTGAAACTGCTGAGTGTGCGCACGGCTGAAGGCCGTCTCCAGACGAGCGGGCAGGTCATCCTGCAGATCACCGGCAAACAGAATGCGGCTTTGTTCGAAATCATCACTGTGGCGCAGCAAGACTTCACTTGCCGGGGTCAATGCAGACATAAAGAGTCATCCTCAATTAAAGACGGGCGAGATTATACACATTTATAGCCGTCATACTTCAAGTTACATCTGCGTTGGCTGCGCCTGCTCACCCCAGTCACTTACTTGAGTAAGCTCCTGGGGATTCACAGTCTTGCCGCCTTGCTGTAACTCGAATTATTTAAGCTATATGACAAGGCTGCCTCCCTGCTTTATTGGCGCAACTTCGTCGAATTTGCTATATTTCCGCGCCTGACAGACAGGAGAAACCCGCAATGACATCCCGACGAGACTGGCAACTACAGCAACTGGGCATTACCCAGTGGTCTTTGCGCCGCCCGGCGGTGTTACAGGGGGAAATTGCGATCTCTCTGCCTGAGCATATTCGTCTGGTGATGGTGGCCGAAGCGCTGCCTTCACTGACTGAACCGCTGGTGGGCGATATCCTGCGTGCGCTGGCTGTTACACCGGACCAGGTGTTGCAGCTCACGCCAGACAGGGTCGCCATGCTGCCTGAAAAAGGGCGCTGTCACAGCTGGCGTCTGGGGGAATGTGAACCTGTTGCGCTGGAAGGCGCTCAGGTCGTGACTCCGGCCTTCGAACAACTCCGAACCAGCGTGGCGGCTCGTACCGCACTCTGGCAACAAATTTGCGCTCATGAACACGATTTCTTCCCTCAGTCAGACTGATTTACCGCGCGCCTGGCAAATAGAGCAGCGCGCTCACGCCTTCCCGTGGAGCGAGCAAACGCTCGCCAGCAATCAGGGGGAGCGCTATCTCAACCTGCAACTGACGGTAGACGGTGAAATGGCGGCTTTCGCCATCACCCAAATCGTGCTGGATGAAGCCACGCTGTTCAATATTGCGGTCGATCCGGCCTGGCAGCGCCGTGGGTTAGGGCGCGAGCTGTTGGAACAGGTGATTGATGAAGTAGAAAAACGCGGCGTTGTCACGCTGTGGCTGGAAGTTCGTGCGTCGAACGTCGCTGCCATCGCACTCTACGAAAGCTTAGGCTTTAACGAGGCGACTATCCGGCGCAACTACTATCCAACCGCGGAAGGGCGTGAGGATGCGATAATTATGGCACTGCCAATCAGTATGTAAGACAAGGGCTTAAGATGAAGAAGTGGGACTGGATTTTCTTTGATGCCGACGAAACGCTGTTTACTTTCGACTCGTTCAGCGGCTTACAGCGGATGTTTCTCGACTACAGCGTGACTTTCACCGCGGAAGATTTCCAGGACTATCAGGCCGTCAATAAACCGCTGTGGGTCGACTACCAGAACGGGGCGATCACTTCGCTGCAGTTGCAGCATCAGCGTTTTGAAAGCTGGGCCGCTCGTCTTAACGTGAAGGCCGGCGATTTGAATGATGCCTTTATGAATGCGATGGCCGAGATCTGTGCGCCGCTGCCGGGCGCGGTATCGCTGCTGAATTCCCTACAGGGGAAAGTGAAGATGGGCATCATCACTAACGGCTTCACGTCTTTGCAGCAGATTCGCCTTGAGCGCACCGGCCTGCGGGAGCATTTTGATTTACTGATTATTTCTGAAGAGGTGGGCGTGGCGAAACCGGACGCGCGCATCTTTAACTATGCCCTTGAACAGGCGGGCAATCCCGATCGTTCACGGGTGCTGATGGTCGGCGACACTGCCGCTTCTGATATTCTCGGCGGCAATAATGCAGGGCTTTCAACCTGCTGGCTGAATGAACATCAGCAGGCGTTGCCGGAACATATCAAGCCGACCTGGACGGTGACCTCCCTTAGCGAGCTGGAGCAACTCCTGTGTAAACATTGATTGTCAGCCCCCGCCTTACGGGTAAAATAGCCGCATTTTTCGTATTCAACATGCGCGGCAAGCTGCTGCGTTTACTTAAGAAGAACTGATTATGACGTTGTCTCCTTATCTGCAAGAGGTGGCCAAACGCCGCACTTTTGCCATCATCTCTCACCCGGATGCCGGTAAAACGACCATCACTGAAAAAGTGCTGCTGTTCGGACAGGCTATCCAGACCGCCGGTACGGTAAAAGGCCGTGGCTCCAGCCAGCATGCCAAATCCGACTGGATGGAGATGGAAAAACAGCGTGGGATTTCTATCACCACCTCCGTGATGCAGTTCCCGTATCACGACTGTCTGGTGAACCTGCTCGACACCCCGGGCCACGAAGACTTCTCTGAAGATACCTATCGTACGCTGACGGCAGTGGACTGCTGCCTGATGGTTATCGATGCCGCGAAGGGCGTTGAAGATCGTACCCGTAAGCTGATGGAAGTGACCCGTCTGCGCGATACGCCGATCCTGACCTTCATGAACAAACTCGACCGTGATATCCGCGATCCGATGGAAGTGCTGGATGAGGTTGAGCGTGAGCTGAAAATCGGCTGCGCGCCGATCACCTGGCCTATTGGCTGCGGCAAGCTGTTCAAAGGCGTTTACCATCTCTATAAAGATGAAACTTACCTGTATCAGACCGGTAAAGGTCACACCATCCAGGAAGTGCGCATTGTTAAAGGCCTGAACAGCCCGGAGCTGGATGCAGCGGTGGGTGAAGACCTGGCACAGCAGCTGCGCGATGAGCTGGAGCTGGTGCAGGGTGCATCCAACGAATTCGACAAAGAGCTGTTCCTGGCTGGCGAAATTACTCCGGTGTTCTTTGGTACCGCGCTCGGCAACTTCGGCGTAGACCACATGCTGGACGGTCTGGTGGAGTGGGCCCCAGCGCCAATGCCACGTAAAACGGATACCCGTGAAGTGACCGCCCAGGATGAAAAATTCACCGGCTTCGTCTTCAAGATTCAGGCCAACATGGACCCGAAACACCGCGACCGCGTAGCCTTTATGCGCGTGGTGTCCGGTAAATATGAAAAAGGAATGAAGCTGCGTCAGGTGCGTATTGGTAAAGACGTGGTCATTTCCGACGCGCTGACCTTTATGGCAGGCGACCGTTCTCACGTTGAAGAAGCCTATCCGGGCGATATCATCGGCCTGCATAACCACGGCACTATCCAGATTGGTGATACCTTCACCCAGGGTGAAATGATGAAGTTCACCGGTATCCCGAACTTCGCGCCGGAGCTGTTCCGTCGTATTCGCCTGAAAGATCCGCTGAAGCAGAAACAGCTGCTGAAAGGGCTGGTTCAGCTCTCTGAAGAGGGCGCGGTGCAGGTGTTCCGTCCGATTGCTAACAACGATCTGATCGTTGGCGCAGTCGGTGTGCTGCAGTTTGATGTGGTCGTGGCCCGCCTGAAGAGCGAGTACAACGTGGAAGCGATTTACGAATCCGTAAACGTCGCCACGGCGCGTTGGGTGGAAAGCACTGACGTGAAGAAGTTCGAAGAGTTTAAGCGTAAGAACGAAGTTCAGCTGGCGCTGGACGGTGGCGACAACCTGACTTATATCGCCCCAACCATGGTGAACCTCAATCTGACTCAGGAACGTTATCCTGAGGTGCAATTCCGCAAAACCCGCGAGCACTAATCCCCTCCAGAGCACGGCCTGCGCCGTGCTCTCACTTTTTTCCTGCCTGTTGATTCCGTTGCGGAAAGTTCTTAAATGAGCCTGTTTGGCCCTTAAATGGTCGTTTTTTGTCCATTTGTCCGGGCGCACTCAAAATTGTTGGCTATATTTAACAAAGTGATGACAAGTTCACTGGCTTAATTTGCTGGCAAAAGAGTGCTATATGGCGAATTAACCCACAGCCTTTGTGCATCGCAATATTAAAAACTGTAAGAACGTGGTGAATCTCACCTCTACAGCAATGCGATCATGATGATCGCCTGAGCTCAAATTCTGAGCAAACAACAGGAAATGATGATGATGACTAATCCAAAACTGACCAAAACTCTTCTGGCTGTCATGTTAAGTTCTGCCGTTCTGAGCGGTTCCGCATTGGCTGAATCCGCTATGGATAAAACCCAATCCGCCGCCGATAGCGCCGGTCAGAAAATAGACAGCTCGATGAACAAAGTCGGCGGCTTTATGGATGACAGCAGCATCACCGCCAAAGTCAAAGCGGCGCTGGTCGATCACGATTCGATCAAAAGTACCGATATCTCCGTGAAAACGGATAAGAAAGTGGTCACCCTGAGCGGTTTTGTTGAAAGCCAGGCTCAGGCTGAAGAGGCGGTTAAAGTCGCCAAAGGCGTTGAAGGTGTAGCCTCCGTCAGCGACAAACTGCACGTGAAAGACAGCAAATCTCAGAGCATGCAGGGTTATGCAGGCGATACAGCCACAACCAGCGAAATCAAAGCCAAACTGCTGGCCGATGACATTGTCCCTTCCCGAAAAGTGAAAGTGGAAACCACCGATGGTGTGGTTCAGCTTAGCGGGACGGTTGACTCTCAGGCACAGAGCACTCGTGCAGAAAGCATCGCCAAAGCGATTGATGGCGTGAAAAGTGTGAAGAACGATCTCAAAGTTAAATAATTAAGTTGAGACATGCTTCCCCGGCAATTGCCGGGGGCAAAAGTCCGTCGTTTTGAGTGCCTGAGCGTTCATCAAAGCGGTCGACATTAACTATGGTAAAGGAGCATCGTATGTTTCGTTGGGGCATTATTTTTCTGGTTATTGCGTTAATTGCCGCCGCCCTGGGCTTTGGTGGTCTGGCCGGTACGGCAGCGGGCGCAGCAAAAATTGTCTTTATCGTCGGTATCATTCTGTTCCTGATCAGCCTGTTTATGGGACGCCGACGTCCTTAGCCTGCTAAGCGTTCGTTAAATTTTCGTAACAGAAAGCCAGCCCATTGGGCTGGCTTTATTAGTTTCAGACGAACCTTATCTGCGCTATGGTGAAAGGACAGAACAATCAAAAAACAGGAAAGCAGTGTGGGACAGCGAATTCCGGTGACGCTCGGCAATATTGCGCCGCTGTCAGTCAATTCCTTCAAGCCAGGAGAACTGGCGCTGGTGTGCGAAGGGGGCGGTCAGCGCGGAATCTTTACAGCAGGTGTGCTGGATGAGTTCATGCGTGCGCGTTTCAATCCGTTTGAGCTGTTTCTTGGCACTTCTGCCGGTGCGCAGAACCTCTCTGCTTATGTCTGCAACCAGCCGGGTTACGCCCGCAAAGTGATCACCCGCTACACCACTTCCCGCGAATTCTTCGATCCGATGCGCTTCGTGCGCGGCGGTAATCTCATCGATCTGGACTGGCTGGTGGAAGCGACAGCCAGCAAAATGCCGTTAGCGATGGATGTGGCAGCCCGTCAGTTCGACAGCGGCAAAGCTTTCTATATGTGTGCCTCGCGCGCCGATGATTATTCACCTGGTTATTTCTCACCGACCCGTGAAACCTGGATGGATCAGATTCGCGCGTCCAGTGCGATCCCTGGTTTTTATCGCTCGGGCGTTAATCTGGATGGCGTTAACTGGCTGGACGGTGGCGTCAGTGATGCAATCCCGGTGCAGGAAGCGGTAAAACGCGGCGCGAAAACCGTGGTGGTGATCCGCACCGTTCCCTCACAGATGTACTACACGCCGCAGTGGTTTAAACGCATGGAACGCTGGCTGGGGGAAAGCAGCCTGCAGCCGTTCGTCAATCTGGTGCAGCACCACGAACAGACCTATCATGCCATTCAGCAGTTTATCGAAAAGCCGCCGGGTAAGGTCCGCATTCTGGAAATTTACCCGCCTAAACCCTTGAAGAGTATGGCGCTGGGGAGTCGTTTACCCGCTTTACTGGAGGACTACAACGTGGGACGCCAGTGCGGACGCTATTTCCTTGCCACGATGGGAAGAATGCTGGCAGAGAAACCGCCGATCCATCGCTTCAAATCTCGTGTCGTTACTCCAGTGCCGGTGGTGGTACCGCCTGCGCCTGTGGCCAATGATTTGCATGATGTCGCGTTGAACAGCGCAACGCTGGTGAACGCACCCGAGGCGAATGATGCCAGTTTTGATAACGAGGGGCTGGCGTGAGTTTTCGCTTTATTGATACCCACTGCCACTTTGATTTCCCTCCTTTTGTTGACGATGCTGAACATAGTCTGGCGCGTGCGGCAGAAGCGGGCGTAGAGAAAATTATTGTGCCAGCCACAGAATCCGCGCGTTTTGCCGGCGTGCTGGCGCTGGCGGAAAACCATGTCCCGCTGTATGCCGCGCTTGGCCTGCATCCCATCGTGATTGAAAAGCATACGGATGAATGCCTCGTCCAGCTTGCGGACTGCCTGAAGCTGAAACCGAAAAAATTGGTCGCCGTTGGGGAGATTGGGCTGGATTTGTATCGTGAAAACCCGCAGTTTGAACATCAGCAGTACATTCTCGATGAGCAGCTAAAGCTGGCGAAACGCTTCGATTTGCCGGTGATCCTCCACTCCCGCCGCACCCACGACAAACTGGCGATGCACCTGAAACGGCAGAATTTACCGCGTACCGGGGTAGTTCATGGTTTTGCCGGTAGCCTGCAGCAGGCGGAGCGATTCATTCAGCTGGGTTATAAAATTGGCGTCGGAGGCACCATCACCTACCCGCGAGCAAGCAAAACGCGTGAGGTCATGGCTCGTCTGCCGCTTTCTGCACTGCTTCTGGAAACTGATGCGCCGGACATGCCGCTCAATGGCTATCAGGGCCAGCCAAATCGCCCGGAACAGGCGGCTAGCGTGTTCCAATCGCTGTGTGAACTTCGCCCGGAATCTCCTGCTGAAATTGCCGAAAAGCTGGCTAATAACGCTGAAAAATTATTTTTGTTGGCATAATTAGCGCCGCATAGGGTGATGAAGATCTCATTATCCGCGTTTACATTCATTTTCTTGCCTTATTTGTGTGAGCCATACGTACAGGGTAATCACGGATCGTTATAATCGGCTGGTTTTTCTCTGCTCCTTTTATGACTTTTCAATACACAGGGACTCTGTATGCAAATCCTAATGGGCCTGATTGGCATGGTAGTGCTGCTTGCCATTGCCGTGCTCCTTTCCAGTAATCGCCGGGCAATTAATCTTCGCACCGTTCTCGGCGCGTGGCTGATCCAGATTGGTATCGGCGCACTTATCCTTTATGTCCCAGCCGGACGCCAGGTTTTGCTGGCGATGTCTGAAGGGGTAGCAAACGTTATCGCTTACGGTAATGAAGGGATCGGCTTCCTGTTTGGCGGTCTGGTTTCCGATAAAATGTTCGAACTCTTCGGCGGCGGCGGATTCATTTTCGCCCTGCGCGTACTGCCGGTTATCGTCTTCTTCTCTTCTCTGATTGCCGTACTTTACTACCTCGGCATTATGCAGTTTGTGATCCGCATTCTCGGCGGCGGCCTGCGTGCGATCCTGAAAACCTCCCGTACGGAATCGCTGTCGGCAACGGCCAACATCTTTGTTGGGCAGACTGAAGCACCTCTGGTTGTCCGTCCTTATATTGCGACGATGACCCGTTCCGAGCTGTTCGCGGTGATGTGTGGTGGCCTGGCCTCGGTAGCAGGCTCCGTGCTGGCGGGCTATGCGCAGATGGGCGTGCCGCTGGAATACCTGATTGCAGCCTCGTTTATGGCAGCGCCGGGCGGCCTGCTGTTCGCGAAAATCATGCTGCCAGAAACGGAAACACCCAACGATTCTCCAGACCTGGAAAAACACAATCCGGATCCAGACAGGCCGGCTAACGTACTGGACGCAGCAGCCTCAGGCGCGGCTTCAGGGATGCAGCTGGCGCTGAACGTCGGGGCGATGCTGCTGGCGTTTGTGGCATTGATTGCTCTGCTGAACGGCATTCTGTCCGGCATTGGCGGCTGGTTCGACTATCCGCAGCTTTCAATGCAGCTGATCCTCGGCTGGGTCTTCTCGCCGCTGGCATGGGTTATCGGCGTGCCGTGGAATGAGGCGATCGTCGCAGGTTCGTTTATTGGTCAGAAGCTGATCATCAACGAATTTGTGGCCTACATGAACTTTGGTGAATATCTGAAAGAAGACGCAGTGGTTGCCGCGGCGGGCCTGCAGGTCATTTCCGATCACACCAAAGCGATCATCTCTTTTGCTCTGTGCGGCTTTGCCAACCTCTCTTCTATTGCGATCCTGATTGGTGGTCTTGGCAGCATGGCCCCGAGCCGTCGTCATGATATTGCCCAGCTTGGTCTGAAAGCGGTGGCGGCAGGTACGCTGTCTAACCTGATGAGCGCCACCATTGCTGGTGTGTTCCTCGCCCTATAAGTACAGCGCCGGGAGGATAATGTTGTTTATCCCCCGGCTTTGCAGCGCCTGGGCTAACGGCTCTATGTCGTCAGCTCCGGCGCTGCGCCAGTTTTGCGCTTCGCCATATACGCCATGAGCGTGGAAAGCGTTCAGGCGTACCGGTATATCACCCAGAGAGCGAATAAAATCACTTAGCGGCTCAATGTGTTGCAGATAGTCAGTGCGTTCGGGGATCGTCAGCAGACGTAATTCGGCTAGCATTTTGTGCGAGGCCAGCCAGCGGATGCTCTCTTTGATCCTGCCGTTGCCTCGCCCCGTCAGCTTCAGATGTGTTGTTTCATCCCACGCCTTCAAATCCACCATCACGCCGTCGCAGACGGGAGCCAGTTTCTCCCAGCCGCTGACGCCCAGCTCGCCGTTGCTATCGACCAGACAAGTAAGATGGTTGAGCGCAGGCGTTGCCTTAATCGTGCTGAACAATTCACAAATAAACGGCAGCTGCGTCGTGGCTTCCCCACCGCTGACGGTGATCCCTTCGATAAACGGCGCGGTTCGCGCGATGTGCTTTAGCACCTCTGCTACTGAAAGCGTGCTGGCCATCGGCGTGGCCTGCTGCGGACACATTTTCAGGCAGGTGTCGCACTGCTGACAGTTGGCTTCCTGCCAGAAAACTCTTCCGGCCTGAAAAGAGAGTGCCTCGTGCGGGCAGTGCACGGCGCACTCTCCGCAGTCATTGCAGCGGCCCATCGTCCACGGGTTGTGGCAGTTTTTACAGCGCAGATTGCAGCCCTGTAAAAACAGCGCCAGACGGCTTCCGGGGCCGTCGACGCAGGAGAAGGGAATAATTTTACTGACTAAAGCGCATCTGCTGCTCATGGCTGACGACTCGCGGTTGGCGTTCCAGAATGCGGGTGTTACGAGCGGCTTCTTCCCCAAGCCAGGTGGTATTGGTGCGTGAGCCTTCCTCGCGGTATTTTTCCAGATCCGATAACCTCACCATATACCCCGTGACGCGCACCAGATCGTTACCGCTGACGTTGGCGGAAAACTCACGCATCCCTGAGGCAAACGCGCCGAGGCACAGCTGCATCACTGCCTGCGGATTACGTTTCACGGTTTCATCCAGCGTCAGGATGTCGCTGATCCCGGAGGTGTAATAAGCGTGATGCGGCGCGACGGCCAAAAGGTGGCTGACCGGATCGGGCTCACTGCCGTAAGGAATGCGCGCGCCAGGGGTTGTGCCGCTATCAGAGCTGATACCGGACTGTGCGTGCAGCATGGCGCGGTTATTCCAGCCGTATTTTACCGGAGTATCCTGCACAAATTCTGCGAGCCACGCGCTGATGCGCCAGCCGATGGCGTTCGCTTCTTCGTGCTCTCCGTAGCGCGCTGGGTTGTTGGCTTTCTCACATAGCAGGTTCACCGCTTCGGCGAGACCATAAATGCCGAACATTGGCGCGAAACGCTGCGGGTCGATCAACCCTTCTGCGACGAGGAAGCTATTCTCAAAGAAGTGCGATTGCTCATAAAGGAAGGCACAGCGGGCATCAATGATGCTGATCTGCTGACGGCAGTAGTGCGGGAGCCAGTGGCTGAAGAACTCTTCGGTCGACGTGCTGCGCTTCGCTACCTCTTTCAGATTGATGCGCACCAGCGTACTGCCACCGCCCGCCAGCGGCAGGGAGTTGTAGCAGCTGACCACGCCATACTGGCCTTTTGTGAAAATTTTATCATTCACCGGGCCGTTGGCGATGTGCGGTTTGCTGCACTCGCAGATGTTTTTGCTGACTTCCAGCAGCAGTGAATCCGGGGTGACCTCTGGATCGTAGATAAAGGTCAGGTTTGGCGCGACCTGCTTCAGTTCGGCATCTGCACGTAAGATCGCGCGGGTGACAGGCGTATCTTCTGGACCGATATTCACATGGGTAAACGCATCGGGCAGCACGCGATCCAGATAACGCCAGAAACGTTTTATGCGGATATCGATTTCGTCTTGTGTTAGAATTTTAACATAAGGCAAAAGGATCTGATCCAGATGTCCCAGATAGACCGGCATCGAGGTGACGGAAGGCACATGGTGGAACAGGATGGTCAGCAGAGAAAGCGCATCATCCAGATCCTGTGCACCTTCCAGCTCCAGCCACTGCGAGCCGTTAGCGAGAAACTTAGCGTAATCGGGCAAAACGTAGCGCGGTTTGAACGGAGCATGACCCTCAAACATATCGCAGATCACGCCGTCATCCAGCGCCGCACGGGCTTCTGGCGGTAGATCGGGATACGGCAGAGCGTTTTCTGCTTCGAGTGCCAGGAAGTGGCGCTTCTGTTCCGGGCTAAGCGTTTTGCTTGTCACAATGTTCTGGCAACGTTGCTCAAATGAGTCAGACATAGAATTTCCTCAGACGCGTTGGCGATGAGGCATTGTAGAGAAAAGCCGCAGCGCGACTCTTGATCCACATGCGATCGCTGGCGGCTTGAGAGTGATCTAAGTCTCATTACAGTGATGCAAATTTGCATATGCGTTTCATTAACTGTGATGAGGATCGAAGTGTAACCGTGGGTCAGTGTTAGAATAGTCACAGACCCGCAAGGTAAAAATTGAATACCGGAGATAACATGACCGATTTAACAGCAAGCAGCCTGCGCGCGTTAAAACTGATGGACCTGACCACCCTGAACGATGATGACACCGATGCGAAAGTGATCGCGCTGTGTCATCAGGCGAAAACCCCGGTGGGGACCACTGCCGCTGTCTGCATCTACCCGCGCTTTATCCCAATTGCTCGCAAAACTTTGAAAGAGCAGGGCACGCCGGAAGTACGCATCGCCACCGTGACTAACTTCCCACACGGTAACGACGACATCGAAATCGCGCTGGCTGAAACCCGCGCGGCGATTGCTTATGGCGCTGATGAAGTTGACGTAGTGTTCCCATACCGCGCGCTGATCGCTGGAAACGAGCAGGTTGGTTTTGACCTGGTGAAAGCCTGTAAAGACGCCTGTGCAGCGGCAAACGTGCTGCTGAAAGTGATCATCGAAACCGGTGAGCTGAAAGAAGAAGCGTTGATTCGTAAAGCTTCCGAAATCTCCATCAAAGCCGGTGCAGATTTCATCAAAACTTCTACCGGTAAAGTGCCGGTCAACGCCACCCCGGAAAGCGCTCGCATCATGATGGAAGTGATCCGCGATATGGGCGTGGAAAAAACCGTTGGTTTCAAACCAGCTGGTGGCGTACGTACCGCTGAAGACGCGCAGAAATTCTTAGGCATTGCCGACGAACTGTTCGGCGCTGACTGGGCTGATTCCCGTCACTACCGCTTCGGCGCATCCAGCCTGCTGGCAAGCCTGCTGAAAGCGCTGGGTCATGGTGACGGCAAGAGCGCAAGCAGCTACTAATTTTTCCTTTCGCGGCGGGTTTTCCGCCGCTTTAACCTGATTCCTCGGGGGTTACCGTGTTTCTCGCACAAGAAATTATTCGTAAAAAACGCGATGGTCATGCGCTGAGCGAAGAAGAAATTCGCTTCTTCATCAACGGCATTCGTGACAACACCGTGTCGGAAGGGCAGATTGCCGCCCTGGCGATGACCATTTTCTTCCACGATATGTCCATGCCTGAGCGCGTCTCGCTGACCATGGCGATGCGGGATTCCGGTACGGTACTCGACTGGAAAAGCCTCAATCTGAACGGCCCGATCGTGGACAAGCACTCCACCGGCGGCGTCGGCGATGTGACTTCCCTGATGCTTGGCCCAATGGTGGCGGCCTGCGGCGGTTACATTCCTATGATCTCCGGGCGCGGCCTGGGGCATACGGGCGGTACGCTCGACAAACTGGAAGCGATCCCGGGTTTTGACATTTTCCCGGACGACAACCGTTTCCGCGAAATTATTAAAGACGTTGGCGTGGCGATCATCGGGCAGACCAGCTCGCTCGCGCCAGCGGATAAACGTTTTTATGCCACCCGCGACATTACCGCGACCGTGGACTCCATTCCGCTGATCACCGCCTCAATCCTTGCCAAAAAGCTGGCAGAAGGGCTGGATGCGCTGGTGATGGACGTGAAAGTCGGCAGCGGGGCGTTTATGCCAACCTACGAACTTTCACAGGCGCTGGCTGAAGCGATTGTGGGAGTGTCCAACGGTGCAGGCGTGCGCACTACGGCGCTGCTCACCGATATGAACCAGGTGCTGGCATCCAGCGCCGGTAACGCAGTAGAAGTGCGTGAAGCTGTGCAGTTCCTGACGGGCGAATACCGCAACCCGCGTCTGTTCGAAGTCACCATGGCGCTGTGCGTCGAGATGCTGATTTCCGGTCGTCTGGCGAAAGACGAAGCCGAAGCCCGCAGCAAACTGCAGGCGGTGCTGGATAACGGCAAAGCGGCGGAAATTTTTGGTCGCATGGTCGCAGCACAGAAAGGCCCGACTGATTTCGTCGAAAACTACGCGAAATATCTGCCGACGGCGATGCTGAGCAAAGCGGTTTACGCTGATACGGAAGGTTTTGTTTCCGCCATGGACACCCGTGCGCTTGGCATGGCCGTGGTGGCGATGGGCGGCGGACGCCGTCAGGCCTCCGACCCGCTGGATTACAGCGTCGGCTTTACCGATATGACCCGTCTGGGTGACAGCGTTGATGGTCAACGCCCGCTGGCGGTTATTCATGCGAAAGATGAAACGAGCTGGCAGGAAGCCGCGAAAGCGGTGAAAGCGGCCATTAAACTTGACGATGTGGCGCCAAAAGAAACCCCAACGGTCTATCGTCGAATCACACAATAGCGGTATACTGATCTGATCGCTTTTTTGCAGCGCAAAAAGTACGGAGAATATATGAAACGTGCATTTATTATGGTGCTGGACTCCTTCGGCATCGGTGCTACTGAAGACGCAGAACGTTTTGGCGACGTCGGTGCGGACACTATGGGCCACATCGCAGAAGCCTGTGCCAAAGGCGAAGCAGACAAAGGGCGTAAAGGCCCGCTGACTCTGCCGAACCTGACCCGCCTGGGCCTGGTGAAAGCTCATCAGGGCTCCACGGGTAAAGTGGCCGCGGGTATGGATGCGAACGCGGAAGTGACTGGCGCATACGCCTGGGCGCACGAGCTTTCTTCCGGTAAAGACACCCCGTCTGGCCACTGGGAAATCGCCGGTGTGCCGGTGTTGTTTGACTGGGGCTACTTCCCTGAGCACAACAAAAGCTTCCCGCAGGAGCTGCTGGATAAGCTGGTGAAGCGCGCTAATCTGCCGGGTTACCTCGGTAACTGCCACTCCTCCGGGACGGTGATTCTGGACGAGCTGGGCGAAGAGCACATGAAAACCGGCAAGCCGATTTTCTACACCTCTGCCGACTCCGTGTTCCAGATTGCCTGCCACGAAGGCACTTACGGCCTCGATAAGCTGTATGAGCTGTGCGAAATCGCGCGCGAAGAGCTGACCGAAGGTGGCTACAACATCGGTCGCGTGATCGCTCGTCCATTCATCGGCGATAAAGCTGGTCACTTCGAGCGTACCGGTAACCGTCACGACCTGGCGGTTGAGCCTCCTGCGCCGACCGTGTTGCAGAAGCTGGTCGACGAGAAGGGCGGCCACGTGGTGTCCGTCGGTAAGATTGCGGATATTTACGCAAACTGCGGCATCACCAAAAAAGTGAAAGCCACCGGGCTGGACGCGCTGTTTGACGCTACCGTCAAAGAGATGAAAGAAGCGGGTGATAACACCATCGTGTTCACCAACTTCGTGGACTTCGACTCCTCCTGGGGCCACCGTCGCGATGTCGCCGGGTATGCCGCTGGTCTGGAGCTGTTCGACCGCCGTCTGCCAGAGCTGCTGGAGCTGGTTGGGGAAGATGACATCATCATCCTGACCGCTGACCACGGCTGTGACCCAACCTGGACCGGTACCGACCACACCCGTGAGCACATTCCGGTGCTGGTATACGGCCCGAAAGTCAAAGCGGGCTCTCTCGGCCACCGTGAAACCTTCGCGGACATCGGTCAGACATTGGCGACGTACTTCGGTACTTCACCAATGGCGTACGGTAAAAACATGCTGTGATGCAACCGCCCGGTGGCGCGAGCTTACCGGGCCTACGATTTGATAAAAGGATGAAATGATGGCAACTCCACACATTAACGCAGAAATGGGTGATTTCGCAGACGTCGTACTGATGCCGGGCGATCCGCTGCGTGCGAAGCATATTGCTGAAACCTTCCTCGAAGACGTGCGTGAAGTGAACAACGTGCGTGGCATGCTGGGCTTCACCGGTACCTACAAGGGCCGCAAAATCTCCGTAATGGGCCACGGTATGGGTATCCCGTCCTGCTCCATCTACACCAAAGAGCTGATCACCGATTTCGGCGTGAAGAAAATCATCCGCGTGGGCTCCTGTGGTGCCGTGCGAATGGACGTGAAACTGCGTGACGTGGTGATTGGTATGGGTGCCTGCACCGATTCCAAAGTGAACCGTATTCGTTTCAAAGATCACGATTTCTCTGCGATTGCTGACTTCGACATGGTGCGTAACGCCGTTGACGCAGCGAAAGCGCTGGGCGTGGACGCTCGCGTAGGCAACCTGTTCTCCGCAGACCTGTTCTATTCCCCGGACGGCGAAATGTTCGACGTGATGGAAAAGTACGGCATCCTGGGCGTGGAAATGGAAGCGGCGGGTATCTACGGCGTGGCAGCAGAATTCGGCGCAAAAGCGCTGACCATCTGCACCGTGTCTGACCATATCCGTACTCACGAGCAGACCACTGCCGCTGAGCGTCAGACCACTTTCAACGACATGATCAAAATCGCACTGGAATCCGTTCTGCTGGGCGACAAAGAGTAATTTACCTTTCAGGTAATACAAAAAGGCAACCACGCACGGTTGCCTTTTTTATATCCATTCCCGAATGCGCTCTCAGATGTTATCTAGCGCACCGCCTGGGCGATCCACGCCGACAATTCCCGCAGCTCTTTTTCCTGTTCAGGGAAGTCCGCCAGCAGCGAGTCACATTCCTGCTGCAATACGTCTGCGCGATATAAACAGCCCTGTAATCGCGTAGCTAATGCTTCCAACGGTGCCGGATTAAGGCTGTCGGTAAACACCTGCGTGCGGGTGATATGACCTTTTTCGACGTCGAAATGAAGCTCCACGCCACCCCAGGTAAAGCGTTCATCCAGCAGATGTGAAAAGGCTGGCGCCTGGCCGAAGTTCCACTCCCAGCTGCTCTGGCGGGCAAAGGTTTCAGCGAAATTAGGCAAGTCCGGGGTCTTATCCGGGGAGATCACTTCAGCTTCGACCCGCTCGCCGTAGTGGGCAAAGAAGGCTTCGGTAATGGCCTCACAGATTTGCTCATGGGTGATGCCGGGCAGCAGCTCGGTCAGATTAGCCACGCGGCCGCGCACCGAAGTGATGCCTTTGGCCTGTAGCTTTTTCTTGTCCGGATTGAGGTAGTTAGCCAGCCGGCTGAGATCGGCATTCAGCAGCAGGGTGCCGTGATGAAAGCCGCGATCCATTGTCTCTTTATAGGCTGAGCCTGAGACTTTGCGATCGCCTTCCGGCGTTTTGACCACCAGGTCATTTCGCCCTGAAGCTTCCGCCGTGACGCCCAGCGCATTCAGTGCGTTCAGCACAATTTCCGTGGAGATGGTTTTATCATACTCCGGCTTGCCGGCCATAAAGGTGAAACAGGTATTGCCGAGGTCGTGGAATACCGCACCGCCGCCGCTGCTGCGTCGCGCAAGGCGGACATTATCTTCTTCCATCCGGCGCGTGTTGCACTCCTTCCATGGGTTTTGCGCACGACCAATGACCACCGTATCGGCGTTGCGCCATAAAAACAGCACCCGCTGAGTGGCTGGCATCTGGCGAAAAATACACTCTTCCACCGCCAGGTTAAACCAGGGATCGTATGAGTCAGAGAGCAGCAAGCGTAGCGTCGACATGACAGATTTCCTTTTCTTAATGATTCACCTAACTTATCACTTATCCTGCTTGTCGCCCTCATCCTCTTCGGGCACCGGTTTGTTCGCCGTCAGCAGGAAAGGGGATTGCTGCCAGCGGGTGCGTTTGCCCTGAAGCAGAGTTCGGGTCAATACCACGCCAATCGCCAGAGAAAGTAGCAGCATCAGGCGCAGGATGTTGGTGGTGTTATCCACCTGTTTGGCTTCGGTTGGTAGCGTATGGGTGTCGAGCGTGAGACGCAGATAACCCAGTGGTTCATTCTTGCCCTGAATAGGTTCCACCAGCTGCTGGTTGAAGTAACCGCCCGCTTTTTTGCCATCCAGCGCCAGCCTGTCGCGGACGTCCACGCTTTCGCCCGCGTGCGCCACCAGATCGCCCTGTTCATCGTAAACGCTGGCGTCAAGAAGGCGACTGTTGGTGGTGAGCTGTTGCAGCAGCTGGCTGATTTTTTTCTCATCAGGTGTTTCTGAGCGCATCAGCGGAACCAGATTCAGCGTCACCTGGTGGGCCAGCGAGCGAGCCAGTTCTTCCATCTGCGGATTCCGCTGCCGCTGAGAGTTTTGGCTGAACCACGACGCTCCCTGCATCAGGGCAACCAGCAGGGCAAGACAGATAAGAACGATCACGGCGCGATGCAGCCGGAATTTCAGTTTTGCGCGAACCATATTCCACCTTTGAAAACGTGCAGGTTACTCTTTTTCCATCACCACATGACGCAGGTCGTTACTGAAGCGCTGATATTGCGCAGCGCTGACGGGCTGCGGGTAGCTCAGCACGATAAGCTGATGGTCTTCCATGCCCTCATGATAGCTAGGGTGGAAGTGTGGCCAGGCATTCTCGTAAAAGCCAAGACTCTGGTAAAAGCGCAGGCGTTTGTGAGCGATCTCCGTTGTCAGCGGATCGATTTCCAGAATGGTTAAGGGTTGCTGCTCCAGCAGATGGTTAAGGATGCGTTTGCCATAACCCTGAGAGCGAAGCTTATCGTTGACGGCAAGATGCTCGATGTAGCTGTACTCAGCGAAGCACCAGCTTCCCGTCAGACCAATAAACTGATGGTCATCAAACCATGCCAGTAAGGCGTAACGCTCGTTGGCTAGCGCGCTTTTCTTGGCATCAGGTTCGCGCTGCTCGTGCAGAGGAAACGCTCTTTCATAGAGTGCATCCACCTCAGCAAACCAGGGGGAATCCATCCCTGTTATTCTTTTAGTTGTCAGCATAGTCATTCATCAAGTGGGCTGTTTCGTCGTTATCCACCAGAGGCGGTGTGGGTATAGCAGAACGGAACTGAGGGAACATCCAGGCGCGGCCCCAACATTTTGCAGCTTAATGTTGCCAGAAGCGCTGGATACAGGGTAGCCTCTTGCGTTATTTTCCTGCCAAGAATCTGGATTACTGGAGCCGTAATGCCGAACAGTCTGACCTGGTGCGATCTGCCCGACGATGTTTCCCTGTGGCCGGGGCTGCCGCTGTCCCTGAGTGGTGATGAAGTGATGCCGCTGGACTATCACGCCGGGCGCAGCGGCTGGCTGCTGTATGGTCGCCACCTCGACAAACAGCGCCTGACCGATTACCAGCATGCGCTGGGTGCGGCGATGGTGATTGTTGCCGCCTGGTGCGTGGAAGACTATCAGGTGATTCGCCTGGCGGGATCGCTGACGCCGCGTGCCACTCGCCTTGCGCACGATGCGCAGCTGGATGTGGCTCCGCTGGGGAAAATTCCTCACCTGCGCACTCAAGGTCTGCTGGTGATGGATATGGACTCCACGGCAATCCAGATTGAGTGTATTGATGAAATTGCCAAACTGGCCGGAACCGGCGAGCTGGTTTCGGAAGTAACGGAACGCGCCATGCGCGGTGAGCTCGATTTCACCGCCAGCCTGCGCCAGCGGGTGGCGACGCTGAAAGGCGCCGATGCGAACATTCTGCGTCAGGTTCGCGATACGCTGCCGCTGATGCCGGGCCTGGCATCGCTGGTGCTGAAGCTGGAAACGCTGGGCTGGAAAGTGGCGATTGCCTCCGGTGGCTTCACCTTCTTTGCCGAGTATCTGCGCGAGAAACTGCGCCTGACGGCCGTAGTAGCGAACGAGCTGGAAATCCGTGATGGCGTGCTGACGGGCAATGTAATCGGCGATATCGTCGATGCTAAATACAAAGCCACCACGCTGAAACGACTGGCAGAAAAGTACGAAATTCCCGTTAACCAGACCGTAGCCATTGGCGATGGTGCCAACGATCTGCCGATGATCAAAGCCGCCGGGCTGGGTATCGCCTATCATGCCAAGCCAAAAGTGAATGAACAGACTGAAGTGACGATTCGTCACGCCGATCTGATGGGGGTGTTCTGCATCCTCTCCGGCAGCCTGAACCAGAAATAAGAAGAGGTTAACGTGGCGAAAGCTCCCAAACGCGCCTTTGTCTGTAACGAGTGCGGCGCGGACTACCCGCGCTGGCAGGGACAGTGCAGCGCCTGTCATGCCTGGAACACCATTACAGAAGTGCGCATTGCTGCCTCGCCCACCGTGGCGCGCAATGAGCGACTGAGTGGCTATGCAGGCAGTGCCGGAGCTTCCCGGGTGCAGAAACTTTCTGAGATAAGCCTCGAAGAGCTGCCACGTTTTACTACTGGCTTTAAAGAATTTGACCGCGTGCTGGGCGGCGGCGTGGTGCCCGGAAGTGCGATCCTGATTGGCGGGAATCCTGGTGCGGGTAAATCAACGCTGCTGCTGCAAACGCTGTGCAAGCTCAGTGAGCAGATGAAAACCCTGTACGTAACAGGGGAAGAATCTCTGCAGCAGGTTGCGATGCGCGCGCACCGCCTGGGATTACCGACGGCCAATCTGAACATGCTTTCTGAGACCGGCATTGAGCAAATCTGCACGATTGCTGAAGAAGAGCAGCCGAAGCTGATGGTCATCGACTCCATTCAGGTGATGCACATGGCGGACGTGCAGTCTTCGCCGGGCAGCGTGGCGCAGGTGCGTGAATCAGCAGCCTATCTGACGCGCTTTGCGAAAACGCGCGGTGTGGCAATCATCATGGTCGGCCACGTCACCAAAGATGGCTCACTGGCGGGGCCTAAGGTGCTCGAGCACTGCATTGACTGTTCTGTGATGCTGGATGGCGATGCTGACTCCCGCTTCCGCACGCTGCGTAGCCATAAAAACCGTTTTGGCGCGGTCAATGAGCTGGGTGTGTTCGCCATGACCGAACAAGGCCTGCGCGAAGTCAGCAACCCGTCGGCCATTTTCCTGAGTCGCGGAGAAGAAATCACGCCAGGCAGTTCGGTGATGGTGGTCTGGGAAGGGACTCGTCCGCTGCTGGTTGAGATTCAGGCGCTGGTCGATCAGTCGATGATGTCTAACCCGCGCCGTGTGGCGGTGGGCCTCGAGCAAAACCGTCTGGCAATCCTGTTGGCCGTTCTGCATCGTCACGGTGGGCTGCAGATGGCGGATCAGGACGTGTTTGTTAACGTCGTTGGCGGGGTGAAAGTCACCGAAACCAGCGCCGATTTAGCGCTGCTGTTAGCGATGGTTTCCAGCCTGCGCAACCGCGCGCTGCCGCAGGATCTGGTGGTGTTTGGCGAAGTGGGGCTGGCCGGGGAAATTCGCCCGGTACCGAGCGGCCAGGAGCGTATCTCCGAAGCGGCAAAACACGGCTTCAAGCGCGCCATTGTGCCAGCTGCCAACGTGCCGAAAAAACTGCCTGAAGGGATGAAGGTATTCCCTGTCAAAAAGCTCTCTGATGCGCTAAGTGTCTTTGACGACTTATAATTACACGTATTCGATTTTGCAGGAGGCACCGTAATTTATGTCATCATTCGATTACATCAAAACCGCGATCCGTCAGAAGGGCTGCACTTTACAGCAGGTGGCGGACGCCAGCGGGATGACCAAGGGCTATCTCAGCCAGCTGTTGAATGCCAAAATCAAAAGCCCGAGCGCGCAAAAACTTGAGGCGCTGCACCGTTTTCTGGGGCTGGAGTTTCCCCGTCAGCAGAAAACCGTCGGGGTCGTGTTCGGCAAGTTTTACCCGCTGCACACCGGGCATATTTATCTGATCCAGCGAGCCTGTAGCCAGGTCGACGAGCTGCATATCATCATGGGTTATGATGAAAAGCGCGATCGTGAGCTTTTCGAAGACAGCGCGATGTCGCAGCAGCCGACGGTTTCGGACAGACTGCGCTGGCTGCTGCAGACCTTTAAGTATCAGAAAAATATTCGCATTCATGCTTTCAATGAAGAGGGCATGGAGCCGTATCCGCACGGCTGGGACGTCTGGAGCCACGGCATCAAAACGTTTATGGAAGAGAAGGGTATTCAGCCCAACACCATTTACACCTCTGAAGAAGCCGATGCGCCGCAGTTCCGTCAGCATCTGGGTACCGAAACGGTGCTGATCGATCCGAAGCGAACGTTTATGAGCATCAGTGGGGCGCAAATTCGTGAAAACCCTTCGCGCTATTGGGAATATATTCCGACGGAAGTGAAGCCGTTCTTCGTGCGCACTGTGGCTATTCTGGGCGGGGAATCGAGCGGGAAATCCACGCTGGTCAACAAGCTGGCCAATATCTTCAACACCACCAGCGCCTGGGAATATGGCCGCGACTACGTCTTTTCTCACCTCGGCGGTGATGAGATGGCGCTCCAGTATTCCGACTACGATAAAATCGCCCTCGGTCACGCACAGTACATTGATTTCGCGGTGAAGTACGCCAATAAAGTGGCGTTTATCGATACTGATTTTGTCACCACTCAGGCGTTCTGTAAGAAATACGAAGGCCGTGAGCATCCGTTCGTGCAGGCGCTGATTGACGAATACCGCTTTGATCTGGTGATTCTGCTGGAAAACAATACCCCGTGGGTGGCCGATGGGCTGCGTAGTCTGGGCAGCTCGGTGGACAGAAAAGAGTTCCAGACGATGCTGGTGGAGATGCTCAATGAGAACAATGTCGATTTTGTTCACGTTGAGGAATCCGACTATGACGCACGTTTCCTGCGCTGCGTAGAGCTGGTGAAGCAGATGATGGGTGAGCAGGGCTAGGTTTGTGCGTTCTGAGGCTTCACTCTGACAAACATTAAAAAAGGCAACCGAGGTTGCCTTTTTGTTTTTATTTCGCGATGCGCTTGTACTTGATACGCTTCGGCTCCAGCGCGTCGGCGCCGAGGGTGCGTTTCTTGTACTCTTCGTATTCGGTAAAGTTACCTTCGAAGAATTCCACCTTACCTTCATCCTGGTAGTCCAGAATGTGGGTGGCGATACGGTCGAGGAACCAACGGTCGTGCGAGATAACCATCGCACAGCCCGGGAACTCCAGCAGGGCGTTTTCCAGCGCGCGCAGGGTTTCGATATCCAGGTCGTTGGTTGGTTCATCGAGCAGCAGTACGTTGCCGCCAACCTGCAGCAGCTTCGCCAGGTGCAGACGACCGCGCTCACCGCCGGACAGTTCGCCCACGCGTTTGCCCTGGTCGGTGCCTTTGAAGTTGAAACGGCCCACGTAGGCGCGGCTTGGCATTTCGGTGTTGCCGACTTTCATGATATCCAGCCCGCCGGAAACTTCTTCCCACACGGTTTTGCTGTTATCCATCGCGTCGCGGAACTGATCGACGGAAGCCAATTTCACGGTTTCACCGAGGGTGATGCTGCCGCTGTCAGGCTGTTCCTGACCAGACATCATGCGGAACAGGGTAGATTTACCCGCGCCGTTCGGACCGATGATGCCAACGATAGCGCCTTTCGGTACGGAGAAGCTCAGGTCGTCGATCAGAACGCGGTCACCGTAGGATTTGCCCAGGTTTGCCACTTCCACCACTTTATCCCCGAGGCGTGCTCCAGGCGGAATAAACAGTTCGTTGGTTTCGTTACGTTTCTGGTATTCGGTATTGTTGAGTTCTTCAAAGCGTGCGAGACGGGCTTTACCCTTAGACTGACGGCCTTTCGCGCCCTGACGGACCCACTCCAGCTCTTTCTCGATGGATTTACGACGAGCGGCTTCGGCAGAGGCTTCCTGCGCCAGACGCTGATCTTTCTGCTCCAGCCAGGAGGAGTAGTTGCCTTCCCACGGAATACCTTCACCACGGTCCAGTTCGAGGATCCAGCCCGCTACGTTATCGAGGAAGTAACGGTCGTGGGTGATCGCCACAACGGTGCCTTCGAAGTCGTGCAGGAAGCGTTCCAGCCAGGCCACGGATTCAGCATCCAGGTGGTTAGTTGGTTCGTCGAGCAGCAGCATGTCTGGTTTTTCCAGCAGCAGGCGGCACAGCGCCACGCGGCGACGTTCACCACCGGACAGGTTGGCGATTTTCGCATCCCAGTCTGGCAGGCGCAGGGCGTCTGCGGCACGCTCCAGCTGCACGTTCAGGTTGTGACCGTCGTGCGCCTGGATGATCTCTTCGTATTTACCCTGTTGGGCAGCGAGTTTGTCGAAGTCGGCGTCTGGCTCGGCATACTTAGCGTACACTTCGTCGAGACCTTTCAGTGCGTTAACCACTTCTGAAACGGCTTCTTCCACGGATTCACGGACGGTATGTTCAGGGTTGAGCTGCGGCTCCTGCGGCAGGTAACCAATTTTGGTGCCTGGCTGTGGGCGTGCTTCCCCTTCGATATCGGTATCAATACCGGCCATGATGCGCAGCAGGGTGGATTTACCTGCGCCGTTCAGGCCCAGTACACCGATTTTTGCGCCAGGGAAGAAGCTCAGCGAGATGTTTTTCAGAATATGACGCTTCGGCGGAACCACTTTGCCGACGCGATGCATGGTATAAACGAATTGAGCCACGTTGGACTTCGCCTCTTTTATTTTGATGGTGAGAACAAAGGCGAAGTGTAGCCTTTTTCGCAGGCTAATCCCAGCAGGTGATGGTGATAACAGGAACGGGAAAAAAGAGTTCGCAACGTGGCAAGATTTTGGTTGTCTGATTAGCATAAAGAGAAGCTGTGTCCGCTAACGCTTCAGGAATGAAGGAGATTTAGCGAACACGGCTTTTTAACGCGGCATGATGCTGCATTGGTTCGATTTTAAAAGGAGCGCTTGTGGAAAAAGCTAACCCCCTGACGTGGCGTCTTCTGGCTGCAGGCATTGCTTTAATAACGGTCAGTAGCGCGGTCCACGCGGATTCACTTGATGAACAACGCAGCCGCTATGCGCAGATCAAACAGGCCTGGGATAACCGGCAGATGGACGTTGTTGCAACGCTGATGCCGACGCTGAAAGACTATCCGCTGTATCCGTATCTGCAATATCGGGAAATTACTGACGATCTGACGAATGAACCCGCCTTTGTCGTCAGCCAGTTTGTGCAGGCCAACCCAACACTGCCTGCGGCCCGCACGCTGCGCAACCGCTACGTTAACGAACTGGCCCGCCGTCAGGACTGGCAAGGTTTACTGGCCTTCAGCCCGGATAAACCCACCACCACCGAGGCTCAGTGCAACTATTTCTACGCCAAATACAGCACAGGGCTGACTCAGGCAGCGTGGGACGGTGCGAAAGATCTGTGGCTGACCGGTAAAAATCAACCTTCAGCCTGCGGTCCGCTGTTTGACGCGTGGCGAACCTCTGGCGCGCAGGATCCGCTGGCATACCTTGAGCGAATTCGGCTGGCGATGAAGGCGGGGAACACCAGCCTGGTGACGTCGCTTGCAAACCAGATGCCTGCGCAATACCAGACCATCGCGTCGGCCGTGGTAAGTCTCGCCAACAATCCCAACAGCGTCCTGACTTTTGCCCAAAGTACCGGAGCAACAGATTTTACCCGGCAAATGGCCGCAGTGGCGTTTGCCAGCGTCGCTCGCCAGGATGCCGACAATGCCCGGTTGATGATCCCTTCTTTAGTCCAGGCGCAAAAACTGACGGAAGATCAGACCCAGGAGCTGCGTGATATCGTGGCCTGGCGTTTGATGGGAACGGATGTCACGGATGAACAGGCTCGCTGGCGTGATGACGCGATTATGCGCTCGCAGTCGACCTCTTTGGTTGAGCGTCGCGTCAGAATGGCTATCGGTAATGGCGATCGCCGTGGCCTGAATACCTGGCTTGCGCGGTTGCCGATGGAAGCCAAAGACAAGGATGAGTGGCGCTACTGGCAGGCTGATTTGCTGATGGAGCGCGGGCGCGACCAGGAAGCGAAAGATATTCTGCATACCCTGATGCGGGAACGGGGCTTCTATCCGATGATGGCTGCCCAGCGCCTTGGCGAAGACTACCCGATTCGCGTAGAGAAGCCTGAGGGAACAGTTGCACCGCTGCTGGTTAGCGGGCCTGAGATGCTGCGTGTGCAGGAATTAATGTACTGGAATCAGGATAATACCGCCCGCAGTGAGTGGTCGAATCTGGTGACCAGCCGCACCCGTAATGAGCAAGGCCAGCTGGCGAAATATGCCTTTGATAAGGGCTGGTGGGATCTCAGCGTTCAGGCAACGATTGCTGGCAAGCTGTGGGATAACCTCGAGGAGCGCTTCCCGCTGGCGTACAAAGATCTGTTTGTCCGCTACACCAGCGATAAAGTCATCAGCAAAAGCTATGCAATGGCCATTGCGCGTCAGGAAAGCGCATGGAATCCCAAAGTTCGCTCACCGGTTGGGGCTACCGGGCTGATGCAAATTATGCCTGGAACCGCGACTCACACGGTGAAGATGTTCAATATCCCGGGCTATAGCGGGCCGAATCAGCTGCTGGATCCGGAAACGAATATCAACATTGGCACCAGCTATTTACAGTATGTTTATCAGCAGTTTGGTAACAACCGCATTTACGCTTCAGCCGCCTATAATGCCGGGCCTGGCCGGGTCAGAACCTGGCAGGGCAACAGCGCCGGGCGTATTGATGCCGCTGCGTTTGTCGAAAGCATTCCGTTCTCTGAAACGCGAGGCTATGTGAAGAACGTGCTGGCTTATGACGCCTACTACCGCTACTTCATGGGCGAGAAGCCGCAGATCCTCACCGATGACGAGTGGAAGCAACGTTACTGATCCGCTGAGAGTATGTTATGCTTGTACTCGCTAAAGAGTACATCCGGCGGAGGGTTATTCCCTCCGCCCCAACACGGTGGCGTAACATGACCCAACAATCCCCTTATTCAGCAGAGAATGCCGAACAGCGCCACCAGGAGTGGCTTCGCTTTGTCGACCTGATCCGCCAGGCTTTTGCTGCCGACCTTCATCTGCCGTTACTGAATCTGATGATGACACCGGATGAGCGAGAAGCGCTTGGCACCCGGGTGCGCATTATTGAAGAACTGCTGCGTGGGGAGATGAGCCAGCGCGAGCTGAAAAGCGAGCTGGGTGCAGGCATTGCGACTATCACGCGTGGCTCAAACAGCCTGAAGTCCGCGCCGCCAGAGCTTCGTCAGTGGCTGGAACAGGTATTGCTCAATCACGGTGAGTAGCATTGCCCGATGCGCTATGCTTATCGTGCCTACGAGGTAATCAATCGTAGGCCGCATCAGGCAATCTGAATTACCGATAGACAGCGTTGTGGAAAGGACTTAGCGCCAGAATCACAGCCTGATGATAAACGCTGCTGCGGGTCAGTTTTCCCGCAGTGAACACGCCTATCGCTCCCTCTTTTTTGCCAATTTCATCAATGCCGGTGTAGTGCGACATCACCGGACCAAGCGCATCGCCTGCGCGCACGCGTTCGAGAATCACTGCGGGAAGCGGGAGCGTGGCCGAGCGGGCTTCACCGCGCTGTTCGCGGCTTTCAATGACCACCCAACTGAATGTGCTATCGTCATCAATGCCCGCTTCAATAGCGACCCAAAAGTCGGCATCGGGACGAACCTGTCGTGCGTTTTCTACGCGATTTCGTGCGCCAGCGCGCGTTTCTGGGCTTCCGAAAGGTTGTTCTGGTACACCGCTCTCGACGGAAACGGCATCAATATGGCAGGATCCTTCGCCGAAGATCTCGTCAAAAGCCTGCAGAATAGCCTTAATTTTGGCGGGATTGGTGGTGGCTGTGACAACATTGTGCATAATCAGTACACTTACGAAAAAAATTATCATCGCAGTATAACGGAAAATTAGCATGTTACAGGTATACCTTGTTCGCCACGGTGAGACTCAGTGGAACGCCGAGCGACGTATTCAAGGCCAGTCCGACAGCCCGCTGACGGAAAAAGGCGAGCATCAGGCCGGTCAGGTCGGCGATCGCGTCAAAGCTTTGGGCATCACTCATGTGATCTCCAGCGATCTGGGCCGTACGCGCCGCACAGCGGAAATCATCGCTGAGGCCTGTGGCTGCAGCGTGACCTACGATCCGCGCCTGCGCGAACTTAACATGGGCGTCCTCGAACGTCGGCTGATTGATTCACTGACGGCCGAAGAAGAAGAGTGGCGTCGCAGCCTGGTGAACGGCACGCCTGACGGGCGAATTCCGGAAGGAGAGTCGATGCAGGAGCTGGGCGATCGCGTCAGCGCGGCGCTGAAAGACTGCCTTGAATTGCCGGAAGGTAGCCGTCCGCTTTTGGTGAGTCACGGTATCGCGCTGGGCTGCCTGGTCAGTACGATTCTGGGGTTACCGGCTTATGCAGAACGTCGCCTGCGTCTGCGTAACTGCTCAATTTCTCGTGTGGATTATCAGGAAAGTCAGTGGCTGGCGCCGGGATGGATTGTCGAAACGGCAGGAGACGTCACGCATCTGGACGCCCCTGCGTTGGATGAACTGCAGCGCTAGCGGCGAATCGGAACCAAATATTCACAGCGCAGCTGGATAGGCGGTTCCTGGTTTATCGCATCTTTCTGCGGGAAGAATCGCTCAATATCCTGGCCCTTACGACGGGTCAGGTTGAGCATCGGCATGCAGGTTCCGTAAACGGTCAGAATGAACTCCTGCACGCCTGTCCCCAGCCCTTCATAGGTAAACATCACGTATTCACCGCCTTCGAGACGAACCGGATGGGCATCCTGAAGATGGCCGTTAGCCATTTCCGGAGTGAGCGCTGTGGTGTACAGCACTTCCTGCTCGTCATCCCGATCAAGGCTTGGCCGAGGCTCATGCAGGCCGTAGAGCATCGGTGGAATTGACGGTGAATTGCCAAGGAATTCACGCCAGAATTGCACCCGCATCTGCTGACGGAATTCTGAAATCTCTTCCAGTTTACAGGTATAGCTTTGCGTCACGCCGACAAGGTGCGTTTCTGGCAGCGTCACGTACTCGAATTTCGGCATCGTGAACTCACCCAGACGCAGCGGTGGGCGCATACCAAAGGAGCTCCAGTCCGGCGAGCGGCGATAAAGTGCCGGTGTCAGGCTAAACTGTTTCTTAAAAGCGCGGGTAAACGTTTGTTGGGAGTCAAAACGGTATTGCAGCGCGATGTCCAGAATAGGGCGAGCCGTCAGACGCAGAGCGACAGCAGACTTCGACAAGCGACGAGCGCGGATATAAGCACCGATAGCATGGCCTGTCACATCCTTGAACATCCTTTGCAAATGCCACTTGGAATAGCCAGCCTTAGCCGCAACATTATCCAGTGACAAAGGTTGATCGAGATGCCCTTCAAGCCAGCTTAACAGATCGCGAATTATCCCAGCCTGATCCATATAATGTCCTCATCCTTAACGCAGGTGCCTGTAACTAGGGTAGCGGATCATAGCATTTTTTGATGTTTTAGCATTCAGTGTTTTTTTTGCGCTAACGTGCTTAATTAGACTTAAAATAGGTATGAAATTTGTAAAGCTGTGATCTATAAACAGTTTCTTTTAAGATGCACAATATTCCTCCGACTTCACGGTCAAAAATGGTAACAATATGAAATACAAGAGCTTAATGGCAGGTCTTCTGTTGGCAACGATGAGTGGGGCGGTACAGGCTGAGCAAATCGGATCCGTCGACACCGTGTTCAAGATGATTGGCCCCGATCATAAAATTGTGGTCGAAGCGTTTGACGATCCCGATGTGAAAAACGTCACCTGCTATGTCAGCCGCGCCAAAACAGGGGGCATTAAAGGGGGGCTTGGTCTTGCGGAAGATACTTCCGATGCCGCTATTTCCTGCCAGCAGGTCGGGCCGGTTGAGCTGAGTGATAAGATTAAGAGCGGTAAGTCCGAGGGCGAGGTCGTGTTCCAGAAACGTACCTCTTTGGTATTCAAAAAACTCCAGGTCGTACGTTTTTATGACGCCAAACGTAACGCGCTCGTTTATCTGACTTACTCTGACAAGGTGGTGGACGGTTCGCCGAAAAACGCCATCAGCGCGGTGCCGATCATGCCGTGGAAATCGGAATAACAGACATAAAAAAACGGCGCCGCGGCGCCGTTTTCTGTTTGAGGCTTGTGCCTGCTATTCCTGCAGCTCACCGCAGAAACGGTAACCTTCGCCGTGGATCGTCGCGATGATTTCCGGCGTATCTGGCGTAGATTCGAAATGCTTACGAATGCGACGGATAGTCACGTCGACGGTACGGTCATGCGGCTTCAGCTCGCGACCGGTCATTTTCTTCAGCAGCTCGGCACGAGACTGGATCTTGCCCGGATTTTCGCAGAAGTGCAGCATCGCGCGGAATTCACTGCGCGGCAGCTTGTACTGCTCACCGTTAGGGCTGACCAGAGAACGGCTGTTGATATCCAGTTCCCAACCGTTGAATTTATAGCTTTCAACGCTGCGACGCTCTTCGCTCACGGAACCCAGGTTCATGGTACGGGAGAGCAGGTTGCGGGCACGGATAGTCAGTTCGCGTGGGTTGAATGGCTTGGTGATATAATCATCCGCGCCGATTTCGAGGCCCAGGATCTTATCCACTTCGTTATCACGACCGGTCAGGAACATCAGTGCGACGTTAGCCTGCTCACGCAGTTCACGCGCCAGCAGAAGGCCGTTTTTGCCCGGAAGATTGATGTCCATGATCACCAGATTGACATCATTTTCAGACAGGATCTGATGCATTTCCGCGCCATCGGTGGCTTCGAACACATCGTAACCTTCTGCTTCGAAAATACTTTTTAACGTGTTGCGTGTTACCAACTCGTCTTCAACGATAAGAATGTGCGGGGTCTGCATGTTTGCTACCTAAATTGCCAACTAAATCGAAACAGGAAGTACCAAAGTCCCTCACCAGCCTGATGCATGTTAAAAATTAACATGACCGGCAAAACATGACTAAAGTACGTAATTGCGTTCTTGATGCACTTTCCATCAACGTCAACAACATCATTAGCTTGGTCGTGGGTACTTTCCCTCTGGACCCGACAGTGTCAAAAACGGCTGTCATCCTAACCATTTTAACAGCAACATAACAGGCTCAGAGATGGCTGACACCCAATAAAACTACGCTTCGTTGACTTATATCAAGTTCAATTGTAGCACGTTAACACTCTTGTGAAATCCTCGCATCCAAATGCTAGCCTTTGTCACAAAAAATCAACATTTGGAGTGGTTGCAAATGTGAACTAATTAGTCATTTGAATACAAATGATGAGGGATAATCTTTTTTTAAATGTCCCAGAAGAACATAGGGATATAGTCGTTCTGTTAACATATGATCTCGGTGGATTCTTGGGGAACAGGTAAGAATTGTTTATGTGTTAAGAAACACCATTTCACCGTTTTTTGTTGCAATTAAGTAAATTCGCGACGCGCAAAATGCTGATGTGCATCACATTATTCACGTCGCCGGGTAAAAAAAGAGAAGATTACATGCGCTTATCAATAGTGCTGGTTTCGCCAGCAAGGGCTGAAAACATCGGTGCCGCAGCCAGGGCAATGAAAACTATGGGCTTTACCGAGCTGCGGATCGTCGACAGCCAGGCTCATCTTGAACCTGCTGCGCAGTGGGTGGCGCACGGCTCCGGCGACATACTCGAGAATATCAAGACTTATCAAACGCTTGAGGCCGCATTGCACGATGTCGACTTCACCGTCGCGACCACCGCGCGCAGCCGGGCGCGTTTCCACTACTACGCCACTCCGCAGGAACTGCTGCCGATGCTGCAGGAAAAATCTCAGTGGATGGGCCATGCCGCGCTGGTGTTTGGCCGCGAGGATTCCGGCTTAACCAACGATGAGCTTGAGCTGGCTGACGTTCTGACCGGAGTGCCGATGGTGGCGGATTATCCGTCGTTAAATCTGGGACAGGCGGTGATGGTTTATTGTTACCAGCTCTCGGCTTTGACACAAATTTCGACCACTGGCGCAACTCACGGTGACGAAAAGCAGCTGCATGCGTTGCGTGCGCGTATCACCGCCTTACTGGAAAAGTTAAAAGTGGCCGACGATGTGAAAATGGCTGACTGGCTGCAACAGCGCATCGGTCTTTTTGAGCAGCGGGATACCGCCATGCTGCATCGTTTGTTGCATGATATTGAAAAAAATCTCACAGAGTAATCTGCTGCCATAAGTTTTCATTATGGGGTAATAAGTCGATGGCATGCGTCGTTAGTGGGGAAATTCGTTATCTTTCACGCTTCAGGCAGCAGCCGTCGTGAGGGCAGCCAAATGTGACGAATGTAAAAATTCGTTGACTTAGCCTGGCAGATACTTTAACCAATATAGGCAGACGACAGACAAGTTAAAATAACAGAGCACACAACATCCATGATTCGCATCAGCACAATGACAACCATTACCACCATCACTATTACCACAGGTACTGGTGCGGGCTGACGCGTACAGGAAAAACAGAAAAAAGCCCGCACCTGAACAGTGCGGGCTTTTTTTTCGACCAAAGATCAAGGGGTAATCACCATGCGAGTCTTGAAGTTCGGCGGTACATCAGTGGCAAATGCAGAGCGCTTTCTGCGTGTTGCCGACATTCTGGAAAGTAACGCCAGGCAGGGGCAGGTAGCCACCGTGCTCTCTGCCCCGGCCAAAATCACCAACCATCTGGTCGCGATGATTGAGAAAACCATCGGCGGTCAGGATGCTCTCCCGAATATTGCCGATGCTGAACGTATTTTTACCGAACTGCTTCAGGGACTTGCCGACATCCAGCCTGGTTTCCCCCTTGCCCAGCTAAGCGCGTTTGTCGATCAAGAGTTTGCCCAGATTAAACACGTCCTTCACGGTATTAGTCTGCTGGGGCAGTGCCCGGATGCGGTCAATGCGGCGCTGATTTGCCGCGGTGAAAAGCTCTCGATTGCCATTATGGCTGGCCTGCTGGAGGCTCGCGGCCACAAGGTCACGGTGATCGACCCGGTGGAAAAACTGCTCGCAGTAGGTCATTACCTTGAATCCACTGTAGATATCACTGAGTCCACCCGCCGTATCGCGGCAAGCCAAATTCCGTCAGACCATATGGTACTGATGGCGGGCTTTACCGCCGGTAACGAAAAGGGCGAGCTGGTGGTGCTGGGACGCAACGGCTCCGACTATTCCGCTGCCGTGCTCGCGGCCTGCCTGCGCGCCGACTGCTGTGAGATCTGGACCGACGTTGACGGCGTTTATACCTGCGATCCGCGCCAGGTGCCGGATGCGCGTCTGCTGAAGTCGATGTCCTATCAGGAAGCGATGGAGCTTTCGTATTTCGGGGCAAAAGTGCTGCACCCGCGCACCATTGCGCCTATCGCACAGTTCCAGATCCCCTGTCTGATTAAAAACACCGGCAACCCGCAGGCTCCAGGTACGCTTATCGGAGCCAGCCGCGATGAAGACGGCCTGGCGGTGAAGGGCATTTCCAACCTTAACAACATGGCAATGTTCAACGTCTCTGGCCCTGGCATGAAGGGCATGGTTGGAATGGCGGCTCGCGTATTTGCCACCATGTCCCGTGCCGGGATCTCCGTCGTACTGATCACTCAGTCTTCTTCCGAATACAGCATCAGCTTCTGTGTGCCTCAGAGCGACAGCGCGCGTGCCAAAAAAGCGATGGAAGAAGAGTTCTATCTGGAGCTGAAAGAGGGCCTGCTGGAGCCGCTGTCCATTCAGGATCGTCTGGCCATCATTTCCGTGGTCGGCGATGGCATGCGCACTCTGCGCGGCATCTCGGCGAAATTCTTTGCCGCACTGGCTCGCGCCAACATCAACATCGTGGCGATTGCTCAGGGCTCCTCCGAGCGCTCCATTTCCGTGGTGGTGAATAATGATGATGCCACCACCGGCGTGCGCGTAACCCACCAGATGTTGTTCAACACCGATCAGGTGATCGAAGTGTTTGTGATTGGCGTTGGCGGCGTCGGCGGTGCTCTGCTGGAGCAGCTTAAGCGCCAGCAAACCTGGCTGAAGAACAAGCATATCGATCTGCGTGTCTGCGGTGTCGCAAACTCCCGCGCGCTGCTGACCAACGTTCACGGTCTGAATCTTGAAAACTGGAAAAGCGAACTTGAAGAGGCGAAAGAGCCGTTTAATCTCGCCCGTTTGACCCGCCTGGTGAAAGAGTATCATCTGCTGAACCCGGTGATTGTCGACTGTACTTCCAACCAGGCGGTGGCGGATCAGTACGCCGATTTCCTGCGCGAAGGTTTCCACGTGGTGACGCCGAACAAAAAGGCGAATACCTCGTCGATGAACTACTATCACGAGTTGCGCCAGGCGGCGGCGGGATCGCGCCGTAAGTTCCTGTACGACACCAACGTCGGCGCGGGCCTGCCGGTCATTGAAAACCTGCAAAACCTGCTGAATGCTGGCGATGAGCTGCAAAAATTCTCCGGTATTCTCTCTGGCTCGCTGTCTTACATTTTCGGCAAACTGGATGAAGGCATGAGTCTGTCAGAAGCCACCCGCTCGGCGCGTGAACTGGGTTATACCGAACCGGATCCGCGTGACGATCTTTCCGGCATGGATGTGGCGCGCAAACTGCTGATCCTGGTTCGTGAAACCGGACGCAGCCTTGAACTGAACGATATCGTGGTGGAATCTGTGCTGCCTGATCACTTCGATGAAAGCGGTGATACCGACAGCTTTATGGCGCGTCTGCCACAGCTCGATAAAGAGTTTGCCGCGCGTATTGCCAAAGCGCGTGATGAAGGCAAAGTCCTGCGCTATGTTGGCAACATTGAAGAAGACGGCGTGTGCCGGGTGAAGATTGCCGAAGTGGACGGTAACGATCCGCTGTACAAAGTGAAAAATGGCGAAAACGCGCTGGCCTTCTACAGCCACTATTATCAGCCGCTGCCGTTGGTTCTGCGCGGTTATGGTGCGGGTAACGATGTGACGGCTGCCGGGGTGTTTGCCGATCTGCTGCGTACCCTTTCCTGGAAGTTAGGAGTTTAAGATGGTGAAGGTTTATGCCCCGGCCTCCAGTGCCAATATGAGCGTCGGGTTTGATGTGCTGGGCGCGGCTGTCACGCCGGTGGATGGCACTCTGCTCGGCGATAACGTGGAAGTGGTGGCGGCTGAGTCGTTCAGCCTGAAAAACGTTGGCCACTTCGCCAGCAAGCTGCCCGTGGAGCCGCGCGAGAATATCGTTTATCAATGCTGGGAACGCTTCTGCCAGGAAATTGGCAAAACCGTTCCGGTGGCGATGACGCTCGAGAAAAACATGCCGATTGGTTCAGGGCTGGGCTCCAGCGCCTGTTCCGTCGTCGCCGCGCTGGTGGCGATGAATGAATACTGCGGCAAACCGCTCAACGATCACAAAATGCTGGCGCTGATGGGCGAGCTGGAAGGGCGTATCTCCGGCAGCGTGCACTATGACAACGTGGCGCCGTGTTTCCTCGGCGGCGTGCAGCTGATGCTGGAAGAGAACGGCATCATCAGCCAGCAGATTCCCGCCTTTGATGAATGGCTGTGGGTATTAGCTTATCCGGGGATTAAGGTCTCCACGGCGGAGGCTCGCGCCATTCTTCCTGCGCAGTATCGCCGCCAGGACTGTATCGCGCACGGTCGTCATCTGGCAGGCTTTATTCATGCCTGTTACAGCCGCCAACCGCAGCTTGCGGCAAAGCTGATGAAAGACGTTATTGCTGAGCCGTATCGCACCAAACTGCTGCCAGGCTTTGGCGAAGCGCGCCAGGCGGTGGCGGAGATAGGCGCGCTGGCGAGTGGTATTTCCGGTTCCGGGCCGACGATGTTCGCCCTTTGCGATAATCCGGGAACCGCGCAGCGAGTGGCTGACTGGCTCAGCAAACACTATCTGCAAAATCAGGAAGGCTTCGTTCATATTTGTCGGCTGGATACAGCGGGCGCACGCGTAGTGGGATAACCAATGAAACTGTATAACTTAAAAGATCATAACGAGCAGGTCAGCTTCGCGCAGGCCGTGACGCAAGGGTTGGGTAAAAATCAGGGGCTGTTCTTTCCACACGATCTGCCTGAATTCAGCCTGACTGAAATCGATGAAATGCTGAAGCTGGATTTCGTTTCCCGCAGCGCCAAAATCCTCTCGGCGTTTATTGCTGAGGAGATCCCGCAGGCTGAGCTGGAAGCTCGAGTTCGTGCGGCGTTTGCTTTCCCGGCTCCGGTGAAAGACGTGCAGGACGATGTGGGCTGCCTGGAGCTGTTCCACGGGCCGACGCTGGCGTTTAAAGATTTCGGCGGGCGCTTTATGGCGCAGATGCTGACGCACATCAGCGGCGACAAGCCAGTGACTATTCTGACGGCCACTTCCGGTGATACCGGCGCTGCCGTGGCGCATGCTTTCTTTGGCCTGAAAAATGTTCGCGTCGTCATCCTGTATCCAAAAGGCAAAATCAGCCCGCTGCAGGAAAAGTTGTTCTGCACGCTCGGTGGCAACATTGAAACTGTCGCCATCGATGGCGATTTTGATGCCTGTCAGGCGCTGGTTAAACAGGCGTTTGACGATGAAGAGCTGAAGGCGGCGCTGGGTCTGAACTCCGCCAACTCGATTAACATCAGTCGTCTGCTGGCGCAGATTTGCTACTACTTTGAAGCCGTGGCGCAGCTCCCGCAGGAAGCGCGCAATCAACTGGTGATTTCCGTGCCGAGCGGCAACTTTGGCGATCTGACCGCTGGCCTGCTGGCAAAATCTCTGGGCCTGCCGGTGAAGCGCTTTATCGCTGCCACTAATGCCAATGACACCGTTCCGCGCTTCCTGCAGGACGGGAAGTGGGCGCCGAAATCCACTCAGGCAACGCTGTCGAACGCCATGGACGTTAGCCAGCCGAACAACTGGCCGCGCGTGGAAGAGCTGTTCCGCCGTAAAGTCTGGCGTCTGAACGAGCTGGGCTATGCCGCCGTGGACGACGAAACCACCAAAGCCACGATGCGTGAATTACAGGAAATCGGCTACACCTCTGAGCCTCACGCGGCAATCGCGTACCGTGCTTTGCGCGATCAGCTCCAGCCAGGTGAATACGGTCTGTTCCTCGGTACCGCGCATCCGGCTAAATTCAAAGAGAGCGTGGAAGAGATCCTGGATACCGAGCTGCCGCTGCCAAAAGAGCTGGCCGATCGTGCCGATCTGCCGTTGCTGTCGCATAACCTGCCAGCAGATTTTGCAGAGCTGCGTAAGCTGATGATGGCTAAAGCGTAATCTTCTGGCTATCGCTGAAACCGGGTCACTGAGCCCGGTTTTTTTACGCCTGAATTATGGAGAAAATAATGAGAAAACCAGCAGGAATTAAGCAGGAATTCCCATTAAATGCGGGCACTTAGAAATTGGGATTGCGGAGAATAACAAGTCGGAGATCGCAGAGGTAAGCTCTTCACATCGACCCATAACGGGCAATGATGTGAAAGGAGTAACCTATGTCCAACAAAATGAAATCTGTGATCCTCGCGCTTTCTGTGATGCTGGTGGCTCCGGTGATGGTTCATGCTTCAGAACTCACGCTGGTGCCAGCGGTGAAACTGCAGATTGGCGATCAGGATAATCGCGGTAACTACTGGGATGGCGGTCACTGGCGCGACCATGGCTGGTGGGATCACCACTACGAACGTTACAACGATCACTGGCGTCCACGTCATGACTACGATCACCACGATCATCATGATGACCATCACGATCGTCACGACGATCACGGCTGGCATCACTAACGGCAGATTCCCCTCTCCAGCAGAGAGGGGAATATTCTCACTTCAGCTCGTGACGCTTAAAGACCAGTTCGTCCTGCGTTGAGGCGCTCTCATCAAAGAAATAGCCTTCGCTGTCAAAACCCTTCAGCTGTTCCGCGTCCGTAAGACGATTTTCAATGATATAGCGGCTCATCAGGCCACGCGCTTTCTTGGCGTAGAAGCTGATCACTTTGAATTTGCCGTTCTTCTCGTCGAGGAACACCGGCTTGATGATCCTTCCCTTCAACTGCTTCGTTTTAACTGACTTAAAGTACTCATCGGAAGCCAGGTTAATCACGATGTCATCGCCCTGAGCTTTCAGCGCTTCGTTGAGCTTGTTGGTGATGACTTCGCCCCAGAACTGGTAGAGATCTTTACCTTTGGCATTTTCCAGACGGATGCCCATTTCGAGGCGATAGGGTTGCATCAGATCCAGCGGACGCAGCACGCCGTACAGGCCAGAAAGCATGCGCAGATGCTGCTGCGCGAAATCAAAATCGGCTTCGCTGAACTCTTCCGCCTGAAGGCCGGTGTAGACATCGCCCTTAAAAGCCAGAATGGCAGGGCGCGCATTTTGCGGGGTGAAATCCGGGTGCCAGTCGTGAAAACGGGTGGCGTTGAGGTCGGCTAATTTGTCGCTGATGCTCATCAGCTTGCCTATTTGCGGTGCAGAAAGCTTGCGAGCGACGGAAATGAGCTGCTGGGAATAGTCCAGAAGCTCCGGGTGAGTGTAACGTGCTGTCGGCAGCTCGCTCTGGTAGTCGAGCGTTTTAGCAGGTGAAATCAGAATCAGCATAATCGGTCCTTGCAGGCATTTTCCGAGACTGTAGCAAAAAATGCCCGCAAAGTGTTCGATTACAGCTATTGGCGCGACGCATCGTCCCAGGTGCCGGGGGCAATTTGCTGTTCAATTTCCGGATAGCGAGAGGGATCAAACACCGGCGGTACGCCCAGTTTCCGCTGGCGCAGATAATCGCTGGCAATGATGCGTACCACCGGAGAGAGCAGCAGAATGGCGGTCAGGTTAGTGATGGCCATCAGCGCCATGATGATGTCCGCCAGCTGCCACACGACCGGCAGGCTCAACATGGCGCCGGACATCAGCATCACCACGGTGATGATGCGTAACAGCCAGATGTTACGCTTGCTGTTAAGCTTTAAATAAATAAGGTTATTTTCAGCGTAGATATAGTTAACCACAATGGAGCTGAAGGCAAAAAGCAGAACGATGCCCGCCACGAATCCCGATCCCCATATGCCGCCAAAACTCATCATCGCTTTCTGTACCAGCTGGATCCCGTCTTCGGTCGTCACGGTGGTGTCGTGCCCGGCCAGCAGGACAACCATGGCGGTCGCCGTGCAGATAACCAGAGTATCCACGATGACGCCTATCATCTGAACGATGCCTTGGGCGGCAGGGTGAGGGGGCCAGGAGGCGGCTGCCGCTGCTGCGTTCGGAGTCGAACCCATGCCTGCTTCATTGGAAAACATTCCGCGCTGAAAGCCGCTGGTTAACGCCTGGCTGATGGTGTAACCCACCGCGCCCGCTGCGGCCTCCTGCCAGCCAAACGCGCTGCGGATGATATTTTCAAATATCGCCGGGAGGGCGGTAAGGTGCCACAGGCTGATGACCAGGCTTGCGCAAACCCAAAGCAGGGCCATGATCGGCACCACCCACTGCATCAGTTTTGCCACGCCGCGGAGTCCACGCACGATGACAAAGAGCGCGCAAAGCGCAAGCGTTACGCCCGTGACCACTTCAGGGAGATGGAACGCATAATTCAGCGCGTGCGAAACGGAGTTAGCCTGCACGGTGTTGAAAATCAGGCCATAGGCCAGCAGCAGAAACACCGAGAACATCACGCCCATCCAGCGCATGCCAAGCCCGCGTGACATATACCACGCCGGGCCGCCGCGAAACTGGCCTTTCTCATCACGTTCTTTATAAAGTTGGGCCAGAGAACACTCTGCAAAGCAGCTCGCCATGCCAACGATGGCCGAGATCCACATCCAGAATACGGCGCCGGGGCCACCTGCGGTGATCGCAATCGCGACGCCCGCCAGATTTCCGCTGCCAAGACGTGCCGCAAGGCTGGTACACAGCGCCTGAAATGACGTCAGGCCGTCAGACTGCGGGGTGAGGCTGCTTTTGAGGCTTTTGCCAAAATGGCGGAGATAGCGAAACTGGATGTAGCCCGTTCGCCATGTAAACCACAACCCGGCGCCGATCAGCAGATAAATCATGACCGAGCCCCAGAGAATGTCGTTGATAAAAGCGAGAAATTCAGGCATTTAACGTCCTTTCATCGATGCCGGGGTATTTGTAAACGCTACCATTTTGCAGGTTATCCGTTCCTGGGTAGCCTTAGAATATTCTGAGTTTATCATACTCTGCGCTCTTGTTCCGTCTGCGGTTGCGCTGGCCTCGGGGCGTGATATTATCGGGAGCAGACCGGTTACATCCCCCTAACAGCTGTTTAAAGAGAAACACTATCATGACGGATAAATTGACCTCCCTGCGTCAGTACACAACCGTAGTGGCTGACACCGGAGACATCGCAGCAATGAAGCTGTACCAGCCTCAGGATGCGACAACCAACCCTTCTCTGATCCTTGGCGCTGCCCAGATCCCTGAATACCGCAAGCTTATCGACGAAGCGATTGCCTGGGCTAAAGACCAGAGCGACAGCCGCGAGCAGCAGATTGTTGATGCGACCGACAAGCTGGCCGTCAACATCGGTCTGGAGATCCTGAAGCTGATCCCGGGTCGCATTTCCACTGAGGTTGATGCGCGTCTGTCTTACGACACCGAAGGCTCTATCGCGAAAGCGAAACACCTGATCAAGCTGTACAACGACGCGGGTATCAGCAATGACCGCATCCTGATCAAACTGGCTTCTACCTGGCAGGGCATCCGCGCTGCTGAGCAGCTGGAAAAAGAAGGCATCAACTGTAACCTGACGCTGCTGTTCTCCTTCGCTCAGGCTCGCGCTTGTGCTGAAGCGGGCGTATTCCTGATTTCTCCGTTTGTGGGCCGTATCCTCGACTGGTACAAAGCCAACACTGACAAGAAAGAGTACGCACCGGCAGAAGATCCAGGCGTGGTGTCCGTGTCTGAAATCTACAGCTACTACAAACAGCACGGTTACGAGACCGTGGTGATGGGCGCAAGCTTCCGTAACGTGGGTGAGATTCTGGAACTGGCCGGCTGTGACCGCCTGACCATCGCACCTGCGCTGCTGAAAGAGCTGGCAGAAGCAGACGGTGCTATCGAGCGTAAACTGGTTTACACCGGTGAAGTGAAAGCACGTCCAGAGCGTATCACCGAGTCCCAGTTCCTGTGGCAGCACAACCAGGATCCAATGGCCGTAGACAAACTGGCGGAAGGTATCCGTAAGTTTGCTATCGACCAGGAAAAACTGGAAAAAATGATCGGCGACCTGCTGTAATCATTTATCGCGTGGCCGGGCTCCCGGTCACGCTTTTCCTTCGCTATTTGTCTCCTTTTCCCTCCAGCGTGTATCATTCCGGCTAACAGCAATTAGAACGGAATTACTATGAATACTCTCCGCATTGGTCTTGTTTCCATTTCTGACCGCGCCTCCAATGGTGTTTACCAGGATAAAGGCATCCCGGCACTGGAAGAGTGGCTGAGCCGCGCGCTGACCACGCCTTTTGAGCTGCAAACCCGCCTGATCCCCGATGAACAATCGATCATTGAGCAAACGCTTTGTGAGCTGGTGGACGAGATGGGCTGCCATCTGGTGCTGACGACCGGCGGTACGGGTCCTGCGCGTCGTGACGTGACCCCGGATGCGACGCTGGCGATTGCCGACCGCGAAATGCCGGGCTTTGGCGAACAGATGCGCCAGATTAGCCTGCACTTTGTGCCAACGGCGATCCTCTCGCGTCAGGTTGGGGTGATCCGTAAACAGGCGCTGATCCTAAACCTGCCTGGCCAGCCAAAATCCATTCAGGAAACGCTGGAAGGCGTCAAAGCGGAAGACGGCAAGGTGCTGGTACACGGGATTTTTGCAAGCGTACCGTATTGTATACAGCTGCTGGAAGGGCCCTATGTTGAAACAGATGAGCAGGTCGTAGCAGCTTTTCGCCCTAAAAGCGCACGCCGCGAAACAATATCCTGAAGATAGCGCATTTGTGACATAACCTCTGCGGGCCGGTGATTGAATCCCTGATTACGGTATAGTAATTTTTTCTTTACGTTAACTGTAAATCAATCACAACAAAAATGGCCCGCTATGTCCTCACAAGCAAGACCTCTGAACCGACAGGATTATAAAACGCTGACGCTGGCTGCCCTTGGTGGTGCGCTGGAGTTTTATGATTTCATCATATTTGTCTTCTTCGCCGCGGTGGTTGGTGAACTCTTCTTCCCGGCTGATATTCCCGAATGGCTGCGTCAGGTGCAAACCTTCGGCATTTTTGCTGCGGGCTATCTTGCTCGTCCGCTTGGCGGCATCATCATGGCGCACTTCGGCGACCTGGTGGGACGTAAGAAGATGTTTACCCTCAGCATTCTGCTGATGGCGGTGCCGACGCTGCTGATAGGCCTGCTGCCTACCTATGCATCCGTGGGCCTTATCGCGCCGCTTTTGCTGCTGCTGATGCGTGTGTTACAGGGGGCTGCAATTGGCGGTGAGGTGCCGGGCGCGTGGGTGTTTGTCGCCGAACATGTGCCAACGCAGCGTATCGGTATCGCCTGCGGCACGCTGACGGCCGGACTGACGGTGGGGATTTTGCTGGGTTCGGTGGTTGCCACACTGATTAATACCAGCCTGACCCAGCAGGCAATCCACGGCGGCGGCTGGCGCATTCCGTTCCTGCTGGGCGGTGCGTTTGGCCTGGTGGCGATGTATCTGCGTCGCTGGCTACAGGAAACACCGATTTTCCTTGAGATGCAGCAGCGTAAAGCTCTGGCCCAGGAATTACCGGTCAAAGCCGTGGTGATGAAACATCAGAAAGCGGTGGTGATCTCGATGCTGCTGACCTGGCTGCTGTCGGCGGGCATTGTGGTGGTGATCCTGATGTCGCCGGTGTGGCTGCAAAAGCATTATGGCCTCGCCCCGGCTCTGACCCTTCAGGCCAACAGTATCGCGACGATTATGCTGTGTATCGGCTGTCTGTTGGCGGGCCTGGCGGTGGATAAATTTGGCGCCAGCCGTACGTTCATTATCGGCAGCCTGCTGTTAGCGGCCTCAAGCTGGGCCTTCTATCACTTATCGGGCGCGCATCCTGAACAGCTTTTCCTGCTCTACGGCCTTGTTGGACTGTGTGTCGGCGTGGTTGGCGCTGTGCCTTATGTGATGGTGCGGGCGTTTCCTGCGGAAGTGCGCTTCACCGGAATTTCGTTTTCCTACAACGTGTCGTATGCCATTTTCGGTGGCATGACGCCAATAGTGGTGACGCTGCTGATGGGAGTGTCGCCGATGGCTCCGGCCTGGTACGTGTTGGCACTGTCGCTGGTGGGGTTGGGATTAGGACTCTGGCTGCGGCAGACTTACATTGCGCCAGAAAATGCGTCGGTGGTGACAAACTAAAAAAAAGCCGGGCGCTCGCCCGGCTTTTCAAATCGCATCTGAAATTAGTGTTTCTCACCAATTGGCAGCACGGTGCGGCCAAACTGTTCGTTCAGCACTTCGCCCATCGCCAGATAGATAGCGCTTGCGCCACACACCAGACCGATCCAGCCTGCTACGTGAACGATGCCTTCGTTATCAGCCAGATGACCAATAGCCAGCAGAGCAAACAGAACCGTCAGGCTCAGGAACACGAACTGCAGCATGCGTGGCCCTTTCAGGGTGCCGAAGAACATGAACAGCGTGAACACGCCCCACAGACCCAGGTACATGCCGAGGAAGTGTGGGTTAGAAGGTTCTGCCAGGCCCATTTTAGGCATGATCAGAATGGCAACCAGAGTCAGCCAGAAAGCACCGTAGGAGGTGAACGCTGTCAGACCGAAAGTATTGCCTTTCTTAAACTCCAGCAGACCAGCAAAAATCTGCGCCAGGCCGCCGTAAAAGATACCCATCGCCAGAATGGCGGTGTCAAACGGGAAAAGACCGCTGTTTGTCAGGTTCAGCAGGATAGTGGTCATGCCGAAGCCCATCAGTCCCAGCGGTGCCGGGTTCGCCAACTTAATGTCGCCCATATTTCCTCAAAATCGTTTTGAAAAGTTGAAATTCGTATTCCCTGAACCGCAACAGCTGAACAGGGCGCGGCATCATAATCATGAGAAAATGAACTGTCTATGATCAAAACGGGTGGAACGTGTTTTTTTTCTCCAGCTTACTGGCCGTCCTGCTCCGCCGCTGGCTGGCTTTCGTGCTGCTGATGAGTGACCAGCTCATCGGCAAAGTTAATCCGGCGCAGGCAGGCAACATGCAGCACGGCCGGGATTGTCACCCTGGATGCGCTGCCGCTGAGCGTGGTAATGCCCGTAAATGCCGCACCAATTGGTCCAGCAAGCCCAACTCCGCGCATCACTCCTCTTGTCAGGACTTTTAGCGCGGCCTGCGTACGAAGAATACGAGTCAGCTCATCCGCTAACAGATGAGAAACTCCCTGCGCCAGTTTCGGATCTTCCATTAACTGCGGCAGCAGGGCTTCAATCTCCATACGTTTTTTTTCGATAGCATCAAAAAACGCCTGCTTTTGATCATCGTCCATCTTTTGCCAGGCGTTACGCAAAAAGTGCTCAAGTAGCGTCTGCTCAATGCGCCAGGTCGGAATTTCCTTATCACTTTTCAGTTTCAGCTGCTTACAGACGTCAAGCAGGATGGCGCGATAGGCTTTTCCGTGGCCGCGAATTTTATTGGCAATGCTGTCGCCGCCATAGTGTTGCAACTCGCCGGCAATCAGCCGCCAGCTGCGTTGATGCTGGTCAGGCTGGCCTTCAAGAGAGGTAAACTCCTTATTTTTCAACAGAGAGCTGGTTAACCTCGGCTTGCCGTTGCTGCCGTGCGTCAGAATATGCGTCAGGACGGTGAGTTGATGCTCGCTGCAATGTTCAAGGAACAGAAGGTCTGGGTCGTGGGTATAGCTAACAGCCATGATGTGAGGACCTGAAAAGGATGAAGTAACAGGCTTAAGTGTAGTGAGGGAAAAGTGGCGCAGTAGGCGCTTTGAATGCTATTTCCGCGAATCTTCCGATCCAAATTTAGATCAACGCAAAAATTTTTTTGTTCTCCCCCTTGATGGTGAAAGTTACGACCCCATCTTGTATGCAACCGCAGTGGTGAGCCTGAAAAAAAAACGTATCAGGGCGCTTGAAACCAACCGTTTCGCCCTTATTACAGGTTCACAACCACATGTTGATCGAATTTTTAGTGGAGACGTTTAGATGGGTAAAATTATTGGTATCGACCTGGGTACTACCAACTCTTGTGTAGCGATTATGGATGGCACTACCGCACGCGTGCTGGAAAACGCCGAGGGCGATCGCACCACGCCTTCTATTATTGCTTATACCCAGGATGGTGAAACTCTGGTTGGTCAGCCGGCTAAACGTCAGGCAGTGACAAACCCGCAAAACACCCTGTTTGCGATCAAACGCCTGATTGGCCGTCGTTTCCAGGACGAAGAAGTGCAGCGTGATGAAGCCATCATGCCTTACAAAATTGTGGCTGCCGACAACGGCGACGCATGGCTTGACGTGAAAGGCGTCAAAACCGCACCACCGCAGATCTCTGCTGAAGTGCTGAAGAAAATGAAGAAAACGGCTGAAGATTATCTGGGCGAGCCAGTAACTGAAGCGGTTATCACCGTACCTGCTTACTTCAACGATGCTCAGCGTCAGGCAACCAAAGACGCCGGTCGTATCGCAGGTCTGGAAGTCAAACGTATTATCAACGAACCAACCGCAGCGGCTCTGGCCTACGGTCTGGATAAAGAAGTCGGCAACCGTACTATCGCGGTTTACGACCTCGGCGGCGGTACCTTCGATATCTCTATCATCGAAATCGATGAAGTGGATGGCGAGAAAACCTTCGAAGTGCTGGCAACCAACGGTGATACCCACCTGGGTGGTGAAGACTTCGACAGCCGTCTGATCAACTACCTCGTTGAAGAGTTTAAGAAAGATCAGGGCATTGACCTGCGTAACGATCCGCTGGCTATGCAGCGCCTGAAAGAAGCCGCAGAGAAAGCGAAAATCGAACTTTCTTCTGCTCAGCAGACCGATGTGAACCTGCCGTACATCACTGCAGATGCCACCGGTCCAAAACACATGAACATCAAAGTGACTCGTGCAAAACTGGAAAGCCTGGTCGAAGACCTGGTGAACCGTTCTATCGAGCCGCTGAAAGTTGCTCTGCAGGATGCTGGCCTGTCCGTATCCGATATTCAGGACGTGATCCTGGTCGGTGGTCAGACTCGTATGCCAATGGTGCAGAAGAAAGTTGCTGAGTTCTTTGGTAAAGAGCCACGTAAAGACGTGAACCCGGATGAAGCAGTGGCAATCGGTGCTGCGGTTCAGGGCGGCGTTCTGACCGGTGAAGTGAAAGACGTTCTGCTGCTGGACGTTACCCCGCTGTCGCTGGGTATCGAAACCATGGGCGGTGTGATGACTGCGCTCATCAACAAAAACACCACTATCCCAACCAAGCACAGCCAGGTGTTCTCTACCGCTGAAGACAACCAGTCTGCGGTAACCATCCACGTGCTGCAGGGTGAGCGTAAACGTTCCGGCGATAACAAATCTCTGGGTCAGTTCAACCTGGATGGGATCAGCCCGGCACCGCGCGGTATGCCACAGATCGAAGTCACCTTCGACATCGATGCTGACGGTATCCTGCACGTTTCCGCGAAAGACAAAAACAGCGGTAAAGAGCAGAAGATCACCATCAAGGCTTCTTCCGGTCTGAACGAAGAAGAAATCCAGAAAATGGTGCAGGAAGCGGAAGCTAACGCAGAATCTGACCGTAAGTTCGAAGAACTGGTTCAGACCCGCAACCAGGGTGACCATCTGCTGCACAGCACCCGTAAGCAGGTTGAAGAAGCAGGCGAGCAGCTGCCGGCTGAAGACAAAACCGCTATCGAATCTGCACTGACTGCGCTGGAAACTTCTCTGAAAGGCGAAGACAAAGCCGATATCGAAGCGAAAATGCAGGCGCTGGCTCAGGCTTCTCAGAAGCTGATGGAAATTGCTCAGCAGCAGCACGCACAGCAGCAGGCTGGCTCCGCTGACGCTTCCGCGAACAACGCGAAAGACGACGACGTTGTCGACGCTGAGTTCGAAGAAGTTAAAGATAAAAAATAATCGCCCTGATGCAGGGTAATTAACTGGCACGGGCGTCGGAGTTTACTCCACGCCCGTGCTCGCATGTTAAGGGCAGAAAAACAGAAATGGCGAAGAGAGACTATTACGAGATTTTGGGCGTTTCCAAAACAGCGGAAGAGCGTGAAATCAAAAAGGCTTACAAACGCCTGGCGATGAAGTATCACCCGGACCGTAATCAGGGTGATAAAGAAGCCGAAGCCAAATTTAAAGAGATCAAAGAAGCGTACGAAATTCTGACCGACGGGCAGAAACGTGCGGCGTACGATCAGTACGGTCATGCTGCTTTTGAACAAGGCGGCATGGGCGGCGGTGGATTCGGCGGCGGTGGCGCAGACTTTAGCGACATCTTTGGCGATGTGTTCGGTGATATCTTCGGCGGTGGCCGTGGTCGCCAGCGCGCATCACGCGGTGCCGATCTGCGCTACAACATGGATCTGACGCTGGAAGAAGCCGTTCGCGGCGTAACTAAAGAGATCCGCATCCCGACGCTGGAAGAGTGTGACGTTTGCCACGGCAGCGGCGCGAAGGCGGGCAGCAAACCGCAGACCTGTCCGACCTGTCACGGTCAGGGCCAGGTGCAGATGCGTCAGGGCTTCTTCGCGGTACAGCAGACCTGTCCGCACTGTCAGGGCCGCGGTACGCTGATTAAAGATCCTTGCAACAAATGCCACGGTCATGGTCGCGTTGAGAAGAACAAAACCCTGTCCGTTAAAATCCCGGCAGGCGTCGACACGGGTGACCGTATCCGTCTGGCTGGCGAAGGTGAAGCCGGCGAGCACGGTGCACCGGCAGGCGATCTGTACGTTCAGGTACAGGTCAAACAGCACCCAATCTTCGAGCGCGAAGGCAACAACCTGTACTGCGAAGTGCCAATCAACTTCGCGATGGCAGCGCTTGGTGGTGAGATTGAAGTGCCAACGCTTGATGGCCGCGTGAACCTGAAAGTGCCTGGCGAAACCCAGACTGGTAAGCTGTTCCGCATGCGCGGTAAAGGCGTGAAATCCGTACGCGGTGGCGCTCAGGGCGATCTGCTGTGCCGTGTTGTTGTTGAAACACCGGTCAGCCTGAACGACAAGCAGAAGCAGCTGTTGAAAGATTTGCAGGAAAGCTTCGGTGGGCCGACCGGCGAGAAAAACAGCCCGCGTTCAAAAAGCTTCTTTGATGGCGTGAAGAAATTTTTTGATGATTTGACCCGCTAATCTAAAATATTTGCGATATATCCAGGCCAGCATGTTTACATGCTGGCCTTTTTTGTGATTTTTGGTCTTTACTGGCTAAGATTGATGAGAAGAATCTAATCTGAAAAGCTATTGTATCGCCAGCTTACTTATTGAATGTGCTGGTGATTATCAACAGAAGGGGACTGATCACCGCTTCTTTTACTTTGCCAGTGAGGCTGTGTGAGATGAATCCATTTCATAGCATCAAGGACTTCGATCTTAACCTAATAAAAACCCTTGATGCGGTGATACGGGAAGGGAATGCCAGTAAGGCTTCGAAGTACCTGCAGGTAACTCCCGCAGCGGTCTCCATGGCGTTACGTCGTTTGCAGGCGACCTACAATGAGGTGCTTTTTGTTCGTACTAAAGAGGGATTAGCGCCAACGGCAAAAGCCGTGGAGTTACACAGTGCTTTTAGTCAGGCCATCGGTATTGTGGATGCGACCTTTGATACGGGTAAAAATAAACAAAAACAGGGCATTACTATCTACGGCAGCGATATCATCGAGCCATTATATTTATCGAAAACGATTGGCCTGGACCTGTTTGGACAATATTTAATCACTCATCGTTCGTTCTGGGAGCACGATGCCCGGCGGATTAAAGAGATACTGATTAGCGGCTCGGCAGATATTGTCCTGTCATTTGACCCTATTGATGATGGGCAGCTGAATACAGCCGAGGTGGAATCGTTCACTCAATACTGTGTGATTTGCAGCAACCGCAACCCCCTTGCCGATGCCGCTAAGCTAAGCCTGTATAATCTGTTTGCCTTTCATCACGTGGTGTATACCAACGACCGGTTAAATCGTTCGCTGAAGGAGAAGTACGCCCTGTTTCAAAACCTCCTCGATCCCTTTGGTCAGCGCAAAATCCTATTCCGCAGCGATTCCATTACCGGAATGATCAACATGGTAGAAAACTCCTCAATGATCGCGGTGATCCCCTCCAGACTCGCGCGGTTTTTTAAAGAGAAAAAGCAGTGTGCCATTTCGCTGCTTCCTTTGCCTGATGAGATAAAACTGAAGCCGCTGCGCCTGTATGCCTACTGGTCGAAGGATAACCTGCTGATTGATGATATTGAGCTGATTGTCGCTACGCTGCAGAGCGCCGCCTCGTTTAACCGATGAGAGCCCGGATTGTTCTCACTGATGTTTATTGAGAGGAAATGAGAACAGGATGGCGACTTATGGTTATTGATATCTTCCCGTGCGGGATAGGCTATGCGTTCTGTCTTCTTGCGTAAACTTCAGGTAGGTAACTATGTTAGTGCATAATCCGGCGACACCCCCTTTCTTTGAGTTAGAACTGGAGGTTTTAATTACGGTAGTGATTATTGGCGGCTGGGGAGGGTTTGTTAGCTGTTTAATGCGTAAGCGCGAAAGCTTGCCGATGCGAAGCTTTATTTATGAATGTCTGGCGCAAATTATTGTGTCCTGTTTCACCGGATTTATACTCAGCGTTATTGCCATCGAAAGGGGGATGAGTTCAAATCTGGTGATGGTAGCAGCCGGTATCGGCGGCGTTTTTGCCTCCCCATTATTACGTTTGCTGGGCGAGAGAGTGAAGAAAATAATTATTGGAGAGGGAAGCGTTTGAGAAATAACAGGGAGTGCTGGCGCCTGGTAGTCAATTAACTGGTGCCAGCAATGTCGTGTCAGGCGTTGCACTACAGCACGACGCGGTTTTTTATCCAGCCATAAATAAAGGTTTCATTGCTTGCCCGTTTCTCCGTAATATCCAGATAGTAGGCCCCTTGACTACTGTTAAGCCCTTTCAGCAGAACCTCTTCCCCTTCATGACCGCGATAGCTGAGATACCTTTCCAGTGCCTGAAGCGTCTGATGGCCAATTTTCCCGTCCACTGCCAGGTCGGCATACTTTGTTGCCTGACAGTTCAGGGCATTTAACCAGCGTTGTAGCCAGCGCGATGGCCACGCCGGGCCGACGTTAGTCCCTGCATCACATAATTCAAACGCCAGTTTTTCAGAGTACTGTGCGATCTGACTAAACCCCGGCGTTATCCAGTAATCCTGCTCAAGAATGGCATAGGCCTGGTCACGAGTGAGGTCACGCATGTCTCCCCGATAGCCATGGCTGCGGGCCGTGTTTTCAGTAATACCCCATTTTGTTGCCCCACCTTTATCTGCAGGGTTGTTTACGTATCCGCCTTCGAGGGCGAGAATGTTGTTAATAACTGGATTCATCTTTGGGCCTTATAGATCAGATTAAATGTGAAATGTGAGCGAGGTCAATGGCGGCCAGTACTGTCGCTAACCCGAACACAGCGGCGATGGCTCGCGAGAAAGAAAAGCGTTTGAGAGGGTTCTGCACAGTTGCAGTGAAAGTGAGTTTGCTGACCGGAATAGTGTTATTCACCCGGATCCCAACGCGAGGTACCGTGCTGAAGAAGTCGGGAAGCCCGACATCACGAAGATCCTTACGAATGAGATAAAGCAGCTGAGTCAGGTTTGCATCGCTGACAAACTGCCCACGTTCACCCCATAACGCTTCGGTAATCGTTTTTTTATCAATCACATTACTGTCTGCATTCTCAATCATCAGACTCAGGCAGCGGCTTCGCATAGCGGTGAGCTTAATAATTTTTGCCTTGTCTTTAAGGCTCAACTCCTGGCTAACTTCATTAAATATGCATGCGTCATTAATTAAATACTGATTCATATTAACCTTCGATTCGGAGAGTGGATGTCATTCTGTGATGAGGATAATAGAGAATGAGATTTTTCTGATCGAACGTTTTTTGCCGGGAAAATATTAATGTGCTTTTTGCTGGTGGCTCTTTCACAAAATCGCATGGCTATTAAATGAAATTGAAGAACCAGTTAAATCTCGTTTAATGGGGGTGTGGTTTTATTAGCGTGGACGTTCAGGTGACTTTTTAATAAAAAAGGTGATGATGGGCGAGTGATGTCTCAATAAATATCAGATGACGGCTTGTGATTATCTTTTCCCTGACCTGGGTGAGATTCTTTTGTGGCGGCAATTCGCTGCAACTCAATCAACTACAGGATTATCATCATGTCTACAAGCAAACTGATTAAAGGCGACAGCCGTACTGAACAAAGTAATGCAGCCGACGGTTTCAACGCCGCCACTGAAACTGAAAAATACAGCTATACCTCTGCTCGGGTAGCGGCTCCGGTCTATAACAAATATAAGAAAGCGAACAAGCCGAAAGTCTTCGGCTACTACACCGACTGGTCTCAGTATGATGGCCGTCTGGAAGGTAAAGATCAGCCTGCTGACCGCGGTCGTGGCTATGATTTGGCGAACATTACCCCAACAGCCTACGACAAAATCATCTTCGGCTTCCTGGGCATTGTTGGCGATCAGGGTGAAAAACAAGCCACCATTGCTAATGCGGCGGCGCTCACCGGTAAAGTGACTGGCGAACCCACCTTCCTCGATCCATGGGGTGACTTCCAGTCTTATGTCAACTGCAATCAGGAAACCAGCGGTTGGGACGTTGATCCAAAAACTGTCACCGAATCTAACACTCACGGCCTGCTGGGCGGTCTGCGCGATCTGCAGACGAAAGCTAAAGCAGTCGGTCATGAACTGGCGCTGTCTATGAGTATCGGTGGCTGGACCATGAGTAATGGTTTCCACGACATGGCAAAAGCCGAAGCTTCCCGCAAAGTGTTCGCGGCTGGCGTGGTTAAGCTGTTCAAAGAATTCCCGATGTTCAGCGAAGTGGATATCGACTGGGAATATCCGAACAACGCCGGCAACGGCAACCCACACGGCCCAGAAGATGGTGAAAACTATGCGCTGGTTATCAAGGAGCTGAAAACACAGCTGACTGCAGCGGGTCGTAGCGATGTCAAAATCTCTATCGCCAGCTCTGCGGTTGTTGAAGTTCTGGGTTACTCCAACGTGAAAGCGCTGCTGGATGCCGGTCTGTATGGCATCAACGTGATGACCTATGACTTCTTCGGGACTCCATGGGCGGCTGAACTGACTCACCACACTAACCTGACGCCGCTGAGCGAAGGGAGCTGGAGCGTTGAAGCGGTTGTTGATTATCTGATTGCCGAAGGTTTCCCGTCCGATCGTATCAACATTGGTTACGCTGGTTACACCCGCAACGCCAAAAATGCCGTAGTCGAAAGCTTCTCTCCGCTGAAAGGCTCTTATAACCCGGCTCAGGGTACTACCGTTGGTTCCTTCGAATCCGGTTGCACCGAATGGTACGACACCATTTATAACTACCTGGATCTGGAAAACCAGAAAGGTCGCAACGGCTTCAACGTTTATACCGATGAAGTCGCTAATGCGGACTTCCTGTTCAACCCAACCAGCGGCGTATTTATGTCTCTCGATACCCCGCGTTCAGTCAAACTGAAAGGCGAATACGCTGCACGTCATAACCTGGGTGCGATGTTCACCTGGACTATCGACCAGGACAACGGCGTGCTGCTTAACGCTGCGCGCGAAGGTCTGGGCTATGAAGTGGAACAGTCTGTGATTTCAATGGACAAATTTTACTTCGAAGGCATCAACCTCACCGGTGACGAAGGTTCTTCTACCGACGAGCCAGTGGTTCCTGACGAAGATCCAATCGATGTTGATCCGATTGACGATGAGCCAAAAGAAGATGACACCCCTGCACCTGCTGAAGGGGCCTGGGATGCGGCAGCGATTTACAACGGCGGTGAGATTGTGACCTTCAACGGTCACTCTTACCAGGCGGCATGGTGGACTCAGGGCGACCAGCCCGATCTGAACTGTGCAGTTGGCCAGCCGTGGGTTGATCTCGGCGCTATCTGAGCGTTGTCCCCTTCTTTATAACCGATGGAATAAACACCCCGACAGTTTTTGCCGGGGTGTTTATCACCACACGGAGTCATTTATGTCATCGATTCAACTTTCAGCCAGCCGGAGCCCGCTGGCCGTCTCTGATGTCACTCGCCAGTTTGCCGACGTGGAGCTTCGTCTGGCAGATGAACCCGGAATGGACGGGGCGAGCGTTAGGGTGGAACTGCGCTCGGCAGGAAAATGCCAGCCGTTGGAACTGGTCTTCGGTCAGCCGCTGCTGGTCAAAAATCTGCTGGTGGGCCAGTCGTCTACGCTTAACGTCCTCCCGACCTGTATCAATAACATCATCCTGAGTCATTTGAGCAAACCCGCGGTTTTAATACCGGCTGCCAACAAGACGTTACGCCATACGGTGTCATTCCTTAAGGAGAATAGCGACAGGTCCGGTCTGGTAGAGGTGAATGCGACGGTGCTTGGGCTGCCGAAGGGATGCCAGGCCCAGCGCTATGTGTTTCGCAGTAACCGCGGTGCCGGAATGTTCCAGTACAGCCTCATGCTTGAGAGCGACACCGATTTGCAGCATGTTGCCATACCGATGTACGCCGGTTACTACGCGCTGAAGCCGGCTTCACTCCATCAGGACGAACAGTGCTGGTTCAGTGACTTCTCAGCCAGTTATGGCATCCTGCAAAGTACTAATATCATCACACTGCCGTTTGAAAAAGAGCCAGACCTGCCGTTGTAATGGCTTTAGTATGGGTTATTCTTCGATTTTACCGATTTAATATGCAGATATAAGCTGCTTTTGCCGAGCTATTAATGCGACTACACTGCTTATTATTCTGTTTTACCGAAATGAATCGGGGTTTGACATGAAATATCTGCATCGTTTTTTTAACAGTGATGCCTCTGGCGGTATTATTCTCATCATCGCCGCAGCCCTGGCGATGATTCTGGCCAATTCTGGACTTACCAGTCATCTGTACCAGGCATTCCTTGCCACGCCGGTCGAGCTAAAAGTTGGGCCGCTCGAAATCCATAAGAATATGCTGCTGTGGATCAACGATGCGCTGATGGCGGTGTTTTTCCTGCTGATTGGCCTTGAGGTGAAGCGTGAGATGGTGGAAGGCTCGCTGGCAAGCCGCCAGCAGGCTGCGTTCCCGGTCATTGCCGCTATTGGTGGGATGGTCGTTCCCGCGCTTTTGTATCTGGCGTTTAACTTCCAGGATCCGATCGCCCGTCAGGGATGGGCGATACCGGCTGCAACGGATATCGCCTTTGCTCTCGGCGTCTTGGCGCTGCTGGGGAACCGGGTTCCGGTGACGCTGAAAATCTTCCTGATGGCTTTGGCCATTATTGATGATTTAGGCGCTATTGTGATTATCGCCCTGTTCTACACTAGCGATCTGTCCGTGCTGTCGCTGGGTGTGGCCGCAGCGGCGATTGCGGCGCTGGCCGTGCTGAACATCTGCAATGTTCGTCGTACCGGGATCTACATTTTAGTCGGGGTCATTCTGTGGACGGCGGTGCTGAAGTCTGGCGTTCATGCCACGCTTGCAGGAGTGATTGTCGGCTTCTTTATTCCGTTGAAAGAGCAGTCGGGGAAATCTCCGGCCAAATCGCTGGAGCACGTGCTGCATCCGTGGGTCGCTTTCCTGATCCTGCCGCTGTTTGCGTTTGCTAACGCCGGCGTATCACTGCAGGGCGTGACGCTGGAAGGGCTGACGTCGCTGCTGCCGCTTGGCATTATGGCAGGGCTGTTTATCGGCAAGCCGCTGGGTATTGGTCTGTTTTGCTGGCTGGCGCTGCGTCTGAAGTTGGCGAAGCTGCCGCATAACACCACCGGAAAACAGATTTTTGCCGTCAGCGTGCTGTGCGGAATTGGCTTTACGATGTCGATCTTTATCTCCACGCTGGCATTTGGCGGACTCGATCCGTCACTGATCACCTGGGCAAAACTCGGCATTCTGATCGGCTCGCTACTGGCGGCCGTTACCGGGTATAGTTTGCTACGTTCACGCGGCTCAGGTTCTGCCAGCCCGGCATAAGAGGATACGAATGGTCGCCTTTCCGGCGGCCATTTTGCGCAAAGTTCAGGGAGAGAAATCGATGTCTCACATCAATTACAATCATCTTTATTACTTCTGGCATGTCTATAAAGAAGGGTCAGTGGTCGGCGCGGCGGAAGCGCTGTATCTGACGCCACAAACCATCACCGGGCAGATTAAGGCCCTCGAAGAGCGTCTGCAGGGCAAACTGTTTAAGCGTAAGGGAAGGGGGCTTGAACCCAGTGAGCTGGGAGAGTTGGTGTTCCGCTACGCTGACAAAATGTTCACCCTCAGCCAGGAGATGCTGGATATCATCAACTATCGCAAGGAGTCGAATCTGCTATTCGACGTTGGCGTGGCGGATGCGTTATCCAAACGGCTGGTCAGCGGCGTGCTGGATGCAGCGGTGGTGGAAGATGAACAAATTCATTTGCGCTGTTTTGAATCCACCCATGAAATGCTGCTGGAGCAGTTAAGCCAGCACAAGCTCGATATGATTATTTCCGATTGCCCGATCGATTCCACCCAGCAGGAAGGGCTGTTCTCGGTAAAAATTGGCGAGTGTAGTGTGAGCTTCTGGTGTACTAAGCCGCTGCCGGAAAAGCCGTTCCCTGCTTGCCTGGAAGAAAGGCGACTGCTGATCCCCGGGCGACGCTCAATGTTGGGGCGAAAGCTGCTTAACTGGATAAACTCGCAGGGACTCAACGTTGAAGTTTTAGGGGAATTTGACGACGCGGCGCTGATGAAAGCGTTTGGTGCCAAGCACAACGCAATCTTTGTCGCGCCGACGCTCTACGCGCACGATCTGTATGCCGATGACGATATTGTCGAGATTGGTCGGGTGGAGAACGTGATGGAGGAGTATCACGCTATCTTTGCTGAACGTATGATCCAACATCCAGCGGTGCAGCGTATCTGTAATCGCAACTACTCTGCGCTGTTCGCGCTTCCGGATTAAGGCGGAGACAGAAACAAAAAAACCCGCAGAAGCGGGTTTTTTTCAAAGCGTCAACGAGTGGCGATTAAGCCATTTTGTTGATCTGAGCCGCCAGGTTAGACTTATGACGTGCTGCTTTGTTTTTGTGGATCAGGCCTTTAGCAGCCTTGCGGTCCACGATTGGTTTCATTTCTTCAAACGCTTTAACTGCAGCAGCTTTGTCGCCAGCTTCGATAGCAGCATATACTTTCTTGATGAAAGTACGCATCATAGAACGGCTGCTAGCGTTGTGTTTGCGTGCCTTTTCAGACTGAATGGCGCGCTTCTTAGCTGATTTGATATTAGCCAAGGTCCAACTCCCAAATATGATCTATATGGACAATTCAAAGGCCGAGGAGAATGCCCTCTTAGCCTTCTTTTGTCAATGGATTTGTGCAAATAAGCGCCGTTAATGTGACAGCACTTGGTTACGTAGTGATGGCGCAGGATTCTACCAGCATGCGCGCTCCGAATACAGCGTTTCTGCCATAAAAATCACCTTCCGGAGGCAGTTTTTCGCATCTTTCTTCTCAAGGTGAATGAAATCGTTGCATCTTTCCGATTTCAGGTGCAATCGCCGGTTAACGTTGTCAGCTCTACAAGGTATACTTTGACGATTTTCACTGTTTTGAGCCAGACATGAAGCTGATACGCGGCATACAGAATCTGAGTCAGGCACCGCACGGGTGCGTATTGACCATTGGCAATTTCGACGGTGTGCATCGTGGGCATCAGGCGTTGTTACAGCGTTTGCGCGCAGAAGGGCGCGAGCGCGGCCTGCCCGTGGTGGTGATGATTTTTGAACCGCAGCCGCTGGAGCTGTTCGCGACGGATAAAGCGCCAGCCAGGCTGACGCGGTTGCGCGATAAAGTCCGCTATCTTAGCGAAAGCGGCGTGGACTATGTCCTCTGCATTCGCTTTGATCGGCGCTTTGCGGCCCTCACGGCCCAGGAATTTATCAGCGATTTGCTGGTCAAACGCCTGGGCGTGCAGTCGCTGGCCGTTGGCGATGATTTCCGCTTTGGCGCTGGTCGTGAAGGGGATTTCTTGTTATTACAGAAGGCTGGCGCGGAATTTGGCTTTGACGTCACCAGCACCCAATCTTTCTGTGAAGGCGGGATGCGCATCAGCAGCACGGCTATTCGCCAGGCTCTGGCGGAAGACGACCTTGAGCTGGCGGAAACGCTGCTCGGCCATCCGTTCAGCATTGCCGGTCGTGTGGTTCACGGTGATGAGCTGGGTCGCACTATCGGCTTCCCGACAGCCAACCTGCCGCTGCGCCGCCAGGTTTCCCCGGTCAAAGGGGTTTATGCCGTAGAAGTGGCGGGGTTGGGCGATAAATTATTACCGGGCGTGGCCAATATTGGCACCCGGCCAACGGTTGCTGGCGTGCGTCAGCAGCTGGAAGTGCATCTTCTGGACATTGTAATTGACCTCTACGGTCGCCATATCGATGTCATTCTGCGGAAAAAAATCCGCAACGAGCAGCGATTTGCCTCGCTGGATGAATTAAAGGCGCAAATCGCGCGCGATGAGTTAACGGCCCGCGAATACTTTGGGCTATCAAACCCGGCTTAATGCCAACGTGATAAATACGGAAACGAGAATCTGATGAGTGACTATAAATCAACCCTGAATTTGCCGGAAACAGGGTTCCCGATGCGTGGCGATCTCGCCAAACGCGAACCGGGAATGCTGGCCCGTTGGACCGATGATGACCTCTACGGCGTCATCCGTGCAGCGAAAAAAGGCAAGAAGACGTTCATTCTGCATGATGGCCCTCCTTATGCGAATGGCAGCATTCATATTGGTCACTCCGTTAACAAGATTCTGAAAGACATTATCGTTAAGTCCAAAGGCCTGACGGGCTTTGACTCGCCGTATGTGCCGGGTTGGGACTGCCACGGTCTGCCTATCGAACTGAAAGTAGAGCAGGAATTCGGTAAGCCGGGTGAAAAGTTCACTGCCGCAGAATTCCGCGCCAAATGCCGCGAATACGCAGCCACTCAGGTTGAAGGCCAGCGCGCTGACTTCATCCGCCTGGGCGTGCTCGGCGACTGGTCACGCCCGTACCTGACCATGGACTTCAACACCGAAGCCAACATCATCCGTGCGCTGGGCAAAATCATCGGCAACGGTCACCTGCACAAAGGCGCGAAGCCGGTGCACTGGTGCGTTGACTGCCGTTCTGCGTTGGCTGAAGCGGAAGTGGAGTACTACGACAAAACTTCCCCATCCATCGACGTCGCTTTCCACGCGGTAGATCAGGATGCGGTAAAAGCCAAATTTGGCGTGTCTTCCGTTAATGGCCCAATTTCTCTGGTTATCTGGACCACCACCCCGTGGACTCTGCCAGCTAACCGCGCTATCTCCCTGTCTCCTGAGTTTGATTACGCTCTGGTGCAGGTTGAAGGTCAGGCGCTTATCCTCGCCAAAGATCTGGTTGAGAGCGTGCTGAAACGCGCGAATATCACCGATTACACCGTGCTGGGCACCGTGAAAGGATCCGAGCTGGAGCTGATGCGCTTTAAGCATCCGTTCCTGGACTTCGACGTGCCGGCGATCCTTGGCGATCACGTCACACTGGATGCGGGTACTGGTGCGGTGCATACCGCCGGTGGCCACGGCCCTGACGACTACAACATCAGCCTGAAATACGGTCTGGAAATCGCTAACCCGGTGGGTCCGGATGGCGCTTACCTGCCAGGCACCTATCCGTCTCTCGATGGCATCAACGTATTTAAAGCTAACGACATCATTGTCGATCTGCTGCGCACCAGCGGCGCACTGCTGCACGTAGAAAAACTGCAGCACAGCTATCCATGCTGCTGGCGTCACAAATCGCCAATCATCTTCCGTGCGACCCCGCAGTGGTTCGTCAGCATGGATCAGAAAGGTCTGCGTGCGCAGTCTCTGTCTGAAATCAAAGGCGTGCAGTGGATCCCAGACTGGGGCCAGGCGCGTATTGAATCCATGGTTGCTAACCGTCCGGACTGGTGTATCTCTCGTCAGCGTACCTGGGGCGTACCAATGTCTCTGTTCGTGCACAAAGAGACGCAGGAGCTGCACCCACGCACGCTGGAGCTGATGGAAGAAGTCGCTAAGCGCGTTGAGCGGGACGGCATTCAGGCATGGTGGGATCTCGACCCGCGCGACATCATGGGTGATGACGCCGACACTTACGAAAAAGTGCCGGATACCCTCGACGTCTGGTTCGATTCCGGATCTACCCATGCTTCCGTCGTTGACGTGCGTCCGGAGTTCTCCGGCCACGCTGCGGATATGTATCTGGAAGGCTCTGACCAGCATCGCGGCTGGTTCATGTCCTCGCTGATGATCTCCACGGCGATGAAAGGCAAAGCGCCTTACCGCCAGGTACTGACTCACGGCTTCACCGTTGACGGTCAGGGCCGCAAGATGTCCAAGTCTATCGGTAACACCGTTAGCCCGCAGGACGTGATGAACAAACTGGGCGCAGACATCCTGCGTCTGTGGGTGGCTTCCACCGACTACACCGGCGAAATGGCCGTTTCTGATGAAATTCTGAAACGTGCTGCTGACAGCTATCGTCGTATCCGTAACACCGCGCGCTTCCTGCTGGCGAACCTCAATGGTTTCGATCCGGCAAAAGACATGGTGAAACCGGAAGAGATGGTGGTGCTGGATCGCTGGGCCGTTGGCTGTGCACAGGCCGCGCAGGAAGATATCCTGAAAGCCTATGAGTCCTACGATTTCCACGAAGTGGTGCAGCGCCTGATGCGCTTCTGCTCCATCGAAATGGGCTCGTTCTATCTCGACATCATCAAAGACCGCCAGTACACCGCGAAAGCGGACAGCGTGGCGCGTCGCAGCTGCCAGACCGCGCTGTATCACATCGCGGAAGCGCTGGTACGCTGGATGGCGCCGATCATGTCCTTTACTGCAGACGAAATCTGGGGCTACCTGCCGGGTGACCGCGAGAAATACGTCTTCACCGGCGAGTGGTACACCGGCCTGTTTGGCCTGGGCGAAACCGAAGCCATGAACGACGGCTTCTGGGACGTGCTGCTGCAGGTTCGTGGCGAAGTGAACAAGGTCATCGAACAGGCGCGTGCGGATAAGAAAGTTGGCGGTTCTCTGGAAGCGGCTGTGACCCTGTACGCGGAACCAGAACTGGCTGCGAAGCTGACCGCACTGGGCGATGAATTGCGATTTGTCCTGTTGACCTCCGGGGCTACCGTTGCAGATTATGCAGCAGCAACCGCAGATGCACAGCAGAGCGAACAGCTGAAAGGCCTGAAAGTGGCGTTGCAGAAAGCCGAAGGCGAGAAGTGCTCGCGCTGCTGGCACTACACGACCGATGTCGGTCAGGTGGCGGAACACGTAGAAATCTGCGGCCGCTGTGTCAGCAACATCGCCGGTGACGGTGAAAAGCGTAAGTTTGCCTGATGAGCCAATCTATCTGTAAAAGCGGGCTGCGCTGGCTGTGGCTGGTGGTCGTGGTGCTGATTATCGATCTGGGCAGCAAATACCTGATCCTCCAGAACTTTGCTCTGGGGGACACGGTGCCGCTGTTCCCGTCGCTAAATCTGCACTATGCGCGTAACTACGGCGCGGCGTTCAGTTTCCTCGCCGACAGCGGCGGCTGGCAGCGCTGGTTCTTTGCCGGCATCGCTATCGGCATCGCGGTGATTTTAACGGTGATGATGTACCGTTCAAAAGCCACGCAGAAGCTGAATAACATTGCCTACGCGCTGATCATTGGCGGCGCGCTGGGTAACCTGTTTGACCGTCTGTGGCACGGCTTCGTGGTCGACATGATCGACTTCTACGTCGGTGACTGGCATTTCGCCACCTTCAATCTCGCCGATAGCGCCATTTGTATCGGCGCGGCGCTGATAGTGCTGGAAGGCTTCCTGCCGAAGCGTGAAGCGAAAGAACAGGCGTAATTTTCAGGCCCGGCTGACACTGTCACCGGGCTTTAAACTTTAGAGCAAACCTGCATGTCTAAATCTGTACAGAGCAATAGCGCGGTGCTGGTGCACTTTACGCTGAAAATGGAAGACGGCTCGACCGCTGAGTCCACCCGCAGCAACGGCAAACCGGCGCTGTTTCGCCTTGGTGACACTTCGCTGTCTGAAGGGCTGGAACAGCATCTGCTGGGCCTGAAAGAAGGGGATAAGAAAGCCTTCTCTCTGGAGCCTGATGCGGCGTTCGGCGTGCCAAGCCCGGACCTGATTCAGTATTTCTCCCGCCGCGAGTTTATGGACGCAGGCGAGCCGGAAATCGGCGCAATCATGCTCTTTACCGCAATGGATGGCAGCGAAATGCCAGGGGTTATCCGCGAAATTAACGGCGATTCGATCACCGTCGATTTCAACCACCCGCTGGCGGGGCGAACCGTTCATTTTGATATTGAAGTGCTGGAGATAGACCCGGCACTGGAGGCATAAGATGCAGATCCTGTTGGCCAACCCGCGCGGTTTCTGCGCTGGCGTAGACCGCGCTATCAGCATTGTTGAAAACGCGCTGCAAATTTTCGGTGCGCCGATTTACGTTCGTCACGAAGTGGTGCACAACCGCTACGTGGTCGACAGCCTGCGCCAGCGCGGGGCCATCTTTATCGAGCAGATCAGTGAAGTGCCCGATGGCACCATCCTGATTTTCTCCGCCCATGGCGTATCTCAGGCGGTGCGTAACGAAGCAAAGAGCCGCGATCTGACTGTGTTCGACGCTACCTGTCCGCTGGTGACCAAAGTGCATATGGAAGTCGCGCGCGCCAGTCGTCGGGGCGAAGAGTCGATTCTGATCGGCCACGCCGGGCACCCGGAAGTGGAAGGCACCATGGGCCAGTACAGCAACCCGGAAGGGGGCATGTACCTGGTGGAGTCGCCGGAAGATGTATGGAAACTGACGGTCAAAAACGAAACTCGTTTGTCGTTTATGACTCAGACCACGCTTTCCGTTGACGATACTTCCGACGTGATCGATGCGCTGCGCAGCCGCTTCCCGAAAATCATCGGGCCGCGCAAAGATGACATTTGCTACGCCACCACCAACCGTCAGGAAGCCGTGCGCGATCTGGCACAGCGTGCGGATGTGGTGCTGGTGGTCGGTTCGAAAAACTCCTCCAACTCTAACCGTCTGGCGGAGCTGGCTCAGCGCATGGGCAAAGCGGCGTTCCTGATCGACGACTCTACTGACATCCAGGTAGATTGGGTTAAAAGCGCAACCTGTGTAGGCGTGACGGCTGGCGCTTCTGCCCCGGATATCCTGGTGCAGAACGTGATTGCCCGCCTGCAGGAGCTGGGCGGCGGCGAAGCGGTGCCGCTGGAAGGCCGCGAAGAAAACATCGTCTTCGAAGTGCCAAAAGAGCTGCGGCTCGATATCCGCGAAGTGGAATAAGTTTTTCGTTCGCAAAGTGTGCAAAAATGCCAGGGCTTATACCCTGGTTTTTTTATGGAGGAATCATGCCGTTACCGTTTATTCTCGATACCGACCCAGGCATTGACGATGCCGCGGCGATTGCCGCCGCTCTGTTTGCTCCTGAGCTTGATCTACAGCTGATCACCACCGTTGCCGGGAACGTCTCGGTGGAGAAAACCACCCGCAACGCGCTCCAGCTCCTCCACTTCTGGCAGGCCGATATTCCCGTTGCCCAGGGCGCCGCCACACCTTTGCTGCGCCCACTGCGCGATGCCGCCTATGTGCACGGTGAGTCGGGCATGGAAGGCTATGATTTTGTCGACCACCAGCGCCAGCCGCTGGAGAAGCCTGCCTTTATGGCCATTCGCGACAGGCTGATGGCTGCCCCTGAACCGATGACGCTGGTGGCGATTGGTCCACTGACCAACATTGCCCTGCTGCTGACCTATTATCCTGAGTGCAAATTTAATATCCGTCGTCTGGTTATCATGGGCGGATCTGCCGGACGCGGGAATTTCACGCCTAATGCAGAGTTCAATATCGCCATCGATCCGGAAGCAGCAGCCCGCGTGTTTCAGAGCGGCCTGGAAATCGTGATGTGCGGGCTGGACGTCACTAATCAGGCGCTGCTGACACCGGAGTATCTGGAACAGCTGCCCGCGCTGAACCGTACCGGAAAAATGCTGCATTCGCTGTTCAGCCACTATCGCAGCGGCAGCATGGGCAGCGGCCTGCGGATGCACGACCTGTGCGCCATCGCTTGGCTGGTGCGTCCGGAACTGTTCACGCTGAAATCCTGCTTTGTCGCCGTGGAAACGCAGGGGACTTACACCGCTGGAACCACAGTCGTCGACATCGAAAATCGCCTTGGGCAGCCAGCGAATGCGCAGGTTGCGCTGGATCTGGATGTGGATGGCTTCAGAAATTGGGTGGCGGAAGTGTTTGCTCTCGCACCCTAAATGATTCTGTGATTGCGCTGGCAAAAGCGGCGCAATTCGCAGGGGTTAATCGATTAAACTGTTATACTCTGCATGTTGTTCTCCTCGGGCCGGAGAGAAACATGAAACCAACACTGTCTCTGCCACCTCAGGTGGCCTGGGCTAGCGGTGCGCTGTCCGGTGCGCCGTTGATCCGTAAAATCACTACGCTTGGCGATCTGGCCGGAGTTTTCGCTGACGAAGCCGCTTTTCGTCACGGCGATCCCTCGCTTGTCGTCTATTCCGTTGAAATGTTTGATACCCCTGCAGGTGAAGGTGAGCTTTTTACCGGGGTCACTCACCTGAATCCGGGCTGCCTGGGCGAGGAATACTTCATGACTCGCGGGCATTTCCACGCGCGACGTGAACAGGGGGAAGTCTATTTCGGCCTGCGCGGGGAAGGGCTACTTTTGTTGCAGAATGAGCAGGGAGGCACTCGCCTGGAGCAAGTATTTCCGGGTTCAGTTCACCGCATTGCCGGATATATCGCGCATCGTCTGATCAACACTGGAACAGATGTCCTCTCAGCACTCGCGGTCTGGCCAAGTGTTGCCGGGCATGACTATGCCGCGCTGGCTGGTGGTTTTGCTCAGCGAGTCACGAAGGGCAACCTCAGGCTAATGGCGAAAGAGGTGCAGAATGGCTGAGAGCACCTTACCTTACGGGCTGCAAATAATGGCGCATCGCCATCCGCTCGGTTTTACCTACGGTGAAGAGGTGATTGGCCCGATGCCGGAGATCCGCCGGCTCGATCAGATCCGCTCCTCGCTGCGCGATCCGAAATGCGACGGGCCGGAAGAGGTTTATGCCATTGTGATGGACGTGGCGCGCCTACAGGATCTGGCTGAGCTCAAAAAGCGCATGCTGCTTTTCGGCGTGGTGACCTATGCCGCAGGGCGATTGGGTGATGAGCCCATTCGTAGCCAGGGTCACGTTCATCGCATCAGCCAGCACAGCGGCTGGTCACCGCCGGAGCTCTATGAAATCTGGCAGGGTGAGGCGATTATCTACATGCAGGAATTTGTAGCGGACGATCCGGGGCGCTGTTTTGCGGTGGTGGCTGGACCTGGCGATAAGGTGCTGGTGCCGCCGGGCTGGGGCCATGCGACGATCTCTGCTAATCCCGATGAGCCGCTGACCTTCGGCGCGTGGTGCGATCGGGAATATGGCTTCGAGTATGAAGCCGTGCGGGCGCATAAAGGGCTGGCATGGTATCCGCTGCTGCAAGATGACCAGATCGTCTGGCAGCATAACAGCCACTACGCACCGGGGCGATTGCAGGTTATTACTCCGCGACAGTACCGGGAGTTTGGCATCACAGATGAGCCGGTTTACCAACAGTTTATCGACGATCCCGCCCGCTTTCAGTTTATCTCGCGGCCGGATAAAACCGCTTCACTGTGGCAGAACTTTCATCCATAAAAAACCGGGGTGTTCGCCCCGGTTCAGATTGCTGACAAAGAATCAAAATGCCCGGTGGCGCAGGCTTACCGGACCTACACGTTCAACATAATGTGTTGATTTTGTAGGTCTGATAAGCGAAGCGCCATCAGGCAAATAAACCCGTACCCACTCCAACTGCGGCGACGATCAGCAACAGGATCATCGCTTTCACCGGCGAGACACCGCGTTTAGCCATCAGATACCAGGTGCCGAGCACCACTACCAAAGGCAGCAACTGCGGGAATATGCCGTCCAGCATCTGCTGTACGTGGATATTCACGCCGTCTTTGGTGATGAATTCCAGTCCGGTGCCAAGCTTCACATAGCTCGCCGCCACGCCGCCCATTACAAAAACGCCCAGCAGCGACAGCGCTTCGCGCAGGCGGGTTGATTTGCTGCTGACCAGCATTTCCACCGAGCCGGAACCCATCTGGTAGCCTTTTAAAAACAGGAACCACGATCCCGGAAGAATGATTGCCAGCCAGGCGACGGTGTAAAACAGCGGCCCGAGAATGTTTCCCCCGGCGGCCAGCGCCATCCCGATACTGAGCAGGATTGGGATCAGCATGCCGGGGATCATCGAATCGCCGATCCCGGCGATCGGCCCCATCAGGCCCACTTTCAGGGTGTTGATCGTCTCACCGTCGATAGGCTCGCCGTTGGCTTTTTTCTCCTCCAGCCCCAGCGCCATCCCGTTGACGATAGCGCCAATCTGTGGCTCGGTGTTGTAGAAGGAAGCGTGGCGGCGCAGCATTTCGGTGCGCTGAGCGGCATCCGGGTACAGCTTACGCGCAACGGGAAGCATGCTCAGACAGAAGCCGAACGATTCCAGACGTTCGAAGCTCATCGACGACAGATTGTGCATCATCCACGCGCGCCAGCAGCGGCGTAGATCTTTACGGGTCAGCTTGCGCTCTTCCATCAGAATTCGTCCTCATCGTCTGCCAGCGGTTTAGCCGTCGCAGGCTTCGCGTTTTCTGGCTTGTAGTTGTAGTGGATCAGCGCCAGCAGCGCCCCGACGATCACCAGTGCCACCATGTTCAGCTTCAGGAAAACGATGCAGATAAAGCCCACGAGGAAGTAGATCAGCATGGTGTAGTTTTTAATGATTTGCTTGAGCAGGATAGCGATACCGACGGCGGGCAGAATGCCGCCCAGCACGCTCATGGTGGTCAGCACCACTTTGGGCAGGCTGTCCATAAAGCCGCTGATGTACTGCGCGCCGAAATAGACGGCGATAAACGTTGGCACAAAGCGCAGCACAAAGTTGGTGGCCTGCGGCCAGATGGCGCTGTTGAGATAAATTCCGCGCTCGTCTCCTCGCTCCAGCGCCGTGTCGGCCCGGTGATTCCAGAAGGAGTTCAGCACCATCATGGTATTGAACAGAATCGTCCCGGCGATCCCTATGGTGGCCGCCAGCGCGACGGCAACCTCAGGACCTTTACCGGAGAGGATCCCCAGCGCGATCGCGGGATAAGCAACGAAGTTCAGATCGGCAGGCATCGAGCCGCCGGGCGTGACCATCGCGATATACACCGCCTGTACGGCAACGCCAATCATAATCCCGGTTTTCACATCGCCGAGGATCAGGCCAACCAGCATCCCGGAAACCAGCGGGCGGGTAATGAGATACCAGCCGCCGGTCAGGCCAAACAGCCAGGGGCTGCTGAGTGCGCCCAGGTAGCAGAGCAGGCCAATCAGTGTGGCTTCGAAAATCATCGTCGTCTCCTTATTTCAGCTTAAGCTCGGCGTCCTGCCAGCTGTAACAGCTGGCGTCCGGCACCAGACGAAATTCAACGTGATGACCGTGGGCGCAAAGCCAGGCAAAAGCGGCAATCTCTTCGGCGTTAACCGACTGATTAGGGCCAATGGTGGTGGTATTGGCGCGGGCGCTCATGGGGCCGACGTTGATTTTTCCGTTGCTGTTTTGCAGGCTGATACCGGCCTGTTCGATGCGCTGCAGCGTGACGGGAGATTTACCGATCACAAAGTAGCGTTTCTCACTGGCGATCACTTTTGGCAGTTTCTCGATGGCCGTGGCGGTATCGAACAGCCAGACTTTGGTATCGGACACCGCGCCTTTCATCACCGATGAGAGGAGAGGGTCGGCCGCAACGGCATCGTCAATGGCGACAATGCCGTCGCAGGGCAGCTCTTTGGCCCAGCGAGTGATGAGCTGCCCGTGGATCACGCGGTCATCTATTCGAACAAAAGAAAGGCTCATAGCAGGCTCCTTAAAAATCATCAGATTGCGTGGTGGCTGCCGGGGCGGCGATAACCAGCGTGGGTTGTGTGAGGCTGAGAAGCCGCGCGGCGGCGGCGTTGACGTCCTGCATGCCGGTTATTTCATCGCTTTGCAGCAGCATGGGCAGATTCATTCCGGCCAGCACGGCGACCGGCGGAGTGGTGCTCGCCGAAAAAGCGTACTGACAGGCGACATTCCACGGCGTGCCGCTTTGCATATCGCATAGCACCAACACGCCATCGGTGTTTTCGCTCGCTTTAGCCAGCGTGTGGGCAAAATCCTGTTTGAATCCCTCAATACCCCGATGCTCAGTTAACGTCACGCTGTGAACATAAGGCAGTTCACCGTAAACCATCGTCGCGCTGGCGAGCAGCGCATCGGCGAATGGGCCATGAGAGGCGACAAGTACGTTAATCATCTTTACCCCCTGACCCAGGCTTTAATGGTGGCGAGCTGCCGGTTGGCACCTTTACCCCAGGGGGAAATGCGATATTCCCCGACGGCAGCAGGAATGATGAAGGTCTCGGCGTAGTGGACCACGAAGGGTTCAAACGCGCCGCTTGGGCTGTCGACAAGCGCCTCTTCCCCTTCAACCAGGTTCAGTACGTTAACGCCCCCGTTTGTATGGTGAGTCACCGGCGCGGAGAACCAGTGGCGACGAGTTTCTATAAACTCGCGTTCGTGCAGCCCGGTGCGCTCTTCGCGCCAGCCTTCGCCTTCAGCGACGGGCTCGGTGCAGTTCACCAGATGCTGTTGTACCCATTGGGTATCGCGCTGCCAGTCAATGACCTGCTCGCCGTGATCCAGATGCACCGGGCGCGGCAGACCATCCATTCCCAGCCGTCCCCAGTCCCACAGCTTGAAGGTGAAGATATAAGGCGTGGCGCTGATTTCCAGCACCATGGTGCCAGAACCGGAGCAGTGCACCGTACCTGCCGGGATCAGGAAGTGATCGTGTTTGCTGGCAGGGATCTGGTTAACAAAACGCTGATCATCAAACGCTTTTTCTCCGCGTGCAGCCTGACGAAGATCGGTCAGCATCTCATGAGGCTGTGTACCGGTTTTCGTGCCGAGGTACACCACCGCGCCGGGTTCTGCCTCCAGAATGTAGTAGCTCTCATCCTGGGTGTAGTGCATGCCGAACTGCTGCTGGATGTACTCCGTCAGCGGGTGAACCTGAAAACTGAGGTTCTGGCCGCCGATAGTGTCGAGGAAGTCAAAGCGGATGGGAAATTCCGCGCCAAAGCGGGCATGCACTTTTTCCCCCAGCAGCTCCTGTGGGTGCAGCAGTACCAGGTCTATAGAGGGGATCTCGATCCGCACGTTGCCAAATTTCAGCAGCAGGCTGTTTTCCTCGGGCACGCAGTCAAAACACCAGGCGTAGTTTGGCTTCGAGGGATCGAGATCGAATTGCTGTTTCATCCATTGCCCGCCCCAGACGCCGGGATCGAAAAACGGGACGACGCGGAACGGTTGAGCGGTGGTTTGCTGAAGTCCGGCGCGCAGAGCGTCGCCGCTGACCATCACCGGAGAACCCGCCTCAGTGGTATCCAGAATGAAGTCTGCCCGTTTGAGCAACGGCGTTTTATGGCGGTCAAATACGCGCCACTCAATAAAGAAGGCGCGTTTATAGCGGCGGAGCATATCTTCATGCTGATTTTCAGCGCCCCAGTTGCCGAGCTCGCCGCTGCGCATCCGCTGTTGGATCTCCCAGCGCGGCATGTCGGCATATACCAGAATGTCGCCGTCGTGAACCAGTGTTGCGCCAGGGCCATACACGACGATCAGCCCGTCGGTCACCGCTTCAATCTGTTGGCGTAACGCCGCAAGCCGCTGACCATCGAAAAATTCCGTCAGCTGGTGGCAGGAGAGCACCCCGAAAACGCGGTCGTCGGTTAGGTTTCTGGCAAGCAGATTGTGCAGCTCTTCTTCATTCTGTCGTGCCTGCTCGACGTTGATCGTGCAGCGGGCGTTTAGCGCAGGTAAAAGCTGCTGCTCCAGCTCACGCAGACGAACGCCAGGGTAGCAGTCTATCGCCAGCACGGTCTTTTTATGATTTTCGAGCCGCGATCGGATCGCGGTGATGATCTCCTGCCAGCTCTGCCAGGCCTGGTTTTCGTAGCCCTGAACGACCACCTCAGGCGTTTTATCGTAGGTTGTGGATGTCATGATTCTCTCCTTATCGGTCATTAAAGATTAATCGATTAACCGACAGAGAGCAGCGTGGTTAATGAGATTAACCTGACAGATTCAGCAACAGGGGCAGGTTTATGGCCGAAGTTGTGAAGCATCTCTCAGGGAGAAATGCAAAAATCAGGTTATTCGATTAATCTGTGAGGTGAGCAGAGGAGAGATCATGACCACAGTGACACTGGCACAGGTAGCCGAAAAGGCTGGCGTATCCACCGCGACGGTATCGATGGTGCTGCGCAATCGCGGACGAATTTCACAGGCCACTCGCGAAAGAGTGCTGAAAGCACTGGATGATTCAGGCTACGTCTACAACCAGACGGCCGCCAACTTACGCAACCGCAGCAGCAACCAGGTGGGTCTGCTGCTGCACGACATCACCAACCCGTTTTACGGTGAGATGACGGCGGGTCTGAGCCATGAAATGGAACGGCACGAGATGCTGCTGTTTCTGGCAAACAGTGAGGAATCGGAGGAGCGCCAGCAGAAGTTTGTCGATTCGCTGATGCGTAACAGCGCCTGCGGCATGGTGCTGTGCGCGGCACGCGGGACGCCGCAGGCCTTTTTTGATGGCCTGAAGCGGCGCAATATTCCGGCGATTATGGTGGTGCGTCCGCTGGACGATCCGGATTTTGATTTTGTCGGCACCGATAACTTTCTCGGCACGCAAATGGCGACCGCCCATCTGCTGAAAATGGGGCACCGCAATATTGCGTTTATCGGCGGCAGCCAAAACTCGGGCACGCGGGCACAGCGTATTGGCGGATTCACCAGCAAACTGCTGGAACATGGCGTTTCACCGAAACCAGAGTGGATTGTCACCTCGCAGGCCAGCCAAAGCGATGGCGCACGGGTGGCGGAGGCGCTGTTAAGCCAGTATCCGGAAATTACCGCAGCGGTGTGCTATCAGGATATTGTGGCATTAGGCGTGATGCTCGCGCTGCGTAAAGCCGGGCGTGAACCGGGGCGGGATTTTGCGCTAATTGGTTTTGATGATATTACCGAAGCTGCGCTGGTGCAGCCTGCGCTGACGACGGTTTCTGTGGCGGCGAAAGAGATTGGTCGCAAAGCCGGAGAGCTGCTTTACAGCCGCATTCAGGGCAATGACGAACCGCCGAAACGGATCATTCTGCCCCCGGCGCTGGTGGTGCGGAGCTCCTGCGGATTTGGCTGAGGTTATGCTTTTTACTGATATTGCCTGGAGTTTCACGTTAAATTCTAATTATCGCCGTTTTTGAGTGGCAGGGCATACGGGCGCTGGTTACTCTGAAAACGATTAACGCTGGTTTAAAGAAGAGAATAGATATGCAAGATGGAGACATCCGCGTTGCCATTGCAGGCGCGGGCGGCCGTATGGGACGGCAACTGATTCAGGCGGCAGGGCAGCTGGCGGGCGTAAAGCTCGGCGCGGCGCTGGAACGCGAGGGTTCAACCTTACTGGGCGCTGACGCTGGCGAACTGGCAGGGATTGGCGCCACGGGCGTGAAAGTCCAGAGCAGCCTTGAGGCAGTGAAAGACGACTTTGATGTTTTCATTGATTTCACACGTCCGGAGGGCACCCTGCATCACCTCGCATTTTGCCGGGAACACGGTAAAGGGATGGTGATCGGTACCACCGGTTTTGATGACGCTGGCAAGCAGGCCATTCGCGAAGCCGCTGAAAGTATTGCGATTGTTTTTGCGGCGAACTTCAGCGTGGGCGTGAACGTGATGCTGAAGCTGCTGGAGAAAGCGGCGAAGGTGATGGGCGACTATACCGATATCGAAATTATCGAAGCCCACCACCGTCATAAGGTGGATGCGCCGTCCGGCACGGCGCTGGCGATGGGCGAAGCGATTGCTCATGCGTTGGATAAAGACTTGAAAGAATGTGCCGTGTACAGCCGTGAAGGTTACACCGGCGAGCGCGTACCTGGCACCATTGGGTTTGCGACGGTTCGCGCAGGCGACATCGTTGGGGAACATACCGCGATGTTTGCTGATATTGGTGAACGTATTGAAATCACGCATAAGGCCTCCAGCCGCATGACTTTCGCCAACGGTGCGGTAAGATCCGCATTGTGGCTTAAGACAAAGCAAAACGGACTTTTTGATATGCGTGATGTGCTTAATCTGAATGAATTGTAGTTTTAATTACCCATCGTGATGTGGTTATTGTAATCATAATTCATTGATTACACAGGGCAATATTTTATTGCCCTTTTGTTTTTACAGTGTTTGTTCATAATTGTTATTGATGGCTTTAAAAGTTGATGTTATCTACCCGTTTGTTGTTGAGCAAATGTAAATTTTGACCATCTGGTCCACTCTTTCCCTTCCCATCACCTGGTTTCACAGTTATCCTGGTCCGCAAGCGTTTACCAAAACACATTTAGATGATCTTTTTGCCTGCTTTACAGTGCTGTATCAGCCAGTGGCGCAAAAACCAATAAAAAATACCGCTTTTTACGTTGACTTTGTCGGCGTAAATCTCCAGAATGCCGCCGTTTACAAAAAATTCGCGGGCAGCAGATTTGCATTGATTCATCATATCGAGTGAATTAATATGCAAATAAACTGAGTGAATATTCTTCGGAGGATGTTTTGACAAAGTCAGCGCTTTTGGTTCTGGAAGACGGAACCCAGTTTCACGGTCGGGCCATAGGGGCAACAGGTTCGGCGGTTGGGGAAGTCGTTTTCAATACTTCAATGACCGGTTATCAAGAAATCCTCACTGATCCTTCCTATTCCCGCCAAATCGTCACTCTCACTTATCCCCATATCGGTAATGTCGGCACCAATGCCGCTGATGAAGAATCTTCCCAGGTACACGCTCAGGGCCTCATCATTCGTGACCTTCCGCTGATTGCCAGCAACTACCGCAATACCGAAGACCTCTCTTCTTACCTGAAACACCATAACATCGTGGCCATCGCCGATATCGACACCCGCAAGCTGACCCGCCTGCTGCGTGAGAAAGGCGCACAGAACGGCTGCATCATCGTGGGCGATAATCTGGACGCGGCGCTGGCGCTGGAGAAAGCGAAAGCCTTCCCGGGCCTGAACGGCATGGATCTGGCGAAAGAAGTGACTACCGCGGAAAGCTACAGCTGGACCCAGGGCAGCTGGACTCTGGCTGGCGAACTGCCGGAAGCGAAGAAAGAAGAAGAGCTGCCTTTCCACGTCGTCGCTTACGACTACGGCGCGAAGCGCAACATCCTGCGCATGCTGGTCGATCGTGGCTGCCGTCTGACGGTGGTTCCGGCGCAAACGCCTGCTGAAGATGTCCTGAAGATGAATCCGGACGGAATTTTCCTCTCCAACGGCCCGGGCGACCCGGCTCCGTGCGACTACGCGATTGCCGCGATTGAGAAATTCCTCCAGACCGATATTCCGGTGTTCGGCATCTGCCTCGGCCATCAGTTGCTGGCGCTGGCGAGCGGGGCGAAAACCATCAAGATGAAATTCGGCCATCACGGTGGTAACCACCCGGTGAAAGATATTGATAACAACACAGTGATGATCACCGCACAGAACCACGGTTTTGCGGTAGATGAAGCGACTATGCCTGCCAATCTGCGTGTGACCCATAAATCACTGTTCGACGGCACCCTGCAAGGCATTCACCGCACAGATAAACCAGCGTTCAGCTTCCAGGGTCACCCGGAAGCGAGCCCAGGCCCGCACGACGCCGCACCGCTGTTCGACCACTTTATCGAACTCATCGAACAGTACCGTAAGACCGCTACTCTTAACAACAAGTAAGTATCAGGAGCCGAGAAGACCATGCCAAAACGTACAGACATAAAAAGCATCCTGATCCTCGGCGCTGGCCCGATTGTTATCGGCCAGGCCTGCGAATTCGACTACTCCGGTGCACAGGCGTGTAAAGCGCTGCGCGAAGAGGGTTACCGCGTCATTCTGGTGAACTCCAACCCGGCGACCATCATGACCGACCCGGAAATGGCCGATGCGACCTACATCGAGCCAATCCACTGGGAAGTGGTGCGTAAAATCATTGAAAAAGAGCGTCCGGATGCGGTTCTGCCAACCATGGGCGGCCAGACGGCGCTGAACTGTGCGCTGGAGTTGGAACGTCAGGGCGTGCTGGCAGAGTTCGGCGTAACGATGATTGGCGCAACGGCCGACGCGATTGATAAAGCAGAAGACCGCCGCCGTTTTGACGTGGCGATGAAAAAAATCGGCCTCGACACCGCGCGTTCCGGTATTGCACACACTATGGAAGAAGCGCTGGCGGTTGCCGCTGACGTGGGCTATCCGTGCATCATCCGTCCTTCCTTCACCATGGGCGGCACCGGTGGCGGCATCGCCTATAACCGCGAAGAGTTTGAAGAAATCTGTGCCCGCGGCCTGGATCTCTCACCAACCAACGAGCTGCTGATTGATGAGTCGCTGATTGGCTGGAAAGAGTACGAGATGGAAGTGGTTCGCGATAAGAACGACAACTGCATCATCGTCTGCTCCATCGAAAACTTCGACGCGATGGGCATTCACACCGGTGACTCCATCACCGTCGCACCAGCGCAGACCCTGACCGATAAAGAGTATCAAATCATGCGTAACGCCTCGATGGCGGTACTGCGTGAAATCGGCGTCGAAACCGGTGGTTCTAACGTGCAGTTCTCCGTGAACCCGAAAAACGGCCGCCTGATTGTTATCGAAATGAACCCGCGCGTATCTCGTTCCTCAGCGCTGGCTTCCAAAGCTACCGGTTTCCCGATTGCCAAAGTGGCAGCGAAACTGGCGGTGGGCTACACCCTCGACGAGCTGATGAACGATATCACCGGCGGCAAAACCCCGGCTTCGTTCGAACCGTCCATCGACTACGTGGTGACCAAAATCCCACGCTTTAACTTTGAGAAATTCGTTGGTGCCAACGACCGTCTGACCACTCAGATGAAATCTGTCGGTGAAGTGATGGCGATTGGTCGCACCCAGCAGGAGTCGATGCAGAAAGCGCTGCGCGGCCTGGAAGTGGGCGCGACCGGCTTCGACCCGAAAGTGAGCCTCGATGACCCTGAAGCGCTGACCAAAATCCGCCGCGAGCTGAAAGACGCAGGCGCAGAGCGTATCTGGTACATCGCCGATGCGTTCCGTGCGGGCCTCTCCGTTGATGGCGTGTTCAACCTGACCAACATTGACCGCTGGTTCCTGGTGCAGATTGAAGAGCTGGTGCGTCTGGAAGAGCAGGTTGCTGAAGTCGGTATCACCGGACTCGACGCTGACTTCCTGCGCGTGCTTAAGCGTAAAGGCTTTGCCGATGCGCGTCTGGCAAAACTGGCGGGCGTGCGTGAATCTGAAATCCGCAAGCTGCGTGACCAGTACAACCTGCACCCGGTTTACAAACGTGTGGATACCTGCGCGGCAGAGTTCTCCACCGACACCGCTTACATGTACTCCACTTATGAAGAAGAGTGCGAAGCGAACCCGTCCGTTGACCGCGATAAAATCATGGTCCTCGGCGGCGGCCCGAACCGTATCGGTCAGGGTATCGAATTCGACTACTGCTGCGTCCACGCCTCTCTGGCGCTGCGCGAAGACGGTTACGAGACCATCATGGTCAACTGTAACCCGGAAACGGTCTCCACCGATTACGACACCTCTGACCGTCTGTACTTCGAGCCGGTCACGCTGGAAGACGTGCTGGAAATCGTGCGCATTGAGAAGCCGAAAGGCGTTATCGTGCAGTACGGCGGCCAGACTCCGCTGAAGCTGGCGCGCCAGCTGGAAGCGGCAGGCGTGCCGATTATCGGTACCAGCCCGGATGCGATTGACCGCGCGGAAGACCGTGAACGTTTCCAGCAGGCGGTTGACCGTCTGAAGCTGAAACAGCCTGCGAACGCCACCGTCACTGCCATCGAACAGGCCGTCGAAAAAGCAAAAGAGATTGGCTACCCGCTGGTGGTTCGTCCTTCCTACGTCCTCGGCGGTCGTGCGATGGAAATCGTCTACGACGAAGCCGACCTGCGTCGCTACTTCCAGACTGCGGTAAGCGTTTCTAACGACGCGCCGGTGCTGCTGGACCGTTTCCTTGACGATGCGGTGGAAGTGGACGTGGATGCCATCTGCGACGGCGAAACCGTGCTGATCGGCGGCATCATGGAGCACATCGAACAGGCTGGCGTTCACTCCGGTGATTCCGCTTGCTCTCTGCCAGCTTACACCCTGAGCAAAGAGATTCAGGACGTAATGCGCCAGCAGGTACAGAAGCTGGCGATGGAGCTGCAGGTTCGCGGCCTGATGAACGTCCAGTTCGCAGTGAAGAACAACGAAGTGTACCTGATTGAAGTCAACCCACGCGCCGCGCGTACCGTACCGTTCGTCTCTAAAGCCACCGGCCTGCCGCTGGCGAAAGTGGCGGCACGCGTGATGGTCGGCCAGACGCTGGAACAGCAGGGCCACACTCAGGAAATCATCCCGCCGTACTACTCGGTAAAAGAAGTGGTGCTACCGTTCAACAAATTCCCAGGCGTTGACCCGCTGTTAGGGCCAGAAATGCGCTCTACCGGGGAAGTGATGGGCGTGGGCCGCACCTTCGCTGAAGCCTTCGCGAAAGCGCAGCTCGGCAGCTCTTCGACCATGAAGAAATCCGGTCGCGCGCTGCTCTCCGTTCGCGAAGGCGATAAAGAGCGCGTAGTGGACCTGGCGGCGAAGCTGTTGAAGCAGGGCTTTGAGCTGGACGCCACCCACGGCACCGCGATTGTGCTCGGCGAAGCAGGCATCAACCCGCGTCTGGTGAACAAGGTGCATGAAGGTCGTCCGCACATTCAGGACCGTATCAAGAATGGCGAATACACCTACATCATCAACACCACCGAAGGGCGTCAGGCGATTGAAGACTCCAAGCTGATTCGCCGCAGCGCGCTGCAGTACAAAGTGCACTACGACACCACGCTGAACGGTGGTTTTGCTACAGCGATGGCGCTGAACGCTGATGCCACCGAGAAGGTGATTTCAGTGCAGGAAATGCACGCGCAGATTAACAAGTAACTCTCAGGGCCCGGCATTCGCCGGGCCTTTCTCCTTCAGACCATTCTGCTTTTTCTCTTTGCATCAGTCAGTTAGTCTAAAATTCTAAACCGATGACACAAAATGACCGAAAGCAAGGAGACACACCATGCAATCTAAACTTCTGATGACTTCGATTTTTGCCGCTGCGGCCCTGTTTAGCGTGGCGGGCTGTTCCGATAATCAGGCGGTGAAAACCACCGACGGGAAAACCATCGTCACCGACGGTAAACCTGAAGTCGATTCTGACACTGGCCTGGTTTCCTATAAGAACGCTGAGACCGGCAAAACCGAGCAAATAAACCGCGATCAGGTCAAATCTATGGGGGAGCTGGACAACTAATTCAGTTTTTTCAACCGAAGCGATCACGAATCTTCACTGTTAGCCTGTCCGTTAACTGACTACACTCTGCTGAAACATAAGTGAAGTGCAAAAACAGGCTGACAGATGATTCTGATTATTTATGCACATCCTTATCCGCAGCATTCGCATGCGAATAAAAGGATGCTTGAGCAGGCAAGGGAGATCGACGGCGTTGAGATCCGTTCGCTCTATCACCTCTATCCCGATTTCAATATCGACGTCGCCGCCGAACAGGAGGCGCTCTCCCGCGCTGACCTGATCATCTGGCAGCATCCGATGCAGTGGTACAGCGTGCCACCGCTGCTCAAACTGTGGATCGATAAAGTCCTTTCTCACGGCTGGGCCTATGGTCACGGAGGCAAAGCCCTGTCCGGCAAGAGCCTGATGTGGGCGGTGACCACCGGCGGCGGTGAAGATCACTTTGCTATCGGCAACTTTCCTGGTTTTGACGTCCTCGCGCAGCCTTTGCAGGCTACGGCGCTGTACTGCGGCCTGAAATGGCTGCCGCCTTTCTCCATGCACTGCACCTTTATCTGCGATGACGAAACGCTGGTGGCGCAGGCGCGTCACTTCAAACAACGTCTGCTCGAATGGCAGGAGGTGCACCATGGATAGCCATACGTTGATACAGGCGTTGATCTACCTTGGCTCGGCGGCGCTGATTGTGCCGATTGCCGTTCGTCTGGGGCTGGGTTCGGTGCTGGGCTATCTGATCGCTGGCTGCATTATCGGTCCGTGGGGATTCCGGCTGGTGACGGATGCCGAGGCTATTCTGCATTTTGCCGAAATTGGCGTGGTGCTGATGCTGTTTGTCATCGGTCTGGAGCTCGATCCACAGCGTTTATGGAAACTGCGTGCGTCGGTGTTTGGCGGCGGAGCCTTGCAGATGGTGGCCTGCGGTGCGCTGATTGGCGGTTTCTGCATGCTGCTTGGCCTCGACTGGAAAGTCGCCGAGCTGATTGGCATGACTCTGGCGCTGTCGTCCACGGCGATTGCCATGCAGGCGATGAACGAGCGCAATCTGACCGTATCGCAGCTGGGGCGCAGCGCCTTTGCTGTCCTGTTGTTTCAGGATATCGCCGCAATCCCGCTGGTGGCGATGATCCCGCTGCTGGCGGCCAGCGGCGCTTCCACCACCCTGGCGGCGTTTGGTCTTTCCGCATTAAAAGTCGCCGCGGCGCTGGTTTTAGTGGTGCTGCTCGGCCGCTATGTCACGCGTCCGGTGCTGCGCTTTGTTGCCCGCTCTGGTCTGCGTGAAGTCTTCAGCGCCGTGGCCCTGTTCCTGGTATTTGGCTTTGGTTTACTGCTGGAAGAAGTGGGTTTATCGATGGCGATGGGCGCATTTCTGGCGGGGGTTCTGCTGGCGAGTTCTGAATATCGTCACGCGCTGGAAAGCGATATCGAGCCGTTCAAAGGGCTGCTGCTGGGCTTGTTCTTTATCGGCGTTGGGATGTCGATCGACTTCGGTACGCTTATTACCCATCCATTGCGGATCCTGATCCTGCTGGCTGGCTTCCTGATCATCAAGATGGTGATGCTGTGGCTGATCGCTCGTCCGCTCGGCGTGCCGAAAGCGCAGCGCCGCTGGTTTGCCGTGCTGTTAGGGCAGGGGAGTGAGTTTGCCTTTGTGGTGTTCGGCGCGGCGCAGATGGCAAAAGTGCTGGATACGGAATGGGCAAAAGCACTGACCCTGGCGGTAGCGCTGTCGATGGCGGCGACGCCGATTTTGCTGGTGCTGCTGTCGCGGCTGGAGAAATCCGGTAGCGAGCAGGAGCGTGAAGCCGATGAGATTGATGAAGAGCAGCCGCGGGTCATCATCGCCGGCTTTGGTCGCTTTGGGCAGATCGCCGGGCGACTGCTGCTCTCAAGCGGCGTCAAAATGGTGATCCTCGATCACGACCCGGATCATGTCGATACGCTGCGTAAGTTTGATATGAAGGTCTTCTTCGGTGATGCCACGCGCGTAGATTTACTCGAATCGGCGGGGGCGGCGCGAGCCGAGGTGTTAATCAATGCGATTGACGATCCTAAGGCCAGCCTTGAACTCACTCAGCTGGCTAAAGAGCATTTCCCGCATCTGCAAATCATTGCCCGTGCGCGCGATATCGATCACTACATCCAGCTTCGCCAGGCGGGCATTGAGGCGCCAGAGCGTGAAACCTTCGAGGGCGCACTTAAATCTGGTCGAATGGCGCTGGAATCATTGGGGCTTGGGCCGTATGAAGCTCGTGAGCGTGCCGATGTTTTCCGTCGTTTCAACGTGCGAATGGTGGAAGAGATGGTTGATATGGCCGATGAGGACGATGCTTCCTTCGCCGCGGTGTTCAAACGAACCAGCGCCATGCTGACCGATATCATTAATGAAGATCGCAGTAATCTGTCGATCATTCAGCGCCACGGCTGGCAGGGAACCGAAGAAGGAAAACACACCGGCGATCCTGCCGATGAGCCGGAAACGAAACCTTCGAATTAACCGTGGCTTAGCAAGAAGACGAAAATATTTCGTCTTCTTTACTCTACCGCCAGTCGACGAAAGATTATGCTTTCCGTATAGTGGCGGCAATTTTTTGCATCCGGGATATTTTCAATGATCAGTCTGATTGCGGCTTTAGCGGTAGATCGCGTTATCGGCATGGAAAACGCCATGCCCTGGAACCTGCCTGCCGATCTCGCCTGGTTTAAGCGTACCACGCTGAATAAACCAGTGATTATGGGGCGTCTGACCTGGGAATCTATTGGTCGTCCGCTGCCTGGCCGTAAAAACATTGTCATCAGCAGCAAGCCCGGCACCGACGATCGCGTGCAGTGGGTGAAGTCTGTCGACGAAGCGATTGCCGCCTGCGGTGACGTTGAAGAGATCATGGTGATTGGCGGTGGTCGCGTCTATGAACAGTTCCTGCCGAAAGCGCAGCGCCTGTATCTGACGCACATTGATGCAGAAGTGGAAGGGGATACCCATTTCCCGGATTACGATCCGGATCACTGGGAATCGACGTTCAGCGAATTCCACGACGCCGACGAGCAGAACTCACATAGCTACTGCTTTGAGATTTTGGAGCGTCGTTAAGCCAGTTCCCCGGCGGCGCACTGCTTGCCGGGGCTACACACCCGTAGGCCTGATAAACGAAGTGCCATCAGGCATATCATGAAGCGACAGCTTCACCTTCTCCGGTATCTAACCGGCGGTTGGAAGGCTGCACAAAGTACTTCTTGTCTTCCCAACGCAGACAGGTGAGTTCCCCACCCCAGCAGCAGCCTGTATCCAGCCCATAAATGCCTTCCGGCGTCCCTTTACCTTCCAGCGATGCCCAGTGTCCGAACACCACGCTGTACTCTGCGGTAATGGAAGAGGGGATGGCAAACCAGGGTTTCAGCGGCGCGGGGGCGTCTTCCGGTGCTTCTTTGGTATACATATCCAGCTGCCCGTTAGGGAAGCAATAGCGCATACGGGTTAAAGCATTAGTGATAAAGCGCAGCCGCGCGAGGCCGGAAAGCTCCGGTGACCAGTGGTTGGGTAAATCGCCGTACATCGCGTCCAGGAAGAACGGGTACGAATCGCTGGACAGCACCGCTTCGACATCACGAGCACAAAGCTCTGCGGTTTCTAAATCCCACTGTGGCGTGATCCCCGCGTGTGCCATGATCAGCTTCTTTTCGCGATCGATCTGCAGCAGCGGCTGGCGGCGCAGCCAGTTCAGCAGCTCGTCTGCATCGGGCGCTTCCAGCAGCGGCGTGAGCCTGTCTTTTGGCTTATTGCGACTGATACCGGCAAAGACGGCCAGTAGATGCAAATCGTGATTGCCGAGCACAATGCGAACGCTGTCGCCGAGAGATTTCACATAGCGCAAAACTTCCAGCGAAGCTGGGCCTCGCGCAACGAGATCGCCCGTCAACCATAAGGTGTCCTGCCCGGGGGTAAAATCCACCTGCTTTAATAACGCGATCAGTTCATCGTAGCAGCCGTGAACGTCGCCAATAAGGTATGTACTCATTGTATCAATGGATGAGGGCTGGCACTGCCAGACGGAAAACGGGAATATCGATGTGGAAGGGTTTACCCTCCGCATCGATCATTTCATAGTGGCCCTGCATGGTGCCAAGCGGGGTTTCCAGCACGGCTCCGCTGGTGTACTGATATTCACCACCGGGCGCGATATGTGGCTGGACGCCGACCACCCCTTCGCCCTGAACTTCGGTTTCCCGACCATGAGCGTTGGTGATGAGCCAGTAGCGACCCAGAAGCTGAACCTCAGCTCGCCCCAGATTGCGGATCGTGACCGTATAGGCAAAAACATAGCGCTCATCTTCAGGTGAGGACTGGGCCTCAATGTAGACGCTTTGTACCTGGACACAGACGCGGGGCGAATTGATCATGGTTTAGCTCTCCTTCGTAGGCGCATTCTCTGACAGCCAGTTTGCCATGCGGCAGTACTGCTCAACAGAGATGTTTTCAGCACGCATCGCCGGGTCAACGCCGAGCTCGGTCAGCAATTCGACAGAGAAGAGGTTGCCGAGACTGTTGCGAATCGTTTTACGGCGTTGGTTGAACGCCTCAGTGGTGATTCTGCTCAGCACGCGCACGTCTTTTACCGGGTAAGGCTTATTGCTGCCGTGTGGCACCAGACGAACAACGGCGGAATCCACTTTTGGCGGCGGTGTAAAGGCCGTCGGCGGCACTTCCAGCACAGGTATCACGTTGCAGTAATACTGCGCCATGACGCTTAATCGACCATACGCTTTACTGTTCGGGCCTGCAACCAGACGATTCACCACTTCTTTTTGCAGCATGAAGTGCATATCAGCAATGGCATCAGTATAGCTAAACAGGTGGAACATCAGCGGGGTGGAGATGTTATACGGCAGGTTACCAAACACGCGCAGCGGCTGACCCATCTCTTGCGACAGTTCGCCAAAGTTCATGGTCATCGCATCCTGCTGGAAGATGGTCAGTTTTGGGCCAAGGAACGGGTGCGTTTTCAGACGAGCCGCGAGATCGCGGTCCAGCTCAATAACGGTCAGCTGATCGAGGCGCTCGCCTACGGGTTCGGTCAGTGCTGCAAGGCCCGGGCCGATTTCAACCATCGCCTGGCCTTTTTGTGGATTGATGGCCGAAACAATACTTTCGATCACAAACTGATCGTTGAGGAAGTTTTGCCCGAAGCGTTTACGGGCTAAGTGGCCCTGATGGACTCGATTATTCATTGAGAGTTAACAATCATTTTGATGGCGAGATTAAGCGCCGTAATAAAACTGCCGACGTTCGCTTTGCCCTGGCCTGCGAGTTCAAGCGCAGTCCCGTGGTCCACGGACGTACGGATAAAAGGTAAACCGAGCGTGATGTTCACTGCACGGCCGAAACCCTGGTATTTTAGCACGGGCAGGCCCTGATCGTGGTACATCGCGAGTACTGCGTCGGCATGGTCGAGATATTTAGGCTGGAACAGGGTGTCTGCCGGCAATGGCCCGCTCAGGTTCATGCCTTTGGCGCGCAGCTCGTCGAGGACTGGAATAATCGTGTCGATCTCTTCCATCCCCATATGGCCGCCTTCGCCCGCGTGCGGATTCAGACCGCAGACCAGCACGTGCGGCTGGCTGATGCCAAATTTGTTGCGCAAGTCGTCATGCAGGATAGTGATTACTTCCCGCAGCAGCGCTGGCGTAATGGCATCGCTGATGGCTTTTAACGGCAGATGCGTTGTGGCCAGTGCGACCCGCAGCTCCTCCGTTGCCAGCATCATCACCACTTTTTGAGTACCCGAGCGTTCTTCAAAGAATTCGGTATGCCCAATAAACGGAATACCGGCATCGTTGATAATGCTCTTCTGCACCGGCCCGGTGATCAGTGCGGCGAACTCTCCGCTGGTGGCTCCATCGCAGGCTCGCGCCAGAGTCTCGACAACGTAAGCGCCGTTTTGCACGTTGAGCGTGCCAGGTATGACTGCGCCGTGGAGTGAAACTGGAAGCAGGGTCAGCGTGCCGGCGCGTTGCGGTACGGGTGAACTGGATGCGCGGTAAGGCAGGAGCTGTAACGGCAAACCGAGCATTGCTGCCCGGTTTGTCAGAAGCGTTTCATCGGCACAAACCACCAGTTCAACGGGCCAGTCGAGCTGCGCCAGTTGAACCACCAGGTCCGGACCAATCCCGGCGGGTTCGCCGGGAGTGATGACAACACGTTGTGGTTGCGTCATTAGTTGCTCAGGATTTTCACATAGGCGCTGGCGCGCTGTTCCTGCATCCAGGTTGCTGCTTCTTCCGCAAATTTACGGTTCATCAGCATGCGATACGCTCTGTCTTTCTGAGCGGCGTCGGTACGGTCGACGTTACGGCTATCCAGCAGCTGAATCAGATGCCAGCCGAATGAGGAGTGCACCGGAGCGCTGATTTCGCCTTTATGCAGTTTCAGCAACGCATCGCGGAAGGACGGATCGTACATATCCGGCGTGCCCCAGCCTAAATCACCGCCCTGGTTAGCAGAGCCTGGATCCTGAGACAGCTCTTTTGCTGCTTTCTCAAAGGTGGTTTTGCCACTCTTGATATCCGCAGCCACTTCTACCAGCTTCGCACGAGCCTGATCGTCGGTCATGATTGGCGATGGCTTCAGCAGGATGTGGCGGGAATGGACTTCCGTCACGGAGATGCTCTGGCTCTGGCCGCGCAGATCGTTCACTTTCAGAATGTGGAAACCCACACCGGAACGGATTGGACCAATCACATCGCCTTTCTTCGCGGTGCTCAGCGCCTGGGCGAAGATGGATGGCAGTTCCTGAATACGACCCCAGCCCATCTGTCCACCTTTCAGCGCCTGCTGATCGGCTGAGTAGGTGATAGCCAGTTTACCAAAGTCAGCGCCGCCTTTTGCCTGATCGACAATGGAACGAGCCTGGCTTTCGGCTTCACTGACCTGGTCAGAGGTTGGATTCTCTGGCAGCGGGATTAGGATGTGGCTAAGGTTCAGCTCCGTGCTGGCATCGTTTTGGTTGCCAATCTGCTGGGCCAGCGCATCCACTTCCTGCGGCAGGACGGTAATACGACGGCGAACTTCACCGTTACGCACTTCAGAGATAATCATCTCTTTACGGATCTGCGCACGATAGGTGTTGTAGTTCATGCCATCGTAGGCCAGACGGCTGCGCATCTGATCCATGGTCATGTTGTTCTGTTTGGCAATGTTGGCAATCGCCTGGTCGAGCTGATCGTCAGTGACCTTGATACCCATTTTCTGCCCCATCTGCAGGATAATCTGATCCATGATCAGACGCTCCAGAATCTGGTGGCGAAGAGTGGCATCGTCGGGTAACTGCTGTCCGTCCTGTCCGGCGCTGCCTTTTACAGACTGCATCATGCCATCAACGTCGCTTTCAAGTACTACGCCATTATTTACAACAGCTGCTACTTTATCGACAACCTGAGGGGCGGCGAAACTGGTATTCGCAACCATGGCGATACCGAGAAGCAGCGTTTTCCAGTTCTTCATACTCTTTCCATTTCAATTAACCGCCAAAGCGGATTACGTTTCTAAACTATGACGTTACAAAGAGTTCTGATACGGCAGAATGTTCGAGCGCAGCATCTGTTGCGTACCAAGACCGTAATTCGAGCTCAGACCGCGCAGTTCAACGCTGAAGCCGATGGTATTATCATATTTTCCCTGCGAGTTGGTAGGGTCCCAACCGTTCAGCTTACGCTCGTAGCCAACACGTAGCGCGTAGCAGCAGGAGTTATACTGCACGCCCAACATTTGATCGGCAGGTTTGCTGTTATTGGTATCGTAATAATACGCACCAACAATTGACCAACGATCCACGATCGGCCAACTGGCCGCCATCCCAACCTGAGAAATGCCGTCTTTATACTGCTGCGCGTCAGAGTAGGACGGCAGCGTGGCCTGAATATACTCAGGGCTCGCATAACGATAGCTAAACTGCACTAAACGGTTTTCATCACGACGGTACTCGATGGTGCCATTACCGGTTGCGACGTTATCCAGTCGGGTATCGTACTGAACGCCGCCGCGCAGACCCCACCGATCGGTCATGCGCCAGTAGGTGTCGCCTGCCCAGACTAAAGAACCTCTCTGGTCATCTTGTGACCAGTCTTCGGTCTCATCGCCGGTCCGGGTCGGGGTGAAGTAGTAGATTTGACCCACAGAAACGTTAAAACGTTCAACCGCATTTTGATCATAAACGCGAGACGTTACGCCGGTAGTGACCTGGTTTGCTGACGCAATTCGATCAAGCCCACTGTAGGTGCGATCGCGGAACAGGCCACTGTAGTCTGACTGCAGCAGGGTTGAGTCGTAAGGCAGAATGTTGCTTTGGTCTTTGTACGGTACATATAAGTACTGCACACGAGGTTCGAGGGTCTGCGTATAGCCCTGCGACCAGTCCATATCTCGCTCAAAGACCATCTTGCCGTCGATTTTGAACTGAGGCAGAACGCGGTTGACGGAGTCTTCCAGGCTGTTAGCCTGGTTTAAAGCATTAAGGTTATCTGATGATTTGTAACCGTTATATCTCTGCAGAGCGTAAGAACGATACTCATCTATATTATTTTGCTGATAGTGAGTCGCCATCAGCTTCACTTCGGTATCCAGACTCCCCCAGCCGTTTGACAGCGGCAGATCGATCGTCGGCTCGATGTGCAGGCGTGTGGCTTCCGGCATGTTGTCGTTGGTGTTCTGGAAGTGGACGATCTGACCATAAACGTGAGTGTCAAACGGCCCAACATCATTCTGGTAGAAGTTGACGTCCAACTGCGGCTGTGCGGCATAGGAGTTGGAGTTTTGCGCGTCAAAGACCTGGAACTGTTTGCTCGACAGCGTGGCGTCAAAGTTTTCTACCGCATAGCCAACGCTGAATTTCTGCGTTGCGTAGCCATCGGTACTGGAACCGTACTTAGAAGTGAAATCAGTAAAATAATATGGATCGCTGACTTTGGTGTAGTCGACGTTGAAGCGCCACACCTGATCCATCACCCCTGCATGCTGCCAGTAGAATAACCAACGGCGATCGTTATCCTCGGTCGGATGATCGTCTTTAAACTGCTTATCAGAAGGCAGATAGTCCAACTCAAACAGACCGGCACCGGCCTGAGTCAGATAGCGGAATTCGTTCTCCCACATTACGCCGCCACGCTTTTCCATATAGTGTGGCGTGATGGTGGCATCAAAGTTAGGCGCAATGTTCCAGTAGTACGGAAGCGTAAACTCTACGCCGTTGTTGGTGCTGTACTTGGCATTTGGGATCAGGAAACCTGAGCGGCGCTTATCGCCAATCGGCAATTGAAGGTAAGGGCTGTAAAACACCGGCACCGGGCCGATTTTGAAGCGCGCATTCCAGATTTCAGCCACCTGCTCCTGGCGGTCCTGAATCACCTCGGAACCAACCACGCTCCAGGTATTGGAGCCCGGCAGACAGGAGGTAAAGGTCCCGTTATCCAGAATGGTGTAGCGGTTTTCGCCGCGCTGTTTCATCACGTCTGCGGTACCGCGGCCCTGGCGGTCTACCATCTGGTAGTCACCGTTCCAGACGTTAGTATCTTTGGTATTCAGATTCGACCAGGCTTTCGGACCTTTCAGGATCACCTGATTGTCGTCATAGTGTACATTGCCCAGCGCATCCACGGTTCGTACCGGAACGGCCTGGCCTGGCGCTTCTTTCTGATGAAGCTGTACTTCATCCGCCTGTAAGCGGCTATTGCCCTGATTGATATCGACATTGCCGGTAAATACGGCATTATCAGGGTAATTTCCTTTGGCATGATCGGCGTTGATGGTCACAGGCTGATCGTTAGGATCTCCCTGTACCAGCGGACGGTTATAGCTTGGCACCCCCAGCATACACTGCGATGCGAGGTCGGCCGCCGCACCCGATTGGCTATAAAGGGCGCTGGCGATCATAGTAGCCAGAAGGGTGGGAATACGTTTTTTCATACGTTTTATTAGTTGTTCCGTCATCTGTGGCTTCGCGGCTTGCAAACGGTCAGAGACTAACGTACTCATCGTTAACGCGCCAGTGTTAATCCTGTCGCGTTGAGCCAGTGGCGTTAGGCACCGTAGAGAATGGCGAGTATGATAAAGCAAATTATAGGTTATGTCCTGCAATGACCGTCAGGTTGATGCCGGCAAAAACGTCTTTTATCAAGGCGCAAGAAACCTGCCGACAGGGCAATTCTGACTATCCGGGGAGTCTATGCAGTATTGGGGTAAAGTAATAGGTGTAGCCGTGGCGCTGATGATGGGCGGCGGATTCTGGGGAGCCGTGCTTGGTCTTCTCATTGGGCACATGTTTGATAAGGCGCGCAGCCGCAGGCTGAACTTTTTTGCCAACCAGCAGGAACGTCAGTCGCTGTTTTTTGCCACCACCTTTGAGGTGATGGGGCATCTGACAAAATCTAAAGGCCGAGTCACCGAAGCGGACATTCACGTCGCCAGCATTCTGATGGATCGCATGAATCTGCACGGAGAGTCCCGCACGGCGGCGCAACAGGCATTTCGTGTAGGCAAAGCGGATAACTACCCGCTGCGCGAAAAGATGCGCCAGCTGCGCAGCGTCTGCTTTGGGCGCTTCGATTTGATTCGGATGTTTCTGGAAATTCAGATCCAGGCAGCCTTTGCCGACGGTTCTTTGCACCCGAACGAGCGTGAAGTACTGTTTGTGATTGCCGATGAGCTCGGTATCTCGCGCGCTCAGTTCGACCAGTTCCTGCGCATGATGCAGGGCGGTGCACAGTTTGGCGGCGGTTATCAGCAACAGTCACAGTCTGGCGGCGGCTGGCAGCAGGCGCAGCGCGGCCCTACTTTAGAAGATGCCTGCAACGTGCTGGGCGTAAAATCTACAGACGACGCCACTACGGTTAAGCGTGCCTACCGCAAGCTGATGAGCGAGCATCACCCGGATAAGCTAGTAGCCAAAGGGTTGCCGCCGGAAATGATGGAGATGGCGAAGCAGAAAGCGCAGGAAATCCAGAAAGCCTACGAGCTGATTAAAGAGCAGAAAGGCTTCAGGTAAAAAGCAAAAATCCTCTGTTAAGAGGATTTTTTAGTGTGTGCTCCCTCTCCCGTGGGAGAGGGTTGGGGAGAGGGCATCAGGCCGTACTGAATCAGAAATCCACCGGCGCCTTAAAAGTCATGCTGTTGCCAAACTCTGGATGGGTAATGGTCAGCATCTCCGCATGCAGCAGCAGACGCGGGGCCATTGCCAGCGCTTCTGGTGTCGCATAGAAGCGATCGCCAAGAATAGGGTGTCCCAGTGCCTGCATGTGTACGCGCAGCTGATGAGAGCGTCCGGTAATCGGCTTCAGCAACACCCTCGCCGTATTGTCATCACCATATTCCAGCACTTCATATTCCGTTTGGGCTGATTTACCCGTTTCGAAACAGACTTTCTGTTTCGGGCGATTCGGCCAGTCGCAGATCAGCGGTAAATCCACCAGACCTTGCTCCTTTTCCGGATGCCCCCAGACTCGTGCCACGTACTGTTTTTTCGGTTCACGCTCGCGGAACTGGCGTTTCAGCTCCCGTTCCGCGGCTTTGGTCAGAGCAACGACAATCACACCGCTGGTGGCCATATCCAGACGATGCACGGATTCTGCCTGCGGAAAATCACGCTGAACTCGCGTCATCACGCTGTCTTTGTATTCTTCCAGCCGACCAGGGACAGACAACAAGCCGCTCGGCTTGTTGACCACCATGATGTGCTCATCCTGATACAGCACCACCAACCAGGGATCCTGCGGCGGATTGTAGGACTCCAGAACCATAACCATTTCCTTATTGATGCGTGACGACGATCAGTCGCAATGCATCCAGACGCCAGCCGGCCTGTGCCAGCGCTTCCATCACCTGCTGGCGATTGCTTTCAATGGCTTCCAGTTCGTCATCACGAATGTTCGGGTTGACGGCCTTCAGCGCTTCGAGACGCGACAGCTCGGCACTCAGCTTCTCATCGGCTTCAGCACGAGCCGCGTCGATCAGAGCCTGTGCCACTTTCTCAACCTGGGCTTCACCCTGTTGCAGAATGGCGTGTACATCCTGCTGAACCGCGTTCACCAGCTTGCTGCCGGTGTGGCGGTTAACCGCGCTGAGCTGACGGTTAAAGGTTTCAAACTCTACCTGTGCTGCAAGGTTGTTGCCGTTTTTATCGACCAGCATACGGACCGGCGTTGGCGGCAGGAAACGGTGCAGCTGCAGCTGTTTCGGCGCCTGCGCTTCCACCACGTAAATCAGTTCGAGCAGCAGAGTACCGACCGGCAGCGCTTTGTTCTTCAGCAGGGAGATCGTGCTGCTGCCGGTGTCGCCGGAAAGGATCAGATCCAGACCGTTGCGGATCAGCGGGTGTTCCCAGGTCAGGAACTGCGCGTCTTCGCGTGACAGGGCGATGTCACGTTCAAAAGTGACGGTGCAGCCATCTTCCGGCAGGCCCGGGAAATCCGGAACCAGCATATGATCGGAAGGTGTCAGCACGATCAGGTTTTCACCGCGATCGTCCTGGTTAATGCCGATGATATCGAACAGGTTCATTGAGAAGCTGATAAGCCCGGTGTCGTCATCCTGCTCTTCAATGCTTTCTGCCAGCTGCTGGGCTTTTTCGCCGCCGTTGGAGTTGATCTCCAGCAGGCGGTCACGGCCCTGTTCCAGCTGAGCTTTCAACGCATCATGCTGTTCGCGACAAACTTTGATCAGGTCGTCAAAACCTTCGGTCTCTTCCGGCGTCGCCAGATAGTTAATCAACTGACCGTGGACGTTGTCATAAATTGTGCGCCCCGTCGGGCAGGTATGTTCGAACGCATCCAGACCTTCATGGAACCAGCGCACCAGCACGGACTGGGCGGTTTTTTCCAGGAACGGTACATGGATTTGAATGTCGTGAGCCTGACCAATACGGTCCAGACGACCGATACGCTGTTCCAGCAGATCCGGGTTGAACGGCAGATCGAACATCACCAGGTTGCTGGCGAACTGGAAGTTACGGCCTTCGGAGCCGATTTCAGAACACAGCAGCACCTGCGCGCCAGTGTCCTCTTCGGCAAACCAGGCGGCGGCACGGTCGCGCTCAACAATCGACATGCCTTCGTGGAAGACGGCAGCACGGATCCCTTCACGCTCACGCAGGACCTGCTCAAGCTGCAAAGCTGTGGCGGCTTTGGCGCAAATAACCAGAACCTTTTGCGAACGATGGCTGGTCAGATAGCCCATCAGCCACTCAACGCGCGGGTCGAAGTTCCACCAGGTGCCGGTGTCGCCTTCGAACTCCTGGTAAATTTGCTCCGGATAAAGCATATCGCGGGCGCGCTCTTCAGCGGTTTTGCGCGCGCCCATAATGCCGGAGACTTTAATTGCCGTCTGATACTGCATCGGTAGCGGCAGCTTGATGGTGTGCAGCTCGCGTTTCGGGAAGCCTTTCACGCCGTTACGGGTGTTACGGAACAGCACGCGGCTGGTGCCGTGACGGTCCATCAGCATCGCGATCAGCTCCTGGCGGGCGCTTTCGGCGTCATCGCGATCGCTGTTGGCAGCCTGCAGCAGAGGCTCGATATCCTGTTCGCCGATCAGTTCGCTCAGGGCGTTCATCTGATCGTTTTTCAGTTTTTCACCGCTGAGCAGCAGGGACACGGCGTCAGCTACCGGGCGGTAGTTTTGCTGTTCTTCGACAAACTGCTCGAAATCGTGGAAGCGGTTTGGATCCAGCAGACGCAGGCGAGCAAAGTGGCTTTCCATACCCAGCTGTTCCGGGGTTGCGGTCAGCAGCAGTACGCCAGGCACGCGCTCCGCTAATTGTTCGATTGCCTGATATTCACGGCTTGGTGCATCTTCGCTCCACACCAGATGGTGCGCTTCATCGACGACCATGATGTCCCACTCGGCATCGCAGAGATGCTCAAGACGCTGCTTGCTGCGGCGCACGAAATCCAGTGAGCAAATGACCAGCTGTTCGGTTTCGAATGGGTTGTCAGCATCGTGCTGGGCTTCGGCATAGCGCTCATCGTCAAACAGCGCAAAGCGCAGGTTGAAGCGACGCAGCATCTCGACCAGCCACTGGTGTTGCAGGGTCTCCGGTACGATGACCAGCACGCGCTCGGCGGCGCCTGACAGCAGCTGCTGATGCAGGATCATCCCGGCCTCAATGGTTTTACCGAGGCCAACTTCATCGGCCAGCAGCACGCGCGGCGCGTGGCGACGACCAACATCGTGAGCGATATGCAGCTGATGTGGGATCAGGCTGGTACGCTGGCCGCGCAGACCACTCCACGGCATGCGGTACTCTTCGCTCTGGTATTTGCGCGCGCGGTAGCGCAGGGCAAAACGGTCCATGCGATCGATCTGACCGGCAAACAGACGGTCCTGCGGCTTGCTGAAAATCAGTTTGCTGTCGAGCAGCACTTCGCGCAGCGTCACGCCTTCTTCTTCGGTATCCAGACGCGTTCCGATATAGGCCAGCAGACCGTTTTCTTCTTTCACTTCGTCAACGCGTAATTGCCAGCCGTCGTGACTGGTAATGGTGTCGCCCGGGTTGAACATGACGCGGGTGATTGGGGAGTCGTTACGCGCATACAGACGGTTTTCACCCGTAGCCGGGTACAGGAGGGTAACCATACGCGCATCCAGCGCTACAACAGTTCCTAATCCCAGCTCGCTTTCTGTATCGCTGATCCAGCGTTGACCAAGTGTAAAAGGCATATGTTTTGGGCTCTATATCTTCAATTGCAGGCAATAAGTGTCCTCCGCGAAAAGCTTCACGGAGAGTCAAAATTGGGGTCCAGGAATGGAAAGGGCGCTATGGTACTGGAAGCCAGGGTGATAGTCACCTGTCAAAATAGCCCCAGTTGTCCTGTCAGTAGTGTAGCAAAATCGTCGTGGACGAAAGGTAAAATTCCGTCAGCGACCGGCTCCAGCTGCTTGCTTAAATAGTGCTGATAATCGAGTGGCGACTGCTGATAGGCCAGCGGTTCCGGGCCGCTGGTGGTCCAGACATATTTGATGCTGCCGCGAGACTGATACTGCAGCGGTCTGCCGAGTTTCGCGTTTTGCTCATCCGCAAGCCTCGCCGCGCGAACGTGAGGCGGCACGTTGCGCTGATACTCGGCCAGCGGGCGTCTGAGCTGTTTGCGATACACCAGTTTATCGTCAAGCTCGCCCGCCATCAGTTTATCAATCGTTTCGCGGATGAAATCCTGATACGGCTCGTTGCGAAAGATGCGCAGGTACAGGCTTTTCTGAAACTCCTGCGCCAGCGGCGTCCAGTCAGTTCTCACCGTTTCCAGCCCTTTAAAAACCATCCGCTGCTCGCTGCCTTCCTGGATCATGCCGGCGTAGCGCTTTTTACTACCGGTTTCGGTGCCGCGAATGGTCGGCATCAAAAAGCGGCAGAAATGGGTTTCGAACTCCAGCTCCATCGCGCTGGTCAGGCCCTGTTTCTGCAACTTTTCCGCCCACCAGGCGTTGACGAACTGCACCAGGTCGCGGCCAATTTTAGCGGCTTCTTCTTCACTGTGCGGCCGTTTAAGCCAGACGAAGGTCGAGTCAGTATCGCCGTAAATGACATCGTAACCTTTTGATTCAATCAGCTCTTTGGTCTGACGCATGATCGCGTGCCCGCGCATGGTGATCGACGACGCCAGCCGCGGATCGAAGAAGCGGCAGGCGCTGGTGCCCAGCACGCCGTAGAAGGCGTTCATGATGATCTTCAGCGCCTGGGACAGCGGCTTGTTGTGCCGGGCTTTGGCCTCGTCGCGACCGTGCCAGATTTGCCCGACGATATCCGGCAGGCAGTGTTTTTCCCGCGAGAACCAGGCACCGAGAAAACCTTCGGTGCTGTGCGCCGTATCCGGCTGAGCCATCCCCTCGACCAGGCCGACAGGATCGATCAGAAAGGTGCGAATGATCGACGGGTACAGGCTTTTGTAGTCCAGCACCAGTACGGAATCGTACAAACCAGGGCGTGAGTCCATCACGTAGCCGCCGGGGCTGGCCTGCGGCGGTACTTCACCAAGATTGGGGGCAACGTAGCCCAGGCGGTGCATACGTGGAAAATAGAGATGACCAAACGCGGCTACCGAACCGCCGTGTCTGTCGGCAGGCAGGCCATTAACCGTGGCGCGCTCTAACAAAAACGGCATGATTTCGGTTTTATGGAAAATGCGCGTGACCAGCTCGCAGTCTTTGAGGTTATATTTTGCCAGCGCGGGTTTATCTTCGGCGAAACGGCGGTCAATTTCGTCCATCCGGTCCCACGGGTTATCGATGGATTTTCCCTCACCAAGCAGCTCCTGGGAAACGGCTTCCAGTGAGAACGAAGGGAAATTCCAGAACGCAGACTTCAGCGCTTCAATGCCGTCGATAATCAACCGTCCGTCGGCCTGAGCGAAAAAAATGCCATTTTTAAAGCCGTGTTCGCGCCAGTCGATTTCCCGGTTTCCTCGCCCCAGCATCAGTGGAATTCGATAGCGTTCAGCGTGTTTTTGCAGCACTTTCAGGTCGAACTGCACCAGGTTCCAGCCAATAATCACATCGGGATCGTGTTCGGCAAACCAGGCGTTGAGCTTTTCCAGCAGCTGCGGGCGGCTGGAAACATACTCCAGTTGGAAATCTGTTTTCGATGAGTCGCCATTTTCCGGCCCGAGCATATAGACAATTCGCTGCCCGCAGCCCTCAAGGCCGATGCAGTACAGTTCGCCATGTCGGGTGGTTTCGATATCCAGCGATACCCATTTCAGCGGCGGCCGATAGTCCGGATTCGGCTTCAGGCGGGCGTTGATTAGCGCGTTGCCCTGACGTTCTCCTTCCACCCACACCGGTGCGGTGATAAAGCGCTCCATCAGATAGCGTTCAGGTGGGCGAACGTCGGCTTCGTAAACGGTGATTTTCTCTTCACGCAGCAGCTTTTCCAGGCGCATGAGCTGGCGGTGGGAGCGACAGTAGAGGCCAAACACCGGCTGGCGATGGAAATCTTTCAGCGCTAAAGGCGCGAGACGCGCGTCGCGTTCGGTTTTCAACAGCCGTTCGGTTTGTGCGCGCTGGGACTCAGGAATAAACGCCACTGATTCCTGCGGCGCAAGCGTGACCGACAGCGGCCCTTCGTCCGTTGCCAGCCAGAACGTCACTTCCGTGCCCTGTGGGGTATCCCGCCAGTGGCGGGTTAACAAAAAACCTTCTCGCGCCTGCGTCACGCACTCTACTCAAATGAGAAAACCAGGCCTGAGTATAGCCTGGTTTGCTTTTTATTGCTGTGGTTTTATACAGGTGTTACTGGCCGTAATAGGCCTTAGCCCCGTGTTTGCGCAGGTAGTGCTTGTCGAGCAGCGTTTGCTGCATCTCAGGCAGCTGTGGGGCAAGCTGGCGGCAGTAAATTCCCATACAGGCCACTTCTTCCAGCACGATGGCGTTGTGGACAGCTTCTTCGGCGGTTTTCCCCCAGGTGAATGGCCCGTGGGAATGGACCAGCACGCCGGGCATCTGCATCGCGTCAATTCCCTGCTTCTCAAAAGTTTCAACGATCACATTGCCGGTTTCCCATTCGTACTGACCGTTAATTTCCGCATCGGTCATTTTGCGGGTGCAGGGAATAGAGCCGTAGAAATAGTCGGCGTGTGTGGTCCCCGTTGCCGGAATCGACTGCCCGGCCTGCGCCCAGATGGTGGCGTGGCGGGAATGAGTATGAACGATGCCGCCAATGCCGGGAAACGCCTGATAAAGAAGCCGATGCGTTGGCGTATCGGAAGAGGGTTTTTTATCGCCCTCCACGATCTCTCCGGTTGCGAGGTTTACCACCACCATATCATCGGCGGTCATCACGTTGTAATCCACGCCGGAAGGTTTGATCACCAGCACGCCCAGTTCACGATCGACCGCGCTGACGTTACCCCACGTCAGGGTGACCAGATTGTGCTTCGGCAGGGCCAGATTGGCTTCCAGCACCTGCTGTTTCAGTTGTTCTAACATGATTTCCTCTGCGGAGGTTGACCCTCACCCTAACCCTCTCCCTGGAAGGGAGAGGGGATGGAACGGAGTGGTCTTCTCCCTCGCCCCTTTGGGGAGAGGGTCGGGGTGAGGGGAATTCCTGTCAGCGTTTTGACCCGTAATACACTTCGTTCCAGCGCAGCGCGTCTTTAAAGGCTGGCAGGCGGGTATCGTTGTCGATAACGGTCAGCTCAATGTCGTGAAGTTCGGCGAACTGGCGCATATCGTCCAGTGTCAGCGCATGGCTGAACACGGTGTGGTGCGCGCCACCGGCGACAATCCAGGCTTCAGAAGCCACTTCCAGGTTCGGATGGGCTTTCCACAGTGCGTTAGCCACCGGCAGCTTCGGCAGGTTGTGCGGGGTTTTGACCGTTTCGATGGTGTTGACCAGAAGGCGGAATCGATCGCCCAGATCGACCAGGCTTGCGACCAGCGCCGGACCGGTTTGGGTATCGAAGATCAGACGGGCCGGATCGGCTTTACCGCCAATCCCCAGCGGCTGCACGTCGAGGATCGGTTTTTCCGGCGTGGCGATTGTCGGGCAGACTTCCAGCATGTGTGAGCCGAGCACCAGATCGTTGCCGCTGTCGAAGTGGTAGGTGTAATCCTCCATAAAGGAGGTGCCGCCCTGCAGACCGGTCGACATCACCTTCATGATGCGAAGCAGGGCGGCGGTTTTCCAGTCGCCTTCGCCCGCAAAGCCGTAGCCCTGCTGCATCAGGCGCTGCACGGCGAGGCCCGGAAGCTGCTTCAGGCCGTGCAAATCTTCAAAGGTGGTGGTAAAGGCGTGGAATCCGCCCTGTTGCAGGAAACGCTTCATCCCCAGTTCAATGCGTGCGGCATCAAGCACGTTCTGGCGTTTGTCGCCGTGAACCTGTGCGGCTGCGGTCAGGCGATAGCTACTTTCGTATTCATCCACCAGCGCGCTGATGTCACCGTCGCTGATTTCATTTACTACCTGAACCAGATCGCCTACGGCCCAGGTGTTGACGGAGAAACCAAATTTAATCTGTGCTGCTACTTTGTCGCCGTCAGTCACTGCTACTTCACGCATATTGTCGCCGAAGCGCACCACTTTGAGATGGCGGGTATCCTGCTTTGACACCGCCTGGCGCATCCACGAGCCGATGCGCTCATGGGCACGTTTGTCCTGCCAGTGTCCGGTGACCACGCTGTGCTGCTGACGCATGCGCGCGCCGATGAAACCGAACTCGCGGCCGCCGTGCGCGGTTTGGTTCAGGTTCATAAAGTCCATGTCGATGCTGTCCCACGGCAGCGCGGCGTTGAACTGGGTATGGAACTGCAGCAGCGGTTTGTTGAGGATGGTCAGGCCGTTGATCCACATTTTGGCCGGAGAGAAGGTATGCAGCCAGACGACCAGCCCTGCGCATTTGTCGTCGTAGTTGGCATCGCGGCAAATCGCGGTAATTTCGTCCGGCGTGGTGCCCAGCGGCTTGAGCACCAGTCTGCAGGGCAGTTTGGCTTCAGCATTGAGCGCGTTGACCACGTGTTCAGCGTGCTGCGTCACCTGGCGCAGGGTTTCCGGGCCGTACAGATGCTGGCTGCCAATCACAAACCACACTTCGTAGTTATTGAAAATCGTCATCTTTCTTTCCTTAATGAGTCAGGGCCGACTGAGCCGCCGGGGCTGTGGCCGGGAGATAGTGGAGTTCGGCGCTTTTTGCCCACTGCAGATAGCGCTGATAAAGCTGTTCGAAGCGCTGGGCCTGAGCGGCGCGCGGTTCAAGAGTGTGTTCGATGCGGCTGGCCATCTGTGCCTGTGCGCCAGGGATATCGGCATACACACCAGCGGCGACGGCGGCAAAGATGGCCGCGCCCAGGGCGCAGCACTGATCGGAGGCGACAATTTGCAGGGGTCGGTTCAGGACATCGCAGCAGGCCTGCATGATGTCGACGTTTTTACGCGCAATGCCGCCCAAAGCCATCACGTTATCGACAGGAATACCTTGTGAAGTGAAACACTCCATAATGGCGCGAGCGCCGAAAGCGGTAGCGGCAACCAGCCCGCCAAACAACGCCGGGGCATCAGTCGCGAGGTTTAAATCAGTGATGACTCCTTTCAGGCGCTGGTTTGCGTTTGGCGTGCGGCGGCCGTTGAACCAGTCGAGCACGACGGGCAGGTGCTCGAGCGACGGCTTTTGCGCCCAGGCGGCGGTCAACGCAGGAAGAAGTTGCTTTTGGCTGGCTTTGATCTGTTCTTTCAGTTCAGGGTGCTGCGCGGCAAGCTGCTCCAGCGGCCAGCTCAGGATCCGGCCAAACCAGGCATAGATATCGCCAAAAGCCGACTGTCCGGCCTCCATCCCGATAAAGTCAGGTGTCACGCTGCCGTCTACCTGGCCACAAATGCCCTGTACGGCGCGATGGCCGACACTATTTTTATCGGCGATTAAAATGTCGCAGGTTGAGGTGCCGATGACTTTCACCAGCGTGTTTGGCTGCGCCCCCGCACCAACCGCGCCCATATGGCAGTCGAACGCTCCTCCTGAGATCACTACGCTTTCCGGTAGATTCAGGCGCTTTGCCCATTCAGCATTTAGCGTGCCGACCGGGATATCCGCGGTGAACGTATCCACAAACAGCGGGTAGTCCAGATGCTGGTTAATCAGCGGATCGAGTTCGTCAAAAAAGCTGGCTGGCGGCAGACCGCCCCAGCTTTCATGCCACAGGGATTTGTGCCCGGCGCTACAGCGCCCACGGCGAATATCCTGCGGGCGCGTAGTGCCAGAAAGCAGGGCAGGAACCCAGTCGCACAGCTCAATCCAGGATTTGGTCGCCTGCGCTACGCGGCCGTCGGCACGGGTAACGTGCAGGATCTTGGCCCAGAACCATTCGCTGGAATAAATGCCGCCGATATAGCGCGAGTAATCTGTTTTTCCGGGCTGATGGCACAGACGGGTAATGGCTTCGGCTTCTTCCACGGCGGTGTGATCTTTCCACAGCACGAACATGGCGTTAGGGTTGTCGGCAAACTCCGGGCGCAGCGCCAGCACGTTGCCATCGGCATCAATCGGCGCAGGCGTTGAGCCTGTGCTATCTACGCCGATACCTACGACCTCTGCGCGACGTGGGCCCAGTTCGCTCAGCACGTTTTTCAGCGCCGTTTCCATTGACTCTATGTAGTCGCGGGGATGATGACGAAACTGGTTATTTTCCGCATCGCAGTAACGACCTTCCTGCCAGCGCGGATACCACTCTACGCTAGTGGCGATCTCCTTCCCGCTGGCGGTATCAACTGCAAGCGCACGCACGGAATCGCTGCCAAAATCGAGGCCAATTGCTATTGCCATCGTAATGCTCCATGAAAAGTGTCAGACATGGAGAAACAGTAGATATCAGCGAAAAAAAGCGTCAGGCGTGAACCGCTAATCTTATGGACAATAATGCTGTTGGATAGCAAAGTGTGATGGCGTGCAAATAATCTCTCATGCCATTTCCGCCTTTTTCGCTTCGCTGGCAATATGGACAATTGATTTCCTCTCCCGTCAGCTGAGCGAGCGTTTTTATGTCTGAAACCCAGAATGACCCGCTGTTACCCGGCTACTCATTTAACGCCCATCTGGTCGCTGGCCTGACTCCGATTGAGGCCGGTGGCTATCTCGATTTCTTTATCGACAGGCCGCTTGGCATGAAGGGCTATATCCTCAATCTGACCGTGCGAGGAGAAGGGGTCATCAACAACCAGGGCCATCAGTTTGTCTGTCGTCCCGGTGATATCGTCTTGTTTCCGCCAGGGGAAATTCACCATTACGGCCGTCATCCGGAGGCCAGCGAATGGCACCACCAGTGGGTTTACTTCCGCCCCCGCGCCTACTGGCATGAGTGGTTAGCCTGGCCTGCACTTTTCGCTCAGACAGGATTCTTTCGCCCGGATGAGGCCCATCAGGCTTTGTTTGCCGAATTATTCGGGCAGATTATCGATGCCGGACAGGGCGTGGGACGTTATTCAGAATTGCTGGCGATCAATTTGCTGGAACAGCTACTGCTGCGACGCATGGCGGCAATCAACGAATCTCTGCACCCGCCGATGGATAACCGCGTGCGCGATGCCTGCCAGTACATCAGCGATCATCTGGCAGACAGCCAGTTTGATATCGCAAGCGTGGCTCAGCACGTCTGCCTGTCCCCCTCCCGGCTTTCCCATCTTTTTCGCCAGCAGCTGGGCGTCAGCGTGCTGAGCTGGCGCGAAGATCAGCGCATCAGCCAGGCCAAACTGTTGCTCAGTACCACCCGGATGCCGATAGCCAGCGTCGGGCGTAACGTCGGCTTCGAAGATCAGCTCTACTTCTCCCGCGTCTTCAAAAAATGCACCGGTGCGAGCCCCAGCGAATTCCGCACTGGTGTAAACAATGTGTAAAAAAAGTGAACCCCGGGGCGGCTTTCGGACACTAACCTGTAAACTATTCAGACAATTGTCAGCTTGACGCGGCAGGGTCCTCTCGGGAGAATCGCTGCCTCGTTTTTCTACCGGATACCCTATGCAAGCGTTGCTGGAACATTTCATCACTCAGTCCGTGATGTATTCGCTGATTGCCGTTGCCCTGGTGGCGTTTCTCGAGTCGCTGGCGCTGGTGGGGTTGATCCTGCCCGGCACGCTGATGATGTCGGCACTGGGCGCACTGATTGGTAGCGGTGAAGTGAATTTCTGGCAGGCGTGGCTTGCCGGGATCGTCGGCTGCCTGCTGGGTGACTGGATTTCATTCTGGCTCGGCTGGCGCTTCAAAAAGCCGCTGCACCGCTGGTCTTTCATGAGAAAGAACAAGGCGCTGCTGGACAAAACTGAACATGCGCTGCATAAGCACAGCATGATAACCATCCTGATCGGCCGTTTTATTGGCCCGACGCGTCCGGTAGTGCCGATGGTGGCGGGGATGCTCGACCTGCCGGTGAGCAAATTTCTTCTGCCGAACATCATCGGCTGCCTGCTGTGGCCGCCAATTTACTTTCTGCCGGGGATCCTCGCCGGTGCGGCGATTGATATTCCTGCCGATGCGCAAAGCGGCGGCTTCAAATGGCTGCTGCTGCTGGCGGCAGTGCTGGTGTGGCTCGCGGCGTGGCTGGGCTGGCGTCTGTGGCGTAGTGGAAAATCGGGTACCGATCGCCTGACGAAGTTTCTGCCACGCACCAGGTTGTTAGTGCTGGTGCCGCTGACCGTGCTGCTGGCGCTGGCATCGTTGTATTACCTCTTCCATCACCCGCTGATGCCGGTTTATCTGGAAATATTAGGTAAAGTCGTCAGCCGCTGATCCCCAGCAGGTGAGAAGCGCTGGCCTTGCCGCTCAGCAGCTCATCCGTTGCGCCGTCCCAGGCGATACGTCCATCGGCAATCACCAGCGAACGTGGAGCAATCCGCGCCGCATCTTCCACGCTGTGGGAAACCATCAGCAGGGTGAGCCGTTGGCGCAGACAGACGTCGCTCACCATCTGTAGCATTTCCTGACGCAGCGCTGGATCCAGCGCAGAAAAAGGCTCATCCAGCAGCAGCACCGGCTGTTCACGCACCAGGCAGCGAGCCAGAGCTGCACGCTGGCGCTGGCCGCCTGAGAGCTCACCCGGCAGCCTGTCCAGCAGTGGGGTGATTGCCATCTGGCTGGCGATTGCCTCCAGCTTGTCCCGCTGTGCGGGATTGAGTTTCAGCCCTGGATTCATCCCCAGACCGATGTTTTGTCGCACTGTCAGGTGGCTGAACAGGTTGTTTTCCTGAAACAGCATCGAGACCGGGCGCTTCGCCGGAGGCGTATTCGTGTGTGGCTGATTTTCTATATAAATGGAACCGCTGACGGGAGTAAGAAAGCCGGCAATCAGGCTCAGCAGGGTACTTTTCCCCGCGCCGCTCGGCCCCAGAATAGCGATCTGCTCGCCCTGTTGAACCGAGAGCGTGAAGCGCATCGGCAGATGCTCATAAAGCCAGGTGACATCATTGAGTTTTAGCATTACGACCCGGAAGTTTTTCAATCACGGTGAATAACAGGAAACAGAGCAGCAGCAGGATGAAGGCCGTTACGGCACCATCCTGACTGCGATACGCGCCAATCTGCTGATAAAGATAGAACGGCAGCGTGCGGAAATCCTCGTTTCCAAACAGGGCGACCACGCCAAAATCGCCAATCGACAGCACGCAGGCAAACGCCAGCGCCTGAGCCAGAGGCCTCTTTAGTGCGCGCATTTCTACTATCCGGAAACGGGTCAGCCCGCTCAAATCGAGAGACTGACAAAGCTGGCCGTATCGCGCAGTGGCGTCACGCATCGGGCTTTCCAGTACTTTCAGCGCGTAGGGGATAGCCATCAGCGCATTGGTGAAGATCACGATCCCGTCGGCGGAGGTTGGCAGGCCGATGCTGGTATTCAACAGCAGAAAGAACCCGGTCGCCAGCACGATCCCCGGCATCGCCAGAATCAGCATTCCACTGAGTTCGAGCGTTTGTCCTGCCAGTTCATGATGCCTGGCACGCAGCTCCCGACTGCTCCACAGCAGCATCACTGTCAGCACCAGACACAGTGCGCCTGCGGCAATGGCGATGCGCAGCGAAGTCCAGACGGCCTGCCACAGCACCGGCTGGCTAAGGACTTCGGGCAGATTGCGGTTAAGACCATCAACGATGACGGCCAGCAGCGGTGGCAGCAGCAGTAGCAGGGCGAAAACAATCAGCAGCATATCGACAATCTTGCTGTGCAGACGATCTTCAGGATTGCGCCAGGCGCTGTGCTGCGTACTGCCCGGAGGAATGGATTTGCTCAGCCGCTGGCTGATAAGCATCAGGCCCAGACAGCAGAGCATCTGCACTATGGCCAGCATCGCGGCGCGGCCTGGATCGAAATCGAAATTCAGAGCCTGATAGATGGCGAGCTCGATGGTGGTTGCCTGCGGGCCGCCGCCCAGCGACAGCACGGTAGCGAAGCTGGCAAAACAAAGCATGAAAATCAGCGCGGCTATGGCCGGAAGCTGTCTGCGCATCCACGGCCACTCGACAAAGCGGAAAAAGGTAAAACCTCTCATCCCCAGCTGAGCGGCAAGCTGACGCTGCTCGGCAGGAATTTGCTCCAGCGCCTGCAACAGCATCCGCGTCGCCATCGGCATATTAAAAAAGACGTGTGCCAGCAAAATGCCCTGCAGACCGTAAGGAGAGAAAGACCACTCCCAGCCCAGCAGATGGAAAAGCTGCGCCAGCCAGCCCTGTCGCCCGTAAACGCTAAGAATGCCGAATACGGCGACCAGCACCGGCAGGATCAGCGTCATCGCGCACAGGCGCAGCAGGATTTGCCTGCCTGGGAAACGACGACGATAAAGCGCCCGGGCCAGGAAAACAGCCGGAGCGACGGAAAGCAGAGCCGACAGAAACGCCTGCCAGAAAGAGAACCGCACCACGTGCCAGAGATAGCTGTCGTGCAGGAATTCGCCCCAGCCGGTGGCGGGAGCTGAGAACCAGAGTGCCAGAAAAGCCGCCAGCGCAACGGCCACCATCAATGTGGCGACCGTTAAGCCTGGTATCAGCCATCCGGCGATTACTGGCTGACGGCGCGTTGCCATGCGGCAATCCAGTTCTGGCGCTGGCTGGCGACCTGCTGTGGCGTATATTCCAGGGTGGTTTTTGGTTTCACGAGGCTGTTAAACCCGGCTGGCAGTTCAACCTGAGTCACCGGATACATCCAGTTTCCGGTCGGGATCGCGTTCTGGAACGCCGGGCTGACCATAAATTTCAGGAATTTTTCAGCCAGTTCAGGCTGTTTGCTGGCAGCGGTACGGGCAGCCACTTCTACCTGCAGGTAATGTCCTTCGGCAAAATCGGCGGCGGCGTAGTTGTCTTTTTTCTCTTCGATAATGTGATACGCCGGAGAGGTGGTGTAGCTCAGCACCAGGTCGCTTTCCCCTTTCAGGAACAGACCGTAGGCTTCGCTCCAGCCTTTAGTGACGGTAACGGTTTTTGCCGCCAGCTTCTGCCAGGCTTCCGGCGCTTTATCGCCATACACTTTCTGCATCCATAGCAGTAAACCCAGACCAGGCGTGCTGGTGCGCGGATCTTCGTATATCACTCGCCACTTCTGCGGGCTTTCCACCAGATCCTTCAGACTTTTTGGCGGGTTCTTGAGCTTGTTTTTGTCATACACAAAGGCGAAGTAGCCATAGTCGAACGGCACGAAGGTGTCGTTGCTCCAGCCGCCTGGGACCTGTAATCCCGTTGGTGATACGCCGCTTTTGGCAAACAGTCCGGTTTGGGTGGCGGCTTCCAGCAGGTTGTTATCCAGTCCTAACACCACGTCAGCTTTGCTGTTTTTGCCTTCCATGCGCAGGCGGTTGAGCAGCGACACGCCATCTTCCAGCGCCACGTATTTCAGCTCACAGTTGCAGTCGGCTTCGAAGGCTTTTTTGACCGCCGGGCCCGGGCCCCAGTCAGCGGAGAACGAATCGTAGGTGTAGACGGTCAGAACAGGTTTGGCGAAAACAGGCAGGCTTGCCAGCGCCAGTAACGGCAGGAGTTTTTTCAGCACTTTGCACCTCAGAAATTAGGGGTGGCAAAGGATTTTGAGTCAGCCTCAAATCCCTTCGCCGGCGTTATCCGGATCAGGTTCGACGGGTATCTTCTCAGCACGCACTCTTTGCAGAATGCAGCACCCCGTTGAGAACGGCGCTATTGTAATGAGTTTGTGAGTTTTCAGAAAGCGTTATGGATCCGGCGGCGCAAACCAGGCGGACTTAAAGTCGAACCAGCCCAGGGTGTTCATCCTTAACCCACGCATGCTGCGCTGCCCCTGGATCATCAGCCAGTGGTGGATCAGTGGAACGATCGCGCGCTGGGTAATGAGCTGCTGGCTCCAGTTAGCCAGATTCATTTCACCCGATCGCCATTCGCTGGCGGCCAGTTGCCAGTCAATCGGGATGCAGTGCTGGATCAGCGGAACCTCAAACAGATGCGAGAAGATGGAGAAATCCAGCGGCAGGGTAAAGTTGGCGCTGTTGAGCCACATGTCACTTTGCGCCTCACCGCGATGCCATTCGTCGTAATCCAGCTCCTGGATCTCCAGTTTGACCTGATGTTCTGCCAGCAGACGGCTCATGATCTTCGCAATGTTCCGGTGTTCCAGGTGCTCCCGGTAATAGGTCAGCGTCAGGCTTTCCAGCCCGGCAGGTTTTTCCCCTTTGTTCGCTCTGGCGTGGTGCCAGCGCGGTAACAGGCCGTAGGCCGGGAACCAGTTGCCCTGATACTGCTCGTCGGCGTGATACATCAGATTCGCGGGCGAGAGAATTTTACTGACCCAGTTGCGCACCTCATCGGACAAGCCTTTTGGCGTGCGGGCATCGAACAGCAGGTAGTAACAGCCCTCTTCAAGACGGCTCTCAACGGCTTTCTCCCCCTCGGTTGGCCCCTCAAGCGTCAATCCGCAGGTGACTTCATCACTGATTTCCGGCAGGACCCAGACGTTCACCTCATCAATCAGCGCCCGATAGCCGAAATACTCTTCAAAGGCGTGGATCTTGAGCTGGTTTTCATTGTTGCGTGCTACCGCGTAAGGCCCTGTGCCAACGGGCAGGCGGGAGAAATCCTCCATGGATTGCCATTCACGCGGCAGGATCATCGCGGGAATAGATCCCAGCAGCCACGGCAGCCAGCGATCGGGGCGCTCGAGGTGAATGTCCAGCGTCCAGGTTGTCGGGGAGACGATCCCGGAAATGTGCGAATAGAGCGGCAACTCGTTGGCTCGCTGAAGCGTGGTGATGACATCTTCCATTTCCAGCTCGCGGCCATGGTGAAAATGAATGCCGGGACGAAGATAAAAACGCCAGTGTAAAGGGGAAATTTGCTGCCAGTGATGGGCAATATCCGCTTCCAGTTCCCCATTTTCCTCATTTATGCGCGTCAGCGCGCTGAAGATTTGTCTCGCGATATGGGTTTCTGAACGGCGCAGCGGCGTACCCGGAAGCAGGTTGCGCATGGGGCGGTAGTAGAGCACACGCAGGATGTGGCGGCCCTGACGGAAGCTGCGCCCTAGATGGGAGACAAGCATTTGGCGTACTGCGGTTTTGTCACCGACTAGCTGCACCAATTGATCGATACGATCCTGCTCAAGCAAATCTTCGGCCCGCTGCTGCTGAAGCGCCAGCCCGGTGTAGATAAACGTCAGGCGCGAACGCTTGCCGCGTCCTGCTTCAGCCTGCCACGTCAGCCAGCCGCGCTCCTCCATGGTGTTCAGTAATGTGCGCATATGGCGGCGTGAACAGCTCAGCAGATCGGCAAGTTCATTGAGCGTGGTTTCCTGAGGCTTTCCGTCACAGCACTGCCATAAACGGATGAACTGTTGTTGCAGACGGGCAGAGGACATAAAAGGGGAACTCCCGGCAAAAACTCAGCAATTTATTTCTTCCTATATTAAGCCAATAATCACTTTCGATGAAGTGAGGGGGTGAATATGAAGAAGCCAACTGTCCGCCAGTTTTATCAGCGCTATTTTTTAGCAACGCAGGGAGCGTCATGGCTGGCCCGCCTGGTCGCAGGAAAGCGGTTGAAAATGCTCGAAGAACTGATGCAGTGGGAAGTTACAAACCCGGTTTCGGATTCTCATTAACTTGCCAAATCATGTGTGACTGAGTATTGGTATCAGGCTTCGGCCTTGAAAGACCCGCCAGCAGAATGCTTCTGCTGGCTTTTTTCGTTTCTCTTTTACGCTTAAGGATGATTGATGCTCTGGTTGATGACGATGGGACGGCGCCTGAACGGAGTGTATGCCGCGTTTATGCTGGTGGCCTTTATGATTGGCGTGGCGGGAGCGTTGCAGGCACCAACGCTGAGCCTTTTCCTCAGCCGTGAAGTGGGCGTGGAGCCGTTCTGGGTCGGGCTGTTTTACACGGTCAACGCCATCGCCGGGATAGCCGTCAGCCTTGCGCTGGCAAAGCGCTCCGACAGCCAGGGCGACAGACGTAAACTGATCATGTTTTGCTGCCTGATGGCGGTGGGTAACGCGCTGCTGTTTGCCTTCAACCGCCATTATCTGACGCTGCTGACCTGCGGCGTGTTTCTCGCAGCCCTTGCCAATACCACCATGCCGCAGCTGTTTGCGCTGGCTCGTGAATATGCCGACAGCTCTGCGCGCGAAGTGGTGATGTTCAGCTCGGTGATGCGTGCGCAGCTTTCGCTGGCGTGGGTCATCGGCCCGCCGCTGGCCTTTATGCTGGCGCTGAACTATGGCTTTACAGCGATGTTTTCTATCGCCGCCGGGATTTTTGTCGTGGGTCTGGTGCTGATTGCTTTTGCGCTACCTTCGGTGGCAAGGGTTGAGCAGGCGACTGACGTTGAGGCGGCAGCGGTCAGCGGCTGGGGCGATAAAAACGTACGCATGCTGTTTATCGCCTCCACGCTGATGTGGACCTGCAACACCATGTATATCATCGACATGCCGCTGTGGATTAGCAGCGATCTGGGTCTGCCGGATAAGCTTGCGGGCATTTTGATGGGCACTGCCGCGGGGCTTGAGATCCCGGCGATGATCCTTGCTGGTTTTTACGTTAAGCGTTTTGGTAAGCGGCCGATGATGATCGCCGCTGTTGCCGCTGGCGTGCTGTTTTACCTGGGGCTGATCTTCTTCCATAGCCGCGAGGCGCTGCTTGTTTTGCAGCTCTTTAACGCCGTTTTCATCGGGATTATTGCCGGGATCGGCATGCTGTGGTTTCAGGATCTGATGCCGGGAAGGGCAGGGGCGGCGACCACGCTGTTCACCAACAGTATTTCAACCGGAGTGATTCTGGCCGGGGTGATTCAGGGCGCGGTGGCGCAAAGCTACGGGCATTTCGCCGTCTACTGGGCGATTGCCGGAATTTCTTTAGTGACGTTGGCGATGACGTGCCGGGTGCGGGACGTCTAATTTTGCCCGGCGGCGGCGATGCCTGGCCGGACCTACGCTTTCGTTGTAGGTCCGGCCAGCGGTAGCGCCGCCGGGCAATCAATCAACTCATAAAAGCTGGTTGCTTCTTCTCGTAAGCAGAAATGGCGTCTTCGTGCTGCAAAGTCAGGCCGATGCTGTCCAGCCCGTTCAGCATGCAGTGGCGGCGGAAGTCGTCGATTTTAAAGCTGTAGCTTTTCTCGCCCGCTTTCACCACCTGCGCTTCCAGGTCGACTTCAAACTGAATACCTGGATTAGCGTGAACCAGTTTGAACAGCTCATCGACCTGCGCATCGCTTAACGTTACTGGCAGCAGTTGGTTGTTGAAGCTGTTGCCGTAAAAAATATCGGCAAAGCTTGGGGCAATCACCACTTTAAAACCGTAATCGGTCAGCGCCCACGGCGCGTGCTCGCGGGAAGAGCCGCAGCCAAAGTTTTCACGCGCTAACAGAATCGATGCACCTTTGTACTCAGGGAAGTTCAGCACAAACTCCGGGTTTGGCTGTTCGCCTTTGTCGTCAAGGAAGCGCCAGTCGTTGAACAGGTGTGCGCCAAAGCCGGTGCGAGTTACTTTCTGCAAAAACTGTTTCGGAATGATGGCATCGGTATCGACGTTAGCCGCATCGAGTGGGACCACCAGGCCAGTATGTTGGGTAAATTTCTCTGCCATGATGGTCTCCTTATTTCATTCCACGAATGTCGGCAAAATGGCCGGTTACGGCAGCCGCTGCGGCCATCGCCGGGCTGACCAGATGGGTACGGCCGCCGCGGCCCTGACGGCCTTCAAAGTTACGGTTGCTGGTTGATGCACAGCGCTCGCCCGGATTCAGACGGTCGTTGTTCATTGCCAGGCACATGGAGCAACCAGGCAGACGCCATTCAAAACCTGCTTCGATGAAAATCTTATCCAGACCTTCCGCTTCCGCCTGCGCTTTTACCGGGCCGGAGCCTGGTACCACCAACGCCTGCACGCCAGGAGCCACTTTGCGTCCTTTGGCGATTTCTGCCGCTGCGCGTAAATCCTCAATGCGGGAGTTAGTGCAGGAGCCGATAAAGACTTTATCGATAGCCACTTCGGTCAGCGGAACGCCAGGCTTCAGGCCCATGTAAGCCAGCGCTTTTTCCGCGCTCGCGCGTTCAACCGGATCGTTGAAAGAAGCTGGATCCGGAATGCTGTCATTGACGGAAATGACCTGGCCCGGGTTGGTTCCCCAGGTGACCTGCGGAGCGATGTCTTCCGCCAGCAGGGTTACGACGGTATCAAACTTCGCCCCCTCGTCGGTGCTCAGGGTTTTCCAGTACGTCACGGCTTCGTCAAAGCTCTGGCCTTTCGGCGCATGCAGACGACCCTTCACGTAGTTAAATGTGGTCTCGTCAGGGGCGACCAGACCGGCCTTGGCACCCATTTCAATCGCCATGTTGCACAGGGTCATACGACCTTCCATGCTCAGCGCCTGAATTGCGTCGCCGCAGAATTCAACCACATGTCCGGTGCCGCCTGCGCTGCCGGTTTTACCGATAATTGCCAGCACGATGTCTTTGGCGGTGATGCCCGGTGCGGCTTTGCCTTTGACCTCAATCTTCATGGTCTTAGCGCGACCCTGCTTCAGAGTTTGGGTCGCCAGAACGTGTTCCACTTCAGAGGTGCCGATGCCGAATGCCAGTGCGCCAAACGCGCCGTGGGTGGCGGTGTGAGAGTCACCGCAGACGATGGTCATGCCCGGCAGAGTGATCCCCTGCTCCGGACCCATGACGTGAACGATACCCTGATACGGATGGTTCAGATCGTACAGCTCAACGCCAAATTCATTGCAGTTTTTGATCAGTTCCTGCATCTGAATACGGGCCATTTCGCCAGACGCGTTGATGTCTTTGGTCTGGGTGGACACGTTGTGGTCCATAGTGGCGAAGGTTTTCCCCGGCTGACGCACCGGGCGCTTGTGCGCTCGCAGCCCGTCAAAGGCCTGTGGAGAGGTCACTTCATGCACCAGATGACGGTCGATATAGAGCAGCGGGGTTTCGTTTGGCGCTTCGTGCACAATGTGCGCATCAAACAATTTTTCGTATAACGTCTTCGCCATGATTACACCCCTTCACTCACATAGCGGGCAATAATATCGCCCATTTCATCGGTACTGACGGCGGCGTTGCCACGGGCGAGATCCCCGGTACGTACGCCCTGTTCTAAGGCTTTGTTGATGGCGCTTTCAATCGCGGTAGCGGCATCGTCAGCATTCAGGCTGTAGCGCAGCAGCAGCGCCAGCGAGAGAATTTGTGCGATAGGGTTAGCAATGTTTTTGCCCGCGATATCAGGTGCGGAACCGCCAGCAGGTTCATACAGGCCAAAGCCCTGTTCGTTCAGGCTGGCGGAAGGCAACATCCCCATCGAACCGGTGATCATCGCGCATTCGTCGGAGAGAATGTCGCCAAACAGGTTGGAGCACAGCAGCACGTCGAACTGGGACGGATCTTTAATCAGCTGCATGGTGGCGTTGTCGATATACATGTGCGCCAGCTCAACGTCCGGGTACTCTCTGGCGATTCCGTTGACGATTTCGCGCCACAGGATCGAGGACTGCAGGACGTTGGCTTTATCGATAGAGGTCACTTTGTGGCGACGCTTGCGCGCCGATTCAAAAGCAATGCGTGCGATGCGTTCGATTTCAAAGCGGTGATACACCTCGGTATCGAACGCTTTTTCATGCTGACCGCTGCCTTCACGGCCCTTTGGCTGACCGAAGTAGATACCGCCGGTCAGTTCACGCACGCACAGGATGTCAAAGCCGTTAGCGGCGATGTCGGCGCGCAGCGGGCAGAACTCTTCCAGACCCTGGTACAGCTTCGCCGGACGCAGGTTAGAGAACAGTTTGAAGTGTTTACGCAGCGGCAGCAGCGCCCCGCGCTCTGGCTGCTCGGCCGGTGGCAGATGTTCCCACTTCGGGCCACCCACTGAGCCAAACAGGATCGCATCAGCCTGCTCGCAGCCTTCTACCGTCGCCTGCGGCAGCGGTTTACCGTGTTTGTCGATAGCAATACCGCCCACGTCATAGTGGCTGGTGGTGATGCGGATATCAAAACGTTGACGTACGGCTTCCAGTACCTTCAGGGCTTGCGCCATCACTTCCGGGCCAATGCCATCACCCGGCAAAACAGCAATATGATAATTCTTCGACATTACACGGTTTCCTTTTTGTTCTCGTTATTCTGCGCTTTGCGCTGCAACTCTTTTTCGACTTCACCGGCGCGCCAGATGCTGTTCAGCACGTGGACCATCGCCTTGGCGGAGGACTCGACGATATCCGTGGCCAGACCCACGCCGTGGAAGCGGCGGCCGTTGTAGTTGGCGACAATATCCACCTGGCCCAGCGCATCTTTACCGTGACCTTTAGCGGTCAGGCCGTATTTCACCAGCTCGATGTTGTAGTTAGTCAGACGGTTGATGGCCTGATAGACGGCATCTACCGGACCGTTGCCGTTGGCGGCTTCGGCTTTCACTTCGTCACCGCAGGCCAGCTTCACGGACGCCGTGGCGATGTCGTTAGAGCCGGACTGCACGCTGAAGTAGTCCAGACGGAAATGCTCTGGCTCTTCCTGCTGCTTATTAATGAAGGCCAGCGCTTCCAGATCGTAATCGAAGACCTGGCCTTTTTTGTCGGCCAGTTTCAGGAAGGCGTCGTACAAATTGTCGAGGCTGTAATCGGACTCTTTGTAGCCCATTTCGTCCATCCGGTGTTTGACAGCGGCACGGCCGGAGCGAGAGGTCAGGTTCAGCTGCACCTGGTTCAGACCGATAGATTCTGGGGTCATGATTTCGTAGTTTTCGCGGTTTTTCAGCACGCCATCCTGGTGAATTCCGGAGGAGTGGGCGAAAGCGCCGGTACCCACAATCGCTTTGTTCGCCGGGATCGGCATGTTGCAGATTTGGCTGACGGTCTGACTAGTGCGCCAGATTTCGTTGTGATTAATGCGGGTCTGCACGTTCATGATGTCTTTGCGGACCTTGATCGCCATGATCACTTCTTCCAGTGAACAGTTACCGGCACGTTCGCCAATGCCGTTCATCGCCCCTTCAACCTGACGGGCGCCAGCATGGACGGCGGCAATGGCGTTACCAACCGCCAGACCTAAGTCATCGTGGGTATGAACGGAGATAATGGCTTTCTCGATGTTCGGCACGCGCTCATACAGACCGGTGATGATATTGGCGAACTCGAACGGCATGGTGTAGCCGACGGTATCCGGGATATTGATGGTGCGGGCACCGGCATTAATGGCGGCTTCCACCACGCGGGACAAATCTTCAATCGGCGTGCGGCCAGCATCTTCACAGGAGAACTCAACGTCGTCAGTGTAGTTACGGGCACGCTTAATCATATAAATTGAGCGTTCAATGACTTCGTCCAACGTGCTGCGTAACTTGGTGGCGATGTGCATTGGCGAAGTGGCGATAAAGGTATGAATACGGAAGGCTTCAGCCACTTTCAGTGATTCCGCTGCCACATCAATGTCTTTCTCGACGCAGCGCGCTAAGGCACAAACCCGGCTGTTCTTGATCGTACGTGCAATGGTCTGGACGGACTCAAAATCACCCGGAGAGGAGACAGGGAAACCGACTTCCATCACGTCAACGCCCATACGTTCCAGGGCCATCGCGATCTGTAATTTTTCTTTCACGCTCAGGCTTGCCTGCAGTGCCTGCTCACCATCACGTAAGGTAGTATCGAAGATAACGACTTGTTGGCTCATGGTTTTAGGTCCTTGTCAGTCTTAGGTCGCCTTGCTACGAGCATAAAAAAACCCGCGGCTTGGCGCGGGTTTTAGTTTTACTGGATGATGACTTAACGCTGAACGTCGCCCACCAGCCTACCGCGCAAATTGAATGCGTTTAGTAGTAGTAGGCTTGCGAAACGAGTGGTGCGAATCATTGCGTCATGCTCCAGAAGAATTCGATATGCTTTTAGTGGTACTGGATACGTGGAGCGAAGTCAACCTTTTCTCACAAACGTGGAGGTGATTACCGTGGCGAGAGAGGGGCAGCCTTTAGCTAATTGTGCTGACCAGGTGTCTTATTTTCGCAGAAAGTTTTTATTAGGATTTTTCTAACTAATAGATTGAATCAATTTTCAACATTTATATGTATCCGGATACATACATAGGGTTCGGCTGCATTCGTGTAACGCAATGATATAGTGACACTTAATTATTGATGTGAATGACGTCTAAGAATTTTCACAATTAATTGATAAAATTATGTTATCTGAAGTGGTTTTTTAGAAAATCTAATTTAAGACTTTAAAAATATTGTTTGCCCGGATGTGCTGTTGTTTATTGATGGGGTTTATGAGTAAACTCTCGCCACAAAGCACCAGTTATAGATTGGTGAGTTAATGAACGGGAAGTTGTGAGTGATTTCACGTTTGTTGCGGGTTGATATATTCCTAAAATTTCCGTGCCTCTCTTCTGCTGACTGTATTGGCATGGTAAATCATATTGCAAAGTCTATTGCTGTACCTGGCAAAGGGAATGACGTGTGACAGTGGAGTCAAATATGATCGTCGAAAAAGAAGCACCTACATCCATCGCGGGAACGGAACTCATCCGCCCGCAGCTACGCTCGGTGGATTTAAATTTATTGACAGTTTTTGATGCGGTGATGCAGGAGCAAAACATCACTCGGGCAGCGCAATTACTGGGAATGTCACAGCCCGCGGTGAGCAATGCCGTCTCGCGTCTGAAAGTGATGTTCAATGATGAGCTGTTTGTTCGCTATGGCCGGGGGATCCAGCCTACCGCCAGAGCCTCTCAACTTTTCGGCTCTATCCGCCAGGCGCTGCAGTTGGTACAGAATGAATTGCCTGGTTCAGGGTTTGAGCCCGTCAGCAGTGAGCGTATTTTTAATCTTTGCGTTTGCAGTCCATTGGATAATCGACTGACGTCGTTAATTCTTAATAATGTGGGTAAAATCGCACCAAATATTCATCTTATATTTAAGTCCTGCTTAAATCAGAATACCGAACACCAGTTACGCTACCAGGAACTGGAATTTGTTATTGGCTATGAAGAGTTTCGCCGTCCAGAATTTTCTTGCGTCCCTTTATTTCACGATGAGATGGTGTTAGTGGCCAGTGCCAACCATCCACGCCTGACGGGCCCGATTAAAGAAAGCGATTTTTATCAGGAAGAGCATGCGGTTGTCTCCCTGGATCGCTACGCTTCATTTAGCCAACCGTGGTATGACACACCCGAAAAGCAATCCTGCATTGCCTATCAGGGAATGGCGTTAACCAGCGTGTTGAACGTCGTGTCGCAAACTCAGCTCGTGGCCGTTGCACCAAGATGGCTGGCCGAATCTTTTATTGAAAAACTGAATATTCAGATTTTACCCTTGCCGATGAAAGTCAATAGCCGAACCTGTTATCTTTCCTGGCATGAAGCAGCTGGGCGCGACAAAGGTCATCAGTGGATGGAAGAGCTGCTGGTCTCTATTTGCCACCGTTGAATTAAGCCACGGTAAACCAGATGTTCTGACATCTGGTTTATCTCGCCAATAATAGAAAATGCATTATTTTATTCCGTTGTGCTCGGGCCGTTTCGTTTGCGGCTAAAGTAAAAATGGATCATCGTCTGCATTTATTCTCTTCTTCCACATTTTCCTCATTCCCCTTCTCCTCCATTGAAGTAATTCACCATTCGACCGCTGTGGTTATGTTCATTTGTTCTGTCGGACAGGTCGGACACAGCCTTGGGCTTGATTGCCTGCCAGAATGTGAGCGGTTATGTTAATGAAATGCTGTCATTCTCATAGCAGCAGAGTGCGTAATAGCTCTGCTGTATGACGAAGCGGAAATGAGTTCCGCCGTCATATCACTAAGCCTGGAGGCAAACCATGGAGATGTTGTCTGGCGCTGAAATGGTCGTCCGGTCGTTGATCGATCAGGGCGTGAAGCAGGTATTCGGTTATCCCGGAGGCGCCGTTCTCGATATTTATGATGCACTACACACCGTAGGCGGCATCGATCATGTCCTGGTTCGTCACGAGCAGGCGGCTGTGCATATGGCTGATGGCCTTGCACGCGCAACGGGAGAGGTTGGGGTTGTGCTGGTGACCTCCGGTCCTGGCGCCACCAATGCCATTACCGGGATAGCGACAGCTTATATGGATTCCATTCCGCTGGTGGTGCTTTCCGGTCAGGTTGCTACTTCGCTTATCGGCTATGACGCTTTCCAGGAGTGCGACATGGTGGGGATTTCCCGCCCTGTGGTGAAGCACAGTTTCCTGGTGAAGCAGACTGAAGATATTCCCGGCGTGCTGAAAAAAGCATTTTGGCTCGCTGCCAGCGGTCGCCCAGGACCTGTTGTGGTCGATCTGCCAAAAGATATTCTGAATCCGGCGAATAAACTGCCTTACAGTTGGCCCGAATCTGTCAGCATGCGCTCTTACAACCCAACCACAACCGGCCATAAAGGGCAGATTAAGCGCGCGTTGCAGACGCTGATTGCCGCAAAAAAACCGGTGGTCTACGTGGGCGGTGGGGCGATTAATGCCGCCTGTGAAGGTGAGCTGAGAACGCTGATCGAAAAGCTGAACTTGCCTGTCGCGTCTTCATTAATGGGGCTTGGCGCATTTCCTGCCAGCCATCGTCAGGCGCTGGGGATGCTGGGGATGCACGGCACTTATGAAGCCAACATGACGATGCACAACTCCGATGTGATTTTTGCCGTTGGCGTGCGCTTTGACGATCGCACCACCAATAATCTGGCGAAGTACTGCCCGAACGCGACGGTACTGCATATCGATATCGATCCTACCTCGATTTCAAAAACCGTGGCGGCGGACGTGCCTATTGTCGGCGATGCCCGCATGGTGCTGGAGCAGATGCTGGAGCTGCTGGCGCAAGAGACCACCACCCAGCCGCTGGATGACATCCGCGACTGGTGGCAGCAGATTGACCAGTGGCGCTCGCGTCAGTGCCTGAAATATGACACCCAGAGCGAGCACATCAAGCCGCAGGCAGTGATTGAAACCATCTGGAAACTGACCAATGGCGAGGCCTATGTGACCTCCGACGTGGGGCAGCATCAGATGTTTGCCGCCCTGTATTACCCCTTCGACAAGCCGCGTCACTGGATCAACTCCGGTGGTCTCGGCACGATGGGCTTTGGTCTGCCAGCGGCGCTGGGCGTAAAAATGGCGCTTCCGCAGGAAACCGTTATCTGCGTGACAGGCGATGGCAGTATCCAGATGAACATCCAGGAGCTTTCCACGGCGCTGCAGTATGAGCTGCCCGTTCTGGTCCTGAACCTGAATAACGGCTATCTCGGGATGGTGAAACAGTGGCAGGACATGATCTACTCCGGCCGCCATTCTCAGTCTTATATGTCATCGCTGCCGGATTTTGTCCGTCTGGCGGAAGCTTACGGCCATGTGGGCATTCGCGTGAGCGATCCTGCTGAACTTGAAGCGAAGCTGGGCGAAGCCCTTGAGCATGTGAAAAACAACCGCCTGGTCTTTGTCGATGTGATTGTCGATGGCAGCGAGCACGTCTACCCGATGCACATTCGCGGCGGCGGTATGGATGAAATGTGGTTGAGCAAAACGGAGAGAACCTGATTATGCGCCGGATATTATCAGTACTGCTGGAAAACGAATCAGGGGCTCTGTCTCGCGTGATTGGGCTTTTCTCTCAGCGTGGTTATAACATCGAGAGTCTGACCGTGGCACCCACCGACGATCCCACTCTGTCGCGTATGACGATTCAGACCGTGGGTGACGAAAAGGTTATTGAGCAGATTGAGAAGCAGCTCCATAAGCTGGTCGACGTGCTGCGCGTCAGTGAACTGGGGCAGGGCGCGCACGTTGAGCGCGAAATCATGCTGGTGAAAGTGCAGGCCAGCGGCTATGGCCGCGAAGAGGTTAAGCGCAATACCGAGATTTTCCGCGGACAGATCATCGACGTGACGCCTTCTATTTATACCGTCCAGCTGGCTGGCACCAGCGATAAACTGGATGCGTTTCTGGCTTCCCTGCGCGATGTTGCTCGCATTGTTGAAGTCGCGCGCTCGGGCGTGGTCGGGTTATCCCGCGGCGACAAGATCATGCGTTAAACCTGAGTTTCATCCGAAATACGTAGCCCGGTGTTCTCTGCCGGGCTTTTTTTTGCGAATTCAGTGGGAAGTGGAAAGAAAAGCGGTTGCCGCTGTCGGCAATCTGCGCTTAGATGTTATGGAATTTATTCCATGATTTAACAATGGTTATGGATCGTACATTTTAAGCAAGGGGCAATTGTGAAACTGGATGAAATCGCCAGGCTTGCCGGCGTGTCTCGCACCACGGCAAGTTATGTGATTAACGGGAAAGCCAAACAGTACCGCGTAAGTGATAAAACGGTCGAAAAAGTGATGGCGGTTGTGCGTGAGCATAACTACCACCCTAACGCCGTCGCTGCTGGTCTGCGTGCTGGACGTACGCGCTCAATTGGTCTGGTGATCCCCGATCTTGAAAACACCAGTTACACCCGTATTGCTAACTATCTTGAACGTCAGGCGCGCCAGCGCGGTTATCAGCTGTTGATAGCCTGCTCGGAAGATCAGCCTGATAACGAAATGCGCTGCATCGAACATTTGTTGCAGCGTCAGGTCGACGCGATCATCGTTTCCACTTCGTTACCGCCGGAACATCCTTTCTATCAGCGCTGGGCCAACGATCCTTTCCCGATCGTCGCCCTCGATCGCGCACTGGATCGGGAACATTTTACCAGCGTAGTCGGCGCCGATCAGGAAGATGCCGAGGCGCTGGCGGCGGAGCTAAGAAAATTCCCTGCGGAGACGGTCCTCTATTTAGGCGCGCTTCCTGAACTCTCCGTAAGCTTCTTGCGTGAGCAAGGGTTCCGTACTGCCTGGAAAGACGATCCTCGCGACGTTCACTTCCTGTATGCCAACAGCTACGAGCGTGAGGCGGCGGCACAGCTGTTTGAAACCTGGCTTGAAACGCATCCTATGCCTCAGGCGCTGTTTACCACCTCCTTTGCGCTGCTTCAGGGCGTTATGGACGTCACGCTGCGCCGTGAGGGTAAACTGCCTTCTGAGCTGGCGATTGCCACCTTCGGCGATCATGAACTGCTCGATTTCCTGCAGTGTCCGGTTCTGGCTGTCGCCCAGCGCCATCGCGATGTTGCAGAACGAGTGCTGGAGATTGTGCTGGCGAGCCTGGATGAGCCACGCAAGCCAAAACCAGGTCTGAGCCGCATTCGTCGAAATCTTTATCGTCGCGGCAGTCTGAGCCGTCGGTAAAAGTCTTAATTGGAAAGGCTGCTGCATTAGGCAATGGCCTTTCCAGAATCGCTCTTAATTTTCCTTAGTTTTCTTATTCAGACAATTCCTTAAAATTCATCGATTCGCAATTAATCCCGCTTTTAAATGGGCTTAAGTCTATTAATTTAGGTTAATAAAAAGTAAAGATTCGTCCTGATTGTATTGTTTTGTTACATTCTCGTAGCATTTGGCCGAATTCCCCGCCACTTCATTCGTCCTCACACATTTCCTCACGCTTTCAGGCGCAGCGGCAGGCAGAAACAGTTCCTGTAAGGGCTATTAACGCGAGGAAGAATGTCCTAAAATGCCGCGCACGTCGCAAACTGACACTTTATATTTTCACCTTTGTGAAATTAAGTTGACCAAAATCGTTACGAACCTGTTGGTTTTTTTCTTGCCAGTATTCATAACGTTATTTTGCCTCGTTCGCTGGACAGAAATTAATCAGGGCAAATATAGGTACCTGGTTCGGGATTTTTGGACTCATATGGACCTAGTGCTGGCTTGACAAGCTTTTCCTCCGCTCCGTAAACTCCTTTATGTGGGAATTTGTGGGTGAAAGTGGAGAAAAGGGGTGAGGCTGGCATGTTCCGTGGAGCTACGTTAGTCAATCTCGACAGCAAAGGGCGCTTAGCGGTGCCCACCCGATATCGGGATATGCTGCTTGAGAACGCTGCTGGTCAATTGGTTTGCACCATTGACATCCATCACCCATGCCTGCTGCTTTACCCTCTGCCCGAATGGGAAATCATCGAGCAAAAATTGTCACGACTGTCGAGCATGAACCCCGCAGAACGCCGCGTGCAGCGTCTGTTACTGGGACATGCCAGCGAATGTCAAATGGACAACGCCGGTCGTTTGCTGATTGCGCCGGTTTTACGGCAACACGCCGGACTGACCAAAGAAGTGATGCTGGTTGGACAGTTCAACAAGTTTGAACTGTGGGATGAAACGACCTGGTATCAACGGGTCAAGGAAGATATCGACGCTGAGCAGACCGCCTCCGGAGAGCTGTCGGAGCGGTTGCAGGATTTGTCCTTATAAAGATGATGGAAAATTTTAAACATACTACGGTACTGCTGGACGAGGCCGTTAACGGCCTGAACATTCGTCCCGACGGTATCTACATTGATGGTACCTTTGGTCGTGGTGGCCACTCGCGTCTGATCCTCTCGCAGCTGGGGGAGAACGGGCAACTGCTGGCTATCGATCGCGATCCACAGGCGATTGCAGTGGCAAACACCATTAATGACCCTCGCTTTTCCATCGTGCATGGCCCCTTTTCTGCGCTCGCTGATTACGTAGCGGAGCGCAATCTGACCGGCAAGATCGACGGCATTCTGCTCGATCTTGGCGTCTCTTCACCGCAGCTCGACGACGCTGAGCGCGGCTTCTCCTTCATGCGTGACGGGCCGCTGGATATGCGGATGGACCCGACTCGCGGTCAGTCCGCCTCGGAATGGCTGCAAACTGCTGATGAAGCCGATATTGCCTGGGTGATTAAAACCTTTGGCGAGGAGCGTTTTGGCAAGCGCATTGCCCGCGCCATCGTTGAGCGCAACCGCCTTGAACCGATGACCCGCACCAAAGAGCTGGCGGAAGTGATCGCGGCGGCCATGCCGGTGAAAGATAAACACAAACATCCTGCGACCCGTACTTTCCAGGCGGTGCGCATCTGGGTGAACAGTGAACTTGAGGAGATAGAGCAGGCGCTAAAAAGCTCGCTCGACGTGCTGGCCCCGGGAGGGCGGCTCTCGATCATCAGTTTCCACTCGCTGGAAGACCGCATTGTGAAACGCTTTATGCGCGAACAAAGCCGTGGTCCGCAGGTTCCGGCAGGGTTACCGATGACCGAAGAGCAACTCAGGAAACTGGGTGGCCGTCATCTGCGAGCACTAGGCAAGTTGATGCCGGGCGAACAAGAAGTGGCAGAGAATCCACGCGCTCGTAGTTCAGTACTGCGTATCGCAGAGAGGACGAACGCATGATCAGCAGAGTGTCAGAAGCCCTAAGCAAAGTAAAAGGGTCGTTAGGAAGCAACGAGCGCCATGCCTTGCCTGGCGTGATCGGCGACGATCTTTTGCGGTTTGGGAAGCTGCCACTCTGCCTGTTCATTTGCATTATTGTTTCGGCCGTCACGGTTGTTACCACGGCGCACCATACGCGTCTGCTAACGGCTCAGCGTGAACAGCTGGTTGTGGAGCGTGATGCGCTGGATATCGAGTGGCGCAACCTGATTCTTGAAGAAAACGCGCTCGGCGATCACAGCCGGGTTGAACGGATCGCAACGGAAAAGCTGCAAATGCAGCATGTTGATCCTTCACAGGAAAATATTGTTGTTCAGAAATAAGGATTATCGCAACGCATGAAAGCAGCGGCAAAGACGCTTAAACCAAAACGTCAGGAAGAACAGGCCAACTTTATCAGTTGGCGTTTTGCGTTGCTTTGCGGGTGCATTTTGCTGGCGATGGCTTTCCTGCTGGGCCGTGTGGCCTGGCTACAGATTATCAACCCTGACATGCTGGTGCGTCAGGGCGACATGCGCTCCCTGCGCGTACAGGAAGTTTCAACTTCACGCGGCATGATCACTGACCGTTCAGGTCGCCCATTGGCCGTGAGCGTGCCGGTGAAAGCGATTTGGGCTGACCCGAAAGAGCTGCACGATGCCGGTGGCGTCAGCATCGACAACCGCTGGAAGGCGCTGGCCGATGCCCTGAATATGCCACTCGATCAGCTGGCTACGCGTATCAACAGCAACCCGCGCATGCGCTTTATCTATCTGGCCCGCCAGGTGAACCCTGACATGGCCGACTACATCAAAAAGCTCAAGCTGCCGGGTATCCATCTGCGTGAAGAATCTCGCCGTTACTATCCTTCTGGTGAAGTGACTGCTCACCTCATCGGGTTTACCAACGTCGACAGCCAGGGCATTGAAGGCGTTGAGAAAAGCTTTGATAAGTGGCTTACGGGCCAGCCGGGCGAACGTATCGTGCGTAAAGACCGCTACGGCCGCGTTATCGAAGACATCTCCTCTACGGACAGTCAGGCCGCACACAACCTGGCGCTGAGTATCGATGAACGTCTGCAGGCGCTGGTCTACCGCGAACTCAACAACGCCGTGGCGTTTAACAAAGCCGAATCAGGCAGTGCGGTATTGGTAGATGTCAGCACCGGAGAAGTGCTGGCGATGGCCAACAGCCCGTCTTACAACCCGAACAACTTTACCGGCACGGCGAAAGACGCGATGCGTAACCGCGCAATCACCGACGTCTTTGAGCCAGGCTCTACCGTCAAGCCGATGGTGGTGATGACCGCATTACAGCGCGGGATCGTCAATGAAAGCACGGTGCTGAACACCATCCCATACCGAATTAACGGCCACGAAATCAAAGACGTGGCGCGTTACAGCGAATTGACCCTCACCGGGGTATTACAGAAGTCGAGTAACGTCGGGGTTTCCAAACTGGCGTTAGCGATGCCCTCCTCAGCGTTAGTAGATACTTACTCACGTTTTGGACTGGGAAAAGCGACCAATTTGGGGTTGGTCGGGGAACGCAGTGGCTTATATCCTCAAAAACAACGGTGGTCTGACATAGAGAGGGCCACCTTCTCTTTCGGCTACGGGCTAATGGTAACGCCGTTACAGTTAGCGCGAGTCTACGCAACGATTGGCAGCTATGGGGTCTATCGCCCGCTGTCGATCACCAAAGTTGACCCTCCGGTTCCGGGCGAGCGTATCTTCCCTGAGCCTATCGTCCGTACCGTCGTCCATATGATGGAAAGCGTGGCGCTGCCCGGCGGCGGCGGCGTGAAGGCGGCTATCAAAGGCTATCGCATCGCGATTAAAACCGGTACGGCGAAAAAAGTGGGTCCGGACGGTAAGTACATCAATAAATATATTGCCTACACCGCAGGCGTTGCCCCAGCCAGCCAGCCGCGCTTTGCGCTGGTGGTGGTGATCAACGATCCGCAGGCAGGTAAGTACTACGGCGGCGCCGTTTCCGCACCGGTGTTTGGTGCCATCATGGGCGGCGTTCTGCGCACCATGAACATCGAGCCTGATGCGCTGTCAACCGGCGAAAAAAGTGAATTTGTGACTAATCAAGGCGAGGGAACAGGTGGCAGATCGTAATTTGCGCGACCTTCTTGCTCCATGGGTGCCAGGCGCACCGGAGCGGGCACTGCGAGAGATGACACTCGACAGCCGTGTAGCGGCGTCGGGCGATCTCTTTGTGGCTGTCTCAGGTCATCAGGCGGACGGGCGTCGATATATCCCGCAGGCGATAGCGCAAGGTGTAGCTGCCATTATTGCTGAGGCAAAAGATGAGGCCGATGACGGTGAAATCCGTGAAATGCACGGCGTGCCGGTTGTCTACCTCAGCCAACTGAATGAGCGTCTTTCGGCGCTGGCTGGGCGTTTCTACCAACAGCCTTCTGAACAATTACGTCTGGTCGGCGTGACCGGCACTAACGGTAAAACCACCACCACCCAACTGCTGGCGCAATGGGCGCAGCTGCTGGGTGAAACCAGCGCAGTGATGGGGACCGTCGGTAACGGCCTGCTGGGCAAAGTAGTTCCTACCGAAAATACGACCGGCTCGGCGGTTGACGTTCAGCACGTGCTGTCCGGACTGGCTGAGCAGGGCGCCACGCTCGCGGCGATGGAAGTTTCTTCCCACGGTCTGGTGCAGCACCGCGTAGCCGCGCTTAAGTTCCAGGCTTCCGTGTTTACCAACCTGAGCCGTGACCATCTCGATTATCACGGTGATATGGAGCACTACGAAGCGGCGAAGTGGATGCTGTACTCCACCCACGATTTTGGTCAGGCGATCATCAATGCCGATGACGAAGTCGGTCGTCGCTGGCTGGCGAAACTGCCAGATGCCGTCGCGGTGTCGATGGAAGATCATATCAACCCGAACTGTCATGGGCGCTGGCTGAAGGCCACTGCCGTGAAATACCACGACAGCGGCGCGACCATCCAGTTTGATTCCATCTGGGGCAACGGTGAAATCGAAAGCCGTCTGATGGGCGCGTTCAACGTCAGCAATCTGCTGCTGGCGCTGGCGACGCTGCTGGCGCTGGGTTACCCGCTGGCTGATTTACTCAAAGCCGCTCCCCGTCTGCAGCCGGTTTGTGGGCGTATGGAAGTGTTTACCGCACCGGGCAAACCGACGGTTGTCGTCGATTATGCCCATACACCGGACGCGCTGGAGAAAGCGCTGCAGGCTGCACGCCTGCACTGCACCGGCAAACTGTGGTGCGTGTTTGGCTGCGGCGGCGATCGCGACAAGGGCAAACGTCCGCTGATGGGCGCGATTGCGGAAGAGTTCGCTGATGTGGCCGTCGTGACCGATGACAACCCACGAACCGAAGAACCGCGCGCGATCATCAACGATATTCTGGCGGGCATGCTGGATGCCGGTCATGCAAAAGTGATGGAAGGTCGTGCTGAAGCCGTGACTGCTGCCATCATGCAGGCCAAAGAGAATGACGTGGTTCTGCTGGCAGGCAAAGGCCATGAAGATTACCAGATTGTTGGCACCCGCCGTCTTGATTACTCAGACCGCGTGACCGCAGCTCGTCTGCTGGGAGTGGTCGCATGATTAGCATCAAGCTGAGCCAGATGGCCGACATTCTCAACGGCGAACTTATCGGCCAGGACACCACCATTGATGCGGTGACCACCGATACCCGAAAAATCACTCAGGGCTGCCTCTTTGTGGCGCTGAAAGGCGAGCGTTTCGACGCCCACGACTTCGCTGAACAGGCGAAAGCGGCAGGGGCGGGCGCACTGCTGGTTAGCCGTAAACTGGATTGCGAGCTGCCGCAGGTGCTGGTGCAGGACACCCGTCTGGCGTTTGGCGAACTGGCGGCATGGGTTCGTCAGCAGGTGCCGACTCGCGTCATCGCGCTGACAGGCTCTTCCGGTAAGACCTCCGTCAAAGAAATGGCGGCGTCGATCCTCAGTCAGTGTGGCAACACACTCTATACCGCGGGCAATCTGAATAACGACATCGGCGTGCCGATGACGCTGCTGCGCCTGAGCAAAGAGCATGAGTTTGCCGTTATTGAGCTGGGCGCTAACCACCAGGGCGAAATCGCCTGGACGGTGAGCCTGACTCGTCCGGAAGCTGCGCTGGTGAATAACCTTGCTGCGGCGCACCTCGAAGGCTTTGGCTCGCTGGCCGGTGTGGCAAAAGCGAAAGGTGAAATCTTCACCGGGCTGCCGCAGAACGGCATTGCCATCATGAACGCCGATAACAATGACTGGCTGAACTGGCAGAGCGTGATTGGCGATCGCAAAGTCTGGCGCTTCTCACCAAACGCCGCGAACAGCGATTTCACCGCCAATAACGTGCATGTCACCAGCCACGGTACGGAATTCACGCTGCAGACGCCGGTCGGCAACGTTGACGTTCTCCTGCCGCTGCCGGGTCGTCACAACATCGCTAACGCGCTGGCTGCCACCGCGTTGACCATGGCCGTCGGCGCAACGCTCGAAGCGGTCAAAGCTGGCCTGGCAACGCTGAAAGCCGTGCCGGGTCGCCTGTTCCCCATTCAGCTCAGCGAAAATCAGCTGCTGCTGGATGATTCCTACAACGCTAACGTCGGTTCTATGACGGCAGCCGCGCAGGTGCTTTCTGAAATGCCGGGCTACCGCGTGTTTGTGGTGGGCGATATGGCAGAACTCGGTGATGAAAGCGTGGCCTGTCATCGCCAGGTCGGCGAAGCGGCGAAAGCAGCAGGTATCGATCTGGTTCTGAGCGTGGGCAAACTGAGTAAAACAATTAGCGACGCCAGCGGTGTTGGTGAGCATTACGCAGATAAACCTGCGGCTATTGCTCGTCTGAAAGCGCTCGTCAAAGAGCATCAAATTATCACTATTTTGGTGAAAGGTTCACGTAGCGCAGCCATGGAAGAGGTGGTTGGCGCTTTACAGGAGAACGGGACATGTTAGTTTGGCTGGCCGAGCATTTGGTCAAATATTACTCCGGCTTTAACGTCTTTTCCTATCTGACGTTTCGCGCCATCGTCAGCCTGCTGACTGCGCTGTTCATCTCCCTGTGGATGGGCCCGCGCATGATTGCCCGTCTGCAAAAACTCTCTTTTGGTCAGGTCGTACGTAACGACGGTCCGGAATCACACTTCAGCAAACGCGGTACGCCAACGATGGGCGGGATCATGATCCTGACCGCGATTGTCGTGTCTGTGCTGCTGTGGGCTTATCCGTGGAACCCGTACGTTTGGTGCGTTCTCACTGTGCTGATTGGCTACGGCATCATCGGCTTTGTCGATGACTACCGCAAAGTGGTACGCAAAGACACCAAAGGCCTGATTGCCCGCTGGAAATACTTCTGGATGTCGGTGATTGCGCTGGGCGTGGCCTTCGCGCTGTATATGGCCGGGAAAGACACACCAGCCACTGAGCTGGTGGTGCCGTTCTTTAAAGACATCATGCCGCAGCTTGGCATTTTCTACATTCTGCTGGCTTACTTCGTGATCGTCGGTACCGGCAACGCCGTCAACCTGACGGATGGCCTTGATGGCCTGGCGATTATGCCAACCGTGTTTGTCGCCGCAGGCTTTGCGCTGGTGGCATGGGCGACCGGTAACATGAACTTCGCCAACTACCTGCACATTCCTTATCTGCGCCACGCCGGTGAGCTGGTGATCGTCTGTACGGCGATTGTTGGCGCGGGCCTCGGCTTCCTGTGGTTTAACACCTATCCGGCTCAGGTCTTCATGGGCGATGTGGGCTCTCTGGCGCTGGGGGGCGCGCTCGGTATTATCGCCGTGCTGCTGCGTCAGGAATTCCTGCTGGTGATCATGGGCGGCGTGTTTGTGGTTGAGACCCTGTCCGTTATTTTGCAGGTCGGTTCCTTCAAGCTGCGCGGTCAGCGCATCTTCCGTATGGCGCCTATCCATCACCACTATGAACTGAAAGGCTGGCCGGAGCCGCGCGTGATCGTGCGCTTCTGGATTATCTCGCTGATGCTGGTGCTGATTGGCCTGGCAACCCTGAAGGTACGTTAATGATGGCAGATTACCAGGGTAAAAATGTTGTCATCATCGGTCTGGGAATGACCGGGCTGTCCTGCGTCGATTTTTTCCTCGCGCAGGGCGTCACGCCGCGCGTGATGGATACTCGTGCCACGCCGCCGGGTCTCGATAAGCTGCCGGAAGAAGTGGAGCGCTATGTCGGCGGTCTGAATGATGACTGGCTGCTGGCGGCGGATTTGATCGTTGCCAGCCCTGGTATTGCGCTGGCCCATCCTTCGCTGAGCGCGGCTGCCGATGCGGGCGTAGAAATCGTTGGTGATATCGAGCTGTTCTGCCGCGAAGCGCAGGCACCGATTATTGCCATCACCGGCTCCAACGGTAAAAGCACCGTCACCACTCTGGTTGGTGAAATGGCGAAAGCCGCAGGCGTTAACGTGGGTGTGGGTGGCAACATTGGCCTGCCTGCGCTGATGCTGCTCGACGTTTCCCGTGAGCTGTACGTGCTTGAGCTCTCCAGCTTCCAGCTGGAAACCACCTCCAGTCTGCAGGCCGTGGCGGCGACGATCCTTAACGTGACTGAAGATCATATGGATCGCTATCCGTTTGGTTTGCAGCAGTATCGTGCGGCAAAACTGCGCGTCTATGAAAATGCCAAAACCTGCGTGGTGAACGCGGACGATGCGCTGACCATGCCCGTGCGCGGTGCCGATGAGCGCTGCGTCAGTTTCGGCATCAACATGGGCGACTATCACCTGAACCGCCAGCAGGGGGAAACCTGGCTGCGTGTGAAGGGCGAAAAAGTCCTCAACGTGCGTGAGATGAAACTCACCGGTCAGCACAACTACAGTAATGCACTGGCGGCACTGGCGCTGGCCGATGCAGCAGGTTTACCGCGCGCCAGTAGCCTGAAAGCGCTGACCACCTTCACCGGCCTGGCGCATCGCTTCCAGCTGGCGCTGGAGCATAACGGCGTGCGCTGGATCAACGACTCTAAAGCCACCAACGTCGGCAGCACTGAAGCGGCGCTGAATGGCCTGCACGTTGATGGCACTCTGCATCTGCTGCTGGGCGGCGACGGCAAAGCGGCAGATTTCACTCCGCTGAAGCAATATCTGACGGGTGACAACGTGCGCCTGTGGTGCTTTGGTCGTGACGGCGATGAGCTGGCAAGCCTGCGTCCTGAAGTAGCGACTCGTACCGAAACGATGGAAGCAGCGATGCGTCAGATTGCGCCGCAGTTGAAAAAGGGCGATATGGTGCTGCTCTCTCCGGCCTGTGCGAGCCTCGATCAGTTTAAGAATTTTGAACAGCGCGGCGATGTGTTTACGCGTCTGGCGAAGGAGTTAGGCTGATGCGTTTATCTCTCCCTCGCCTGAGGCTCCCTCGTCTGCCACGCCTGCCGGGATCGGCGATCCTGGTGTGGCTGTTTGCAGCGCTGAAAGGCTGGGTGATGGGCTCGCGCCAGAAAGATAACGACAGTCTGGTGATGTACGACCGTACGCTGCTGTGGCTGACGCTGGGCCTGGCAGCTATCGGCTTTATTATGGTGACCTCGGCTTCGATGCCGGTGGGTCAGCGGTTGGCAAACGATCCGTTCCTGTTCGCCAAGCGTGATGGCCTGTACATCATCCTGGCGTTCTGTCTTGGTCTGGTGACGCTGCGTCTGCCGATGGATTTCTGGCAGCGCCACAGTACCACCATGCTGATTGCCTCGATTGTGATGTTGTTGATTGTGCTGGTGGTTGGCAGCTCGGTAAACGGCGCATCCCGCTGGATTGCCTTCGGGCCGCTGCGTATTCAGCCGGCGGAGCTGACCAAGCTGTCGCTGTTCTGTTACATCGCCAACTACCTGGTGCGTAAAGGCGATGAGGTGCGAAATAACCTGCGCGGCTTCTTAAAGCCGATGGGCGTGATTTTCGTACTGGCGATCCTTCTGCTGGCTCAGCCGGACCTCGGGACAGTGGTTGTGCTGTTTGTCACTACGCTGGCGATGCTGTTCCTGGCCGGAGCCAAGCTGTGGCAGTTCATCGCTATCATCGGCATGGGTATCTCGGCGGTGGTCCTGCTGATCCTGGCCGAACCTTACCGTATTCGCCGTGTGACCTCTTTCTGGAACCCGTGGGAAGATCCGTTTGGCAGCGGCTATCAGCTGACGCAATCTCTGATGGCCTTTGGTCGCGGTGAAATGTGGGGGCAGGGCCTCGGAAACTCGGTGCAGAAGCTGGAGTATCTGCCGGAAGCGCACACGGACTTCATCTTCGCCATCATCGGTGAGGAATTAGGCTATGTCGGTGTGGTGTTGGCGCTTTTAATGGTATTCTTCGTCGCTTTCCGCGCCATGTCCATTGGTCGCAAGGCGCTGGAGATTAACCAGCGCTTCTCTGGATTTCTTGCCTGTTCGATTGGGGTCTGGTTCAGCTTCCAGGCGCTGGTCAACGTGGGGGCCGCGGCGGGTATGCTGCCAACCAAAGGTCTGACGCTACCGCTCATCAGCTACGGTGGTTCCAGTCTGCTGATTATGTCGACGGCGATCATGCTGCTGTTACGAATTGATTATGAAACGCGTCTGGAAAAAGCTCAGGCGTTTACACGGGGTGTTCGATGAGTAGTCAGGCGAAGCGGTTAATGGTGATGGCGGGCGGTACCGGCGGACACGTGTTCCCGGGGCTTGCCGTGGCTCACCATTTGATGGATCAGGGCTGGCAGGTTCGCTGGCTCGGAACCGCCGATCGTATGGAAGCCGATTTAGTGCCAAAACACGGAATCGACATCGATTTTATCCAGATTTCTGGTCTTCGTGGAAAAGGCCTCAAGGCGATGCTGTTTGCGCCGATACGTATCTTCACGGCCTGGCGTCAGGCTCGGGCGATCATGAAGCGCTTTAAGCCGGATGTGGTGCTGGGAATGGGCGGTTACGTCTCTGGCCCTGGTGGTCTGGCGGCCTGGTCGCTGGGCATTCCGGTTGTGCTGCACGAGCAAAACGGCATTGCCGGGCTGACCAACAAATGGCTGGCGAAAATTGCCAAAACCGTGATGCAGGCTTTCCCGGGCGCTTTCCCGAATGCGGAAGTGGTGGGCAATCCGGTACGCGTCGACGTGCTGGCGCTGCCGTTGCCAGATCAGCGCCTGACCGGGCGTGAAGGTGAAATTCGCGTGCTGGTGGTGGGCGGCTCTCAGGGCGCTCGCGTGCTGAACCAGACCATGCCGCAGGTGGCGGCAAAGCTCGGCCAGCAGGTCACCATCTGGCACCAGAGCGGTAAAGGTGCACAGCAGACCGTGGAGCAGGCGTACGCCGAAGCCGGTCAGCCGCAGCACAAAGTCACCGAATTTATTGACGATATGGCCGCGGCTTACGCCTGGGCCGATGTCGTGGTCTGTCGTTCAGGCGCGCTGACGGTGAGCGAAATCGCTGCCGCCGGGCTGCCTGCGATTTTTGTGCCGTTCCAGCACAAAGACCGACAGCAGTACTGGAATGCGCTGCCGCTGGAGAAAGCAGGCGCGGCGAAGATTTTTGAGCAGCCGCAGTTTACCGCGGAGGCCGTTGCCAGCACGCTGGCAGGCTGGAATCGAAAAACACTGCTGGATATGGCTGAGCGCGCTCGTGCCGCCGCCATTCCGGATGCTACCGAGCGAGTAGCAAAAGAGGTGAGCCTGGCAGCTCAGGCTTGATCATCGCAGCGCCTTTTGCGCTGCACGAATTTTGAAGTAGTCGATGGCGTTTAGAGAATGAATACACAACAACTGGCGAAACTGCGTTCCATTGTGCCCGAGATGCGTCGCGTCCGGCACATCCACTTTGTCGGCATCGGTGGTGCTGGCATGGGCGGTATTGCCGAAGTGTTGGCGAATGAAGGGTATCAGATTAGCGGTTCGGACCTTGCGCCGAACCCGGTGACTCAGCAGCTGACGGCGCTGGGTGCCACGATTTATTTCAACCATCGCCCGGAAAACGTGCGTGATGCAAGCGTAGTGGTGGTCTCAAGCGCAATTTCTGCGGACAACCCGGAAATCGTTGCGGCGCATGAAGCGCGTATTCCAGTTATTCGCCGCGCAGAGATGCTGGCTGAGCTGATGCGTTTCCGTCATGGTATTGCGATTGCCGGGACGCACGGTAAAACCACGACCACGGCGATGGTTTCCAGCATTTATGCCGAAGCAGGCCTGGATCCAACCTTCGTTAACGGCGGTCTGGTGAAAGCCGCTGGCGTGCATGCGCGTCTGGGCCACAGTCGTTACCTGATTGCTGAGGCGGATGAGAGCGATGCTTCCTTCCTGCATTTGCAGCCGATGGTGGCGATCGTCACCAACATCGAAGCCGACCACATGGACACTTACCAGGGCGACTTCGAAAATTTAAAACAGACCTTTATTAATTTCCTGCACAATTTGCCGTTTTATGGTCGTGCAGTGATGTGTGTTGACGATCCGGTGATTCGCGAGCTGCTGCCGCGCGTTGGCCGTCAAATCACCACTTATGGTTTCAGCGACGACGCCGATGTTCGCGTCGAAGAGTACAAACAGATTGGTGCGCAGGGGCATTTCACCCTGATCCGTCAGGATAAAGCTCCGTTGAACGTCACCCTGAACGCGCCTGGTCGTCATAACGCCCTGAACGCGGCAGCCGCCGTTGCGGTCGCCACTGAAGAAGGCATTGAAGACGAAGCGATTCTGCGCGCGCTGGAAAGCTTCCAGGGAACGGGGCGTCGCTTCGATTTCCTCGGTGAATTCCCGTTGGCCGAAGTGAACGGTAAAGACGGCAGCGCGATGCTGGTGGATGACTACGGTCACCATCCGACAGAAGTTGACGCGACGATCAAAGCGGCACGCGCGGGCTGGCCGGATAAAAACCTGGTGATGGTCTTCCAGCCGCACCGTTTCACGCGTACCCGCGATCTGTATGACGATTTCGCAAACGTACTGACGGGCGTGGATTCGCTGCTGATGCTGGAAGTTTATGCGGCAGGTGAAGCTGCTATTCCTGGTGCCGACAGCCGTTCGCTGTGTCGTACCATTCGCGGTCGCGGCAAAGTCGACCCGATTCTGGTGTCCGACCCGGCGAAAGTGGCAGAGATGCTGGCGCCGGTGCTGACCGGTAATGACCTGATCCTGATCCAGGGTGCGGGAAATATCGGCAAAATCGCGCGTAACTTAGCTGAAATCAAACTCAAGCCGCAAAGCCAGGAGGAAGAGCGTCATGGCTGATAGAATCGCTGTCCTCCTCGGCGGCACTTCTGCTGAGCGTGAAGTCTCGCTGAATTCTGGTGCGGCCGTTGTGGCCGGTCTGCGTGAAGCAGGTATTGACGCCCAGGGCGTTGACCCGCGCGATACCGACATTACGCAGTTAAAAAATCAGGGCTTTAAGAAAGTGTTTATTGCGCTTCACGGCCGCGGTGGTGAAGATGGCACGTTGCAGGGATTACTGGAACTTATCGACCTGCCATACACCGGCAGCGGCGTGATGGCATCGGCCATTTCAATGGATAAACTGCGCAGCAAACTGCTCTGGCAGGGCGCAGGATTACCCGTTGCTCCATGGGTGGCGCTGACTCGTGCTGAGTTCACCAATGGCCTGACGCAGGAGCAACAGCAGCGCATTTCTGCGCTGGGTTTACCACTGATTGTGAAGCCAAGTCGTGAAGGTTCAAGCGTAGGGATGTCCAAAGTGACCGAAAGTGGTGCACTGGATGCTGCCTTAGCGCTGGCTTTTCAGCATGATGAAGAAGTTCTGATTGAAAAATGGCTGAGCGGACCGGAATTTACCGTCGCCGTACTCGGAGAAGAAATTTTACCGTCGGTTCGCATCCAACCTGCCGGAGTCTTCTATGATTATGAGGCGAAGTATCTCTCTGACGAGACGCAGTATTTCTGCCCTGGTTGTGAAGATCAGTCCCGTGAACTGGAAATGCAGTCCCTGGTGCTTAAAGCCTGGAAAGTTTTAGGCTGTGCCGGCTGGGGGCGCATCGATGTGATGCAGGACAGCGACGGTCAGTTGTATTTGCTGGAAGCTAATACCTCTCCGGGTATGACCAGCCACAGCCTGGTGCCGATGGCGGCGCGTCAGGCGGGCATGAGCTTCTCGCAGTTAGTAGTACGTATTCTGGACCTGGCGGGTTGATATGTCGCAGGCAGCACTGAACACACGGAACAGTGAAGAAGAGGAGTTAGCTTCTTCGCGCAGAAGTAATGGAACGCGTCTTGCAGGGATTGTGTTCCTGGGCGCGGTATTATTGACCGTGTTGATGAGCGGCTGGATGGTGCTGGGCTGGATGGAAGATGCGCAGCGTCTGCCGATATCCAAACTGGTGGTGACCGGGGAACGACACTACACGCGCAATGATGATATTCGCCAGGCTATTCTGGCTCTCGGTTCACCGGGCACCTTTATGACCCAGGACGTGAATATCATTCAAAGCCAGATTGAACGTTTGCCGTGGATTAAACAGGCGAGCGTTCGTAAGCAGTGGCCGGACGAATTGAAGATTCATCTGGTTGAATATGTGCCGATTGCACGCTGGAATGATCAGCATATGGTGGATGCCGACGGCAACGCGTTTAGCGTCCCGGCGGATCGCACCAGCAAACAGAATCTTCCTCTGTTATCGGGGCCGGAAGGCAGCGAAACAGAAGTCCTGCAAAGCTATCGCGATATGGGACAGGTTCTGGCGAAAGGGAAGTTTACGTTGAAAGCAGCGGCAATGACCGCCCGCCGCTCCTGGCAGTTGACGTTGAGTAATGACATCAAACTGAACCTGGGGCGCGGTGACACGATGAAACGGCTTGAGCGCTTTTTAGAACTTTATCCGGTTCTTCAGCAGCAGGCGCAAACCGATGGCAAACGGATTAGCTACGTTGATTTGCGTTATGACTCAGGCGCGGCGGTGGGCTGGCAGCCCGCGCCCGTAGAGGATACTCATCAACAACAAAATCAGGCACAGGCAGAGCAACAATGATCAAAGCGACGGACAGAAAACTGGTAGTAGGACTGGAAATTGGTACCGCGAAGGTAGCCGCTTTGGTAGGGGAAGTTCTGCCCGACGGAATGGTCAATATCATTGGCGTGGGCAGTTGCCCTTCGCGGGGTATGGATAAAGGCGGCGTTAACGACCTGGAATCTGTGGTGAAATGCGTACAGCGCGCCATCGATCAGGCCGAACTGATGGCAGATTGCCAGATTTCTTCTGTATATCTGGCGCTTTCAGGCAAACATATTAGCTGTCAGAATGAAATCGGCATGGTGCCCATTTCTGAAGAAGAAGTGACGCAGGAAGATGTTGAAAACGTCGTGCATACCGCTAAGTCGGTGCGCGTGCGTGATGAGCACCGTGTTCTGCACGTGATCCCGCAGGAATACGCTATCGACTACCAGGAAGGGATTAAAAATCCGGTCGGTCTTTCTGGCGTACGCATGCAGGCAAAAGTGCACTTGATCACATGTCACAACGATATGGCAAAAAACATTGTGAAAGCCGTCGAACGTTGTGGTCTGAAGGTTGACCAGCTTATTTTTGCCGGACTGGCTTCCAGTTATTCCGTATTGACGGAAGATGAACGTGAACTGGGTGTCTGTGTGGTTGATGTCGGTGGTGGTACCATGGACATCGCAGTTTATACTGGCGGCGCGCTGCGGCATACCAAAGTCATTCCTTATGCAGGGAATGTGGTGACCAGCGATATCGCCTACGCCTTCGGTACGCCGCCGAGCGATGCCGAAGCGATTAAAGTTCGCCATGGTTGTGCACTGGGCTCTATCGTTGGTAAAGACGAGAGCGTGGAAGTGCCAAGCGTCGGTGGTCGTCCGCCGCGCAGCCTGCAGCGTCAGACGCTGGCTGAGGTTATCGAGCCGCGTTACACCGAGCTGCTTAATCTGGTGAACGAAGAGATTTTACAGTTGCAGGAACAGCTGCGCCAACAGGGTGTCAAACACCATCTGGCGGCGGGGATTGTTCTGACCGGTGGCGCGGCGCAAATCGAAGGCCTGGCGGCCTGCGCGCAGCGCGTGTTCCATACGCAGGTGCGCATCGGTGCGCCGCTGAACATCACCGGACTGACGGATTATGCCCAGGAGCCTTACTATTCAACGGCTGTGGGCCTGCTGCACTACGGAAAAGAGTCCCATTTAAGTGGTGAAGCAGAAGTGGAAAAACGCGTCGCAGTGAGTTCATGGATTAAGCGAATTAATACCTGGCTGCGAAAAGAGTTTTAATTTTTTAAGAGAGCGCCGAAAATTGGCGCTCCCAGGCGACAGGCACAAAACGGAGAGAAACTATGTTTGAACCTATGGAACTGACCAACGACGCGGTGATTAAAGTCATCGGCGTCGGTGGTGGCGGTGGCAACGCCGTCGAGCACATGGTGCGCGAACGCATTGAGGGTGTTGATTTCTTCGCTGTAAATACCGACGCTCAGGCGCTGCGTAAAACAGCTGTGGGTCAGACTATCCAGATCGGTAATGGCATTACCAAAGGTCTGGGTGCGGGTGCAAACCCGGAAGTCGGTCGTAATGCGGCAGACGAAGACCGTGAAGCGCTGCGTGCTGCACTGGAAGGTGCGGACATGGTGTTTATCGCAGCAGGCATGGGTGGCGGTACCGGTACCGGTGCAGCGCCAGTCGTAGCCGAAGTTGCAAAAGATTTGGGTATTCTGACCGTGGCCGTCGTGACCAAGCCTTTCAACTTTGAAGGCAAGAAGCGTATGGCATTCGCGGAGCAGGGTATCGCCGAGCTGTCCAAACACGTGGACTCTCTGATCACCATCCCTAACGACAAGCTGCTGAAAGTGCTGGGTCGTGGGATTTCTCTGCTGGACGCGTTTGGCGCGGCGAACGACGTGCTGAAAGGCGCGGTTCAGGGTATCGCCGAGCTGATCACCCGTCCGGGCCTGATGAACGTCGACTTTGCTGACGTGCGTACCGTAATGTCCGAAATGGGCTATGCGATGATGGGTTCTGGTCTGGCAAGCGGTGAAGACCGTGCGGAAGAAGCGGCTGAAATGGCCATCTCTTCTCCACTGCTGGAAGACATCGACCTGTCCGGCGCTCGCGGCGTGCTGGTTAACATCACCGCTGGCTTCGATCTGCGTCTGGACGAGTTCGAAACCGTGGGTAACACCATTCGTGCGTTTGCTTCCGACAACGCGACCGTGGTTATCGGTACCTCTCTGGATCCAGAGATGAACGACGAACTGCGTGTAACCGTTGTTGCTACCGGTATCGGTATGGACAAACGTCCGGAAATTACCCTGGTGACTAACAAACAGCAGCAGCAACCTGTGATGGATCGCTATCAGCAGCACGGTATGGCGCCGCTGACTCAGGAACAGAAACCAGCAGCGAAAGTAGTTAACGACAATACGGCTCAGACTCAGAAAGAACCAGATTATCTCGATATTCCAGCCTTCCTGCGTAAGCAGGCTGATTAAGAATTAGCTGGAAGTTGGGTATCTGCGCTCTTTGTGCTAAACTGGCCTGCCGAATGTATAGTACACTTCGGTTGGATAGGTAATTTGGCGAGATTATACGATGATCAAACAAAGGACTCTTAAACGTATCGTTCAGGCGACTGGCGTCGGTTTACATACCGGCAAGAAAGTCACACTGACGTTGCGCCCTGCGCCGGCAAATACCGGGGTCATCTATCGTCGCACCGACTTGAATCCACCGGTAGATTTTCCGGCAGATGCCAAATCTGTGCGTGATACCATGCTCTGTACTTGCCTGGTCAACGAGCATGACGTGCGGATTTCAACGGTTGAGCACCTGAACGCCGCGCTGGCTGGCCTGGGTATCGATAACATTGTTATTGAAGTCGATGCACCAGAAATCCCGATTATGGACGGCAGTGCTGCACCGTTCGTTTATCTGCTGCTTGATGCAGGGATCGACGAGCTTAACTGCGCGAAGAAATTTGTGCGCATTAAAGAAACAGTTCGCGTTGAAGATGGCGACAAATGGGCTGAGTTCAAGCCGTACAATGGTTTCTCGTTGGATTTCACCATCGACTTTAACCATCCGGCAATTGACGGCAGCAACCAGCGTTATGCCATGAACTTCTCTGCGGATGCATTCATGCGTCAGATTAGTCGTGCACGTACTTTTGGTTTCATGCGTGATATCGAATATCTGCAGTCCCGTGGCCTGTGCCTGGGCGGCAGCTTCGATTGTGCCATCGTTGTTGACGATTATCGCGTACTGAACGAAGACGGTCTGCGCTTTGAAGACGAATTTGTTCGTCACAAAATGCTGGATGCGATTGGTGACCTCTTTATGTGTGGTCACAATATCATCGGTGCATTTACGGCGTTCAAATCAGGTCACGCACTGAACAATAAACTGCTGCAGGCAGTCCTGGCTAAACAGGAAGCCTGGGAGTTTGTGACCTTCGAAGACGAAGCGGAACTGCCACTGGCGTTCAAAGCACCGTCAATGGTTCTGGCATAAGCCTGAACCCACTCTAAATTCGACTGGTAACCTGGTACTCTCTCCGTCCAGGAAGCCAGTCGTTTTTTTATTTTTCTTCCCTCCAATTCTTCTTTTCAGGTCACGGGTATTGCTGACTGCGGCAAACTTGCGTGATTGCTGGTTTCCTGAACACTTTTCCAGACAGATCTCTGTCATTCATGCTGCTGATACACGTCATTAGTGATACTATCTCAGCGCTAAAAAATTTTGACTGACGAGTAATAACTCAGGGTGGCAAGGTAGTGAGCGGAATACTGACGCGTTGGCGACAGTTTGGCAGACGATATTTCTGGCCGCATCTCCTGTTGGGGATGGTTGCGGCGGGATTCGGCTTGCCCGCAATTGCCAACAATACCGAGTCCGTCACTCCAGCTAAAACCAGTAGCAGCCATGCCGCTGCGTCAAAAGTTAACTTCACGCAGCTGGCGATGCTGGAAGGCAACCGCCGTCCGGCGTTTAACGTTGACTACTGGCATCAGCATGCAATCCGCACGGTTATTCGTCATCTCTCCTTTGCGATGGCGCCACAGGCACTGCCGGTGGCCGAAGCGGTTGCTCCGCTCGAAGTTCACCATCTGGCATTGCTGGATACGCTGAATGCGCTGCTGATGCGCGAAAGCCAGCCGCCCGCCAGCGTGCGCACGGCGGCATACCGCATCGAACCCACCTCTCCACAGACATTCTCCATCAATACCTGGGTCAGCCAGGTGCACGGCATTCGCGCCGGGCCTCAATCTCTTAGCTGAATAAAAACAACCTTTTACTAATGCTAAGACTCCGCATAGCGGGGCGATTGAGATTTGAATTATGCTTAAATTATTAACCAAAGTTTTTGGCAGCCGTAATGACCGTACGCTGCGTCGTATGCGTAAAACCGTTGCTCAGATCAATGCCATGGAACCGGAGATGGAAAAACTCTCCGACGACGAGCTGAAAGCGAAGACCGGTGAATTCCGCGCTCGCCTGGAAAAAGGCGCTACCGTTGAAAGCCTGATCCCTGAAGCTTTCGCCGTGGTCCGTGAAGCCAGTAAACGTGTCTTCGGTATGCGTCACTTCGACGTCCAGCTGCTCGGCGGTATGGTCCTGAACGACCGCTGCATCGCGGAAATGCGTACCGGTGAAGGTAAAACCCTGACCGCAACGCTGCCAGCTTACCTTAACGCACTGAGCGGCAAAGGCGTTCACGTTGTAACCGTCAACGACTACCTGGCCCAGCGTGATGCCGAAAACAACCGCCCGCTGTTCGAATTCCTCGGTATGTCCGTCGGTATCAACATGTCTGGCCTGCCTGCTCCGGCAAAACGCGAAGCGTACAATGCCGACATCACTTACGGCACTAACAACGAATACGGCTTTGACTACCTGCGCGACAACATGGCGTTCAGCCCTGAAGAACGCGTTCAGCGTAAGCTGCACTACGCGCTGGTCGATGAAGTGGACTCCATCCTCATCGATGAAGCCCGTACTCCGCTGATCATCTCCGGTCCGGCTGAAGACAGCTCCGAGATGTATAAGCAGGTTAACAAAATCATTCCACACCTGATCCGTCAGGAAAAAGAAGACTCCGACACCTTCCAGGGCGAAGGCCACTTCTCCGTGGATGAGAAAGCTCGTCAGGTCAACCTGACCGAACGCGGTCTGGTGCTGATTGAAGAGCTGCTGGTCAAAGAAGGCATCATGGAAGAGGGCGAGTCCCTTTACTCTCCAGCTAATATCATGCTGATGCACCACGTGACCGCCGCGCTGCGCGCCCACGCGCTGTTTGCCCGCGACGTTGACTACATCGTTAAAGATGGCGAAGTCATCATCGTCGACGAACACACCGGTCGTACCATGCAGGGTCGTCGCTGGTCCGACGGTCTGCACCAGGCGGTGGAAGCCAAAGAAGGCGTAGAAATTCAGAACGAAAACCAGACTCTGGCTTCGATCACCTTCCAGAACTACTTCCGTCTGTACGAGAAACTGGCCGGTATGACCGGTACTGCAGATACCGAAGCCTTCGAATTCAGCTCCATCTATAAGCTGGATACCGTGGTGGTGCCGACCAACCGTCCGATGATCCGTAAAGATATGCCGGATCTGGTCTACATGACCGAAGCGGAAAAAATTCAGGCGATCATTGAAGATATCAAAGAGCGTACCGCTAAAGGCCAGCCGGTGCTGGTGGGGACCATCTCCATCGAGAAATCTGAAGTGGTTTCCAACGAGCTGACCAAAGCCGGAATCAAACACAACGTTCTGAACGCCAAGTTCCACGCCAGTGAAGCAGATATCGTTGCTCAGGCGGGTTATCCGTCTACCGTGACCATCGCTACTAACATGGCGGGTCGTGGTACTGACATCATGCTCGGCGGTAGCTGGCAGGCTGAGGTTGCTCAACTTGAAGAGCCAACCGAAGAGCAAATTGCGAAAATCAAAGCTGACTGGCAGGTGCGCCACGATGCGGTACTGGCGGCAGGTGGTCTGCACATCGTTGGTACCGAGCGCCACGAATCCCGTCGTATCGATAACCAGCTGCGCGGCCGTTCCGGTCGTCAGGGTGATGCCGGTTCTTCCCGCTTCTACCTGTCAATGGAAGATGCCCTGATGCGTATCTTCGCCTCCGACCGCGTGTCCGGCATGATGCGTAAACTGGGGATGAAGCCAGGCGAAGCCATTGAACACCCATGGGTGACCAAAGCGATTGCCAACGCACAGCGTAAAGTGGAAAGCCGCAACTTCGATATTCGTAAGCAGCTGCTGGAATATGATGACGTGGCTAACGATCAGCGTCGCGCGATCTACACCCAGCGTAACGAACTGCTGGACGTGTCCGACGTGAGCGAAACCATTGCCAGCATCCGTGAAGACGTGTTCAAGGCTACCATCGACGCGCACATTCCACCTCAGTCTTTGGAAGAGATGTGGGATATTCCGGGTCTGCAGGAACGTCTGAAAAACGACTTCGACCTCGACTTGCCGATCGCTGAGTGGTTGGATAAAGAGCCTGAGCTGCATGAAGAAACTCTGCGTGAGCGTATTCTGCAAAGCGGCGTAGAAGTGTATCAGCGTAAAGAAGAAGTCGTGGGCACCGAAATGATGCGCCACTTCGAAAAAGGCGTGATGCTGCAAACTCTCGATTCCCTGTGGAAAGAGCACCTGGCGGCGATGGACTACCTGCGTCAGGGGATTCACCTGCGTGGCTATGCGCAGAAAGATCCGAAGCAGGAATACAAACGTGAATCCTTCTCCATGTTCGCGGCGATGCTGGAGTCACTGAAGTACGAAGTGATCAGCACTCTGTGCAAAGTGCAGGTGCGCATGCCGGAAGAAGTGGAGGCGATGGAAGAGCAGCGTCGTCAGGAAGCTGAACGTCTGGCGCAGATGCAGCAGCTCAGCCATGCGGACGACGACACCGCCGCTGCAGAATCTCTGGCGGCTCAGACTGGTGACCGCAAAGTGGGCCGCAACGATCCGTGCCCGTGCGGTTCCGGTAAGAAATATAAGCAGTGCCATGGCCGTATCAGCTAAGGTCTGCTAAAACAGCAGTCAGTTAAACTTAAGGGCGCTGGTGACAGCGCCTTTTTTATGGAGTGAAAACAATGAAAACCCTGCAAATCTCCACCGGTATTCTGCGTAACGCGGCCGGTGAAATCTTTATTACCCAACGCGCGGCCGATGCTCACATGGCAAACATGTGGGAATTCCCTGGCGGCAAAATCGAAGAGGGTGAATCGCCGGAAATGGCGCTTGCGCGTGAGCTGTTCGAAGAAGTTGGGATCCTGCCGGAATCGGCTTATCTGTTTGATAAACTGGAATATCAGTTTCCTGACCGGCATATCACGCTGTGGTTCTGGCTGGTAGACAGCTGGCAGGGCGAGCCGTGGGGCAAAGAAGGGCAGCCTGGGCGCTGGGTGGCGCAGAAAGATCTGTTGGCAGCAGAATTTCCTCCTGCCAACGAACCGGTTATTGCGAAGCTGATCGCCGAGGCTTAATGCTGCTCTTCGCTCCAGTCATCGCTTTCTGAAAGATCCCCTGAGCTGGGGATCCTTTTCTCTTCGGCAGCCCACTCGCCAAGATCGATAAGCTGGCAGCGCTTAGAGCAGAAGGGACGAAACGGACTCTGCTCGCCCCAAATGATGCTTTTGCCACAGGTTGGGCAATTGACGGTAGTGATATCGCTCATTGCTCAGTTCCTTAACAGCAGGCCAGTTCGAAATCCAGACGCTCCGGTACCTGCCCATTTTCGCTGTCGAGCGGCATAAAACGGATAGCAAAGCGACTTTTGTGGCCGGAGATCTGCGGGTAAAGCTGCTCGTTTAACTCCAGCTGCAGGCGCAGCAGATCGGCATCTTCGCCATTGTCCTGGAAAAAGCCGTTGAGACTGGTTTGTTTACGGAACTGTGCAGAGTTGCGAACCAGATCGAGGATCAGATTCAGAGCCTGATTCATCGGCTCCAGGCTCTCCAGCCAGTAGTTCACCTGCGCGTCGCGCTGAGACTGCGGGGCATGCAGCCACATATGCAGCGTAGGCAGATCGAAGCTGCAGCAGCCGCCGGGAATGCTCAAACGCTGGCGGACCAGGCCAATCAGCCTGTCTTCACGTAACACCTGTCCTACGCGTGGTGCGGACATCAGGATAGCGCCGCTGTTTTTCAGCTGCTGGCGCAGGGATTCGATGCGGGTTTTATCCACGCCAGGCACTTCATCCCACTGCTTCAGTTTACGCTGCTGGCGTTCCAGCTCTTTCAATAATTCGGTGCGGACTTCGCCACGCTCAAACACATCCAGTAAATCCCCGATATTGCGGAAAAAATGCAGAGCGCTGGCATGGTCGCTGACCGGCAGGTTGCAGTTCAACTGCTGGACCAGGAACTCGATGCGCAGCCAGGTACGCATTTTCTCATTCAGGGGATGCTCAAAAAGGACGTGGGTGTGCATTACAATTTTTCCTGTAAATCGGCCTGCCGGGCCAGCACAAGATAGCTGGCATGCAGGCGGGCTACATCCAATGCGATAGCATCTGGTGCGCCGTTGTTATCAATGATGTCATCCGCTACGGCAAGGCGCGCTTCACGCGTCGCCTGAGCGGCAAGGATCTGTCTGGCATGTGCATCCGACACATTGTCTCGCTGGATGGTTCGCAGTAGCTGCGTCTGTGGTAACACATCGACCACCAGCACTCTGTCAGCCTTGTGCCAGAGCTTATTTTCCACCAGCAGGGGGACGACCCACAGCACATAAGGCGAGTCAGCCTGCTGCATCTGGTGCTGTGTTTCCTGCTGGATTAAAGGGTGAAGCAGGCCATTAAGCCAGGTTTTTTCGGTTTCGCTCGTGAAGATCCGTTCCCGTAGTAGGCGACGATTCAAAGTCCCGTCAGCAAGGCGCATCTCTGGTCCGAAGCGATCAACGATTTTTTCCAGCGCGGGAGTTCCCGGCTCGACAACCTGACGGGCGATGATATCAGCATCAATAACGTCAATTCCAAGGTGGGCGAACGCATTAGCGACAGTGCTTTTGCCGCTGCCGATGCCACCTGTTAACGCTACTGTATACTTCATACCACGTAGTCCTGTGAATAATAACTCTGATAAATCAATTGGTTGAATTTGAATCAACCGATAACCTTTGCGACCTGGGCGAAAAACACCGTTCACCAGGTAAATTTGAACGATTGTAGCGTAAAAAAAGTAAAAATCGCAGTCTTGCGCAGGGATGATTAGTGCGTATGATAACGTCACTGGAGTTGTGCTTAGTCCTTTTTTGCCTCGAACCCCAGGAATCCCTACATGCGTATCGAAGAAGATTTGAAGTTAGGTTTTAAAGACGTTCTTATCCGCCCTAAACGCTCTACCCTCAAAAGCCGTTCCGATGTTGAACTGGAACGCGAATACACCTTCAAACACTCTGGTCAGAAATGGTCTGGCGTGCCTATCATCGCTGCAAACATGGATACCGTGGGGACTTTTGCGATGGCGAAAGCGCTGGCTGCTTTCGGTATTCTCACTGCCGTTCACAAACACTACAGCGTAGAAGAGTGGAAAGCGTTCGCTGACAGCGTTTCTGCCGACGTACTCAAGCATGTGATGGTTTCTACCGGCACGTCTGATGCGGACTTCGAAAAGACTAAGCAGATCCTGGCTCATAACCCGGCGCTGACTTTTGTTTGTATTGATGTGGCGAATGGTTACTCCGAGCACTTCGTGCAGTTCGTGACCAAAGCGCGTGAAGCATGGGCAGACAAAACTATCTGTGCAGGCAACGTGGTGACCGGCGAAATGTGTGAAGAGCTGATCCTTGCCGGTGCCGACATCGTTAAAGTGGGCATTGGCCCAGGCTCCGTTTGTACCACTCGCGTGAAAACCGGCGTTGGCTACCCTCAGCTTTCTGCTGTGATTGAATGTGCTGATGCTGCGCACGGTCTGGGCGGTCAGATCGTCAGCGACGGCGGCTGCACCATGCCTGGCGACGTGGCGAAAGCTTTCGGCGGCGGCGCAGATTTCGTTATGCTCGGCGGTATGCTGGCAGGTCACGAAGAGAGCGGTGGCACCGTCGTTGAAGAAAACGGTGAGAAATTCATGCTGTTCTACGGCATGAGCTCCGAATCTGCAATGAACCGTCACGTCGGTGGTGTTGCACAGTACCGTGCGGCAGAAGGCAAAACCGTTAAGCTGACCCTGCGCGGCCCGGTAGAAAACACCGCCCGTGATATTCTTGGCGGCCTGCGTTCAGCCTGTACCTATGTGGGGGCATCCCGTCTGAAAGAGCTGACCAAGCGCACAACCTTTATTCGCGTGCAGGAACAAGAGAACCGCGTGTTCAACAGCCTGTAATGTCGAATTCGCTGGCGCAATCCCTGCGCCAGCGTTCATCCCACGCTGCTGATGGCATCGCCCAGATGAAAAATGGGCAGATACATCGCGACAACCAGCGTGCCAATAATGATCCCCGTCACCAGCAGCATTAACGGCTCCAGCAGGGTAGCCAGATTATCCGCCTGCTGTTGGGTTTGCTGACTGTGATAATTCGCCAGATTCTCCAGCATTGCATCCAGCGATCCTGACGCCTCCCCGGTTCTGACCAGCTGTTTACACAACGGGGTAAAAACCAGGCTTTTGTCCATCGACTGCCAGATGGCGCTTCCCCGTGAGATAGCTTCCCCCATTTGATGGATGATGCTGCGCCACCAGGGGCAGCTCAATGTCTGCTCTACGCTCTCAAGACCCTGTAAAAATGGGAGACCGGCGTTCTGCGTCAGCGCCAGAACCGTATAAATCTGACTGAGCATCTGTCCACGGATCAGCGAAGATACAAGCGGCACTTTCAGAAGCAGCTGAGGACGAAGCGTTTGCCAGCGCAGGCTTCGCCGCAAAAGTGGGCGTAGCAGCCACGGTAGCAGAGAGACGCCCACAATAAGCGGCATTCCTTGTTTAACGGCTCCGGACAGTGCCATGACCGCCTGAGTCAGTACGGGCAGCGGCGTGTTAAAGGTCCGGTAGATAGCGGCAAATTCGGGCAAAACAAAAGCGCTCATCCCCACCACTACCAGTACGGCAAGCAGCAGAATGATCAGCGGATAGCGCAGCGCTTTTTTCACCTTCTGATTAAGTACCCGCTGCGCCTGCTGCTGACGGGCAAGATGGACGCAGCAGTCATCCAGCTTTCCCGTCATTTCCCCGGTATGAATTAGCGCGTAATACAGCGGGGTGAAGGCTTCGGGCCATTGCTGTAACGACGTCGAGAGGGATTGCCCCTGCGCCAACTGGTGGGCAATCTCCTGCAACAGAGCCTGCCATTGCGGGCTGGGGTGCTGCTTTGCCAGCAGCAACAGCGCCTCTGAAAGCGTCAGCCCTGCCTGAAGGAGAGTGGCAAGCTGCTGAACGATTTCGCTACTGTACTGCGAGCACCAGTGCGACCTTTTCACCGGGCAGCTCTTGAGCCGGAGCGGATAAATGCCATCCAGCAGCACCCGCTGCATGGCGCTCATCTTATCGTTAGCCCACAAATTGCCCTCAACGGCTTCACCCTGAGGCGTAAACCCGCGCCAGTGCCAGAGTTTTTTACGGTCCATTTGCCAGTCCTACTACCCGCAGCAGCTCTTCCGCGCTGGTTTCGCCACGCCTTACCGCTTCGCAGCCGTATTCAAAGAGCGTCATCATCCCGGTCTGGCGTGCGAGTTGTTCCAGCTCCTGGGGATTGGCGCCACTGATAATGGCCTGCTTCAGCGTCGGGGTGATGGTCAGGACTTCGAAAATCGCCGTGCGGCCATAATAGCCATGGTAACAACGAGGACAGCCGGGAGTTATCCAGTAGGGAAGAGGGACAGAGCATATTGATTCGGGGAATAGTGTAGAAAATCCCTCCTGGCTGCGGCAGTGAGGACATAGTTTTCGTACCAAGCGTTGCGCCACCACCACTTGTAAAGCAGAGGCAACCATCCAGCGGGCAACGCCCATTTGCTGTAGCCTGACCAGCGTTTCGGTGGTGGAGTTAGTGTGCAGCGTGGACAGCACCAGATGCCCGGTTTGCGCCGCCTTGATGGCAATTTCTGCCGTTTCAGCATCGCGAATTTCACCGACCATCAGGATATCTGGATCCTGGCGCAGCAGCGCACGTAATACGCTCTGAAACGACAGCCCGGCCCGGCCGTTGATTTGTGTCTGATTAATGCCCGACAGGGGGATCTCCACCGGATCCTCTACGCTACAGATATTCACTTCGGGTTGATTGCGCGCCTGAAGAGCGCTGTAAAGCGTCACTGTTTTGCCGCTGCCTGTGGGGCCGGTGACCAGAATCAGCCCCTGGGGCTGGTTCAAAGCGCGACAAAAGGCCTGAAGCTGATCCTCTGTCATACCCAGCGTCTGGACATCCAGCGTCTGTTTGACCTGATGCAGCAGCCGTAGCACCACTTTTTCGCCCTCGCGACAGGGCAGGGTGGCGATCCTGAACGACACCGCATTTCCGTCGATCTCCACCGTAAACTGCCCGTCCTGAGGTAAACGCCGCTCGGCGATATCCAGACTGCCCAGCACTTTAAGTCTGGCAACCAGCGGCGAGCTGAGTGCCGGTGAGAACTCAGGAAGAGAGCAGAGCACCCCGTCGACCCGCAGCCGGACTCGCAGAGCGTCGGCATCAGGCTCAAAGTGAATATCTGAAGCCCGCTGCTGTAGCGCCTGCTGAAAGGTTTGATTCAGCAATTCAACCACATTAGCGCTGTCGTTCTGCGCAGCAGGTAGGTGCGACTCTCGCGCTCTCTGCCGGTGTTGCTCCATCTGCGAGGGCTCCCAGCATTCAATATCAATGCGTTTTTGGGTCGCAAAACGAATAGCATCCATTAACTCTTCAGAAGGCGTTTCAGCTACTGCAACGGTGATTTTTTGTGCCTCGTTATTCAGCAGAATGGCCCCATAACGCTGACATAAGGTGGTGAGCTGTGCATCGTTCATCATGAGTCCTCAGGCGGCGTTAAAACGAAACACGTCTTCACATGCCTGCTTCAAAGCGCTATCGCTGGCAATGTTGCAGGTGCGCTGCCAGCCGGTTATGCCGTTGGTGTTATCCCATTGAGGAACAAGCGTAATGCTGAGACCGTTGAGGCTTTCCTGGCCCGTCAGCGTGACCGTGCCCTGCGCGACCTCCATGCCAGAGACATAACGGCTGGTGGTGGGAGAGGGAACGCCATTGCTGCCGCCATCGCAGCTGCTGATGCCGCCATGGTCGAGCGCACACAGTTCAATCGCCGTGCGGTAGGGCATGAATGTTTGCAGCATGTCGGTGAGCGCGGCTTTGCGCAGGTAATTCTGATAGGCGGGAATGCCGATGGCGCTCAGGATGGCAATGATGCCAATGACGATCATCAGCTCAATCAGGGTAAATCCATGTTCTTTTTTCATCTGAGTCTCCTTAGGGTTGCGGGAGAACTCTGACAGTTGGCGAAACGTAGGGCGAATAGCGAAAGTAAAATCAGGAAGGGTGATTCTGAACTATTTCACTGAGTGGACAGACGGTTGCAGAATATTGCGAAGGGGATCGTAAACCCCCTTCGCCACCCGTTGCTACTTAAAGCGCATGGAGAGATCGAGCGCCCGGACGTGCTTGGTCAGCGCGCCTACGGAGATGTAATCCACGCCGGTTTCAGCAAATTCTCGAATGGTGTCGAAGGTGACGTTGCCGGACACTTCAAGACGTGCCTGACCGTTGGTGATTTTCACCGCTTCACACATCTGTGCGGTGTCAAAGTTGTCGAGCATGATGATGTCAGCCCCGGCTTTCAGCGCTTCTTCCAGCTCGTTCAGCGTTTCAACCTCGACTTCAACCGGCACATCCGGATGCAGCCAGAAGGCTTTTTCGACCGCCTGGCGAACGGAACCTGAAGCGATGATGTGGTTCTCTTTGATCAGGAAAGCGTCCGACAGACCCAGGCGATGGTTGGTGCCGCCGCCGCACAACACGGCATATTTCAGCGCGGTGCGCAGGCCAGGCAGAGTTTTACGGGTATCCAGCAGCTGAGTATTTGTCCCTTCAAGCAGTTCAACGTAGCGACGCACTTCACTGGCCACGCCGGAGAGCGTCTGCACAAAGTTCAGTGCCGTTCTTTCGCCGGTCAGCAGGACTCGCGAAGGGCCGTTGAGTTCAAATAAAGGCTGATTGGCGGTGAGCGTATCGCCGTCCTCGACATGCCAGGTCAGGCTGACGTCATCCCCCGCCAATTGGATAAATACCTCTTCCACCCAGCGTTTACCGCAAAAGACTCCGGCTTCACGCGTGATCACTACCGCATGGGAACGCGTATCGGCAGGAAGTAACTGGGCGCTGATGTCATTTGAGGCATCCACTTCGCCTCCAAGATCTTCACGCAGGGCGTGCGCAACGGCAGCAGGAATATCGAGGTCAATGCGTGCCAGTAGTGCGTCACGACGATGCTCAGGATTGTAGTGGCGGGACGGCATGATAAAACTCCAAATGGTAAGGAATCATAAGTTATAAACATGCTACTCTGAACCGGATTTCTGCACCATATATAAGGAGTGCCTGCATGCAGTTAACCGGTGGGTGGCTGGATAATGCCCGACGCGTCCCGTCGCCGCATCATGATTGTCGTCCGGATGATGAAGCCCCCACGCTGCTGGTGGTGCACAATATCAGCTTGCCGCCCGGAGAGTTTGGCGGCCCCTGGATCGACGCATTATTCAGCGGAACAATCGATCCTGATGCTCATCCCTTTTTTGCCGAAATTGCTCATCTGCGGGTTTCCGCCCATTGCCTGATCCGCCGTGACGGCGAAATTGTTCAGTACGTACCCTTTGATAAACGTGCCTGGCATGCCGGCGTTTCCAGCTACCAGGGGCGTGAAAGATGTAACGATTTTTCAATTGGCATCGAGCTTGAAGGCACCGATACTCTGGCCTATACCGATGAACAATATCAGCAGCTTGCGGCACTGACCCGGCTGTTGATCGCGGTTTATCCGGCAATGGCCAGCCATATGACGGGCCACAGCGATATCGCCCCGGTACGCAAAACCGATCCTGGTCCGGCCTTTGACTGGCCACGTTTTCGTGCTCTGGTGAGCCATCCGTCAGATAAGGAGATGACATGACGTTGTTTACTACGTTACTGGTGTTGATTGCCGAGCGCCTGTTTAAGCTTGGCGAGCACTGGCAACTCGATCACCGACTGGAAGTGCTGTTTCGCCGGGTGAAAAGCTTTTCCATGGTGATGACTCTGCTGATGGCGATTATTGCCATGGCGGTAGTTTATGTGCTGGAACAGGTGCTGCACGGCATTCTGTTCAATGTGCCGCTGCTGCTGATGTGGATCCTGCTTGGCCTGCTGTGCATTGGGGCAGGGAAAGTGCGGCTGCACTATCATGCTTACCTAAAAGCCGCATCGAGAAATGATGCTCACGCCCGCGATGCCATGGCCGCCGAGCTGACGCTGATCCACGGCGTGCCGCCGGAGTGTGATGAACGTGAATTTCTGCGCGAGCTGCAAAATGCGCTGCTGTGGATTAACTACCGCTTTTACCTGGCACCGCTGTTCTGGTTCGTGGTGGGCGGGCCGTTTGGTCCGGTAACTTTGATGGGCTACGCGTTCTTGCGCGCCTGGCAAAGCTGGCTGGCACGCTACCAGGATCCGCGTCAGCGGCAGCAGTCTGGCGTGGATGCGATTCTGCACGTGTTGGACTGGATCCCGGTGCGACTGGTGGGCGTGGTCTATGCGCTGATTGGTCACGGTGAAAAGGCGCTGCCTGCCTGGTTTGCCTCGCTTGGCGACCGACACACCTCCCAGTACCAGGTGCTGACTCAGCTGGCGCAGTTCTCGCTTGCGCGTGAGCCGCACGTCGATAAAGTCGAAACTCCGAAAGCCGCCGTTTCAATGGCGAAGAAAGCTTCTTACGTGGTGGTGGTGATTATGGCCTTGTTGACCATTTACGGCACTCTGGTTTGATGTAGATTGCCCGGTGGCGCTGACGCTTACCGGACCTACAGTTTCCTTGTAGGCCCGTGCAAGCGTCAGTGCCGCCGGGCAATTTATTAAAATGTATCCGCAAGCGGGATGCCAAAATCAGGCATCCCGTTTTCATTCCAACGAATAACTTTCAATCTTGTATGACGGTTCGGATCGTACAGCGGATCGCCTTCTATCTCCGTGTAATTGCGTGCGTGATAAACCAACACATCTTCTCCTTCAGGCGTTTTGGTAAAGCTGTTATGGCCCGGCCCGTACTGGCGATTCTCGTAGCTGGTGGTGAAAACCGTCTGTGGTGATTTCTGCCAGTTGCTGGACTGCATCGGGTCCGCATCAACGTCAATCCACAGCAAGCCCATGCAGTAATTTTCATCGGTGGCGCTGGCGGAATAGCTCACGAACAGTCGGTTGCCGTGCACAATCACCGCCGGGCCTTCATTCACCAGAAAGCCGCGACACTCCCAGTCGAACTCCGGTTTGCTGAGCATCAGCGGCTCCCCCTTTATCGTCCAGGGATTTTCCAGTTCGGCCAGATACAGGTTTGAGTTTCCGGCAATATCTGGCGCTTTCTGTGCCCACAGATACCACTGCTTACCCTGATGATGGAAGGTGGTGGCATCCAGCGCAAAAGTATCGAACTGAGTTTTAATCTGGCCCTTCTCCTGCCATTTCCCCGTCAGCGGATCGGCATCGGCGCAAGCCAGCGCGAACATCCGGTGCTGAAACATGCCCAACTCATCCAGATCGTGAGTGTGGGTGGCGGCAAAATAAATCACCCACGTACCGTCGATATGATGCAGCTCCGGTGCCCAGATGAGCTGGCTCATTGGCCCACTTTCTGGTTTCCGCCACACCACAACGGGTGCGGCTGTACGCAATCCATCAAGCGTATCCGCCCGGCGGATCTCCAGCCGGTCATATTCCGGCACTGACGCAATAAAGTAATAATTGCCTCCGTGGCGCAGAATAAACGGATCCGCGCGCTGCTCAATAAAGGGGTTTGGGAAGGATGTCATTGTGGTTTCCTTATCAGTTCAGCCTGTTCCTGATAGTCATTCAGTTCGCGGTAGTTCTGGCGGCGTTTTTCCAGATCGCTCTGGATCTGCTTCATTAGCTCGCGGTCCACCTTCAGCAAGCGAACAACGCCTGCGGTGATCAGATATCCCACGCCGGGGATCACGCTGAACAGCAGCACGATGCCGTTAATCGCGTTCGCGCTTTGCGCCTTAGCGCCTGCATCATAGCCGTACCAGGAGAGTAAAAATCCGACCATCGCGCCTGCGACTGCCAGTCCGACTTTGAGGAAGAACAGGTTGCCGGAGAAGCTGATCCCGGTGATGCGCTTGCCGGTTTTCCATTCGCCGTAGTCGTCGACGTCCGCCATCAGCGACCAGTGCAGCGGGGAAGGGATCTGATGCAGGATGTTGAGCAGGAAATAGAGCACCATGATCGTCATCGTGGCTTTCGGATCGAAGAAGTAAAACGCGCAGGAGAAAATCGCCAGCACGATGTTGGTCCAGAAGAACACCTGCAGTTTGCACCAGCGGTCGGTCAGCACTTTTGCCAGCATGCTGCCGATCATCATCCCGACCACGCCAAGGCTGATAAACAGGGTGGCGAAATGAGTGCTCTGCTGCATTACCCAGGTGACGTAATACATAGTGGCCGCCATGCGGATAAAGCCGGGGCAGACGTTACACAGCGTCAGCAGCAGAATGCGCACCCACTGGTCGTTTTTCCACACGTCTTTCAGGTCGCGCTTCAGCTCGTCGTTAGTTTGTACCGCCGGGCGTACGCGTTCACGCACGGTGGCAAAGCAGAACAAAAACATGCACATGCCAATAAACGCCAGCACGGTCATCGCCATCTGATAACCTTTCGCTTTGTTGTCGCCGCCAAACCAGTCGGCCATCGGCAGCAGCGTGAGCGAAAGCAGCAGCGTGGCGATCCCCACCATCACGAAGCGATAAGACTGGCAGGCCACGCGCTCTTTCGGATCGTTGGTGATCACGCTGCCCAGCGAGCAGTAAGGAATGTTGATCGCCGTATAGGTGATCGACAGCAGGAAATAAGTGACGAAGGCATAGATAACTTTGCTGCTGTAGCTCCATTCAGGCGTGGTGAACATCAGCACGCTGAACAGCGCGTAGGGGAAAGCGATCCACAGCAGCCACGGGCGAAACCGGCCGTATTTACTGCGCGTGCGGTCTGCCATCGCGCCCATGATCGGGTCGGTTACCGCGTCAATCACGCGGATGGAAAGCAGCAGCACGCCGACTAACGCCGGGGCCAGACCAAAAATATCCGTATAAAAGTAGTTAACAAACAGCATGATGGCGCCAAAGATGATGTTGCATCCCGCGTCTCCCATGCCGTAGCCGATTTTTTCTCTGACCGATAACTTGTTGTTGTTCATCAACACTTCTCCGCAGTGAGCTATGAAGAGATTATTCGCGTGCGAAGGAAATAATGCGTTGCAGGATTGCGGCGTCGATATGGATAAATTGGCTGTGGGCGGGAAAGTGTGAAGCAGATAACATGCTGCTGTAGCGGTTTTCAGCCGCTACAGCATGTGGATAATTAACGCAGATCGGTTACCGGAACCAGCTGACGGGTTTTGCCGTAAATGATGGTGAGGATCATCGGTACGCTGAAGGCGACGATAATGGCGAACACCTCATAGATGGCTTTCGAATCTGGCCCGCTGAACAGCCCGAGTTCAAAGACGTTCAGCACTGGCAGGAAGCTGTAGGTTTTCACCCGCAGGAAGCCGGTGATGGCTCCGCCGAGCGCCGCGCCGATGCAGCCGAAGATAAACAGCATCCGGTACTTCAGGTTCACGCCGTACAGCGCCGGTTCGGTGATGCCGAAGAACGCTGAAATCGAAGCTGAGATCGCCAGCTGCTTGTCCTTGATATTGCGGGCAATAAAGATAGCCCCAAACGCCGCGCCGAACTGACCCATCACCGCCGACATAAACATCGCCATCACCGTATCGTAACCGTTGACCTGCATGTTGATCAGCACAATCGGGATGATGCCCCAGTGCACGCCGAACACCACAAACAGCTGGCCGATCCCGGCGAGTAAAGCACCAGAAAGCACTGGGCTCAGGTTATACATCCAGGTGTAGGCATTGGCGATGCCGATGCCCACGTAGTCGGCAATCGGACCAATCAGGGTGAACACCACAAAGCCGCACACCAGCAGGGACAGACAAGGGACGAATACCAGCGCCGCCACTTCAGGAATGACTTTCTTGAACCAGCGTTCGACGTAGCTCAGGAACCACACCGCTAAAATCGCCGGGATCACCGCGCCGCCGTAAATCTTCAGCGGGAAGGTGAGATGGAATATCTCGATGCTGTTTGGCGTGGCGGCATCGGTTAACGGGAAAATCATCGCCGCGGTTAGCGCCAGCGCGGTGAAGCGGCTGGTTTTGAACTTATCGGCCGCGGTGACGGCAATAAACAGCGGCAGCATTACGAACACACCGCTGGAGAGTGCATTCAGCACCACAAACAGCCAGGACTTAGTGGAAATAAGATCCATGGTTTGCAGTAAAACTACCAGACCCTTAACGACCCCGACACCTGCCAGAACGCCGATGTAGGGGGTGAAAATCGCCGACAGCGTTGCCAACAGACGGTTGAACAGCGAACTTTTCTGCACTGGCTGCTCTGCTGCATGGTTTGCGCCAGGCAGCAGATCGTTCAGGGCGAGGAACACCTTCTCAACTTTCGGACCAATCACAATCTGAAACTGGCTGCCGTTATTCACCAGTTTCACCACCTCCGGCAGCTTATAGAGCTGCTCTTCATTAATCTTCGCGTCGTCTTTCAGGTTGAGACGCAGACGGGTCGCGCAGTGGGTGGCGTGAACCACATTCTCTCTGCCGCCGACGGAGGCGAGGATCTGTTCTGCAATCTGGATGAATTGAGTCGCCATAGTGAGGCACCTTTTGAGTCAGTAGGGTACTGGCAGGGATCAGGCGTAATCGCCCGGTTTGGTTTTACTTTTTACCGCCACGCCGAAGTCGGTGAAGATGCGCTGCGGCAGGTTGTTGCCTTTCCCTTCAGCGATGTGATGCGCGAGGATCTGGAACGGAACAATCATCAGCAGCGGAACGACGGTTTCCGGCACATCGACGTTCAGCGCCAGGGTGTGCGGATCGTCGCTGCTGCCTGGCGTGACGGTGTAGACGTACTGGGTGTGGCGCTGTTCGTACTGGCGCAGCAGCAGCAGGCGCTCGCGGGCCACGCTCGGCACGTCCAGGAAGAACAGGCGATGCTCCGGGTTGATCTCGAAATAGGGGCCGTGCATGAAGACTTCCATCTCAATGCCCTGCGACGGCACGCGCACCGTTTCGGTAAACTTGGTTGCCATCTCCATGCAGACGCCGACCGCCGGGCCGTAGCCGATGCTGGTAAAGCGCGGTGAGGAGAGCAGATCCTGTTCCCAGCGGCTGAAGAAGGATTCCGTGGTGTCGATAATTGCCGGGATAGCATTGATAGCGTTGCGTAGCATCGCCAGCTCCTGCTGTTCGCGCGCTTCGTCAATCGCGTTCACTTCGCGGGCATGACGCAGGCCCATCAGCATCAGCGTCAGAATGGTGGCGACGTAGCCTTTGGTCACGTAGCCAACGCGTTCCTCGCCGATATCCAGCAGCACAAAAGCATCGGCGGTTTTCGCCAGCTCGCTCTGGGGTTTACTGGTCACGCCGTAGGTTTTCACCGGGTGCTGTTTTTTCAGCGTGGCGAGCGCGTGCAGGGTGGAGGTGCTTTCGCCGCTTTGTGAAACGGCAATAACGGTGCGGATAGCCGGATTGTGCTTCTCAAAATGCTCGTAGTGGAATGGCTCGGCGATGCTGACGCGAACGTCCGACAGGCTCTCGACGTAATATTTCGCACTGACCGCCGCGTTAACGCTGGAGCCCGTCGCCAGCAGCAACCACTCGCTGTTATCGACAATCGCCGGGATCGCGGCAGGGTAGTTATCCAGGATCTGCGCAAGCGTTGCGTGCTCTTCGTGGATGTAAGTCATCATCGTCGGTTTCATCGTGCCCTCTCTGTACTGAAAACCTGAAAACGTTTTCAGTAAAATATGATGAGGGAAATCTGATGGTCAATTTTACGTATGAGGATCTGTGATGAGGATCTGAATATTTAGCGGGCAGCGGGGTGGAAACCCCGCGCGGGGATCAGGCAGATTCGCCGGAGATCAGCAGAGGGGAAATCTCAGGAGCGTCGGGCAGCATGTCCTGCAACAGGGTCATCATCTGGCGGATAACGTGCTGACCTAAAACGTTATTTTTATGATCGACGGTGGTTAGTCGCGGAATATAAAATTCGCTGTCCGGAAAGCACTCGCAGCTGGCGACGGCGATATCTTCCGGAACGTTCAGACCGTTATCTTTTAGTGCGCGGATGGCACCGATGGCGACACGATCGTTAATCGCCAGCAGCGCCTGCGGCAAAGTACGCCCTGATTTGAGCAGTTTTGTCACCGCTTCAAAACCATGGCGGGTGTAGAAGTTAGTTTCGACGATCTGCGCGCTCGCACCGTCCACACCCGCCTGTTGCAGCGTTTCACGGAAGGCTCCAACGCGCTGCCCGGTCATATACACGCCCGGCGAACCGCCGATAAACGCGATATCGCGATGACCTTTTTCCAGCAGATAGCGGGTGATAATTTTCACGCACTCTACCTGATCGCGCTGCACGCAGGTGTAGTCATATTGGGCGAGTTTGCGGCCGACCACAATCACCGGTAGTGTTGCGATAAGCTTCTGTAATCCTTCCAGATAGCTTTCCGGAATGTGCAGATAGTCGATGTTACCGCCAAGGATAATCACTCCGTCGAGCTGGCTGTCGATGATGGTGCTGAAAATCTGGTCTTCGGCGATCACCTGGCTTGAGTCGGTGCGTTTGTTGGCCGACTGGGTATCGAACAACACGATTTTGTAGCCTGCCTGCTGGCACGCTTTTTCGATTTGCTCCACCAGGGTGGCGAAGTAGGGGCTGGTGATATCGGACACCACCACCGCGAGCGTCATGCTCTTGCGGGAAATCATGCTGCGCGCCATCAGGTTGGGGCTGAAGTGATACTCGTCGATCACCTTCTGCACCTTTTCTCTGGTTTTGTCTGACACCCAGCTGTTGTTGTTCAGCACCCGTGAAACGGTCGCGATGGAGACGTTGGCCAGTTCGGCAATGTCTTTGATCGTCAGCGTTTTTTTCATCGTTCACGCAGGTCCTTTTGGTCGACGGCAACCGGGGAATGGTACATCACTTTTGGCAGGGGAGAAACGCTCTGTACCCACGGCGGGGTACAGAGGCGTGAGAGCGTTAAGCGCGGACGGCTTTAGCGCCTTTCTGTTTAACCATGTATCCGATACCGAGGATCACCAGCCAGACCGGGATCAGGTAGACGGAAATCGCCATCCCTGGGGTCATCAGCATGATCACCAGAACGGCGGCCACGGTGAGCAGACAAATCCAGTTACCCAGCGGGTAGAACAGGGCAGGGAAGCGAGTGGTGACGCCCTGCTGCTGTTTGGCACGACGGAACATCATGTGCGAAATACTGATCATCGCCCAGTTGATGACCAGTGCGGAAACCACCAGCGCCATCAGCAGGCCGAAAGCAGATTCCGGCGCCAGGTAGTTAATCAGCACGCACAGCGCGGTGAAGACAGCGGAAACCAGAATGGTATTGACCGGCACGCCACGTTTATCGACTTTGGTCAGCGCTTTCGGCGCGTTACCCTGCTGAGCCAGACCGAACAGCATACGGCTGTTGCAGTAAACGCAGCTGTTGTACACGGACAGCGCAGCGGTCAGTACGACGACGTTCAGCGCATTCGCGACCAGCGTGTCGCCCAGCTCATGGAAGATCAGGACGAACGGACTGGTGTCAGCGGTCACGCGGGTCCATGGCAACAGGGAAAGCAGCACCGCCAGTGAGCCCACATAGAAAATCAGGATACGGTAGATAACCTGGTTAGTGGCTTTCGGGATGCTTGTCTGCGGATCGTCCGCTTCTGCTGCTGTGATGCCGACCAGCTCAAGGCCGCCGAAGGAGAACATGATGATCGCCATCATCATCACCAGCCCCTGCCAGCCGTGTGGCATAAAGCCACCCTGGTCCCACAGGTTGCGCACGGTAGCCTGCGGGCCGCCGCTGCCGCTGAACAGCAGCCACGCGCCGAACAGGATCATCGCCACAACCGCGACGACTTTGATGATCGCAAACCAGAACTCCATCTCACCGAACACTTTTACGTTGGTCAGGTTAATGGCGTTGATGGCGATGAAGAACACGGCAGCGGAAGCCCAGGTAGGGATTTCCGGATACCAGAACTGAATGTACTTGCCGACTGCGGTCAGCTCGGCCATCGCTACCAGCACGTACAGCACCCAGTAGTTCCAGCCGGAGGCGAAACCGGCAAAGTTACCCCAGTATTTGTAAGCAAAGTGGCTGAAGGAGCCGGCAACCGGCTCTTCGACCACCATTTCACCCAACTGACGCATGATCAGAAAGGCCACGAAACCTGCGATGGCATAGCCCAGAATGATACTTGGCCCTGCGGATTGAATGACGGAGGCGCTGCCCAGAAACAGACCCGTTCCGATAGCTCCACCCAGCGCAATAAGCTGGATGTGGCGGTTTTTAAGGCCGCGCTTCAGCTGTTCGCCGTGCTGTTGACCTTCCATTATGAAACCTCGTGAGTGATTGTTTTTTCTACGCTTTGGTTAAGCGCGTGTCATTATGAACTTCCGTTTCCTGTACATTATTTTTTACAGTGCGGGTATGTGAAAGTTGCGTGTCAGTCTTCCGCTGCCTGAAGAATAGTGGTAAGTGCCAGCGAATGCACCTGCTTTGTGCAGGGGTGAAGACGAGTTGCATAAAAAGAAACCAAATGTAAATGAATCATCCGCCCGAAATTCCCGCGTTTTTGCCACCCGAATGGCGATCTTATTGAATGTTCATGCACTTTTTCCCTTGTTGAATCGGTTCAGACTGAACATTTTTCGTTTCATCGACGTTAAAACTGCCACTTTGGTGGTAAAGAGGTCATTTGTGCAAAGTTACATTTCTGAAACGTTATTTCTGTAAGGTTGTTAAAATGTGCCGGGTTTACTGATTTCAATCAAAACCTGTATGGACAGAAGGTGAATACTTTGTTACTTTAGCGTCACGAACTATGAATTGGTAAGACCAATTGACTCCGGGTAAGTGGCTTGAGACAGGGAACCATGGCCTACAGCAAAATCCGCCAACCAAAATTATCCGATGTGATTGAGCAGCAGCTGGAGTTTTTGATCCTTGAGGGGACACTGCGCCCCGGTGAAAAACTGCCACCTGAACGCGAACTGGCCAAACAGTTCGACGTTTCCCGTCCCTCACTGCGCGAGGCGATTCAACGTCTCGAAGCGAAGGGCCTTCTGCTTCGTCGCCAGGGCGGCGGTACCTTTGTCCAGAGTAGCCTGTGGCAGAGCTTCAGCGATCCGCTGGTAGAGTTGCTCTCCGATCACCCTGAATCCCAGTTTGACCTGCTGGAAACCCGTCACGCACTGGAAGGGATTGCCGCGTACTACGCTGCTTTACGCAGCACTGAAGAAGACCGTACGCGCATCCGCGAACTGCATCGTGCTATTGAAGTCGCTCAGCAGTCTGGCGATCTCGATGCCGAATCCAGCGCCGTCGTCCAGTATCAAATTGCCGTCACCGAAGCGGCTCATAATGTGGTGTTGCTACACTTGCTACGCTGCATGGAGCCTATGCTTGCCCAGAACGTTCGACAGAACTTTGAATTGTTGTATGCCAGCCGGGAAATGCTCCCACTGGTCAGCAACCATCGCACCCGAGTTTTCGAGGCGATAATGGCTAAGGAGCCGGAGCAGGCGCGCGAAGCGTCGCATCGTCACCTGGCCTTCATTGAGGAAATCTTGCTGGACCGCAGCCGTGAGCAAAGTCGTCGAGACCGCTCTCTGCGCCGCCTACAGCAACGAAAGGACTAGCACCACAAGGTTTTTTTTAAGCGCCAGTATTTAGAGCGCGGCAACTAAACGCAGAACCTGTCTTATTGTGCTTTCCGACGAAAACACAATGGGACAGGTTCCAGACAAATCAACGATTAGACAGATAAGGAATACCCCCATGTCAGAACGTCTCCAAAATGACGTGGATCCGATCGAAACTCGCGACTGGCAACAGGCGATCGAATCGGTCATCCGTGAAGAAGGTGTTGAGCGCGCTCAGTATCTGATTGAACAGATGCTTTCAGAGGCCCGCAAAGGCGGCGTGAAAGTAGCTGCAGGTGCAGGGGCTAACAACTACGTCAACACCATTGCCGTTGAAGATGAGCCGGAATACCCGGGCAATCTGGATCTGGAACGTCGCATTCGTTCTGCTATCCGTTGGAACGCGATCATGACCGTTCTGCGCGCGTCCAAGAAAGATCTGGAACTCGGTGGCCACATGTCCTCCTTCCAGTCTTCTGCGACCGTTTACGAAGTGTGCTTTAACCACTTCTTCCGTGCGCGCAACGAGAAAGACGGCGGCGATCTGGTTTACTTCCAGGGCCACATCTCTCCGGGCGTTTACGCACGTGCCTTCCTTGAAGGTCGTCTGACCGAAGAGCAGATGAACAACTTCCGTCAGGAAGTTCACGGTAAAGGTCTGTCCTCTTACCCGCACCCGAAACTGATGCCTGAATTCTGGCAGTTCCCGACCGTTTCTATGGGTCTGGGCCCAATCGGTGCTATCTACCAGGCTAAATTCCTGAAATATCTGGAACACCGTGGCCTGAAAGACACCTCTCAGCAGACCGTTTACGCCTTCCTGGGCGACGGCGAGATGGACGAACCAGAATCCAAAGGTGCGATCACTATCGCTACCCGCGACAAGCTGGACAACCTGTGCTTCATCATCAACTGTAACCTGCAGCGTCTGGATGGCCCGGTCACCGGTAACGGCAAAATCGTTAACGAACTGGAAGGCATCTTCGCGGGCGCTGGCTGGAACGTTGTGAAAGTGATGTGGGGCGGTCGTTGGGATGAGCTGCTGCGTAAAGACACCAGCGGTAAGCTGATCCAGCTGATGAACGAAACCGTTGATGGCGACTACCAGACCTTCAAATCCAAAGACGGCGCTTACGTACGTGAGCACTTCTTCGGTAAATACCCTGAAACTGCCGCTCTGGTCGCTGACTGGACTGACGAGCAGATCTGGGCTCTGAACCGTGGTGGTCACGATCCGAAGAAAGTCTACGCGGCACTGAAAAACGCGCAGGACACCAAAGGTAAAGCGACCGTTATCCTGGCCCACACCATCAAAGGTTACGGCATGGGCGATACCGCTGAAGGTAAAAACATCGCTCACCAGGTGAAGAAAATGAACATGGACGGCGTACGCTACGTCCGTGACCGCTTCAACGTACCAGTTTCCGATGCTGACATCGAAAAACTGCCATACGTGACCTTCGCTGAAGGCTCTGAAGAGCACACCTACCTGCACGCACAGCGTCAGAAGCTGCATGGCTACCTGCCAAGCCGCCAGGTGAACTTCACCGAGAAACTGGAAATGCCTGCGCTGACTGATTTCTCTCAGCTGCTCGAAGAGCAGAACAAAGAGATCTCTACCACCATCGCCTTCGTACGTGCCCTGAACGTGATGCTGAAGAACCCGTCTATCAAAGACCGTCTGGTTCCAATTCTGGCTGACGAAGCGCGTACCTTCGGTATGGAAGGTCTGTTCCGTCAGATCGGTATCTACAGCTCCAACGGCCAGCAGTACACCCCGCAGGACCGTGAGCAGGTGGCGTACTACAAAGAAGACGAGAAAGGTCAGATCCTGCAGGAAGGTATCAACGAACTGGGGGCAGGCGCGTCCTGGCTGGCTGCTGCGACTTCTTACAGCACCAACAACTTGCCGATGATCCCGTTCTATATCTACTACTCCATGTTCGGCTTCCAGCGTATCGGCGATCTGTGCTGGCAGGCAGGCGACCAACAGGCACGCGGCTTCCTGGTCGGCGGTACCTCCGGTCGTACTACCCTGAACGGCGAAGGTCTGCAGCACGAAGATGGTCACAGCCACATTCAGTCTCTGACTATCCCGAACTGCGTCTCTTACGATCCATCTTACGCGTACGAAGTTGCCGTCATCATGCACGACGGTCTGGTTCGCATGTACGGTGAGAAACAAGAGAACGTGTTCTACTACATCACCACCCTGAACGAAAACTACCACATGCCGGCAATGCCGGAAGGTGCCGAGGAAGGTATCCGTAAAGGTATCTACAAACTCGAAACCGTTGCGGGTAGCAAAGGTAAAGTTCAGCTGCTGGGCTCCGGTTCTATCCTGCGTCACGTTCGTGAAGCAGCGCAGATCCTGGCGAACGACTACGGCGTGGGCTCTGACGTGTACTCCGTCACCTCCTTCACCGAACTGGCGCGTGATGGCCAGGATTGCGAACGCTGGAACATGCTGCACCCAATGGAAACTCCGCGCGTTCCGTACATCGCTCAGGTGATGAACGACGCTCCTGCGGTCGCTTCCACTGACTACATGAAACTGTTCGCTGAGCAGGTTCGTACTTACGTACCGGCTGACGATTACCGCGTACTGGGTACCGATGGCTTCGGTCGTTCCGACAGCCGTGAAAACCTGCGTCACCACTTCGAAGTTGATGCTTCCTACGTGGTGGTTGCAGCGCTGGGCGAACTGGCTAAACGTGGCGAAATCGATAAGAAAGTGGTGGCTGATGCCATCGTGAAATTCAATATCGATGCAGAAAAAGTTAACCCGCGTCTGGCGTAAGAGGTAAAGAAACAATGGCTATCGAAATCAACGTACCGGACATCGGGGCTGATGAAGTTGAAATCACCGAGATCCTGGTCAAAGTGGGCGACAAAGTTGAAGCTGAACAGTCGCTGATCACCGTAGAAGGCGACAAAGCCTCTATGGAAGTCCCGTCTCCACAGGCTGGCGTTGTTAAAGAGATCAAAGTCTCTGTCGGCGACAAAACCGAGACTGGCAAACTGATCATGATTTTCGATTCCGCCGAAGGTGCAGCAGCCGCTGCACCTGCCAAGGCAGAAGAGAAAATAGAAGCCGCTCCGGCAGCTGCACCAGCAGCGGCAGCGAAAGAAGTTCACGTACCAGACATCGGCGGTGACGAAGTTGAAGTCACTGAGATCATGGTTAAAGTGGGCGACACCATCGCGGCTGAACAGTCTCTGATCACCGTAGAAGGCGACAAAGCCTCTATGGAAGTTCCGGCTCCGTTCGCAGGTACCGTTAAAGAGATCAAAATCAACACCGGTGACAAAGTGTCCACTGGCTCGCTGATCATGGTCTTCGAAGTGGCGGGTGCTGCACCTGCTGCTGCTCCAGCTCAGGCCGCCGCTCCGGCTGCCGCCGCGGCTCCAGCAGCCACTGGCGCGAAAGACGTGAACGTACCAGACATCGGCGGTGACGAAGTTGAAGTGACCGAAGTGATGGTGAAAGTGGGCGATAAAGTTGCCGCTGAACAGTCACTGATCACCGTAGAAGGCGACAAAGCTTCCATGGAGGTGCCTGCGCCATTCGCCGGTATCGTGAAAGAAATCAAAATCAAAACTGGTGACAAAGTGTCTACCGGTTCCCTGATTATGGTGTTTGAAGTGGAAGGCGCTGCGCCTGCTGCGGCTCCGGCTGCTGCACCTGCCGCCGCTGCTCCTGCTCAGGCTGCCGCTCCGGCACCTGCGGCAGCACCTGCTGCTAAAGCGGAAGGTAAATCTGAGTTCGCTGAGAACGATGCTTACGTTCACGCTACTCCGCTGATTCGTCGCCTGGCGCGCGAATTCGGTGTGAACCTGGCGAAAGTGAAAGGCACCGGCCGTAAAGGTCGTATCCTGCGCGAAGACGTTCAGGCTTACGTGAAAGAAGCCGTTAAACGCGCTGAAGCGGCACCAGCTGCTGCCACTGGCGGCGGTCTGCCAGGCATGCTGCCATGGCCGAAAGTGGACTTCAGCAAGTTCGGTGAAATCGAAGAAGTCGAAATGGGCCGTATCCAGAAAATCTCTGGTGCGAACCTGAGCCGTAACTGGGTGATGATCCCGCACGTTACGCACTTCGACAAAACCGATATCACCGATCTGGAAGCGTTCCGTAAAGCTCAGAACGACGAAGCTGCTAAGCGCAAACTGGACGTGAAATTCACCCCAGTGGTCTTCATCATGAAGGCTGTTGCTGCTGCACTGGAGCAGATGCCACGTTTCAACAGCTCCCTGTCCGAAGACGGTCAGAAGCTGACGCTGAAGAAATACATCAACATCGGCGTGGCGGTTGATACGCCGAATGGTCTGGTGGTTCCGGTCTTCAAAGACGTGAACAAGAAGAGCATTACTGAGCTTTCCCGCGAGCTGATGGCTATCTCCAAGAAAGCGCGTGATGGCAAGCTGACCGCTGGCGAAATGCAGGGCGGCTGCTTCACTATCTCCAGCCTGGGCGGTATCGGGACAACTCACTTCGCGCCGATCGTTAACGCGCCGGAAGTGGCTATCCTCGGTGTTTCCAAGTCTGCGATGGAGCCAGTGTGGAACGGTAAAGAGTTCACTCCGCGTCTGATGATGCCGATGTCTCTCTCCTTCGACCACCGCGTGATCGACGGTGCTGATGGTGCGCGTTTCATCACCATCATCAACAACATGCTGAGCGACATTCGCCGCCTGGTGATGTAATCGAAAAGCCGGCCAATCGGCCGGCTTTTTTCTGGTAATCTCAGGGTGGTTTGTGGGGTTATTGGATCAAAGTCAAATCGTGAGCCGTTTGTTGTTTCAAAATTGTTAACAATTTTGTAAAATGCGGACGGATAGAACGACCCGGTGGACGACGGGTATAAATTAAGAGGTCATGATGAGCACAGAAATCAAAACTCAGGTCGTAGTACTTGGGGCAGGCCCGGCAGGTTATTCCGCAGCATTCCGCGCCGCGGATTTAGGTCTGGAAACCGTCATCGTAGAACGTTACAGCACCCTCGGCGGTGTTTGTCTGAACGTCGGCTGTATCCCTTCTAAAGCGCTGCTGCACGTAGCCAAAGTTATCGAAGAAGCCAAAGCGCTGGCGGAACACGGTATCGTCTTCGGCGAGCCGAAAACCGATATCGACAAGATTCGTACCTGGAAAGAGAAAGTGATCACTCAGCTGACCGGCGGTCTGGCTGGTATGGCCAAAGGCCGTAAGGTGAAAGTGGTCAACGGTCTGGGTAAATTCACCGGGGCGAACACCCTGGAAGTGGAAGGCGAGAACGGCAAAACCGTGATCAACTTCGACAACGCAATCATCGCGGCGGGTTCCCGACCGATCGAACTGCCGTTCATTCCGCATGAAGATCCGCGCGTGTGGGATTCCACCGATGCGCTGGAGCTGAAAAGCGTTCCTAAACGTCTGCTGGTTATGGGCGGCGGGATCATCGGTCTGGAAATGGGCACCGTGTATCACGCGCTGGGTTCAGATATTGACGTGGTTGAGATGTTCGACCAGGTTATCCCGGCTGCCGATAAAGACGTGGTTAAAGTCTTCACCAAGCGCATCAGCAAGAAATTCAACCTGATGCTTGAAACCAAAGTGACTGCCGTTGAAGCGAAAGAAGACGGTATTTACGTTTCCATGGAAGGCAAAAAAGCGCCTGCTGAAGCACAGCGCTACGATGCCGTGCTGGTGGCGATTGGCCGTGTGCCGAACGGTAAAAACCTCGACGCGGGCAAAGCCGGCGTGGAAGTGGACGACCGTGGCTTCATCCGCGTTGACAAGCAGCTGCGCACTAACGTGCCGCACATCTTTGCTATCGGCGACATCGTCGGTCAGCCTATGCTTGCGCACAAAGGTGTTCACGAAGGTCACGTTGCCGCTGAAGTTATCGCCGGCATGAAGCACTACTTCGATCCGAAAGTGATCCCATCTATCGCTTACACTGAGCCAGAAGTGGCCTGGGTCGGTCTGACCGAGAAAGAAGCGAAAGAGAAAGGCATCAGCTACGAAACCGCCACCTTCCCGTGGGCTGCTTCTGGCCGTGCTATCGCTTCCGACTGCGCAGACGGTATGACCAAGCTTATCTTCGACAAAGAATCTCACCGTGTGATCGGTGGGGCGATTGTCGGCACCAACGGCGGCGAGCTGCTGGGTGAAATCGGCCTGGCTATCGAAATGGGCTGTGATGCAGAAGACATCGCGCTGACCATCCACGCTCACCCAACTCTGCACGAGTCCGTGGGCCTGGCGGCAGAAGTGTTTGAAGGTAGCATCACCGACCTGCCAAACGCGAAAGCGAAGAAGAAATAAGTTTCTTTACGCTAAGTTTTCGTGATGTAAAAAGCGGCTGAAAAGCCGCTTTTTTTATGCCTGCTGAAGACTAAACGTAACGGTAACTCATTTATTTAAAAGTATTTCTGGCGACATAAAGCGCTACATCTTGTCGATGAAAGTCAAATAGTCACGCGCTAAACTCTTAGCGTAATAACTATATGATTGATGAGGTGTACCATGAAAACATTTTTGACTACAGCAGTGCTGGCGACCACTCTGTTTTCAGGTCTGGCGCTGGCAGACGATCCGGTGATCCCGTGGGCTGATAACACCGGTGGCACCGAAACCACTCACATCGCGCCGATGGGGCAAAACATGAATGCCCAGCATCAGGCGATCACCAAAACCCAGGAAGGTGTTTGGGCCGCTAACTCCGGCAGCATTAAAGCCGACGAGCAGGCTCTTTCCAGCACTCAGCCAGCCGTGGTTGCACAGCCTGGTTTGATGCCGCATCAGGGCTAAGTTTTTAAGATTAAGACTGCCCGGCGGCGCTTCGCTTGCCGGACCTACAATCATCACAATCACTTGGTGTCGTAGGTCCGCGCAAGCGAAGCGCCGCCGGGCATTGTTTTACAGCTTCACATTATCCAGAGCCGCCTGAGCGCAGGCTTCATCCAGATTTCCCCCCGGCGCACCGCCAATGCCAATCGCCCCAATCACGTCATTGCCGTCTTTGACTGGCAAACCGCCAGCCAGCAGCAGCAGGCCCGGAATGTCTTTTAAATTCTGCGCGCCTGGATTCGCCTGGGCGGCTTCCATCACTTTGCCGCTGGCATTCTTCATGGTGAGTGCGGTAAAGGCTTTCATTTCGCTGGCTTTTACGGTGTGTGGACCTGCGTTGTCGCTACGCTGCACCGCTTTGACCACACCGGCGCGATCGACCACGGTTACGCTGACCTGATAGTTTTTAGCTAAACAGGCTTTGACGGCTTCCTGCGCCAGAGCGTTGGCCTGGCTCAGTGAGAGAGATTTCTGATTCAGCGCTTCAGCCTGAGCGGCGGTGGCGAGCAGGGTCGTGGTTAATGCGGCGGAGAGGAACAGTTTGTTCATGGCTTGCTTCCTTTTGTCGTCGATAAACCGATGCTACCAACGGCACAAAGGAAGCGAAATTCGGGGGAATACGCAGTTATCCTGGTATTTATACGTAGTGCAGCTTGTCGTGTTCGCGGATGGCTTGCACCAGGCTGCTGACGCCAAGCTTGCTGAAGATGGCTGCCCGATGTGCTTCTACCGTGCGGGTCGACAGGTCGAGCTGCGCGGCCACTTCTTTGTTACTCGCCCCTGTCATCAGCTGTTCCAGGACTTCCGACTCTCGCGCGGTGAGCTGCGCAAAGAGCGTTTTTGCCTGAACGTGTTCCTGCCAGATCTGGTGACGAGCTTCGCTTTGGGCAAAAGCAGAGTGCAGGGTTTCAATCAGCAGATCGGCATCCAGCGGCTTGGTGAAAAATTCAAACACGCCGTGATGGAAGGCCCGGCGGCAGGCATCGATGGAGCCATGCCCGGTCATCATCACCACCGGCAGCAGTGGGTGCGATGCGCTGTGGCGTTCGAGCCAGCTTAATCCGCTTTGGCCGGGCATCCGCATATCCAGCAGCAGACAGCCGGTCAGCTTCATCTCCGGCGGGCAGGCGAGGGTGAACGCATCGAGAGACTCGAAGCTTTGTATCTGCCAGCTGAGGGTGGAAAACAGAAACGTCAGCGACTCGCGGATCGAGGCGTCATCGTCGACGATGTAGATAATTTTTTCCATTATGCTCGCTTCTCCTGGCTGAACCACAGGCGGATTTCCGCGCCACCTTGTGCGCTGTTTGCCAGCTCAATGCTGCCGTCCATGCGGGTCATCAGCGATTCTGTTAGTGTCAGTCCCAGACCAAGGCCGCCCTGCCGCTCGGTAAACAGCGGCATCAGACCGAGCTTCAACGCTTCACTGCTAAAACCCGGGCCACCGTCGGTAAGGGTCACTTTCACTTTATCGCCCGCAGCCTCACTTTTGATATGCACCCAGCCGTGTTGTACGTTCGTCTGCGCCTGAATGGCGTTGTTCAACAGATTATGCAGCACCTGCTCCAGCCACAGGCGATCGGTCAGAACGCGGCGGGTCGAGAAATCATGGGTAATACGAATCTGCTTAGAACCCGGCTCATGCTCCAGCAGATTGCCGACTCGCTGCCAGCTGTGGGCCAGATCCACCATGGTCATGGTGACCGGCTCTTCGCTCAGATGAGCGCGAAAGCGGGTCAGTAGTTCGCTGATGCGCTGAGTCTGGGTCAGCGCGGAGCGAATGGCATGCTGGGCTCCGTCGACGTTGTGCTGATCCAACTGACGCAGCCCGCCCTGGAGCCACATCTGCGTTGCCGTCAGCGGCTGATTAATCTCGTGAACGACGCCGGCCGTTAGTTCACCCAGCGTGTTCAGCCTGGCGTGCTGGTAATAATCTGCACGCTGCCTGTCTGTGCGTTGCTGACTTCTGACCCACAGCAGCAGCATTACCATGCTGATAATAAATCCCCACGCCAGCGCGATGAAAAGGTGCGGGAGCAGGGCGACGCTGAGCCAGCGCGGATCGGCCCCAGCCTGGAGGGTAAAAGGCTGAAAATGCTGAGGGAACTGTCGGGTCCACAGCCAGCGGCAGTGGCTTAAATCATGGGGTTTAATCAGGCCCAGTTGGATGCCAGTGAAATGGGTATCGGACTTCAGCAGCTGTGCCAGATTAATTTTGACTCTGATCTGCCGGTAGGGATTGTACAGCCAGTAGCTGGTTTCGCTGAGAGGCTGCACGCGCGGCGCATCAAGCGGGACGTCGTGCGTTTTCTCCAGCGCCTGGATCTGCGGGAATTTCTGTTGTAGCAGCGCGGGATCTTCATCACCGTTAAGAATGGGGATCACGGACTCATTTTGCGTCAGGGCCATGCTGAGGGTGCTGAACAACGCCGTAAAGGCCCGGTCCGATTCCCAGTACTGGCGGCGGATCTGTTCTGCATACAGCAACGCGCTGCAAATCAGCCAGGCAAAAAGCCAAAGAAGTATGCCCCGAATCAGCCAGGCGCGTGGTGTTGTTATCTGCATCCAAAGTATCCCGCTTTCATCGCGGGCATTAGTATCACACTGAGGTCGGTGACTCCTCGGAGGAGCGTGGAAACGTGGTGAAGATCACATTTCAGCGAGGAAGGGGAGCGCCGGGCGGCCTCCCCTGATAAGCCATTACTGAGTCACTTCCTGCCAGGGTTTTTCCGGCGCGAAGCGTTTGACGGCATTGGCTTTATCGACAGAATTTTCCCCAAGGTTGGCCTGCCAGACCTGGTCGTTCTGGTCGACGGTAAAACTCATGATCCCGGTCTGGCCGTACTGCACCGGCCAGGCAATCAAAGCAAAGCCTTGTTTGCTGGCGTCCGGGAGAATGCGGAAATGGTAGCCGTGATAGCCCATGCCGGGAACCTGCGGGCTGTAGGCCGGGCCGAGAGGACTTGGGTCTTCGCCAGATACTGTCGGCCAGTAAAGCCCATCTTTCTGCCCTTCGCTGCTGATCAGCTTCTTCGCATAGTGCTGAAAACGCTGGAAATAATCCTGTTGGGCGTCAACGTAGGCGTGCATCGCCTGAATGGTGGAAAGTTCATTGCGGCCAATTTCCCGCACCTGAATTTCATCCGCGCCCTGGGCCATATCAAAATGCCAGCCAGCGCCCGTTTTGATCATCGGGATCGGCAGCTGCCAGTTTTCCGCGCCAACGTTCAGATGGGCGGCATTGCCTTGTTCGATAATGTGGTGGCTGACTTTCCAGTCTCGCAGGAAGCGGGCCACGGCTTCCGGATCGGCACCTTCTGCCGGTAAATACTGACGCCAGTCGTCGCCCAACACCTGGCTTAACGCTTGCTCATCCTGGCTGCCCATGGCATCGGCCAGCGCGCTGGCTGCTTTTTCCGGCGAGGCAAACTGCTGCTGCGCAAACGCGGGCAGGGTGAAGCAAGCCAGCATGCCGATAATAATCTGTTTTTTCACGATGGCTCCTTAGCGATGGCGCAGTTCACGATGTTGAGAAGCATGCTGTTGGATCGAAGCCCGCTGCGAGCTACTGATACCGGACAGATTGCGGCTTTGCGCCCCGCGCTGACGCTGGGCTTCCCAGGACGGTGAACGGCTGTCGTTACCACTCAGCGCATTGGCGCGGAAGTTTTGCGCCTGCTGCTGGCGTTGCTGATGCTGCTGTGGTGTGACCGATGCATGGTGCTGCTGGATCTGTTCACGACGCTGCTGTTGCTGGGCCGTTGGATTCTGCACATGCGCTTTCGCATTTTCGCGGCGCTGCTGCTGTTGCGCCGTTGGATGTTGCAGTTTCTGCTTCGCTGCCGTGCCATCGTAACCACGGAAATTGTTACGCTGATTTATCTGATGCAGCTGGCTGGAAGCCGCCTGGCGCTGCGCATCGCGTGAGCCTGCGGCGGCAATGCCACCCGCTGCGGCTCCTCCGGCAATCAGACCCGGCGCTGCACCATTATGGGTGCTGTGCTGGAACTGATTCAGTGCGGCCTGGCGCTGGCTGTTTAAATCTGCCGGCGCGTGCTGAGTAGCGCTTAACCCGCCCGGTACGTTGGTCTGATGAAAATGCTGAGCCACGTTGTTGTTCGGATAAGGCACGTTATTTCTGAACGCTGGATTGTGCTGCCACTGGGTGTTGCCGCTGATGTTCTGCCCGGTGATGTGGTTGTAGTTATTGGTATTAATGTTGATGGTGTTATTGCCACCGCCGTGCCAGCCGCCGTCGTGGTAATAGTCATCATCATGATGATGATGGTAATCATCGTTATCCCAGTCAATGCTGCTGAACAGGGCATAGGTCGTCGCCACGCCGAGGCTGTAGCCGAGGCCATTCACAAAGCTGTTAGTGAACTGCTGGCCCGGCGTTGGTGGCAGGTACACCGGCGGATAAGCGGTGCTTGGCCAGGTGCCGTAAACGGTATTCGGATTATAGGTTGGCACGTACACCACGTTCGGATCGGCCGATTCAATCTTAATCACCTGGGTGGTCGGCGCTGGTGTCGTAGTTGTGGTGGTCGTGGTGGTAGAAGACGACTGCACCGGAGCCGGGGCTGCTTTCACCGGGGTGGTGGTCACTTTCTGCTGAGGAGAGGATTTCAGCGCTCCCGTTTGCTGCGCCACGTTACGTAATTTCTGCACGGAATCCATCACATCCTGCGGTTGGGCGAGGAAGGCGTTACCCAAATCCTGTACCCACTGCGGGTTTTCCCCCATCAGCGACAGCAAGGCCGGGAACGCCACCAGTGATTTCACGCTCGGGTCCCACGGCTGATTCGCCACGGCTTTCACCGCGTCATCCCCCTTCATGCTCGGGTTATCCTGCGACCATTGCACGGCCTGCATAACATTAGTGGGATAAGTCGATGCCATCAGCACCTGGGAAAGCAGGTTGTCAGGATAGAGCGCCACCGGTGCGGTTAACTGGTCGATTTGCGCTGCGGTAAAAGTTTGAGTGGCGGGCTGAGCGCTGACTGGCGCTGCGGCCACCGGAGCTGGAACTGGAACGACCGGTTGAGCGACAGGAGCAGGCGTGGGCGGAGCATCCGCAGCGCGGCTCTTAACATAGAGCGTGCCCGAAGCAGCGAGTAGCCCGGTACAGCAGACCAGCGCAATAACATGAGGCTTAAAAGGCAACGTCATTTTGTTCTCCTGGCACAATAATTTGGCCCGTTTCAGAGAGTATTGCCGAAAATGGCAGCAGTGCAGGCAGTATAGGGAGACTTATTTTTCGTTTTTGACTTTAGTGGTGATCGTGCAGCCAGAGCGGGCTCGGCGGGGAAGTTTTATGTTTAAAAATACGTATTCAGACTCAATTGTTCTGACCTTAACGATTCAGCTAAAGATTTAATGTTGCTTTTTTGTAAACAGATTAACACCCCCTGTAAATCCTGCTATGCTGCCCGACGCGGTATCGGGCTTTTACCCTACAAACTGCTGTCTCACAGGAGCGTGAAGAGAACGCCGGCCGCATATGACAATGAGAGCGAGGAGAACCGTCGTGCTAAAAGAATATCGTGAGCACGTAGCTGAGCGTGCCGCCGAAGGGATTGTTGCAAAACCATTAGATGCAACCCAAATGGCCGCACTGGTTGAGCTGCTGAAAGCACCGCCTGCTGGCGAAGAAGAATTCCTGTTAGATCTGCTGATTAACCGTGTACCACCGGGCGTTGATGAAGCCGCCTACGTGAAAGCCGGATTCCTTGCTGCTGTCGCCAAAGGCGAAGCAACCTCCCCCCTGGTGACCCCTGAAAAAGCCATCGAACTGCTGGGCACCATGCAGGGCGGCTACAATATCCATCCGCTGGTTGAGGCACTGGAAAACGACAAGCTGGCCCCGATTGCCGCCAAAGCGCTGTCTCACACCCTGCTGATGTTCGATAACTTCTACGATGTGGAAGAAAAAGCTAAAGCTGGCAACGCCTGGGCGAAGCAGGTGATGCAGTCCTGGGCCGATGCCGAGTGGTTCCTGAGCCGTCCGGCGCTGGCGGAAAAAATCACCGTCACCGTGTTCAAAGTGACCGGCGAAACCAACACCGATGACCTCTCTCCGGCTCCGGATGCGTGGTCACGTCCTGATATTCCACTGCACGCGCTGGCAATGCTGAAAAACGCCCGTGAAGGCATTGAGCCGGATCAGCCAGGCGTAGTCGGCCCGATCAAGCAGATTGAAGCGCTGCAGAAAAAAGGTTTCCCTCTGGCCTACGTGGGCGACGTTGTGGGTACCGGATCTTCCCGTAAATCCGCAACCAACTCCGTGCTGTGGTTCATGGGCGACGACATCCCGAACGTGCCGAACAAGCGCGGCGGCGGTCTGTGCCTTGGCGGCAAAATTGCACCAATCTTCTTCAACACCATGGAAGATGCGGGCGCGCTGCCGATTGAAGTTGATGTGAACAACCTGAACATGGGTGACGTGATTGACGTTTACCCGTTCAAAGGCGAAGTGCGCAACCACGAAACCAACGAACTGCTGGCAAGCTTCGAGCTGAAAACCGACGTGCTGGTTGACGAAGTGCGCGCCGGTGGCCGTATTCCGCTGATCATCGGCCGTGGCCTGACCACCAAAGCGCGTGAAGCGATGGGTCTGCCGCACAGCGAAGTGTTCCGTCACGCGAAAGACGTGGCTGAGAGCAGCCGTGGCTACTCCCTGGCTCAGAAAATGGTTGGCCGCGCCTGTGGCGTTGCCGGTATTCGTCCAGGCGCGTACTGCGAACCGAAAATGACTTCCGTGGGCTCTCAGGACACCACCGGTCCAATGACCCGTGATGAGCTGAAAGACCTGGCGTGCCTGGGCTTCTCCGCTGACCTGGTGATGCAGTCCTTCTGCCACACCGCAGCGTATCCGAAGCCGGTTGACGTCACCACGCACCACACTCTGCCGGACTTCATCATGAACCGTGGCGGCGTGTCGCTGCGTCCGGGCGATGGCGTCATCCACTCCTGGCTGAACCGCATGCTGCTGCCGGATACCGTAGGCACCGGCGGTGACTCCCATACCCGTTTCCCAATCGGCATTTCCTTCCCGGCGGGCTCTGGCCTGGTGGCGTTTGCTGCCGCGACCGGCGTGATGCCGCTCGATATGCCTGAATCCGTGCTGGTGCGCTTCAAAGGTAAAATGCAGCCGGGCATCACCCTGCGCGATCTGGTGCATGCGATCCCGCTGTACGCCATCAAACAGGGCCTGCTGACCGTTGAGAAGAAAGGGAAGAAGAACATCTTCTCTGGCCGCATCCTGGAAATCGAAGGTCTGCCAGATCTGAAAGTTGAGCAGGCGTTTGAGCTGACCGATGCCTCCGCCGAGCGTTCCGCAGCGGGCTGTACTATCAAGCTGAACCAGGCGCCAATCGAAGAGTATCTGAACTCCAACATCGTGCTGCTGAAGTGGATGATTGTAGAAGGCTACGGCGACCGTCGTACGCTGGAGCGTCGTATCCAGGGCATGGAAAAATGGCTGGCGGATCCGCAGCTGATGGAAGCCGATGCTGACGCGGAATACGCGGCGGTGATCGACATCGATCTGGCGGATATCAAAGAGCCAATTCTGTGTGCACCGAACGATCCGGACGACGCGCGTCTGCTGTCCGACGTACAGGGCGACAAGATCGACGAAGTGTTCATCGGTTCCTGCATGACCAACATCGGCCACTTCCGTGCGGCAGGTAAACTGCTGGATACGCATAAGGGCCAGCTGCCGACCCGTCTGTGGGTGGCTCCGCCAACCCGTATGGATGCGGCACAGCTGACGGAAGAGGGCTACTACAGCGTCTTCGGTAAGAGCGGTGCGCGTATCGAAATTCCAGGCTGTTCCCTGTGCATGGGTAACCAGGCGCGTGTGGCAGATGGTGCAACGGTGGTTTCCACTTCTACCCGTAACTTCCCGAACCGTCTGGGTACCGGTGCTAACGTGTACCTGGCCTCTGCGGAACTGGCGGCGGTTGCGGCGCTGATTGGCAAACTGCCGACGCCGGACGAGTACCAGACGTACGTGGCGCAGGTGGATAAGACTGCGGCAGATACCTATCGCTATCTGAACTTCGACCAGCTCTCTCAGTACACCGAGAAGGCTGACGGGGTGATTTTCCAGACTGCTGTATAACTGAATCCCCTCACCCCCAGCCCCTCTCCCCAGAGGGGCGAGGGGTGTCCTGTTCCCTCTCCCCTTTGGGGGAGGGTTAGGGTGAGGGGATTTTTTATTTCCCATTCCCCCACAGCTTCCGCTTTTTTTCTTCCTCTCTGCTGCGATAATTACACTAATGGTTTTGCAGAGGAAAACACCATGGATTACGAATTCTTGCGCGATATCACCGGTGTGGTGAAAGTGCGAATGTCGATGGGCCACGAAGCCGTAGGGCACTGGTTTAACGAAGAGGTGAAGGAGAACCTGTCGTTGCTGGATGAAGTGGAGCAGGCGGCGCAAACGGTGAAAGGGACTGAGAATTCCTGGCAGCGCGCCGGCCACGAATACACGGTATGGATGGACGGTGAAGAAGTGATGGTGCGTGCCAATCAGCTGGAATTTTCCGGTGACGAAATGGAAGAGGGCATGAGCTATTACGACGAAGAGAGCCTGTCGATGTGCGGCGTGGAGGATTTTCTTCAGGTAGTGGCGGCTTATCGCGCCTTTATGCAGCAGAAATAACAGAGGGGAGCACGCTTGCTCCCTTCGTTTACTTAACGTAGGCCAGCAGGCTTAACGAGTCGCGGGCCAGCGCTTTGCATTTTTTGGATGTAGGAATGCGAATGCCGCTCAAATCACGATAGCTGTCTTCACCCAGCGCTTTCATGTTAAACGTGTCGTAGTTGCTGAGATCCCACTGATTTTGCTGGGCAAAAAAGACCAAAGCACGGCGAATCTGCTGGTTGGGTAAATTTTGATAGCCACAGTCGTTTTTCAGAAATACAAATACCGCCGTCAGATCGGCCATATCTTCGGCCTCGGACTCGTTTAATGCGTAGCTGCTACTGGAAATCGCCAGCAAAGATCCGAGCACCACAGTTCTGAAAAACGTCTTCATTTTAGTTACCATTCCATCCACGAAATTCAACGTTAGCACACTTCTCAGGCCTGCGCAGGGCTTTATTAATGGGATTATACTTGACCTTCCGGTAAGGGCAGGGTTTAAGCTCATTTATTCACCAGTCGTCGAAAAGGGAGTGAAGATGCAACGCCGTGAATTTATCAAATTAGCCACCGCCGTCGGGGTGGCCAGCGCCCTGCCGCTCTGGAGCCGGAGCGTGCTGGCGGCCGATCGCCCGGCCTTACCGATCCCGAATCTCTTAACCGCCGATGCCAGCAATCGCATCGCGCTGACGGTGCAAAGTGGCACCACCCGTTTTGGGGCAAAAACCGCCACCACCTGGGGCTATAACGGCAATCTTCTGGGTCCGGCTTTGCGCGTGCAGCAGGGCAAGCCTGTAACCATCGATATTAACAATCAATTAACAGAAGAGACCACCGTTCACTGGCACGGGCTGGAAATTCCCGGCGAGGTAGACGGCGGTCCGCAGGGCGTGATTAAACCCGGTGGTTCACGCTCCGTGACCTTCACGCCGACGCAGCAGGCAGCAACCTGCTGGTTCCATCCGCATCAGCATGGCAAAACGGGCCATCAGGTGGCGATGGGGCTGGCGGGACTGGTGCTGATTGAAGATCCGCAGATCAATAAGCTGCTGTTGCCGAAGCAGTGGGGCATCGATGATGTTCCGGTAATCATTCAGGACAAGCGTTTTACCGCCGCCGGGGAAGTGGATTATCAGCTGGATATAATGACGGCAGCAGTCGGCTGGTTTGGGGACACATTGCTGACCAACGGGGCGATTTACCCGCAGCATGCTCCACCGAAAGGCTGGCTGCGCCTGCGTCTGCTCAACGGCTGTAACGCGCGTTCGCTGAATTTGGCGACCAGCGATAATCGCCCGCTGTATGTGATTGCCAGCGACGGTGGCCTGCTTGCTCAGCCCGTGAAAGTGTCGGAGCTGCCGATGCTGATGGGCGAACGTTTCGAAGTGCTGGTGGATACCAGCGACGGCAAGGCTTTCGATCTGGTGATGCTGCCGGTGAACCAGATGGGGATGGCGGTGGCGCCGTTTGATAAAGCTTACCCGGTCATGCGCGTCCAGCCACTGCAAATTCCCGCCTCCGGTGAGCTGCCAGACCAGCTTGCCACCCTTCCTGCATTGCCTTCGCTGGAAGGACTCACCCAGCGTAAGTTCCAGCTGTCGATGGATCCGATGCTCGACATGATGGGCATGCAGGCGCTGATGAAGAAATACGGCAAGCAGGCGATGGGCGGAATGGATCACGGCCAGATGATGGGCCACGGCGGTATGGGCAAGATGGATCATGGCAACATGGGCCATATGAATCACGGCGGCAAAGGCTTTGATTTCCACAACGCCAACATGATCAACGGTAAAGCCTTTGATATGACATCGAGCTTTGCCGCAGGCCGTGGACAGTTCGAACGCTGGACGATTTCCGGCGTGGGAGACATGATGCTGCACCCGTTCCATATTCACGGGACTCAGTTCCGCATTCTGTCAGAAAATGGCAAACCGCCTGCGGTGCACAGAGCTGGCTGGAAAGATACGGTTCGCGTTGAAGGCGGCGTGAGTGAGGTGTTGGTGAAGTTTGACCATGAGGCTCCAAAGGAGCACATGTACATGGCGCACTGCCATCTGCTGGAGCACGAAGACACAGGGATGATGTTAGGGTTTACGGTTTAGCAATCCTGGCGCATTCCAGTTCCCTCTCCCTTGAGGGAGAGGGTTAGGGTGAGGGGGAAAAGACAACGATGCGGCCTGATGGCCTCACCCCCGGCCCCTCTACCACGTGGAGAGGGGAGCAAACACAAAAAACGGCAACCGAGGTTGCCGTTTTGCTTTTTACTTCACATCATCCGGCAAAGCATAGGCCACAATGTAGTCGCCCATCTTCGTACCAAACGACCCGTGACCACCTGCGGAAATGACCACGTACTGCTTGCCATTGACCTCATAGGTCATCGGCGTTGCCTGGCCACCGGCCGGCAGACGGCCTTCCCACAGTTTGTCGCCGTTGGTCATGTTGTACGCGCGCAGATAGTTATCGGCGGTTGCAGCAACAAACAGCACGTTACCCGCGGTAGAGATCGGGCCACCCAGCATTGGCATCCCCAGATTGAACGGCAGTTTAAACGGCATCGGGAACGGCAGGCTGTCCTGCGGTGTGCCGATACGTTTTTTCCATGCGATCTGGTTGGTTTTCAGGTCCAGTGCGGAGATATAACCCCAGCCCGGCTGTTTACACGGCAGGCCAAACGGAGACAGGAACGGGTTCAGCGTTACGCCATACGGTACGCCGTACTGTGGCTGAATACCGGTTTCAGTGCCTGAACCTTTCGCATCTTTCGGTGGTTCAATTGGGTTGCCTGGACCGCGTGGGATCAGACGGGAAACGAACGGCAGGGCGATAGGGTTAGCAATCGCTACCTGACGGTTTGGATCGACAGAAATCCCGCCCCATTCGAACATCCCCAGGTTGCCCGGGAACACCAGCGTGCCCTGCTCAGACGGCGGGGTGAAGATCCCTTCGTAGCGCAGTTTGTGGAACATCACGCGGCAAACCAGCTGGTCGAACATCGTCGCGCCCCACATATCCGCACCGCTCAGATCTTTCTTCGGACGGAAGGTGAGTTCAGAGAACGGCTGAGTCGGGCTGACGTGGTCGCCTTTCGCTGCGCCCTGCGGCACTGGCTGTTCCGGAGCCGGAACCACTAACTGACCGTTACGACGGTCGAGCACAAAGATGTTGCCCGTTTTTGCCGGAGCGTAGATAACCGGCACGGTTTGGCCTTTGACGGTGATATCAGCCAGCGTCGGCTGCGACGGCTGGTCCATATCCCACAGATCGTGGTGAACGGTCTGATAGCTCCACTCAAGCTTACCGGTGGTCGCGTTCAGCGCCACAATGGCACTGGCGTAGCGCTCCTGCTCCGGCGTACGGTAGCCGCCCCAGATATCAGGAGTGGTCACGCCCATCGGCAGATACACCAGATCCAGCTTCGCGTCATAGGCCGCCGGGGCCCAGGAGTTCGGCGAGTTCAGGGTGAATTTATGCTCGTCGTCCGGAATAGCATTTGGATCTTTCGCGCCCGGATCGAAGGCCCACAGCAGCTTACCAGTGTTAACGTCAAAGCCACGGATCACGCCAGACGCTTCACGGGTTGAGAAGTTATCCGTTACGGAACCGGCAATGACGATGACTTTATCCGTCACAATCGGCGGTGAAGTCGGCTCGTACATGCCCGGAGTGGTGACTGGCTGATTGGTTTGCAGATTCAGCACGCCTTTGTTGCCAAAGGTTTCACACAGCTTGCCGGTTTCGGCATTCAGCGCAAACAGACGACCGTCATTCACCGGCAGCAGGATACGGCGTGGGCAGTCAGCGACCACGTCAGCAGGCGCGCTATCGGCTTTTGCTTCGTGATAAGAAACGCCACGACAGGTTACGTGCTGGAAGAAGGTATTGGTGTTGAGCTGCGGGTCGAAGTGCCATTTCTCTTTACCGCTGGCCGCGTCCAGAGCGAACAGACGCTGGTGGGCCGAGCAGAGATACAGCATGTCGCCGACTTTAATCGGCGTCACTTCGTTGGTGATTTCACCCGGATCGTTCGGCTGCTTGAGATCGCCGGTCTGGAACACCCAGGCTTCTTTCAGCTGATGAACGTTATCAGCGTTAATCTGTTTGAGCGGCGACCAGCGCTGCCCTTCCTGATTACGTCCATAGGCAGGCCAGTCCTGATCGGCAACCTGAGAAATCGGTTCGGCCTGAGTCGCGTCCGCGCTCAGCGTGCCGTTAATTTCCTGCGGATCGTGGAAGCCCGCCCAGGTGAGAATACCTGCGGTGATCAGCAGGACCACCACCAGCGCACCTACCGCACCGGCGGAAGGTACAATCAGCCGACGCCAGACAAACGGCAGGATCAACCATATGCCAAAGAACACCAGGATGTCGCTGCGCGGGGTCAGCGCCCAGAAGTCGAAGCCGACTTCCCACACGCCCCAAATCATCGTTGCCAGCAGCACCAGCGCGTATAGCCACAGAGCAGCACGTTTACCGCGCCACAGCATGCCGGTTACGGCCAGCATCACCAGCCCGGCAACAGGGTAGTACCAGGAGCCGCCCAGTGAGACGAGCCAGACCCCGCCGATTAACAGATACAGCCCACAGAAGGCTGCAAACAGCGCCGTCAGCTTCACCAGAAGCCCGGTCTGTTGTGGTTTTGTTTCCGCCATAGAAAGCACACCTCTAAATCATTAATTTTTTAGTAGCAATTAATTATAGGATTTAACAAGTGTGATCGGAATCACAAAACTTGCTTTCTTATCTCATTCAGCGGAGAAATCGTTTTACTGGTATACTGCATGGCTTGCCGATCAATGCCCGTGGTCATGCCCTGGGTATTGAGAGATGTATCTCTGAAATCAGATGGTTAGTGAAATGAAACATACTGTTGAAGTGATGATCCCGGAAGCGGAGATCAAAGCGCGTATCGCCGAACTGGGTCGCCAGATTACCGAACATTATCAGAACAGCGGCAGCGAAATGGTGCTGGTGGGTCTGCTGCGTGGTTCATTCATGTTTATGGCAGACCTGTGCCGTGAAGTGCACGTCTCCCACGAAGTCGATTTTATGACGGCTTCCAGCTACGGCAGCGGTATGTCCACCACCCGTGACGTGAAAATCCTCAAAGATCTGGACGAAGATATTCGCGGTAAAGACGTGCTGATTGTTGAAGACATCATCGACTCCGGCAACACGCTGTCTAAAGTGCGCGAAATCCTGAGCCTGCGTGAGCCAAAATCTCTGGCTATCTGTACGCTGCTCGATAAACCAACCCGCCGTGAAGTCGAAGTGCCGGTTGAGTTTGTTGGTTTCTCTATCCCGGATGAATTCGTAGTGGGCTACGGCATTGACTACGCTCAGCGCTATCGCCATCTGCCTTACGTGGGCAAAGTGGTGCTGCTGGACGAATAAACGCTATCTGTTGCCCGGTGGCGCTGCGCTTACCGGACCTACGGATTATGAAGTTGTAGGCCGGGTAAGGCGTCGCCGCCACCCGGCATTTTTATGCGCACTTACTTGTGATTGATATGTCGGGTGTGCAGGTTGGAAATACCCTTGCGGTAACCCTGCTCTAAGCTTTCGCGGTTGGTGGCGGTCACATCGAGATCGCGCAGCAAGCCATCGTGAATGCCGTAGGCCCAGCCGTGAATGGTCACCTTTTGCCCACGTTTCCATGCTGACTGCATAATGGTGGAGTGCCCAAGGTTATAAACCTGCTCCATGACGTTCAGCTCGCACAGGGTATCCATACGACGTTCCTGGGGCATCTCGCCAAGCAGGGAACTGTGTTTGAACCAGATGTCGCGGATATGTAGCAGCCAGTTGTTGATAAGCCCCAGCTCTGGATTTTCAACCGCCGCCTGCACGCCGCCGCAGCCGTAGTGGCCGCAAATAATAATATGTTCGACTTCCAGCACATCTACCGCATACTGAACCACGGACAGACAGTTCAGGTCGGTGTGAACCACCAGGTTAGCCACGTTACGGTGAACGAACAGTTCACCCGGTTCCAGACCCGTCAGGCGTTCAGCCGGTACACGGCTGTCGGAGCAACCAATCCATAAAAACCGTGGCTTCTGTGCCTGGGACAGTTTTTGAAAAAAACCGGGATCCTCTTCTACCAGCATTTTTGACCATAGTGCATTGTTGCTGATGAGTGTATCTATGTCGTTCATGGAGGTTAGTGACCTGTAACCTGGGAAATTCGTTGCGCTAATATAGGTCAACCGGGCTTTCTTTAAAACCAAACAACGATTGCAAGATTTTAAAAAGAGAAATTGAATGACCATTGCACTTGAATTGAAACAGCTGAAAAAAACCTACCCCGGTGGCGTTCAGGCGCTGCGTGGTATCGACCTGAAGGTCGAGGCAGGGGATTTCTATGCGCTGCTTGGGCCGAACGGGGCGGGGAAATCCACCACCATCGGCATTATCAGCTCGCTGGTGAACAAATCCTCCGGAACGGTAGACGTCTTCGGCTACGATCTCGACAAGGACGTGGTGAATGCCAAGCGCCAGCTGGGCCTGGTTCCGCAGGAGTTCAACTTCAACCCGTTTGAAACCGTGCAGCAGATTGTGGTGAACCAGGCGGGATATTACGGCGTTGAGCGCAAAGAGGCCGTAGCTCGCAGCGAAAAATACCTCAAACAGCTCGACCTGTGGGAAAAACGCAACGAGCGTGCGCGCATGTTATCCGGTGGGATGAAGCGCCGCCTGATGATTGCCCGCGCGCTGATGCACGAGCCAAAATTGCTGATTCTGGATGAACCAACGGCGGGCGTGGATATTGAACTGCGCCGCTCGATGTGGGGCTTCCTGAAAGATCTCAACGATAAAGGCACCACCATCATTCTGACCACCCACTATCTGGAAGAAGCCGAAATGCTGTGCCGCAACATCGGCATTATTCAGCACGGTGAGCTGGTAGAAAACACCTCGATGAAAAACCTGCTGTCGAAGCTGAAGTCAGAAACCTTCATTCTCGACCTCGCGCCGAAAAGCCCGCTGCCGCATCTCGACGGCTATCAGTATCGCCTGGTAGATACCTCGACGCTGGAAGTGGAAGTGCTGCGTGAGCAGGGCGTCAACAGCGTGTTCTCGCAGCTGAGCGAGCAGGGAATTCAGGTTTTAAGTATGCGTAACAAAGCCAACCGCCTGGAAGAGCTGTTCGTCACGCTGGTAAATACAAAGTCAGGAGAGCAGGCATGATGCAGCTGTATTGGGTGGCGCTGAAAAGTATCTGGGCCAAAGAGATCAACCGCTTTATGCGGATCTGGATCCAGACGCTGGTTCCGCCGGTCATCACCATGACCCTCTATTTCATTATCTTTGGCAACCTGATTGGTTCACGCATCGGCGACATGCACGGCTTCAGCTACATGCAGTTCATCGTGCCGGGTCTGATCATGATGGCGGTGATCACCAACGCCTATGCCAACGTGGCTTCGTCATTCTTTAGCGCCAAGTTCCAGCGCAATATTGAAGAGCTGCTGGTGGCACCTGTGCCAACGCACGTGGTGATTGCCGGTTACGTGGGTGGCGGTGTCGCTCGCGGGCTGTGCGTCGGGATCCTGGTCACGGCTATCTCCCTGTTCTTCGTGCCGTTCCAGGTGCACTCCTGGCTGTTCGTTGGGTTGACGCTGCTGCTGACGGCGATCCTGTTCTCGCTGGCTGGCCTGCTGAACGCCGTGTTCGCCAAAACGTTTGACGATATCAGCCTGATCCCGACCTTTGTGCTGACGCCGCTGACCTATCTGGGTGGGGTGTTCTACTCCCTGACGCTGCTGCCACCGTTCTGGCAGGCGCTGTCGCATCTGAACCCGATTGTGTACATGATCAGCGGCTTCCGCTTTGGCTTCCTCGGTATCACCGACGTGCCGCTGTTCACCACCGTCGGCGTACTGGTAGTGTTCATTCTGGCGTTCTACCTGCTGTGCTATACGCTAATCCAGCGCGGGCTTGGGCTGCGTAGCTAATGCTTTTTGCCTCTCTCCGCTCCGGGGAGAGGCAAACTTGATCGATCTCACCTCGCCTCAACTTTCACTCCGCTAAACTACTTGCCTGCTAAGGAGCTGGGCTATGTTGGGTTGGGTGATCGCCTGCCACGACGATCGTGCGCAGGATCTGTTGGAAAAACTGGAAAAAAAATTCGGGCCGCTGGCGCAATGCCGGGCGGTAAGCTTTTGGCGTGGACTCAGCACCAATATGCTGAGCCGGATGATGTGCGACGCGCTGTATCAGACCGACAGCGGCGACGGCGTAATTTTTCTGACGGACATCACCGGGGCTCCCCCGTACCGTACTGCAGCGCTGCTGAGCCATAAACATCAACACTGTGAAGTCATTTCCGGTATCGACTATTTATTGCTGGAGCAGATGATTCAGCAGCGGCAAACCCTCAGCAGCGAAGCCTTCCGCAATGCCATCGTGACGCAGGGTGGCCCGGAGGTCAGCAGTCTCTGGCATCAGCAACAAAAAAATCCCCCGTTTGTTCTGCTTCACGACCTGTACGCCAATTAATCGTTGGTATTGATGGGGTTTTTGTTACATGATTAAAACCACCCATCGTAGCGGTTGTGAGCGCATGCTGATTCGAGTCATTTTCTCTTTGTTGTTGCTTCTGTCTGGCAGCGCCAGCGCCAGCCTGCTGAGTCAGCACGGGCAGCCTGCCCGCTACATGCAGGTCACCGAAGACGCCATTATCTGGGCGCAGGTGGGCAATGACGTGGTGACCGTCGGCAACGTGCGCGGTGGACAAATTCTGGCGGTGGTGCCAACCGCCGCCGATTACTACGAATTCAGCTTTGGTTTTGGTACCGGATTTATCGATAAGGGCCATCTGGAAGAGGTCCAGGGCAAGCAGCGCGTCGAGGACAATCTTGGCGATCTGAATAAGCCGCTCAGCAATCAAAATCTCATCACCTGGCGCGACACCCCGGTGTATAACGCGCCGAATGTCGGCAGCGCGCAGTTTGGCGTGCTGGCAGATAACCTGCGCTATCCGATTATCGGCAAGCTCAAAGATGGCCTGCATCAGACTTGGTATCAGATCCGAATTGGCAACCGCCTGGCGTGGGTCAGCAGCCTGGACGCACAGGAAGATAACGGTATTCCGATCCTCACCTATCACCATATTCTGCGTGATGAAGAAAATACCCGATTCCGTCACACCTCGACGACCACCTCGGTGCGTGCGTTCAGCAACCAGATGACGTGGCTGCGCGATCAGGGCTATACCACCCTGACGATGTATCAGCTGGAAGCTTACCTGCGCAATAAGATGAACCTGCCAGCGCGCTCGGTGGTGATTACTTTTGACGACGGGCTGAAGTCGGTCAACCGCTACGCCTGGCCGATCCTGCGGCAATACAATTTCAAAGCGACGGCGTTTATTATCTCTTCGCGAATTAAACGTCATCCGCAGAAATGGGATCCGAAATCGCTGCAGTTTATGAGTATTTCTGAACTGAAAGAGATCCAGGACGTGTTTGACGTTCAGTCGCATACCCATTTCCTGCATCGAGTGGACGCACACTATCATCCGATCCTGCTGAGCCGCAGCTACCACAATATTTTGTTCGATTTTGAGCATTCGCGTCGTGCGCTGGGCCAGTTCAACCCACACGTGCTCTATCTTTCCTACCCGTTTGGTGGCTATAACACCATAGCGCTACAGGCCGCGAATGACGCCGGTTTTCATATGGCAGTGACGACGGTGAAAGGGAAGGTGAAGCCGGGGGATAATCCGTTCTTACTGAAGCGCCTGTACATCTTAAGAACGGATTCGCTGGAGACGATGTCGCGGCTGATCAGCAATCAGCCGCAGGGGTAAGACTTAAGCCACCTGAACCGGAATGGCTTTGGCGGTGCGCTTCATTTCATTGTCGCCTTCGAAGTAAGCGACTTTCGGACGCCAGGTGCGGGCTTCTTCGTCAGACATGGTGACGAAGCTTGCGATGATCACAATATCACCCACGGCCGCGTTGTGCGCTGCCGCACCGTTAACGGAGATGATTTTGGAACCGCGCTCTGCGGCAATCGCGTAGGTGGAGAAACGCTTGCCGTTGCTCACGTTCCAGATATCAATGGCTTCGTTTTCCAGAATGCCTGACGCATCGAGAAAATCCTGGTCGATGGCGCAGGAGCCTTCATAGTGCAGGTCCGCCTGAGTCACTTTCACGCGGTGGAGTTTGCCCTGCAGCATAGTGCGAATCATAACTTTTACCCTTGTTGCTGTGTTGCCCCTCACCCTAACCCTCTCCCCAAAGAGGAGAGGGGATTGCCCGGCGCTGGTCTGCTTTTCCCCCTCTCCCCCTGGGGGAGAGGGCCGGGGTGAGGGGATATATTCACCGGATTAATTGCGGGCAGTATTGCCCGTTTTTTAACCCCTGTCTACTGAGTTAATTCGACCGTTTTATTGTCGATCAGACGTGCCTGGCCGAGCCATGCCGCCATCAGGATCACCGCGCGTTTGCTGGTGTCAGAAAGCTCCAGCAGGGTGTCGGCATCACGGATCTGAATGTCGTCGGCGCGGAAGCCTTTGTCGTTCAGCTCCTGTTCGGCAATCGCAATCATTTCAGCCAGATCGCGCTCACCGGCCAGTAGTTTTTCACCGATGGCCTTCATCACTTTGCTCAGGCCCGGGGCGATTTTACGCTGATCGCTGGTCAGATAACCGTTACGGGAGCTCAGCGCCAGACCGTCTTTGGCACGTACCGTTGGCACGCCGATGATGTCGATGTCGTAGCCCATGTCGGCGACCATTTTGCGGATCAGCGCCAGCTGCTGGTAATCCTTCTCGCCAAAGCAGGCCACGTCCGGCTGGACCAGGTTAAACAGCTTGCTGACAATGGTAGAGACGCCGCGGAAATGCCCTGGACGGCTCGCGCCTTCCAGCATGGTGGAAATCCCAGGGACGTCGACAAACGTCTGAGTGTCGGTTCCCTGCGGGTAAACGTCCGCCGGTGCCGGAGCAAACACGAAATCCACTTTACGTTTATTCAGCTTTTCGCTGTCTTCCTGCAAGGTGCGCGGGTAGCGGGCCAGATCGTCAGGACGGTCGAACTGCATCGGGTTGACGAAGATGCTGACCACCACCACGTCGGCAGCGGCTTTCGCTTCGTCAACGAGCTTCATGTGACCGTCGTGCAGGTTGCCCATAGTTGGCACTAGCGCGATGCGTTTCCCTTCCTGACGAAGGCGGCGGATATGCTGGCGCAGCAGCGGCAGGGTTTCGATAATCAACACAACAAACTCCTTAATGGAAACTGTGTTCTTCGCCCGGATAAACTCCGGACTCGACCTCGGCAATATACTGCCGCACCGCGGCGCGCATGTCGCCCGATCCTGTGAGGAAATTTTTAGCAAATTTAGGGATATGTCCGCCGGTAATGCCAAAAGCGTCGTGCATCACCAGGATCTGCCCGTCGGTAACGTTACCCGCACCGATGCCGATAACCGGAATGGTCAGCGCTTCGGTAATGCGTTTTGCCAGCTCAACCGGTACGCATTCTAGCACCAGCAGCTGGATACCAGCGGCTTCCAGCGCTTTCGCATCATCAAACAGCGTCTGCGCCGCATCGCCGCGCCCCTGAACCTTATAGCCACCAAACACGTTGACCGACTGCGGCGTCAGGCCAAGGTGACCACATACCGGCACCGCGCGTTCAGCCAGCATTTTCACCGTCGGTGCAAGCCAGGCACCGCCCTCAAGCTTGACCATGTTGGCACCGGCGCGCATCAGCACGGCTGAGTTTTCGAAGGTCTGCTCCGGCGTGGCATAGGCCATAAACGGCAGGTCTGCGAGCAGCAGGCAGTTTGGCGCACCGCGGCGAACGGCGCGGGTATGATAGGCAATATCTTCTACCGTCACTGGCAGCGTGGAGTCGTGCCCCTGAACCGTCATACCTAAAGAATCACCGACCAGCATGACGTTGATCCCGGCATCGGCGAACAGTTTCGCGAAGCTAAAGTCATAGGCGGTGATGGTGGCGAAGCGTTTCTTTTCCTGTTTGCATTTCTGCAGCAGGGAGATGGTGGTAGGTTTCATAGCGTTTCCTGATAACGAAAGCCGAATCTTGGCGGCATTGTATCAGGCAGGGGGGGACGGGCAATCGATTTCCCGTTTACCAGTGTGCAGGTTGTGCGCAGTTGAGGTTTTGCAGCAGAGCGGTCAGTGAAACGCCGTTGGGGAAGGTTAAATCTGGCGCAATTTCCGCCAGCGGCCACAGCATAAAGCCGCGGTTGTGCATATCGTAGTGCGGAACGGTCAGGCGTTCGCTGTGAATGACGGCATCGCCAAACAGCATAATATCGAGATCGAGCGTGCGTGGACCCCAGCGCTCGGCTTTGCGCACCCGACCTTGCTGCAATTCAATGCGCTGTGTGTTATCCAGCAGGGTTTCAGGTGCGAGCGCTGTTTCCAGCTCAACCGCGGCATTCAGATAGTCCGGCTGATCCTGCGGGCCCAGCGGCGGTGTGCGGTAAAACGATGACACCGCCACGATGCGGGTTTGCGGGATCTCGCCCAGAGCAGCAATCGCCGCATTCACCTGATCGAGCGGTGAAGCCAGATTGCTGCCTACGGCGATAAAAACGCGTGTCACGCGGCGCCACCTGCACGAGGTGCGCGTTTACGCGGACGGCGGTGACGACGGCGTGCGGCAGGCTCTTCGTCCAACCCTGTGAGCATGTCTTTTTGCGCAGGCGGTGCAGCCACCTGGAATTCACCCCACCACTGCACCAGACGCTGCAATTCGTGGTTGCTTTCTGCTTCGGCACGCAGCGCGAGCAGATCGTAAGCCGCGCGGAATTTTGGATGTTCCATCATTTTCCACGCGCGTTTACCCTGACGGCGGGACATGCGCAGCTGTAGCTGCCAGATATCACGCACCAGCGAAGTAATTCGCTTGGGAATAGCGAGCGAGCGGCAGGCTTCGTCCAGCACGTCGTTCATTGCCAGCGCGAAGGCATCGTAATAGGCCAGGCCGCTTTCCTGCGCAATGCGCTGGGCGGTTTCCAGCAGCGGATACCAGAACATAGCGGCGAACAGGAAGGCCGGGTTCACACGCATATCGTTATGCAGGCGATTGTCGGTATTCCGCAGCACCTGGCTGAGAATACGCTCCATCGGGCTGTCACCTTTTTCGGTGAAGTAGCGGGTGATGGTCGGGAACAGCGGCTGGAACAGGCTGTATTCACGCAGCAGCTTATAGGTTTCAAACCCATAGCCCGCCTGCAACAGCTTCAGAGACTCTTCAAACAGGCGCGCCGGCGGCACGTCGTTGATCAGCGTAGCCAGACGTGGGATCGGCTCGGCGGTATCTGGGCTGATGCTCATGTTCAGCTTGGCGGCGAAACGCACCGCGCGCAGCATACGTACCGGATCTTCGCGATAGCGGGTTTCGGGGTTGCCAATCAGGCGAATAACACCGTCTTCCAGATCGCGCATCCCGCCGACGTAATCACGCACGGTGAAATCGGCCACGCTGTAGTAAAGGCTGTTGATGGTGAAGTCACGGCGCTGGGCATCTTCTTCGATAGAGCCGAAGATATTATCGCGCAGCAGCATGCCGTTTTGCCCACGCTGGGATGTCGCGCGGTCGTCCGGCGAACCGTCGTGGTGACCACGGAAAGTGGCGACTTCAATAATTTCCGGGCCAAACATTACGTGGGCCAGACGGAAACGGCGGCCAACCAGGCGGCAGTTGCGGAACAGTTTGCGTACCTGTTCCGGCGTAGCGCTGGTGGTCACGTCAAAATCTTTTGGCTTTTTGCCAAGCAGCAGATCGCGCACGCCGCCGCCCACGAGGTAAGCCTCGTAGCCCGCTTTATTCAGACGGTAGAGCACCTTGAGGGCATTTTCACTGATATCTTTGCGGGAAATAGCGTGCTGCTCACGCGGGATGACCGTCATTTCTGGTTTTGCGTCGACGGTTTCAGCCCCGGATTCTTCACGGGTTAGCACCTTACGGCAAAAATTAGCGACTCGGGTAAAAATGTTACACCTCGGTTTTCGTGTCAGTCGTCATAAGTGAGGACAAAAAATAGCGGCTAATCATAGCTCAGAGTGGTCCATTTGAGAATGCTGGATTTCCGGTACTGCCGAAAGGGTCCAGTTAGCCACGGCGTTATGCAGCAGTTGATCAAGGGACAAATCCTGCCATTCATTATCGACATTCTGATTAAGAAACTGTAATGCCCTGATAATTATTGGTCGCGGATCGCCCTGCGACAATGCCGGAGCATGATTTTGTTTCGACAGCTTATTGCCCTGAGCATTGAGCGCCAGCGGCAGGTGAATGTAATCCGGCACCGGCCAGCCAAAATGCTGGTACAGCGAAATCTGTCGCACTGTCGGTTCAATCAAATCCGCGCCGCGGACAATTTCCGTCACGCCCTGGAAGTGGTCGTCGACCACGACGGCAAGATTATAGGCAAATAATCCATCACGACGGTGAATAATAAAATCTTCCCGCGCCAGTTTCTCATCGGTCACGACGGTGCCGCGCAGACGATCCTCGAACTGAAGCACGGGATGGGTTTGATGCAGGCGCAGGGCTGCGTTGTCGGCACTGTGGTGTAAATCGCGACAGTGACCGTCGTAGATACCGCCAACGCTCTGAATCCGCGCGCGGGTGCAGGTGCAGTAGTAGCACAGCCCTTCGGCTTTCAGCCACGCCAGCCGTTCACGATAGGCATCGTGGCGCTGAGACTGCCACAAAACGTCGCCGTCCCAGTGCAGGCCGTAATGTTCCAGCTGATGCAAAATGGTAGTTGCAGCACCGGGAACTTCACGTGGAGGATCGATATCTTCAATGCGAACCAGCCAGCGGCCTTGATTTGCGCGCGCCTGGAGATAGCTGCCAAGGGCGGCAATCAGCGAGCCGAAGTGGAGTTCACCGGAAGGAGAGGGGGCAAAACGCCCGATATAATCAGAATCGGTCATATTTCAGGGTGCTGAAAAAGAACAAGGCGGGAGAAGACTCCCGCCATGATGTGGTTAAGATGCACCAGACTTAGCCAGCCATCTGTTTTTCGCGAATTTCCGCCAGCGTTTTGCAGTCGATGCACAAATCGGCAGTCGGACGTGCTTCCAGGCGACGGATACCGATTTCCACGCCGCAGGATTCGCAGAAGCCGAAATCTTCGTCTTCGACCTTTTTCAGCGTTTTTTCGATCTTTTTGATCAGCTTACGTTCACGGTCACGGTTGCGCAGTTCGAGGCTGAACTCTTCTTCCTGGGCGGCACGGTCGACCGGATCCGGGAAGTTGGCAGCTTCATCCTGCATATGTGTCACTGTACGATCAACTTCATCCCTGAGTTGGTTACGCCACGCTTCAAGAATGCGCTTGAAGTGAGACAGCTGGGCTTCGTTCATATACTCTTCACCCGGCTTCTCTTGGTATGGCTCCACCCCAGCGATGGCGAGAATACTCAGGGACGACGTTTTACGGATTTGCCCTTCTTGCATGTTGCTTCTCCTTAACACGCACTATCGATCCCCATTGGGGGAAAAAATCAGGTCGCTATAAATAGCAGATGCTTTTCCGGATAGCAATTATCTAAACGTTACACTTGACAACCCTGTGAGGAAAAGCGTATTTGCGCACGCGACCAGCACATTTATTGTTCAGCCGTTTTCCGGTGTTAGCACGACAGGTAACGGCTCTATCAGAGTCATAGTATCGGCAGAAAGTTCCGCTTTATAAGCCAGAATTTCTACCCCCTTGTTTTGTGCCTCATTCAATAACTGCGCGTACTTTGGATCGATATGGCGCGCGGGTGAGAAACGGGTAATGGCCGAGTGAAGGACCGCAAATAAAATAACGGCACGATCGCCTGAGGCCGCCACGCCCATTAACTCTCGCAAATGCTTCTGACCCCGTTCGGTAACGGCATCGGGAAAATATCCGTTTTCTCCTTCCGCTAACGTCACCGATTTCACTTCAATATAGCAGTTACGGCGGTCATCCGCCTGCAACATCAGATCAATTCTGCTGCGCTCTTCGCCGTATTTCACTTCACTTTTCAACGCGCTATAGCCAGCGAGTTCCGGAATCACCGATGAGAGAATCGCTTCTTTTGCCAACTGATTGGCTCGTAACGTATTGACACAAATAAATGACCCGTTTTGCGTCTCAGTTATTTCCCAGGTGTGGGCATATTTGCGTGTTTTACTGTCGGAAGTGGAATACCAGACGGTATCTCCCGGCGTAGCGCAGCCGGTCATCGCGCCGGTATTGGGGCAGTGCAGGGTTAATTCTTCGCCTTCCGGCGTCACCACATCGGCAAGAAAACGCTTATAGCGCTGGATAAGTCGGGCTGATTTTAGCGGCGGTGAAAACTGCATGAGGATCCTTATTCTTCGTTTAGCATCCAGCGTTGAAGCTGCGTATAGCGAGTGCGGCCACGGGAAAATTCGGACGCATACAGCGCAAAGTCGTTAATGGGCACCTGCCAGCCAAACCCTGGCGGAGGAATAGGCACGGCGTGAGCCGTACTGCGCAGCAAAGTAATATGCGGATGAAACGGCTGCGGGCTCTGATAACAACCGCTGCGCGCGGCCTGAGAACGGAGCATATTCGCCAGCTGCAATAATCCGCGTGGCGGTTGTCTTGTCCCGAGCCAGACCACCTGTGAGCGCAGCCACTGCCCGGCATCGTCAAGATTCAGGGTAAACCCGGGCTGACGGATGCGTCCGGCCAGTGTCGCCAGCGCTTTTTGCTTCTCCGCGCTGACATCACCGAGAAAGGCCAGCGTCAGATGAAGATTTGCGGCCATGACAGGACGCCCGGCTTCAGGGGGAAAACTCGCCGCGCGCCAGTGGACGATCTGCTGCTGGATCTCGCCCGGTAGCTCGAGGGCGAAAAACAATCTTCGGGACTCTGACATGTTGGGGACTCGGTAATGATTTGGCGCAATGCTACAATGCGGAGCCATTTAAAGTCACCCCTGGAGTCCGCTGTGTCCTCATTGCCCGTTGCCGCCGTCCTGCCTGAACTTCTGGCGGCGCTTAGCTCTGCGCCTCAGGTTTTGCTCAACGCGCCAACCGGGGCCGGGAAGTCCACCTGGCTGCCGCTGCAAATCCTGCAACGGGGTGAGATCGACGGCAAAATCATCCTGCTGGAGCCGCGACGCCTTGCGGCGCGTAACGTGGCACAGCGTCTGGCGGAGCTGCTGGGTGAAAAGCCCGGTGACACGGTCGGTTACCGGATGCGTGCGGAAACCTGCGTGGGGAAAAACACCCGGCTTGAGGTGGTGACGGAAGGGATCCTCACGCGCATGATCCAGCGCGATCCCGAACTGACGGGCGTGGGGCTGGTGATCCTCGATGAATTCCACGAACGTAGCTTACAGGCCGATCTGGCGCTGGCGCTGCTGCTCGACGTGCAGGCAGGGCTGCGTGACGATTTGAAATTACTGATTATGTCGGCGACGCTGGACAACGAGCGTTTGCAGGATCTGCTTCCCGAAGCACCGATTGTGATCTCCGAAGGTCGCGCGTTTCCCGTCGACAGGCGCTATCAGGCTTTACCCACTCATCAGCGTTTTGATGAAGCGGTGGCGATTGCCACGGCGGAATTACTGCGTGCCGAGACGGGTTCTCTGCTGCTGTTTCTACCCGGCGTAGGGGAGATCCAGCGCGTACAGGAACAGCTTGCCGGGCGTGTCGCGTCTGATGTGGTTCTTTGCCCGCTGTACGGCGCGCTTTCGCTGAATGACCAGCGCAAAGCCATCCTGCCTGCGGAAAAGGGCCTGCGTAAGGTGGTGCTGGCAACCAACATTGCCGAAACCAGTCTGACGATTGAAGGTATCCGTCTGGTGGTGGACTGTGCGCAGGAGCGGGTCGCGCGATTCGATCCCCGCAGCGGATTAACGCGACTTATCACCCAGCGCATCAGCCAGGCCTCGATGACTCAGCGTGCCGGGCGCGCAGGACGACTGGAGCCGGGAATTTGCCTGCATCTGCTGGGAAAAGAGCAGGCAGAACGTGCGGCTGCACAGGGTGAGCCTGAAATTCTGCAAAGCGATCTGTGCAGTCTGCTGATCGAACTGCTGCAATGGGGTTGTCAGGATCCTGCGCAGCTGAACTGGCTGGATCTGCCGCCTGCAAGTAACCTCGGCGCCGCCCGTCGTTTACTGGAACAGCTTGGGGCTTTTGATGGCAAACAGCTGACGGCACGTGGGCAAAAAATGGCGGCGTTGGGGAACGATCCGCGCCTGGCGGCGATGCTGGTAGCAGCCAAAACGCCGGATGAGCTTGCCACTGCAGCGAAGCTGGCGGCGATCCTCGAAGAGCCACCGCGCGGTGGCATTGCCGATCTCAGCGTCGCTTTCTCACGCAATCAGCCGAACTGGCAGCAGCGTGCGAAAACCCTCAGCCAACGAGTTGAACTTGCTTCAGGTTCACCGGATATGGCACTGATTTCCTCACTGCTGGCGCAGGGTTTTGCCGACAGAATTGCGCGTCGACGCGGCAGTGAAGGTCGCTATCAGCTGGCAAACGGCATGGGCGCGATGCTGGATGCTGATGACGCGCTCGGTCGTCATGAATGGCTGATTACCCCGCTGTTGTTGCAGGGCAGCCAGTCGCCTGACGCGCGCATATTGCAGGCTTTCCCGCTCGAGATTGACGCGCTGGTGGCACAATGTCCACAGCTGCTGAGCCAGTCCGATACCATCGAATGGGATGAAAATCAGGGGACGCTGAAAGCCTGGCGACGCAGCCGCATCGGCCAGCTCACCGTCAAGGTTCAGCCGCTGGCGAAACCGTCTGAAGAAGAACTGCATCAGGCGATGCTGAACGGTATTCGCGATAAGGGCCTCGGCGTGCTGAGCTGGACGCCGGAAGCGGAGCAGCTGCGGTTACGAATTGCCTGTGCCGCGCGCTGGCTGCCCGAAGAAGCGTGGCCCGCGGTGGATGACGAAGCTTTGCTGACGGGGCTGGAGTCCTGGCTGTTGCCGCATATGACCGGCGTACATTCATTGAAAGCGCTGAAAGGACTGAATATGGTTCAGGCGTTACAGGGATTAATGCCGTGGCCGTTACGTCAACGACTGGATAGTGAGCTGCCCTCACATTACACTGTGCCGACCGGAAGCCGGATCGCGCTTCGTTATGATGCCGATAACCCCCCGGTGCTCTCAGTCCGCATGCAGGAAATGTTCGGTGAGGCGACCACGCCGACCATCGCTCAGGGCCGGGTTGCGCTGGTGCTTGAACTGCTTTCACCCGCACAGCGGCCTTTGCAGATAACCCGCGACCTCAGCGCATTCTGGGCGGGAACTTATCGCGAAGTGCAGAAAGAGATGAAAGGGCGCTATCCGAAGCACGTCTGGCCGGACGATCCGGCTAACACCGCGCCGACGCGGCGGACGAAAAAATATTCGTAACGATTTTTGGGAGAGTGCGGTCTGATGCCCTCTCCCCGGCCCTCTCCCACGGGAGAGGGAGTAAAACAGTACCGCCCGGCTCCGTACAGTTCCCTCGCCCCTTTGGGGAGAGGGTTAGGGAGAGGGGGCGTGGTAGCGATGAAATTTGAGAGATTTCTTCTTTCATCGGTGGGTGAAAGAAAAGAGAATCAGGCGCTTACGCCTGAATTTAGCGGAGAAAAAGTATGGCGGGGAATGACCGCGAGCCGATTGGACGTCATGGCAAGCCTGCACGTCCGGCAAAGCAAAAGGTTAGCCGTCGTCGTCTGAGGGACGACGAGTACGACGACGATGATTACGATGATGAGGATGAAGAGCCCATGCCACGCAAGGGTAAAGGCAAAGGTAAAAAGCCGCGGCGTAAACACGGCTGGTTCTGGCTGCTGGTGAAGCTGGGGATCGTCTTTGCGATCCTGATGGCTATCTACGGCGTCTATCTGGATCAAAAAATCCGCGCCCGTATCGACGGTAAAGTCTGGCAGCTGCCTGCGGCGGTGTATGGCCGCATGGTTAACCTTGAGCCGGATATGCCCGTCAGCAAAAGTGAGATGGTGCGCCTGCTGACCGCCACTCAGTATCGTCAGGTGACGGCGATGACCCGTCCGGGCGAGTTTACCGTACAGGCGAACAGCATCGAGATGATCCGCCGTCCGTTTGATTTCCCGGACAGCAAAGAAGGCCAGGTGCGTGCGCGTCTGACTTTCGATGGCGATCATCTTGATTCGATCACCAACATGGATAACAACCGCCAGTTCGGTTTCTTCCGTCTTGATCCGCGCCTGATCACCATGATGTCCTCGCCAAACGGCGAGCAGCGTCTGTTTGTGCCGCGCAGCGGCTTCCCGGACCTGCTGATCGATACCCTGATCGCCACCGAAGACCGTCACTTCTACGAGCATGACGGTATCAGCTTCTACTCGATGGGACGTGCTGTGCTGGCGAACCTGACGGCAGGGCGCACGGTGCAGGGGGCGAGTACGCTCACCCAGCAGCTGGTGAAAAACCTGTTCCTCTCCAGCGAACGTTCTTACTGGCGTAAGGCGAACGAAGCGTACATGGCGCTGATCATGGACGCCCGCTACAGCAAAGACCGCATTCTTGAGCTGTACATGAACGAGGTGTATCTCGGTCAGAGCGGCGACAACGAAATTCGCGGCTTCCCGCTGGCAAGCCTGTACTACTTTGGCCGCCCGGTGGAAGAGCTGAGCCTCGACCAGCAGGCGTTGCTGGTAGGCATGGTCAAAGGGGCGTCAATCTACAACCCGTGGCGTAACCCGAAACTGGCGCTGGAGCGTCGTAACCTGGTACTGCGTCTGCTGCAACAGCAGAAAGTCATCGACCAGGAGCTGTACGACATGCTGAGCGCCCGTCCGTTAGGCGTGCAGCCGCGCGGTGGGGTGATTTCTCCACAGCCAGCGTTTATGCAGATGGTTCGTCAGGAGCTGCAGGCTAAGCTCGGCGATAAGGTGAAAGATCTTTCCGGCGTGAAAATCTTTACCACCTTTGACTCCGTCGCTCAGGACGCAGCAGAAAAAGCGGCGACCGAAGGCATTCCGGTGCTGAAGAAACAGCGCAAGCTGGAAGACCTGGAAACGGCGATGGTGATCGTTGACCGCATGACCGGTGAAGTCCGTGCGATGGTCGGCGGTGCAGAGCCGCAGTTTGCGGGCTACAACCGTGCCATGCAGGCGCGTCGCTCGATTGGTTCCCTGGCAAAACCAGCGACCTATCTGACCGCGCTGAGCCAGCCGAACACCTATCGTCTGAACACCTGGCTTGCCGATGCGCCGCTCAGCATCCGCCTTTCAAACGGTCAGACCTGGTCACCGCAGAACGATGACAAGCGTTTCAGCGGTCAGGTGATGCTGGTGGATGCGTTGACCCGTTCGATGAACGTGCCGACGGTCAACCTCGGCATGGCGCTTGGCTTGCCAGCGATAGTGGATACCTGGCAGAAACTGGGCGCGCCGAAGGATCAGCTTAGCGCTGTACCAGCGATGATATTGGGTGCGCTCAACCTGACGCCAATCGAAGTGGCGCAGGCGTTCCAGACCATTGCCAGCGGCGGTAACCGCGCAACGCTTTCTGCGCTGCGTTCGGTGATTGCTGAAGACGGTACGGTGCTGTACCAGAGCTATCCGCAGGCCGAGCGTGCGGTTCCGGCGCAGGCGGCGTACATGACGCTGTGGACCATGCAGCAGGTCGTTCAACGTGGTACGGGTCGTCAGCTGGGCGCGAAATACCCTGGCCTGCATCTGGCAGGGAAAACCGGGACCACCAACAACAACGTCGACACCTGGTTTGCCGGTATCGACGGGCGTGAAGTGGTGATCACCTGGGTTGGCCGTGATAACAACCAGCCGACTAAGCTGTACGGTGCGAGCGGAGCGATGTCTATCTACCAGCGTTATCTTTCCAACGAGTCGCCGATCCCACTGGATCTGACGCCGCCGGAAGATATCGTCAATATGGGCGTGGATGACAACGGCAACTTTATCTGCGGCGGCGGTGGTATGCGTCAGCTTCCGGTGTGGACCACCAACCCGGATCAGCTGTGCCAGCAGAGTCAGGCCATGCAGCAGAACAACAATCCGTTTAGCGGTGATGCTCAGCAACAGCCTCAGCAGCAGCCGCAACAACAGCAGCAACAGCCGCAGCAGGAGAAAAGCGACGGCGTAGCAGGCTGGATTAAGGATATGTTCGGCGGTAACTAAGCTTTCCCCTCACCCCGACCCTCTCCCCAAAGGGGCGAGGGGGAAGGGTAGTGAGATGCTTTCTGTGCTCTCTCCCGATATGGGAGGGGGCATTACTCTCACCTTTTTTAACACCCCTCTAACCCCACACCAACCACCTGGTTATTTCTTAAGCCCTTAAAAATGGCAGGGATGTGTATTGCTTGCGCCAGGGCTGCCGTTTCGCCTATTATCCTCCGGCATAATAATAATTCTCGTTTACGTTATCATTCACTCCAATACCAGCAGAGAAAAACAATGGCGCGTCTAAAAACTGCTCAGCCAATGAATACCCCACTGCGCACGCTCGCAGTGCTCGTAGCCACAGCGGTCAGCGGTATGTCTGTCGGCGTACAGGCAGCAGAACAACCAAAAGAAGAAACCATCACCGTTACCGCAGCACCAGCGGCTCCACAGGAGAGCGCATGGGGCCCGGCGGCGACCATCGCAGCACGACATTCCGCAACGGCGACCAAAACCGATACCCCGATTGAAAAGACTCCGCAGTCTATTTCCGTGGTGACCGCTGAAGAGATGGCGTTGCACCAGCCGAAATCAGTCAAGGAAGCCCTTAGCTATACGCCGGGTGTTGCCGTGGGAACCCGTGGTGCTTCTAACACCTACGATTACTTGATCATCCGTGGCTTTGCCGCTGATGGACAGAGCCAGAACAACTACCTCAACGGTATGAAAATGTCTGGCAACTTCTACAACGATGCGGTTGTCGATCCTTACATGCTGGAACGTGCAGAGATCTTACGTGGGCCTAGCTCCGTCCTGTACGGCAAAAGCAGCCCGGGCGGCTTGCTGAATATGGTCAGCAAGCGTCCAACGACAGAACCTCTGAAAGAAGTTCAGTTTAAAGTGGGGACCAATGGCCTGTACCAGACCGGGTTTGACTTCAGCGATGCGCTGGATGATGACGGCGTCTGGTCTTATCGTCTGACCGGCCTGGCGCGTTCTGCCAACGCGCAGCAGGAACGTGCGGAAGAGCAGCGTTATGCTATCGCGCCAGCGTTCACATGGCGTCCGGATGATAAAACCAACTTTACCTTCCTTTCCTATTTCCAGAACGAGCCTGAAACAGGTTACTACGGCTGGTTACCAAAAGAAGGGACGGTTGATCCTCTGCCAAACGGCTCACGTCTGCCGACTGACTTTAACGAAGGCGCGAAGAACAACACCTACTCTCGTAATGAGAAGATGGTGGGCTATAGCTTCGATCACGAATTCAATGACACCTTCACCGTGCGTCAAAACCTGCGTTTTGCCGAGAACAAGGTTTCGCAGAACAGCGTGTATGGCTATGGCGTCTGCTCCGATCCGTCAAACGTCTATAACCAGCAGTGTGCGGCGCTGGCTCCGGCCGACAAAGGTCATTACCTGGCGCGTAAGTACGTTGTTGATAACGAAAAACTGCAGAACTTCACCGTTGATACCCAACTGCAGAGCAAGTTCTCCACCGGAGAGATTGACCATATCCTGCTGACCGGCGTTGACTTCATGCGCTTGCGTAATGACATCAACTCCTGGTTTGGCTACGACGATTCCGTTCCGCTGCTCGATCTCTACAACCCGGTTTACACTGATTTCGACTTTGGCGCGAAAGATCCGGCAAACTCCGGTCCGTACCAAATTCTGAACAAACAGAAGCAAACGGGTCTGTATGTTCAGGATCAGGCACAGTGGGATAAAGTGCTGGTTACGCTGGGTGGTCGTTACGACTGGGCGGATCAGAGCTCCTTCAACCGCGTTTCCAATACGTCCTCCGAGCGTGATGATAAACAGTTTACCTGGCGTGGCGGTGTTAACTACCTCTTCGACAACGGTATCACTCCATACTTCAGCTACAGCGAATCGTTTGAACCTGCTTCGCAGACTGGTGCAAACGGCAGCATCTTTGCTCCTTCAAAAGGCAAACAGTACGAAGCTGGCGTGAAATATGTACCGAGCGATCGTCCGATTGTGCTGACCGGTGCCGTTTATCAGCTGACCAAAACCAACAACCTGATGGCCGATCCGAATGGTTCGTTCTTCTCCGTTGAAGGCGGCGAGATCCGTGCACGTGGCGTAGAGGTTGAAGCGAAAGCGGCACTTTCTGCGAGTATCAACGTCGTTGGGTCTTATACTTACACCGATGCTGAATACACGACGGATACCACCTACAAAGGCAACACGCCTGCTCAGGTGCCTAAACACATGGCTTCACTGTGGGGCGATTACACCATCTTCAACGGCCCACTGTCTGGTCTGACGCTGGGAACCGGTGCACGTCTGACGGGTTCAAGCTATGGCGATCCGGCAAACTCCTTTAAAGTAGGAAGCTACACGGTTGTCGATGCGCTGGTTCGTTACGACCTGGCTCGTGTGGGTCTGGCGGGCTCTAACGTCGCACTCCATGTCAACAACCTGTTCGACCGTGAGTATGTGGCAAGCTGCTTCAATACCTATGGTTGCTTCTGGGGCGCTGAACGCCAGGTGGTTGCGACCGCAACGTTCCGTTTCTAACTTTATTTCAGGCGCGGTTTACCGCGCCTTTTTACACGTTGGCCTTTATGCAGGACTCCACAACTCAATCCGACACCACGTTCGCCCTGAACGATGTCACCTTCCGTGTGCCAGACCGTACGCTGCTGCACCCGCTTTCGCTTACCTTCCCGCCGGGTAAAGTGACCGGACTGATTGGTCATAACGGTTCCGGGAAATCCACTCTGCTCAAAATGCTCGGACGACATCAGCCGCCGACGGAAGGCCAGATCCTGCTCGACGGACAGCCTCTCGATAGCTGGAACAGCAAAGCGTTTGCCCGCAAGGTCGCCTATCTGCCGCAGCAGCTGCCGCAGGCGGAAGGGATGACGGTGCGCGAGCTGGTGGCGATTGGCCGCTATCCGTGGCACGGCGCGCTGGGGCGATTTGGTGCGGCGGATCGTGAAAAAGTGGAAGAAGCGATTTCGCTGGTCGGCCTGAAGCCTCTGGCCCATCGGCTGGTAGACAGCCTGTCCGGCGGCGAACGCCAGCGCGCGTGGATTGCGATGCTGGTAGCGCAGGATACCCGCTGCCTGCTGCTGGATGAACCTACCTCTGCGCTCGATATTGCGCATCAGGTGGACGTGCTGGCGCTGGTGCATCGTCTGAGCCAACAGCGTGGCCTGACGGTGGTGGCGGTACTGCACGATATCAACATGGCGGCCCGCTACTGTGACTATCTGGTGGCGCTGCGCGGCGGTGAAATGATTGCTCAGGGCACGCCGGATACGATCATGCGCGGTGAAACGCTGGAACATATTTACGGAATTCCGATGGGGATCCTGCCGCATCCGGCAGGGGCCGCGCCGGTAAGCTTTGTCTATTGATGAATGATTCCTTGCTGATAAGCCGCCGCCGACTGCTGACGGCGATGGCGCTCTCACCGCTGCTTTGGCAGATGAAGGGCGCAGGCGCGGCGACGATTGACCCGCAGCGCATTGTGGCGCTGGAGTGGTTGCCCGTTGAGTTGCTGCTGGCGCTCGGCGTCAAGCCTTATGGCGTTGCCGACGTCCTCAATTACAAAATGTGGGTCAGCGAACCTCCGCTGCCCGCGTCGGTCATTGACGTTGGTCTGCGCACCGAACCTAATCTCGAACTGCTGACGGAAATGAAACCGTCGTACATGTTCTGGTCCGCGGGCTATGGTCCGTCGCCGGAAAAGCTGGCGCGTATTGCGCCCGGGCGCGGTTTTAACTTCAGCGATGGCAAAAAACCGCTGGCGATGGCCCGTCAGTCGCTGCTGGAAATGGGTGAGCTGCTGGGGATGGAAAGCCAGGCCCACGCTCATCTCGACCATTTCGATGCTTTTGTTGCCGCGCATAAACCCCGTTTTGCTCAGCGTGGCAGCCGCCCTCTGCTGATGGTCAGCCTGCTGGATGCCCGTCATGTGCTTGTTTTTGGCCCGAACTGCCTGTTCCAGCAAATTCTCGATGATTACGGCATCGTCAATGCCTGGCAGGGGAAAACCAATTTCTGGGGCAGTCAGGTGGTGGGTATCGACAGGCTTGGCGAGTTTAAAGACGCTGACGTTATCTGTTTTGACCACGGCAACGATATCGAAATGCAAAAGCTGATGGCCACGCCGCTGTGGCAGGCGATGCCGTTCGTCCGCGCGCAGCGATTCCAGCGCGTGCCCGCCGTGTGGTTCTACGGTGCGACGCTGTCGGTGATGAATTTCGTCCGAATTCTGGATAACGCGCTGGGAGGCAAAGCGTGAGTGCTCGTATTGCTCGTTTCCCGGCGTTGTTACTGCTGGTGCTGTTTATCGCCGCGGCGTGGCTGAGCTGGCATAACTTTAACGTCGCACTGCCGCGTGCGCAGTGGGGCGAAGCGCTCTGGCAGCCGAATATCGACAGTATCAGCCAGATGCTGTTCCACTACAGCCTGCTGCCACGACTGGTGATTTCCCTGCTGGTCGGAGCCGGACTGGGGCTGGTGGGCGTGCTATTCCAGCAGGTGCTTCGTAACCCTCTGGCGGAGCCGACGACGCTCGGCGTGGCGACCGGTGCGCAGCTGGGCATCACCATCACCACCCTTTGGGCGATCCCTGGCGTGCTGGCGACGCAGTTTGCCGCGCTGGCCGGGGCCTGTATTGTCGGTGCGCTGGTATTTGGCGTCTCCTGGGGGAAACGGTTATCTCCGGTCACGCTGATCCTGGCAGGGCTGGTCGTCAGCATGTATTGCGGCGCGGTGAACCAGTTGCTGGTGATTTTCCATCATGATCAGCTGCAAAGCATGTTCCTGTGGGGTTCCGGCACGCTGACGCAAACCGACTGGCACGGTGTACAACAGCTTTGGCCGCAGCTGCTTGGCGGCGTGATGCTGACACTGCTTTTGCTGCGCCCGTTAACGCTGATGGGCCTTGATGACGGCGTGGCGCGTAATCTGGGACTGGCGCTGTCTCTGGCCCGTCTGGCGGCGCTGACGCTGGCGATTGTCCTCAGCGCGCTGCTGGTGAATGCCGTCGGGATCATTGGTTTTATCGGCCTGTTTGCGCCGCTGTTGGCGAAGATGCTTGGTGCGCGGCGTTTGCTGTCCCGCCTGCTGCTGGCTCCGCTGATTGGCGCGCTGATCCTCTGGCTTTCCGATCAGTTGATCCTGTGGCTTGCCCGGGTGTGGATGGAAGTCTCGACGGGTGCGGTGACCGCGCTGGTTGGCGCTCCGCTGCTGCTGTGGCTGCTTCCGCGTTTGCGCAGTATCAGCGCTCCGGCGATGAACGCGGGCGATCGCATCTATGCTGAACGTCAGCGCGTGCTGGTCTGGGCTTTTGGCGGGCTGGCCGTGTTGCTGCTTGGCATGTTGGCTGCGCTTTCGTTCGGCCGTGACGCTCACGGCTGGCAGTGGGCGACGGGCGATCTGCTGAACTCGCTGATGGAATGGCGTGCGCCGCGGATTATGGCGGCGCTGATTGCCGGGATGATGCTGGCCGTTGCCGGGTGCATCATTCAGCGCCTGACGGGTAACCCGATGGCGAGCCCTGAAGTGCTGGGGATCTCCTCCGGCGCAGCCTTTGGCGTGGTGCTGATGCTGTTCTTCGTGCCGGGTAATGCCTTTGGCTGGCTGCTGCCGGCGGGCAGTCTGGGCGCGGCGGCGACGCTGATGATTATCCTGATTGCGGCGGGACGGGGCGGTTTCTCTCCGCACCGGATGCTGTTGGCGGGGATGGCGTTAAGCACGGCGTTTACCATGCTGCTGATGATGCTGCAGGCGAGCGGCGATCCGCGCATGGCGCAGATCCTGACCTGGATTTCAGGCTCCACCTATAACGCCACCTACAGCCAGGTGCTGAATACCGGGCTGGTGATGCTGGTGCTGCTGGCGCTGGCGCCGCTGTGCCGCCGCTGGCTGACAATCCTGCCTTTGGGAGGAGAAACGGCCCGAGCCGTCGGCATGGCGCTAACGCCAACGCGGGTTCTACTGCTACTGCTGGCTGCGGCGCTGACTGCTGCCGCGACGATGACTATCGGCCCGATGAGCTTTGTCGGCCTGATGGCGCCGCATATCGCCAGAATGATGGGCTTCCGTCGCACCATGCCTCACATGGTGATGTCAGCTCTGGTCGGGGGAATTATGCTTGTGTTCGCCGACTGGTGCGGAAGGATGGTGCTGTTCCCTTACCAGATCCCGGCAGGGCTGCTGTCGACGTTTATTGGTGCGCCTTACTTTATTTATCTGCTCAGGAAGCAGAGCCGCTGATTTTCCCTCACCCCATAACCGGCTGCGATCGGTTCCCTCTCCTTGTGGGAGAGGGTTAGGGAGAGGGCATCAGGCCGCAGAGGATTAAAGCTTCGCAAACACCTTACGAGCCGCATCAATGGTGTTGTTGATGTCTTCTTCGCTGTGCGCCACGGACATAAAGCCCGCTTCAAATGCAGACGGCGCCAGATACACGCCTTCTTCCAGCATCAGGTGGAAGAAACGCTTAAAGCGCTCAACGTCACACTTCACCACGTCGGCATAGCAGGTCACGGTTTTGGCATCGGTAAAGAAGATACCGAACATGCCGCCGACGTTGTTGACCACCAGCGGGATGTTATTCTCGCGCGCTGCTTTCAGCAGGCCGTCCGCCAGCTGGTTGGTCAGGCTGGTCAGCGTTTCATGCACGCCAGGCTGTGCCACTTCGTTCAGACAGGCAAAACCTGCCGCCATCGCAATCGGGTTACCGGACAGCGTACCCGCCTGATAAACCGGGCCGGTTGGCGCCAGCGCTTCCATCACTTCACGACGACCGCCGAACGCGCCGACAGGCATCCCGCCGCCGATAATTTTACCGAGACAGGTCAGGTCCGGAACCACATCGTAATAATCCTGAGCGCCCGCCAGAGCCACACGGAAGCCGGTCATCACTTCATCGATGATAAACAGTGCGCCAAACTCATCGCACAGTGCGCGCAGGCCCGGCAGGAAGTCAGGCTGAGGCGGAATGCAGTTCATGTTGCCCGCGACGGGTTCAACGATGATACAGGCGATCTCGTCCGGGTACTGTTCGAAAGCTTCGCGCACAGAGGCCAGATCGTTATAGGTGCAGGTCAGGGTGTGTTTGGCGAAATCAGCCGGAACGCCCGGTGAGTTCGGCTGACCGAGGGTCAGCGCGCCGGAACCTGCTTTTACCAGCAGGCAGTCCGCGTGGCCGTGATAGCAGCCTTCGAATTTGATGATTTTGTCACGGCCGGTAAAGCCACGTGCCAGACGAATCGCGCTCATGGTGGCTTCGGTACCGGAGTTCACCATGCGTACCATGTCCATGGTCGGAACCAGTTCGGTGACCAGCTCCGCCATTTTGACTTCCATTTCGGTTGGCGCGCCGAAGCTCAGACCGCGGGAAGCGGCTTCAATCACGGCATTGCGAATGGCCGGATGGTTGTGACCCAGCACCATCGGGCCCCAGGAACCGACGTAGTCGATATAGGCTTTGCCATCCACATCATACAGATACGCACCATCGGCACGTTCGATGAACAGTGGAGTACCACCCACACCGGTAAAAGCACGGACCGGTGAGTTGACGCCGCCGGGGATCAGTTCGCGCGCAGCGCTGTAGAGATTCTCAGATTTACTCATTGCCAGGTTCCTGGTTCGTAGAAAGCGTGTTAGCCGACTATTCTAATTTATTCCAGGAAGGTTATGAAAGTTTTGCCCAATTGAAACATTACAATAATGAGGGATTTTTTAGGCGACGAACCGTGCAGGGCTGGTTACAATGCGCCCTGTTATTTGTATTACCAATAAATGATTAATAGCATGAATTCAGAAACTCCCTCTTTTGAGTCACAGCAATTTGCTCGTTTACGCCGCGGGGATGCGGTACGTCGTTTGGTTCGCAGGGATAAAACACCTTTAGCCATTCTGCTGATGGCGGCCCTGGTGGGTACGCTGGCGGGGCTGGTGGGCGTTGCTTTCGAGAAAGCCGTTAACTGGGTGCAGAATATGCGCATCGGTTCGTTGGCTCAGGTGGCAAACCACTGGTTCCTCGTCTGGCCGCTGGCGTTTATTTTGTCCGGGCTGCTGGCGATGGTCGGCTACTATCTGGTGCGCCGCTTTGCACAGGAAGCCGGAGGCTCCGGGATCCCTGAAATTGAAGGGGCGCTGGAAGAGCTGCGCCCCGTGCGCTGGTGGCGCGTGATACCGGTTAAATTTATCGGCGGGATGGGAACCCTGGGCGCGGGGATGGTGCTCGGGCGCGAAGGACCGACGGTGCAGCTCGGCGGCAACCTCGGGCGCATGGTGCTGGATATCTTCCGCATGCGTTCGGCAGAAGCGCGACATACCCTGCTGGCAACCGGTGCGGCAGCGGGTCTGACCGCCGCGTTTAACGCGCCGCTGGCCGGGATCCTCTTTATTATTGAAGAGATGCGACCGCAGTTCCGCTACAGCCTGATTTCCATCAAAGCCGTGTTTATCGGCGTGATCATGTCGTGCATCGTTTTCCGCATCTTCAACGGCGAAGGCGCGGTGATCGAAGTGGGCAAACTAGCCAACGCGCCGGTAAACACCCTGTGGCTGTATCTGATCCTCGGCATGATTTTCGGCTGCGTTGGCCCGCTGTTTAACAGTCTGGTGCTGCGTATGCAGGACGTTTTCCAGCGCATTCACGGTGGGAATATTAAAAAGTGGGTGCTGATTGGTGGCCTGCTCGGCGGGATTTGCGGCGTGCTGGGGCTGATTGAGCCGGAAGCGTCGGGTGGTGGTTTTAGCCTGATCCCGATTGCGGCGGCAGGGAATTACACCGTCGGTCTGTTAATGTTCATTTTTATCGCTCGTGTGATCACGACGGTGCTGTGCTTCTCCTCCGGGGCGCCGGGTGGCATTTTTGCCCCGATGCTGGCGCTGGGAACCTTACTGGGAACGGCGTTCGGGATGGCAGCAGCGGTGTGGTTCCCGGCTTATCATCTGGAAGCGGGGACTTTTGCGATTGCCGGAATGGGCGCACTTTTTGCTGCCTCGGTGCGTGCGCCGCTGACCGGGATCGTGCTGGTGCTGGAAATGACCGACAATTATCAGCTCATTTTGCCAATGATTATCACCTGTCTTGGCGCAACACTATTGGCCCAGTTCCTCGGTGGAAAACCGTTGTATTCTGCGATCCTGACGCGCACGCTGGCTAAGCAGGAAGCCGAAAAAGCAGAGAAAGAAAAGCAGCTCGCCGGGGAGAATACTTGAACGATTTAGTCGGGTATTGGATAATGACTCAAAAGACGTGGTGAGAGTTTAACCAGGTCGCGAAATAACTGGAGTAAGACATGAGTGATGACGTAGCGCTGCCCCTGCAGTTCACCGACGCGGCAGCCAGCAAAGTAAAAAACCTGATCGCGGATGAAGACAACCCGAACCTCAAGCTGCGCGTCTATATCACCGGCGGCGGCTGTAGCGGTTTCCAGTATGGCTTCACCTTTGACGATCAGATCAACGACGGTGACATGACCATCGAAAAACAGGGCGTTGGCCTGGTGGTGGACCCGATGAGCCTGCAATATCTGGTCGGCGGTGCGGTGGATTACACCGAAGGTCTGGAAGGTTCGCGCTTTATCGTGACCAACCCGAATGCGAAAAGCACCTGCGGCTGCGGTTCTTCTTTCAGTATCTGATTGCCTTTGGGCAATAAAAAAAGCCGTGTCACTGACACGGCTTTTTGCTATCTGGCGTTTTCATCCAGCGCAAAGGTTGGCAGCTTCAGGTGCCAGCGAATGGCGGCAAGTCTGATGACCAGCGTCACCAGCATCCCGAGCATAGCGGAATTTTCGAGTGACATGCCAAACGTGTAATGCGCCGTGGCATGCACGATGCCGCCGAGAATACAGGCAGTGGCATACACTTCGGTTCGCAGGATCATCGGCACTTCGCGCGCCAGCACGTCACGGATAATCCCGCCGCCGACGCCAGTGATCACACCCATGCAGATAGCGACCAGCGGACCGCTTCCGGCGATAAACGCTTTATTGACGCCAATGCCGACAAACACCGCCAGGCCGACGGCATCCAGCACCGGTAAAATCCATTTAGGAATGCGACGGGGCTGACGCACCAGCAGAATGGTCAACATGCTGGTCACCATCGCTACGACCAGATCGGTCGGATCTTTCACCCAGAATACCGGGCCATTGGCGAGCGCCATATCGCGGATCGTTCCTCCGCCGACGGCGGTGACCACTCCAAGTACCAGCACACCAAAGGGATCCATTCGCAGTTTACCGGCGAGCAGAACGCCGGAGATAGCAAAGACGGCCGTTCCCACAATATCCAGCCAGTAGACAAGCATTGATGCGTTTCCCGTTAATTGACCTGCGCCAGGGCGGAGCAGAGTTGTTTTGCCGCGAGGATAATACGCGGGGAGGCGCGTTCAAACCAGTCGCTGTTCAGGGCAATAACCGGAATTTTTAACTGGTCATGCCAATACTGCTTAATTTTTGTGACTTCAGCCGTTTCACCGGCGGTGATAATGGCCTGCGGCTGGCGTGAAATCACCTGTTCACGGCTGACCTGCGGCCAGGGAACCCGACTGTCGGCAAAAATGTTTTTGCCACCACAGATTTCAACAATCTCGTTCTGAATCGAATCTTTATTGCTGGTAAACAGTGGGTTAGTGCCAAACTGCATGAAGACGTTTTTTTTCGGCGCGTTAGCGTACTGCTGCTTCAGGCTGTTAAATTGTTGAAGCAATGATTTGGCGGCCTGGTTGGCCTGCTGTGGATTCGGGCTCCACACGGCCAGCTTCTTCAGCGCATCGGCCAGTTGCTCCACGCTGCCGGTCTCCACCCACAGCACTTTGATACCCAACGAGCTAAGCTGATTCACCTGCCGTTCCGCGTTCCCGCCGCGCCATGCCAGCACCACGTCAGGCTTCAGGGCGACGATGCGTTCCAGATTCATTCCCTGCCAGCTGGCGACCTGCTCGATATGCGTGGCTTCCGGCGGATAATCGGAAAAGCTGCTGACGCCAACGGGAGTGATCCCGGCGGCAAACGCCAGTTCGGTATTGGCGGGAGAAAGCGTAATGACTCGCGGCGCGGCCATCAGCCACGCCGGGAGCGCCAGCAGCAGGGCGAGGACGCCCTGCAACAGTGGCTTACGCATGCGCCAGTTTCTGCACCAGCGTTTCCACCATCAGGCTGGACTGTTTCGCCGCCACGGCGAGGAACTCGTCGAAGCTCAGGTGAGACTGCTGGTCGGCAACGTCGGAAATCGCGCGAACGACGACAAATGGAATACCGAAGTTGTGACATACGTGAGCAATGGCGGTGGCTTCCATTTCTACGGCAACCGCCTGCGGGAAGTTGTGGCGGATTTTAGCGAGACCAACGGAACCGTTGATGAACGCATCGCCGCTGACGATCAGGCCGCGAACTGCATTCAGCTTCAGTTCTTTGATGCAGCTTTCAGCCGCTTCGACCAGCTTGCTGTCTGCGGTAAAGCCTGCCGGGCAGCCTGGAAGCTGGCCGAGCTCATAGCCAAACGCGGTGACGTCTGCGTCGTGATAACGGGCTTCATCAGAGACCACGATGTCACCTACTTTCAGCGTGGAAGCCAGACCGCCGGCGGAACCGGTGTTGATAATCACGTCTGGCTTGCAGCGTTCGATCAGCAGGGCTGCGCCCATCGCTGTGGCGACTTTACCAATCCCTGATTTCAGCAGCGCAACGTCAACGCCGTTCAGCTGGCCGGTGTAGATCTCGCTCCCGCCAACGGTAATGGTCTGACGGTTCTGGATTTTGTCACGCAGCAGCGTCACTTCTTCTTCCATTGCACCAATAATGCCGATTTTCATAGATTTACTCGCGATATGATGGGTTTAAAGGCATAGTTTATCATGGAGCACGCAGTTCCGGAGTGGGAGAGGCTATGGCAACTATTGATTTTCGCAGCAAGATTAACTGGCGGCGGCGCTATCGCTCTCCGCAGAACGTCACGTCCGAACATGAAATCCTGCGTATTTTCGAAAGCGATCGCGGGCGAATCGTCAATTCTCCGGCGATCCGCAGGCTGCAGCAGAAAACCCAGGTCTTCCCGCTGGAGCGTAATGCGGCGGTCCGCACCCGGCTGACGCACTCGATGGAAGTTCAGCAGGTCGGGCGCTATATTGCCAAAGAAGTGCTGAGCCGCCTGAAGCAGCTTAAGCTGCTGGAGGCCTACGGCCTGGATGAACTGACCGGACCGTTTGAAAGCATCGTCGAAATGGCGTGCCTGATGCACGATATTGGCAATCCTCCGTTTGGTCATTTCGGTGAAGCCGCGATCAACGACTGTTTCCGTAAACAGCTGTGGCCTGCCGATGCGGCAAGCCAGCCGCTAAGTGAAGATCGCTGCGTGGTTGGGGTGCTCAGGCTCCGTGATGGCGAAGATACGCTAAACGAACTGCGCCGCAGAGTCCGCCAGGATCTTTGCCAGTTTGAGGGCAATGCGCAGGGGATCCGCCTGGTGCATACTCTGATGCGTATGAACCTTACCTGGGCGCAGGTAGGCTGCATTCTTAAATATACCCGTCCGGCCTGGTGGCGCGGTTCGCCGCCGGAAAGCCACAGCTATTTAATGAAAAAACCTGGTTATTATTTCGCCGAAGAGGCCTATATTGCCAGATTACGTAAAGAACTCGATTTAGCCCCTTACAGTCGCTTTCCATTAACCTGGATTATGGAAGCGGCGGATGACATTTCTTATTGCGTGGCCGATCTTGAAGACGCAGTCGAAAAACGGATTTTTAGCGTTGAACAGCTTTATCAGCATCTGTATGACGCCTGGGGCGGTCATGAAAAAGGCTCGCTGTTTTCTCAGGTGGTGGAAAGCGCATGGGAGAAATCTCGCTCCAATTCGTTAAGTCGTAGCACGGAAGACCAGTTTTTCATGTATTTGCGGGTCAATACGCTTAATAAGCTGGTGCCTTACGCGGCCCAGCGATTTATTGATAACTTGCCGCAGATATATGCCGGGGATTTCAATCACGCACTGCTGGAAGATGACAGCAGCTACAGCCAGCTGCTTGAATTATATAAAAGCGTGGCGGTGAAAGAGGTCTTCAGTCATCCGGATGTCGAACAGCTCGAATTACAGGGTTACCGTGTTATCAGCGGCCTGCTGGAGATTTACCAGCCGCTGTTAAAATTATCATTATCTGATTTTAATGAATTAGTGGAAAAGGAGCGTCTGCGCCATTTACCGATTGAGAGCCGTCTGTTCCATAAACTCTCAACCCGTCATCGGCTGGCTTACGTTGAGGCGGTGAATAAAATCCCGCGCGACGCCGCGGAATATCCGCTGATGGAGTACTATTATCGCTGTCGCCTGATTCAGGATTATATCAGCGGTATGACGGATCTTTATGCCTGGGATGAATATCGCCGCTTAATGGCTGTGGAATAAGCCCGGAGTTTTGTAAAGACGGACAATAAATTTTTACTTTTTGCAGAAACATCCGTCCGGAACTTCGCGCTATAAAATGACTCTGAAAGTCACGTACACAGCAATTTTTGCATTATCTGACCTTTGAGATTACGAGACATGAAAAAAACCACGTTAGCAATGAGTGCACTGGCCCTGAGTTTAAGTCTGGCCCTTTCTCCGCTGGCCACGGCTGCGGAAACGGCTTCTTCTGCCACTACTGCCCAGCAGATGCCAAGCCTGGCACCGATGCTGGAAAAAGTGATGCCATCCGTTGTCAGCATCAACGTGGAAGGCAGCACCACGGTTAACACCCCGCGTATGGGACGTAACTTCCAGCAGTTCTTCGGTGATAATTCACCGTTCTGTCAGGACGGTTCCCCGTTCCAGAACTCTCCATTCTGCCAGCAGGGTGGCGGGCAGGGCGGTGACGGCGGTTCCCAGCAGCAGAAATTTATGGCGCTGGGTTCTGGCGTAATCATTGATGCGGCGAAAGGCTATGTGGTGACCAACAACCACGTGGTGGATAACGCCAGCACCATTAAAGTTTCCCTGAGCGACGGTCGCAAGTTCGACGCTAAGGTTGTAGGTAAAGATCCGCGTTCTGATATCGCGCTGATCCAAATCCAGGATCCGAAAAACCTGACCGCGATTAAGATTGCCGACTCCGACGCGCTGCGCGTAGGTGACTACACCGTGGCGATTGGTAACCCGTTTGGTCTGGGCGAAACCGTGACTTCCGGTATCGTCTCGGCGCTGGGTCGTAGCGGCCTGAACGTAGAAAACTACGAGAACTTTATCCAGACGGATGCGGCGATTAACCGCGGTAACTCCGGTGGCGCGCTGGTGAACCTGAACGGTGAACTGATCGGTATCAACACCGCGATTCTGGCACCGGACGGTGGCAACATCGGTATCGGCTTCGCTATCCCAAGCAACATGGTGCAGAGCCTGACCGCGCAGATGGTGAAATATGGCCAGGTGAAACGCGGTGAGCTGGGCATTATGGGGACCGAACTGAGCTCCGATCTGGCTAAAGCGATGAAAGTCGACGCACAGCGCGGCGCCTTCGTCAGCCAGGTAATGCCGAACTCTTCTGCGGCGAAAGCAGGCATCAAAGCCGGTGATGTGATTACCTCTCTGAACGGTAAGCCAATCAGCAGCTTCTCCGCTCTGCGCGCTCAGGTCGGTACGATGCCGGTCGGCAGCAAAATCGAGCTGGGTCTGGTGCGTGACGGCAAGCCGGTCACTGTGAATCTGGAACTGCAGCAGAGCAGCCAGTCACAGGTTGATTCCAGCACTATCTTCAACGGCATCGACGGCGCTGAGATGAACAACAAAGGCGAAGATAAAGGCGTGGTGGTGAGTAACGTGAAATCCGGTACGCCAGCCGCACAAATCGGCCTGAAGAAAGGGGATGTGATTATTGGCGCTAACCAGCAGCCGGTAAAAAACATTGCCGATCTGCGTAAGATCTTCGACAGCAAACCGTCCGTGCTGGCGCTGAATATTCAGCGTGGTGATAGCACTATCTACCTGTTAATGCAGTAATAATTTCCATGTAGTGCAAAGCCCTTCTCCCTGCGGAGGAGGGCTTTTTTTTGCTTATTTGTTACGCGTTAATTTTTCCAGATCGGATTCGATTTCGCTGATCTTATTGGCGACCACGCTTTCCAGATGGCGCAGGTCGTCGAGGATCTTACGCTTCAGATCCACTTCGGTGCGATCGCGTTTGCACAGCTGATCCAGTTCGTCGATCACATAGCGCAGGTTCGGGCTGATCTCCTGAACCTCTTTGTAGCCCTGGCCCACACCATCGGCCACCACGGTTTTACGCTGGCGCGGATATTTGAACTTCACGCTTTTTGCGAAAAACTCACCCTTATCCTTATGAAAATAGATTTTGAGGATATCGTTGTTGGCTTCCTGCCGGAGGCTGTAACGATCAATTTCATCAGGATTGGTAATGCCCAAACTTTTCAGATTATCGTACATAGCGGTACCCTTCATATCGTTATAACGCTTGAATAATTAACGAAAAAATCCTTTTTCGCCAGTTGCAGATACAAAAAAAGCGAGGCATGCCTCGCTTTCATTTTGTGCCAGTTTAGTCGATGGTGCGCAGCAGTTCGTTAATCCCCACTTTGCCGCGGGTTTTGGCGTCTACTTTTTTGACAATCACTGCACAGTACAGGCTGTATTTGCCATCTTTCGACGGCAGGTTGCCGGAAACAACCACCGAGCCCGCAGGTACGCGGCCATAGAACACTTCGCCGGTTTCACGATCGTAGATTTTGGTGCTCTGACCAAGATAAACGCCCATGGAAATAACGGAGCCTTCTTCCACGATCACGCCTTCAACCACTTCGGAGCGTGCGCCGATGAAGCAGTTGTCTTCGATGATAGTTGGGTTCGCCTGCAGTGGTTCCAGTACGCCGCCGATGCCGACGCCGCCGGACAGGTGAACGTTTTTACCGATCTGCGCACAGGAGCCGACAGTAGCCCAGGTATCCACCATGGAGCCTTCGTCAACGTACGCACCGATGTTGACATAGGACGGCATCAGCACGGTGTTACGGGCGATGTAGGCACCCTGACGAACCGCCGCTGGTGGCACTACGCGGAAACCTTCTTTCTGGAAGCGCGCTTCATCGTAGTCGGCGAATTTCATCGGCACTTTGTCGAAGTAGCGGCTTTCTGCGCCATCGATAACCTGGTTATCGTTGATACGGAAAGAGAGCAGCACCGCTTTCTTCAGCCACTGATGCGTTACCCACTGGCCGTCGATCTTCTCAGCCACGCGCAGCGCGCCGGAATCCAGCAGGGAAATCACCTGGTTAACCGCTTCACGGGTCACGGTATCTACATTCGCCGGAGTGATCTCGGCGTGGCGCTCGAAAGCGGTCTCAATAACGTTCTGTAACTGCTGCATTGTTAAACTCTTTCCATTAAAAAAAACACACTACCCTTTATCGTTTGGATTGAGGGCCGCTGTCAACCGCTGTTGCACTTCTTGTTGCAGCTCATTATTAAGGGCACGCCGGTCGCCGGTCGCGATTATAAATAAATCTTCTACTCGCTCACCAATTGTCGTAATTCTCGCCCCGTGGAGCGAAATGCCGAGGTCGGCAAAGACCTGGCCGACGCGGGCCAGCAGTCCTGGCTGATCGAGTGCGATCAGTTCGAGGAAGGACTTTCTGTCGGTGTGGGTCGGCAGGAAATTGACCTCGGTATCGACGGTAAAATGGCGTAATTTTGCCGGCTGACGACGCGGCGCTGGCGGCTGCCAGGAGCGCTGGGTGATCGCCTGCTCCAGCCCCTGGCGAATGGCTTCATGGCGGTCGGCCGAAAGCGGGCTGCCGTCAGGCTCGAGCACGATAAAGGTATCCATCGCCATCCCGTCGCGGGTGGTGAAGATCTGCGCGTCATGGACGCTCAGGTTGCGTCTGTCCAGCTCGGCGCAAACGGCGGCAAACAGATACGGCCTGTCCGGGCTCCAGATGAAGATCTCCGTTCCGCCGCGAGTAGCCTGCGGGCTGAGTAAAATCATCGGGTTGCTGAGATCGTGCTTCAGCAAATGCCTTGCATGCCAGGCCAGCTGGTTTGGCGTGTGGCGCACAAAATAGTTGGCGCGACAGCGTGACCAGATTTGATGCAGCGCCTCTTCGTTGATGTTGTCCATCCGCAGCAGTGCCAGAGCCTGAAGCTGGTGATGCCTCACGCGTTCGCGCATATCAGGCGTGCTCTGCATCCCGCGACGCAGCTGCTTCTCGGTGGCGAAATAGAGCTCGCGCAGCAGGCTTTGCTTCCAGCTGTTCCACAGGGTTTCGTTAGTGGCGCAGATATCAGCGACGGTCAGGCATACCAGATAGCGCAGACGATTTTCAGACTGTACTTCTTCGGCAAACTGCTTGATGACTTCCGGATCCTGAATGTCGCGGCGCTGGGCGGTGACCGACATCAGCAGATGCTGGCGCACCAGCCAGGCGACGAGCTGCGTTTCCCGTGAGTTCAGACCGTGTAGCTCGGCAAATTTCAGAACGTCCTGCGCGCCGAGGACCGAGTGATCGCCACCACGACCTTTGGCGATATCGTGAAACAGCGCGGCGATCAGGATCAGTTCCGGATGATTCAGGCGCGGCCACAGCTCAACGCACAGCGGATGGCGCGAGCGGGTTTCCTCTTTGGCGAAACTTTCCAGTTTCAGCAGAACGCGAATGGTATGTTCATCCACGGTATAGGCGTGGAACAGGTCAAACTGCATCTGGCCGACGATATGTGACCACTGCGGCATATAGGCCCACAGCACGCTGTGGCGGTGCATGGGCAGCAGACCGCGACTGACTGCACCCTGGTGGCGTAACATGCTCAGGAACAGCTCACGCGCTTCCGGGATATAGCACAGCGGCTGGCTGAGATGGCGACGCGCATGGCGCAGATGACGCAGCGTAGTGGAGTAAATCCCGGTGATGCTGCTGTTGCGCACCATAATATGGAACATCCGCAGGATCGCCTGCGGTTCACGCATAAACAGGTTTTCGTCGCGCAGGTCGATCAGCGTGCCGCGCAGCTGGAAATCGTCATCGAGAGGACGAGGTTTTTCATCGGCGGTCAGCGCCAGAATCGCTTCGTCGAACAGCTGCAACAGCATCTGGTTCAGTTCACCCACCCGGCGCGTGCAGCGATAGAAATCTTTCATCATCTGCTCAACCGGCTCGTTGCCTTCACCCATGTAGTTGAGACGCTGGGCGACGTTAAGTTGTCTGTCGAAAAGCAGACGGTTGTCGTAACGATTAATTTCCAGATGCAGCGCAAAGCGAATGCGCCACAGCAAATGCAGGCATTCGTTCAGCTCGTTGCGCTCGGCTTTGGTCAGAAATCCAAAGCCGACCATTTCATCGAGCGAGGTGGCACCAAAGTGGCGACGGGCCACCCACTGCAGAGTGTGAATATCCCGCAGGCCGCCGGGGCTGCTTTTGATGTCGGGCTCCAGATTGTAGCTGGTGCCGTGATAGCGCTGGTGGCGCTCGTTTTGCTCTTCGATTTTAGCGGCGAAGAATTTTTCTGATGGCCAGAAGCCTTCGCTGAAAATGTGTTTTTGCAGCTCAAGAAACAGGGCGACGTCGCCAATCAGCAGGCGCGATTCAATCAGGTTGGTGGCGACCGTCAGGTCAGAAAGCCCTTCCAGCAGGCACTCTTCGAGGGTGCGCACGCTGTGGCCGACTTCAAGCTTCACATCCCACAGCAGGGTTAACAGCTCGCCAATTTTTTGGGCTCGCTCATCGGGGAGTTTTTTACGGCTGAGGATCAGCAGGTCGATGTCCGAAAGCGGATGAAGTTCCGCGCGACCATAGCCGCCGACCGCAACCAGCGCCGCGTCTTCGAGCTCGCCAAAACCGTAATGCAGCCACAGCCGCTGGAGCATCTGATCGATAAATTCTGTGCGGGCGATCATCAGCTGTTCTGCTGAGATCCCGCTATCGAACGCCACCCCTAACCAGCGCTGAAAGGCGTCAAGATGGGCTTTAATATCGGTGCAGTTCAGTTCCGATTCCGCCCAATTGACCGGATTTTCCGGCTGGCCTGGCAAAACGGTTAACGCCGTGTCAGTGAATGTATTGCTCATCAAGCCACCCATAAGAAAATACTATTAAAAAAAAACCGGCTTGCGCCGGCTTCTTATCATTCGTTGTGCGAGATTATCGCCGGGATGGTGTCATCCTTGCGTAACGTCAGAATTTCGCAGCCGTTGTCCGTCACCACAATAGTATGCTCGTACTGTGCAGACAAGCTTCTGTCTTTGGTTTTCACCGTCCAGCCGTCTTTCATGGTGCGGATGCGGTAATCGCCGGAGTTGACCATTGGCTCGATGGTGAAGGTCATGCCCGCCTTCAGGACCACGCCGCCGTCGTCTGCGTCATAGTGCAGAACCTGTGGCTCTTCGTGGAACACGCGGCCAATGCCGTGACCGCAGTATTCGCGAACGACAGAGAAACCTTCCGCTTCGGCAAATTTCTGAATCGCTGCGCCGATAGTGCGCAGACGAATGCCTGGTTTCACCATCTTCAGCGCCAGATACAGGCTTTCCTGAGTCACGCGGCAGAGGCGTTCGCCCAGAATAGTCGGCTTGCCGACGATGAACATCTTAGAGGTGTCACCGTGGTACTCATCTTTAATCACGGTGATGTCGATATTAACGATATCGCCGTCTTTCAGCAGTTTGGCATCGTCAGGGATCCCGTGGCACACCACCTCATTAATAGAGATACAGGTGGCTTTCGGGAAGCCGTGATAGCCGAGGCACGCCGGGATAGCCTGCTGAGTTTTTTCAATGTACTCGTGGCAGATGCGATCCAGTTCACCGGTGCTGACGCCGGGCTTGATGTGCGGTTCGATCATTTCCAGCACGTCAGCGGCCAGGCGGCCTGCTACGCGCATTTTTGCGATTTCTTCAGGTGTTTTAATAGAGATAGCCATGAATTCTGTCCATCAGGGCCGATTTATCGGCAATACTAGTGTAAGTGCTGACAATGGTATCAGCCTGTTGTACTCCCTGCCAAATTGAGAATCATTCCGGCCTTTACCATTTGTGCCAAAGCTGTATCGCAGACGATACGAATTCCGTTTTTCAGGGAAGGGCAGAGTGAACAATTATTGGTTTCTCTGCGTCATTTATGGTATAAAGCGCGCCGAACTTCCATTCCGTTTGTAATACACAAAAACGGTCTGGCAGCGACTAATCTCACTTTGTGTAATAACACACACGTATCGGCACATACGCCGGGGTGCCCTTCGGGGTCGGTCGTATGGGATACGTGGAGGCATAACCCCAACTTTTATATAGAGGTTTTAAACATGGCAACTGTTTCCATGCGCGATATGCTCAAGGCCGGTGTTCACTTCGGTCACCAGACCCGTTACTGGAACCCGAAAATGAAGCCTTTCATCTTCGGCGCTCGTAACAAAGTTCACATCATCAACCTTGAGAAAACTGTACCAATGTTCAACGAAGCTCTGGCTGAACTGAACAAGATCTCTTCTCGCAAAGGTAAAATCCTTTTCGTTGGTACCAAGCGCGCTGCAAGCGAAGCGGTAAAAGACGCTGCTCTGAACTGCGACCAGTTCTTCGTGAACCATCGCTGGTTGGGCGGTATGCTGACTAACTGGAAAACCGTTCGTCAGTCCATCAAACGTCTGAAAGACCTGGAGACTCAGTCTCAGGACGGTACCTTCGACAAGCTGACCAAGAAAGAAGCGCTGATGCGTACTCGTGAACTGGACAAGCTGGAAAACAGCCTGGGCGGTATCAAAGACATGGGCGGCCTGCCGGACGCACTGTTTGTTATCGATGCAGACCACGAGCACATCGCTATCAAAGAAGCGAACAACCTGGGTATCCCAGTATTCTCTATCGTTGATACCAACTCCGATCCAGATGGCGTTGATTTCGTTATCCCGGGTAACGACGATGCAATCCGCGCTGTGACCCTCTATCTGAGCGCTGTTGCTCAGACCGTTCGTGAAGGCCGTTCTCAGGATCTGGCTTCTCAGGCGGAAGAAAGCTTCGTAGAAGCTGAATAATAAGGTTTAAGCCCTTATTAGTACCGAGTATGGATAGGGGCCTCTTAGTGGCCCCTTTTTCACTTTTATAACCGTTTGGCTTACTGCCGGGCGGTCCCAATATCCCGAGGATTTTAGAATGGCCGAAATTACCGCCTCCCTGGTAAAAGAGCTGCGTGAACGTACTGGCGCAGGCATGATGGATTGCAAAAAAGCCCTGACTGAAGCTAACGGCGACATCGAGCTGGCAATCGAAAACATGCGTAAATCTGGTGCGATCAAAGCCGCTAAGAAAGCAGGCAACGTTGCTGCTGACGGCGTGATCATCACTAAGATCGAAGGCAACTACGGTATCATTCTGGAAGTTAACTGCCAGACTGACTTCGTTGCTAAAGATGGTGGTTTCCAGGCATTTGCTAACAAAGTTCTGGACGCTGCTGTTGCTGGTAAAATCACCGACGTTGACGTTCTGAAAGCACAGTTCGAAGAAGAGCGTGTTGCCCTGGTTGCTAAAATCGGTGAGAACATCAACATCCGTCGCGTTGCTTCCCTGGAAGGCGACGTTCTGGGTAGCTACCTGCACGGTGCTCGCATCGGCGTTCTGGTTGCTGCTAAAGGCGCTGACGAAGAGCTGGTTAAGCACATTGCAATGCACGTTGCTGCAAGCAAGCCAGAATTCGTTAACCCAGAAGACGTGTCTGCTGAAGTGGTAGAAAAAGAGTACCAGGTTCAGCTGGACATCGCCATGCAGTCCGGTAAGCCAAAAGAAATCGCAGAGAAAATGGTTGAAGGCCGCATGAAGAAATTCACCGGCGAAGTTTCTCTGACTGGTCAGCCTTTCGTTATGGATCCAAGCAAAACTGTGGGTCAGTTCCTGAAAGAGCACAACGCGACCGTAACTAACTTCATCCGCTTCGAAGTGGGCGAAGGTATCGAAAAAGTTGAGACTGACTTCGCAGCAGAAGTTGCTGCAATGTCCAAGCAGTCTTAATTATTGAAAAGGAGCCGCCTTAGGGCGGCTTCTTTTTGAGCCCCATCAAGTGAAAATCAGTCAGGCTCCTATAGGCTTGCACTGAAGAGCGGCATAATCTTGTCGCCAGAATTTTACCCATCTCAAACGTTGACAGTCCCAGGAAAGAAAAATGGCTACCAATGCAAAACCCGTCTACAAACGCATTCTGCTGAAACTGAGTGGCGAAGCACTGCAGGGAACTGAAGGCTTCGGTATCGATGCCAGCATTCTCGATCGTATGGCGCAGGAAATTAAAGAACTGGTCGAACTGGGGATCCAGGTTGGCGTGGTGATTGGTGGTGGTAACCTTTTCCGTGGTGCGGGTCTGGCAAAAGCGGGGATGAACCGCGTCGTGGGCGACCACATGGGCATGTTGGCCACCGTAATGAATGGCCTGGCGATGCGCGATGCTCTCCACCGCGCCTATGTGAACGCCCGCCTGATGTCCGCTATTCCGCTGAATGGCGTGTGTGATAACTACAGCTGGGCCGAAGCTATCAGCCTGCTGCGTAACAACCGTGTGGTGATCCTTTCTGCTGGTACCGGTAACCCGTTCTTTACCACGGATTCCGCAGCCTGCCTGCGCGGCATCGAAATCGAAGCCGACGTTGTCCTGAAAGCCACCAAAGTGGACGGCGTGTTTACCGCCGATCCAGCGAAAGATCCTACCGCCACCATGTACGAACAGCTGACCTACGCTGAAGTGCTGGATAAAGAGCTGAAAGTGATGGATCTTGCTGCGTTCACGCTGGCTCGTGACCACAAACTGCCAATTCGCGTATTCAACATGAACAAACCAGGCGCGCTGCGCCGCGTAGTCATGGGCGAAAAAGAAGGCACTTTGATTACGGAATAATTTCCGTTAACGATAAATACAGGTAAGATTCCGCTTTATTTTTGGCGATGCTTACCCGACGCTGTTTTCAGCGTCAGGAATTAAACGGGCTATACTTAGCACACTCGCCGCCGGCAGGTGTGCCGTATGGTCAGCCTGAGACAAGATTTCAAGGACTCGTAACGTGATTAGCGATATCAGAAAAGATGCCGAAGTGCGCATGGACAAATGCGTTGAATCATTCAAAAACCAGATCAGCAAAATCCGTACTGGTCGTGCTTCTCCGAGCCTGCTCGACGGCATCGTAGTGGAATACTACGGTGCAGCGACCCCGCTGCGTCAGCTGGCAAGCGTCACGGTAGAAGACTCCCGTACGCTGAAAATCAACGTCTTCGACCGCTCTCTGGGCCCGGCCGTTGAGAAAGCGATCATGGCTTCCGATCTCGGTCTGAACCCAAGCTCTGCCGGTTCTGACATCCGCGTTCCACTGCCACCGCTGACGGAAGAGCGTCGTAAAGATCTGACCAAGATCGTACGTGGCGAAGCTGAGCAGGCGCGTGTTGCAGTACGTAACGTGCGTCGTGATGCGAACGACAAAGTGAAAGCGCTGCTGAAAGACAAAGAGATCAGCGAAGATGACGACCGTCGTTCTCAGGACGATGTGCAGAAAATGACCGACGCGGCCATCAAGAAAGTGGACGCGGCGCTGGCAGAGAAAGAAGCAGAGCTGATGCAGTTCTGATTTCTGACGTTATCTGATGAACGCCGTACAGGAAACCCTCGGGTTTTGCTGGCGGCGTTTTGCTTTTTAGACTTTCTTCCGGACTTTTCATGAAGCATTTAACCGTTCTGGGCTCGACGGGCTCTATTGGCTGCAGCACGCTCGATGTCGTACGCCATAATCGCGATAGTTTTTCTGTCACCGCGCTGGTTGCGGGCAAAAACGTGGATCGGATGGTCGAGCAGTGTCTGGAGTTTTCCCCGCAGTATGCGGTGATGGATGATGCAGAAAGTGCCGCCCGGCTTATCGTGGCGCTGCGTCAGCACGGCAGCCAGACGGAAGTGCTGAGTGGGCAACAAGCGGCGTGCGATGTGGCGGCACTGGATGATGTCGATCAGGTAATGGCGGCGATAGTTGGCGCGGCCGGACTAATGCCGACGCTGGCCGCTATTCGTGCCGGAAAAACTATCCTGCTGGCGAATAAAGAATCGCTGGTCACCTGCGGGCGTTTGTTCATGGAAGCGGTGAAGGAGAGCGGGGCACGCCTGTTGCCCGTCGACAGCGAGCATAACGCCATTTTTCAGAGTTTGCCGGAAACAATTCAAAACCAACTGGGATACGCTAGCCTCGGGCAGAATGGGGTATCGTCGATTCTGCTCACCGGATCGGGTGGCCCTTTTCGCGAGACGTCACTGTCTGAACTGAGCGCGATGACGCCGGATCAGGCCTGTCGTCATCCGAACTGGTCGATGGGGCGCAAAATCTCCGTCGACTCTGCCACCATGATGAATAAAGGTCTGGAATACATAGAAGCCCGTTGGCTGTTTAACGCGTCGGCGCAGCAGATGGAAGTGATTATTCACCCGCAGTCAGTGATCCATTCGATGGTGCGTTACCGTGACGGTAGCGTGCTGGCGCAGCTCGGTGAGCCGGACATGCGTACGCCGATTGCCCATTCCATGGCATGGCCGGAGCGCGTGGAATCTGGTGTGAAACCGTTGGATTTCTTTGCGCTTAGCGAACTGACGTTCAGCCAGCCGGATTATCAGCGCTATCCTTGCCTGAAACTGGCAATGGAAGCCTCCGACAGCGGCCAGGCTGCGACGACGGCGCTCAATGCTGCCAATGAAATCAGCGTTGAAGCCTTCCTCGCCTCACGGATCCGCTTCACTGACATTGCAGCGGTGAATCTGGCCGTGCTGGAGACATTAACGCTGCGTGAACCACAAAGCGTTGATGAAGTGATGGATGTCGACCGTCAGGCTCGTCAGGCGGCAGGTCAGCAGGTGACGCGGCTCGCAAGCTGATGATTATCCACCCATCGGATGCGGCTTCATTTGTTAGCGCAGGGCTTCAGTGTTATAGTCTGCGCCACCTGTTAGCGTGCGCAATGCGTTGCGCTAACGGATTAGCCGTGGATTAACACGGCTTTTTTGCGCTAAGCGTCTGTATTCCGGTGCCGCTAATCCCTTTTCATGGACTAATAACGCTTTATGTTGTCTGCTAATCAACCAATCAGCGAAAATTTGCCCGCCCACGGCTGTCATCATGTGGCCATTATCATGGACGGCAACGGTCGCTGGGCGAAGAGACAAGGCAAGATCCGTGCTTTCGGCCATAAAGCCGGGGCTAAATCGGTGCGCCGGGCAGTCTCTTTTGCAGCAAATAACGGTATTAGCGCGTTAACGCTTTACGCATTCAGCAGTGAAAACTGGAACCGACCGGAGCAGGAAGTCAGCGCGCTGATGGAACTGTTTGTCTGGGCGCTGGACAGTGAAGTGAAAAGCCTGCACCGCCACAACGTTCGCTTGCGCATTATCGGTGATACCCGCCGTTTCAATACCCGCCTGCAGGAGCGCATCCGCAAGGCGGAGGCGTTAACCCAGAATAATACCGGGCTGACGCTGAATATCGCCGCCAATTACGGCGGGCGCTGGGATATTATCCAGGGAGTTCAGCATCTGGCAGCACAGGTCCAGGAAGGACAGATTCGTCCCGAAGAGATCACAGAAGAGCTGCTGGGTCAGCAAATCTGTATGCATGAACTGGCTCCCGTAGATTTAGTAATTAGGACCGGGGGAGAGCATCGCATCAGTAACTTTCTGCTGTGGCAAATTGCCTATGCCGAACTTTACTTTACAGATGTTCTCTGGCCCGATTTCGATGAACAAGATTTTGAAGGTGCGCTGCATGCTTTTGCCAACAGAGAACGCCGTTTTGGCGGAACTGAGCATAGCGGCGACAAGGCCTGATGGGGGTAGCTCTTGCTGAAGTATCGCCTGATTTCTGCTTTAGTTTTAATACCTGTAGTGATTGCGGCGCTCTTTTTGCTGCCGCCGCTTGGCTTTGCCATTGTGACTCTCGTGGTCTGCATGCTGGCCGCCTGGGAATGGGGTCAGTTAAGCGGTTTTAAAAGCCGCTCACAGCGGGTATGGCTGGCAGTGCTTTGTGGGCTGATCCTTGCTGCAATGCTCTTTTGGCTTCCGGAATATCACCGTAGTCCCGAACAGCCGTTGATTGAAGGTTCGCTCTGGGCTTCACTCGCCTGGTGGGTTGTGGCACTGCTGCTGGTGCTGTTCTATCCGGGCTCTGCGGCCATGTGGCGCAATTCCAAAACGCTGCGCCTGGTGTTTGGTTTGCTGACGATTATCCCGTTTTTCTGGGGAATGCTGGCGCTGCGCGCCTGGCACTACGAGGACAATCATTACAGCGGCGCCGTCTGGCTGCTTTACGTGATGATCCTGGTGTGGGGCGCAGATTCCGGTGCTTATATGTTTGGCAAACTCTTTGGCAAACATAAACTGGCACCGAAAGTGTCTCCGGGGAAAACGTGGCAGGGCTTTATCGGCGGCCTGTGTACGGCGGCGGTAATCTCCTGGGCCTATGGCCTGTGGGCTCATCTGGACGTGGCTCCAGTAACGCTGCTCGTCTGTTCTCTGGTTGCCGCACTGGCGTCCGTACTGGGCGATCTGACTGAAAGCATGTTTAAGCGTGAAGCCGGTATCAAGGACAGTGGGAATTTAATCCCTGGACACGGTGGGATTCTGGATCGCATTGATAGCCTGACGGCTGCGGTTCCGGTCTTTGCCTGTCTGTTACTTTTAGTCTTCAGAACTCTCTGACGGAAGGGATTATGCTGAGCATTCTCTGGAATCTGGCGGCATTCATCGTTGCACTGGGTGTGTTGATCACCGTGCATGAGTTTGGTCATTTCTGGGTTGCTCGCCGTTGCGGTGTCAAGGTTGAGCGCTTTTCCATTGGCTTTGGTAAAGCGCTTTGGCGTCGCGTCGATAAGCAGGGCACCGAATATGTGATTGCCCTCATCCCATTGGGCGGCTATGTCAAAATGCTCGATGAGCGAGTTGAAGCTGTGGCTCCGGAGATGCGGCATTACGCCTTCAACAACAAAACTGTCGGCCAGCGCGCCGCCATCATTGCAGCCGGTCCGGTTGCGAATTTTCTGTTTGCCATCTTTGCCTACTGGCTGGTGTTTATCATCGGCGTCCCGGGCGTTCGTCCCGTAATTGGTGAAATAACACCCAACTCCATCGCGGCAGAAGCACAAATTGCACCAGGAACGGAACTTAAAGCCGTCGACGGTATCGAAACGCCTGATTGGGATGCAGTTCGTCTGGCGCTGGTCACCAAAATTGGCGATGAGCAAACAACGCTGACTGTTGCCCCTTTCGGTAGCCAGCAGCGTCAGGATAAAATACTCAACCTGCGCCACTGGGCGTTTGAGCCGGATAAAGAAGATCCCGTTACGTCACTGGGGATTCGTCCGCGCGGAGCACAGATTGAACCCGTGCTCGCAGAAGTGCAGAATGATTCCGCTGCAAGCAAAGCAGGTTTGCAAGCGGGCGACAGGATCGTTAAAGTCGATGGTCAGCCACTGACGCAGTGGATGGCATTTGTAAACCTGGTGCGTGACAACCCAGGCAAGCCATTGCTGGTTGAAGTGGACAGGCAGGGTAACGCAGTAACGTTAACGCTGACGCCAGATACCAAATCCGGTAAAGGAAAAGCTGAAGGGTTTGCGGGAGTGGTTCCTAAGATTATCCCGCTGCCAGATGAGTATAAGACAGTGCGCCAGTACGGGCCGTTCGCTGCAATCATTCAGGCCACGGATAAAACCTGGCAGTTGATGAAGCTGACGGTGCAGATGCTGGGGAAATTGATAACCGGTGACGTAAAACTGAACAACCTCAGTGGGCCAATTTCGATTGCTCAGGGGGCTGGGATGTCAGCGGAGTTTGGGTTGATTTACTATCTGATGTTTCTTGCGCTCATCAGTGTGAATTTGGGCATTATCAACCTGTTCCCGCTACCCGTTCTTGACGGGGGTCATCTGCTCTTTTTGGCGATTGAAAAGCTGAAAGGCGGGCCGGTATCCGAGCGAGTTCAAGACTTTAGTTATCGCATTGGCTCAATATTGCTGGTGCTGTTAATGGGGCTTGCACTTTTCAATGATTTCTCTCGGTTGTAGAGAGAGTGTTAGGAAGAACGCATAATAACGATGGCGATGAAAAAGTTGCTCATAGCGTCGCTGCTGTTCGGCAGCGCGACCGTATACGGTGCTGACGGGTTCGTAGTGAAGGATATTCATTTCGAAGGCTTGCAGCGAGTCGCTGTTGGTGCGGCCCTCCTCAGCATGCCCGTTCGTCCAGGCGATACGGTTACTGATGAAGATATCAGTAACACCATCCGTGCGCTGTTTGCCACCGGCAACTTCGAGGATGTTCGCGTTCTGCGTGACGGCGATACTCTGCTGGTGCAGGTTAAAGAGCGCCCAACGATTGCCAGCATCACTTTCTCCGGTAATAAGTCGGTGAAAGATGACATGCTGAAGCAGAACCTCGAAGCTTCAGGCGTTCGCGTGGGTGAATCTCTTGACCGTACGACTCTCGGCGATATCGAGAAAGGTCTGGAAGACTTCTACTACAGCGTCGGTAAGTACAGCGCCAGCGTCAAGGCCGTTGTCACACCGCTGCCGCGTAACCGCGTTGACCTCAAGCTGGTCTTCCAGGAAGGCGTGTCAGCCAAAATTCAACAGATCAACATCGTCGGTAACCATGCGTTCAGTACCGATGACCTGATCTCCAACTTCCAGCTGCGTGACGAAGTGCCGTGGTGGAACGTGGTCGGCGATCGTAAATACCAGAAACAGAAACTGGCGGGCGATCTCGAAACCCTGCGCAGCTACTATCTGGATCGCGGCTATGCACGTTTCAACATCGATTCCACGCAGGTCAGCCTGACGCCGGATAAAAAAGGTATCTACATCACCATCAACATCACTGAAGGCGAGCAGTACAAGCTTCAGGGCGTTGAGGTGAGCGGAAATCTGGCGGGTCACTCTGCAGAGATCGAAAGCCTGACCAAAGTCGATCCGGGTGAGCTCTACAACGGCGCCAAAGTGACCAAAATGGAAGACAACATTAAGAAACTTCTTGGTCGCTACGGCTACGCCTACCCGCGCGTACAGTCTCAGCCAGAGATCAACGACGCGGATAAAACCGTGAAGCTGCACGTTAACGTGGACGCGGGCAACCGTTACTACGTTCGTAAGATCCGCTTTGAAGGTAACGACACCTCCAAAGATTCCGTTCTGCGCCGCGAAATGCGTCAGATGGAAGGGGCATGGCTCGGCAGCGATCTGGTTGATTCCGGTAAAGATCGTTTGAACCGTCTTGGCTACTTTGAAACGGTAGATGTTGATACTCAGCGTGTTCCGGGCAGCCCGGATCAGGTTGATGTGGTCTACAAGGTGAAAGAGCGTAACACCGGTAGCTTCAACTTCGGCGTTGGCTATGGTACCGAAAGTGGTGTTAGCTTCCAGGTTGGCGTTCAGCAGGATAACTGGTTAGGTACCGGTTACTCTGTCGGCATCAACGGCACCAAGAACGACTACCAGACCTATTCTGAGTTCTCTGTCACCAACCCGTACTTCACGGTTGACGGTGTGAGCCTCGGTGGTCGTATCTTCTATAATGACTTTAAAGCGGATGATGCAGACCTTTCCTCGTACACCAACAAGAGTTACGGCGTCGATGGAACCCTGGGCTTCCCAATTAACGAATACAACACCCTGCGCGCTGGTTTAGGCTACGTCCATAACGACCTGTCTAACATGCAACCACAGGTGGCAATGGATCGTTATCTGCAATCGCTGGGTCAGGGTGACACCAACGGCTTCTCTGCCGATGACTTCACCTTCAACTATGGTTGGACGTATAACAAACTCGACCGCGGGTTCTTCCCGACGGACGGTTCGCGCGTCAACCTGAACGGTAAAGTCACCATTCCTGGTTCCGATAACGAGTTCTATAAAGTGACTCTGGATACCGCGTCCTACTTCCCGATCGATGACGATCACAAGTGGGTGCTGCTGGGTCGTACTCGCTGGGGCTACGGTGATGGTTTAGGCGGCAAAGAACTGCCGTTCTATGAGAACTTCTATGCCGGTGGTTCCAGCACCGTGCGTGGCTTCCAGTCGAACAACATCGGTCCGAAAGCGGTGTATACCGGTCCGAATCAGGATAACTGTAAAACGGGTTCATACTGTAAGTCTGATGATGCCGTCGGTGGTAACGCCATGGCCGTCGCCAGCGCCGAGCTGATTGTGCCAACGCCGTTTATCAGTGATAAATACGCGAACTCAGTCCGTACTTCCTTCTTCGTGGATGCGGGTACCGTATGGGATACGCATTGGGATAACACGGCAGATATGCAAAATCTCGGTATTCCGGACTACGGCGACCCGGGCAATATTCGCATGTCTGCAGGTCTCGCATTACAATGGATGTCACCTTTAGGGCCGTTGGTGTTCTCCTACGCCCAGCCGTTTAAAAAGTACGAAGGAGACAAAGCGGAGCAGTTCCAGTTTAACATTGGTAAAACCTGGTAATTGTTCCTGAGCAAAGGAATGCAAGTGCAGTGTAGCGACGGCATTTGACGATCACTCGCGTGGTCGCGTGACTTCGCAAAGAACGGTGCCTTCGGGCACTCATGGGATGGTAAGGAGTTTTATTGTGAAAAAGTGGTTATTAGCTGCAGGTCTGGGTCTGGCAATGGTTACCTCTGCACAGGCTGCAGATAAAATTGCAATCGTGAACATGGGTAGTCTGTTCCAGCAGGTCGCACAGAAAACCGGTGTGTCTGCGAAACTGGAAGGTGAGTTCAAAGGCCGTGCAGCTGAGCTGCAGAGCCAGGAATCCGATCTTCAGGCTAAAATGCAGCGTCTGCAGCGTGATGGCTCTACCATGAAAGCCAGCGATCGCAGCAAAGCTGAAAAAGACATCATGACTCAGCGTCAGGCTTTCTCCCAGAAAGCTCAGCAGTTTGAGCAGGATCGTGCACGTCGTTCTAACGAAGAGCGCGGCAAACTGGTTACCCGTATCCAGGCTGCTGTTCAGAGCGTAGCGAAAGATCAGAGCATCGATCTGGTGGTTGACGCAAATACCGTTGCTTACAACAGCAGTGATATCAAAGACATCACCGCTGATGTGCTGAAACAGGTTAAATAAGTAATGCCTTCAATTCGACTGGCTGATTTAGCGCAGCAGTTGGATGCAGAATTACACGGTGATGGCGATCTCGTCATCACCGCTGTTGCGTCCATGCAGTCCGCTAAAGCAGGCCATATTACGTTCATGGTGAATCCAAAGTACCGTGAGCATCTGGCCGCATGCCAGGCAACTGCGGTTGTGATGACTGCGGATGATTTACCGTTTGCCCACAGCGCGGCGCTGGTAGTGAAGAACCCCTACCTGACCTATGCCCGCATGGCTCAAATTCTCGATACCACGCCGCAACCGGCGCAGGATATCGCTCCAAGCGCGGTAGTCGATGCGACTGCAACGCTCGGAAAAAACGTTTCAATTGGCCCGAATGCCGTGATTGAATCCGGGGTTGTTCTCGGTGACAACGTGCGCATTGGTGCAGGTTGCTTCGTCGGTAAAGACACTAAGATTGGTGCCGGAACGCGTCTTTGGGCGAATGTTTCCGTCTATCATGAGATTGAGATCGGTGAGCACTGCCTGATCCAGTCCAGCACGGTGATCGGCTCCGACGGCTTCGGCTATGCTAACGATCGTGGCAACTGGGTGAAGATCCCGCAGCTTGGTCGCGTGATTATTGGCGATCGCGTTGAGATCGGCGCCTGTACCACCATTGACCGCGGTGCGCTGGATGACACCGTGATCGGCAATGGCGTGATCATCGATAACCAGTGCCAGATTGCGCACAACGTCATCATCGGTGACAATACCGCCGTTGCAGGTGGGGTTATCATGGCGGGCAGCCTGAAGATCGGCCGCTACTGTATGATTGGTGGCGCAAGCGTCATTAACGGTCATATGGAAATCTGCGACAAGGTCACGGTAACCGGTATGGGCATGGTGATGCGTCCGATTACCGAGCCAGGAGTCTACTCCTCCGGCATTCCGCTGCAGCCGAACAAGGTCTGGCGTAAAACCGCCGCGCTGGTGATGAATATTGATGACATGAGCAAGCGTCTCAAAGCTCTTGAGCGCAAATCCAGTCAGCAAGACTAACGCCTCACCCAAGCGCCAACTTTCCCGGCCTGTCTGATTTCTTAAAATCTGGCAGGCCGTGTTATTATTGCATTTCAGTATATTTAGACAGGAAGAGTATTTTGACTACTGACACTCATACTCTGCACATTGAAGAGATTCTGGAACTTCTGCCACACCGCTACCCGTTCTTATTGGTTGATCGCGTGCTGGATTTTGAAGAAGGTCGTTTTCTGCGCGCAGTTAAAAATGTCTCCGTAAATGAGCCGTTTTTCCAGGGACATTTCCCGGGCAAACCTATTTTCCCGGGCGTGCTGATTCTGGAAGCTATGGCTCAGGCCACTGGTATTCTGGCATTCAAGAGCGTTGGTAAACTGGAACCGGGCGAGCTGTACTACTTTGCAGGTATCGACGAAGCGCGCTTTAAGCGTCCTGTTGTGCCTGGTGATCAGATGATCATGGAAGTCACCTTTGAGAAAACGCGCCGCGGTCTGACCCGCTTCAAAGGCGTGGCTCTGGTTGACGGAAAAGTGGTATGTGAAGCAACAATGATGTGTGCGCGTAGCCGGGAGGCCTGATACGTGATTGATAAAACTGCCTTTATCCATCCTACCGCCATTGTAGAAGAGGGTGCCGTCATCGGTGCCAACGCTCACATTGGCCCTTTTTGTATTGTTGGTCCTCACGTCACTATTGGTGAAGGGACCGTACTGAAATCTCACGTGGTGGTAAATGGTCATACGACTATTGGCCGCGATAACGAGATTTATCAGTTTGCCTCCATTGGCGAAGTGAACCAGGACCTGAAGTACGCTGGTGAACCGACGCGCGTGGAGATTGGCGATCGCAACCGCATTCGCGAAAGCGTCACCATTCATCGCGGCACAATACAGGGCGGTGGATTGACGAAGGTGGGCAGCGATAACCTGCTGATGATCAACGCTCACGTGGCGCATGATTGCACAGTGGGTAACCGCTGTATTCTGGCCAACAACGCGACGTTGGCTGGTCACGTATCACTGGACGACTTTGTGATTATCGGCGGCATGACGGCTGTCCATCAGTTCTGCATCATTGGTGCACACGTGATGGTTGGCGGCTGCTCCGGTGTTGCTCAGGATGTCCCTCCTTACGTTATCGCTCAGGGCAACCATGCCACGCCTTTCGGTGTGAACATCGAAGGCCTGAAGCGTCGCGGTTTCACCAGAGAAGCGATTGTTGCTATTCGCAACGCGTATAAACTGTTGTACCGCAGCGGTAAAACGCTGGAAGAAGCCAAACCTGAAATTGCTGCACTCGCAGAGCAGCATCAGGAAGTGAAAGCCTTCACCGACTTCTTCGAACGCTCAACGCGTGGTCTGATTCGTTAATGGTCGAAAATCGTCCGCTAACGATTGCCCTGGTCGCCGGAGAAACCTCCGGCGATATTCTTGGTGCAGGTCTCATCCGCGCCCTGAAGGCCCGCCACCCGAATGCCCGTTTTGTTGGCGTCGCGGGTCCGCGCATGCAGGCCGAAGGCTGTGAAGCCTGGTACGAAATGGAAGAGCTGGCGGTGATGGGGATTGTCGAAGTCCTCGGGCGTCTGCGTCGTCTTCTGCACATTCGTGCCGATCTTACCCGTCGTTTCACCGAGCTGAAGCCGGATGTTTTCGTCGGGATAGATGCGCCTGATTTCAACATTACCCTCGAAGGGAATCTGAAAAAGCAGGGCATCAAAACCATTCACTACGTCAGCCCGTCCGTGTGGGCCTGGCGACAAAAACGTGTTTTCAAAATCGGTAGAGCCACCGACCTGGTGCTTGCCTTTCTGCCTTTCGAAAAAGCGTTTTACGACAAATTTAACGTTCCCTGCCGCTTTATCGGCCACACCATGGCGGATGCGATGCCGCTCGATCCCGATAAGCTTGCGGCGCGCGATACGCTCGGTATTGCCCACGATGTACACTGTCTGGCACTGCTGCCGGGAAGTCGCGGTGCCGAAGTCGAAATGCTTAGCTCGGACTTCCTGAAAACAGCCCAGCTGCTGCGCAATCACTATCCGGATCTGGAAGTGGTGGTGCCGTTGGTTAATGCCAAACGTCGTGAGCAGTTTGAACGCATTAAAGCAGAAGTGGCGCCAGATTTGCGCGTGCACATGCTCGACGGCATGGGCCGCGAAGCGATGATCGCCAGCGACGCTGCGCTGCTGGCTTCCGGTACGGCGGCGCTCGAATGCATGCTGGCGAAATGCCCGATGGTTGTGGGCTACCGCATGAAGCCGTTCACTTTCTGGCTGGCGAAGCGTCTGGTGAAAACCGATTATGTTTCGCTGCCCAATCTGCTGGCGGGCCGGGAACTGGTCAAAGAACTGTTGCAGGACGAGTGTCAGCCGGAAAAACTGGCCGAGGCGCTGCTGCCTCTGCTGGCAGATGGGAAAACCAGCCACGCCATGCACGACACCTTCCGCGAACTGCACCAGCAGATCCGCTGCAATGCCGATGAGCAGGCAGCCGATGCGGTGCTGGAACTGGCACAATGACAGAATTTATCTATCCCCACACTCATCTGGTGGCGGGCGTTGACGAAGTAGGCCGTGGGCCGCTGGTTGGCGCTGTGGTCACTGCTGCGGTGATCCTCGATCCTGCACGTCCGATTGTTGGTCTGAACGACTCCAAAAAGCTGAGCGAGAAACGCCGTCTGGCGTTGTTCGATGAAATTCAGGAAAAAGCCCTGAGCTGGAGCCTGGGCCGTGCCGAGCCGCACGAAATCGACGAACTCAATATTCTTCACGCCACCATGCTGGCGATGCAGCGCGCCGTTGCTGGTTTACATATTCAGCCTGAATACGTGCTGATTGACGGCAACCGCTGTCCGGCATTGCCGGTGCCCTCCATGGCCGTCGTGAAAGGCGACAGCCGGGTGGCTGAAATCAGCGCGGCCTCCATTCTGGCGAAAGTGTCCCGCGATGCGGAAATGGCGGCGCTGGATCAGACTTTCCCTGAGTATGGCTTTGCCAAACACAAGGGATACCCTACGCCTTTCCATCTGGAAAAGCTGGCCCTGCATGGTGCCACCGAGCACCACCGGCGCAGTTTCGGGCCTGTAAAACGCGCTCTGGGCAGCGTTGCCTGATTTAAGTAAAGCGGGAATCTGAAGATGGCTGAACCACGTTTCGTCCACCTGCGGGTGCATAGCGACTATTCCATGATTGATGGGCTGGCGAAGACCGGGCCGCTGGTGAAAAAGGCGGCCGCGCTCGGCATGCCTGCGCTGGCGATCACCGATTTCACCAACCTGTGCGGTCTGGTGAAGTTCTATGGCGCGGGACATGGCGCGGGTCTGAAGCCCGTCATCGGCGCGGATTTCCACGTTCAGAGCGAAGCCTTTGCCGATGAGCTGACGCAAATCACCGTGCTCGCGGCCAACAACGAAGGCTACCAGAACCTGACGCTGCTTATCTCCCGCGCCTACCAGCGTGGCTACGGCGCACAGGGCCCGTATATCGACAGGGATTGGCTGGCTGAGCTACAGGAAGGGCTGATCCTGCTTTCCGGGGCACGAATGGGTGACGTCGGTAAAGCATTGCTGCGCGGTAACCAGGCGCTGGTTGAACAGTGCGTCGCCTTTTATGAAGAACATTTCCCGGATCGCTATTTTCTGGAGCTGATCCGTACCGGGCGTGCGGATGAAGAATCGTATCTTCACGCCGCGGTCGAGCTGGCCGAAGCGCGCGGCTTACCGGTTGTCGCCACTAACGACGTGCGTTTTATTGATGCCGGTGACTTCGACGCCCACGAAATTCGCGTCGCCATTCACGACGGTTTTACTCTCGACGATCCCAAACGTCCGCGTAACTACTCCTCGCAGCAGTACATGCGTACTGAAGAAGAGATGTGCGAGCTGTTCTCCGATATTCCGGAAGCGCTGGCGAATACCGTTGAGATTGCCAAACGGTGTAACGTCACCGTGCGCCTCGGCGAATACTTCCTGCCGCAGTTCCCGACCGGGGAAATGACCACTGAAGATTTCCTGGTTCTGAAATCAAAAGAAGGCCTGGAAGATCGTCTTGAGTTCCTGTTCCCCGATCCGGCGGTCAGAGCCGAAAAACGCCCGGAATATGACGAGCGTCTGGAGATTGAGCTTCAGGTAATCAACCAGATGGGTTTCCCGGGCTACTTCCTGATCGTGATGGAATTTATCCAGTGGTCGAAGGATAACGGCGTGCCGGTAGGGCCGGGGCGTGGTTCCGGTGCGGGCTCGCTGGTGGCCTATGCGCTGAAAATTACCGACCTCGATCCGCTGGAGTTTGACCTGCTGTTCGAACGTTTCCTTAACCCGGAACGTGTTTCGATGCCCGACTTCGACGTCGACTTCTGCATGGAAAAACGCGACCAGGTTATCGATCACGTGGCGGAAATGTACGGGCGTGAAGCGGTATCGCAGATCATCACCTTCGGAACCATGGCGGCAAAAGCGGTTATCCGCGACGTGGGCCGCGTACTGGGTCATCCGTATGGTTTCGTGGACCGAATTTCCAAGCTAGTGCCGCCCGATCCGGGGATGACACTGGCGAAAGCCTTCGAGGCTGAGCCGCAGCTGCCGGAAATTTACGAGGCCGACGAAGAGGTTAAAGCGCTGATCGACATGGCGCGTAAGCTCGAAGGCGTCACGCGTAACGCCGGTAAACACGCTGGCGGGGTGGTGATTGCGCCGACCAAAATTACCGATTTTGCGCCGCTGTATTGCGATGAGTCCGGGAATCACCCGGTTACCCAGTTCGATAAAAACGACGTGGAATATGCCGGGCTGGTGAAGTTTGACTTCCTCGGTCTGCGAACGCTCACCATCATCGACTGGGCGCTGAAAATGATTAACCCGCGTCGGGCGAAACAGGGGCTGGAGCCGATTGATATCGCCGCCATCCCGCTCGACGACAAGAAAAGCTTCGACATGCTGCAACGTTCGGAAACCACGGCGGTTTTCCAGCTTGAATCCCGCGGCATGAAAGACTTGATTAAGCGCCTGCAGCCCGACTGCTTCGAAGATATGATCGCACTCGTGGCGCTGTTCCGTCCGGGTCCGTTGCAGTCGGGGATGGTAGATAACTTCATCGACCGTAAGCACGGGCGTGAAGAGATTTCCTATCCGGACGTCCAGTGGCAGCATGAAAGCCTGAAGCCTGTTCTGGAGCCGACCTACGGCATCATCCTGTATCAGGAACAGGTCATGCAGATTGCCCAGGTGCTCTCTGGCTATACCCTCGGCGGCGCGGATATGCTGCGTCGTGCAATGGGTAAGAAAAAGCCGGAAGAGATGGCGAAGCAGCGTGGCACGTTCGAGGAAGGCGCGAAAAACAACGGCGTCGACGGCGAGCTGTCGATGAAAATCTTCGACCTCGTAGAGAAATTTGCGGGCTACGGCTTTAACAAATCTCACTCCGCGGCCTATGCTCTGGTGTCTTACCAGACGCTGTGGCTGAAGGCGCACTATCCGGCAGAATTTATGGCGGCGGTGATGACCGCGGATATGGATAACACCGAGAAGGTCGTGGGCCTGGTCGACGAATGCTGGCGTATGGGGCTGAAGATCCTGCCACCGGATATCAACTCCGGCCTGTATCACTTCCACGTTAACGACGAAGGTGAGATTGTTTACGGCATCGGCGCGATTAAAGGCGTGGGTGAAGGCCCGATCGAAGCGATCATCGAGGCGCGTAACAACGGCGGCTATTTCCGCGAGCTGTTTGACCTTTGCGCGCGCACTGACATCAAAAAGATGAACAAGCGCGTGCTGGAAAAGCTGATTATGTCCGGCGCGTTCGACAGGCTGGGTCCGCACCGCGCCGCGCTAATGAACTCGCTGCCGGATGCGCTGAAAGCGGCCGATCAGCATGCTAAAGCGGAAGCCATCGGTCAGGCCGATATGTTCGGCGTGTTGGCCGAGGAGCCGGAGCAGGTTGAGCAGTCTTACGCCAGCTGCATGCCGTGGCCAGAGCCGGTGGTGCTGGAAGGGGAGAGGGAAACCCTGGGGCTGTATCTTACCGGGCACCCGATTACCCAGTATTTAAAAGAGATTGAGCGTTACGCCGGCGGCGTAAGGCTTAAAGATATGCATCCGACCGACCGTGGTAAAGTGACCATGGCGGCGGGGCTCGTTATTGCCGCGCGGACCATGGTCACCAAGCGCGGGAATCGTATCGGCATCTGTACGCTGGATGACCGTTCCGGGCGCCTCGAGGTGATGTTATTCACCGAAGCGCTGGATAAATACCAGCATTTGCTGGAAAAAGACCGCATACTTATCGTCAGCGGACAGGTCAGCTTTGATGACTTCAGCGGAGGCCTTAAAATGATGGCCCGCGAAGTCATGGATATTGACGAAGCCCGGGAAAAATATGCTCGCGGGCTTGCTATCTCGCTGACGGACAGGCAAATTGATGACCAGCTTTTAAACCGTCTCCGTCAGTCTCTGGAACCCCATCGTTCGGGGACCATTCCAGTACATCTCTACTATCAGAGGGCGGATGCACGCGCGCGGTTGCGTTTTGGCGCGACCTGGCGTGTTTCTCCGAGTGACCGTTTGCTGAACGAGTTGCGTGGCCTGATAGGCTCGGAGCAGGTGGAACTGGAGTTTGACTAATACAGGAATACTATGAGTCTGAATTTCCTTGATTTCGAACAGCCGATTGCAGAGCTGGAAGCGAAAATCGATTCTCTGACGTCCGTTGGCCGTCAGGATGAAAAACTGGATATTAACATCGATGAAGAAGTGCATCGTCTGCGTGAAAAAAGCGTAGAGCTGACGCGTAAAATCTTCGCCGATCTCGGTGCATGGCAGGTTGCTCAGTTGGCTCGCCATCCGCAGCGCCCATACACCCTGGATTATCTGCGTCTGGCGTTTGACGAATTTGATGAACTGGCGGGCGACCGTGCCTATGCCGACGACAAAGCTATCGTCGGCGGGATTGCGCGCATCGATGGACGTCCGGTGATGGTGATTGGCCACCAGAAAGGCCGTGAAACCAAAGAAAAAATTCGCCGCAACTTCGGCATGCCGGCTCCGGAAGGCTACCGCAAAGCGCTGCGTCTGATGGAGATGGCTGAACGCTTCAAGATGCCAATCATCACCTTCATCGACACGCCGGGTGCATACCCTGGCGTGGGCGCGGAAGAGCGCGGTCAGTCCGAAGCGATTGCCCGTAACCTGCGTGAAATGTCTCGCCTGAAGGTGCCGGTTATCTGCACCGTGATCGGCGAAGGCGGTTCCGGTGGCGCACTGGCTATTGGCGTGGGCGATAAAGTGAATATGCTGCAGTACAGCACCTATTCCGTTATCTCTCCGGAAGGCTGTGCTTCTATTCTGTGGAAAAGCGCAGACAAAGCCCCGCTGGCGGCTGAAGCGATGGGCATCATTGCCCCACGTCTGAAAGAGCTGAAGCTTATCGACTCCATCATTCCGGAACCTCTGGGTGGTGCACACCGTAAGCCTGAAGCGATGGCCGCATCCCTGAAAGCGCAGATCCTGGCAGACCTCGCCGATCTCGACGTGCTGAGCACTGAAGATCTGCTGAACCGTCGCTACCAGCGTCTGATGAGCTACGGCTACGCCTGATCCTCATCTGGCATAAAAAAGGGCTGATGATTCAGCCCTTTTTTTATGTGATAAATCGTGATGCCGGGGATGAGGTGCTGTGACAGCCTCATTGCCTGCCCCTCTGTAAAGTGGCGTCCCTGCCGGGCCTGATACCCGACAGAAAACACACTTACTTCACAGAGGAATCACCATGAAACCTGTACAGAAAATGATGGCGAGCGTTGTGGCGGCAGGATTAGCCATTTCAGGGCTCCCGGCAGCACACAGTGCGCAATATCTGAAATCCAGTGAAGCGTGGCCAATGACCACGTCTGAACTGGCGCAAAAAGAAAAAGAGCTGACCAGCTTCCCGCTGATGCAGTCGGTCAAAGACAGTATCCAGACGCTGGATAATGCCCAGGTTGAGCAGATCGAACCTGGTCGCACTACCAACCCGGCTAACGTTAAACGCGTCGAAAGTATTATTTCTGCGAGCGACTGGGCATACCTGTTTCCGATGCGTGCGCCGGAATATACCTATTCAAACTTCCTGAAAGCGATGGGGAAATTCCCGGCGGTCTGCGGTAGTTATACTGATGGCCGCGACAGTGACGCTATCTGCCGTAAATCTTTGGCAACTATGTTTGCTCATTTTGCCCAGGAAACCGGCGGGCATGACAATACAATCAGCATTCCGACGTGGCGCCAGGCTCTGGTCTATCTGCGTGAGGTAGGTTGGGTGGAAGGTCAGAAAAATGGCTACAACGGAGAATGTAACCCTGACACCTGGCAGGGGCAAACCTGGCCTTGTGGCACCGACAAAGACGGTGACTTCCTCAGCTACTTCGGCCGTGGGGCCAAGCAGCTCTCCTACAACTACAACTATGGCCCGTTCTCTGAGGCCATGTACGGTGACGTTAAGCCTCTGCTGGATAATCCAGCGTTGGTCGCCGATACCTGGATGAACCTGGCGAGCGCGATCTTCTTCTATGTTTACCCACAGCCGCCGAAGCCTTCCATGCTGCACGTCATTGATGGCACCTGGATCCCTAACGATCACGATAAAGCCAACGGCCTCTATCAGGGCTTCGGCGTCACCACGCAGATCATTAACGGCGGCGTTGAGTGCGGCGGAAGCGCCGAGAACGCCCAATCGGAAAACCGTATCGGCTACTACAAAGCCTTCGCCGATTATCTGAAAGTCCCCGTGCCTGCGGATGAAGTCCTGGGATGTAAAAATATGAAGCAGTTCGATGACCAGGGTGCCGGCGCGCTGCCGATTTACTGGGAACAGGACTGGGGGTGGTCAGCGAATACCCCGAACAACGAGAGCTATGCCTGTAAGCTGGTGAACTACCAGACGCCGTTCAGCGCGCTTAAAGAGGGCGATTACAGCAAATGCGTTCAGCATTTCTTTAACGTCAAACTGGTAGACGATCGCGATGAAGGCACGACGCCGGAGCCCGATCCAACGCCGGTGCCTGCGGAAAACGTCGCACCCGTAGCTCATATTTCCGGGCCGGTGGGCGCGGTGAATGGCGACAGTTCTGTCTCGTTAAGCGCTGCAGCATCTATGGATGCTAACGGTGATGCGCTGAATTACCAGTGGACTGCGCCAAACGGTGAGTCGGTGAGCGGCAGTGATAAACAAGTTGTCACATTTACTGCGCCAGCCAGCGATAAAGAAGCGCAGTATGTGATTACGCTGAAAGTGAGCGACGGCAAACTGTCGGACAGCACGACGTACACGCTGCATGTCAAAGCAAAAACCGAAGAAAAAGACGGTGACGCTACGGGCTACCCTGTGTGGACACACAGCCAGCAGTGGCAGGCGGGAGATATCGTCAACAATCACGGCGCGCTGTATCAGTGTAAACCGTTCCCGTACAACGGCTGGTGTAACGGTGACGCCAGCTTCTATGAGCCAGGCACAGGCATTTCATGGCAGGATGCGTGGACCGCGCTATAACTGTTGTAATTACGCCGGTGCTATCGCCGGCGTGATTTTGCTATGCTTACCTGATGCTTTTTACAGGGAGGATAGCGTGAATATTATTGCGATAATGGGGCCGCACGGCGCCTGGCACAAAGACCAACCGATCAAAGAGCTGGAAGCCGCTCTGATCCAACAGGGATTTACCACCATCTGGCCGCAGGACAGCGCCGACCTGGTCAAGTTTGTTGAGCAAAACCCGCGTATCTGCGGCGTGATTTTTGACTGGGATGAATACGGCGTTGAGCTGTGCAGCGATATCAATCAGCTTAATGAATATCTGCCGCTGTACGCTTTCATCAATACCCACTCGACGATGGACGTTAGCGTTCAGGATATGCGCATGGCGCTGTGGTTCTTTGAATACGCGCTCAGCGCGGCAGAAGACATCGCCACGCGTATAGGTCAGTACACCAAAGAGTACCTGGAAAACATCACCCCGCCGTTTACCCGCGCGCTGTTCAGCTACGTGAAAGAGGGTAAATACACCTTCTGCACGCCGGGACACATGGCCGGAACCGCCTATCAAAAAAGTCCGGTAGGCTGCTTGTTCTATGATTTCTTTGGCGGCAATACGTTGAAAGCTGATGTGTCGATTTCCGTGACCGAGCTGGGCTCGTTGCTGGATCACACAGGACCGCATCTGGAAGCTGAGGAATATATCGCGCGCACCTTCGGCGCTGAGCAAAGCTATATGGTGACCAACGGAACCTCCACGTCGAATAAAATCGTCGGGATGTATGCCGCGCCCGCCGGAAGCACATTGCTGATAGACCGAAACTGCCACAAGTCGCTGGCACATCTGCTGATGATGAGTGACGTTGTGCCGCTCTGGCTGAAGCCTACGCGCAATGCGCTGGGTATTTTGGGCGGCATTCCGCGCCGTGAATTCACACGCGATTCTATAAGCCAGAAGGTTAGCGCCGCGCCGGGAGCACAGTGGCCTGTGCACGCGGTGATCACCAACTCCACCTACGACGGCCTGCTGTATAACACCACCTGGATTAAAGACACGCTGGACGTGCCGTCGATCCACTTCGATTCGGCCTGGGTTCCCTATACCCATTTCCACCCGATTTATCAGGGGAAAAGCGGCATGAGCGGCGAGCGCGTGCCAGGGAAGGTGATTTACGAAACCCAGTCGACGCACAAGATGCTGGCTGCGCTATCCCAGGCCTCTCTGATTCATATCAAAGGTGACTACGATGAAGACACCTTCAATGAAGCCTTTATGATGCATACCTCCACCTCTCCGAGCTACCCGATCGTGGCCTCGATTGAGACGGCGGCGGCGATGCTGCGCGGCAATTCGGGTAAGCGCCTGATTAACCGTTCCGTGGAGCGTGCGCTGCATTTCCGTAAAGAAGTCCAGCGTCTGCTTGAAGAGTCTGAAGGCTGGTTCTTCGATATCTGGCAGCCGGAAAGAGTGGATAACGCAGAGTGCTGGGAAGTTGCTCCGGGCGAGGACTGGCACGGATTTGAAGATGCCGATGCGGATCATATGTTCCTCGATCCGGTCAAAGTCACGATCCTGACGCCGGGTATGGATGAACAGGGCAACATGAGCGAAGAGGGGATCCCGGCGGCGCTGGTGGCCAAGTTCCTCGACGAACGTGGCGTGGTGGTGGAGAAAACCGGGCCGTATAATCTGCTGTTCCTGTTCAGTATTGGCATCGATAAGACGCGGGCGATGGGCCTGTTGCGTGGGTTGACTGAGTTTAAGCGTGCTTACGATCTCAATCTGCGGGTGAAAAATATGCTGCCCGATCTCTACGCGGAGGATCCGGATTTCTATCGCAATATGCGCATTCAGGATCTGGCGCAGGGGATCCATAAGCTCATCCGCCAGCATCAGCTTTCGCACCTGATGCTGCGCGCCTTTGACGTCTTGCCGGAAATGAAAATGACGCCGCATCAGGCGTGGCAGCGGCAGATCAAAGGCGAGGTTGAAACCATCGAGATCGAACGGTTGGTGGGCAGGATCTCCGCCAACATGATCCTGCCATATCCTCCGGGCGTTCCGCTGCTGATGCCTGGCGAGATGATCACCGAGGAGAGCCGCGCGGTGCTCGATTTCCTGCTGATGCTCTGTTCCATTGGACGGCATTACCCAGGTTTTGAAACGGATATTCACGGCGCGAAGCGCGATGAGGATGGCGTCTATCGGGTACGAGTCTTAAAAGAGGCCTGATTGCTTGCATCGCCCAGGCCCGCACGGGTAACGTGCTGCGATACTATTAAGGAGAAGACATGCTGGGTTTAAAACAGATTCACCATATTGCCATCATTGCCAGCGATTACGCCCGCAGCAAGGCGTTCTATTGCGACATTCTGGGTTTCACGCTGCAAAGTGAGTTCTATCGCGAAGAGCGGGATTCGTGGAAGGGCGATCTGGCGCTAAACGGTCAGTACACTATCGAGCTGTTCTCCTTTCCGTTTCCGCCTGCACGCCCGTCGCGTCCTGAGTCCTGCGGGTTGAGACATCTGGCCTTTAGCGTTGATGATATTGACGCTTCAGTTGCGCATCTGGAAGGTCACGGGGTGAAATGCGAAGCCATCCGCATCGATCCTTTTACCGACCGTCGCTTTACCTTTTTCAGCGATCCGGATGGATTGCCGCTGGAGCTGTATCAGCAATAACCTATGAGTCTGCAATCGGTCATTCAGGCATTAAATTCGCAGCGAAAGATCCTCGTCGCTTTCAGCGGCGGGCTGGATTCAACGGTGCTTCTGCATCAGCTGGTCTGCTGGCGGGAAACGGCGCCAGGGCTGCAGGTACGCGCGATCCACATTCATCATGGATTAAGCGCTAATGCCGACAGCTGGGTTGAACACTGCCAGCAGGTTTGCCGGAGCTGGGCAGTTCCGCTTGAGGTAGTGAAAGTCACCCTGGCTGAAGCTGGTCTTGGCATCGAGGCCCACGCGCGGGAAGCCCGCTACGAGGCATTTCGCCTGGCGTTGAAAGCGGATGAAGTGCTGGTCACGGCGCAGCATCTTGACGATCAGTGTGAAACGTTCCTGCTGGCACTGAAACGCGGAAGCGGCCCGGCGGGTCTTTCAGCGATGGCGGCGGAGTCAGCGTTTCACGGTTCCCGGTTAATTCGCCCGCTGCTGAATGAAAGCCGTGCGGACCTGGAACGCTGGGCCAAACAGCATCAGCTGAGCTGGATCGAAGATGAAAGTAATCAGGATGATGAGTACGACCGTAATTTCCTGCGTCTGCGGGTAGTCCCGCAGCTGACGCAGCGCTGGCCGCATTTTTCTCGTGCCGTTGCCCGCAGTGCAGAGCTGTGCGGCGAGCAGGAACAGCTGCTGGATGAGCTGCTGGCGGAGGAACTCGCTGGTCTGTCAGGGGGAGAAGGTCAGCTGGCCATTGCACCTCTGCTGGCAATGAGTGCTGCAAAGCGAGGGGCGCTGATTCGCCGCTGGCTGGCGCAGCAAAATGCCGCGATGCCTTCGCGCGAAATGCTGGAGCGGATATGGCAGGAAGTCGTGCTGGCGCGGGAGGATGCAAATCCACAGATGCGTTTTGGCGAGTTTGAACTTCGCCGCTACCAGCAGCAGCTATGGTGGATTCGTCGCGGAGATAAAGCGGATAAGACACCGATAGCCTGGAGCGATATCAGCCTGCCTCTGGTTTTACCTGATGGCGACAAACTCATTCTGGTCGCAGGTGGGCCAATTCGTCGACCCGAAAGTGATGAAGCGGTCAGCGTGCGCTATACGGCTTCCGGCACTTTGCATATCATCGGGCGTCACGGCGGGCGCAAGCTGAAGAAAATCTGGCAGGAGCTTGGCGTAGCGCCGTGGCTCAGAGAGAATGCGCCGCTGCTGTTTTATGGTGAAACGCTGATTGCAGCGGCGGGTTACTTTGTAACGATAGAAGGACAGTGCGGCGTTGGGGAAGAGGGCTTACAGATCGTCAGACAGAAAAACGGGCAGTAACACTGCCCGCTTAAGGATTACTCAACGCTGACCACCACGGTACCGATTTCCGGGTGGCTGAAGCTCGCGATTTTATCGAGTCGCAGCTCCCGGCTTTCGCCTTCGGCTTCTACGACGAGATACTCGACGTTTTTACGTGAGACTAAGTCACTGGCTTTCGCCTTCAGCACTTCGCCGTCTTTCAGCTCCAGCGTTAACAACAGATGGTGCTGGCAGGCGAGCTCGAGGTTGTCATAGTCATCACAGTTGATGGGTTGATAAGACTCATTCATTGACATAATCGCTCACCAGTAAGTTTGCCGCCGCATAGGCTGCCTTTTCCCTGACCGACTCTGAAATCGCGTCGTCGGACGCCACTTCATTCAATATTTTTAGCACACAACCCAGCGCATCCGGAATATATCCCAGATCTCCGCTGGCTATTTCCGCATACCGCTTGCGGATTAACTCACAATAATTTTCCACATGCCCTCCTGTCAGCGTTCTGACTCAACTGTGGGATGCAGGTTTAAGCCTACGAAGATAAACTCTGTTTAGCAAGGTGACTATACCATACCCATTTAAGCAATATCAGCAGGATGAGCCCTCTTGCCGCGAATTGGCAACAGCCTTTTAGCGTCGATTTCGGTACAATGACCGCCAATTTTCAGGAGTTAAATCATGGCGCTGAAAGCGACAATTTATAAAGCAGCGGTCAATGTGGCCGATCTCGACCGTAACCAGTTCCTCGATGCCAGCCTGACGCTGGCCCGCCATCCTTCCGAAACGGAAGAGAGAATGATGCTGCGTCTGCTGGCATGGATTATGTATGCCGACGAGCGACTGCAGTTCACGCGTGGCTTAAGTGCGGATGACGAGCCTGAAGTGTGGCTGCTGAACGATCATCTTGGCGTCGATCTGTGGATTGAGATGGGCCTGCCGGAAGAGCGCCGAATCAAGAAAGCTTGTTCCCGTTCTAAGCAGGTCGCTCTGTTTACCTACAACAGCAGGGCGGCTGAAATCTGGTGGCAGCAAAATCAGGCCGCGCTGGCGGGATATGCCAACCTCAGCATCTGGTATTTCGACGATGCCAAACTGAACCACTTAACCACACTTGCTGCGCGGAATATGTCCCTGCAGGCGACGTTGCAGGAAGGGACTATCTGGCTATCGGACGATCGGAATAATCTGGAAATTAATCCTGTTAGCTGGCAACTGGCACAATGATTGTTATCTCCCGGCAGGTATCGCTTGCCGATGAAGAGGTAGAAATTACGGCGATCCGGGCGCAGGGAGCGGGTGGGCAGCACGTGAATAAGACCTCAACGGCGATTCACCTGCGCTTTGACATCCGGGCCTCAAGCCTGCCAGAGTATTATAAGGAGCGGCTTCTGGCCGCCAGCCATCATCTCATTACCGCTGATGGCGTGATAATTATTAAGGCACAGGAATATCGCAGCCAGGAAATGAACCGCGAAGCGGCACTTGCCCGGCTGGTTTCCGTGATCCAGACGCTGACCACGGAACAAAAAGCGCGCCGCGCCACCAGGCCGACAAGGGCCTCGAAAGAGCGTCGGCTGGCGTCCAAATCACAAAAGTCTTCAGTTAAAGCGATGCGCGGAAAAGTACGGCATTCCGGCGACTGATGAAAAACAGCAACAGCATAAGGAAATTAAGGTGAAGAAGGTACTGGTCGCCCTTGCGGCAATGGGGATTCTGTTGGCGCTGCCGGGCTGTAATAATCGCTCTGACGAACAGGTGCTGAAGCCGGGTCAGCAGGAAACGGCTTTGCAGCCGATGCAGCAGAGCTGGCGCGGGGTGATACCTTGTGCAGACTGTGAAGGTATCGAAACCTCGCTGTTCCTGGCAAAAGACGGCACCTGGGTGATGAATCAGCACTATCAGGGCGTGTCCCACGAACCTTCCTCCTTCGGCTCTTACGGCACCTGGGCTCGCACGGCGGAGAAGCTGGTGCTGACCGACAGCCAGGGCGAGAAATCCTACTATCGCGCGAAGGGCGATAAGCTGGAGATGCTGGATCGCGAAGGGAATCCGATTGATTCTAAGCTGAACTACACGCTGGAGCCGGTCAAATCCAGCCTGCCCGTAACGCCGATGGCCATGCGTGGCATGTATTTCTACATGGCGGATGCAGCAACCTTCACTGACTGTGCCACCGGCAAACGAGTGGCCGTTGCCAACAATGCTGAACTGGAACGCGGCTATGCGGCAGCGCGTGGCAATGTGATGAAACCGGTGCTGCTGGTGGTTGAAGCTCACTTTATCCAGGAAGCGAATCCGGACACCGGCGAGCAGGTGAAAACGCTGAAAGCGGATAAAGGCGCGAAGTTTATGCCGGGTAAAGAGTGCAGCCAGCAATAGCGCTGAGACCTTTGTCAGGGTGAAAAAAAACCAGCCTTTATCGGCTGGTTTTTTGTTTTGGGGGAAGCGAACTTACCCTTTGATAGCTTTAACCAGATAGTTAAGGATATCGCCGGTTTTAATCATTTGCTTCTCACCGTTGCGGCGATATTTGTACTCAATGTCGTCGCTGTCGAGGTTACGGTCGCCGATAACCACGGTGTGCGGAATACCGATCAGTTCCATATCGGCAAACATCACGCCCGGACGCTCTTTACGGTCATCCATCAGCACTTCGATACCCTGCGCGCGCAGCTCGGCATACAGTTTTTCTGCCAGCTCCTGAACGCGATAGGATTTGTGCATGTTCATTGGCAGAATCGCGACCTGGAACGGAGCAATGTTGTCCGGCCAGACGATCCCGCGCTCGTCATGGTTTTGCTCGATGGCCGCTGCCACCACGCGAGTCACGCCGATGCCGTAACAACCCATAGTCAGCGTCTGGTTACGACCGTCTTCACCCTGAACCGCTGCTTTCATCGCTTCGGAATATTTGGTGCCGAGCTGGAAGATGTGGCCCACTTCGATACCGCGTTTGATCAGCAGCGTACCCTGACCGTCCGGGCTTGGGTCACCGGCTACCACGTTACGGATGTCCGCGACTTCCGGGGTTGCTACGTCGCGATCCCAGTTGATACCAAACAGGTGTTTCCCATCAACGTTGGCGCCTGCGGCGAAATCGCTCATTGCCGCAACGGTGCGGTCAATCACAACAGGAACTGGCATGTTGACCGGACCAAGTGAGCCTGGGCCTGCGTTCACGATTGCGCGAATTTCTGCTTCGGTAGCGAAGGTCAGCGGGCTGGCAACCTGTGGCAGTTTCTCGGCTTTCACTTCGTTCAGTTCGTGATCGCCACGTACCAGCAGAGCAACCAGCGGATAGGCACTGTCTTCAACCGCTTTCACCAGCAGGGTTTTGACGGTTTTCTCAACCGGCAGATTGAACTGCTCAACCAGCTCAGCGATGGTTTTCGCGTTTGGCGTATCAACCTGAGTCATTTCCTGAGTGGCCGCTGCGCGTGGCTCTTTTGGTGCCAGTGCTTCTGCAAACTCAATGTTGGCTGCGAAGTCGGAAGAGTCGGAGAAAATCACATCGTCTTCGCCGCTCTGTGCCAGAACCTGGAACTCGTGGGAAGCGCTACCGCCGATAGAACCGGTATCAGCCTGAACAGCACGGAAATCCAGACCCATACGGCTGAAGATTTTGCTGTACGCCGCATACATCGCGTCATAGGTTTCCTGCAGAGATTCCTGAGAGGTGTGGAAAGAGTAAGCATCTTTCATCAGGAATTCGCGGGAACGCATCACGCCAAAGCGCGGGCGAACTTCGTCACGGAACTTAGTCTGGATCTGGAAGAAGTTCAGCGGCAGCTGTTTGTAAGAGCTCAGCTCGTTACGGATCAGGTCGGTGATCACTTCTTCATGCGTTGGGCCGAGAACAAACGGACGCTCGCCGCGATCGACAAAACGCAGCAGCTCCGGACCGTACTGCTCCCAGCGACCGCTTTCCTGCCACAGGTCCGCAGGCTGAACCACGGGCATAGACACCTCGATGGCACCGGCGTTGTTCATCTCTTCACGCACGATGTTTTCGACTTTTTTCAGAACGCGCAGGCCGGTCGGCAGCCAGGTGTATAACCCGGAGGCGAGCTTGCGGATCATCCCGGCGCGAAGCATCAGCTGGTGGCTGATAACCTCGGCGTCGGCTGGTGTCTCCTTCAGCGTGGAGAGCAGATATTGACTAGTACGCATGTTATTACGGTTCCATTTGAACGATCGGTACAGACGGGGGGACCCCGTCTGATACAAAAAAAGTGGTTTAGTTTATCAGCCTGGCAGAGTTGTCAAAAGAGAGGAGGAGAAAATTAGCGGGCTTCCAGTGCAAAGACTTCAAACCCGGCGTCAGTCACGCGCCAGCGAACGTTAAAATCGTGTAACCAGACGGCATAGGTTTTTCCCGTTTCCTCACCTTTACGATACGCAGGTCGTGGATCCTGAGCCAGCACATCCATAATAAAAGCACGAAGATGCGGGTAACGTTTTTCCAGCTGTGGGAACTGAGTTTCGAGTTCTGGAGTAAAGCTGACCGCCACGCTGGCTATCGGTGCCTGCTGCGCGTAGCTGGCTTCGGCTTCGGGCAGGGCTTCCGCGAAGGGCAGGTAGGGCTTGATGTCGACGACTGGAGTGCCGTCAACCAAATCAAGGCTGCCCAGTTGCAGGATGACCTGATCCTTCTGGCAGCGAATGCCTTTCAGTTCGACGAGCGACATGCCGATGGGATTAGGGCGAAAAGTAGAACGTGTGGCGAAGACACCCATGCGAGCGTTGCCGCCCAAACGGGGAGGGCGGACCGTCGGACGCCAGCCACCTTCCATTGTCTGATGAAACACAAACAGCACCCAAAGGTGGCTGAAGGCTTCCAGACCGCGAACGGCATCGGCCTGATTATACGGCGGCAGCAGATGCAGCTCGCCGTGACCGTGTTGCACCAGCCCAGGCTGGCGCGGAACGGCAAACTTCTCTTTATAAGGCGAGCGGATAACCCCTATCTGCCCAAAGGAAAAACCACTCATTTAGCCGAAACGTTGAGCGCTGAACCCAGGCAGACGGCCTGGCGATAGCAGCCCGGCGTTCCGCTGGTGACTTCGCAGCTGTGCAGCAGAACGGCGTTAGCTTTCATCTTCGCAGCATTAATCTGCAGACGCTTACGAGCCGTTGGGATATTAGGTGGGGAGTCCTGGTTTGAGGCCTGGCAGGATTCGCCGCTGACTTCACCCAGATCGCGGAACGGCTTGCCGACCAGATCTTCAGCATTGGTAATAATTCTTACCGGCGCCGGACGTGAGACTTTTGGTTTAGCAGGTTCCGTTTTCGGAGGTGTTGCGGTGCTTTGTACGGGTTGAACAGGAGATCTGTTAAACATCGAGCAGCCACTCAGAATGAGGGCAAGACAACAGATCGGTAAAGCACGCATAATTTTTCCTCAAACAGTAGTAAACCAAAAGTCATTGAATCAGCTGACTGCATAAATAACAAGACGGGCAAAAAGCCCGTCCTGAATGATATTACTTTGTGAAAAGATTACCAGCCTTTAACAGCGCCGCCGTTGAAGATCTTGTTGGCCGCTTCGTACACTTCGTCAGACTGATAGGCCTCAACGAATTTCTTCACGTTTTCCGCGTCTTTGTTGTCTTCACGAGCGACAATCAGGTTCACGTACGGGGAGTCTTTGTCTTCCACAAAGATGCCGTCTTTCGCTGGAGTCAGACCAATCTGGCTTGCATAGGTGGTGTTGATAACCGCCAGGGCAATCTGTGCATCGTCCAGAGAACGCGGCAGCTGTGGCGCTTCCAGTTCAACAATCTTCAGGTTTTTTGGGTTCTCGGTGACGTCAAGAACGGTTGGCAGCAGGCCAATGCCGTCTTTCAGTTTAATCAGACCCACTTTCTGCAGCAGCAGCAGGGAGCGACCGAGGTTGGTTGGATCGTTTGGTACCGCAATCTGGGAGCCCGGCTGCAGTTCATCCAGAGATTTGATTTTCTTGGAGTAGCCAGCGATTGGGTAAACAAAGGTGTTGCCAACCGGAACCAGTTTGTAGCCACGATCTTTGATCTGCTGATCCAGATAAGGTTTGTGCTGGAAGGCGTTGGCGTCGATATCACCTTTGCTCAGCGCTTCGTTTGGCAGCACGTAATCGTTAAAGGTCACCAGCTCTACGTCCAGGCCATATTTCTCTTTAGCCACTTTCTGCGCTACTTCCGCGACCTGCTGTTCCGCACCCACGATCACGCCAACTTTGATGTGGTTAGGATCTTTTTCATCCTGACCGCAACCCACCAGTGCCAGAGAACCAATCAGGGCACCCACTGCCGCAAAGGTCTTAAACTTGAACGCCATATTTCTTCCTTAACTCTTAGAGTTGTATGTTGTGTGTAACGTTACTTGTGAGTGACAGCCCGCACGATGCGATCGCCAGAGAACTGAATTAAATAAACCAGAACCACCAGTAATACCAGCACGGTGTTCATAACCGTAGCGTTGTAACCGATATAGCCGTACTGATAGCCAATCTGCCCCAGACCGCCGGCACCTACTGCGCCACCCATGGCGGAGTAGCCAACCAGGGTAATTAAAGTAATGGTTGCTGCGTTGACCAGACCCGGCAACGCTTCCGGCAGCAGAACTTTACGCACGATCTGCATGACGGTCGCGCCCATTGCGCGGGAAGCTTCAATCAGACCCGTTGGGATTTCCAGCAGGGCGTTTTCCACCATACGGGCAATAAACGGTGCGGCGCCAACGGTCAGTGGAACGATGGCGGCCTGCAGGCCAATAGAGGTACCGACAATCACGCGGGTGAAAGGGATCATCCATACCAGCAGGATAATGAACGGAATCGAACGGAAAATGTTAACCAGCGCAGACAGCGTACGGTACAGCTTCACGTTCTCGGCGATTTGGTCAGGACGAGTGACATACAGCAGCACGCCAACCGGCAGGCCCAGAACAAACCCAAAGAAACCGGAAACAAAGGTCATCGCCAATGTTTCCCAGACGCCACGCGCCAGTAACCACATCATCGGCTCAGACATAACCCAGTACCTCTACTTTCACATGGTGTTCGTTCAGCCAGTTAATGGCGGCTTGCGTATCTTCAGGAGTGCCGTGCATTTCGGTCAGCATGATGCCGAACTTCACGCCACCGGCGTAATCCATCTGCGCGCTAATAATGTTGTTATTGACGTTAAAACGACGCGCTGTTTCTGACAGCAGCGGTGCGTCAACGGACTGTCCTGTGAATTCCATACGCAGCATCGGTACGCTGTTTGCGTGCTGCTCTGGCTTCAGACGAGCCAGATAGTCTTCCGGGATATCAAGGTGCAGCGTGGACTGAATAAACTGCTGGGCCAGCGGCGTTTTAGGATGAGAGAACACTTCGCTTACGGTGTCCTGTTCAATCAACTGACCGTTGCTGATCACCGCTACGCAGTCACAGATGCGTTTCACCACGTCCATTTCATGGGTGATGAGCAGGATGGTCAGACCGAGACGACGGTTAATGTCTTTCAGCAGTTCCAGAATCGAACGGGTGGTGGCCGGATCCAGGGCGCTGGTGGCTTCGTCACACAGCAGCACTTTTGGATTGCTGGCTAAAGCACGGGCAATCGCCACGCGTTGTTTCTGTCCACCGGACAGGTTTGCCGGGTAGCTGTCGTGCTTATCCGCAAGACCCACCAGATCCAGCAGCTCGGTGACCCGGCGCTTGATTTCGTCTTTAGGCGTGTTGTCCAGTTCCAGCGGTAAGGCCACGTTGCCAAATACGGTCCGTGAGGCCAGCAGGTTAAAGTGCTGGAAAATCATGCCAATCTGACGACGAGCTTTGGTTAACTGAGATTCAGAAAGAGCCGTCAAATCCTGACCATCTACCAGAACGCTTCCCTGGGTTGGGCGCTCGAGTAAATTGACGCAGCGGATCAGGGTGCTTTTACCCGCCCCTGAAGCGCCGATGACGCCATAAATTTGTCCGGCAGGAACATGCAGGCTCACATCATTGAGTGCCTGAATGGTTCTGGTCCCCTGCTGGAACACTTTGGTGATATTCGAAAGTTTGATCATTAGCTATTTATTATCGTATGAAGTTTTGCCGTGGCATTTTCTGCTATTAGATAGCGGCGATGGCCGTCAATGAAATGGATGTTAAGGCATCCAGACGTCTAAATCAATCCGGTGCAGGCGATAATGAACACTTTCTTGCCCAGGGAAACATGAGATACTAGGCGTTCATGCCTTATTCAGGAGCAAACCGGTGGCAAAAACCGTTCCCGCTATTTTTCTTGACCGTGATGGCACTATTAATGTCGATCATGGTTATGTGCACGAAATCGATGAGTTCGAGTTTATTGATGGCGTCATCGATGCCATGCGCGAACTCAAGGCTATGGGCTATGCGCTGGTTGTGGTGACGAACCAGTCCGGTATCGCTCGAGGCAAATTTACCGAAGCGCAATTTGAAACGCTGACTGAATGGATGGACTGGTCTTTGGCAGACCGCGGTGTGGATCTGGACGGTATCTATTATTGTCCGCATCATCCGCAGGGAACCGTTGAAGAGTTCCGTCAGACGTGTGACTGTCGCAAGCCGCATCCAGGGATGTTCATCTCTGCACGTGATTTCCTTCATATAGATATGAGCGCTTCCTATATGGTAGGCGACAAGCTCGAAGATATGCAGGCAGCAGCGGCGGCGGGTGTGGGAACAAAGATTCTGGTTCGTACCGGTAAGCCAGTGACCGAAGAGGCTGAAAAAGCAGCTGATTGGGTGATTGATAGCCTTGCCGCGCTGCCTGAAGCTATCAAAAAGCAGAATAAATAGGCGTTGCGGCGAAAAGATGAGCGGTTGAAATAAAAATGTGTTTTTCCGCTTGTCATTCCTCGGCAGCTCCCTATAATGCGCCTCCATCGACACGGAGCAACGGCAAGCAAGCCGCCGGGTTGAAAGGGTTTCTTCGGAAACGCCGACAGAGAAAAGCGAAAATAAACGCTTGACTCTGAATGAGGAAAGCGTAATATACGCCACCTCGCGACAGAGCGCTAAAGCGCGTCGCAACTGCTCTTTAACAATTTATCAGACAATCTGTGTGGGCACTCAAAGTGACATGGATTCTTAACGTCGCAAGACGAAAAATGAATACCAAGTCTCTGAGTGAACATACGTAATTCATTACGAAGTTTAATT